>CBFIHP010000095.1:0-1105 GCA_965662355.1 Planctomycetota bacterium | reverse complement strand
GTGACGTGCGCAGCCTCCCGGGCAATTTCGGGGATCGACTGAATCCCCGACGAGCCCGTACCGATCACAGCGACCCGCTTGCCCTCGAACGAAACGGGTTCATGAGGCCAGAGACCCGTGTGATAGCACTCTCCCGCGAAGTCATGAATCCCCGGAATGTCGGGTTTGTTCGCCGTCGAGAGCGCACCCACCGCACAGATCAAAAATCTTGCGGAAGCTCGGCCACCGGTGCTGGTCTTCACAGTCCAGCGCTGAGTCTCTTCGTCGTAACGGGCGTCTTCCACCCAGGTCTCGAACTGGATGTCGCGGCGGAGGTCAAACCGGTCGGCAACATGTTCGAGGTAGTCGAGCACAGCGGACTGCTCGGACTGCGTCTCGGCCCAATCCCACTCTTGCACGAGTTCTTCCGAAAAAGTGTAGCTATAGAAGGGGCTCCCCGGGCCGTCGACCCGCGCACCCGGGTAACGGTTGTACCACCAAGTGCCACCGATATCGCTGGCGCCGTCGTACACCCTCACGGAAAGGCCCATCTCGCGCAGGTGATGCAGGGCATACATGCCGCTGACACCCGCCCCGATGACCACCACGTCATAGTTTTCGATCGATCCGCCGTCCATTCTCTTCCTCTGGGTAGTTGATGCGAAGCGCGGTTAACCGTCCTGCCCGATTATGCACCGAGTCAGCTCGCGTGTCCCGCCCCATCCGAATTCAGTCTGAAGCTCACGCCCACTCGATTCAGCCTGCCGGCACTCGCGGGGATGCCGGTTAGGCTAGGATCGTCTCATGGTGGTCAACATTTGCTGCATCCGAACGGAGGGACGGGCGCGACGGAGCCCTCCACGGCTATGAAACGGGTGCTCAAAATCGTGAGCCTCTTGCTCGGTATCGTCATCCTGCTCGCTACGTTTCCCGCGTACAGGTTTTACACCGAGGTTCGCAAGGCGCTCAATGAAGATCCGGCAGTCTACGCCCAGGATATCGCGGATCTCGTCGCACGAACCCAGAACGGCCCGGGGAAGGAGAATGCGGTTGTTTTCATCGGGAGTTCAAGCATTCGGCTCTGGTCGACCCTCGAAAACGATATGCAGCCACTGCCCGTGATTCA
>CBFIHP010000094.1:0-1109 GCA_965662355.1 Planctomycetota bacterium | reverse complement strand
GCAAGCCCATAACGCAGCCGCAGGATCAGCTGTTCGCGAGGCGTCAGGGCGCCGATCAAGGTTCCGACCCCCGTTCGCATGCGGTCATCGTCGATTCCACCGTCGGGAAGCGACGCGCCCTGATCGGGGACGAAGTCCTCGAGACGTTTTTCTGTGCCGGCGACGTTCGACTCCAGAGAGATGGCCTCTCGCGAAAGCCGATCGAGGGCTTCCAGGGAGTCGGTGTCCGATCCGAGGGCGGGAGCGAGTTCCGCCGGAGTCGGATCGCGGCCGAGCTTGCCCGTCAGCTCCGCGCGGACACGCTGGCTTCTTTGAAGCCGATCATGCACATGGGACGGGAGCCGAATGGTTCGGGAGTGATTTTGAATCGCTCGGACCAGCGCCTGGCGAATCCACCAGACAGCGTAGGTGGAGAACTTGAAGCCACGGCGATGATCGAATTTTTCGACCGCCCGGATCAGCCCGAGATTGCCTTCCTGGATCAGATCCGGGAAGGACAAGCCGAGGTTCCGATAATCCTTGGCGATGGCGACCACGAGTTTCAGATTGTGTTCGATGAAGCGGTTCTTCACCGAGGTCATCTGATCGTGGGCATCCTCGACGGCGTTCGCGAGTTCGAGCATTCGTTTCCGCGGCACGCCCACTTCGCGCTCGAGCTCCGCGAGTCGTTTGGTTCGCTTGCGAGTGCGTCGCATCTCCTTGGATCGCGCGAGCACGGTATCTCGCAGCTCCACCAAGACGGCCAGGGAGAGCTGTGCTCCGTGCATTTCCTTTGAGATCTTGGCGTCGAGCTTCTGCAGCGGCGCGGAGTAGTTGTCTCCGGCCTTGTCGAATTTCTTGACGCGATCCTCAAGGAGGGCGCGCAGTCGTTTCACCGCCCTTTCGACACGAGCGGCGATTTCGCCGGTCTCTTCGTCACCGGACGATTCCGAGAGCTTGGCTCCGGTGTGCGAGAGTGCGCGCAGGGCGTCCCAGCGCTCCACGACGTGTCGGGACGAGCACGGAATCGCGTAGAGCGACTCGCGAAGGTATGCGGTCGCCGCTTCCAGGTCTTTGGCGAGGTACACCTCCTCCTCGCGCTTCAGGGTGCGGGTGCCCCCGATTTCCTG
>CBFIHP010000093.1:0-1164 GCA_965662355.1 Planctomycetota bacterium | reverse complement strand
CGAGCTCTGCGCTGATACGCACCGGACCGGCATTACGAAAATGGACGAACAGTGAAACGGTCTCGGAAGCTCCCGGCGCAATCGCGGGAATCGTCTTGGTGTCGACCGTGATGTCGTTGGTCAGGCCCTTGACCTGAACATTCGTGACAGGGCTTGTACCGCAGTTGCGCACCGTCGCGCGATACCGAGCCACCGTGTTCTCACGGAGCACGCCTGAGACGAGTTCGAGGCCGGTGATCGCCAGGTTGTCGCTTCCTCCGAGCACGGGCACGATGGTCGTCGAGGCGCTCTCGGTCAGGTTCTCAAACGCCGCGCCCAGCCACGCGGGCTGCTCCTTCCAGTCCCTTTCCTGCATATCGGTCACGAGGAAAATTTGCTTCTGCGGAGCCTCCATCGACTCGGCCAGAGCCTTCAGTTTTTTTGGAACGCTCTCGAGGTCGAGCGATTCCGGGCTCACCCGCACAGACGAAAGCAGCTCGTCGAACTTCCCGGCATCGAAGGCCATGTTGCGCGCCAACACCCGTTGCTCGGCGCCAAGCAGAACCAGGCAGACCGGATCACCCGGATGGATATTCTCCGTGATCACCCCGATCTTTTCGATTGCCCGTTCGAAGCGCGTGGCAGTGCCGTGGCTGTGCGCCATGCTGTAAGAGGCGTCGAGCGCGATGATGACGCCCGTCCGGCTCTCACCGATGCCCGAGGGTACCTCTCCTGCGTCTTTCATGAACGGCTTTGCGAGAGCCGCCACCAACAGCAGAATCGCAAGACAGCGGACACATAGTAGAATGAAATCCTTCAGCCGGAGCTTCCGCGATCGAATCCGAACGCTACGGTTCAGAAACTGCATGGCGGCCCAATCGGTCCGCTTGACTTGCTGACGGTTGAGCAGATGAGCCAGAATCGGCAAGGCGACTCCGAGGGCAGCAAGCAGAAGGAGTGGATTGAGGAAGCTCATGATCCGGCTCTGCCCGCCGATCCATTCAACAACGATTCGCGCTGGTGGAAAAACTCGCTCAGCACGACGTCGAGGGGGCGTGAAGTATCGACGAGGGCATAGTCGACTTGGCTGGCCACGCATCCATCGCGGAAGGTGGTGAGGTAGTCGTTCAAGTTGGCAAGGTAGTCTTCCTGAATACGTTCGGGTTGGGTAATCAAGGGTTCTTC
>CBFIHP010000092.1:0-1339 GCA_965662355.1 Planctomycetota bacterium | reverse complement strand
CGAACAGGCTCGTCCGCGAGTGGAGCGCCCTGGACCCGACGCTCTTCTACATCGAGACGGGTCCCGCGCTGCTCGGAGAAGAGGGTGAGCCCGACCCGGAGAACTACCGCTTCGATGGGCTCCACCTCAGCGCGCGGGGCTATTCGATCTGGACCGAGATCATCCGCGCCCGCCTGATGGAAGATCTGCAGGCTGCTCCTGCATCTTGAAGACGCCGCCGGAAACGGGCGCATCGATCCCCCCATGCCCTGGCGCGAGGTTATCGCCGACCTCGAAGCTTCGGTCGCCCCCCCAACGACATCGTCAGGGCGAAAGCTTTCCCGACAGGCCAGACCCAAGACGCTTCTTTTGCTACGCATCACCTTCGATCATCCAATCTGCACTCTCGAGTGCGGGCCCTGCACTCACTCGTCTCTTCCGGAGGCCGCTTGTCCTCGAATCTGAATATTGAAGCCCTGCTCTGGGACAACGACGGGGTATTGGTGGATACGGAGCCGCTCTACCTCCAGGCGAACCGCGAAATCCTTGCCGAAATCAACGTCGAACTCACCGAGAATCTCTACAAGGAAATCAGCCTCCGGCAGGGACGAAGCGTATTTGACCTCGCTGCGGAACGCGGCGTGGATGCGGGCCAGATAGAGCGCCTCAAGGCGGCCCGGAACGCGCGGTACTCGGATCTCATCGACGCAGGCGTACAGGTCCTCGACGGAGTACCCGAAGCCCTGGAGCAGTTTTCGGGGCGCATCCCAATGGGCATCGTCACCAGTTCCAACCCAAAACACTTCGAGCGTATCCACCAGCAGACAGGCCTGCTGCCCTACTTTGACTTCGTGCTCGCCAGCGGCGACTACGTGCGACACAAGCCCCACCCCGAACCCTATCTCGCCGGCGCCGCACGCCACGGATGTTCTCCGAAACGCTGCCTGGCCATCGAGGACACGGAGCGTGGCCTGGCCGCGGCGGTGGCAGCCGAAATGCCGTGCATCGTCATCCCGCGACCGCTCTCCCAGGCGGGCAACTTCGCCACAGCGCTCCACGTCCTGGAGTCAGCCCGCGAACTCCCCTCCCGGATCGACTCGCTCCTTTAGGCCCGAAGGCCGCCGCAGAGCGCCCCCGGATACCGCCACTTCGATGCCAATAATTGGGCGCCCGGACTCGTCCCACAACGACACACCCATGCGTGCGTCATTTTCTGGGAGACTTTTCAACCCAAACGAGCCGCTCGCATGAACCGGGCGTTCATCTGGAGATAGCCGTCCGCGCAGGGATGCTCATCCCAAATCGCCTGCCACTCGGGGTGCTGGGAAAAAGCTTCGAAGTCGGTGTCTCGCTCTTCCTT
>CBFIHP010000091.1:0-1420 GCA_965662355.1 Planctomycetota bacterium | reverse complement strand
CACCTGTAGTAGTGCGAGCGGCAGCTGCGGTTACACGGCTTAAGAAGATTCTGTCGCGGATGACGTGGGAAGAGTCGCCATCACCTCCGGGGGGCGCAGCTCCCAATCGCTTCTAGCGAAACCCTCCAGGGGCGCTCGGCGAGCTCGCTTCTCTTCGATCGTAGTCGCGGACGTCGAATTTCAGCAGACGCTCGGTCTCTGCCAGCAGAAACTCCGCCTCGGTGAACGGCTCGGGGCCGACGTCCATCCAGCGGATGCGATCGTTTGCGTCGATCAGGAAGGTGCCGTGGAGCGGCATGTTTTCGAAGTCGTCGTAGGAGCGGTACTCGTGGAAGACCGTGTGCTCGGGGTCGGATAGGACCGGGAACGGATAGACGTCGGCGACGCCGGCCTTGGCCAGGGCTTCGGGCGTGTCGTCGCCGATCGCGATCAGCTCCACGCCTGCGCGGGAGAACTCCTCCGCATACGGGCCGAAGGCCTGGAGTTGTTCCACGCAGTGCACGCACCCGAGGCCAAGAAAGAGGATCAAGACGCGTGGGTTGCCCCGCGTATCCTCCATGGACCACAGGGTTCCGTCGGATTCGGTGGCGCTCCAGTCGGGCGCGATCGGCGGGCTCCAGAGTGCGGGGCCGAGCCCGTCGAGCTCGACGTGTCCGGCCATCTCGGCCGGGCCGTCATAGGGGAGGCGCCAGTCCTCGGGCAGGCCGGCGGCCAGTGCCAGGGGCGCCAGTCGTCGGAAGGCCGGCAGGTCGAGGTCGAAGCCCGCCGAGAGTGCGCGCAGTTCCTCGAACGTCTCGAGTGCCTCCGCGTGACGACCCCCGCGCTCCAGCGCGTGGGCGAGCGTGGCCAGCGGGAGTGCACGCCCCGCGTACTGATCGACGAGCTTGCGGGCGAACTTCTGCGCCTCCTCCGGAACGTCTGCCTGGGTACATAGCCGGGCCAGGGTGAGGTCGTCGAGATCCTCGTCCTCGAGGACCTCGAGCGATTCCTCGACGTCCCGCCCACCGAGCGCATCAAAGAGCGTACTGAGGATCGCCATGCGCCCCTCCGCGTCCCGGCGTACGCGCGAGGTCTGTGCATCCGCGGCGTATTCCTCCAGCTGGAACAGCGCCTCGTCAAAACCGTCGTCGTCAGCGAGGAAGGCGTGCGCCTTTCCGAGCAGGTAGGCGCGCTCTACCTGTTGGGCCTCATCGACCTGCTCGTCGAAATAGGGAGACGAACTCAGGGCGATGAGCTCTTCCCACAGCTCGAATTCGTCGAGCGTCGCGAGCAAGTATCCCGGGCCGTACTGCGCGCTGCTGCTGGCGATGTCCGGCCCGTTCCAGCGTGGGTGTCGTGGGATCTCGATCGCGTTCTTCGCCAGCTCGATCGCGTAGCGCGCGCGACCCGCCTTGCGCAAACTGCGGTTGAGCCACTCGTT
>CBFIHP010000090.1:0-1430 GCA_965662355.1 Planctomycetota bacterium | reverse complement strand
GTGAAAAGGCCTTCGAGAGCTTGGCCATGATCGTCTCCTGTGGCTTTGTGGCCGCGGACCGAGGCGTTGGCGAGATGAACGAGAAGATCGGTGGCTTCGGGGGGGCGCCCGTCACCACCATGCTCGGCACGGCGTTCGATGAGAGAAGCCGACGCCGCGGCCGAGCGAGGCTCTTCTCCTTAGCTGCCTTGCTGCATGCCCTCCGATTCGCGAAACTGGAGGCATGCGAAATCGATGGCCCACCCTCGCGCTGCTGTGCGCCCTGGCGAGCTTGCTCGTCCCGGGAATCGCGTCGGCAAGCGCGGGCGGTAGCGCCGAAAACCGCGTCTGGGCTTTCGACCTGGCCGAGCAGGTCCACGTCGCGGGTCAGCGTGCTCTAACCCTCGAACTGCACCAGGGATGCGAGCTCGCGGAGTACGATTGCGCGTCGGGCTCCCTCCTTGCCCCAAACGGGGGAGGACGTGGCAAGAACAAGCTACAGCCCGACCCGGACGCGACTGGTCCGCATTCGACGTGGAAGACGGATGGGGACGGTAATGTGACAGGGCATGCCCAGTGGGATGGGAACGGGAATCGGGTTCAGCGCACTGATGTAACGGGCAACTCGCACGGAGGAATCGATACGCCTCACACGCACGAGTACGGTCCGCCCAATACAAACCCGAAAACGGGCCAGACCTATCCCGGTAACGAGGTCAATGTGCGCCCCGCCACACCGGAAGAAATACCGAATTCGGGTGGTGGATGATGAACTCAGGCGAACCACCGCAAGTCAAAGAACGGTACACCTCGGATGATCTGGATGTGATGGGGTTCCACGACTGCCACGTTTCGGGCGTGCGTTGGGATTCTGCTGGCTTCGGGGTGGCGTTTGACTTGGATTACATTGTGAAGTGGGTGCAACCCACGCCTGACGAACGGGGCTACCGCTTCTGGGTATCCCCGGCTGAGCTGCGTTTCTCAGACGTTGACGATCTGTGCCTCGAGCTTGCGTGGATCGGTTTGGCTCTGGACTGCTCTATTCAAGACCTTCATCGCCGAGAGAAGCGGACGACGCCGAACGGCAATGTCCAATGGCGTTGGGAGATCGAACTCGCTGTGCCTCCGGGGACTATCGTTTTCTGGGCCACGGGCTTTGAGCTGAGGATTCAAGCGCCTCCCATGCTGTCAGCTACCCAGGCGCTGTGCCGGCATGGTCGGGGATGAGCCTCGTTTTATCAGGAGTCCATGACCTTCCTGATGGTGTGCTTTGCGATGACGGAATCGAGGAGGAGGAGGACGGCGTTCTTCTCTTCCTCGGGTAGCTGAGCGACTTTTTCGAAGCGGCTGAGGAGGCCGGGGTCGAGTTTGGTGGAGTATAGGTGCTCCAAAGGGATCTTCTTGATCCCCTCCCCACCCGCGCTGCCGCTGAAGCGGCCGCCCCCCCGGCC
>CBFIHP010000089.1:0-1466 GCA_965662355.1 Planctomycetota bacterium | reverse complement strand
GCAGGTCCGTTTCCCGCAAGGCGATGAGATCCGCCATCATCGTGAGGTTCTCGCGGTACGCGTTCGGGATCAGGTGAGGGATCGAGGTGTCGTAGTTGCGGACGTAACGGAAGCGCCCGTCGCTGACGCTACGCGCGCGGTCGTAGACGCTGTCGAAGCGATCCGCGTGGGTGAAGGCGAAGCCGCTTCCCGGTTTGTGGTGGGGTCCGAGAAAGGCGCTGCCGTCGCTTCCCTCAGGGGTTTCGAGCTCCGCCAGGGATAGAACCGTCGGTCCAAAGTCGATGAAGCTGACGACGCGCTCGTCGGTCGTACCCGTTTCCAGGCCTCCCGGAGGCCGAACGAGCAGGGGCACGCGCGTTCCCAGGTCGTAGGGCGAGCGCTTGCCGCGCGGCAGTCCGACCCCGTGATCCGAGAAGAAGAACACGTACGTGCTCTCCAGCAGGCCGGCCTCTTCGAGCTCGTCCAGGCGCTTGCCGACCCACGCGTCCATGGTCGCGATGTTGGTGTACGTCCGGGCCAATGCCTCGCGCACCGCGGGCGTGTCTGGATACAGAGGCGGGACTACAACGTCCTCAGGTTCGACGAGCGGTTTCCACTTCGCCTTCGGAAACGCGCGGCTCTCGTGCGTGCCCCCGTGGTTGAAGACCGCGAAGAACGGCTGCCCATCGGCCCGCCCGCGCCAGTGTGCCTTACCCGAGCTGACATCCCACACGGTGCCCGGGGCCTTGAACTGATAATCGGTCTTCGCGGCGTTGGTGCAGTAGTAACCCTGCGCGCGCAACAGCTCTGGAAAACAGCGCACACCGGCCGGCGGTACACCCTGATAGGAAGGGATCTCGTCGTAGGCCTCGGGGTCGCGCGCGAGCGCTGCGCGACTGGGGTTGCCCGTGCGCATGTGCATGGTGCCGATGCGCGTCGCGTACATGCCGGTGATCAACGAGGAACGCGCTGGCGCGCAGACAGGAGACGTCGCGAATGCGTTCGTATAGCGCACCGAACTGGCGGCAAGTCGATCGAGGTTCGGTGTCGCGACCGTGTCGTCGCCATAACACGCGATCCAGGGCGACATGTCCTCGACGCTGAGCCAGACAATATTCGCCCGGCCCTGTCCGGCGATCGAGAGCGTGCTTGTGAGGGCGGCGAAGAAGGCGAGGGCGATCCGCATGGCATAGCCTAGCGGAGTCCCCGATCAGAACGGGGCCCTCATGTGCCTCCGCTTGGCGAGACGGTGGAAATCGCAGGATCCAGGCCTTCGTCGCCGGGCGCCCCTCAGATCCGAACCTGCAGCGTGTACAGGCGGTGGTAGCGGCCTTCCTGGGCCATCAATTCCTCGTGCCGGCCGCGTTCGACGACCTCGCCCCCCTCGATGACCAGGATCAAGTCGGCTCGCTGGATCGTCGAGAGGCGGTGTGCGATGACGAAGGTAGTGCGGCCTTCCAGGAGCGTTTCGAGACTGTCTTGAATGA
>CBFIHP010000088.1:561-1583 GCA_965662355.1 Planctomycetota bacterium | reverse complement strand
GCCGGGCTCGCGGCGAGCAGGACCGCCGAGCGACGAGGAGACCCCGCCGAACTGGAGGGAGGCTTCGACGCCTGGCAGGCGCACTTCAAGACGCTGGTGGGTGAGCTCGCGGCCGCTGCTGAAGACGGGGGCGTCGCGGCGTTCGCGGCGACGGTCGGATGGACGCGAGACGCCTTCGCGGCGCGCGGCCTGTCTACTGAGATCCTGTCAATGGGCCTGGAGGAGCTGGAAGCCGTCCTCGAGGAGTCCCTTCCGCCCCCGGCCTGGAAGCCGCTCCCGCCGTTTTTCGAGGCGGCACGGACCGAGCTCGTCCGTGCCGGCAAGCCCCGCGACCGGGATGTCTCCGGCGTTGCGGGCGGAATCGTCGAGACCTACCTGGCGAAGCTCCAGGAGGGGGATGCCCCCGGTGCCATCGCCACGGTCACGGGCGCCGTCGAGGCGGGCGGCCTCTCGGTCCCCGAGGCGCTCGAGGGAGTCCTGACCACCGCCTTGCACGAGATCGGTCGCCGCTGGCACACCGATGTGATCAACGTCGCCCAGGAGCACTTCGCCACACAGGTCAGTGGGCGGCTCCTGGAGCGGCTGCTTCTCATGGCACCCGCGAGTCCACCGAACGGGCACACGGTCATGCTCACGATGATCGAAGGGGACGCGCACGATCTCGGACTGCGTATCGTCGCGGCTCTCTTCGAGCTTGATGGCTGGCGCACGATCTGCCTGGGCGCGAACATGCCCTCCTCCGATCTGCCCAAGGCAGTAGAGGACTTCGGTGTCGACCTGATCTTGCTGGGCGCCACCCTGAACACGCAGCGCGACGCAGTGGCACGCGCGATTGGGATGCTCCGGGAGGCGCGTCCGGACCTCAAGGTCCTGGCCGGAGGCCGGGCCTTCGCCGAGTGCGAGGAGCGAGCTTCGGAGATCGGTGCGGACGGTTGTGTGCTCCTGCCGCGCCGTGCCGTCGAGCTCGGCCGGGAGCTCGTCGATTCTTGACCGCCCGCGTCAGGGCGAGGCGGTGAGCACCA
>CBFIHP010000088.1:0-551 GCA_965662355.1 Planctomycetota bacterium | reverse complement strand
CGCCCGGAGACCACGACGCCTCCGGGCACCTCGACCGTGATGGCGAAGAGGGCCGTCTCCGCAACCGCGAGCTTCGCGTCGATCGGGACGACGACCTCGCCCGTGTCCGGGACGTCGAAGACGCCCCCGTCGACGGGCTTCGCCTCCCAATCCGCACGGGTGGGGTCGAAGATCCAGAGCTGGTACTGGTTTTCGGCAGGGTCGTTGGGGGCGAGGCCCTGAAAGCGCATGTAGCCCTCCTGGCGGGCGGAGCTCCACACGACGTCTCCACTGGATCCCGCCGCCGCCGCGTCTTCGGTGGCGGTCCAGCTGGCGCGGACGAGGTCCGTTGCGTCGGCGACCAGTGTCTCGCGCAGCGTGAGCACGTCGTCCTTGCTATCCCCGAAGGGGAGCAGCATGAAGAGCAGAGCCGCCGCGACCAGCCAGCCGGTCCAGGCGATCGCATTGCTCGGGAACGCGACGACCCGTCCCTTCGCGGGCCCGGTCGATGTGTTCGAACTCAGGCGGTGGCGGCCTTCCTCTTCCAGACGCGCCAGGAACTCGTCGGACGG
>CBFIHP010000087.1:0-1711 GCA_965662355.1 Planctomycetota bacterium | reverse complement strand
TGTTGCTACGACGTATACAATGAGAAACGTCGAATCCGACCACCCATACAGGCGCTTGAGATTGTAGAGCAGCCAGAAGTCGAGAAAGAAATACATGGACGCGATGTCGAGGACGCCGCCCCAGTCGGTCAGTGATGCGTGGAAGAACATTGCGCCGGGGCCGAGCAAGCAGACGGAGAGCGCCAGCAGGCCAGGATAGAGATGAGTGGAAGCGAGGGGATTTTCTGGCGCGGGGCGCTCGGTCGTGCGTGCCCAGCCGGCGTGCCAGGCGATGGCAAGCCCGGCCGCGATGAAGGCGAGGCTCGACCAGGTGTTGGCAGGCTGCGCGATCCCCCCCGCCCTGCCCGCTTCGCAGTAACAGGTCGAGGTCGCGACGCATTCGTGCAGGGCGCCGGGCCACCCGTCGTGGCCGAGGAATACGAATCCGGCCGCGCAGAGCACCAGGCTGCCGACGCAGATTCCGAGCTCGGGATAGGACCGGATGAACGTCATCGGATGGCCCGAGGATAAAGTAGGCGGCAAACCCGCGACAGGGCTCCCCTAGGAATTCAACATAAGGCCCAGGCTCGGACGTTGTGCTGGAAGGCAGCTTGTATGTCCTATATCCCCAAACTTGCCATCATGTATCTTTTAGTATGACAATAAGGGGCCGCGAGAACCGAGAACTCAAGAAAGTCGTCGCCGAGGTCACACTCAAGAACCACCTACGGGCCCCAATCTGGCCCCCGCCTCCCCTCTACTTACAGCGCTGAACCGGATCACCCACGTGCTCTCGAGCCATTGTGACACGCATTCAACTCAGGAGAGGAAAGCGCGATGAAGATCTGGAAGTTCGTGACACCCCGCATGCTTGGCTTTTCAATTCGAACCGTAAGTCAGTTCGTCGTGGACAAGTTTCGCGGCGCACCCACTCGTCCAGTACAAGTCGCGCAGTATGTCGCACGCAATGCCCGTGCCGGGGATCCGAAGGATGTGCTGCGAACGATCGACCGCTTTGCAAGGGAAGAGCGCTGGCTAATGAACATCGGCCCCGACAAGGGGCCGCTCATCCAGGAACTCGCCGAGCGGCTCCCGAACGACGCGCGCATCCTCGAATTGGGAGCGTACTGCGGTTACTCGTCGATCATGCTCGCCAGCAGGTTTGGCGAGACATCGAGGGTCGTGTCGATCGAGATCGACGAAAAAGCCGTCCGCGCCTCACGGGCCAATGTCGAGTTTGCGGGGCTCGCGAATCAGATCACCTTCATCCACGGCCCCTCGACCAAGATGATCCCGTCGTTGGACGGCCGCTTCGATCTGGTCTTCCTCGACCATCGGAAGGAGTTGTACAAACAAGACCTCCAACTGATCGAGCAAAGGGGTCTGATCGGCCCCGGCACCATCGTCGTAGCCGACAACGTCGGCGATGTCTTCGATCCCCACGAATATCTCGCATACGTGCGAACCTGCGGCCGCTACGAATCCGAGTACCGCGAAGCGACGATCGAATACACGGATCTCCCGGACGGCGTAGAAATCTCGCTGTGGGGATAGGGCATTCAAGCTGTCTTCCGGCACAACGTCCGGGTATGGGCGTTACGTTGAATCGCTAGGGGAAGGGTTCGTCCTGGTGCCCTGGTTGACGCGGGCTTCCGAGCCTCGCCCAAATGCGTACGGTGCTGTTCCAGAGTTTCCTTAGGCAAGCGTTCTTTTTGGGGGCCTTGATCTCTCT
>CBFIHP010000086.1:0-1918 GCA_965662355.1 Planctomycetota bacterium | reverse complement strand
GACGACAACGCCGTGGTCTGCGACGACGACGACGTCGAGGAGGAGGAGGAGGAGGAGGAGGAAGAGGAGGAGGGAGAGGAGGAGGGAGTAGCCGCAGCTGCCGATGCCGCTGCAGCAACCGAGTCGGCTGCTGTTGCAGCTGCCGCTGCCGCCGTTGCCGCCGACGCCGACGCAGTAGCAGCAGCAGCGCGAGAAGCAGCAGACAAGGCTTTCGCCGAGGCGCTGCGACCGTCACTGACGCAGATGAAGCATGTGCGGCAGCTGAAGGCAGAGCAGACGAGGAAGCTCAGCCGCGGCCTCGGCCTCGGCGACGCCGCCTCGAAATACCAGGATCTGCACGGCCCGATCATCGACGAGTTGGAGCTGCGGCCCGACTACGGCGCCCTCTACGAAGCGGAGCGGCCGGGGTTCGTCTGCAAGGCCGACCTGTCGTCGTCTCGCGGTGTCTCCGCGCCTTTCTTGCGGTGGATGTGCGAGGAGAACGATATTCCGACGACAAGGACAGAAGGAGAGGAGGGGGAGGAAAAGGAGGTTCAAGTGAAGCGCGCAGAGCTCGAGCTGAAGCTGGCCAGGAAGCTGCGTCTCCACATGAAGCGGCCGCGAAAGCAGAAAGAGTTCAACGAAAAGGTAAAGATGAATTTACATCGTCTCAACCAACTCTTGTTCTTTATGCTGTTTCGGTGGGACGGCGAGAAGTGGGGCGGGAGCTGCATTCGCAAGGAGATAATTCAGATGTGCAAGAAGAAGTACAGCTCGAGCGATGGCATGGAGGAGCTCAGCGACGAGGACGCGGTGAAGAAGGCGTGCGAGGAGTCCTCGTACTTCACGGGCCTGTGGATCTTCTTCGACGTCGAAGTGCGCATGTGCGTGGAGCCCTTCATTGACTGGGAGAATGGCGACGTTACGCTCTTCCTCACGCTCTTCCCCGTGATGTGCGCGTACGTAGCGTCGTCACACAAGACCAAGATCCCGAAGGTTTTCCTGATGCTGTTCGAGCGCCTGCGCCAGCTCAAGGACAAGCATCCGAATGCCGTGAAGCTGTTCGCCGCCAACTGCACGCTCTTCGACGAGGAGAAGGTGGAGTTCATGAACGCGAAGCTAGGCCGCTGGATCAAGGCGCGCATCAAGGACCTCGGCATCGGCCACTACCGCCGCACATCTTCCATCATGAAGGGCGTCCAGGACATTGACTCTTCTTTCTCCGAACTCCTGAATCGGAAAGAAAGTGAAGTGGAGAACATGCGCCTGCGGAAGATGTACTTGGCCGACAGCTGGGGCGAGACGAACGAGGCGCTCCACGACTACATCGTCAAGAAGTTTGAGGAGTGCATGGACGGGGGGCGGGACGGGGAGTGGCCGCGCGAGACCTTCCTGACGGACGGCCTCGTGCGCATTGAGAAGAAGTTCCTGCCGGAGCAACGCAAGTGGATTGCGCAGCAGCAAGGCTTGGAGGAGGAGAGCGAAGAGGAGGAGGTTGAGAGCGAAAATGAAGATGCCTTGATGGCAGATGAGAATGAGGGCAGTTAGGGTATGCTGCACACAAAACAACAAATGATCACGCAGGAGCCAGAGACAGCGAGGGTTCGATTCCCTCGGTGGTTTAATATATAATATATAATAGAGAGCGCCGTATCTAAAGCTAGAGCATGCAATATATACCCACCCAACTCCCCGCTCCTCCCATCCCCTCTCGGTGCGGCTCCCGACGCTACTCTCTTCATGGGCGCCGTCGTCGCGGTAGCAGCGAGGCGACGCGGTGGGCGTCGTGGCGCCGCGACGGCGTCAAAGTGGCTGCTGCGGTCGTCTCACTACGAAAGGGTGCGCCCGCAAGGAGGATCAGAGGCGGCGACGGTCAAGTAATCGAGTTGGATGGACCGTTGAGGCCCGAAAGAGAATGGATGCTCGGCGACGACAGCAT
>CBFIHP010000085.1:0-1939 GCA_965662355.1 Planctomycetota bacterium | reverse complement strand
AGCGCCACAGGTGCTTGCCGGTCCTGGCATCGACGGCGTCCACATGACCGCGATTGAGGCCTAGATCACCGCAGGAGTTGCCGATGAAAACCTTGCCACCGCCGACGCGAGGCGCACCGGTGATCGTGTAGTCCCGCCTGCGATCGCAGGTTTCGGCTTCCCATCGCTTGTCCCCGGTCGCCTGATCGATCGCGACGAGCCGACAGTCCGACGTTCCGACGATGGCGAGGTCTTCGTAGAGCGCGACCCCACGATTCTTTCTCCTCATCCAGGTTTCCAGAAACGAGCCTGGGGGCCTGTTCGCGAGAGGCTCATACGTCCATAGCAGCTCACCCGTCTTCAGGTCGTTCGCGAAGACCTGGCTCTGTGATCCGCTCTGGAAGATTCGTCCATTCTTGATGAGAGGATTGCCAATGAGCCCATCTCGGGTAGGGAGATCGATCGCCCAGGCGAGCCCCAGGTCCGACACCGTCTTGGTGTTGATCTGGCTCAGACCGGAGTGGTGCTGCATGTCGGGAGAATTGCCGAGCAACTCCCAGTCCGTAGTGTCCGAGGCGATCGAGGGCGCTGGCTTCTCGTCCACGCCATTGGCACATCCGGTGCCCACGATTGAAAGAAACGCAAGCAAGACGCTTGTCACAACAACGCGAAGCCATTCGAGATTCACAGTTCCTCGCGACCGCCCGCCGGGGCCTCGAAGTCGATGAACCACGCTTCGCGTCGAGCCGCCGCCCGGGCGGCGGTCCGCGTTCACGAGTCGCCCTTTGCCGAGCGACTCAAGCCAGCGCCGGATCTCTCCGGGCAGCTCGTTCTCGGAGCTCACTCTTTGGCGTCCTCATGCGCACGCCAAGCGGTGTTGACCAGGTAGGCGTAGAGCGCCTCCGTACTCGCATCGTCCAACTCCATCTTTGGCATACGCGGGGCGAGTGCTCCACCCAACACTGCCTTCAAGTACTCGAGATTCGCAGGCAGGCGCATTCGCAGGTCAGCTGCCGCGCCCCCAACTGCTTGGCCGTCGTATCCGTGGCATGCCACGCATCCCGCAGCTTCGTAGATGGCTTCCCCCATCGCCGCCGTTTCCGGTGGATACCGGTCGACCGGCGGTTTCGGAAAGGTCAGCGGGGCCGCCCATGCGGGCGTCGGTGCGTCGCCTCCCAAAACGAAGGCCAACAACCGTGGCCGGCTGCGCGACTCCTTGGTCGAGCTGTAGTCCGTCAATCCCGCCGAGGCGGCCGATGTGGAGGGCGCACCGGCCGGCACGACGATGTACTGGACACCGTCGGCCAAGACGGTCGACGGCGCTCCTCGGATCGCGCCACCGGCTACGAACGCCCCCAGTTGCTCTCCCGAGGCAGCATCGTACGCGTTCAGGTAGCCCTCGGCCGTTCCCTGGAAGACGAGTCCGCCCGCCGTGTGCAACGCGCCACCGTTCAAGGGCAAGGCATTGCGCTGCCTCCACACCTCGCTCTGGGTGACCGGATTCCAGGCCACGAGCTCTGCGAACGCCTCCCAGTCGGAGTCGCCCTGGCTGGCGTGCCGCTGGTCGTAGCTGAACTCCCCAGTGGCCGTTCGCTCACGCCGTTCGGGCGTCGTCATCGCAGGAATGAAGAGCACGTTCTTCTGAGGGTCGAAGGCCAGCGCGACAAAATCGTGCGCACCTGCGTTGCTCGGAAGGATGATCGTGGGTTCGCCGTCGGCCGCTTCCCAATAGCGTGCAGCAGGGTCGAAGATCGGTCGCCCGGTCTCGTCGTCGAGGCCTTTCGCCCAGTTGACCGGCACGTAGTTGCGACCCGAAATGAACTCGCCGGTCTTCGCGTCCAAGAGGTAGACGAAGCCGTTCTTCGGCACGCTGAGGACGACGCGCCTGTCCTCGCCGTCGATCGGCAAGGTGGCCATCATGAGCCCCACCGCGGGTTCGTAATTCCATGCGTTGCCTGGC
>CBFIHP010000084.1:0-2004 GCA_965662355.1 Planctomycetota bacterium | reverse complement strand
TCCAACGCGTTTTTTGCGAGGATTTGAGGGCGGATGATTCCGTCCTTGAGTCGAATCAATTCGGGCAGGTCGTTGATGGGCAAACCCAAGAGGTGTAGGAAGGCCTGGCAAGGGAGCGGGACCGCGTATTGTTGGCTGAAATCACACTCACCCTTGTCCACGAACGCGTCGAGAAGTTCGCCTGCGGAAGCGCGGACAGCGGGCTCGATCTCGAGCATGCGTTTGCGGGAGAAACGCGGGTCGAGGATCTTGCGGTAGCGCGTCTGCGCGGGCGGATCGATTTGTTGGGGGATCATGGGTCGATCCGTGCCCAGGGCCATCTGCTCAGCCATCTCGGATGAGAAGATTTCGGGATGGCGAAGGCAGAACATGACGTCTTCGTAGCGCGAGATGACAGGAGCATTCGTGACCTGCATGCGTACGACGGGGTGGTCATCCACCATTTGGCGATAGGTCGCGTGGGGGCACGCTGCGACCTCAGGTGAAAAGAAACTCGCAACGTCGTTCGGCGGTTCGGGGGACGACTCGTTCGAAGCCATGGTGACTGGAACTCTCCTCTTCTGCGGCACGCTGAGGCGACGCGCGTCCGCTGGAGCAGAAGGCCCAACGCCTTCCGGGGTCGAGTCTAGATCCTCATTCCCGGACTCGACAGTCCGGGGAGGCGCCGTAACTGGGCCGTCGGTCCGCGGTGGCCCCGTCGCTCACCGGGTTTTCATCCCCCCGGGTCGCGACTTCTGGAGGCCAGCGTTGCGCCCTACGCTTGGGCTGGGGCGCACAGCGCAGAAATCAACGCCGGCGGAGCGTGACCAATCCAACGAGACCCATGCCCAGCAGGAGCCCCGTGCTGGGTTCGGGAACCAACACCCAGCCACCCGCAGCGGTTGGGTCGAAGGGCATGGAGCCTCCATTGGCCGAGGCGCCATCGAAAATCGTGTTGGTGTCGTAGTAGACCGTTCCGAGAACGGTGGAGAGGTTGGTGGCACCCGTCAGGTTCGCCGCTCTCAGATCGGCAAATCCGAGATCGATTCCGGTCAGGCTTACCCCTGCGAAGTTCGCGCCGTAGAGATTCGCAGCGGCGAAGCTTGCGCCAACCACTCCAGCGTCGTTGAAATTCGTGTAGCGAAGGTTCGCGTTGTCGAGGTTCGCACCGGTGAGGGTGGCGTTCGCAAAGCTGGTCCGAAGAAGCTTCGACCCGGTGAGCGTGGCGCCGGTGAGCGTCGCTCCGGCCAGGTCGGCATGAGTCAGGCTGGCATCTTTGAGAATGATGGCTGTGAGGTGAGCCCCGGGTTCGAGGTTGTTACCCGAATAGCCATGAGCTGAACCCGAAATGTCGAGCACTGAGTTGACCAGGCTGCCCGACAGCTGGACATAAGAAGCCGCGTTTGCGTTCGTGACCGAAAACGCGAATACAGCGACCAAAGATATGACAAGGCTTCTCATGCCTCTCCCTTCCCAGTAAGGAGTTACGGAAGTGAGGGCCATTGAGGGCGAGAAAGTGACGCTGTGGCATAGCTTTTTCTTGAACTTGTGTCGCTTTTCCGCCGCTACTTCAATCTTTCCCGCGACGTTGAATGGGTTCCCGTACGACTCGAATTGAATTCCAATTGGGTTGGAATCAGGGTGTCGGAAACGCAAGGAGCCCGGGAAGCATTCGCTTCCCGGGCTCCAGTATTTTTCGGGCTATCGCCCCGATTTGATTGCGACTGTTCTCGGAGAGGTATGTGGCCGGTTGGGTGCTCCCTCCCGGCTACCCGCCTCAGGGTTCGAGCTTAGGGTTCGAGCTTAGGGTTCAAGGATCGGATGCAGACGCTGGGCAGGTTGTGTTTCCCGCAATTTCTTGAGGGCTCGTGCCTCGAGCTGGCGAACGCGTTCCCGGGAAAGGCCGAGCGATTGCCCGATCTGTTCGAGGGTATGCTCCTCTTCGCCCGCAAGCCCATAACGCAGCCGCAGGATCAGCTGTTCGCGAGGCGTCAGGGCGCCGATCAAGGTTCCGACCCCCGTTCG
>CBFIHP010000083.1:0-2023 GCA_965662355.1 Planctomycetota bacterium | reverse complement strand
CGGGCACCCCTAGGGATTTAACATAACGCCCATACTCGGACGTTATGCCAAAAGCGAGCTTGAATGTCCTATCCCCCCTTCTGCTGTTTCGCGGTCGCCGGGCTATTCACGCGCTACAGATTCTCAATCTTCTATCACTGGGATGGACAGCTTTCGTCGGCTCCATGGCGGTAGGGGGAACGTGGCTTTGAGTGCACTCGTCGCTTGGCGCCGCGCCGTCTAACAAGGCGTTGCAGCGGCCGTGCTCACGGCCAGCCATGCCGGGGAGTGGTACAATCGCGCAATCCTAGGTGTTCCCCGACTGCGAGCTAGGTCGCCGCAAGCCGCTGAACGCCAATCCGTAATACGGCGGTGGACCGTGTCTAGCCATGTTCTCATCCTGGGGTGTGGTCGGAGCGGCACGTCGATCTTCGGCGAGCTCTTCGAGGATATTGGGGCGTATACTTACTACAGCGAACCGCCCTTCGCTGAACTCGCCGCACTGTCCTTCTCGACACCGGTCGCCATCAAGGTGCCGAAGGAGTGCGATGAGTTTCAGTCGACGCCTGGGCTTTCGTTTCCCCTCGATGCGATGCTGTCGTTGTTGCCGAAACCGACGAAGATCTACTGGCAAGTGCGGCATCCACTCGATGCCATCGCGTCGCTCCGAGTCGGTATCGCGGACAACTGGGGGCACCACCCGCGGCCACCGGACTGGAAGAGCTGGTTGAATCGCTCGGTCGTCGAGCGCTGTGCTCATCATTGGGATTACATCAATTCGATTGGCTACGGTCAGGTAAGCGATCTAGTAAAGGTCTGCCGATTCGAGGAAATGCTCACAAGCCCGCGTGACTTCGCGGGGAGGATCTGTGCCGACGTTGGGGTAAGCCGAGCCGCTAGTGCTGCCGGGATCGCTACTTGGTCTGAGAGAGTACAGGACACGAACAACGAGAAGTTCAAGGAGGCCAAGACCTCTCGCCATTACTCACGCTCGGATCACACGCGCCGCCTCGGGCGATGGAAGGAGAACCTTGGGAGTGATGAGCTTCGCCAGGTTGTACCTCTCGTTCGTGCTGCGGCCGACACATTCGGGTATCAGCTTCTCGATGAAGCTCTCTTCGAGCCCCAAGCTTGAATGGCAGCTCTTGGAATCGGTGGGGTAGCGCAGAGTTCGCCGCGAACACGCCGCATAACCAGGGCATGCACTGGACCGGGCTGGGCTGTGGTGTTCCTGAACTCTGGTAGTATAGGTGGGTGGCGAGGCATCCCGCGCTCGGCAGCAGTGCGCCGCCCGGCCAGTGATGCCCGATCCGTTGGGTGGCGTGCCGGAGGAGGAGAGATTCCGGGTGGTCGCGCTGGAGCATCGTGTCCAGATGCGCACTCAAGGAGGCTTAGAATGACGCGAGAAGACAAGGTAGCGGTCGTCGAAGCGTTCTTGAACGGAATGGTCTCGGGCGATGTCGACGCGCTGCCGCTCGCGGAATCTTTCTTCGTCGAAACGCCGCTCCTGGGGCTAGCGGAACGCGACGCCGCGATGGGATACATCAAGGCGACGTCAGTGGCGACTCTCTCGATTCAGGTTGAATCTCATATTGTTGAGGGAGATCAAGTCGCGACGCTGAGCGAGAATGAGACTCCCAATGGCCCAATGATGGTCTTCGCAAAATTCGTGGTCTGCGACGGGCTACTTCAAAGCGCGCGCGTCTTCTATGATCCTCGGGTAATCCTTGGCTCTAGCTCTGGCAAGGATAGCTAGAACCCCATGCCGCCCAACGAGGCGCTGCAGCTGACGCCCAACCGCTCGTTCCAATCGGTGCGTGGTACATTTTGGCGCCGGGCGCCTGTGCCTCTGTGCTGGCGGTCAGCGCGGTTGGGCGCAGCTGAATCGCAAGTCCGTTGGGCAGCGGTATGAAGCGCCTCGCCATCTGTTTGGTGTTCTCCCTCCTCGCCGCTCCAGCGAGCAGCAGCGAGCAGCAGAGCCTTGTGGTCACTCTCGCGCGCATCTCGGGTGTGGCGTCGACCTAGCGTTGCACCTGCCTCCAAT
>CBFIHP010000082.1:0-2059 GCA_965662355.1 Planctomycetota bacterium | reverse complement strand
CTTGACTCGCAACGGACCAGGGGCGCCCGCCCGCGCCGGACGAAAGGAAGCGGGCGTGGACCCGCCCTCGAAGTTCTGATTTGGACCGAGTCCCCGAACCGGAATTGATGGATGACGTCGAGCAGGCGGGTGCCTATGCGGACGCGGATTTCGAAGCCCCCCACGCGCATTTCACCGCCCTGTTGCGCGAGGAATTTCCGGATCTGGCACAAGCCGGGACCGCTCTGGACCTGGGCTGTGGTCCAGGGGATATCAGCTTCCGGTTCGCCGCCGCCTGGCCGGGGTGGCGAGTGGATGCCGTGGACGGTTCCGAGGCCATGATCGCCCTGGCGCGGGGCCGGGCGGGCGAAGATTCGGCTGGATCGCGAATCCGCTTCGTCAGAGCGATGCTGCCCGCGGAGGCCCCCCCGGCCGAAGCCTACGACCTGGTCTTCTCCAATAGTCTCCTTCACCATCTGCCGGATCCGCAGATCCTGTGGTCATCGATCCGGCGCTACTCCCGGCGGGGTGCTGGGGTTTTCGTCATGGACCTGATGCGGCCGGGGAGCGAGCACGAGGTCGAAGCTCTGGTGGAGCGCTACGCCGATGGGGAAGCCGAAATCCTTCGTCGGGATTTCCGGCTCTCGCTTTTTGCTGCCTATCGTCCGGACGAGGTCCAGGATCAACTCGAGGCTTCGGGTTTGGGGGCGATTCGGGTCGATGCTGTTTCGGATCGTCATTGGATCGCGCGGGGGCGATTCGATATCTAGTAGTCTTTGAATCCATCCGCAGCCCAGATATTTGGGCAATGCCGCATGACGATAGGGGAGGGGCCGATCATGAATCTCCAGACAGTGGCTCGCTGCGTCGTTTTCTTGACGCTTCTTGCCGCCTTTGCACAGGGTGCCGCCGCCGAAGTCGCCGAGACCAAGGTTCTGGGCGTAGGAGATACAATGGAGGCCTTCGCACTCAAGGACCAGAATGGCAATGAACACCAACTCGATTCGGGTATAAGCGTCGTTCTTTTCAGTCGCGATCGCGCGGGGGCCGGCGTCATGACCCGTTCGATGGAGGGCCGGGACGGCGATTTTCTTGAGGAGCGGGGCGTGGTCTACGTGAACGATATCAGCGCCATGCCGCGTGTGGCCGCGGCTTTATTCGCGCTGCCCAAGATGCGTACGAGGCCCTATCCGATTTTGCTGGACCGAGAGGCCGAGTTGACCGCGCAATTTCCCGACAAAGCGAAATTCGCGACCCTGGTTCACCTCGACTCCCTCGAGGTCACCGAAGTGGAATACGTGAGGGAGGACACAACCCTCGCCGAGCGACTCGAAGCGCTCCCGGAAAAAGACTGAGTCGGGAGCGATAAGAGTCCTGGTTTGAGTGACTTGCGCGCGGAAAGAATGAAAAAGTTTCTTGCCGAGGCGATCGGAACCTTCGCTCTCGTCTTCGTGGGTACCGGGGCCATCGTGGTGGATACCACCAGCGGCGGATCGGTGACCCATCTCGGGGTCGGGCTGTGTTTTGGCCTGGTGGTGATGACCATGATCTACGCGCTGGGCGACGTGTCCGGCGCTCATTTCAACCCGGCGGTGACCTTGGCTTTCTGGCGAGCCCGGCGCTTGCCCGGAAGTGATGTGGGCCGTTATCTGGGCGCGCAATTTTCTGGGGCCATGATCGCGAGCGCTTTGCTCCGACTTCTCTTCCCCGGGCTGGACGATCTCGGATCCACACGTCCGTCGGCGGGCTTGCTTCCCGCGTTTGTCTTCGAAGTGGTCCTGACCTTTTTCCTGATGTTCGTGATCCTGAGCGTGGCCACCGGAGCCAAGGAAAAAGGGATTGTCGCCGGCCTCGCGGTGGGGAGCGTCGTCTGCTTCGCCGCAATTTTCGGAGGGCCGATTTCCGGGGCATCCCTGAATCCGGCCCGCTCTCTGGGACCGGCGATTTTTTCCGGCACCGCGGGTAGCCTTTGGCTCTATTTTCTCGCTCCGTCCGTCGGGGCCTTGCTGGCGGTTTCGGCCTGTCGTGGGGTCGGCGAGGATGGCTGCTGCCGCTAACGGCCGCGCCGTGGCCACGGTCG
>CBFIHP010000081.1:0-2179 GCA_965662355.1 Planctomycetota bacterium | reverse complement strand
CTGAGACGCCAGATCGGTTATGCGGTGGCTGCAGAGATGCTCCTGGGAGGGGAAGATCTGCCCGCCCGAAGGGCCCTGGAACTCGGCCTGATCAACCACGTCGTACCCGATGGCGAAGCCCTCTCGAAAGCGAAAGAGATCGCCGAACGCCTCTCATCCAATGGCCCCCTGGCGGTTCGGGGTATCCTGGCGACCCTGCGCGAAACCGAAACACTCGCGGAAGAAGAGGCTTTCGTCATCGAGCAACAGCACGGGATGAAAGTCATGAGTTCGGAAGATGCCGCCGAAGGCCCTCGCGCCTTTCTCGAAAAGAGACCCGCCCAATTCAAGGGGCGATAGTCGCCCACTCGGGAACTCCCTATCCCTCTCGCTGCTCCATGACCCGCTCCACCGTATCCACGATGGCAACCGTGCGGGGGTCAAGCTCGATATTCACCGGATCCCCCATGCGCTTATCGCCCAGGCGAGTGAGTCTCAGGGTCTCCGGAATGAGGTGAACCGCAAAGCCGCCCTCGGGCTCGACGTCGCAGACCGTCAGGCTGGAGCCGTCCACCGCGATGAATCCTTTATCGAGCACATATTTCATCCACTCGGCGGGAACGCGAATGCGAAGCACGCTCACATTCCCCTCCATGCGGGCCTCCGTGACCTCGCCCTGGCCCATGACATGGCCTGCGACTTCGTGGCCGCCCACTTCATCTCCCACGCGAGCGCTGCGCTCTACCGCTACGCGCTGCCCAACCTTCAATGAATCAAGCGTGGTCCGATCCAGGGTCTCACGAATCGCATCAAAGGTCACCTTCTCCCCGTTGATCGCGACGACCGTCTGACAAACCCCTTCGATAGCGACGCTCGCGCCAGGCTGAAGACGCTCCACCCTTTCCGCGTCCAACAAGATCTCATAGGTCATCAAATCGGATTGCCGTCGAACGGAAATCACCTCGTAGGTTCCCTGAACGATCCCCGTGAACATCTTGTCCTCTCTTCGCGTCCGACTCTTCTACCGCCGAAGCCACAAGGAACGATTCCGGCCGCAGCAGCATGCCCATTCCAATGGTGCCGTGTGCCCACGGCCGCGCAAGCTTCGCTTCCCTCGGCTAGCGTAACCCAGTGCCCACTCAGCCAAGAGATACGCTCGCCAGCCGCCTGAAACGTTTTGCGCGTGAGCCCCTGGCCCATCTCCCCACGCCCCTGCGCCCGATGCCGCGGCTGAGCAAGGCCCTGGGGGGTCCGCCGATCTGGATCAAACGCGATGACTGCACGGGGCTCGCGACGGGGGGAAACAAGGCACGCAAGCTGGAATTTCTCGTGGGCGAAGCGCGCGAACAAGGAGCCGACGGGATTGTGACTTTCGGAGCCGTGCAATCGAACCACGCTCGTCAAACCGCCGCAGCCGCGGCCGCAGCCGGATTGGAGTGCCATCTCATCCTCGTCGCCAATGTCGACTACCGCGAGCCCGCCTGGGAAGTCTCGGGCAACCGCCTCCTCGACGAACTCCTGGGAGCAGAAGTGCGCGTGGTGGAGAACGAAGCCGCCGCCGCAAAGGAACTCGGGGAACTTCTCGGTCGCGCCGAAAGCGATGGCCGAAAGTTCTACGTGGTGCCTGTCGGCGGGTCCAGCGCAGTGGGCGCGCTTGGCTACGTGAGTTGTGCCCTCGAATTAATCGCCCAAGCGGAATCCCAACAAATCGCCGCCCGCACGGTGGTGAATGCAACGTCGAGCCTCGGAACCCAGGCTGGACTCCTGGTGGGATTCCATGCGAGCGAAAGCGACATGGTCGTGCGAAGCGTCAACGTCTCGGCCCCGGACGAGCAGGAACAGGGTGCCGATTTGCGCCGACTCTGCGACGCAACAGCAGAGTTGCTCGATGTGCCCTCGCCTCCGGATGATCGGCTCCATATCGAGCCGGGCTTCCGCGGAGATAGCTACGGCGTTCCGACAGAGGCCATGCACGAGGCGATAGAAACCGTCGCCCGCCTCGAGGGGATCCTTCTCGACCCCGTCTATACGGGCAAGGCCATGGCCTGGCTGATGGATGCGATCCGAAACGGCAAATGGGACGACGAGGACGCAGTGGTCTTCCTGCACACGGGCGGAAGCCCAGGGCTCTTCGCCTACCAGGCCAGCCTGACAACTCACCTGACGCGCTGAATCAGCCCCAAGGACGAGGGCCGATGCG
>CBFIHP010000080.1:0-2260 GCA_965662355.1 Planctomycetota bacterium | reverse complement strand
CTACGTCCTCGGCACGACGGGTTGGCTGCCCTATCTGGCGGCCGCAGGATTGATGGCGGCGGCTGCCGTGCCGCTCCTGCTCGTGCGGGGGATCACGCCGACCTTCGACGACTCGCCCTCGATGGCGTTTCGGAGTTTTCTCGTCGCCGCGCCGATCGCCGCGTTCGCCGCGCTCACCTACGGCGCGGCGGAGACCGCGCTGCTCCAGCTGCTTCCGATCTATGCGGTGCGCGCCGGACGTACGCCGGAGGCCGCTGCGCTCCTGCTGAGCCTGTTCGGCGTCGGCAACGTCGCGCTGCAGTTTCCGATCGGCTGGCTATCCGATCGGATGGACCGCCGAAGGCTGCTGCTGGGCTGTGCATGCGTCGGGGCGGCGGGTGCGGTTGGATTGCCGTGGCTGATCGGACAGCCCGGGCTGCTGGAACCGTCCCTCGTCCTCTGGGGCGGTGTCGTCGTCGCGATGTACACCCTCGGCCTCGCCGTGATCGCCGAGCAGTTCTCGGGCGCGGACCTCGCGGCTGCGAACTCGGCGTTCATCTTCCTGTACGCGCTCGGCATGCTCGTCGGACCGCCTGCGGCCGGGTTGGCCATGGACGTCTGGGATCCCCATGGCCTCGCCGGAGTGATCGCGATGCTCTTTGGGGCGTACGTCATCGTCGGCGTCGTCGCCTGGCTTCGGGAGCCTCGTTCGCGCCGATCGCGCCAGACCCCGACGGGGGCGGAGTGATTCCTGCTCGCATCGGTGTCGGCCGCGTCGACACTACTCGGCGGACCACGCCCTCAGCAGCGACTCGACGGCCGGGGAGCCATCCTTCCCCTCGAGCTCGAGGCGCACGAAGGCGAGGAGGGCTTCCTCGTGCGCGAGGAAGTCGCGGCTGATCTCCGCGTGTGCCGGTGGCGCCTCATCCGCTTGAGCGCGGATCTCATTGACCGCCTTCTCGATCTGGGGCGCGAGGCCCTCCATGTTCGTCTGCCACGGTAGCTCCACCATCGTCTTCGCATACTCGAGGAACGAAGAATCGGCGGGAGTGTCTGAGAGCCGGACCGACGCGTCGGCGCAAGCGGCCCGCAATCGGTCGGCCGTCGCCGATTCCAGTCTTCCGAGGAGTGACCACTTGCGCGCCTCGTCGTTCTCGGCGGCGCCAGCGAGAAGGTCGAAGAAGGCGGCCCCCCAGATCTCACCTTCGTACCATTCCCGGAGTACGGAATCGAAATCGGACATGGATGGCGGTCCTTTCAGGTCTTGCGCAGCGGTGATCGCAGCGCCGACGCGACCTCGTCGGGGCGCTCGAGCGGCGTCGTGTGCCCGCACCCGTCGTGATTTCCTTCCCTCCAGCGGCAGAGATTTACTCGCTCGAAGGTCGAGATACGGGGACCGCAGTCTGTGTTCCCTTTGCGAGCAGGACTCCGTCATCGTTCCGGATCTCTGCTTCCGCAAAGATGATACGCTGACCGCGTCGGACGATGGTTCCCGTCGCCGTGAGCGGTGTGTCGCGTACGGGTCGCAGGATTTCGTATTGAAGCGAGGCGGTAGAGAATTCCCCGTTTCCCGCCATAGCCATCGCCATGTCGAGCATCACCGCCACGATACCGCCCTGAACGATCCCCCCCCAGATCGTAAACTCCGGGCGCACTTGAAAGCGAAGCTCGCACTTGTCCTTAGCGTTGTTGATGATCTCAGGTTTCATCAAGCCCATGATCGAAGCAGCC
This sequence comes from Planctomycetota bacterium, assembly GCA_965662355.1. Lineage (GTDB taxonomy): Bacteria > Planctomycetota > UBA1135 > UBA1135. The sequence continues at coordinate 550 of CBFIHP010000080.1, read as the reverse complement.
AATGTCCAACCTCGTGATGTGCGCGTTTGAATTGTTAGAAGAGCGTTGTGGGGTTTCGGGGGATAGGACATACAAGCTGCATTCTGGCATAACGTCCGAGCCTGGGCGTTATGTTAAATCCCTAGGGGAGCCCGTGACGGGCAATTATGGCATCCGCTGCCCGCTCACCTGCGGCCATGGCTCCTTCTACATAACCCAGGGCGACTCCCTCCGCGCAAGTGTCTCCAGCGAACAGGACTCTCCCATCGTGCGTCGGTTCCGCAAATTTAATGAAGTCACCGGGCCGAGTGTCGACGCTCGTGTACGGGTAGCAGCCTCCTGAGAAGGGGCTGGTGGTCCAGTTGGATGCGGCTGTCGCGACGGGAGGCTCGAACGTATCGGGGAACATCATCTGTAGCTCAGATAGCACCTCTTCTACGGCCGCTTCAGGGTTCTCCGCCACCCACGCAGCCTTAGGCGGGCCGAATACGCTAGCAAGACAGGGAGATGTGGGCGAACCCGGCCCAGCACCAGATGACATCGATACATCGAAGAAACTGCCGTGGGAAGC
>CBFIHP010000079.1:0-2314 GCA_965662355.1 Planctomycetota bacterium | reverse complement strand
GACCAGCCCCGGACAGAAAATGGCTCCGAGAGGCCTTCCAAGCGTTGTCAGCCCAGGGATTCGTGCACCAACGCCGCGGTAGGAGGCGAATTCCATCTTGAATCTACACGCAACGTTCGATGAATACGGCTAGAATCAAACACCAAGCTCGGGCAACTAGCACCGGACTGTCATTCAGCAGGCGAGAGAGAGAGGTGGAGTTGTGGAAAGAAGAAAATTCGTCAAGAAAGGCGCGGTGGCGGCTGCTTCGGCAGCGGCTGGACTCTCACTCTCCTGCGCCACCGACAAGCCGGAGGCGGGTCAAGAGGGAGCCATGAAGACGAACGAGGCACTGGCCGATCAACTCGAGGAGATCTTCGGGGAGCACATGGAAGCCGAATTGGCCGGTGATCTGGACCGAACCATGGAGACCATGACGGGCAACCCGCACCTGGTCAACGTGCCTAGCATGGTCGGCGGACAGGGGCGGGAGGGCGTGCGCAGGTTCTACGCCAAGCGCTTGATCGGTCAGTTCTTCCCACCCGATGTCAAGTTCGAGACGATCTCACGAACGTATTCGCCGGAGCGCCTCGTTGACGAGCTGATCATTTCGTTCACACACACGACCGAAATGGACCACATCCTTCCGGGAGTCAAACCGACCGGGAAGTTCGTCGAAGTTGCATTCGTGGTCATCGTTGGCATCGAGGACGGCAAGGTGGCTTACGAGCACATTCATTGGGACCAGGCCAATCTACTGGTGCAACTGGGTTTGATCGATCCCGCGGGATTGCCGCTGACGGGAGCGGGCGCCGCCGCCAAGTTGCGTGACGCTTCCTTGCCGGATCCCTTCTTCAACGAGTCCTGAGGCTGTCGTGCCCGAAAATCCTGTGCACCGAGTATAGGTGCTCCAAAGGGGTCTTCTTGATCCCCTCCCCACCCGCGCTGCCGCTGAAGCTGCCGCCCCCCCGGCCAACAACCCTCCCCTCGCGTGCCTTCTGGGGGAGGAACGATCGTTACGACGGCTCCATGCGGCCGTCATCGCTGTGGATGCAAGCGAGATCGCATGAAGGACTCGGTCTCTGGCTTGCGCCGATTTGGGGGAGTAGGATTCTTCCGTGATGTCGACGATCGAGGTCACCTATCAGCCCAAGCTGGCAGACTTGCTGTACGCCGCCCGCGTCGTGGAAGGCGAAACCTGGAAGAGAAGCAGTCGGATCGCTGCTATTCTTCTCGCTCTACTCGGTGGCCTCAGCGTCTACTGGGGGGAGCCGCTCTGGGCCGTCGGGCTCTGCGGTGTAGCAGTTGCTGAGTGGTTCAACCTGCTGCCGCTGTCCGTCATCGCGATCTACTTTCAGCAACGGGGTAACCAGAAGTTCCGAGAGCACTACACGCTTCGCCTTTCCCCCGAGGAGCTGTTCTTCGAGTCCAGATCCATCAAGACGTCCCTGAAGTGGGATATCTACACGCGCTTCTGGGAGACGGATCGAGCGTTCATTCTTTCCATGGGGAGTGGTGCGCCGAGCGTGATCCCGAAGGCAGCGTTCTCGACTGCCGCCGACCTGGATGCTGCGCGCGACCTCCTCGGATCCGTGATTCCGACGGGATGATTGCGCTCTCGATGATAGTGAACGAGATACTGATCGATGGCTCGCTGCAAGCGCACACAACACGAGGGCGCTCCCAACCCACTCGCCCGTCGCGTCGTCGATTCGCTTGCATTGAAGTAGCTGTCGAGCTTCGTCGACATCGTCAGCTCGATCGTCGTTCCGGGAGAAAGCCCTTTCAGAAAGAAAGTCGTCCGGGCGGTCAGGTCATAGGCCGCCCTTGCGACGCACGACCATCAACAGCACGACACCGAGACCGACCAGGGCGGGGATCGCACCGAAGCGAGGTAGGGATTGGACGGCGAGCAACCCGGGGCCGATGGCTAGAAGGTGGCGCCAGCCGAGCCTCTTCCCTGCATGGACCGATGCGCCGGACACGGCAATGCCGAACGCCCAGATCCCGAGCACGAACCACGGTCCCGGGTCGCTCGATCTCGAACCGAGGCTCAAGAGGAGAAACGGACCGGTCAGGACCTGGATCAGTCCCGCTGCGAGCAGTGCAGGGTCGTGCCAGTTGACGCGGGAGGTCGCCAGCATGCCCAGCCCATCGGCGTGACTGGCGTTACAACCTGAGAGGCGGCTCTGCGAACCGCTCGATGCTGCTCGAACGTCGCTGTGAAGAACTTTCCGGCACCTGAACGCGGCGTTGGTGCATGAATCGGGACGGGGCACTTCTGATGCCACTCTCAGTAGCTCAGAGCCCGATCGAGACCTAAATAGGCCGGCCC
>CBFIHP010000078.1:0-2509 GCA_965662355.1 Planctomycetota bacterium | reverse complement strand
AATGCGCCTCCGCCCTTCGATCCCTGGACCGCGCAGAGGCCAGGATCGATCTGGGCCCCTATGCCCGAGAGGCGACGCTGTCTCGCCAGCGCTGCTATGAGAAGATCGGCCAACAGGAGGCGGCCGCGGCGCACCGCCGACTGATCGACGATTTCTACACGGACCAACCGATGGCATTGCCGGAGCCGGACGGCTCCTCCGTGTTTCGTGTGAAGGCCCTGCCCTCGGACGGGTTCGAGCGTCCGCCGAGCTGGCTCGAAGTCCCTTCGCCCCGCTACACGCCCTACGCCCAACGCTCGAAGATCGTCGGGCGCGTGGTCATCGCCTTTGACCTGAACAAAAACGGCCGCCCGCAGCGGATCCGCGTGCTCGAGATGAACCACCCATTGCTCGCAAGCTGGGCCATCGAAGCAATCGCCAGCGCCAAGCCCTCCAAGAAAGAGAAGGGGCCCAACCTGCTGATGCCCGGCGGGCCCTTCGTCACGACCTTCGTCTTCGAGTCGCACTGGGCCAAGGAAGAACCCACCTCGGAGTTCGACTTCTGACACGCCAAACCGAGGAGGCACGCCGCCCGTCACGGGATGCAGGGAGGATCGCTATCGGAGCCACGACGATCGCGGCGAGACGGAAAATGCGCGAGCGATCCCGCAAGCTCGACTTTCGTAAGTCCTATATAATATATTTATTATAATGATTCTTCGAATCGGTGAGCGCCCCCGCTTCGCAGCCAGGCCCGGGAAGCCCGATTCCGTTCAGATTCAGAGGGAGCCTCGAACATCATGCGAAATCTCCTCAGCCTCTTCGTCATCCTGTCAATAACGTCTTGTGCAATGGCCGCCCACTCTGACTCGGAGAACGCGGATCTCCACGCTGCGATCAAAGCGTTCGACCGTGCCTATGCGAACAATGATGTCGAGCGGTATTTCAGCTTTTATGCCGACGATGCGACGGTGTATTTCGGTGGCGCCAGACAGGATATTTCTACCTACCACGAAATGTGGACCGCGTTGATGGAAGCGGGCGGCGGCGTCGAGCTGAACGAGATGTCAAATCTCCAGGTGCAAGTCATGCCCAGCGGTGATGTCGCAATCTCGACATCCTTCATCGATAACCGCACGCGCGCGCCGGATGGAACGAAGGCTACGTCGAAAGCGTTCGAGACGGACGTGTGGCAAAAGATCGATGGCCAGTGGAAGATCATCAGCCTGCACCACAGCGAGATTCCAGCGGAAGAGTAGAGCTGGGAAGGACAACCGTGACCAAATCGCGACAGGAAGAGCCAGTGATTGACGAAGACGTGGACATTGGAATCCACGACGACGAGCTCGGCATGGGCAAGCCGATCGAGCGCCGCGATTTTCTGCAGGGCGCCGCAGTGACGCTTGTAGCGGCCGCTGGGGGGCTGGTTCCAAACCTGGCCTTGGGCGCGGGGGTGGACGCGGGTCCCGGCGCGGGGGTGGACGCGATTAGCCCAGCACAGGATCAGCCGGGCTACTACCCGCCCACTCGAACCGGTATGCGCGGCAGCCATCCCGGCTCATTCGAGGTTGCCCACGCGATCAAGGACGATCCGGCCTTTCTGACCGAAGCCGAGGACACGGGCGAGCACTTCGATCTGATCGTTGTCGGGGGTGGCATCAGCGGGCTTGCTGCTGCGCACTTCTATCGCAAGGCCGCAGGACCCGACGCAAAGATCCTCATACTCGACAACCACGACGACTTTGGTGGTCACGCCAAGCGCAACGAGTTCCATGTCGATGACAAATTGCTGATCGCGAGCGGCGGAACCGCCTTGATCTCGAGCCCAACCCCCTACAGTCCCGTCGCGGATGGACTTCTCAAGCATCTCGGCATTCATCCGGAAAAGCTGACCAAAGACACCTTCGACAAGGATCGGGACCAAAAGTTCAATCTTGGTGCCGGCGTATTCTTCGACAAGGAAACCTTCGGCGAGGACAAGTTGGTTCCGCGAACTGGCGGGTACCATCCATCCGCGGAAGATACCGCCAAGTTTCTGGCGGAGGCGCCACTGAGCGACGCCGCCCGCAAGGACATCCTCGCGATCGAAACCAGCCCCAAAGATTATATGCCTGGCCTTTCGGCCGACGAAAAGAAGGACCGTCTGTCACGCATGAGTTACGCGGACTACCTGCTGAAGGTCGTCCAAGCCAACCCGGCTGTGATTCCCTTTTATCAACGCGCGACGGACCTGTACTGGGGCTGCGGGATCGATGCGATTTCGGCCCTTGATTGCTGGGGCATTGGATTACCCGGCTTCGAGGGCCTGAAACTGCCACCCACGGCGACGGCGCGCATGGGTTATACACCCGGCAAGCAGGTGGAAACGGGCGGTTCCTATACCTACACGTTTCCCGATGGCAATGCGTCGATCGCGCGACTCTTGGTGCGCGACTTGATTCCAGCCGCAGTGCCTGGCAACACGGTCGAGGATTCGATCGGTGCCCCAACGGACTACGCCAAGCTGGACCAGGGCGGCAAGCCTGTCCGT
>CBFIHP010000077.1:0-2584 GCA_965662355.1 Planctomycetota bacterium | reverse complement strand
TTCCTCGAACGGCTGTGCGCACCGATCCCGGTTACAGGCCAGCACATGCTTGCGCGGAAACGGGATCCGTGCGCACAGTCGTTCGAGGAAGCTCTTCGGTGAGAATCGAATCCGTGCTGGGACCTAGAAGGTGATGGGGATCAGAGGGCTGGCCTCGCACGCGGAGACGTTGACCGCTTGCGTGTACATGGTCAAGCCGGAGATGACCACCGGGATGCTCTGTTGGATGCTGGCCGAGCCGGCCGTGGTGCGGTCGAAGCCGAGGACGCGCGGATCGAGGATGTCGAGCGCGATGCCCAGGGGGCAGGGGCCGGGCGTGATCGTGCGGGGGCCTTGGTTGAGGCCGATCAGGAAGGCCACCAGGCCTCCTTCGGGGCCGTTGGAGGCGGTCCAGGTGTTGATGGTGCCAGCCATGCCCGGGGAGACATCGAGCAGGAACTCGGGGGCCGGGGGGGGCGGCGGCGGCTCGTCGGCCGGGCCCATGAGGCCGATGATGGAGAAGAGATCCGTCTGAATCATGTCGACGCCGGGACCGCCGACGTCGCGACCGGTGACGCGGAAGACGTTCGTGCCGAACGGGCTACCGGTGATCGTGTGCGGAATGGCCGGATCGCCGACGTACTCGTTGCCCCTGACGTCCACGATCGGGAGATCGGAGTCCCAGGTCAGCCACGGACCGATGGCGCCGTTGAGCTCGGTACCGAAGATGGCGGCCTCGAAGCGACCGACGTCGTCGGTGAAGTTGATCATGCGGCGACCGGTACCTGTGTCTTCGGCGATCAAGCTGACGGTGCCGGCGGGCGTGGTGACTTCGTAGGTCTCGCCGGCGACGAGGTTGTCGATACGGATGCGGAAGCGGGCGAAGACGTCTTGCTCGCCGTCACGAGCCGCTTCGTCTTCGTTGGCGAAGCCGCCCTGTAGCGAGATGACTATCATGGCCAGGCCGCCGTTGCCACCGGACTGCATCTCGGCTCCACACACGTTGTAGTAGAGGTGATGAGCGAAGTCGCCGCCGTAGTTGGCGGGGAAGGGGAGGGTGGGGTCAAGGAGTTCGAGCGGAGCCTCGAGGAGGCAAAGACCGACGTCTTCGGAGCAGCCGGCCATCCGGAGACCGTTGCTGTCTTCGTACCACTCGGGGAAACCGTGATTGGGGTTAAGCGGGCCAACTGCTGCCAGGCCTTGGGCAGAAGCGGCGGCCATGGGGAAGAGCGCCGCTGCGGCGGCGATGATGAAGAAAGAACGCATGATGTCGTACTGGATATGTGGGTTGAGGCGAAGAGTCCAGGTCTCCTTGAATACTAGTTCTCAATACTGCACCAAGGCGAGCCATCTCGGCAGATGCGGAATCCAGTACCCCCGGACTTCAAGATGGAGTCTTCGGCAGTGCAGAAAAAATTTCCCTGACCACGCGCGAAGCATGGATCGCCAGTTTGGCCACGAGCGCGTCGTAGGCCGTTTGCTCACCCGGCGTCAACGTCGGGAGCAGGTTGGTGCCCTCGAAGGTATCCATGTCCAGGTCGTACAGCTCGTCCGGAAGGCCTACCTGTCGTATCAGCTTGTAGCGGGCATTGCGCACCGCCCGGGCATGCAAGGGATACGGCGGCGCGCCCCCGTTGGGGCGTTGGTGCATGAATCGTAGCGAGCCAAGCGCCCGCGGCCGAGACGGTGGCCAAGGCCCAGATGGATGCGTGACGATCTCCGCATGAACTCACGAGTCCATCCGAATTACAAGACTCAGTACCGAGTCACGAACTGGCCTTCTTACGACCGCTCACTCGTCCAGCGTGGCGACGTCACGATGTGGATCTCGGAGGACGCGATCGATGCATGGGCGCCCCGGTCTTCCCGTAAACGGGGTGGACAGAGCAAGTACTCGGACGTGGCGATCGAGACCGCGCTCACGTTGCGCTTGGTCTTCAATCTCCCGCTGCGGCAAACGGAGGGATTCCTGCGGTCGCTCCTGGACCTGATGGGCCTTAGCCTCGAAGTCCCGGACCACACGACGCTTTCACGACGTAGCCAGCATCTCGATGTCCGGCTCCGTCGTATCGCGACCAACAAGCCCATGCATCTCATCAAACAGGTCGATTGCAATCTTGCGAGCATCACAGGAGACGCCGCCTATGACACGACAGGGATCTACGATGCCGCGCTCGGGCGTGGAGCCAAGGTCGTCGTTCCACCTACGAGAAAGGCCGTCGTGTCTGGTCGAAGGCAGCGAGCGAAGGCTCGGGATCGAACGATTCGAAAGGTGAAGGAGCTCGGGAGACGAGAATGGAAGAAGGTGTCTGGGTGCCATCGACAAGGCACCGTCGAGAACGGCTTTTTCCGGTACAAGTCGATCATCGGGGATAGGCTTTGTGCCCGTCATCCGAAGGCACAGAGGGTTGAGGTCTTGATCGCATGCAATGTGCTAAACAGCATGTATGAGCTCGGTCGGCCCGTGTCGAAAGCGATCAGGACGTGAAAGAGGGGATGGTGGGGAGTTCTGGCTCCATTTCGAGTCGTGCACCAACGCCCCCTCTAGCGCCGTCAAGGGGGGCTGAGTTGATTTCTTCCGAGTTAGTGAAACCTTGCGCCCACC
>CBFIHP010000076.1:0-2836 GCA_965662355.1 Planctomycetota bacterium | reverse complement strand
CCCGGACGGGTCGCTGGCTGAACGCGTGCCCCGGACGGGTCGCTGTGGACGGGTCTCTGTGGACGGGTCGCTTGGGTCGCTGGACGCGCTGGCTGAACGCGTGCCCCGGACGGGTTGCGGGTCACGCGGCCACTTGAACGCCAGGATCACGCGGACTTGAACGCCGGGATCACACGGACCTGGACGGCGGGATCACCGACATGGACACGCGGATCACACCACTTGAACGGTGGGATCGCGTGACTTGAACGGTGCCCCCGGCGGGAGTCGGGGATCGCCTTCGACACGGTGACGTTGGGCGTCGCAACTGGGACGTCGACCTCGAAGGAGGTCGACGCATGGAGCGACTGCCGATGAGTATGATCCTGGAGATTCTGCGTCTGCGCTGGTGGCTGGAGCAGAGCGTTCGGCAGACGGCGCTCGCGCTGCGTGTGTCGACGGGGACGGTGTCGAACACGACCCAGCGCGCCGAAGAGGCGAGCCTGACGTGGGAGAAGGCCGCTGGGCTGGACGAGCGGGAGCTGGAGGCTCGTGTGTATGGGGTGCGGGCCCCGCGGAGCTCGACTCGGCCGGAGCCGGACCCGGTGTGGATCCACACCGAGTACAAGCGCGTCGGCGTCACGCTAGAGCTGCTGCACCTGGAGTACTTGGCGGAGCACGAGGGGCAGGACCCGTACGGGTACACGGCCTTCTGCAACCGGTACCGGAAGTGGCTCAAGGCGCGGGGGCTGTCGATGCGGCAGAACCACCGGGCGGGCGAGAAGGTCTTCGTCGACTTCTCGGGCAAGAAGCCCGGCTACTTCGACCCGCTGACGGGGCAGTACCAAGAGGCGGAGCTCTTCGTCGCGGTCCTGGGCGCGTCGAGCTTCACGTACGCGGTGGCGACGCCGGACCAGACGCTGGGGAGCTGGATCCGAGCCCACGTGCGCGCGTTCGCGTACTTCGAGGGGACGCCGAAGGTGGCGGTGCCCGACCAGCTGAAGGCGGCCGTGGTGGTCGCGTGCCGGTACGAACCGACGGTGCAGCGGCACTACGCGGAGCTCGGCCGCCACTACGACATGGCCATCGTTCCGGCGCGCCCTCGCAAACCCAAGGACAAGGCGAAGGCCGAGCGTGGCGTGCAGGTGGTGCAGCGCTGGATCCTTGCGCGCCTTCGGCACGAGACGTTCTTCTCGATCGAGGCGCTGAACGAACGCATCCACGAGCTGCTCGAGGACCTGAACGCGCGCGCCATGAAGCGCTACGGGGGCTTGTCGAGGCGTGACCTCTTCGAGAGCATCGAGCGTCCTGCGCTTCGCCCTCTGCCCGCCGAGCCCTTCGTCTACGCCCCCTGGTCGCGGGCGAAGGTCCACGGCGACTATCACGTCCAGGTCGACGATCACTACTACTCGGTGCCGTACGCGCTCGTGGGCGAGCACGTCGAGATCCGCCTCGGCGCGACGACGGTGGAGGCCTTCTTCAAGGGGCGCCGCGTGGCTTCGCACCGGCGCAGTCACGAACGCTTCCGGCACACGACCAAGACGGCGCACATGCCGCCGGACCATCGCGCATACGCCGACAACGACCCTGGGGCGCTCCGGGAGTGGGCGGCGACGATGGGCCCGAACACCGAGGCGCTGATGGTCCAGATCCTCGAGCGCCACCCCAACCTCGTCAACGGCTACCGCTCCGGCCTCGGGCTGAGACGGGTCGGCAAGAAGTACGGAGCCGAGCGCACCGAGCTCGCCACCGCGATCGCGCTCCGGTGGGGGGCGCGCTCGTACAAGCCCGTCGAGCGGATGCTCCGGCTCGGGCGCGAGTCGGGGCAGCAGGACGACGCACCGTCGGAGCCGATCGAGCACGAGCAGGTGCGCGGCCCCGACTACTTCAACTGAACGAACGAAAGGACCCTGAGAGATGCTGAACGAACCGACGATGGACAAGCTGCTGGCGATGCGCCTGGCCGTGATGGCGAGCGCGTGGGACGAGCAACAGAAGGACCCGAAGGCCGGGGCACTCGACTTCGACGACCGCTTCGGATTGCTGGTCGACGCCGAGTACCTCGCCCGCGACAACCGCAAAGTGCAGCGCCTGCTCAAGGCGGCGAAGCTGAGGCTCTCGAGCGCCTGCATGGAGGACGTCAGAGTGTCCGCCAAGAAGGGGCTCGACCGCGGGACCCGCAACCAGCTGGCGTCGGGGCGGTGGATCACCGAGCACCTTAACGTGCTCATCAGCGGCGCGACGGGGGTCGGCAAGAGCTACCTCGCCTGCGCCCTCGGACAGGCCGCGTGCCGCCGCGGGCTCCGGGTCCTCTACTACCGCCTCCCCCGGCTCTTCGAGACGCTCGCGCTCGCGAAGGCCGACGGCACCTACACCAAGGTCCTGGCGAAGATCGCAAAGACGGATCTGCTGGTCCTCGATGACCTTGGGATCGGCTCCATCCGAGCCGCTCAAAGGCACGACCTGCTCGAGATCCTCGATGACCGGTACGACCTCCACTCCACCGTGGTCACCAGCCAGCTCCCCGTCGGCAAATGGCACGACTGGCTGGGAGAGCCCACCGTCGCGGACGCCATTCTGGACCGGCTCGTACACAACGCATACAAGCTCACCCTGACCGGGCCCTCCGGCCGAAAGAAGGAGAACGAGAAGAGCTGAACGAGGACCAGACGCCCAACGTCGCTTCGCTCCGATCAAGTCACGTGTGACCGGTGATCAAGTGACCGTGAAATGGGTGATCAAGTCCCGTGAAATCCGCACGTCGGCCACGCAGGCGGCGTGGCCCAGACACGTGAGGCGCACGGGGCACGCCCCGCCGCCGCCGAACCCGCCGCAGCGCATCACCCGCGGCGGGACG
>CBFIHP010000075.1:0-2887 GCA_965662355.1 Planctomycetota bacterium | reverse complement strand
CCCCGCGACGCGAGACTCGACCCGTTCGGGGTCGTCGCAGAGGATGAGCGGGGTTCATGCCGCGGTTCGCACGCTGTGCGTTGGAGCCGAGCCGTTGTGCGTGCTGCTCGAAGCCGGTGCGTTCGCCTGCATTCGCGGGTTGGCATCACGGTTGCTGTTCGAGGCCGTCGAGGGGACTCGACGCGCACGTCGATCGCAGCCTCCTCGAAGAGGATCGGCGATGACCTTCGCGACACCGCACATGGATCGAGGCACCGGCGGTCGGGCCGTCGCGGTGTCTGACCCGCGCCGCGCTGCCATTCGACGAGATCGATCCCGGGGTCGTGTTGACAGGCTCTCGTCGATGCATACATGGCTCGGACGGGCCGCGAGAGGGAATTGTCGAGTAGCCCCGGGGGATTTCTCCCCCGAGGCCCTCACCAGATCCGGACGAGGAGATCTCCACCATCCGGCTCTTCCGCTGATGCGTCTCGCGGTCACGTGCCCCAGATCCTTACGGCGATCCGAGGCCGTGGAAGCAGGCACCGAGTGCTGAGCCACTCGTCGTAGCGCTTCCACGTCAGGCGATTTCGTTGGCTGCGACGGCACAGCCACTTGTGCCAGGCCCGTCGAACCGCTGCGGCGAAGATGAGCAGGCTACGGAAGTTACCGCTCACGCCGAAGTAGTTGTAGTGGCCTCGCACTCGCCTCGCGAGGGCTTGGCGCTGAACCTGTAACGGCAGGTGTCGATGGCGTCGACACCAGTCGTAGATGGACGCGACCGCCCGTCTCAGGCTCGCGCTGCGAGTCTTGCACCGCATACCCCATCGACCCGTTCGAGCCCGCGCCCAATAGAACGTGAACCCGAGAAAGTCGAAGGTCGCCGCCTCACCCCGACGACTCCCCTGCCCTTTCGGCGGACGCCGAAAATCCAGCAGGCGCGTCTTGTCGGGGTGCAGCGACAGGCCGTACTTGCCCATCCGCTTCGGCAGCACCTCCATCACACGTCGCGCATCTCCCTCCAGCTCGAAGCCGATCACGAAGTCGTCGCAGTAGCGGACAAGGCTCGCCTTGCCCTTCAAGCGGGGCTTCACGACCGTCTCGAACCAGTGGTCGAGGACGTAGTGCAAGTAGATGTTGCCGAGCAGGGGCGAGAGCACGGACCCCTGGGGGGCTCCCATCTTCGGCGTGCTGTATCGCGCGCCGTCCAGGATCCCCCCATGCAGGCATTTGCCGACCAGCCGCAGGAGCGACCCGTCGACTACCCGTGTCCGGAGCATCTGCGAGAGCTTGGTGCGATCCAAGCTGTCGAAGAAGGACTCGACGTCAGCCTCCAGAATCCAACTCACCTCGCCACGATGGACGATGTGGTCCAAACGTCGGACCGCATCGTGGGCGCTGCGCCCGGGCCGGAAGCCGTAGGAGCAGTCCAAGAAGTCCTGCTCGTACACTGCCTCCAGCACCTCACGCACAGCGTCCTGGACCAGCTTGTCCTCGAACGCGCTGACCCCTATCGGACGGGTCTTGCCCGGGCCCTTGTCGATGTGCACACGACGGATCGGCTGATGTCGATACCGCTTGGACTTCAGCCGAGCATGCAGGTCCTGCAAGCGAGCCTGCAGATCCACTCCATACTCCTCCTTCGTGACTCCATCCACGCCGACTGCCGCATCCTTACGCATGCGACCGTACCCTCGCGAAAGAGCCGCCACATCGATCAAGTACGCCAGCGAGTTGAACCGCGCTTCGGGTTCTCGCTTCGCTCTCTTCGCTACCTCCAACAGTTTCGGTGACATGTTCCTCGATGTCATCGCATCGTCCATGGGTCCCTCCTGAAGCTCACATCAACACCGACCCCCTTCGCTCCGCCGGCTTCCGGCGCCAACCGGTTTCCCGACTTCTCAGCTACTACGAGGCCATCCGACTCCCTCACGTCTTCGGCCTCGGCTCCGGTCGTCCCTCGCCTTCGGCCTACCTGCGGGCGGGCGCTTTTCTTGGCCGATGGGGCGTGCACCCGCAGACGCACCCACCGTGGGGGATCCTCTCTCCGGCTCCCCCGAGATGCCGGACCTCCTCAGGAACGATGAGGGCCTCCCGGGTTACCGGGCCGTCCTCTGCATGCGTGCCGTGATTCAAAACCCCGCCGGGTGCGCTGGTGCCTCGCCCTCTTGACGCCACCAGCGCCGTCGCCTTCAGCCAGCATGGCGGCCTGGGCACCCGGAATGTCATAGTTTTCGTGGCCAACTCACACGGCCCACAGGCTCGCCTGCCTACGCTTCGCCGACGCCGTCACCGACGCCGTCGCAAGGCTGGCTCCCGTCGTGGGCGGGCTCACCCTTCGACCGGCAGGGCTCGCACCTGCTGGACGACTTACGAAATCTCATGGACTCATCGCGTCCTCCATTCAACTTCGACCGGCAGGGCCCGGTCGCACCATGCGGCCTATCCGCCTCTGGCACGACGCACCGCGTTCCTCGGTGGGACTTCGGCCTCGTGACGGTAGGATGGGGCGATGCTCGGCCACGGGAGCTCTGCTCGATGAGGCACCGGCGCGCCGTGCTGGTGGTGGTCTCCGCCGTCCTGGTCAGCGGGGTCGCGGCGCGCGCGCAGGCGCCGCCCATCGATGCGTTTCTCGGCGTACCGGTCGGCGGTGGGCCGGTGGACCCGGGAGAGGTGCCGGCCGGAATCGACGCGATCGACGCGGCGTCGTGCGGCGAGTGCCACCGGCGACACTACCGGGAGTGGCGGCGCTCGATGCATCGCGCCTCCTTCACGAACGAGCTCTTCGTGGCCGAGTTCCGGCACCGCGAGCGGGACTTCTGCGCCGACTGCCACGGGCCGCGCGACGACCAGGCGGCCGGGATCGATTGTGCCGTCTGTCACGTGCGGGGCGGGGCGGTGCTCAACC
>CBFIHP010000074.1:0-2960 GCA_965662355.1 Planctomycetota bacterium | reverse complement strand
GCCATCTGGGCCATTGTCGTTGAGTCGCAAGCTGCTGATTCTCAACGAGTTGGAGTTCGGCCGAGTTTCCGCACCCTTCGCGGTGGACCACTACACCGCGCCCAATCCTCTTCCCGCCGCGTCCGGAATCCGAACCGCGTCCCCCGAGCATCCACCTGGACTCAGTCTTGGAAGGCCCCGTCGCCATCGGAATCGATGATCATCACCGAATCGCCCATCAAGGGCCCAACGGCGAACTGGGGTGCGGGCGTTGCCCACAAGCGCACCCCATGGTCGCCGACGGGCGATGCATCGAGGAAGGTCATATCCCCAAGTAGCGGGTCGGAATGAAGGAGTCGCGACTCGCCACGCTTAAGGGAATAGGCGTGTAGCGCCCTACCCTCTCGGTCAAGGATCGCAACCTCTTCGCCACTGGGAAACGGATCGATGTCCCAGGGTCTCTTCAGCGCGGGGGCAAACCAGTGCTCTTGAATGGACACGACTTCGAGCGTTTGCGGTTCCAGATGAAGTAGTGCCCCTCCGGAACGTTCTCGGTTCGGGCTGAAGCCCACGACGAAAACGGAGCCTCGCTTCAGTTGAGCGAAGGCAGACGGCTGCCAATCCGCCATCAGGCCTGAGAGGTCCACTTCCTTCTCGAAACGCTCCCCGGTCTGGGTGGAGCGTAGCGAGAAGGTCAACACTTGGCGTTCCGGGCTCAAGGACAGGGTTCCACGATAAGGGTCATGGAGATATCTCTCCGCCGAGGATCTTCGGGCCGTGGTCGAGCCGCTATCCGGTGTCCTCGAGGAGGCCGGTGTTGAGGAGGCTGAGCACGATGCCACAACCCAGACGATGGCCATCATGGCGAGAAGGCCGCCGTTCTCAGTCGATTTCTTCATAGATGCCATCGCCGTTCCGGTCGATGATCCGGACGTTTGGAGCAACGAGGGTTCCATTCCCCATTCCGGCCTCGTGCCATTCGGTGAACCAGATGAGTGTGCCTCGCGGCCGTGCCCCCTGAATGATGCTGGCGGCCGATAGGTTCCCGGGCCCTTGAGGTGCCGCAGGTAAGAGGGGAGCGCCCGGTATGGTCCACACATGCACGAAGTTCATGGAGCTCATCAGGGGTGAATCGAGTGAGCTCGCAACCGGGGTCATGCTGTTCGTGTTGCGGTTATAAATATAAACGGCATCTCCCTTATGGTCACTGATGGCGACATTGGGGCCCGTGGGGAAGGTGTCCATGCTGGACGCAACGACCATGGATGTGTCGTGAAGCATGGTGGTCTGCGTGGCCGACTGTGACAGTGAGTACGGATTGAAGTCGACGCGTACGAGCTTGGCCCCGCCAGCTACCGGATCGAATCCCCCGACGAGGAGTTCCGTGCCACTGAGTGCGGTGAAAGAAACGGCAAGGAAGTCCGGGGTTTGGGTTAGGTCGATCGTTCCATAGGTCTTGGCATGTTGAAGGTCCCGAAGCTGGACGGCGATCTCTTGAAAGCCCACGTTCAGCGTAATGGACCCGCGCAGAACCTCGAACTGGTAGTATTCGGTCGTTGTCGTATCGAGGAAGATCGATTGGGTGCCTATGAAATCCTCTTGACCTCCTCCGCTGCTACCCTGGCCTCCCCTGTCCCCGGCACCTTGCCCTCCTCCGCTTTGGCCTTCGCAGTGGATCTTTCCGCCATCAGGGCAGGCATCGCAGCAGATTTGGTCGAGGCCTAGATCGCACCGTTGACGGTTCTGCGTGAGGATGAAATCACAGGCCCCATCCTTCTCCTCTTGGGTGGCGTCATCGCACTCCGCAATCTTGCACATTTCCTTGATGGCGTAGGAGGTCGCGCGATCCTCCCATTCCTTTGCGCTCAAGGTACCCTCGGCCATGGGGTCGTAGATGTGGGATAGCTCGTGAAGGAACTGTCCAATGGTTCCCATCTGTTCACCACAATCGAAGCCTGAAGAGCCGAGTGTGGGAATGGACCCGGTATTGAAGTTCATACCGGGGTGTCCGGTCGTTGTATAGCCGTCGCCGTTTCCCGTGACTGGATTCGAGGCGGTGGCTCCTACCTTCTTCGGGTCGGCCGTGGATTCTTTGCAGATGTCACCATTGGCCAACATGTCTTCCATGAACTCGCCTACCCCGATCGGCGGCGTGCCGGCAGGCGGAGGGTCCGTTCCCGGGGCAACAGGAGGCGTGCCTGGAGGTGGCATGATCGGACAGCGCATGTTCAGGTCCTTCAGCTTCTGCGCCGTTGCACAAAGTGCAACGAAGTCGGGGCTGAGTGGGTCAAGTGGCTTGCCCGTGCGGATCTTCTGAGGTTTGTCCTCACCCTCCTTACTGGTAGGTCATCTTGTAGCATTCGCCTGCCTGGGCTAATGTCGGGTTGTGTTGAGGTAGGACACAGACGAGCGCAGCCAGGGCCAGGGACCGTGAGAGGCCCTCAGAGCCGGTCGGGAGCCTTGGATCCATGCACCAACGCCCGATGACGGCCGGCGACAGGCTAAGACAGGAAGTCAATGGTTTCTCCTCTATGCCGTGAGTCACTTCGATGCCGACAACATGGCCTGCAACGAAACGATCATCTCATACGGACAAGTGTCCGTTCTTTGGTACACACTTGCCAAGGGCATTTCTCTCAGATCTACGCGGTCTTTTTGAAAAAAATCTACGCCGGAGTCTCACGCCCGAAGGGTCCGGAAACTCAGCCGAAGCCTAAGTCCAGCTCCAATCTTGCCTTGCGCTTGTCGAAGGTCGCGTAGTACAGCCGAACCGATGTGGAGCTCCCCCATCACTCTGCCCCACACCGACCCCAGAGTCTCTACGCCGCCCGCGAGTAGAACTTCAACAGCCCACCGAGGCGCTCATGACAGACGATCTCACCTGTCTCAATCGCTTCGTCGGGATCGATGATCTGATTGCCCAGCCCTTGATGATTTCGCTCTCGATGATAGTGAGCGAGATACTGATCGATGGCTCGCTG
>CBFIHP010000073.1:2679-2962 GCA_965662355.1 Planctomycetota bacterium | reverse complement strand
CAGATGACGATGCTGGTCATCACGGATCCAACACCCATGAAGATCGCGCTCGACCTCTCACCCCGGGCGTACGCCTGGACCGAGAAGTTGGAGGATCTCTCCGGAATGGAGGTCAACGAGTCCGATTGGATCGACCTCGAAGCTCCGCCAAGCAGCCTGCGTGACCTGATCGCCGAGATTGGTCGGGTCTATGCACCGTTCCTACTCGGCAATGCGGCGGCCATTGAAAGTGGCGCAGAGAGAGTCGAGTGCAAAATTGATGGGCAACCGTGGGTCCAGGACC
>CBFIHP010000073.1:1600-2669 GCA_965662355.1 Planctomycetota bacterium | reverse complement strand
CCCCTATCAGGCCAAGTGTCTGCGGTGGCTACGGGAGCAGTACACAGCCCTGCCCGAAGCCTCGAAGGGGGTTGTCGACGGAGTCCTGTCCGGATCCGGTTGCGAGCATCTCTTCGACTCGCTCTGAAATCACTTCGTTAACAACTACCGTTCGCTGATTCGCGGAACTGTTTCGAACGAGTGCGTAATCCCAGGGAAGGAACGGGGTTCAGGCATCTTCCTGCGTCTCTCGGCAAGCCAGTGCCAGTTTACTCCGCGCGGGCGGCCAACACGAAGAGGTCTCCTTCTCTCTCGCCCGAACTTCCCTTGAGCGAGGCGTGCTTCTCGGTTTTCGCGAAACCTGCAGCTTGCAAGAACTCAAGGTACTCGGCATCGGAGTAGGCCTGGGTCGTACTCACGTAGCGGGTGACCTCGGGAGACCGGAGCGAAACCACGAAGTACTGCTCCGTGGCAGCGTGGCTCTCGGGGTGCCAGGCGCACTCCTTCAGGTAAAGGTGTGGATCCTCGGAGAAGACGCTCCGCCGGGCAGTGAGCCAAGTAGGAGGCTGGGCCCCGATCGACTTAACCTGTTCTTCGGAGTGAATTTCCAGAACCAGGGTGCCCGAGGGAGCGAGGGCACTACGCACCGCGGCGAGCAGTGTCTTGGCGTCGGAGCGTGAGAACGTGTTGAACTCCCCGAAAGTCATGAGCACGAGATCGAAACCCGAGCCGAGTTCGGCGCCCCGAAGATCCTCGAGTCGGTATTCACAGGCAAGCGCTTCTCGCTTGGCCTCGGAAACTGCGTGCGAAACCGAGGCTGGCGAAAAGTCGATTCCAACGCACTCGTGGCCGCGCCTTGCGAGGCGCGCCGTATAGAAGCCCGGACCGCAGCCGAGGTCCAGGACCCGGGCCGCCGCGCCGCCCAGTACGTGGTCGTGAATCCAAGAGACGTGCTCGTCGATTGTTTCGAACCGGCGACTCGCGTGGTCGTGCTCCTGCGAGAGGTGCTCGCGCAGCATGCGCTCGCTGAAGCCGGGTTCGTGCCAGGGGATCTTGGCTTCGCCCGTCCAGGCGACCACTGATTTTCGGG
>CBFIHP010000073.1:0-1590 GCA_965662355.1 Planctomycetota bacterium | reverse complement strand
CAGCATGCGCTCGCTGAAGCCGGGTTCGTGCCAGGGGATCTTGGCTTCGCCGGTCCAGGCGGTCACTGTTTTTCGGGCAATGAGGTCCGCAAGCTTCACGATGGCAAGTTCCCGCGGTAGCGGCCCAACGGATGGCGGTTCGGCAGTTGGCGGCCCGCCACGGGGCTCCCCTAGAGACTTAACATAACACTCACACTCGGACGCTGTGCCAGAACCCAGCTTGTATGTCCGATCCCCCTCGTATACACACAACGAATCAGGCTTCGGATTCCCTACTCATGCCCAGGCTTTAGCAACCACCGCGAGATCCACCTTCGCCCAATCCTGCTACGAGGCGTCGATCCAGATGGGTGACGACCAGGCCCGCTCGCGGATCGTCGCGGGCACGCGCGGATCGGGCTCGCGCCCAAGACGGATCGCATCGTACGTCGACCAGCGGCAGGTCGGGTTTTGGATGGCCCTGACATAGTAGAACGCGCCCTGGCTCGCATCGAAGTCCTCGTCCTGCCAGGTCGCCAGCAGCTCCCCTGCCCCGCTCTCGCCGAGGGTCTGGCAGGTGCCGGTGTCGACGGATGCGCCGTTGTCCGGACAGCGAAGTGTGCTCGGATCGACTTCGAGTCCGTCGGCGCAGACGACGTCGCGGACTGATTCATGTGTTTCGCCGTCCGCGTCGATCCACCCCTTGATGACCTGAACGCGCTGAAGCGGAGCGCTCATCCAGTCGGCGCCCGCCCAGACGAAGAAGGTCGGGCTCTCCACCTGCGCGTCCTTGGGCCGCAGCACGCCTCCCATGGGAACGCCACCGTCGGTGGCGGCCGCAATCGGATTGGGATCGTCAACAATCTCGCTGTCAAAATCCCAGCCGGCGAAGAAGCGCAGCGTGATGCGCGGCCCCGAGGTCGCGTAGGCTTCTCGGCGCTGCATCCCGGCAAAGATCGAATCCCGGGTGTTCTCTTCGGCCCACACGGCCGCGAGCCCGCCCGAGCCATGGTCCATCAGAATCTGGTTATGAGGCTTCGTATCCGGCCTCGTGCGAAGCCGCCGCAGCGCGGGCGAGCTGGCCGCACCGACCTTCCCCACAAAGTCCCACTCCTCGGCGTCGCCGGGGTTTGCGTTGTGGGCGTCCGTGGCCGCGATGAAGCCGAAGGCCATGGGATTGAAGCCGAGCTCGCGATCCAGCTGCATGCCAATCTTGAGGCCCTGCCGGGCGAAGGACGATTCCAGCGCACAGCCGTTCTCCTGACCTTGCTCACACGGCTTCAGAACCTGTTCGAAGGCGCACTCCTCGTCTGTCGCTCCCACGCCCAGCGCGCACTCCGAGGCCCCCTTCACCTGGTACATCTCGGCCAGGGGCTCGCGACGTTTCCGCAAACGCCAATCGTCTTCGCCATACGTGCCGCCATCCCAGGTGTGCCGGCTGTAGAAGAGGCCCCAGCCCTTGTTCATGTTGTGGGGGATGGTCAGAAAGTCACAGCTGCCCGTGCAGACCTCTTCCAGGCCTCGCCAAAGTTCGATCGCGTTGCCCACGTCCTGCGACGAGATCGCGTGCTCCGGAAGATCCCCGCCGTTGAAGATGACGTTTCGGTGATG
>CBFIHP010000072.1:0-2995 GCA_965662355.1 Planctomycetota bacterium | reverse complement strand
TTGAACCTCCTAGAGGCTCGCGAGAGCCCGAAGGTGGAGGAGAAGGCAGCTCCAATGAGGAGTTGTATGGGGCGGGAACCTGCATTGTCATAAGTGCAGGCTCCCGTTTTTCCATTCTGGGCACCATTGCCCGTTGCTCCGGTATTGGCTCCGGGCGTTTTTCAGCAATACCCCACCACGGATGCGGGGACCTGGCCCAACGTGGGCCCGGGAGACTGAGGGATTTCGGCCAGGGAGGACCCGCGCGGCTCCCTCCGGCGGTACGGACATCCTGGAGGCCTCTGAGGGGCAGGGTCTCCACAACATCTGGAGCGATGCGGCTATGCTGGCGATGCTCCAGAATTTCTCCGTTGATTCGCGTCCGAAGGAATCACCTGTATGCACCACCTCCTCGGCATCACCCTGCTCGTCACTCTCGCCTTAGTTCCCTCGGCTCAGGTCTCCAGCCAGGGCTCCCCGCTACTTCTCGAGCACGCAGGGTCTTCCGCGATTCCCACGGTCGTTCTCGAAGCTCCCGACGTTGCCCGCTTGATGGCCGAAGATGAAGCGCGCGGTCACCGTCCGTATCGATACGGCGCGGCCATCGAAGCGTCGCTCGACATGGAAAACCGGGGCATATGGGAAAACACGGACGGCCAGCTTGTCTGGCGTTTGCGGATTCAGTCGCCGGGTGCCTTGTCCCTCGGGCTCGAGCTCGAACGCTTTGCGCTACCCGAGGAGGGGCAGCTCTATGTGTATGATCCCGAAGGCAAATTCGTCCTTGGAGCCTATACCGCGGAGAATCAACTGGCGAACGGCATGTTCGCTATCCAGCCCATGGCGGGCGATGTGATCGTCCTCGAGTACAACCAGCCGGCCGATGCCCACGGGCAGCCCGAGCTTGTCCTTGGCCGCGTTATTCACGACTACCGGGGCATCCTTGTCGCGACAGAGATCGGCTCACCGCAAGCCTACAGTGGCGGTTGTCAGATCGATTCCCTCTGTCCCGAGGCGTTGCCGTACCAAGACATCCGTCGCTCCGTTGTCATGTTGTTGCAGGGGGGGGGCCAGTGCTCCGGCGTGCTTCTCAACAACACGTCGGAAGACGAGACGCCGTACTTCTACACGGCGAACCACTGTGGCAACTTCACGAATGTGATCGCGGTGTTCGGCTACGAGCGTGATGCTTGCGACTCGGGGGCTTCGAGTCAGATGAACACGGTTGCCGGAGCGACGCTCCTGCGAAGCTCCGCCCAGTTCGACGGCCAGCTCTACCAGCTCTCCGCACCGCCGCCGGCCAGCTACGAGCCCTTCTACGCCGGCTGGGACCGCCGCGGCAATCCGCCCGGTCCCACTGCGAATTTCAGCCACCCAGGTGGCCAACCGAAGAAGTTCTGCCTCGACGACGACGCCCCCGTCCACGGCGGCAGTTTCTGGGACGTGCAATGGGAACTCGGCCTCATTCAGGGAGGCAGCTCAGGGTCGCCGCTCTACAACGGCGAGCAACGCGTCATCGGTACCGCATGCTGCGTGAACAACTTCAGCTGTGGCGCGCAAACCACGTCCTTCGGTCGCTTCAACGGCTTCTGGAACAACTTCGATCTCAGCCCGTGGCTGGATTCGATCGGCCTCGGCGTGAATCACATCGATGGCTTCGATCCCTACCTACCGATCGCCATCGCCTACAACGGCATGGGCATCAACCCCGAAGTCTACGTGAGCACGGCGCCTCCCGGCGTCGGCCAAACGTGGACGGCCGAGGTCGATAGCAGCCCCCATCCCACGGCGGGGTTCTCCGTCATTCTCGGACATACGGCTCCCTCAACGGGAATCGTCCTGCCCCTGGGCGAGCTATTGATCGACCTCCTGGCCGCGCGACACTTCGCCAGCGTGGCCACCGTCTCAACCGGGCTTTCCCAGCATTCGAACGACATTCCGAACGACATGGCCCTGGTCAATGTGCGCTCGTACACCCAGGGCTTTCTCTTCGGTGGTGGAACGATTCAAGCCACGAACGGCGTCGAGTTGCGCCTGAAGTAGGTGCGCGCTCCGGATGGCGTAAGGCCTCGGCAGGAGAGCCGTTGCCCCCACCTGCCCCTCTTCGTCGCCGGTCCTTCGGCGTATCGAGTTGGCGGGGCGCTGATCGGGGCTTAGCATGGGCGCCGCCGCGAAGCCCCTGACCCATCGATTCGATTCCATGCGCCTCTTCTCCCTCCCGATCCTCCTCATCACCGCCGTTGTCGTCCCCGCCTGTGCCCCCACGCAGGTCCAGATTGGATCCGGTGAAAAAGCGGGTAAGTACGTCACCGTTCCGCTGACGGCGGACATGAGCGAGCTGTCCGCAGCCCAGCGGGAGATGATCCCGCTCTTGATTCAGGCCAGCAGGGAAATGGACACCGTGTTCTGGATGGAGGCCTGGGGAGATCGTGACGAGCTCCTCGCGAGGATCGGGGATCCGGCGATGCGACGCTTCGCAGAGGTCAACTACGGCCCTTGGGATCGACTCGGCGACAACGAATCCTTCGTCAAGGGCATCGGCGTGAAGCCCGAGGGCGCTCGTTTCTATCCGGCGGACATCTCCAAGGCAGAGCTGGAAGCGCACCTCGCGGCGCATCCAGAGGACACGGAGGCCTTCGAGAGTCTCTACACCGTCATTCGTCGCAAGGAGAACGGCTCCCTGTACGCGGTGCCCTATTCCAAGGCCTTCGCCGCGCAAACCGAACGCGCGGCCGCCTTGCTCGAGCGAGCCTCCAAGCTCGCGGAGGATCCGGGGCTCGCGAAATACCTGGCGTTGCGTGCGCACGCCCTTCGTAGCGACGACTACCGGGCCAGCGACATGGCCTGGTTGGAGATGCGCAACAACCAGCTCGATGTCGTGATCGGTCCGATCGAGAGTTACGAGGATCAGCTGTACGGGAGGAAAGCCGCCCACGAGGCCTACGTCTTGATCAAGGACAAGGCCTGGAGCGAGCGACTCTCGCGATACGCACAGTTCCTACCCGCTCTCCAGGCCGGA
>CBFIHP010000071.1:0-3002 GCA_965662355.1 Planctomycetota bacterium | reverse complement strand
AGGCCGGGATTCGCCACGCCATGGACGTGGCCGCCAGGGCGGGCCGGACGGTGTCGCTGACGCTCTCGGACTCGTTCTGTGTCAACCGGCACCGCGACGAGTGGCGGGAACTGATCGTCGATCGGGTCGACGTGGCCTTCGGGAACGCCGACGAGTTTCGCGCCCTGTACGAGGTGGACGACCTCGCCCACGCTGCCGATGCGGTCGCCGGAGACGTCGACGTCGCCTTCGTGACCCTCGGCAAGGCGGGCTCGCTCGTCGTCTCGGGGTCTGATCGGATCCGGGTGGTCGCCGACGAGCTCGACCACGGGGTGGTCGACACCACGGGTGCCGGCGACCTGTACGCCTCGGGTGTCCTCACCGGCCTCAGCCGGGGTGCCTCACTCGAGAGCGCCGCCCGACTCGGAAGCATCGCCGCCGCCGAGATCATCGGCCACCTGGGCGCCCGCCCCGAGGCCGACCTGGCGACCATCGCAGAACAGATCCTCGGCTGAGTCCTCGGCCTCGGCCCGCCTCGGACCTCTGGATGGCCGCGGGATAGCGTCGGCCCATGAGCGAGGGATACGAAAACCCACATCCGCTAACCACCATCTTAGCACATGGAGCACAAGCGGTCTAACGGCCGACCCTCCGAAAAGGCGTTCGTTCTAGGGGTTTTCGGGGTTTTCGGCCTCGAGCAGTTCGCCTCCAGTTAGGGCGGCGATCTCCTTGCGCTGGGCCTCGATGATGGCCCGCTGGGTGGCTGAACTGGTTCACCGACCTCATCATCAACAAGCTCAGCCGAGACGCTGCTCGGATGGCTCGTCGATCGTCCCGAACTCGACCCGACTGGCGAGCGGGTAGCCAGTGACCTCGTGTCTGTTGTGGCTCGCTGTGAGGTCTTCCTCAGCGGCGACGATCCGTTCTTCCAGCCATGAACTGGGTGATGAGGTTGTCAACGTCTTGGGACAAGTCCGGCCCGAATCCCTGACGTATATCGAAGTCTTCTGTCTCGATGTGTGTCGCTCCGAGCGAGCGGGCTGCGTCAGACGCGGCACGAATAAGTCCTGCAGGGCCGCAAACGGCTACGTGGGCGCCGCTCAGATCTGAGCCGACGTGCTCGGCGAGCAGTTCGCGAGAGAAGCGAGTACCCAGGGATGAACTGCAGAGTCGGAGATCGATACGGCCTTCGGCTTCGGCCTGGCGGAGAACGTCGAGCGCCATAGCGTCGTCCACGGACCGCACCGCGTAGAAGAGCACGGGCCGCTCACCTTCGGGGGCGGGATCCAATGTGTGAGAGGCGGAGAGGAATGGGGTGATACCCACGCCACCGGCAACCCACACGGTGCGTGACGTGTGCGAAACGGTTGGTTCGAATCGTCCGTATGGACCTTCGACGACAACGGTGGCCCCGAGTAGGTCTGCGGTCTGCATCTTGGTGGTCCAGTCGCCAAGATCGCGGATGAAGAACCGAAGAGCGGGCTCATCAGGCCCCGATGCGATTGTGAAGATGTGGGGTTCGCTCAGCCCCGGCTTCTGCACCTTCACGATGGCGAACTGCCCGCTCTGGTGCTGCAGCCTGTCCCCATCGGGTCGCAGCGTGAGTTCGAGAGTGGTTCCGAGGACCGTAGTTCCGGAGATGGTGTAGCGCAGCCCGGGGAAGATCACGTCCCGGACGACGACGCGGAGCCCGTAGGCGACGATCCCTACACCCATGAAGATGCCGAAGTACCAGCCCCATCCGGAACCGTTCGGGTAGGGCTTCTCTGCGGTGTAGAAGTGCAGACAAGCGAAGAGGAACGGCACGCCAAGCAACTTGTGGGTCAACCGCCACCAGCGATAGGGAAACCAGCGGATCAACGAGATACCGATCAGGACGTAGAGCGCGATCTCTGCGATGCCGGCGAGTTCTTCGGCGAATTCGGCTGTTTGTTTGCTGGCCCCGCGAAATCCGTCCTCAATCTCAGATTCCATCCGGATGTGCAGGAACATTGCGAGTACCGCGAGTGTGCCCGCCCAACGGTGGACCCGGTACATCGAGTCGAGTCCGCCGAATAGTGGCTCGAGAGTGCGAGGCCGCAGGGCGAGCAGAAAGCTCCACGCCATCAGAAGGATTGATGCGGCACCGATGAAGAGCCCAAATGACGGACTGCCTTCGCCCTCTTCACCGATTGCATCGGCGAACGCAAGCCACGATATGGCAACGCTGGCGATCACGGTGATCGGACCAAGCCAGCTGAGATCGGGGGAGGGGACGGGCAGGCGGGGGCGGCGAATCTGCCAGTCGCCGGGGGAGCCGAGCATCCGACGAGTTGTCGCCTTGATGGGTGAAAGCCTGATCATTGGACAAACTCTAGGGGCGGAGGTAAGAGGTCTGCGCGGTTGGCGGCGGTCATGACCGCACCTCCATCACCCACGAGGCGTCGTAGGCGGCGGAGTGCATCGCTCCCCGCAACTCCCGAGGGGTGCGGAAGTAACGACCGGGCCAGCCGTGGGGCCAGCCGGGGATCGAGTGGCTGACCTGACCACAACCTTCGTTGCCGTGGCTGTCATCCCACGCCATGAGGAGGGTGTAGCGGTAGGGGTAGTCCGCTCCCCGGTCCTCGACGACTACGCGGAACGTGCCGTCCTCATCTTGGCCCCTCCAGCCCGGAACGATCTCGCGGAGGACCGCAGGGTCAGCCTCCAGGCGCTTGCGCGTGTAGACGGTGCTGGCGTTGGTGTGCTCTAGGTTTGTCTCCAGGTCTGGTTCATGTCCCTTGCTCACTGATAGTTGCAAGCAAGTCGGGTATTAACGTCGCTCGCATGAGCGACGGCTACTCGTGTTTCGACATCGACCTCGCAGGCGGCATCGCCACGGTGACCCTGTGCCGCGGCGATGAACTCAACACGATGATCCCCGCCTTCTGGGA
Source organism: Planctomycetota bacterium (assembly GCA_965662355.1). Classification (GTDB taxonomy): domain Bacteria; phylum Planctomycetota; class UBA1135; order UBA1135. Next base: position 111 of record CBFIHP010000071.1, on the reverse strand, counting down.
CGAGCTGCCCACGCTCGTCCGCGAACTCGATGCCACAGGCAGCGCGCGGGCCATGGTCCTGGCGTCGACCGGACGCCACTTCTGTGCCGGCATGGACCTCGCCGTCTTCTC
>CBFIHP010000070.1:1618-3056 GCA_965662355.1 Planctomycetota bacterium | reverse complement strand
GCCGGGAGCTTCCGAGACCGTTTCACTGTTCGTCCATTTTCGTAATGCCGGTCCGGTGCGTATCAGCGCAGAGCTCGAGCAGGACGCGCTACTCGAGGATAACACTCGCCGCACAGTGGCGATTGTCCGCGATAAGGTTTCCGTGCTGAGCGTGGAAGGTGAGTCTGGCAGTTCCGGCAGCTTCATCGCGGCGGCGTTGCGGGCCCGCGGTGGCGATTCGGGTCAGGAGAATTTCTCGGTGCAATCGGTGCCATGGATCGACCTGCCGAGCCAGGATCTGGCGAACTTCGATGTCGTGATTCTTCAAAACGTACCCGACATCACACCAGAGCAGGCCCTTGCATTCGAAAGCTACGTCCGTGCCGGCAATGGCCTGATCTGGTTCGCGGGCGAACACGTCGATGCCGTCGCATGGAACAAACGTTCGGCGCTCGACGGGGTGTCTCTGCTCCCGGCGGTGATCGAGCAAACTATCAATACCAGCGATGCGCTCGGGGTGGGCAGGCCGCTCAACCCGACCGTCCCCGACCACCCGGTATGCCGTCCGCTGCGCTCCCTGCCTGAGGATTTACTCAGCGAGACGCGCCTTCGCAGGGTGTTGCAGGTCAAACCCGCCGCCAGCAGCTCGACGATCCTCTCACTCGCCGGCACGGCTGCCCCCGTGCTCCTGGAACACTCGGTCGGGCGCGGACAGGTGTTTATGTTCACCACCTCTGCTGATTCCGCTTGGAACAACATCGCGCTCACGCCGGTTTTCCCCATGGTCCTCCAGCAGATGGTGACTTATCTCACCGCCCGCGAATTCGAGACACCCCGCCTCGTGGGCGATTCCCTGTCGCTGTCCTACGTCGACCAACCCGATGCCAGCGAGGCAGTGTTCGATACGCCGTCAGGCGACACCATCGCCGTCCCCGTCCTCGAGCATCGCAGCCAATATGTGGCTCTGTTGGACAACGCCCGCGAATCCGGCTTCTATCTCGCACGCGTCAGCCTTCAAACACCCGGTATGCCGGTCGCGGTTAATGCCGACACCGGGGAATCGGACGTCGGTAGTCAGTCCGCGGCTGAGGTGACCAGACGATTCGAGGGGACGGATATCGTGGTGGCTCAGTCCGAAGCAGATCTGCTCGACGCCGTGGCGCAATCGCGCACCGGACGGTCATTCTGGTTCCTGCTCCTGCTGTCTGCGCTCGGACTACTGGTCATCGAGAGCCTGCTTGCGGGCCGCAAACCGAAGGGATCGGTGGCGAAATCAAACTCAACACCGCCCGTCGCGGCGAACACAGAGAACGCTTAGATGCTGGCTTTTATTTTCACCGACGGACAGATCGAACGGCTCTTCTGGGCGCGGCCGGTCCCGACGGCTGTCGTGATCTCGGCCTTTGTCGCCGCTTTTGCCCTGACCGTCTTCCTCTATCGCCGACGACAGGGATTATCG
>CBFIHP010000070.1:0-1518 GCA_965662355.1 Planctomycetota bacterium | reverse complement strand
CGGCTGTCGTGATCTCGGCCTTTGTCGCCGCTTTTGCCCTGACCGTCTTCCTCTATCGCCGACGACAGGGATTATCGCTTGGGTTTCGCATGGTGCTCGCCTTTTTCAGGCTGCTGGCATGGTGCTTGATCGTGGCCGTCTTGTTCGAACCAACCGCGACCGTCAAGCAGACCCACACCGAGAAACGCCGCCTGGCGATTCTGGTCGACGTTTCACAAAGCATGTCCGTCAAAGACCAACGTAAGCGCTCCGAGGATATCGGCGAGGCTGCGGTGGCGCTCGGGATGCTACCGCTTTCTTCGACGCCGGAGGACGTGAAGCGCAGCGCCGTGGCGCTCAACGGCAAGCAGCGTGAGGCAATAGCTTCGGCCTCGCGCCTCGATCTGGCAACCAGCCTTCTCTCGAAGTCGGCGGAGGAGATGCTCGGATCGATCACCGAAGATCTCGATGTCAGTTACCACGCCTTTGGCGAAACCTTGCAACGGCTTGGCGACGCCGATAGCGGGATCAAAAAGTCACTGGCGGCCCTGCAGTCCGACAGCCCGGAAACTTCTATCGGTGGGGCGCTCGAGGCACTGGCGAAGACAGAACGCGATGCGCCCCTCGCCGGCGTGGTGTTGGTTTCGGATGGGTTGGACACCTCGTCGCGTCGCACCGAATCGGTGGTCCGTGATCTTGGCACCCGTGGCATCCCGGTTTACACTGTCCCAATTGGCATCGCCGATCCCGATGACGTCTCGATCCGCAACGTCATCATGCAGGACGTCGCCTTCACCGGTGACAAAGTCCCCGTCCGCGTCCAGTTGCAATCAAAGGGATACGAAAAACGCACTGCCGATCTGACCGTAAGCCTCAACGGGCGAGGCGTTGCCCGGCAGAGCGTGTCGTTCGAAGGCGGCCTGCAGTTCGAAGATATTTTCTTTAACGTCGACGTCGCCGAGAGAGGCGCGGCTCGGATAGGGGTGTCGATCGAAGCGTTTTCCGATGAGGCGACCGCGGCGAACAACCTAGTGGAGCGCAGCGTCAGGGTGGTGAACGAGAAGATCAACGTGCTCTGCATAGAAGGCAGCGCCCGCTGGGAGTTCCGTTATCTGCGCGCCATGCTGAAGCGCGACCCCCGCATCAACGCGACCTTCATCGGCACACGCTCCCAGCCGGAACTGGCGCAGAGCTCGTCCGAATACATCGCGGCGTTTCCGGAAGACCGCGAAGAGGCATTCTCCTATGACCTGGTGATCCTTGGCGACGTCGATTCGACGTTCTTCTCGACGGAAGCATTCCTGCGCTTGGAGGAATTGGTTCGAGAGCGCGGCGGTTCATTGCTCATGCTCTGCGGAGCGCGCTTTGCGCCGGCCAGTTACGCCGGCACGCCAATCGAACGCATGCTGCCCGTCGAGTTCGACCCCGATGCCGAATGGGAAGATATCGATGAGAGCGTTTACCCGGTGCTTACGCCCGAAGGTCGCAGCAGTCTCGTCATGACGTTGGAAACGGACCGGGACGAGAACGATCTCGTCT
>CBFIHP010000069.1:2470-3487 GCA_965662355.1 Planctomycetota bacterium | reverse complement strand
CGGTCGCTTCCTGATGCGCGATCCACTGAGCCTCAGCGACGGGCCCAACCTATTCGCCTTCGTGCACAACTTGCCAACCGCACTGGTGGATCCCGAAGGGCTCTCCGACCAGTGTCCTAGTTGCGGTGCGCCCAAACCCGAGCCTCCCTTCGTGGGGCCTCGGCGGAAGTGGTCTTCTGGCGACTATCTTGGTGGTTGGACCTACACCGGACCGATTAGCTCCTTGCCCTATTGGCTATCCTCCCGTCCTCCGAACCCCGAACTCTACGGGCCGCCGTGGCCCCCTATTCCCTCTTCTCCCCCCTCCAACCAACAGCCCGGTAAAATCCGGAACTACTCACCGGGTCTCAGAGATCCCGACGTCTAGGCCGTCCGTGGGAGGAGGGAGGGGACTCGAGCTGTGGCGGAGCTCCCTCCCTACCTGCCGGCAATGTGACAGGGGGAGATACAGAGATACGGAGCCCGCGCAGTCTTCATCAACTTCGCGCGACGAGGAGTGACCGTTCAAGGGTGCCCGACCGCAGGGAGCGAGAGTAGCTAAGCCTCCTCCAACTCCGCGATCAACCTCTCCACGAACCGCTCCTCCTCACCACCCAAAGGCCGCGCCCCATACCGTGCCCGGTAATACAGCTCAGTTGCCTGCGCCACCGCGCTGAAAGGAAGCCACCGCGCGAACTCCCTTGCGGACAGGAACTCCAAAGGGCGTTTTCGGAAGGAGGTGAGAGACCCCGCTCCCCTCTCCCGGCCCCAGGGCCTCAGCGGCAGAGAGGTGCTCCAGGATTCGAACGATTGCCCCTGCAGCGGTGATCGCTGCGATCCAGCGACGCCGAGAACCGCACCGGACAAATCCCTGCTCTGGGGATGGTTTCAACTTTAGCAATGGCTGGACGGTGATCTGGACACTGTGAACCGGTGGGCGAGGCCCTCTATTTCCCTTATGCTCCAGAGCATCGGAGACTCGCTGCGCGCCGGGTCGACTCGTACGAATCGGTTCCGTCCTCCCGTGCCCCACGAACG
>CBFIHP010000069.1:0-2404 GCA_965662355.1 Planctomycetota bacterium | reverse complement strand
ATCATGAACGCACCTTACTTCGCGCTCGTTCTGGCGCTCGCCTCGTCGCCCTTCCTCGTCGTCGACCCAGTCGCGCCCTACCTCCCAGGGCTCGAAGCGGGATCCGATGCAACCGCGCCTTTCGACACCGAGCAGGACGAACTCGAGCTGATCCGAGGCAGCCTGCTCCTCGCGGGTGAGGGCGTGCTCTCCAGCGCGGCGAGCACAGCCTTCGTCGATCTAGCTGGCGGCGGTTCGGCGCGTATCGCAGTGCTGTCCGACAAGAAGGCCGCAAAGGGCGCGATCGACTGGATCGCGCCCGGTGCGCGCGAACAGACCTGGGTGCAAGTGCGCCGTGCGAGCGACTTGACCGATGAAGACACGCTGACGGCACTGCTCGCGGCGGATGGCATCTGGCTCGACTCACTGTCCGCGAAAGTGCTCGGCGAGCCGCTCCTTCGTTCGTTCCTAGTCAGCGCACTCGAGCGCGGCGCGGCGGTCGGCGCGAGCGGAGCGCTGGCGCACTCTCTTACCGGCGTCCCCGGTATCGACACGGATCGGCTATGTCTCGTTCCGCGCATCGAGCTCGTGTTTGGCGTCGCCGACGTGGGCAACACAGGCCCGCACCACAAGGCCGCAAAGGAGATGCCGGCACGCATTGCGCTGGCCCTGGCGGACGGTGCTGCGGTCGCGCTCTTCGCCGAGCGCTACGTCGACTGCCTCGGGCCCGACAGCGTCGGCTTCGCGATCTACCGCAAGGGCGGCGCGCTCGTCAACGAGCAGGTCTACCGTGGCGACAACGATCACGAGATGGGCGACCCCCTCGACGATCGACTCGACCTCGTGTCGTGGATCCGTCAGGCCCGCGGTGCCGAGCACCCGATTTATCCGCCCCAGGATCCCGGCACCCCCATGATCGAAAAGGGCACGCTGATCGTGCAGGGCGGCGGCGGCGTGTCGGAAGAAACGTGGGAGCGTTACATCGAACTGGCCGGTGGAACGGACGCGCGCTTCATCTGCATCCCGAGCGCAAGCGAGATGGACCACGACGCGGCACCACAGTCCTACAGCTCGCGTGAACTCATCGAACGCGGCTGCACGAACGTCCGGATTGCCCACTCGTCCGATAGGAACGGCGCGAACCACAACCCTCGGCTCCTGGAATCGATCGACGCGGCCGACGCCGTTTGGATTGATGGCGGCCGCACCTTTCGCTTCATGGACCGCTTCGGCGAGACGCGAACCGCTGAGGCGATCGCGCGGGTGCTGGAGCGCGGCGGCGTCGTCGGTGGCAGCTCCGCTGGCTGCCAGGTGGTCGGCGACTTCCTCGTGCGCGGCAATCCGAAGACGAACTCGGAGATGACCTTCCCTGGATATACCCAGGGGATGGGCCTCTTTTGAAGAGCGTCGTGATCGACGCGCACTTCATCGAGCGCAATCGCGGTAGACAGCTCGCCGGCCTGCTCCCCGACTTCCCACAGTTCCTCGGTCTCGGCGTGGACGCGAACACGGCGCTGTTCGTTCAGGGCTCCATCGGCGAGGTGCTTGGCGAGGGCGGCGGCGTGATGGTCTACGACGCGCGCGAGGGCAAGAGCCTCGCCGAGGAAGGCCTCCTGCTCGAGACAGGCACACTCTTCGATCTGGTGACGGGCGAGGTGGTTGAGGGGCGTTGACGAGGTGTGCGCGCAGGGAGCAGAACTTCTACTTCCGAAGGGTGTAGCAACGTGGGCCAATACACCTCGATGTCGGGTCCAACGATGTGAGCCGGCGACAACGACGTTCATGCCCCACATCAACCCTCCGCACAACCTGTCCAATCACTGCGGTTTCGCAGCCAGAAACGGCACAAGTTCACCAACGGGTACGCCTTCGTGGTCGGCGCGGTTTCTGGATACCGCGGCCAGAGTTCAGCTCTCTGAGACGCGACCGTCCCACCAGTCCCACAATTCCTGGTTCCGGGCTCGCTTCCTCTTGAAGTAGGCCGCACCGATACCGGACGCCAGCGCGGACGCCACTACGGCGGTCCCCAAGGCCTGCAACCCACCGGCGTAGGCAACGCAAACGCCGAGGACGGTGAGCAAGATAACGCTGATCACCGAAGCAAGAGGATAAGCGCTCCAAGCTACCTTTACATTCACCCTCTCCCCCCCTCGGACGCCTCACTCCCAGCAAGCGGGCCTCTCGCCGCTTCTTCTCGCCCCAACGGACGGGACACGTAGCGACAGAGATGCTCGAGTCGAGAGCGCTCGCCCGCGGGGACCCGCACAGCCGCATGCAGGCTGAAGCCGTCCAGCTCCGCGCACAGCTCCTTGAGCACTGGCGCCTCGCCCGAGGGCCCGGCGGGTGGAATACCCAGGCGCATGCATCCCGCCTCCGTGTCCAGCGCCGCACGCCCCTGAATCGACGCGGCATGGATCAGCGGGAG
>CBFIHP010000068.1:0-3757 GCA_965662355.1 Planctomycetota bacterium | reverse complement strand
TGTGCGTGCGCGGAAACGGGATCAGTGCGCACAGTCGTTCGAGGAAGCTCTTCGGTGTGAAGACGACGTGGGTCTGGCCGTTTGCGTAGGGATGACGGAGCTGGTAGAGAATGCGACCGCGATCGTCGAGGATCATCGAACCCCATCAACGCAGAGGCGTACTCTTCGTCGTCGAAGAACACCTCCAAGGGAGTCAGCACCTCACGTATCGCACGACAATGCAGGGGCTCGCTGTCGATCAGAACGCCGTCGAGGTCGAAGACCACTCCCTTAAGTGCCGCACCCACCCCGATAGGGTACGCGGCCAGGCCGCCGACGTGCGCCGTAATCTTGGGGTCGGGGTTGGCGGGTGCCGGCGGAAGATGGGTCTCCGGCGTGTCATGGTCTGCGTTGGCTCGATAGAGGACGGGGTCCCGGTCGAGTATCGTTCCCTTAGCGGACTTCCTTCATCGACTTCCGCAGGACCTTGAGCGCCGCGTCGAGCATCTTGCTCTCCTCGGCTGGGCAGCCGGAGATGACCCGCGCGAGGCTCTTCTTTCCGGCGAAGATGTCGACGTACACGGTGCGGCCGCTTTCGGCCCAGACCATCGAGCGGCCCCTGCCCAGCTTGCTGCTCACGGATTTCACCTTCGCGTCCGGGTAGTCCTTCATGACCCGCTCCACCGCGCTCTTCAGCGACACCTTGGGATCGAGGCTCGGGAAGACTTGGATCATGATGGAGTGCCGCCCGCCGTCCGATCCATGCCGGCCGTCGTACAGTTGCAGGCTCTCGGCGTCATCCGCGTCGTCCGTGCTGAGGTCGACCCAGGGACTTGGCAAGGCAAAGCTCACCGACCCGTCCTTGGAGACGTGCGTGTTGTTCTGGAAGCGGGGCTTTCTGGCGCTGGCCTTGTCTACGGCGGAGCCGGTCTTCGCTGTCGCCTCTGCGCGGATCTTCAGCGAGAGCGCGATCTCGATGCCCCGGCCGTCTCCGCTGCCGCTGGCCTCCCCGCCCCAGGATGCGCGGGTGATCATCCGCTCCGCCAGGTCCACATGAAGCTCGACCTCGCCCCGGAAATCGGTCGTGACCGGCACGCCGCTTATCTCGTCGAGGATCGAGAAGGAGTGGGTCCCCCTGACCAGCGCGATCCCGGCATCGTCCACGGACACCAGTTGAAGCTTACACGCACTGTTACTCGGCTCTTCGCCCAGCGTCATCAGGAAGCCCGCAAGGGAGTCGAGGTCCGCTTCAAACACCTCGCCGGGGACGATCGCGTCCGGGAGCCGCACCCAGAGCCCCACGCTGCCGACGTACAGCAGCATCTCCTCGAGTGTGTCTAGCCTGCCGATGCGGTCATCGTGGACGCTAAGGACCACCTCGTCGCCTTCGACGAACTCCAGGGTCGCGCCGACGAACTCGTTCTCGACGGTCTCGCCATCCTGCTCCTGTTCCCACTCGAGGATTCGCCGGGTCGAGCGGGCGATGCCGCTACCAACCTCCGTGTATTCGTCCACGACCTTGTGTGTCCCCTCGACCGCAAACTGTTGCTTGGTGTCCTCGCCCGCAGGATTGGAGACGGTGACCTGGCACTCCGCGCCCCACTCGGCCTCGGCGAGGACCCTTCGCCCGACCTTCGCGATGACCTGGAGGCTGACCGGCTCTACGACCGGCTTTGGATCCGTGGGCTCGCCTTGCTGCAGGACGATACCGGGCGTGAAAGGGCTAATCAGGCCCACCGCGAAGAGGGCTAGGGGCAAGTGTCGAAGCATGAGCATCTCCTGGTACTCGTCAAATGGACGGGTTCGAGGATATCCAACCTCGCACTCAATGTCCACTGCAGCCGGACCCGAAGAGCACGTCCGCAATCCTCCAAACATCCCGAGCTGCAGGCGCGGGCGACGCGCGCAGCAATGGGGAGCAATGGGGAGCAATGGGGAGCAATGGGGAGCAATGGGGAGCGAGCAATGGGGAGCAATGGGGAGCAATGGGGAGCAATGGGGAGTTGTGAAGGAGAAAGCCCCGTACAGCGAGATTCGCTGTGAGCTCCGGTCGCTATGTGCGCGTAGCCGAATCGACCTGCAACGGATTCCGATCGCCGTGGCGGGCGGCGTGGTGCGGCTGAGCGGGGAGCTGAGCTATCACCGTTGCCCCTTGAGATGAACAGCGCTCGCCAAAACGGTCGACAACTCTCGAGAAACATGACCAGATCGTCCACGCCTGTGCATGAAGGAATGCGAACGAAGAACTCGAACTCATTGAACTTCTAAGGAGCCCATCATGCTCGGAGCCATTCTTCTGGCCATCGCCCCTACACTCGCCTTTCAAGGCATGTCGTCCAAGCCCCCCGCTCAGTTCTATAGAGAGATATGGGTCGACGCCAGGAACGGGAGTGACATCAACGGCAACGGAGATGTGCACAACCCCCTGGGGTCGATCGGACAAGCGCTCTCGATCGCAACTTCCAACATCCGGACCGTGATCATCTTGAAACCAGGCATCTATGAGCAATCGAGCACGCTCGTCATGAAGAAGAACGTCTCGATCCAGGGTGCGGGCGCCCTCGACACCGTCATTCGCGGAGATGGTGAAGCCGGAGCGCTGTTCCTCTTTCGGGCCTCACAAAGAGGCGCCTTCGACGACGTGTTCGTCGACGGAGTCAATATCACCTTCGCCGAAATCGGCATTCTGATTCGAAACGATGCAAATGCTCGTTTCGCTGCGAATCCGACCATTTCGAACTGTTTCATCACAGATCATGGAATGACAGCTATCGACATCGTTTCCGTGCCCGGGGGAGCTCCCGTCGATGACCTGGAGCCGGACCCGTTCGACGATCCAGCCGGTGGCTTCGTCGAACATCGTCCCAAGATCATCCACTGTACGTTCCGGCTAAGCCAAATCGGGATTCGCAACCGGACCTCAACCTTCGATTCGTCGAACGACTCATGGGGTGTCAATCAACCGGGCCTACTGAACCTACTCTTCAAGGACCAACTCGAACCTGGGGCGAGTAATCCGGGAGATGACCTTCAGGGGATCGACATCCTGGACACGCGAGTGACCGTCCAGGGGCTGGTCCACGACACGGTTGCCTATCAACAGCAGGGGGTCCTTCTTGGGGCCCCACTCCTCTGGGAGCCGAGCGGAGCGGCCCAGGCACCCGTCAACGCCGGTGGAGCGTATGCGTTTGCCGATCTGTTCGTTCAAGACGTCGTTTCTCCGAGTGTTCTCTTCCCTGGAGACCTGCGCCTGAATCCGGAGATCATCGACCGAGACCAGTTCTTGGTAGATTCGGGAGTCTTCCCGGGTACTTCTTGGAATTGGCACAACGGAACCCAGGGAAAGTCTCGGTTCACCATGCTCAACGGAGCGTTCGCCTACGGCGATGTGTTCGATTTCGATTGCGAGGGCTTTGGAAACGAACGTATCTACGACTACTTCCTGGGGATTTCTCGACCCGACCTCGGTGCGGACGAGATCGGACCCTACGTGCATGCGGGGTACTCGGCCTTTAGGAAGCGAATCATCCAGGGCACGACCGCGTTCGTCTGGCTGCGGCTCCCCACGGGATCAGAAGCGCTAGAAAGGGCTTTCCCTCGTACACCCGCCACACCGACCACCTTCCCCAACCGCCTGTACACCGACAACGACCTCGACTCCGCTGGCACGAGGGCGAGAAAAACCGCCGTTGCGCAGACTCCTGTGAATGCGGTGCCGAACGCGAGGTCATCGCCTGCATCTTCGATCGCGCAGTTGCGCAGAAGATCCTGAAGCACC
>CBFIHP010000067.1:0-3809 GCA_965662355.1 Planctomycetota bacterium | reverse complement strand
TGGCCTCTTTCACTCAACTCCGCACGAGGTTCAAAACGTTCGGTCGGCAGCACCTTCATGGTGATGGAGCCATATACTAAGAATATCTGCCGTTCAACCCGCCCTTGCTGCTCGATGTCGCTCTCTCTTCTCCCTTGTTGCTGCTCGGTCTCGCCGCGGTCTGCGTGCTCTTGCTGCAGGGTGCCGCCGGCGCCTCTCTCGTGTTGCAGCGCCAGCCTTTGCGCGGCATGGCGCCCTCCTCCACCTCCTCTCACCGGCGGGCTGTTCTGTTCGTGCTGCATGGGGCCTCCGCGCTGGTCCATTTGCTGAAGAACTGCAGTGTGATGCCCTGGGGTCTCATGAGTACACTCCACCGCCTCGTTCGCATAGTGCCCGTCAACTTTCAGCAAGGTGACGCGTGTGTTGGCTCGCAGTCCAGATAGCTCCCGCCCACGAGCGTGACCTTTGCACCGCCGCGCGATGACACCGTCTCGCCGTCATCTCCGTCGCCGGCAAGGACGATCCGTTCCCCGCGTGACTTCCGTGCGTTGTTCCCACCACCAGTGGTCGCCGAGTCCAGTCCACACTCGTCGAACGAGGCCATGGCGATCTTCAGCCAGAATAGCTCAGCTTTTTCGCCCATCCAGCTCCGGGCGGCGCCGCTCCTGCAAGCTCTTCGGCTGTCGAGGAGGAGGCGGAGGAGGTCGGCGGCGAGGAGGAGGAGGGCGGTGACGGCGACGAGGAGCGCGCTGCGGCGGAGGCAGCACGGCGCGGGAGCAGCCTCACACCTTCCGCTTCGTTCCCACTTCTTGTTATGCGATGGCAGCGGCCACGGCGGTTTGAAGTGCCGCGCGGGGCTCACCCGCCGAGTTGGGCAAAATAAGATCCCCAGGCGCCAGGGCAAAATAAGGGGTTAGAGCTTCCTTTATGCTCTTACTACCCAGCGGCCAAATATCTTGTGTTCAAAAATCTGATTGGAGTGATTGACCTCCGGCGAGGGGTGGAGCGTAATGGACGGGAGGAGGGGAAAGAAGCGCTCTGAAGGGAAAGAAAAAAGCGACGGAGGGGGAAATGGCGCGGCTACATCGGGCGGTCGTACAACGCGCCGAAACTCCTCCGAAGGAAGCAGCTCGACCTTGACCGAGATTGACATAAAGTGAGTCACAGTCAGTTTAACCGGATCCGACGGACTCCCAAACTGTCGCCAGTGGTGCCTGTCGCCGCCCACGGACCATAAGTCCAACAGCCACTGACCGGGAGACGTGCCTTTTGGTGTTGTGATTGCGCGCCGGTCAATGGCTGTCAGAGTTACCGCAACCTGCATTCACATTTTCACACGCGCGCCCCCTTGTTTTTGCTGCTCGCCTCCTTCAGGAACCAGAACGTGGAGACGGCGCTGCAAGTGGCCTACATGGCCATAGGGGCGGCGGGCTTCACGGTGCCGTACTTGACCGCCGAGGCGGCCGACGCCTGGACGCCGTCCGACGTGGGGTTCAAGGACCTGGTGGCGTACGGCAAGCGGTACACGGACGGCAGCAACGGGTACTTGGCCGGGGCGCGGCAGCGCGGCGTCGTCGTCGAGGTATATGATTACAAGGACTTCAAGGACGAGGGCGTGAAGATAGCGAAGCACTTCGTGTTCGTGGTCTTCAAGCAGGGGGGTGTGGTACCGCAGTGCGACGGGAGTTATCGGAGCAGGTTCTACCAGCTGAAGCGCCTCGTGCACAGGTACTGGTCGACGGACCACTACCGCCTGTCCTCGGAGATCCTGAAGCAGAACGTCGACAGGAAGTCGAACCCCCCGCGGTACTACCCGTCCCTCGCGTCCGAGTTCCTGGGCGTGCCGGACTCGGTGGGCAAGACGCCCGACCGGCTTACGCGGGCGGCGGCCATCACGAGGATCGGCATCATCATGAGCGGCTACGAGAGCTTCCTGGAGTTCCCCGAGCCCGCGACGAAGGACAACTCGAAGCGGCAGCGCCTGCTCCTCGCCCCCTCCTCCTCTTCCTCGTCGTCTTCCTCCTCTTCCTCGTCGAGCAGCAGCAGCACCACCACGGCCAGCGGCGGCACCACCACGGAGGCGACGTCGAGCGCGGCGACCGCCGCCGTGGACACCTTCCTCGAGTCCTTCCGGCGGCTCCCCGGGGACGAGAAGAAGAGCGCGCTCATCCAGCTCAAGGACAAGCTGAGCAAGGGCGAGCGGTTCGACCTGCGGCGCGTGCTCGAGGTGAACGCGCCCGACGAGCTGTCCGCCGAGGCCGTGGCCGAGGTCAGCAAGCAGCAGTGGTCCCTCCTCGCCGCCGCCATGAGGGAGCGCGCCAAGGACATGAAGCGGGCCGACGTGGACGGCGCGGCCGGGTGGGTGACCACCGGCGCGACGCTCGCCCCCGTCGACTTACGCGCCGACCTGGACTTCAAGCGGCGCATCGCTCCCGTGCCGATGGCGGTCATCGAGGGCGTGATCAAGAGCACCAACCACCACCTCGACCTGGACCTGCAGAAGAAGTTCCTGGAGCGCGTGGACTTGGAGGGGCACGTCGAGCGCGACGGCCGCCTCTTCCGCCTCGTCGGCAGCGAGGAGAGGGAGGTGCACTTCAACTACCACGGGCGGCCGCACACCTTGAGCTGGGTGCGGAAGGAGGTCGCGGACCGCGGCGGCTCCTTCGTCGCCCGCGTGTCGTACATCTCGGACGCGCTCGTGGCGTCGTGGAACCAGGGCCAAGAAATCATCACCCCGGTCATCCTTCGGCTGTCCGCTGCGGCAACGCAGTGGCTGGCGGAGCACAGCTACGACCTCTTTTCGTCACTCGGTGCCCTCCTGCCGCGCACCACGTCTGTGGCCGTCGTCGACGAGATGGCGCGGCTGTACGACGGCGCTTTCGTCGCGGACACGATACGCTTCGCCATGGCCACCTCCAGCGACGCCGACCAGCCGTGCGCTCTATCGTCGCAGTGCGACAACTACGTCGCGGCCGGGCGCGTCGCGCGGCACGTCAAGCTCAAAAACAACTACCGCGAGGTTGCGACGGAGACGCGCATGTTCGGGTTCGTGCGCAACAACACGCTCGAGAGCACCGACGGCGGGTACGGCAAAGACCGCTTCTCCTGCGACATGATCCGCGACATGTTTCTGGAGATCAAGGCCGAGCTCGGGCTTGTGTGCTCCGGTGTCGACGGCGAGAGCAAGAACCAGATATGGTCGCTGAAGCTCGAGTCGCTGACCAGCGCGGGCTTCAAGTGGGCCGGGCTCTTCGTCATTCCCGACCTGCCGAAAGACGAGCACGGGCCTTACCGGTTGCGTGATCACACGCTCGCGCCTCAAGTCGAAGCGTGCTCCGCCAACCGCATGCACTTCCGCCAGTACCTGGTCGAGTGGGCGAAGGATCTGTTCGCCGACGAGTGGAAAGACGTGCACATGTTCTTCGTCTTCGACACCGAATATATCCCTCATTATATATCGTGGATCGAGCGGAGCCCCGAAATGCGCGAGATCATGAAGAACACCGCCGTTCTGCCGTGCAAGTTCCATGTTCGGAAGCACCTGTCGGAGACACTGCTCGCCCGCAAGACCGTGCTTCGCAACGTCCTCACGGAGCTCCTCACCACCGTGCTGGTCACGTCGAAGAAGAAGTGGGAGCTCATCAAGCGCGAGGCCGACGCCGACGCAGGAGCGGCGGCTGCTGCCGCGCCTGAAGCGCTGGCGGAGCTGCTCGACGTCATCGACGAAGCAGCCAACGACGACGACGCCGTGGTCCGCGACGACGACGACGAGGAGGAGGAGGGGGAGACGCGCCAGCGCTCGCAGCGGCGGCGGCGGCCCAACCAGTTCT
>CBFIHP010000066.1:3856-4129 GCA_965662355.1 Planctomycetota bacterium | reverse complement strand
TGATTTCGACGTAGCCATAAATTCGGAGTCGAGTGCTGTTATATCGAACGTGAATTGCACAGGGACGCCGTTCAACATGCAGGGGCAGGGCCCGGTGTCCGTTTCCAACTCCCGGTTTCATGTGGGCGTGCTTAGCAGCACCGGAAATCGGATTGTGTTCCCGACCGATATGAGGTTCGACAGCTGCGAGTTCATCGCGAGCGAAGAGTCAGACACAGGTGATCAGACATTCGCCTGCGCGCACATCTACTGGAATGTCGCAGCTACCACAAA
>CBFIHP010000066.1:0-3846 GCA_965662355.1 Planctomycetota bacterium | reverse complement strand
GCCAGAGGCTCGAATTTCATAATTGCACATTCTCCGGCGACTCGACCCTAGAAGCCGGGGATACTGTGTACGGCATCTACCAGGAGGCGGATCCATCCTACGACAAAGTTACCTATACCGAGGCGCAGAGGAATATCCTGACAGTCTCAGACTGTTCCTTTGAGAACTCGCTGGACACGGGTATACACATCGTACAGGGTGGCATACTCCACTCAGTAGACAACACATTCCGCAGTCCGACAGCAATCTATTCCGGCAACTCGGGGGCCAATTATCCGGGCTATGTTTGGATCGAGGGCGGGCACTACTCCACACAGGTTACTAAGTCGCTGCACATCAATTCGCACCACGCTGCGAGCTTGTATAGGCACACGAATACAGTAGTTGACGAAGCCCAGAACATCCTCGGGACAACATTCGGCATAGGTAACAACGTATACGCCGGCTCTCGGACAATTCTGTCAGACAACACCCCCGCAGCCGCGACGAACAAGGCGGGGCTACTTGGGGACGTGTGGCAACTCAATACGCCTGTGGCTGGGCAGACGTGGCAATGGGTTTGCACCGCAGAGCACCAGACAACTGCTACCTGGGTGCCGCTTTCAGATGCGGGTGGCGGGATCACTGCTCTAGCGAACGATGCAACTCCCACGGTTGCAGGCGGCTCAACCTTCACTACGGGCGGCACCACCACCATCACCGACTTCGATGACGGTGTGCTCGGTCAGACCATCACCATCCTCTCAGAGCACGCCATAACCATCACAGACGGCACGAACATTATCCTCCACGGCTCAGCCAACTTTGTCATGGCTGCCTCTGACTCGCTGACCTTGGTGCTCAAAGCCGATAACAAGTGGTACGAGACTGCGAGGATGGTGAACTAGGTGCCCACCCTCCGAGGCAAAGTCGCGCGCCAGCACTTCCCGTCCGGGCAGGATGGGCAGGTGCTCGTGCTTGACACCGCGAGCCCGCACGGCATTGCGTGGCGCAGCGGGATCGACCGGCTGGTGACGGACATCACCCCGGAACTCGCAGGGGACTTGGACTGCCAGGGCTACGAGTTGACCTCGGTTGGCGGCATAGGTTTCACGGCCGGCACGTCACTGATTGCCGGAATCCAAAACCAGAACCTGCTGGACAAGAGCGCGACCGAGACAGTGGCCGGTGCCTGGACATACGGCTCCGAGATCGCAATGGGCACGAACAAGATCACCGGGGTGGGCGACCCTACGGCAGCCCAGGACGCGTCTACCAAGGCATACGCCGACACGCAGCACGCGGGATACCTCTGTACCAGCGGTGTGTGGTCTGCCGGCGCGATGGGGGGGACACTGGGGGCTGGGGCTAATTTTGTGCCCATCACCGACATCACCTCGTGGACGGCCCATGCCCCCAACAACGGCTGGACGGAAACGAGCAGCGAGTTCGAGTACACCGGCCCCTACCCGGCGTCCGGCACGAAAACTTTTCTCGTCCAGTACGCCATCCAGTTGCAGTTGGATGCCACCGGGGCCTCCGCGCCGTATGTCGGTCTGGCGGCCAAGATCACCAAGGACACAGGGACAGGGTCAGGCTACGCGGATGTTCCTGGCTCGATTGAGATTTCAGACATCGACGCCCACACGGCGGTCTTCGGCTCGCATTTACATTGGCACAGCGTGTCAGGCAGTTGCATCGTTTCCGTGGACGCGGGGCACACGATCGCGTTCAACTACGGCACCTACGGGTTTGGGGCATACACACCGACCGCGTATGCGACGTATACGGGAACGGAAGGCGCGACGCTCACAATCACCCCCATAGGATGAGGCCTAGATGAGCCACCACAAATTTGAAGACTTGGCAGTGCGCGGCCATGTTGCGGGGGTGCGCGAGGCTTCGGAGTTGCTCGGCGGATTTACCCCGGCCCAGCAGGCGAAGGTGGGCGAGATCGAGGCCCTGCTCGTGGAGATCGGCACGCTCACCATCGACGAGGAACTGGACGCGGTAATCGTGGCCCTCACAGAAATCAGGGATAGGCCATGATGCTGACGCTGGAACTCTCGAGCGAGCACGTGGAGGTGGTGCTCAACGCATTGGCGGAGCGCCCACTGCGCGAAACGATTGGGGCCTTCCTGGCCGTGCAGCAGCAGGTCAAGGGGCAGGAGCAGGAGGAGCCCAGTGGGTTCGCATGATTCTCTCGGGCAGTGGTGGCAGTACATAGTGGCCGGTGTGTCGACCCTGGCCGTGGCTGCGGGCTCGCACCTGAAACTCCGCGACCGGGTGAAGACCCTGGAGGTACGGCAGGGCGTGATCGAGCAGAAAAGCCAAGTGCTTGACGAAACCCATGACACGGTGATCCGCATGGAGAGCAAGGTCACGATGTTGGAGAACGATCTGCGAACGAGCAGCGATGCCTTCGCGCGTGACATGCGCGGGGTGAGGGACTTCATGGCGAGGCTCGAGAAGGCTTTGAAGCTGTGAGCCGCCAGCCGATGACGCCAGCGGAGTTTGATGCCGCGTGCCGCGCCCTCGTGGCCGCCTGCCCGTTCCTCTCGGAAACCAGTGGGCGAAGAACTACGGAACGCAATGAGGGGGCCGGTGGCTCGCCTGCGTCGAAGCACGTACTCGGCATGGCGCGTGACTTTGCGCCAGATCTGGGGTACGGGCTTTCACAAGCCGAGGCGCAGGCTGAAGAGCTTGGCCTCTGGGCAACCGCACACGACGCTGGCAGCGGGATGCACTTGCACGTGCAGGGGTTACCTGTGGGTCAACCCGCACGCTGGTGGCTAGCAAAATTTGGAGGAACGAACTGATGGATTTCATCACCACGCTGCAAGGATTGGACTGGGCTGCGCTGCTCGAAGTGGCGCTCCAGGCCGTGGGACTCTTCTCGCTCGTCGCGACGATGACGAACAACGCGAGTGACAACGTGATCGCGGACTTTCTGCTCCGCGCAATCAACACCCTGGGCGGAAACGTGGGCAAGGCTAAGAACGTGTGAGTGGCTGGCTCGTCGCCGTAGGGGTGGGCGTTGCGCTGGGGGTGGTCGCGGGGCTGGGTTGGCTCCGTGCCGCCAAGCGTGAGGGTCAACTCGGGGGGGAGCTTGACGATGCACATTCTCAACTTGCTGGAGCGCGGCGCGCATTCGCTGAGTTGTCGCGTGCAGTTCCTCGTGGGCGGGAGCTTGCTGCTCGGTGGCGTGCTCGGATGCTGCACCGCGACACCGACGATGGGGCCGACCCCCCGGTGTCCTGAGCCTACGGACGCAATGATTCACGAACTGCTGGCGAACGAGATCCCGCCCGCCACGGCTGACTACATTGGGCGAGTCGAACTCCTGTGCTCGGCCCTGCTGGTCATGGGGGCGGAATGAGGACACTGGTGCTCATGCTCGTTCTCATCCTCGCCAGTGGTTGCTCGGTGGCCGGCCTGCGGTTTCAGCAAAGCCTGGAGTTTGGGTGCCCCGCGCCTGAAGAGGCCGACTGATGGATCCGGCTGCTTTGCTGGCGGCGAAGCACGAGGAGCGCACTCGCGACCGCACGGTGGTGGGGCTGTGGCTCGCTGAACTCCCCCCCGAGGAGCGCGAGCGTTTCCGAGAGTTCATCCTGGCGTTCAAGGCGCACGCCGCCTACCGGATTCCCGTTTTGCTCGAGGCGATCCGCGCCGACGAGGTGCTGGGTGAGGGCGGCGCGGAGTTTCCTGACACAACCGGCGAGAGCATGAAGAAGTTTTTGAAACGCTATGACGCCGAAGCCACCGACTGAAGTCCTCGAGGCCGCTGCGGTAGACCCGGAGGCCAGGGCTGCCGCCCGCGAGCGGGTGCAAAAGCTCGAGGCACCTGACCCGTACCCGCCGGTCGAG
>CBFIHP010000065.1:0-4240 GCA_965662355.1 Planctomycetota bacterium | reverse complement strand
TTGGCCGTGCATAGTGCGCAAATAGGGAAAAGAGCGCGTATCCTGCTCTCCGGTAGGGTCGAGGACTGGCCATGCAGCCTTCGCCCCACCATATAAGGGCTCGAAAAGGGCTCGAAGGGCTCGGCCTCCGGGAAGGATAGGCGTTTCAAAGGGCTGTTTTCTGAGCCACTGCGGTGGGGGAGGGGCCGGAAGAGCCCTTTGAAACACCTATCCTTTGCTACTGTTAACAGCGGCATGAATCTCAAACGAATGATCCTCTGCCTGCTGTTTGCCCTCCATGCGTCGACTGCGTTTGCACAGACACCGACGAAGACGGTTCGCTCGGTCTACGTGGTGCCTTCGGATGCAAGCAACACAAACCGGCAGGCGCTGGTGTATTCCGCGTTGTTGGAAAACCAACAGCTTTGGGCCAGTTACGGAGCCACGTTCGTGGCCGAGCCGATCGAGACGCTCGTGAGCACCCACGATTCCAATTGGTTTATTCAGAACCCCGATGGGTTGCACAACAGCACGGACTGGAACTGGCTGGGCAACTCGGTCAACGAGATCATCGCCCACACGGACTTGGAATTTAACGATCCCGATCACCGGGTCGTCATTTTCCTCGAGGTGGACGTTACGGGGTTCTGTCCCTGTGCGGCGGCCGCGAACTTCGGGTACGCGGGTATGCCTAAGTGGATCATCGACCGCATCGAGCAGGGCTTTGCTCCCGAGGTTGGTTCGATCGGCCATGAGTTGGGACACACGTTCGGTATGCCGCACGAGGATTGCGCGGCTCAATGCGAGCCGCGGGGCGTCATGTGCAATGGCCAAAGCCTCGACGCTTGCAATCAGTTGACGAGTTACCCGGATGTTCAACTAACGGATTGGCACTTCAACTATCTGTTCCAACCCCAATTCCAGGACTATTTCGTAGAGTTTAGCTGCGCCCCGCCTATCTCTGCGAGTCGCGACGGGGGCTTGAACTTGCCCGTCTACTTTGCCACCCCGCCTATCATGGGAGCTACGGTGTACTTTAACGCCATCGCCACCTACACCAGCGGCGTGATGATCGCGTACAGCCAACCGGCGAATCTCAACTTGGCGAACGGGCAGGTCTTGTTGGTGGATTTGGGCTCGAGCTTTCTCTTTTCGAAGAGCCTCGCGGGCCTACCTTTCGGGCACGCAAGTCAAGATGTGCCGATGAACTTCGCTCTTTGCGGAGCGCAGGCCTATACCCAAGTCATCCTCTTTGGTCCGACAGACGGAGGTCCGCCGTTTCAGTTGACCAACGCGCAGGACCTGACGGTCGGCCGCTAGCCATCGATCAGGCTGATTGCGGTTGGGCCTAGTGGGGGGCCGCATGACTCGCTGGCCTGCCCTGCACAGCGCATACGAATGCGACGCCCGCACGGTGAGCGAATCCGCCCCGACTGGGCGTTGGTGCATGAATAGAGATGGACCGGCCTATTTAGGTCTCGATCGGGCTCTGAGCTACTGAGATGGGGCAGCAGAGGTGCCCCGTCCCGATTCATGCACCAACGCCGCTCCAAGTGCGATCAGTACAACAACCCGTCAGCTCGGTGCCTGGCTCCGTACCCTGTGCCTTCTCGATCCACGCAACAGCGCCCCCCCCGAATGCTCCCGGGCCCTGCCTCCAAGGAATCCGCCAGCGCGGCCCCATTTGCCTCCCCCGTACGTACACTGTGTCTTCCCTACCACCAACCCCCCAGGTACTCGCATGAAGAGACTGCTTGCTTCCCTGCTCCTT
Organism: Planctomycetota bacterium; assembly: GCA_965662355.1. GTDB lineage: Bacteria > Planctomycetota > UBA1135 > UBA1135. The sequence continues at coordinate 2,490 of CBFIHP010000065.1, read as the reverse complement.
GCCACTCCCCTCGCTGCCCAGGTTGGTTTCCTCGATCCCGCGCCGGGCTACGACGTCGATCTCAGCGGATACCAAGGTGGTGGCATGGGAGCCACCCTCGCCAACGGCGACTTCGTCGTTTCGAATCCGATCCGGATGAGACGCTTCGACGCAGCGGGCAACCTGCTGTCGGTGCTCTACGAATACAGCGACTATCCGAATATCCCGAGCTCATTCTTCGGGCCCCAGGACCTACGCCTCAGCCCCGACGAGACTTTCGTTCTCGTTGCGAGCGGGGCCAGCCTCTTCCGGTTCCCCTTGCCCACGGGCCAGCCCCAGCGCTTCAACATGCCCCAAGATCTGGCTCCGCTGACCCTCGTTTTCGAGCACACACAGTCCGTTCTCTTCAATTCACAGCAAGAGCTGTCCGCGCCCATGCAGATCTGGCGCTACGACTTGACGACCGAGACCGAAACACTTCTCGGAACGCTCGACCCTCCCGCACCCGTCGGCACGTCCAACCTGGCCGGCCCCATGGCACTCGACGCCGTGGGCAACCTCCTTTTCAGCTATGGATGGTTCTCCGGCCCCGACTCCTTCCTGGGACGCATCGACGCCGCGGATCTGACCGGCGCTGTGCCGTTCGATGAAAGCGCGGTCAGCGTCCTTTCTCGAAACCCAGATCGCATCACGGAGATCTTTCCCCTGCCTGGTGCTGAAGTGATCCTCGTCGTTCAAAACGATCCGTTCTTCGCCTCCTTCAACGTCCCCGGCAAGATCCAACGCCTCGACCCGACGACCGGCGCAGCGGAGTTGCTCTTCGAAACCGCCTCGCATAACTACATCATCGAAGACGCAGAGCTGGTCGCCGGGGATCATCCTGAGGCCTTTGCAGCTTTCCAGCCGGCAACGACCTCCTCGATCCGTTTCCACTTCATCGCGCCGACCAACGACCCGGTTGCACCCCCGAGTCAGCGCATGGAGCTGCACCCGGCTCGCCCCCAGCTTTCCCAGCAGCCCGCCGCTCCGGGCATGCTCGAGAGCACGATCATCGCGGGTCCAGCCAACGGCTTCGGTTTCCTCCTCGCCGCGCCGGCGGCCCTGTTCCAGAACCCCGAGTCGCTCTATTTCTTCAACGGCCGGCCGCTCTTCTGGGGCCTGGATCTCTCCCTGATGCAGTTCGTCGAGGGACCGTTCTTGCTCGATGCCGGCGGAAGCCATGCGGCCACACTCCCCGCTCCGCTGCCAGGCCTCGTCGCAGGACAGGCCGTCCTGTTCCACGCGGACCTCACACTGGCGGGTTCGACGAACGCAATCTTCCCTTGATTCAAAGCATGACGGATGAGGGACTTCGAAGCTCGGGGGGTGCTTCCGTCACCGCGTGTTACTACTTCGGTAGGGGGGATGGCGCGGTCTGCGAGAACGGTCAAGATTCCGACGCCGCGTGAAGCAGGGCTCAGGAATGAGATGAGTTGGACCGGCCGAGATCCGGCGGATACTCCAGCCTGGGTTGGGTATTCCAGTGTGGACGCTGCGTCGTCACAGGGTCGGTGACGAGAACTCGTCACGAAAAGTCCTGAATGTCGGTGCCGAAAGCACGGCTATGACCAGGACGTCTGGGAATGAGATGAAGAAGTGTCGGCCGGATAAATGGACAGCACGGGATCAAAAAGACCCCGTTGGAGCACCTATCCGTGCTGTCAGCGGCGACATTCAGCACTCACGGCGACGAGTACTCGCCACTATCGGCCCTCAGGACGCCATGAGTGGGCATGACTCTCTGGAATCGTGAATCATGTCCGGATGTCGCGATTCCAACGAACCTACGACCATCGACTCCGGGACCTCGTCCGTCGAACGCATGATGTGACACTTGCGACTCGAGCCGGAGTTCCTCGGTCCACGGCGACAGGCTGGCTGCGGCGTCCGGTTCGACAAACGGTTTCACTCGACGTTCTTTCGCGGAACGAGCGAGCGCTGCAAGCCGAAGTTATCCGGCTTCGACGAAGAGTGAGGAAACTGTGCGCGGTCGCCAGAATCCTGATGGCGAGTATCAAGGTGTTCGATCTGGACCTGGAAGATCAACGAGTCCCTGATGGAGCGTCGAAGTCCCTCATCCTCCGGGCGATTGAACGTGCAGATGGCCTGCTCAAGTTTCGGACGGCCTTGGCACTCATCGGTCTGTCGCCATCCCGATTCCATGCCTGGAGGAGAGCTTCAAAGGGATGCGAGCTTGACGACCACTCGTCATGCCCGAACGTGTCTCCGCATCGAGTAACGTTGGTTGAGATCCAGACGATCAAGGAGATGGTGACGTCTCCGGACTATCGGCATGTGTCAACGGGGACACTTGCAGTCCTCGCACAGCGCCTCGGTCGAGTCTTCGCATCGGCATCGACCTGGAGGCGGCTCGTCCGCGAGCGGGGATGGCGTCGGGCGTTGGTGCATGGACCAAAACGAAGGCGGACCTCCCCCACCATCCCCGGTTTCACGTCCTAATCGCCTTCGATA
>CBFIHP010000064.1:0-4603 GCA_965662355.1 Planctomycetota bacterium | reverse complement strand
CCGGGGGGGCGGCAGCTTCAGCGGCAGCGCGGGTGGGGAGGGGATCAAGAAGACCCCTTTGGAGCACCTATACTCGGAGCGATTGGGCTCCTCGGCGTGACGTACATGTTCGGAAGGTAGACTAGCCAGCCCTGGTTGCGGCGAAAGCGGCCCGCGTTGCACGATTCTGGCTTTCCTGGGCCCGATTCCCTGCTTCGAATCCGGGTCATCGGAGGGGCCTAGAAGTTCCTGTGGGGATATCTGAAAGAATTGTGAAACGACGTTCGTGAGCAAAGCAACTAGTTATGGCGAGCAGGTTCAATCGCCCTCTCTTGCCAAGCAAGAACACCCCATGACTTTATTCCTTGCCAGTTTTTTCTTCGTGCTTCCCCAGCTCGACCGTCCCGTCGAAATCCAGAAGCTCAGCACCCCCTCCCCGCCAACAGCCCTCGGCGATGTCGAGGACGCGCGCTATACACCCGACGGTCAGCTTCTTCTGTACCTTGCGGATCAAGAGGAGCGCTACTCGATCGAATTGTTCAGCGCCCATCTCGCGAGTGGCGAAATCACCAAGCTCAACGATGAGCTCGGACAGCATGAGGACGTACATTCCTTCGGGATCACCGAGGACGGCAACACTGCTGTTTTCACAGCGGGCGCTTCGGTTCACGAGCTGTACTCCGTCCCGGTGGACGGAAGCTCGAGCCCGCAGACCTTGACGCTTGGGGACTTGCGCCTTGCTGATCTGCCAACTGCAAACGAGCCGGGCTTCGTGTTGAGCCCAGACAGTCGCCTTGCGTTCTTTGCGGGTGAGACTCCGGGCCAAGTTGGGAAGATCTATTCCATGCAACTCGATGGCTCTTCGGCCCCGGTGCCCATCAGCATCGGAACCTTCATCGAGGGAGCTAGTGTGACACCCGACTCCAGTCGCCTGGTCTTCGAGCGCAGCGTCGGGACCTACAGCGCGCCCGCCGACGGCTCTGTTTCTCCAACACTGCTCTTTTCGGCGACCTTTACGGGATGGCAGGTGACCCCGGACGGCCAGCAAGTTCTGTACGACCTGATTCAGGCCGTGCCTGACTTCGAATTCGTACTCGATAGCGTTCCGGTCAATGGGGGCACGCCGACCACGCTCGGATCAGGGCTCGCCTACATCCTCTTGTTCCTCGGCACGAACGTCATCTACTTCGATGGCGGCCTTTCGCCACAAGGTGGCATTCACATCGTTCCGCTCGATGCCAGTGCGCCTGCGAGCTTGATCGCCTCGATGCCGTTGGATCGCAACGTATTCTCTGCCGAAATCAGCCCCGACGAACAATGGTTGGGCTACGCAGCAGACGTCAACATCCATCTTCGACCGGACCTGTTCATCGTTCCGGTCGATGGCAGCCTCCCGCCGCGCCAGGTGAACCCTCCGCTGGTCGCAGGTGGAAGTATCGAGTCGTTCCACTTCACCGCGGACTCTTCGCGGATGATCTACCTCGCCGATGCAGACGTGGACGAGATGCCGGAGCTCTTTTCGGCGCCGGTCGTGGCTGGTGGCCCGGTCGTTCAACTGAATTCCGAGGGGGCGAGAATTCGCTCGTTCCATCTACCGGCGCTGGGTACGCAAGTCATCGTCGAGGGCGAGATACCGGCGCTCCCGGGATCCCCGGCTCAGCTCCGCAGCGTCATCCAGGACGGAAGTGCGCCGTCGATGCCTTTGACGCCGCTCATCGACTCGACGGAGGGCTTCTCTCTGGTGCTTCCGAGTCCGAATTCCGAAGACGTGGCTTTCATCGCCGGCATGATCGACGCCGAGCGCTTCGAACTGTTCACGGTTTCCTTGTCCGGCAACACCGACCCCGTAAGGGTCAACAGCGATCTCGGGCTCACGTATGAAACCCACGTTCTATCGACCCAGGTTTCACCGGATGGGCGTTTCGTCACCTATCGCGAGCACGGGCCGCGTTTGTCCGTTGCGCCCGTTGATGGGCAATCCGATCCCGTGTACCTGGGTGCGCTCTACGAACACCACTTCACTCCGGACAGCGCGCGGATCGTCTACCGGCAATCCGGGGTGGGGTTCTTCCGAACGTCCGCGGACGGAACGGAACCCCCGACCTTGGTCGTCTCGGAGAGCGGACCCGTGGGTCCGTTCGCGGTCAGCCCGGACAGCGATTGGATCGTATTCGAGGATGAGGTCGGCCGCCTACGGAGCGCAGTGATCGATGACACCCAGGCCGATGCTGTCCAACTCCACTTCGATACGCCACCGAACCGGACGTTACGTGGTTTCGAGATCTCTCCGGACAGCCAGCGTGTCGTCTATGTTGCGGATCATGATGTGCAGGGCGTGTTTGAGCTGTACAGCGTCCCCGTTGACGCAAGCCTTCCGCACGTGCGTTTGCATACGGATCCGATCTTCATGGGTCAGCCCCACTTCCTGCTCCACGGAGCGGATGTCATCTTCCCGGCCGAATCGAGTGGTGGAACGCTCCCGGCCCTCTTTCGCGTGCCGCTCGATGGATCACAACCGGCGGCTCTTCTGGCCGATACGTTGAGCAGCGGAGCGGTCCGTACGCTTCAGGCGAGCCCGGATGGCAGCTTTGTCGTTTACCGCCAGAACAATGCAGGCAGCATAAGGCATCGGCTCTACAGCGTGCCGTTGTCAGGAGGTGGAACCCCCCTCGACTTGGCCCCGACGGGATTCACTCTCAATGATGTCTACGATTACGATATCACCGCGAACTCCACTCATGTCGTTATGTCAGTTTTCATCGGTTTCCAATCGGTTACGGGAATCTTCAGTACTCCGATCGACGGCTCGGGACCTCCTGTCAGATTGGACCCACCCCGAGATCCCGAGGTCGAGTACAGCACTGGTTTCGCAGTCAGCCCCACGGGCGACCGAGTCGCCTTCTCTGCCACTCCGTTCTATGCTTCGCCCTCGCTTCCGGGCACGGGGCTCTTTTCGAGCCGAGCGGATGGAAGCGAGTTTCTCGAGCTCGATATCGTTCCCAAGGTTTTCGGACTGCGGATCGCTCCGGGTGGACGGAACGTCGTTTATCGTGCTCAGCATGTGAACGCTGGGGTTGAGCTGTACAGGACTCCTATTGAGGGCGGGGCTCCGCTCTTGATCTCACCGGCTCTTCTCGCGGGTGAAAGCGTGGGGTTTTTTCACGCGTTGAGTCGTGGGCGAACCGTGTTCGTTTCGGATCATGACCTGACGCAAGAGCTCTTTTCGAGCTCGACGCTTCCTCATGTGCGGAGGGAGCTCGGGAGTCCGGGCGCGGGGGGTACTCGCCTTGTGAGGTGACTCGCAACTCCGCGGGTCGGAGAGGCCCTCTGACTCTTCGACCCGTGCCCAACGAGCGGATGTGGAAAGAATTACCCGTTTGGAGCCCGCAGCGGACCTGATCTCTCGCGGTTGTAATCCGGAAACGGATACACGGTTGAATCACCCGAGACGAATGCAACTTCCTGCTACTTTCGAAATAGATTCCGTCTCACGGTTCCATTTCGGGAGTTTCTGGGTTTGTCCGCATCCATCCTCACCACAAATCGACTCTTCGTCGCCGCCCTGCTCTTCACCTTCAGCCCCCTGACGGTTGCCCAGGCTGGAGAGACGCCAGACAACGGCCTGGGGACGTGTCTCGTGGCGTCCGAAGCCAAGATCTCCGAGCTCGTTGGCGGCTACGGCGGCCCGACGGATTCGGGGGCCGGACTTGGTTCCGGGGTCGCGGCTCTGGGAGACCTGGACGGCAACGGAGTTGGCGATTTGGCAGTGGGAGCGCCAGGTCAGGACGGCTCGGGCGCCCTCTGGGTGCTCTTTCTCGATGCTGATGGCTCCGTTGAGGACGAGGTCAAAATCGGTGCAGGCCTGGGTGGATTCACGGGCTCGCTGGATAGCGGCGATGCCTTCGGCGCGGATGTAGACGCCATTGGCGACCTCGACGGCGACGGATACATCGACCTGGTCGTGGGCGCCCCTGGGGACGACGATGGCGCCGTGGGTGCGGGCGCTGTTTGGATTCTCTTCCTTAATGAGGATGGGACGGTCGGCGGATCGCGCAAGATCACGGGGTACGACTTGCCCATGGGGCTGAGTGCCGGGGACGCCTTTGGCATGTCGGTTACCGGACTGGGTGACCTCGACAACGACGGGCGTCGCGACATCGCGGTCGGAATGCCGCACGACGACGTCTTCGGAACGGACACTGGAGCGGTCTGGACCATCGCGCTGAATGGTGATGGCAGCGTGCGTATCGCACAGAGAATCAACGCGGCTCAGGGAACCTTCTCGGGCCATTTGGATGCCCACGACTACTTCGGTAGCGGCGTGGCCGGAGTCGGCGACCTCGATGGCGATGGACGTGAAGACCTGGTGGTCGGTGCGCGTGGCGACGACGATGGCGGTTCCGATCGCGGAGCAATTTGGGTGCTCTTTCTGCGCACGAACGGAAAGGTCGATCGCGAGCAGAAGATCAGCTCGGGTTCCGCTCGGGAGCCGTCAATGTCATCCAACGCTTCGGAGGCTCCCTCAATCTCAACATCCATGCCCACGCCCTGTTTATCGAAGGCGTCTATACCCGTGACGATCCCCTCGCTCCCGCACGCTTTCACGAACTCCCCGCTCCACAAG
>CBFIHP010000063.1:0-5007 GCA_965662355.1 Planctomycetota bacterium | reverse complement strand
GGAGTTGCGGGGGTGTGCTCCGGTGAAGCCGTCAGCACGGCTTGCATGCTCAACCGTACCTCGAGATTGTCGGCCGGACCGTTGCGGTGAATCATCCACTCGGCTAGCCTGATTCGAATGAGCAAACGAGTGACGCTCATGCTTGTCCTGTTCGCAATGGTGTCAGGTGTCTGGGTCGCCGAGGGGACAGCCTCGGTGATGCCGCCGCAAGGGGGGCTCCCGCCCGGGTGGACTTCGCGAAACACAGCGCCCGGCGAATCACTGCCTAATGGTCAAATTGGCCATACCTATGGCGACACCAAAGAGATCGTGATCGACCAAGATGCGATCGATGATTTTGCACCGAACGGCGGTGCCATTGATATTGGCGAAATCGTCCTCGAGCATGAGATCGGACACACGCCGAACGGCGAGCCGAGCGATCCCGGGTTTCCGGGAAACGGTAATGGCCCGTGTGCCCACATGAGTCTCCACGCTCAATCACATCAGGACACGTGCAATAGGATCGAGGAGCGAATCCTTCAGGGCGGAAACGTTGATGACCTGTGCGATTTCAGCCAGAAGCAGGCCGACGGGCTGAACGAGAGGATGGCCAACAACCCGGAATGCCCTGTTGCGACATCCGGCGGAGACTTCAGCGTTTGTCCGGGGTGTTAGGGGAGCAAATGCAAATGACGACTCGACTAGCTATGAGCAACAAGACTCTCTCATCTCTTGCCCTGGCGTTAGGAGCCTTGCCCCTCTTGGCTGGGCCGGGAGGTGCCCAGGCGCCTTCTCAATTGCCGGCGTATCTCGCCGATCAAACTGAGTTCGGCATCGGGGAACACACCATGAGTTCCCCCTTGTTCATTCAGTTCATGGGAATGGGGCAATCGCTGCACACGGTGACTCGCCGTCGAAGTGAGCGCGCCAACGATGGGTCGGTCTGGTTTACGGAGAAGCGAGATTACTCCGTCTCGTATTGGATTACCGGTTGCGGGAGCCGCAACGGAGGCGACGACTTCTTCGTCGCCGGCATCAAGGCTGATGGAACTACGACCGTCGAGCATTGGCGATTCAATCAGCCGGGTTACCGATACACTGTCGACTATGATGCACCCGCTCCTGCCATGGGAGTTCCCGCTGGTGTCTTTAGCCCCTACGTGCGCACCGGGAACGGGGGCGCGTGGAAGTGGTCCAATCGGAAGATTCGAAAGGTCGGAGGTGGAGGAGGCTCTTGGGTGAGCCCAGGGCTCACGCCAACCAAGACCGTGCTCTATGAGGGCGCCGAAGGACCTTTCACCGCGGTTGGTGCGGACCCTGAGGGGAGATTCCTGCTTCTCTACGACTACGGCGCAAAGGCCATCGTGCAGTTCGAGCTCAACCAGGCGAGCCCCTCGTTTACCCCCGTCTACGATCTCTCCGGAGCCACGGACTTCGTTCGGATCGACAACATTTGGGCACGCGACTTCAATAGTGCGGGAGATCGTACCTATCTACTTGGCGGCGTCGCTCTCGACACTGCCCAAGCGGAGGTCGCGGGACTTGGAGTCATGCAGGACCTCAACAACGACGGTCTTTTTGAGAGCAGCTCCTTCAGTTCCCGAGTCGCCTTCCTCGGCACCGCACACGGTGTCTGGTCCAACTGGATTCTCTTCCACAAGATCCCTTAGGCCCTTACGGCACCTTCGTGATCACGCCGTCCTGATCGAAGGACCACAGCATGGAGGTGAAGTCCAATGAGACCACCTCCACGAACTCGCCGGTGGGCTTCCGCTCGAGGCGGACTTCGGTGACGCGCGCGTCGGTCAAATCGTAGCGCAGATACTCGGTGTCGATCCCAAGGATGGTTGAGAAGCGCATCTCAACGGCCTCGACTTGGGTCAGGATCACGCCCGCGGCGCAGGCGTGAAGGAGCGACGGGGTCAGGTCGTCGTAGCTGCGCTCGAGGATCAGGTTCGATGTGAAGCTCGGGCTGCCGAGCGGGTGACTGGTCGTCTGGGTCGCGAAGTCGAACGGATAGTCGCCGGAGGGAACGCTGCCCGTGTCGACATTCACGAAGCGCAGGGAACTGCCGGCCAAGCTCGGCGAACCCGAGCCCGTGCTGGTGAGCAGATCCCAGTCGCCGGATGTGCCCGCGACCGTTTCGTCCCATCGGAGGCTCTCGACTTCCAAAACGACCTTCTCGCGCGGATGCTCGTTTTCGATGCTCAGCATCTCGACCGAGGTGACCCGGACGTCATGAAGGGTGATCCGCAGCGTACCGACCGTCACGATCGCCGACGGGTACACCGTTCCCGACACCGCCGCTCCGAGGATCAGAAAAGAGCACGCGTCGACATCCTTTGCAAACGAGAGCGAGACTAGGGAGCTCCCTCCGCCCGGGTTCGAGACGGCGTGCGTGAACGAGTACAGCGGCATCCCCGTCGGCGCACAGCCGAATCCCGCGAATTGGATCGAACCGATCGTCGTCGTCGGCTCGGGTGGCGTGAGTGGTCCGGGAGGACCCTGTGGGCCGGTCAACGTCGCGGTGCTCTGTATCGTTCCGTCTGGGTATTCGATGCCGCCGAAGCGAGAGCGCACCATGCCGTCGACATCGAGCGCGCGCTGAGGAGCGAGAGTTCCGACACCGACGCGACCCAAGGGATCGATGTTGAACTCGGGACCCAGCGGATACAGCTTTCCAAACGTCGGGGCCGAGGCGGCCTCGAGGCACGCTCCGCCCGATTGATCGACCAGCGAGTCGATGCAAACGGGCGTGCCGGTCCCGCTTCGAATCGGCGCCACGGCCCCCTTCGTCGACGTTGCTTGCTTGACCTCTTGCGCGCCACCGGAAGGACCTGCGGCCCCAAGCCCCACGAGCAATGCGATTCCTGAAACGAGAGGGAGTGTCTTCATTGTCGCCTACCGAGTTGCGTTGACGCCGATGTGATGAACGCCCGCGGCGAGCGGCGCGGATCCGACCCTGAGCAGAGAGTTCGTCGGCTGGCTACGGAACACGACGAGTTCGTTGCTCGGAGTGCTGAACGACGCGAAGACGAACAGGTCCCCGTCACCCACGCGCAAGTCACTGAAGCCGGCCTGAATCGCGACCGGGGAGACTCCCGCGGAAAACGAGTTCACCTCTCCCGTGAGGAAATCGACATCGCCGATCGTGATGCTCGCGTCCGTCGCGCTGCCTGTGTACAGGTTGAAGCCTTGCTCCATGATGTCGAGCGACACGGGATTGCTGCCCGCAGGGTGGTCCGTGCCGTGCAGCGCGACCGAGCCGTCGAAACTGTCGATCGCCAACGCCGAGACCGAGCTGACCCCGCCGCTCAACACGTACAGCTCACGCCCTTGCGGAAGGATGACCATGTCGACCGGTGCCACCGGCGTTGAGAAGCGTGCACGGAAGGTCGGGAAGCCGCTGGTCAGGTTGATGGCGTAAGACCCGACTTCCGCCGTCCCCGGCTCGAGCACGAAAAGAGATTGGCCGGTCGGATCGACCACGAGCGGACCCGCGTTGGACGGGATTTCGATTGCGTTGACGGCCTCCGAAAGCGCGCCCGTGTCGGGATCGATCGGGAGGGTAAGGAGTGTCCCGTCTCCGTCGATGCCATAGGCGAAGCGGCCCGCCGCACCGATCACGATGTCGGTCGGAAACTCGCCGCCGAAGACGGAAGGCGGTGTCATCGGAACCAAGGTCGCGTTCTCGCGATCGAGCGTGAACACCGAAAAGACCCCCGCGTCGCGTTCGGGGACGTATACCACGTCGTGCACTTGGTTGAACACCGGAGTCTGCGGAGCGAACGCCGCGACGGGCGTTCCAGCGGTCAGTATGTTGTCGCCGCGGTCGAACTCGAACGTATCGATCATGCCCGTCGTTTCGTTGCTGACGAAGACGAAGTCCGTGACCGCGAAGGTCGATGAGCCGCGGAGGAGAGTCATCTTCCCGGGGGATGGCAGAGTCCGCGAGCGATCGGACAACAACAGGCTCGTGGATCCGATGCGGTAGACCCGGATCTCGCGTGAGACGGCATCGAGCACATGGAGGAGGTCCGAGCCGGCGTTGACAGCGAGTTCGGTCGGATACTCGCCCGCCGACGTCGCTTCCCGGAACGCAAGCGCGCCCGTCGTTGGGTCCACGTCGAAGGTCACCACCTTCTTGACGAACGCGGTCGAGGCGAAAACGAGGCGCCCATCGGGACTCGCGAGGATGTGTTCGACTTGGCCACCCGTCACGGCGACCGGCGCCCCGGCCGACACCAAGTGCGTGGCCGAGGTCGTCGCCGAGGTGTCGATGCGGAAGCTAAGGATCGAAGCAGACGCTCCTTCGGCAACGCGAAGGAAGGCGCCCGCGTCGGCGGCAGTCATGTCGTCGACCACACCGGTAACGGGAGCACTGCCGGCGAGCGCCGTCACCGGTCCATCGATCGAGTAAACCGTGATGCCGCCGTTGAAGCCATTGGCGACGTAGGCGAAAGGCGCCGACGGGTGCGCGAGGAGCGTGGTGGCGCCGATCGCGACCGTCGTGGATTGGAAGTCACTGAGCGTCCCATCGCTCTGAGGATAGGTGCTCCAACGGGGTCTTTTTGATCCCTCCCCACCCCACGGTGTCTGTCGCGCTGGTCGTGAGCAAGGGAAACTCGATCCTCGGCTTCCCGCTACGCGCGCACGTGCCCACGCGGTCCGAGGGGGCCCCCCTGGCGCAATGCACGCGCTGGCCGGCCCCGGGCTTCGCACACCTCGCGCCCCGGGGCCACCCGCTGCTCACCTGGCACGGAGTCCTCGCCCCGGCCTCGAGGCTGGCGGAACGATGTCGTGCCGGAGCCACCCACTCGCAGATGCCGGAACGCTCTACGTTCCTCCAGGAGCCCTCTCAGCCCACTAGAACTCGAACTCGATTCCGCGGAACTGCGCTGCCGTCGAGGGCATTTTCCAGGAGGAGATGGAAAAACGCTCGAAGACCGGAGTTGCGGGGGTGTGCTCCGGTGAAGCCGTCAGCACGGCTTGCATGCTCAACCGTACCTCGAGATTGTCGGCCGG
>CBFIHP010000062.1:0-5175 GCA_965662355.1 Planctomycetota bacterium | reverse complement strand
GCAAGAAGGCCCTGAGCTCCTTCGTGTCAACCACAACCGGCGGCGCGGCGAGAGAGCGCAGAGAGCCTGGGAGCGTATCGCCGGCCGTTCTCCAAAGAGCGGCTCGTCCACACCGCGCTCATTGGCTCTCTTCACCAGGCCCCGAGAGCTACCCACAACTTCCGAGAAGGGGGCGGCTCGACCTGGTCTCGGCGAAATCTCCCTGTCGTCGAGCCGTGGACAGGAGGCCCCTCCGAGGGGCCCTCGAAGAGGTGGCTCCCCGAAGCTAGCGGGTCTCGAACCGTGTTGCCCCCAGCGAGCGACGGCTACACTGCCTGGGTGTTCTGCTTGCGACGACCGTCGACGACGACCCTCGAGCGCTATCTGCTCGACTGCGAGTCCCGTGAGCTGAACGTCCCCGGGCTGAACGTCGCCAGCCTGGAGGCACCGCCTCCGGGCTTCGTGTCCGATACGTACGGCGGCGTGCTCGGAAGCGGTCGCGACGCGTACGAGGCGGCGGTCGAGGCGCTGGAGAGCTTCGCGATGTACCCGTCGCCCTGGACCTGGGTCCATGCACGACCGGGGCCGCTTGAGGTCGGCTCGGTCTACGTCGGAGTGGTCCGGGGTTTTGGGCTCTACACCTTGCTCCCCGGTCGCGTGCTCGAGGTCTTCGACGGGAGCGACCCCATGCGGCGCCGCGGTTTCACCTTCGGCACGCTAGCGGGCCACGTCGAACAGGGCGCCGAGCGCTTCGAGGTCCACCGCTCGTCCGAGACCGACGAGGTGCGCTACGGCGCCAGGGCGGTCTCGCGTCCGACGCCGCTCGTGCGCCTGGGAAAGCCGTTCGCGCGACGACTGCAGCTGAGATTCCAGCGCGAGTCGACGGAAGCGATGCGGGCGCATGTCCAAAGGGCGGGCGCGCTTGGACGTCAGGGCCAGGGAAGAAGTCACTCTTCCGACGGGCGTGGTGCGTAGACCAAGAATCGCGGGAGCGGACTGGATGCGGCCGCACTCATCGCTCAGGCTGGGTGCGCATCACCAGCACTCACGTTCCGAGAAGCGAGGAAAGCGATGAGCAAGTCTGAACGAGACATCGAGGCCGGTTACTCCAACGCCGAGTTTGCCGCGAAGCTGCGCCGCCTCGCGGACTGTGTCGAAAGCGGGCAGAACTTCGAGATCCAGGTCTCGGGTGAACGGATCTATGTGCCCGATCGCGCGGTCTTCACCATCGAGCACGAACGTGAAGAGGGGCACGAGGAACTGGAGTTCCAGGTTTGCTGGACTCCGAGCTGAGAGCCTCATCTGCCTGTCGTCGAGCTGCGGACAGCGGCCTGATGATTCGTTGTATGCCTTGCGAGCGCGTGGGCGGTGGGGGAGGTATGCCCGTGTCCTCGGGAGAGTTGCACAACTGTGGCGAAGAGCGCTCGGAATACTCATCCGCATGCGGAAGTGTCAGAGTCTCTGCCCGGTTCCTGGTGACAAATTCCCGCCGATTCTTTGCACTCACGGCGTCACGGCACGATCCTCAGGAGCTTCAGAGCGTTGGCCGCTAGCTCGGCCGCAGGCTTGATCGAGAGCGCGACCCCAAAGAGATGAGCCCTTCGACCGACTTCGCGGCACGGGTGTTCGCCTACCACGAGCGCACAAAGCACCACTTCAACCGCTATGCGCGTGCCCCGGGGCAAATGGACTGGGCGACGCAGCCTGATCCGTTCCGGACCTACGAGCGTGCTCCGAGGTTCGAGCTGCCTTTGACTGCAGACGATGTGCAGACGCGCTATTGCGATCTCTACGTCAGGGAAGCCGTGGCCCCCTACCCGCTCGGCCTGGATGCACTCGCGGCGTTTTTCGAGCTCGCCTTGGGACTCACCGCCTGGAAGGAATTCGGCGGGACGCGCTGGGCCTTGCGAAGCGATCCCTCCAGCGGCAATCTTCACCCCACGGAGGGCTACGTCGTGCTGCCGGAAACCACCGGACTGCCGGCCGGCGTCTACCACTATGTCAGCCGCGACCATTGCCTGGAGCAGCGCTGCAGGCTGGATGGCGAGCCGGCGCGGAAGCTGAAAGAACGGCTCCCTGCCGGAGGTTTCATTGTCGGAGTCTCCTCGATCCACTGGCGCGAAGCGTGGAAGTATGGGGAGCGAGCCTTTCGATACTGCCAGCACGATACCGGTCACGTGATCGCAACCCTGCGCTACGCAGCGGCCGCCCTGGGTTGGTCGGCTTTCCTTTTGGATGGGTTCGGAGACGCGCTCGTTGCAAAGATGTTGGGGCTCGATCGCGAGCAGGACTTTGCGTCCATCGACGCTCTGGACCGCGAGCATCCGGACGTGCTCATGCTTGTCGCTCCCTGCGGAGAGTCTCCGGCGCAGGACGAAGCGGCAGAGCTCGAGTGCCACGCAAAGGACGTAGCCGAGGTTCTTTCCAGCGGCTCGTGGGCCGGGAAGGCCAATGTGCTGAGTCCTCGGCACGTGGATTGGGATGTCATCGACGACGTCGCCGAGGCAACTTGCAAGCCTCCGTCACTGAAGGGCTACTCCGCTACACGATCCAGCTTCGCTCCGCTTCGGCCAGTCTGCGAGACACGTGCTGCCACGCTCATTCGCCAGCGACGGAGCGCGGTGGCGCTCGACGGAGTCACCTCGATCTCGCAACAACAGTTCTACGCGATGCTGGACACGCTCCTTCCCCGCCCCGGCGTAGCTCCCTGGGATGCCATCCCCTGGGAACCCAAGATCCACCTCGGCATCTTCGTGCACAGGGTCCAGGGTCTCGATCCGGGACTCTACCTCCTGGAGCGAACGGCCGAAGTGCACGAGCGCTTCCAAGAAACTCTGAAGAACACCGCGCGTTGGACCCGGGCCCCGGATTGCCCAAAGCACCTACGCCTCTTCTGTCTACACGAGGCCGACCTCCGTCAGACGGCAGGCAGCGTGAGTTGCCATCAGGACATTGCCGCGGATGGGGCCTTCAGTCTCGGGATGATCGCCGAGTTCCGCGATCCCATCCTGTCCGGCGCTTTCTGGTATCGCCGTCTGTTCTGGGAAGCGGGAATGCTCGGTCAGGTGCTCTACCTGGAAGCGGAGGCCGCCGGGGTGCGTGCCACAGGGATCGGTTGCTACTTTGACGATGCCTTCCATGAAGTTCTGGGGTTGAGCGACGATCGGTTCCAGAGCCTGTATCACTTCACGCTCGGCGGCTATACGGACGACCTCCGTCTGGCCACGCTTCCAGCGTACGAGCACCTGCAGGGCTCGAGGCACCGCGCAGGCGGAGCGGTCTTCGACCGTCTCGACTAAGGCGGCCCCCGTCGCGCGCTCCTGTTCGCGCAGCCTCGAAACGAGTCCCAGACGGGATACGCGCCGTCTATCACGCTGTTGCGCCTGACTGTGGGAGAGTCTCTCCCTTCGCAGATGATAGGCTCGAGCTCTCGATTCCCCAAACCCGGTGCGGCGAACACGCAGATCTCACCAATCCACGACGCCTAGCCTTCGTACACTTCGGAATATGGACCTGGCGAGCAAGCGATGCATTCCCTGCCGAGGCGGCGTGCCTCCGCTCAAGGGAACTGCACTCGCGAAGCTTCATCGTCAGCTCGTCGACGGCTGGCAGGTCGTCGAAGAACATCACCTGGTGAAGGATTTCAAGTTCCAGAACTTTGCCGACGCTTTGGTCTACGTGAACCGGGTCGGCGAAATGGCCGAAGAAGAGGGTCACCATCCGGATGTCTACCTGGCCTGGGGCAAGGTGCGGATCGAGATCTGGACCCACAAGATCGATGGCCTCACCGAGAGCGATTTCGTCTTCGCAGCCAAGTCCGACAAGCTCCTCGATCCCGCCTGAGGACGCATGCCTGGGCCAGCAAGCCTTCGCTTGCATCGTTTTGAGTTGCTCCGGTTGCACTTCGCCGGTGGGAGAGTTCTGGCTCCATTTCGAGTCGTGCAACAACGCCTCACCAACCCGTCAGCTCGGTGCCTGGCTTCGTACCCGTACCTCGGTCAGTTCTTGACCTCGAGGCCCCCCATCACTGCAAGGCCGCGCACGTGCAACACCTTCTTCGGGCCAACTCCGGACGGTGTCGAGGTGCGGGCTTCCACGCCACCCATGATAGGAGTGACTTCGACCGCAACTTCCCAATCGGAGGGAACACGGATCTCACCTCCTCCCATGAGCGAGAAGGTGTTAAGCACGGCCTCCTCACCCGGCTGCATGTCCGCGTCGGACAGATCCAGCTCATAGCCCCCCATGATGGCCGTGAGATCGCCCCCCTTGTAGTTCTTTGACGTGACGCGGCGAACCTGCCCGGACCACATCGAGAAGATGTTGGAGTGATCCTCCGCCCGCGCACTCCCCCCCGTTGCGGGGAACATGGCTCGATAAGCCAGCGAGCCCCCGAACAGCACCAAGGCCACCGGCCAGAGCCTCCACAGATCACTCACGTCGAAGATCTCGGGCTTCAGATTGCCCAGCAAGAGAAGTCCCCCGAGCACCATCAACCCGATGCCGATGACTCGTGGAGCGGGATGGTCACCGAAGATCAGCTGCACGACGCCGAGAGCGACCAGGCCGGCCGGCCACCAGCTTCCCAGGAAGGCGGCGTCGAGCACGTCCAGGTTGTCGAGCAAGAAGATGACACCCGTCACGGCGATCAGGATGCCGAACACGAGCTTGGGAGAGGGGATGATGCGAACGTCGTTGCCCGGAGTGGATTCGTTCATGGCTCAGAAGGTTGGCGTGGGAAGCTCGAGGAGGCCTCCTTGCTCCGCAGGCGGGCGTTGGTGCATCAATCGTAGCGAGCCAAGCGCCCGCAGTCGAGGTGCTGCCCAAGGCCCAGATGGATGCGCGACGATCTCCGCATGAACTCCCGAGTCCGTCCGAATTACAAGACCAGATACCGAGTCACGAACGGCTCTACCTACGACCGTTCGCTCGTCCAGCGAGGCGACATCACGATGTGGATCTCGGAGGACGCCATCGATGCATGGAAGCCCCGAACCTCACGGAGAAGAGGCGGACAGAGAAGTTACTCGGACACGGCGATCGAGACGGCTCTTACCTTGCGTCTGGTTTTCAATCTTCCACTGCGGCAAACGGAAGGATTCCTGCGATCGTTATTGGACTTGATGGACATCGACCTCGAAGCCCCGGACCACACCACGCTCTAACGACGTGCGCTTCGTCGCTGCGCATCCCAGT
>CBFIHP010000061.1:0-6278 GCA_965662355.1 Planctomycetota bacterium | reverse complement strand
CCCGATGAACACTTCCTGCTATCCTACATCACATTGCCAGACGATCCTATGTACTCCGACGCCTCCGTGGACGGCCTGCCCAGCATTATGTACGGCGAGGAGGCGACCGATGAGCAGATCGGTTGGTAGGGGGTCTGCCTCCCACTGTAGATGGCGGTGCTACCAGCGCGGACATTCGGAACTCTCGGCGACGAGTACTTGGCGGTTTCGAGCCTGAGATCCACATAAGCCACCGTGGGGTGGTCGACTTCACGATAACCTACGACAAGAGCATGCGCACAATTACAGTGGGGCGCACCCACGACGTCTTTCCGTCATATCAATTGTGGATTGGCGGAACCGTGAGATACGACTACCAGCAAGGACACATAGGGGAACTGTTTGGAACAAGAGACGTGGGAGGTGATCGTTGAGCCGGCGAGCCAGGCTTTACCGGTTCACCATTTTGCGTCTTCTAGTGTGTGGGGCGGCCAAGCCGCGCCGGAAGAAAAGAGAGGATCCTATAACCCCTGACCCTCATGCTTGAGCAGAGGTAGCAAAAGGACAGTCATGGTGAAGCGAACGGTAACAACGGCTCGTGCGATCTTGGTGAGCCTGATCTCGGCCATTTGCGCCAGTGCCATCTTCGGTGGGGTAGTCATTTTCTTGACGAAGCCGGAGCCAGGCATGATTCTCACTGCTCTCGTCGGAGGTGCGGTCTTGGGCCTTCCATTGAGCGTCCCGCTCGGAATCGTGGGAGGTTTCTGCGCTATGGGGGTATTGCGTCGTGAGGTGAGCCAGGCCAGGAGCCGCTGGATTGGCTTGGGTGGAGTCTCGGGCCTTACCGTTGGAGCCCTTGGAGCAACGCTGTATTGCTTCCTGCTCAACGGGATGTCCCCTCCTCCCAAAGAGCCTCTCCTGATCTACCTCGGGATCGGTTCGGTCGCGGGGCTATTCGCCGGCGCAGCGGTGGGTCTGTGGTGCGCCCGGGTCATGAGATCAAGGAGCGTCGCATCTCAGCAGTCTCCAGATTGAGCCAGGATGGTCGTTACCGAGAGGCGTTGGTGCATGGATCGTACCGGCCGTAGCTGTGTCCGCACGAGGTGCTGGTCATGGCCCAGGCTCATGCCTGATTCTTCCGGCATAAACTCACGAGTCCATCCGAAGAGAGCTGAGGCGTTGCTCGCCTGCAAGGTGCTGAACCGGATGTTCGAACTCGGTCGGCCGGTATCGAAGGCGATTAGGACGTGAAACCGGGGATGGTGGGGGGAGGTCCGCCTTCGTTTTGGTCCATGCACCAACGCCGCGGTTATCGACACCACAACCGATACGATCCTTGCTCGTATTCCCTTGCCCGATACGGCCTTTGGTCGCGGTATGGCGCTGGCCAAGGATCTATCGCAGGTCTTTATCGCGGGTCCCGATCGGGTCCATCGCATCGACCTCGAAGCCACCCCTCCGAGCCTCGATCCCGTTCCCCTTTTCTTCGGGGCTTCGACGGGGCCGAAAGTACTCAAGGTGACCGACAACGGTCTCTTGGTCGTCGCTTCGGGAGCGCGCTTCTTCACGCACGATATAGCGAGCGGAGTCACGCTGGACTCGGCCTACCTGACGGATGAACCGTATACGGAGAGCTTCTCGGTCAACGCACAGGGAGAGCTCTTCCTGTCGACCATCGACTTCTTTGCGCCCGGTCGCCTGTATCGCGCTTCCATCTCGAAGAGCGGCATGTTCGAACCGTCGCAGCCTATCGATTTGACCCTGTGGTCCGGCTCTTCGGTCAGTTTCAGCCCGAACGGAGGGTACGCCATGGTCTTCGGTCTCCAGCCGCCGGGCGAAGAGTTCGTTTGCAACGGTGGAGACACGTACTTCGTCGACGCGCAAACCAACACGATGAACGGCTGCGCGAAGTTGGCCATTCCTGGGCAATATCCACATCCCCCGGGCATGCTGTTCCATCCTTCCGGACGCCACGTCTTCGTACGCAGTGCCCAAAGCGTGCGCGCGTTCGAAGTCGACGAGTCCGGCTTGGGCCGGCAGACACTCGAGATCCCGACGCACCCGGTGTTCCTGTTCTTCCAATCGGACCCGCCCCCCCTGGCTCTGAGCCACGCGGGTTCCAAGTTGTACATCATCCAACCGGAGATCATGGCACCGATGAGCGTCCACGATGCTCGCACCGGTGCGCTTATCCACGAGGTTTCCTTGGATGACTTTGCGCTTCCGTCGGGAATCGTCGCTGGCGATGCAAAAACGTCGAAGAGGCAGCAGATGCGCTAGGCAGCGCCGCTCGGCCATTGGCATCGTGGGAATCAGCGACCCGTGGAAGCGGCGGGCGTGAAAACACGGCCAGCGGCCTCCGCTCCTCGGTCAGCGGCGGGTTTTACAACACGGCCAGCAACAACTACTCCTCGGTCAGCGGCGGGGACTCCAGATCGGCCCTCAATACTGAGGACTGGGTGGCCGGGTCGCTGTTCGAGGACAACTGATGCTGCGGGCCCTGCGTTGCAAACCGCTGCGCTAAGCCACAAACAAACGGACCACCGCTTCTACTTAGCGTAACGGATATTCATTCCGTCCGACCGGGTCTCACAAGTAGTGGGGCCCCAACTCACTGGCCTCAGCCTCAGTATCAAAGATTGGGCTGGTCTTACCCCGGGGGCCTATGGTTTGGTATTGGGGAGGGAACAGGTGTTGGTGCACGAATCCCCTGGCTGACAGCGCCTGTGGGGGCTCCCAGAGCCATTTCCCGTCAGAGGCATGCCCGGTGAGCAGGCTGCCGAGATGAAATCGAGAGTCCATCCCCGCTACAAGACCAGATACCGCGTTGGCAACTGGGCCGAGTACGACCGCTCACTCGTTCAGCGAGGCGACATCACGCTGTGGATCTCATCGGATGCGATTGATTCATGGACTCCCTCGCCGTCCGGCAAGCGAGGTGGACAGAGGAAGTACTCGGATCTTGCGATCGAGACCGCGATCACGTTGCGCCTGGTCTTCCACCTGCCACTGCGTCAGACCGAGGGATTTCTGAACTCGCTGTTCCGGATGATGGGTATCGATCTCGAAGCCCCGGACCACACCACGCTCTCGCGCCGCAGCCAACATCTCGATATCCAACTCAGGTGTCCCGAGATCAACAAGCCCATCCATCTCATCGTCGACAGCACTGGACTCTCGATCGTCGGCGAGGGGGAATGGGCAGCCGCGAAACATGGGAAGAAGGGAAAGCGGGGCTGGAAGAAGCTTCACCTCGGTGTCGATCGGTCAGGTGTGATCGTCGCGCAGGTACTGACCGACGGGAATGCGGACGACGCGGCGACCGCTCCCGAACTTCTGGGTCAGCTTGAGGGGGAACTTTCTGACTTCATTGCGGATACCGCATACGACTCGCGGCCGGTTTACGACGCAGCTACAGCACGCGGGGCCGCTGTTGTCATTCCTCCAAGGAACGACGCAACCGTTGGCGGAAGAAGCGGGACGCCATGTGCAGCTCGCGATCGAACGGTTGAACGAATCCGGGAAGTCGGACGACGACACTGGAAGAAGGAGTCCGGGTACCATCGCCAAGGTACCGTCGAGAACGCCTTCTTTCGCTACAAGTCGATCATCGGGGATCGGCTACGGGCTCGTCATCCGCGTTGAGCCGTTCCCCTCACTACACTTCCGGTCTATACCCCGAAATCCAGAACCGGCGGAGCAGTGGACCCGCTTCCCGCGACCTATCACGATGAGGAGTACGTGGCGGAGCTCAGACGCCGCGCCACGCTGATTGATGCCATGTTCGAGATGGAGTTCATGGTTCCAGAACTCGAAGCGGTCGTCTCGCAGGCTCTCTCTCTGCAAGTCGGGGGAACGGATTGATGATGCTCGCCGCCTTGACACTCCTTGATATGCGCTGAATTGTCCCCCGACCCCGTACCTTGGCATGGGAGGTGCATGGTCTGAAGGCCGAGATCCTGGCTCGCTTATTCCAACGGAGGCCCGACCTTGCTGAACGTAGCTCTATCCAATCTGACTCCCCTGGGCGTATTGACGCTCCTCGCCGTCGGCTGCTCGGATTCCGGCAGCGGCACCGCGACCCCGCCCGCCCAGGGCAACCTGGCACTGCCGATCGTACAGGTGGACGGTGGCCCCGATCTCTGGATCGCCACGGTCTATGAGGGCGCCGCGGGTGAAACCGACCTGAATGGCGACGGAGACACGCTGGACAACGTGTTGCACGCCTTCGATATTCGCACCGGCGAGGTGAGCAATCTTCAGCTTGCGGCCAGCCCCGTGCTGGAGGGTTCCGGGGCCCCGTCCCAAAGAGCCCAGGTCGATGGCGATTTTGCCGTCTTCCTCGTCAACGAGCGTAGCCAGGGCGAAACGGACTTGAACGCTGACGGCGATGTGCTCGACACCGTCGCCATGGTCTACGACGCTCGGACGGTGTCGGTCCGCAACCTCGGGTTGGCGGTCATCGGCTTCGGTCGGGGCCGGCTTGCGCTTTCCAGCGGAGCGAACCGGCTGTTTCTTGGCGTCAGCGAAACCATGCAGGGTGCCACGGACCTGAACGGAGACGGCCTCCTGGGAGAGGTGCTCCATGTCCACGATCTCCTCGACCCGGCCACACGCAACCTGGGCCAATCCACAGAAGGCGGGGCAATGCGTGTCACGCCGAATTCCCTCGGGCTGTTCGTGAAAGAGACCGGAGCAGCGGACCTGAACGGAGATGGCGATGCGACAGATCTCGTTTTCCACACCTTCGAGTGGGCGAACGGGACTTTCGTCAACAGCGGACTGGCCTGCACGGGCTTTACCGCCCACTTCGCCGACGGTGTCTGGGTCATCGGCGTCAGAGAAGACTCACAGGGGGACGGGGACCTCAATGGGGACGACGACGTACTGGACTCGATCCTGCACACCTTCGATCCCGACAGCGGATTGGTACGAAATCTGGTTGCTCCAGAGTTTGGCGTCCAGACCATTGAAGGCGACGACTTCCTGGTCTTCCAGGCTAGCGAACGCTTCGGCGTCGTGGACCTGAACAATGACGGCGACCTTCTGGACGACGTCGCCGTCCTGCACAACGTCACGACGGGCACGACGACCAACCTCGGCCTCGCCACGGAGCGCATGATCCAGCTGGACGATTGGATCGTTCTCATGGTCCCCGAAGACGAGCAGGGAACCGATCTGAGTATGGACGGCGACACCGAGGATCGCGTGGTGCACATCCTCGATCCGCGCACGGGGGTCGTACGGAACCTGGGAACGGACTCCTTGTTCTCCATCGGCCGCGAGCGCTACCTGGTCTTCTTGCGCCACGAACAACTCGTCGGCCAGGACCTCAACTCCGACGGCGACATGGATGACGCGATCCTGCACACCTGGGACGGAGAGACACAAGCGCTGCTCAACACGAGGATCCAGGCCGTTGCGATCATGGACATCCGCGGCGACACGCTCCTCATCGCGCAATTCGAAAGCCACGTGCAACGCGACAACAACGGCGATGGCGACATGGACGACCAGTTCGGTGCCTTCTATCGCTTTGGCGACCAGGGGGTGCAACCGCTGGATGTCTTTGTCGGGAGTGGACAGCTCATCGACCAGGACACTGCGTTACTGGTCGTCCCGGAATTCCAGGAAGGCGATCTGAACGGCGACGGGGACAACACCGACACCGTTCTGCAGGTCGCTCGCCGCTAGGTCCAGCGCGCCACGAAGAACTAGCTACTCCAGCGAGCAGGTGATCTCGGCCGGGAAC
The DNA here is from genome assembly GCA_965662355.1 of Planctomycetota bacterium. GTDB lineage: Bacteria > Planctomycetota > UBA1135 > UBA1135. The sequence continues at coordinate 547 of CBFIHP010000061.1, read as the reverse complement.
ATCCCGGTCGGATCGCCGCGCTCCGCGAGGGTCTTCTCGAGCGTCGCGGCGTTGGTGCATGAATCGGGACGGGGCACCTCTGATGCCCATCTCAGTAGCTCAGGGTCCGATCGAGACCTAAATAGGCTGGCCCATCTCTATTCATGCACCAACGGGCGTTGGTGCAGGAATCCCGTGGCCTGGGTGCCTCTTGGAGGGCTGGAACCACGATTTCCAGCTCGGGACGTGCTCGGCCATCAGACTGCCGAGATGAAATCGAGAGTCCATCCTCGCTACAAGACCAGATACCGCGTTGGCAACTGGGCCGAGTACGACCGCTCACTCGTGCAGCGAGGCGACATCACGCTGTGGATATCATCGGATGCGATTGATTCATGGACTCCCTTGCCGTCCGGCAAGCGAGGCGGACAGAGGAAGTACTCGGATCTGGCGATCGAGACCGCGATCACATTGCGACTGGTCTTCCACCTGCCACTGCGTCAGACCGAGGGATTTCTGAACTCGCTCTTCCGGATGATGGGTATCGATCTCGAAGCCCCGGACCACA
>CBFIHP010000060.1:1594-6438 GCA_965662355.1 Planctomycetota bacterium | reverse complement strand
TCGTCTGGGGCATGCCCCGCTTCGTCACGGAAGAGGGGCTGGCCGATGGGGTGCTGGCGCTCGAGGAGATCGGTCCGACGATTGTGCGCTGGGTGCGAGAGAGCCTCTCCCTCAAGCACGAATCGGCCTAAAAGCGCCTTCTTGGGGTCAAGAGCGTTGATTCATGGGCGCGAGCTCATGAGGCTTGGCTCGATGTACGAAGCTTTTCGTTGGCAATACGAAAGCTTTCGTCAGGTTCGCATGGCGGGTGAACCCTGGGAGGAGACCCATGTCCAAGCACCCCCGCCGCCGCCCCACCGATGCCTAGCTGGCCATCCTGCGCGTTCTCTGGAGACGAGGTCCCAGCACCGTGCGCGAGGTCCACGAGGACCAATACACGGCCGGCTACACGACCGCACTGAAGCTGCTCCAGATCATGGCGGAGAAGGGTTTCGTTACCCGCGATGAGAGTCAGCGGGCGCACCGCTACACCGCGGCGATCAGCGAGGATCAAACCCAGACCCGGCTCCTGGGTGAGCTCGTGGACAAGGCCTCATGGTCAGGACCTGGACGGCCGCAACCTCAAGGTCAACGAAGCACGCGAGCGTACCTCCCGCCCCGGTGGCGGAGGCGATCGCTGGTAACCAGCCCGACGCTTCAGAAACAACCCGGGCGCCCGCGGATCGGCCACTTCGACTCCACGGGCGCCCTGGTTCTTTTTCGGGTCGAGATTTCGGGGCGGATTCGGGGGCGACGTACGGACCTTGTTCGATCTGGCACGGACCGTGCCACCCTCGAGCCCGATTGCTCTAACCTATGGGGCTCGCCGTGGCACCCCGTTCCTCCATGTCTGAAGCCCCTCCCGACGTGCGCTACAAGCGTTCGCGTTTCTCGACGCGATTGCCGAAAGAGCGCCACTACACCGCCGGCCACCTGTGGCTGCGTGGGGGTCCGGAGAACAGATGGCAGATCGGTATCACCAAGTTTGCCCTGCGGATGCTCGGCGATCCGGTCGAGATCGACTTCGAGGTCAAGCCGGGCGACAAGCTCGAAACGGGACAGGTCATCGGCTGGGTCGAGGGCTTCAAGGCGGTCAGCGATCTTTTCGCGCCGCTTCCCGGCACCTTCCTCGAGGCGAACCCTGCGCTGGACGAGGACATCGAGCTGATTCAAAAGTCGCTCTATGACCGAGGGTGGCTGTATTCGATCCAGGGCGAACCCGGCGTCGATTGTTTCGACGTCCAGGGATACATGGACCATCTCGACGCGACGATCGATCGCATGCTGGGGCAGGAATCTTGAAAGCGCGCTACATCATGGTGGGGGGCTTCCTCGGAGCGGGGAAGACGACGTTGATCTCCAAGTTGGGCCACTACCTGGAAGATCGCGGCCGCAAGGTCGGGTTGATCACCAACGATCAATCCAGTGGCCTGGTGGACACCTCGCTTCTGCGTGGCCAGGGCTTTTCCGTCGAGGAGATCGCCGGCGGCTGCTTCTGTTGCCGCTTCCACTCGCTCGACGCGGCCGTCAACCGGTTGACCGCGGACACGCGTCCGGACGATTTCCTCGCCGAGCCGGTCGGAAGCTGTACCGATCTCCTGGCCACGGTCAGTTACCCGCTGCGGCGCATCTACGGCGATGACTTCTTCGTCGCACCCCTCAGCGTGGTCGTCGATCCCTTGCGAGCGGCTCGTATCCTGGGGTTGGGCGCGGGCAAGAGCTTCTCGTCGAAGGTCGTGTACGTCTATGAGAAGCAGCTCGAAGAGGCCCACTACATTCTCGTCAACAAGATCGAGTTGATCGGGGAGGCCGAACGCGCAAGGCTCGTCGCCGCTCTGGGGAAGCGCTATCCCCGGGCGGAGATCCTGTGCATTTCGGCGCTCGAGAACATTGGGCTCGAGCCCTGGTTCGAAAAGCTCCTGGGTGGTGGCCAGGAAGAAGGCCCGACGCTCGACATCGACTACACGACGTATGCCGAGGGCGAGGCACTTCTCGGATGGATCAATGCCACGGTGTCGGTGCAGGCGCCGGAAGCCTTCGACGCCAACGCGCTCGTGGCGGAACTGACGCAGGAAATTCGCGATGCGCTTGCGGGCGCAGGTCATGAGATCGCGCACCTGAAGTTGACCCTGGATGCTCGTCTGGATGGCGGGCAGCTGGCGGTTATCAGCGTCGTCGGCTCCGATCGCGAGCCCGACGTGCGCGAAGCGCTCTTCGATGCGGTCGACGAGGGTAGTCTGATCGTCAACCTGCGCGCCGAAGCTCCGCCGGAGCTTCTTTGGGAGGTCGTCAACGCTGCCTTGCAGGCACACGCGGGGCGCCTGGACATGACCATCGAACATCACGAGGCCTTCCGTCCGGCGGCTCCGGTTCCCGTCCACCGTGAACGGGTCGTCGAGGGAGCCCCTTCGTGAGTTGCGACCGCGTTCTGTACTGCCACTGTGCGTACGCCAAGGTCGTTCCGGTTGAGACGAAGCGTGAAGTTCTCGAAAGGCTCAGCGCCTCGGGCGTGCCTTTCGAGGCTGTACCGGATCTTTGCGAGATGTCCGCGAAGAAGGACCCGGCCCTCTTGCGGCTCAGGGGAGACGATTCTGGCTCTGGAAAGCTTCGAATCGCCGCTTGTTACCCCCGGGCCATCCGCTGGCTGTTCCACGCCGCCGGCGCCCCCCTCGCGGAAGGAGCCTTCGAGGTTCACAATATGCGCGAGCAATCCGCCGCCGAGATCGTGGACGGCTTGCTAACGGAAGAGGAGTCCCCCGTCTCGTGAGCACATCCGCACGCACCCGTCCTCCGCGCGTCGTCCTTTACGAAGGCAAAGGCGCGAGCCCCTTGGCGGCGGAAAAGCGCTTCGAGGTGCTGCACGAACTGCTCGAGGCGGGATATTCGGTGACGCGCACTCGACCCGAGGCGGAGTCCTCAGGCGCACACGCCGTTTCCGAACATAGGGGCGAGAAGATCCTCGTGCTCGGTGAGTTCGATGGCAACACGCCGGATTGGGAGGATCGCAACGGTCGTTCGGAGATCGAAGTCGTCGACCTCGCCCACGATCAACCCCTGCAGCGCGTCGAGGCGCTGGCCAGGGAAGCTCAAGCTCCGCAGCCAGGCAAGTGGATGCCCTGGTTCCCGGTCATCGATTACGACCGCTGTACGAATTGCATGCAGTGCTTGTCGTTCTGCCTGTTCGATGTCTACGGCGTCGACGACAACGGCAAGATCCAGGTTCGAAACGAGTCGAACTGCAAGACGAACTGTCCGGCGTGTTCGCGGGTTTGCCCCGATGTGGCGATCCTGTTCCCGAAGTACAAGAAGGGGCCGATCAACGGCGATCAGGTGCGCCCCGAAGACGTGCAGTCCGAGGCGATGAAGGTCGACATCTCGGCCCTTCTCGGCGGCGACATCTATTCATCCTTGCGCGACCGCAGCGACTCCGCTCGCAAGCGCTTCTCGACGGAGCGGGACGAGTCCAAGGCGCTCATTGAGCGCAAGAAGTGCTTGAAGCAACTCAAGAAGGACCTCGACATTCCGGACGAGGTTCTCATGACCCTCCCTTCGGTCGGCGAGATCGAGGAACGCGCACGGCGCGCCAAGGAGAAGATGGAGAAACGCATGGCGCGCTCGAAGAGTGCCCAGGACCGACGCTCTGTAAGCGCCGACGAGTGGGGGATCTAGGCCGTGGTCCTATCACTTGGCATGCGCATGGTGCGCTCGACGGATCCCCGTCTCCTGTGGAAGTTTGCCTACAACTTCGGCTTCAAGGGGATGCTCTCGGTCAACCGCTTCAAGAAGCGCTTGAAGAAGGGCGAAGTCTTCCCGCCCTTCCTCTACATCTCGATCATCAACAGCTGCAACCTGCGTTGCACCGGTTGCTGGGTCGACGTCGCTGCTCCGCAGTCGAAGATCTCCTTCGAGGAAATGGATCGGTTGATCACGAGTGCGAAGAAGCACGGCAACCGCTTCTTCGGCATCCTCGGCGGTGAACCCTTCATGCATCCGGACCTGATCCGGATTCTTGCCGCCCATCCCGACTGCTACTTCCAGATCTTCACCAACGGCTGGTTCATCGACGATGCCATGGCGAAGGAGCTGCGACGCGTCGGGAACGCGACCCCCTTGATCAGCGTCGAGGGCAACGAGATCGTCTCCGACGAGCGACGCGGGCGCCCCGATGTCCTGAACAAGACCCTGGCCGGGATCGAGGCGTGCGTGCGAAACAAGATCATTACCGGTGTCGCCACGAGTGCGTGCCGAACGAACTTCGACGATCTCGTCCAGGAATCCTGGCTGGACGAATTGATTCGAATGGGTGTGCACTACGTTTGGTTTCACACCTATCGCGCTGTCGGTCCCGATGCGGCACCGGAGCTCGCCCTCACGCGCGAGCAGGCGTTGAAGGTGCGACGTTTCGGCGTCGAGATGCGTCGCAAGAAAGCCATCGGCTTCATCGATGCCTACTGGGATCATGAAGGTCGCGCGTTGTGTCCCGCGGCGACCGGTATCAGCCATCACATCTCTCCCTGGGGCGACATCGAGCCCTGCCCGATCGTACAGTTTGCGAACGAGAAGATCGGGGACAATGGGGGCGACATCTACAAGACCATGGTGGAATCCCCGCTCCTCGCGGACTTTCGCAAGACAGCAGCCGACGCCACACGCGGTTGCATCGTGCTCGAGCGCCCCGACCTCTTGAAGAATGTGGTCGAACGCAACAGCGCTAACGACACGACGGCCCGCGGCAAGGCGATGGAAGAACTCGAAGCCATGGGCCCGTTGAACAGTCAACACGATCCGGGAAACGAAATTCCCGAGGAACACTGGTTGTATCGATTCGCCAAGAAGAACTGGTACTTCGGTTTCGGGGCGTATAC
>CBFIHP010000060.1:0-1498 GCA_965662355.1 Planctomycetota bacterium | reverse complement strand
TCCGGGAAACGAAATTCCCGAGGAACACTGGTTGTATCGATTCGCCAAGAAGAACTGGTACTTCGGTTTCGGGGCGTATACCTAGATGATTAACGACAAGCCCGAGCTCCCTAGTTCACCCGAGGTCCTTGCTTCGAAAGGCGGCAGCTGTGCCAACGGCAGCTGCGAAGACAAGAGCGCCGACAAAACACCGGCGGCCAGTGGCGAGTTGCCGCAGCTCTCGATCCTCCCGCCGCGCATTCCGCTACAGCTCTGGCGCGAATCGCAGTCGAACATTCCCAACGATCGGGCGATGCGCGATCGGATCAAGCTGGAAGCGGCCAATCTCTGTGTGGAGAAGGCGCTCGTTCCGCCCCTTGCGATGACCGAGCTGCGCTCGCTCGCGACCGAGCTCCTCGAGCGTTGCGAAACCGAAGAGGCCTTCATCGATTTCGCCGCCATCCTCATCAGTAACGAGGCCTGGCGCGAGACCCTGGCTCAGGTGCCCTACAATCGCCGTCTCTTGCTCCTGCCGAAGTGCCTCCGGCTCGAAGAGCACTGCCCCGCGCCCTTCGATGAGTTCGGGCTGCTCTGCAAGGAGTGCGGTCTGTGCTCGATCCAGGATCTCACGAAGGAAGCCGATCGCCTCGGGTACGCCGTTCTGGTCGCCGAGGGCTCCGCCATCGTGCGCAGCATGATCGACACGGGCAAGATCGAGGCCATCGTCGGTGTCAGTTGCTTGAACGTTCTCGAACGTAGCTTCCCGCACATGGAGGCCGCCGCGATCCCCGGCATCGCGATTCCGCTTCTACAGGACGACTGCGTCAACACGAACGTGGACATGGATCATGTCTGGGACGTCATCCACTTGACGGCGGACGACAAGACCTATCGGCTGGACCTCGACGGGCTCAAGAAGAACGTCGAGAGCTGGTTCACCGTCGAGGCCCTGGCCGAATCGATGGGCCCGTCCGAGGGCGCAACCGAACGCATCGCGCGCGAATGGCTTGCACGCGCTGGTAAGCGCTGGCGGCCGTACCTGACCGCCTGCGTCAAGATGGCCCACGAATACCAGGACGCGGACGATCACCCGCCGGTCACGGATGACCTGCGTAAGCTCTGCATCGCAGTCGAGTGCTTCCACAAGGCCTCCCTGATCCACGATGACATCGAGGACGGTGATGACGAACGCTACGGAGAAAGCACCCTGCATGCCGAGTACGGCATCCCGGTGGCCCTGAACGTCGGCGACATGCTCCTCGGAGAAGGTTACCGACTGATCGGCGAGCTGAACGTCGATGGCGACACCAAAGCCGCCATGCTCTCCTGCGCCGCGCGCGGCCACGTCACCCTTTCGCGCGGCCAAGGCGCTGAACTGACGTGGGCCCGTGATCCCGAGCCCCTGAGCTCGCTCGACGTCTTGCAGATCTTTCGCCAGAAGACCGCCCCCGCCTTCGAGGTCGCTCTGCAACTCGGCGCCCACTTCGCTGGAGCCGACGCCGAAGAGCAAAAGGCCCTC
>CBFIHP010000059.1:0-6547 GCA_965662355.1 Planctomycetota bacterium | reverse complement strand
CGAGATACTGATCGATGCACCGCCGCAGGTGCTCCTCGCCGAACAGGATCATCTTGTTCAAGCACTCCTCCTTGATCGACCTCACGAACCGCTCCGCGAAGGCGTTTGCGTTAGGAGCTTGGAACGGCGTCTTGATAGGCTTGATCCCGGCATCCTCGAGCACGATCCGAAACCGCAACGAGTACTTCGTATCCCGGTCGTGAATCATGAAGCGAACTCGCTTCAGGAATTCCAATGAGCCAAGCGTGGCTTGCCCCATGAACCAGTCATTCGGGTTGGCCGTGATGCCAGCGATATGGACCCTGCGGCTTGCCAGCTCAACGAAGAAGAGGACGTAGTACGTCCGTAGGCCGCTTGGCGTCCAGACTTCCGTCGTGAAGAAGTCCGTTGCCCCGATCTCTTCCCAGTGCGCTCGAAGAAAGACTCTCCAGGATCTGGCTCGATCAGGTGCAGGTTGGATCCCGTGCTCCTTCAAGACCTTCGCGATCGTTGTTGGCGATACCCTATGCCCAACATTCAGAAGCGCGCCTTCGATCCGACAGTAGCCCCAGCCCGAGTTATCCGTCGCGAAGCGAATGATGAGCTCGCGGATTCTCTTCATGATCCCCGGACGGCCTACTCGCTTCTTCGCCGGATAGGTCCATTTCCGAGAGGCGTGTGTAGATCTCGGAGAACGCATCCTGAATGACGTCGTCGGCCTCGACCCTTCCGCGCAGCCGCGGATCCAGGCGGTAGGTCACCATGCGCTCGAGGCGCGGACGATAGGACTCGAGGAGCTGGCCGACGCGCGCCGAATCGCCGCGCATCGACAGCTCCACCGCGGCCCGCGCCTCGAACTCCAGCTCGCCGGCGGCCGAACTCTCCTCGCTCGATTGACTAGCCTTGTCCACGGCGCCCCCTCGCTGCGTACAGCCTAGCATCTGCGTGAGTCACGTGGAGAGCGGCACGCATTCGCTACCTCGGCCCGTCGTCCGCCAGCGCCATCAGCGCAAAGGCCGTGGCGGCGCGGCTGATGTAGTGCTTGCCGTCCCGCCGGGGCGAGCGCGTGTACCAGTCCCCCGCGTCGCGCTGGTGCTTGCGGAGCCAGGCCAGCCCCTCGTCGAGGACCTCGTCGCTCCTCGACGTTCCGGTCTGCAGCAGAACATAGAGACACAAGGCAGTCGGATAGGACTCGCTCGTCGAGGTCTGCGCCTCCCCTCCGTCGCGCCTCCAGGCGGGCCCGGCCAGCGAGGCCATGGACCAGCCCCCATCCTCTCCCCGAGCAGCGAGGACCTCGTCCCTCCAGGCGCGGCGACTCGCGGATGGAACCGCCTCGGACCAGTGGCGCGCAGCCCAGAGCCGCATCAGCTTGGCGTGGAGGCTCACCGGCGCGTTCGCGTTCAGGTAGTCGATCAACCTCTGCGCGCCGGCCAGGTCGGTCGCCGTGATCTTGGCGGCGCTCTGGAGCTCACCGAGCGCCACGAGCATCAGGGTGGGCCCGTACTCCGCGTCGGACTCGAAGGGTGGCCAGTTGCACTGGAGCCAGTCCTCCCACGTCCCGCTCTCGTCAAGGAGGTCCCATGCGTGGTCGAGCCCCAGCCGGGTCGCCTCGTGAACGCCTGACCCCGTTCGCGCATCACTCAGGGCCAGGAAGGCCGTCGTCGCGACCAGCCCCTCGACGCTTCCGTACTGCCCGCCGGGCTCCGCCTCACCCTTGATGAAGCTCGTCAAGTACCCCTGCGCGAACTCACGCCCTGCCGCGACCTCCTCCGACTCGGGAGCGATGACCGGCTGCGCCGCGAGCGCCCAGCCGTTGGTGTGGCAGGTGACGCACCCATGCTCGTCCCGCCAGTCCTTCGACACCTGCTCCAGAAACCCCACACCCTGCGCGAACGCAGCGGACCGGTCGCCGGAGGCGCCATCGTCCCGAGCGACAGCCGCGCTGAACAGCAGAGGCAGCAAGAGCAGCGGGAGCAAGCTGGTGATCGTCTTCAAGGGATGCTCGGGGGCACGCGGAGTGCCACGTGTCATGCCGTACGGATCGAAGCCTCAGGCACCGAGCATAGCAGCGTGGGCCGGACGCCCCTACCGTTCGGTCGAATCAAGCCTGCGTCGCGGCGTTGGTGCACGAATCCCTGGGCTGACAACGCTTGGACGGCCTCTCGGAGCCCTGCTACGAGCCACGACATTCTGCAGTTCCGGGCGCGAGTTCTCGCCATCACCTCCATGACCGATTCGCCCTGAATCGCCTTCCGATTTGGCCTTACGGGAGGCCCCCTGGGCCGGACCTTGTTCATCGTGCGCCGAAAGCGACACTCGTTCGATGGCTACCACGACGCGAATGCTGCGGAGATACGACCATCGTCTACGCGATCTCGTCCGCTCGACCGGCAACATCGAACACGCAACTCGGCACGGCGTCCCTCGCTCCACCGCTCGCGGCTGGCTGAACTCGGCTCCCACCCGGGTCGTCACCGTCGATGTCATCAACATGGACGCCGTCGCCTTGCAGGAGCAGGTCCTCCATCTTCAAGCGCGTATCGACATGCTCAGTGCCCTGCTCCGCTTGGTCGTCATCCTCTTGAGGGTGTCGGGCTTCTCGCTGGATAAAGCCAGAATACCGGACGCATCTCGCAAGCGGATGTTGCTCCGGGCAGTCGACCGATCTCGCAGTGTTCTTCCGCTGCGAGTCGTGCTGCGCGTACTACGGTTATCGCAGTCGCGGTTCCACTCGTGGAGTCGCGAGGATGAGTGTGGTCTAGAGGACACCTCCTCCTGCCCTCGCTCGTCGCCCCAGCAACTGACCTTCGCCGAGGTGGAAACGATCGAGCAAATGGTTACGTCCGAAGAATACCGTCACGTGCCAACAGGAAGGTTGGCACTGTTTGCTCAGCGGCTCGCCAAGGTCTTCGCCTCCGGCACGACATGGCACCGCCTCGTTCGACGACACAAGTGGCGTCGGCCTCGGAGGCGTAAGCACCCAGCCAAGCCGAAGGTCGGCATTCGGGCGACGGCTCCCAACGCAGTTTGGCATATCGATACCAGTGTGATCCGCCTTCTTGATGGGAGCCGAGCGTATCTCCATGGGATCATCGACAATTTCTCGCGCCGTATCCTCGCTTGGAAGTTATCCGCGACGTTCGACCCGAGCGCAACAGCCGAGATCCTACTGGAGGCTTCGAAAGACTTGGTCAACGAGCGCCCCACTGTTCTTGCGGACGGCGGAGTCGAGAACTTCAATGGCGCCGTCGACGAGCTGGTCAAGACGGGAGTTCTGAAGCGACTTCTCGCCATGACCGAGATCTCGTTCTCCAACTCGCTCATTGAGTCTTGGTGGCGTTCTCTCAAGCACCAGTGGTTGTTCTTGAACACACTGGACACCGTCGGCGCTGTAGAGAAGTTGGTCACGTTCTACGTCAGCGAGCACAACTCGCGTCTGCCGCACTCGGCGTTCCGTGGCCAGACTCCCGACGAGATGTACTTCGGCACGGGAAATCATATTCCGGATGAGCTCGAGGTCGCCAGGAAAGCCGCTCGCCAGGCCCGGATGGAGGTGAATCGCGCTGTCACCTGCGCCAAATGCGAATAGTGCAGCGAAGGATCACGAGGTGCGCTGGCCATCAGTGAGATTGATCAAGACTCAAACCCGCAGCAATGATGGAGATCCGACGTACCGAACTACGACGGTCGAACTAGGTGGCAAGGCTGTTGGATGGAGCGGACGTTCCTCGACTCGGCCCTTCCACAATTCCCGGTGGCGAGAACTCGCGCGCAAAACTCCAGGATGTCTTGGCACACAGCACCGCTAGCGAAAGCGCTCTCGCGAACGGCTTCCGTATCCAGGATGGAGGATCCCGAGCGTTCGCGGTGTCGCCTCGTGTTCGATTGTGAACACCCTTCCCCGCTGAAGGCCGACTAGATGTCGCTCCAGACGGCCTTCTCGACGTTCGTCACCGTTCGCGTAGGTGCGAATTCGGCCAGGAAGTAGCTCGTCGTGCCTACCAGACTTGGATTCGGGGGAACCGCAAGGTGGATGGACGCTCGTCCTTGCAAGTCGAGAACGCCGCTCGCAACGACTACCTTGGTCGCGGGGTCGAGTGCGGGAACTCCCGTTCCACGAATAGGAAGCAGGCCGCGTGCGTGCTCGAGAATCCACGCCGAACCGGGAGGGCCAGAAAGGTCGAGAATGAGCGGCTCGCCGATGCGAGGCAAGTTGCGCCAAGAGAGATGGCGGGTCAGGTTCTGGCGGATCTCGGGTGAGGCGAGGTCGTAATCTCCATCGCCATCGAGGTCGCGATAGCGTGCACTCGGTATGGACAGCGGAGGGTTGACGACCAACTGGGAGAAGTGTGCGGAGCCATCGTTCAAGAAGACGAGGAGGCCCGCGAGGTCCAGATCGCCATCCAGGTCGATATCGACGAGCTGAATGCCATCAACGGGCATGCCTGCCACGCGAGTCGAGTCTTCGATGAAACGGTTGCGCGGTCCACGGAGAAAGAGCCGCAACTCGAACGCGCCCCGAAACAGCCAATCCACGTCCCCGTCAGCATCCACGTCATCCGCGAGGATCTCGCCCCCACCCAGGACGGGGACTCCGGAGGCGGCAAAGCGCTCGAAGCCTCCGCGACCATCATTGCGGAACGTGGCGAGTGTGAAGTCGGATTCGTTGACGACGAGGTCGAGATCGAGATCGCCATCAAGGTCTACCAACTGGACTTGCCTCAGGCGTTTCGAAGGTAACGGTGAGAGCTTGAAGCTCTGTGTACGCGAGAGCTGGCCCGAACCGTTGTTCTCCAAGAAGAGATTGTCTTGCGACGGTTCGTTCTCGGAAGCGGCGACGACATCCGCATCTCCATCACCGTCCAAATCGCCCACGGCGAGGCTCGAGAAAACACCGCTGAGATCCGTTCGCTCGAGTTCGAAACTCACGGAAGGGTAGGGTGCTTGCGCCCTGAGGATGTGGACGCCGGACGAGAACGGCGGTGCGATGCCGGACAGACCCACGACCACTTCCGAACCGCGCTCGCCATCCAGATCGCAGAGTTCGGTCGCATTGACGGTGAGCCCCTCGGGCAATCCCAAGGAAATGGAATCCCCATAGCGCCCCGTTCCATCCCCCCGTTTGTACGAGTAAGAGGAGACTCCGTCGGGAAAGCCGTCGAGATCCAGATCTCCAATTTCACCGGGTACGAAGTCACCCTCGCTGGTCAGCTCGGAGCTGTCGAAGAACTCGCCGCTGCCATCATTGATCAGCACGATGCGCTCCTGGAGGACGGCGGCCGGAGCGAAGGAAGAGCGTCCGGATCCAACCACCAGGTCTTCATCGCCATCGCCGTCGTAATCGATCGTAGCAGCGTCTCCAAAACGATGTTCCGCGAGGCGCGCGGGCAAGCGTGAGGAGCTCTCGATGAAACCTCCGCTTCCGTCGCTGATGTAGAGCCGATTGGCGGAGACGAGATCCCCATTTCCATCGCCATCCACATCACTGAAGATCGGGCGAGACGTGGCGAAAGGGTTGAAGGAAGGCGGTGAATCCAGAACGATCGAAGTCGGAAAGGAGCCAGAGCCATCGTTGTAATGAACTCCATCGAAGGAAACGAGATCCGGGTCTCCGTCCCCATCGACATCCTCGCCAAGAAAACGACCCTCGCCCAGAAGCGTGGGCATCGCGCCCGCGTTCACGAAGTCTCCACTGCCGTCGTTCGCCAACAGGAGAGTTTCTTCGGCTCCGTTGAGCGAATCACGAACGAACAGATCGATGTCCCCATCTAGCTCGGCGTCCGCGAATATGAAATGAGCCGACGGTGGAAAGACACTCACCGCGCTGAGGGCAAACCCGCCGTTTCCATCGTTCAGCAAAAGACCCGGCCCCGAGGTCCCCACGAAGAAGATGTCCTCCGACCCGTCTCCGTTCAGATCCGCCGTATCGGCACCGAGGTATGGCCCGACAGGTAAGTCGCAAGTGCGGTCGAGGAAGTGTCCGCCGCCGAGAGATACGTGCCATTTGAGTTCGCTCGGCTCATTCAGGCCATCGGGCCCGAACAGCACATCGGTCTTGCCATCTCCGCTGAAATCGCGAAGTCGGACACGCGTTCCGCGGCTGGGCTCGGGAAAGGCCGCGGCCTGCCGTTCGAAGACTCCAAGGCCCCGATTCAAGAGCAACGTATCGTAGACGGCGAACGTCACTGTCACCGATCCAAAACGCTCGGTCATGACCAGATCCGGACGACCATCCTCGTCCAGGTCGCCGGCCGCGACCCCCGGGTTCGAACTGAACTGCAGGATCGAGGGAGGGAGCGGAGAATGGAGTCTTCCGAAGAGCGCTTTCGTTTCGATTCCCCGCTCTCCTCCCGCGGAGGGAGTCCGCCCCTGGATGTGGGCAAGTTGTCCGAGCGAGGACGGGGCAAGGAGAGAAAGTGCGAGGGGGGCGAACAGCGCTGTTTGCATTGGTGGAGGGTCCTGGCAAGAGGGGCAACACGGGTATAGAGAGACACCTGTAGTAGTGCGAGCGGCAGCTGCGGTTACACGGCTTAAGAAGATTCTGTCGCGGATGACGTGGGAAGAGTCG
>CBFIHP010000058.1:0-6617 GCA_965662355.1 Planctomycetota bacterium | reverse complement strand
GGAGATGCTCCCCTGCAGCGTCGCGATATCCTCGCGGCTCGCGTTCTCGGCAGCCTGGGACGCCAGCACAGGGTAGATCGCACGGCGTGCGTCCACGACCGAGTTGAAGGAGGCGTCGGCGAACTGAAGGTGGAGTGAGAGCACGCTCGCGAGATGACTGGCGCCTGGAGCGCTCACGATCGGCCCGCCGCCAGGCCCGGCCTTGATTCGAAGCGCGCCCTGAAGTTCGAGGAAGCGGAGCGCCTCTCGGATGGTGGCGCGCGCCACTGCGAACTTCTCCACCATCCGATGCTCTGACACGAGTTGCGCGCCCGGCGCCAGGCGTCGGCGCCGAATCTCGCTCACGAGCTTTCGGGCGACGCGCACGGCGGCGCGTTCGTGGGTCCGTTTCGCACTCATACGTTCGAGGCCTCCAGTGATCTTGGGCTGCACCCGGGGCGAGGCAGCCAAGAGCTTCGTGTTGGAGCGGGCGCGCTTGTGCGCGGCTAGCGCCCGCTGAAGACAGGCTTGCGCTTCTCACGCATCGCGCGTCGGGCCTCCCTGCCATCCTCGCTCCTCAACCCGCGCGCCGCGTACCTAAGCTCGTCGCGCAGATGGGATTCGAGGTCATCGAGGAGGCCGATCTGCGTGACCAGACGCTTCGTCTGAGTAGCGGCGAAGGGCGCGATTTCGGCGATCTTCTCGCAATAGGCAACAAAGGCCTGATCGAAGCCATCGGCGTCGACGACTTCGCCCACCAGCCCAAGCGCGAGCCCTGCCTCGGCATCGTGCATCTCGGGCTCGAGAAAGAAGCGCATGGCCCGTTCGCGCCCGATGGCTTCGGGCAAGGTCCACGTGAGGCCACAATCCGGCGAGGTTCCTATACGTGCATAGCCCGGATGAAACCGTGCTGCGGAGCTGGCCAAGCGCATGTCGGCAAGCATGGCGAGCGCCAGCCCGGCTCCGATCGCGATGCCATCGATGCCCGCGATGACGGGCTTTTCGCAAGTCACTCGCATGCCAACCACCAGCTGAACCACGACGTCCGTCGTTTTCTCAACGGAATCGGGCTTGGGATCAGTGGGTTTTCTCGGGCTGATGTCCGCACCCGAACAGAATGCGCCCCCAACACCTGTCAGTGCGATCACGCGAACCTCATCGTCAGAGGCCGCCGCTTCAACACCTCGAACAAGCGCCCGGGTCAGGTCGTTCGAGAGCGCATTCTTCTTTTCCGGTCGATTCATCCGGAGGATCCGAACCCCATTTTGGGTTTCTTCCAACAGAATGGGTTCGGATGTCACAGGGGACTTAGTCATGGAGATCTCCTCTTTGCGATGTGTCCGTGAAGTGCGCGGTTCATGGCTTCGCCTCTCCGCGTGCAGCCCTGACGGCCGCGCTGCGCCCTTCGGACTTGCCCACCCGCGCGAAACCCTCGCCGAACGGCTCGTCCCGCCTACGCAGAGTTTCCTTGAGACCGTGCTCCTTGATGCTGCGTCCGTAGTTGCGGACCGCCTGGGAACGATGCGCACGCGCATCGTTTTCGCCGGCCAGCTTCTGCAAGGTTTGGGCGCCCATCAACTCGAGCGCGAGATTGGTGATGCGCTTGTTCGCCGCGAGTAGGTCCGGATCGATCAGGCTGAAGCGGTCGGCCAGGCCCTCCACCTCGTCCTCTAGAACGTCTGCCGGCACGGCCTTCATGACCAGACCGATCTTCTCCGCATCGGCCCCCGTCACGGAGTCGCCCGTGAGCTGGAGCCGCTTCGCCCACTGGGGCCCACAGTGGTACATCCAGAGATTGTTGGGCAGGGCGCCCATGGCGCGAGCCGCGGGGAAGCCGATTCGGGCATCGTCCGCCGCAATCACGATGTCGCACGCCATGGCCAGATCGGTCCCCCCAGCGAGGCAGTTCCCGTGGACCTGCGCGATCGACGGCTTGTGCATCTCCCACAGCGCGCGGATGCGTCGATTGCCTCGTTCGATCAGCCAGATGTCGTCGTCGTGGGAACGGCCGGTTCGGTACCCGGGGCGCTTCGTTCCTCCGAGCGCGGTGAGGTCGTAGCCCGAGCAGAACGAGGCTCCCTCCCCCCTCAGCACCACGCAATGTACGGCGCTGTTGTCATCCGCCTCCCAAAGCGCGTGTTCCAGCTCTTCGAGGAGACGCGGCGTCATCGCGTTGTGCTTGTCGGGGCGCGCAAGGGAGATGCGCGCCCGACCGTCCTCGACTTCGTACCGAATTTCCTTGTAGTCCATCTCGCCGTCCATGCTGGGTTCTCCTTCGGTGCTTACGCGGCACCCTCATCTGCGTCTTGGCTGACCCGATAGCGAAGGGGCAGCTCTTTCAGACCCACTACGAAGCTCGACTGGATCTGCTCGGGCACCCCGGTGAGTTCCAGCGAGTCGATCCTGCTGACGAGTTCCCTCAGCATCGCCCGTAGCGATGCGCGTGCCAAATGGGAGCCGATGCAGAAGTGCTCGCCGATTCCGAACCCGAGATGTGGATTCGGATTGCGGTCGACGCGGAAACTGAACGGGTCTTCGAAGACTTTCTCGTCGCGATTTGCCGACCCGTAAAAGAGCACGAGGTTGTCGCCCTCGCTGAGCTTCTGGCCGTGAA
Source organism: Planctomycetota bacterium (assembly GCA_965662355.1). Classification (GTDB taxonomy): domain Bacteria; phylum Planctomycetota; class UBA1135; order UBA1135. Next base: position 4,024 of record CBFIHP010000058.1, on the reverse strand, counting down.
AGTCGAAATCCTTGGCCACCACCCGCTTCATGTAGTTGACGGGTGACGTCCAACGGAGGATCTCTTCGACGGCGCTATCAATCAGATCCGGATTGCGCTTGAGCTTTTCGAATTCTTCAGAATTCTGGGCCAAGGCGCAGACGCCGCTTGCCAATGCGTTCTTGGTGGTGTCGTGTCCGGCCGAGAACGTGATCAGGTAGTAGCCGACGGTCTCCATCAGACCCATCGGCTCACCGTTCACCTTGCCGTTGGCGAGCAGGCTCGCCAGGTCGTCGGTCGGATTCGCGCGCCGATCCTCGATGATCCCGTTGAACAACCCAAACAGCTCCATCGCCAGCTCTTTCATCGCTTTGGCGCGGTCGTCACCCTTGCGCTGTAAATCTGGATCGTCAGCGGCAAAGAGTTCGTTGGTCAGCCTGAGGATCTGGGGCTCTTGCTCCTGGGGTACCCCGAGGATGGTCGAGAGGATGCGAAGCGGATGCGCGGCGGCGATCTCGTTGGCGAACTCGCACTCGCCTTCATTTCCGCCTGGGCCCCCACTGGCCCGCTCGACCAGCGTGTCCACGAGGTGGCGCGCGCTCTCTTGGACGACCGCGTCGATGCGCTCGATGGCTCGCGGTGTGAACCAGGGGACGGCGACCTTGCGGTAGTCGCGATGTTCGGGCGGATCCATCCCGATGATCACGCGCATCTGGCCGATCCCGTCTTCGGCATTCAGTGCAATCTTTTGCTCCCTGCTCTCCAATACGATTCCGAAACGATTCAAGAAGAGGTCGGGCTGCTTGGAGATCTCGCAGATATCCGCATGGCGCACCACTGGATAGAAGGAGTCGAAGCCGGGGGGCTCGCAGTAGTGCAGTCCATCCAACTTGCGCAGCTGGCTCCACTGATCATGGGGGACGCCAAGCTCCCCGTACGCTCGCGGTGAGATTAGCTCGAGCCCACTGATTTCGGTCACTTGGTTTCTCCGTCGCTTAGAGGGGTCGTCGCTCGTTGAGCGCCGTCACGTTGGAGTAAAGGATCTTTGCCTGATCCGCGGCCGGGATCCCGTCTACCTCCTCGAGGATGTCTCGAGGGTGTGCGAGCCCCTCCATGTGGGGCCAGTCCGAGCCGACGATCACGCGGTCGGCGCCCATGTGCTCGATCACCTCCGCGATGTCGTCCTCCCAGAAGGGGTTGATCCAGACGTGTTCCCGAAAGCTATCGGCCGGATCGTCCTTGAAGTAGTCACGGACGCGCTCCTTGGTGCGATCGAAGGTTCGCAGCAGGTCGCCCAGGAACTCGGAGCCGTTCTCGACCGACGCGACCCGCAGATTGGGGAAGCGTTCGAAAAGTCGGTCGAACACCATGCTGGCGAGGAAATCGTTGGTGTTCCGAGCGCGGTGGAAGTTGCTGATGGTTGGCCGCGGTCCCATGCTGAGGGGGTCGATGTTCTTGGTGTCGTAGCCGTTGCTGTCATGTCGCGTGGCCCCGATGTGCGTCACCACGGTGATGCCAGCCTCGTTCACCCGGGCCCAGAATGGATCGAAGTCTTTGTGGCCTGGATTGCGCGGTCCGTTTCGCGTGAACACGGCGCTGGGGCGCATCACCAGCATGCGCGCATCGCGTTCAAGCGCCCACTCGAGCTGAGAGCATGCCCAGTCGACGTCGGCCAGCGTGATGTACGGCGAGGTGAAGATGCGACCCTTGTAGTTGAGCCCCCAATCCTCGTCCAGCCACTGGTTGAAGGCGCTGAACGTGGTGCACAGCGCATCCACGTCTTTCTTGAGTGGCTCCTCGTAGAGGACGCCCAGAGTCGGGAAGAGCCACGCGCCGTCGAGTCCCTGCTCGTCCATCCGCGCGATCCGCGCGTCGCGGTCCATGTACTCGGGCGGCATCGGCTCGAGCGAGGAACGGATCAGCTCGATGCTGGTCAGGCCGCGCGGATTGCCGCGAAAGAGTTCGCGCAGGACGCCGGGCCTGGAGATGGGATTGAAGGTCGGGTTCCCCGAGCGATCGATCTTGCCGCCGACGACCTGGAACTTCCGCCCACCCGCGAGCTCGACCCACTCGACGCAGCGCGATTGCATGCGTCGGGGCACGTGACGGGTGAAGGCGTCGTGCGCCTCGTAGTAGTGGTTGTCGGCGTCGAAGAGCGGTCCCTGGTAGATCGCCATGCCATTTCCTCCTGCGGCCCGTCCGCCCGTGCCCTAGAGAAGAGCACGCCGGTGGTCGAGGGCGCTTACGCACGAATAACTAGTATCATAGATTCTGAAGCCCGCGCCACCCCTCCCGGCAGGCGTGGGGCGTGGTCGGAGCGGCGAAAAACTCAGCGAATGAAATCGAGATCCACGCCCGGGGCATGGCCTTTCAGGCCTTTCTTCGCAGCCGACGGCTGCGCTCGAATCCCTCCCGGGGTGCCATTGGGGCGTTGGGCAGCGGAAACCTGCCGCGGCCGCAATCAGCGCAGGCGTTCGGAGGATTTGCTCAGCGAGCAAAGCGAGCGCGCGAATCCCTCCTGGGGTGCTATCAAACCGTTCGGTCGCGCTCGTCTTTTCGGCGGGTACGTAGACAGACAAGGGCCGAAGGGCCGGTGAGGGAGTGGTTCGATGAAAACGTTCGGAAAGTGGGTCGGGTATTTCTTGGGTTTGATCGTTGCTCTCGTGCTTGGAGCGCTGGTCCTGGCGCGCTTTGCCGACGGGCCTTTGGAGATCATCGCGGGGGGGCCTTTCACGACCGGAGAGGTGGCCACCGGTGAGCCCGATTGGGGCTTTGCGAAAGACTACTCGACGGTGGAATTCCAATTGCTGGATCCCGAGGCCTCCCGCACAACCTGGATTGCGGTTCACGACGGGCGCGTCTTCATTCCCAGCGGATATATGACCACCTGGTGGGGGAAGATCTGGAAGCAATGGCCTTTGCAGGCCGAACGCGATGGCCGCGCCATTCTCCGGGTCGACGGAAAACTTTATGACCGACAACTGGTGCGCGTGATGGGCGGCCCGGAGGTGGAACCGGTCATGGCCGAACTCGGCCGAAAATACGCGGCCGGGGCGGCTTTCCCGCGCGACGCGTTCGATAGTGGCTACCTGTGGATCTTTGAACTGGTCCCCCGCGGATCCTGACCGGTTTCTAAAGTCGAACGCTTCGTGTATCCCTGGATCGAATCGCAAAATGGAGACTGAAATGCAGCGCCCAGCGGATGCGCGCCCCGGTTAGGCGACAGCACCCTCCGCCACGAGGTCCGCCACGGCATCCACATCCATGCCGAGGGTTTCTGTGAGCACCTCGAAGGTGTCGCCGCCCAGTAGCGGGGCTGCATGGCGCGGACCGTGGTCGTAGCCCCGAATTCGGAATTGGTGGCCGCTATAGGGCACTCGCCCCATCTCCCCGTGATCGAGCTCGCGGTAGAAGGAGCGATGGGCGAGCTGCGGATCCGCCAGCAGGTCACTCGAACGCTGGACATGGCCTGCGGGCACGCCTGCCTCGCACAGTGCCTCCACAACCTCTCCAGCTGACCGTACGCGGGTCCACTCGGCAATCGCCGCGTCGATCTCGTCATGGGCGGCCAGGCGTCCCTCCCAGCCATCCAGTGCACCGGCTCGCGCCCACTCCGGGTCGCCCAGGGCCTGGCGCAACGCGTGCCACTGGCCATCGCTTTCCACGGCTATGGTGCACCATTGATCTTGACCCGCGCAGGGATACGCACCCTGGGGCGCGGCATCGTGCGAACGATTCCCATTGCGTGAGAACCCGCGGCCAGTCACCTGGCACGCCAGGATCTCGGGCGCCAGGAAATGAAGCGCTGCTTCCATTTGACCGAGGTCGATATGCTGCCCCTCACCCGTACGCCGGCGATGATCCAATGCGGAAAGCAGCGTGGTCACCAAAAAACGAGGCGCGATGGTATCCGTGTAGGCATTCCAGGGGCCGCCGGGCGGGCAGTCGGGATAGCCCGTGAGTTCGTAGAAGCCCGCGACCGCGGCTGCGTGGTAGCCGTAACCCGCCATGGTAGATGCCGGGCCGGTCTGGCCCATCAGGCAGG
>CBFIHP010000057.1:0-6951 GCA_965662355.1 Planctomycetota bacterium | reverse complement strand
TTTCCGCGCAAGCATGTGCTTGCCTGGAAACGGGATCCGTGCGCACAGCCGTTCGAGGAAGCTCTTCGGTGAGAAGACGACGTGGATCTGGCCGTTGGCGTAGGGATGCCGGAGCGATTACAGGATGCAACCGCGCACCGTCGAGGGAGAGGCGTTCGATCGCGAGGGCTGGGCTGGCGATGTAGCGACGTCGAGCGGCGCCGCGGGCCGTGCCTCGGCCAGCCGGGAGCTGACCTCGATCACCGCGTCCCCTGCCGGGAGCGGCTCGGCGCTGCGCACCTGGGTGCGGCGGATCTCGAAGAGGTTGTACTCGTAGACGAGGTAACCGTCCTTCATGTAGAGGGTCAGCCCCCCCGAGAAGCCGCCGAGCGCATAGAGCACACCGTTCGCCGCCTCGGGCAGGGTCACCTCCATGCGGATGTCGTTGTCGAACTTGCCCAGCTTCGGAGCCGCGAACTCCGGCATGCGCTCCATGGGCCCGCGGAAGGTCCATTCCTTGTAGGGAGTCGCCGGGGCGTCCTCGGGGTGGTAGACCACGGTCCAGAGCCCCCCACCGATGGGGAGGTTCTTGTTCTTCGTCGACTCGACGAGGAAGAGACTCTTCAGCTCACGGACCTTCTCCGGCATCTCGGCGGCCAGGTCGTGCGCCTGGGTCCAGTCCTCCTCGAGGTTGTAGAGCTCCCAGACATCGTTCTCGGGATCCCACTCCATGATCCCCGGCGGAACGCCGGGCACCCAGGGGGTCCTGGGCCCGAAGGTCCCCGCAAACCACCCCTCGTGGTAGATCCCACGGCTCCCCATGATGTCGAAGAACTGCAGGGTCCGCTGGCCCTCGGCAGCCGGATCCGAGAGCGAGTAGGCCATGCTGATCCCGTCGATGGGGTCCTGGTTGATCCCGTTCACGACGCGCGGCGGAGTGATGTCCAGGATCTCGTACAGGGTCGGCACGACGTCGACCACGTGGTGGAACTGCGGACGCGGGGTCGAGTCCCGCTTCAGCTTGGCCGGCCAGGCCACGGCAAGCGGCTGCCGCGTCCCCCGAAGTGAGCTCCGACGAGCTTCGTCGAGCGATAGGGAGAGCTCCCAGCCCACGCCCAGGCCGCGTGGTACATGTTGTCGGTCTTCGAGCTACCGAGCACCTCGAGCCCCCCGAGCTCCTCGAGAGCCCGCAGGTGGTCCTCGGTCCGGGTCGGAATGCCGTTCTGCGCGAGCAGCTCGCTGATCGTGCCCATCTGCGGCACATGGTGCGGGCCGTGCGCGGCGCCCGTGGCCCAGGTGCCGATTGGTCCACCACACCCAACAATGGGGCCCCTGAACGACCGAACCCAACCCCGCCTGTGCTCGTTGCTCGTACTCCTAATCGGAATCTTCAAATCGTGTCACCTCCCGAAAGACGAGAAGTCGGACGCGACGAACCGCAACCTCTCGGCTTCGAACACCCCGATGGAGCGTCACTCCGCACAGCCCAATCTGCGTCCTAAGGCGTAGGCCAGCAGTAGCAGAAGACGAGCCTGCATCACCACCATGTACGTAGAGCCATCAGGTTTTGGCAAAGTTACCAGATTGCAATTGGCCTGAAGCGGTACTGTCGAGTGCCCACGGTAATTATCCCCCCCTCTCTATCCCCCCCCCCCTCGAGCGTCCCTCGCAGGCAATTTCAATGACTATCACAAAAACAACGCTGCGCATCAGTGCAGCCGCACTCGCCATTACCTGTGCAAGTGCCATCACCGCTCAGACAGCCACGCTCCTGGACGGCACCATCCTCACCCGCAACGAACCGCTGGAGCCCTTCGCGACCGAAGGTCCCATGTGGGACTTGCTGCCGGACTTGCAGCAAATCGTCGTCACGGGCAAGAACCTCACCATTCCTTTCACGCTCAACACCGTCGAGTTCTTCATCTTCGGATCGTCGGTACTGGGGCAGGACGGGGAAGCCGCAACAGGCATCGGTGCCGCGAACTTCAATCGCCTGGTCGATACCAACGCAATCGGGGACGACCGCGATGTCCTTCCGATTTCCGGCACACTAGGTCCGCGTCGTCTCGGGCCGGCGCGTTCCATCTTCAGCACCAGTGAGGGGCGGCGCATTCCGCTCGTGATCGAAGGTGCACCGCTGCGTGACGCCGCGGCCCAGGGCGCGATCGAAGCCAACTACTTCGCCATGGTGCAGTCCGCCTACGCCCCGCACGCAGCGGCTCTACCCGCGGACTTCCTGTCTCGCGCGGGCATCCGTGGATCGTTGCCCGAAGACATGGTGTACCCGGTAACCGCCGGCGGGACGTTGAAGTCTGCCGGTCACGCCTACTCCGACGCGGCGGGCAACCAGTATCAGGTCCCGGACATCGAAGCGGTGATCGAGCTTTCCGAGAACGTTTCCCAGGGCGTCATTTCGTCGCTCGCCCGGGGTGCAGGCTCGACGCCCGACTCCTTCGTCATTGGCGAACTGCTGGTCATCTTCAACCAGGATCCGCGCTTTGGCGCCGACGCTTTTGGCCTCGGAGAAGCGCCTATTTCGCGTGATGTGTTCTTCGACCAGGCGATCGCTGGCGACACGGTCATCGACACGATCGGTCACATGGTTGGCGAGCACGTCATGTTCGTTCAGGAAGTCCTCAGCGAACTGACGGATCCGGTCGGCCCGATCTTCATCACGGCCGATCGTTTCCGGTTCCGCGACGCGCGCAACGAGATGCGTTTCCGGGGCACCGTCGACAAGCCCGACGGCATCACTCTCGTGGCCGTTCTCGGGGGGGTCGAGGTGACCATCCCGCTGGTGATCGACCTCCTGACCGGAGCCGCTACGTATGACGCCCGTTTCCGCAACGTCGCTGGTCTCGTCACGGCCAACGTCACCGATATCGTGCTCGAAGCGCGCGACGCGAACGGGGTCGTGCAAAGCAGCGCGGCCTTCCTGCGCTCGGAAGTCGAGTAGGTTCGTCGTATTAATCAATGGGGGCGTCCTCGGTGCGATAGCGCAGCGGAGGCGCCCTTTTTTCGTGGCGTTGGTGCATGAATAGAGATGGGCCGGCCTATTTTGGTCTCGATCGGGTCCTGAGCTGCTGAGAGGGGGCATCAGAAGTGCCCCGTCCTCGAAAAGCTGGTGGACGATCTGGCGAAGGGCAAGGCGGTGGAGAGATCCTGCGCTCGTAGAGGGCGTGCCACCGCACGCGAAGCTAGCGCGGTTCTAGCCCCGCGAGAGTTCTATCGATTAGGTCCGCCAAATCCTTGGCGGCGGACATTCCCCAGGGTGAAGCCTCGGCGGCAACGAGCCAGACGATTCGACAGCGAAGTGCGTGACTGGTTTGTGGCCGCCCCTACCCCCAAGAAACCAATCGAGGTACATCATGAAACTGGCCATCCTATTCGCCCTCTGGCGACGTTGGCTTCCTGCCCTTGCGGCAGGGATCATCATCTCCACGTTCTTTGCGTCGTTCGCCGTGGCTCAAGCACCCGACCTAATGGAAGCGACAACTACGAGCGGATTGTCGATCCACCACGACTTCTATGAAGAGCTCGCGAACGATGTCGTAGCTTCGAACGGGGGGCGGACGGCACTACTGGACGGTAACGAGTTTCAACCCTACACCGGGCGGCTTCAAGATCTGGCGAATCAGATCACCGATCAGTTCAACATAGGTTTCGCCGCGGGAATGGCCTATCTGCTGGCCCTTCTGCCCACACTAATCGGCATAATCATCGCCCTTATCGCAGCGATCCTCTGCGGTGGTGTTGATCCGCAGGTCTCCGTCACGTTTCCGACCGCCGCAGTCGTCGGAGCTTATACGATGGAAGGCCTCGACGTCACGCAGATCTCTAATGGTCAACAGATTGACATCAGCGCATCCAGCGTCGGGATGTTGAGTGAATTCATCACGGAAGTCACCATCGGGAGCTGTCCCGTGGAGGAAGACGATGCCGAACTCTACTTTGTCTACGGTGCCGTAGACTATCGGGCGATCATCGAGTTCCTGCCCGGAGGCGGATCCGATGTCACCGTGTATCTTCAAGGAGGTCTTCCTGCGGTCGACAAGCTCTTCAACGAAGAGCCCGGAACGGAAGCCGACCTCTTGTGGCAAACCGCCAACACGAATATCGGCGGCGAAGACCTCGAAGACAAGCTGATTGCCTTCGCTACCGTCGACGTCCCTGAGAGCCTCAAGATCTTTCTCGAGACGAACTGGGTCCCCTATCTTGCGCAGCCGGGTTGGCTCGTCGATCTCTCAGGATCGAAGCAGTCGATCAAGTACGCACAAAATCAGGTCTCTGGATACGTTGGTGAAGCGAACTACCTGCCCTTGCTGAGCAACGCGACAGCAGACAAGTATCAGCTGACGTTCACGAACTCCCACAGCGCAGTGACCTCCGACCCGATCGCGGTATGCGCCGACGGATCCCGCTTCGATTCGGGCCCGTATGCCGAACCCTACTACGCCGCGGAGAACCCTCAGGCCGAAGGTACGTACCATACGTCGTCGAAGACTCTCGAGCACCGCGTCTTGGCCGCGCTGCGCTCAGGCGTAGGTACCCGAGATCCCAACAAGGTAGGCTCGGACTACATTGTCGACCACTCGTTAAGTGATCTAGTGCCGGAGGCTGGGGCTTACGACCTGAACTACCTGTTCACAGACCCGAACTCTCCGATCGGGGATTTCAGCATGGACGAGATTCCCCTCTCCCCGGCGCAGGTGTCCGGCATGCTCGCTACGAGGGGGCTTGGCTCGGAAACCCTTGGCGCTCTACGCCTGCGGATCAAGGTTTGTGAAGTATCCAAGACCAATACGATTCTGCCCTTCGGAACAAACCCGAGCGCAGGAATGCTGACGCACAAGGTCTATCTCGTGGCCACGATCGAGAGAGAAGGCGCTGTGCTCTTGAACGAGGTGTATCGGGCCGAGTTCAACGGGGAGCTCCTGCTCTCGAAGCTTCCGCGTGAGGACTCTCTCGAGCTTCAAACGGTCCGCGCGGACCTCGATGTTCTCAACAGCAGAGGAATTCCCTCGGACACTCCTTTCGATCAGATCGATGAGAGCACACCGTTTGAAAAGAGTCCCGTCAGTTTGCTGTTGCGAGGCCTCTTCGGCGATCCGGACCGCTCTCCCTTCGAGTACGAACCGCGCGTGCGTTACGCCATCGAGGGGCTCGCAGGACCGCTCGTCGAGCGCAGTGCCCACGCCCAGATCGTACTTCCCGGGCTGGATTTCCCGGCTTTCGATGGACCGAGGCAGTTCATCATCGCGAGCGCTGCCGGATATCACAGTGACGACTTCGTCCTCGGTTTCGAGTTCGATCGCAAGGCGCTTTGCGCGGAGATCGTTCGCTGGGGCACGACGCCGGCCATGGTCGGAGGGGTCATTAGCCCGAACGACCAGATGCTGGTCGTCGAGGTCAACTGGATGAAGGTCAATCCGCCGAACCCGAACATGAAGACTCGCACCGCCGTTGGAGTGACCGCCGCGACCTCTGTCATGACGCCGCAACTTCAAGAGAATCCGGCTCGTTTCGACGCCGGCTACCTCGTCGTCAACTACATGCCGGCCAACGGAGATGAGACCCGTGTCATGAACATGAGTGGCGACCGTTTGGGAGCTTATCTGCCCGGGGGAGGGACACACTTTTCCGCCGCCACGCCCGCTGGCTACACGGCCATGCGCTTGGGCAATACCGACCCCAGGGCAACTTTCGAGCTCGTTCCCTATCGCGGGGGACCTGTGGATACGCCCTGCAACGAGCTATTCCCAGGGCCCATACGTGACACGTCGGTGATGAACGAGGGCGAACATCACGAGGACGGGATGTTTGCGGACATCTACGAGGCTCTGACCTTCGAATCGAGGAAGCTCTGCAAGGGCCCCGGCCGTTGCGATGGGGTTCGGTTGGTGGCGATGTGGAATGCCCCGCTCTTCCACGGTTGCCCGGGCCCCGACGGGCCATTCGACAAGGACGAGTACACGTTCGAAACGGTGGAAGGCACGCTCCGAGTTCCCCCGAGTGAATACGTATTCATGGTCCAGAACTGTGACGGCCCTGGGCGCCCTCCCAGAGGAGGACCGATCGGTCCGGATCTGTTCGATTGATAGATCCATGCGGGCACTCTTTGTGCCGTGAAGCGGGCGCGACGTCTTCGGACGTTGCGCCCTCTTGCATGGGAGAAGGGAAATCTGAGATCTCGCAACCACAACGAGGATCGACGCTTCGCCGTTCAGCCCGTCGCAGGAGACGCCCTGCCCCTGGAGTACAACCTCCCCCCCGATGCGACAGCCGTGGGAGAGATACGCCTGAGCGGCGTCGTCCACGACTTCATCGGTGTGGCCACGTCCCCCCCGGGTAGTGCTCTGCTCCCACCTTGTCAGATCGATGTGAATTGCCCGCAAGGAGACTCTCACCCTCGAGACTTCACGCTGCCCGACGAACACGACACCACCTGGGACGAGTAACCGCGTTTCAAGGAGGGGAAGCTCCCCGAAAAACCTTTCTAGGTAGTCCGGTTTGATTGCGCTTGTAGTCCGACTACGGACGAGTCCGTGGCTCCCTTCTCGTGGGAGGACACCTGGGGCGCGAAGGGTCCGGAAACTGAGCCGAAGTCTGAGTCACGGTGTCACATAGCTCCCCCATCACTGGCTTCCCTGCCTCGCCGCAGAGTCTCTACGCCGCCCGCGAGTAGAACTTCAAGAGTCCGCCGAGGCGCTCACTGCAGACGATCTCACCCGTCTCAATCGCTTGATCCTCGCCGAACAGGATCATCTTGTTCAAGCACTCCTCCTTGATCGACCTCACGAACCGCTCCGCGCATCCGCGCGGCAGCGCTTCTCCCCTGGCTGGCGACCTCGACTCTGGTCCTCCCACACACCGAACACAGACTTCCCCCACTCGGCGTTGTTCGAGTTGAGGGCACCGACGGCGATGTGGTTCTTCGCCGTGGCCGGGGGGGCGGTGCTGTAGTAGTCACCG
>CBFIHP010000056.1:0-7234 GCA_965662355.1 Planctomycetota bacterium | reverse complement strand
AACGTGCATTCGCACGTTCGCTCGGCACTCCCCTGTGGCACTCAAGATCAAAAGCAATTCTCACAAAGGGTTCAAGGCGGCTTGAGTGGCCTATGTCCCCAACCCGATCGATACGGCGACTCTTTGCGGGTCGTTTTGCATCGGCTTCGATCAGGCCATGAGAACGAACGGGAATGACCGACGAGAACGCACTGAGCGAGCGACTCGCGGTCGAAGACGTCTTTTCACGTTATGCCCACGCGGGCGATGAGTATGACGCCGAAGCCTGGCTCAACTGTTTCGCCGAGGATGGGATCTTCGAGGTTGAGTCCGACGGAAGCCGGACGCAGTCTATCGGGCAGCAGGCGCTGCATGATTTCATACACGCGCACATCCGATTACTCCCCGGCACGCGCCACTCCATGACCAATCATCTCGTCGATATCGACGGAGATCATGCCCGGCATCGCTGCACAGTGACAGGAATGCTGAGCCGGCCCGAGAAGGTGCACACGTTCATTTCCGGGTGGCACGAGAGCTCCCCCGAGAAAATCGGTGGCGAATGAAAAATCAAGCACCGGATCGTGCACGCGGATAACGGTGCCAGTTTCATCGAGGGAGAACTCGCCGTCGATATTGGACCCCTGCTGGGCTGGATGGCCGCAAGCGGCACTCCCGCATAGCGGCCCGACCATCACCCGACTCCTGGCCTTCTCCGGAAATGTGGGATCATGCTCATACGCGGGCGCCCCAAAAACCTGGCGCGCTAACCTCTTCCTGGATTGTCCGGTCCCGGCGGCTTCTGGATCTGATCGCCCGCGACCTTGACTACAACGACCACCTTGGAGACTGCTGCCGTGCGAGCACGAAATAACCTGATTCTATGCGTTGCGGGTGCGCTGATTGTGGGTTGCGCCAGCTATTCGCCGCCCAAATCAGTTGAGGTGCCTGAGTACCTCTCCCGCATCGAGTCCAAGAGCGAAGGAAACGTTCAGGTCTCGGCGGTAGTCCTGAGCGCCGAGGAAAGCCAGCGCGCATTCGGGACCGGGTTGGCCAAGAAAAACATTCAGCCGATCTGGCTGGAGATCGAGAATCGCGATGACCAGGAATTCATCTTGATGCTGAACAGTATCGACCCGGGCTACTTCTCGCCCTCTGAAGCAGCCTGGATCAGCCGCGGCTTCGGCGAATTGGGGACCGACAAGAAACTCCTCTACTTCCTGGAGAAACAGATCCCACTTGTCATTCCACAGAACAGCACCACGAAGGGTTTCGTATACACCAACCTCGATCCGGGCGGAAAGGCCTTCGGCACCACCTTGGTGGGTGACCGAGATCTGCGGCGCTTCGAGTTTGTGCAGGAAGTCCCGGGTCTGAAGATGGACTGGATGCACGTCGATTTCGAAAATCTCTATCCCAAAGACGAGATTCGAGATCTGAATATGGTCGAACTCCGGGCCTATTTGGAAGCATTGCCCTGCTGCGTACTGGGCGGCGATCGTGAAACCCCCGGCGACCCGCTCAATATCGTAGTTCTGGGCAAGGGCCTGCACATGCTGGCGGCTTTTATTCGCCAAGGGTGGGACATGACCGAAACCGCCACCGGGGGCAGCGTCTGGCGCACGATCAAGTCCTCAGTATTCGGTATGAAATATCGGACTTCACCCGTCTCGCCCCTCTACGTCTATAACCGACACCAAGATGTCGCGTTACAAAAGGCTAGGGGGACAGTGGATGAGCGTAACCACATGCGACTCTGGCTCGCACCCGTCACGTTCGAGAACCGCGAGGTCTGGGTGGGGCAGATCAGCCGGGACATCGGCGTCAAACTTTCGAGCAAAACCTTGGTGACCCACAAGATCGATCCGATCATCGACGAGTCACGTTTCGCGCTCCTCCTCGACGCCGCAGCGTCACAATCGCTGGAACGAGTCGGCTTCGTAAAGGGGGTAGGCGTGAGCCCACTCGCGTCTCCTCGCCACAACTACACGTTGGACCCCTACTACACGGACGGCCTTCGGTTGGTGCTCTTCCTCTCCGAGAACACTGTCTCCCTCGACCAAATCGGCTGGGTCAAATGGGAGATGCCACCAGGGCCGGACCTCTTCATGCGTTGGTCGCCGTGAACAGGCGCAGCAGGGCCCCTTCCGTGGCGTCGACCTCCGAAGCGCACTGACCCGCGTGGAGTGCGCTGCACCGCGAGCAAGCTGAGTTCAACGACCTGGAGACGCGCGATCTCCGTCGTCCATCGGTGGGCGAGGGCCAGGATTCACACGGTACAGCCGATCCCCCTGTTCCTCGCGTTGGGAGCGCCCGGTGAGTGTCTCCCCCACCGAGACAACCGCGTGGTGCGCAGCGGTCTCCGCCGCGGCGCGGCCGCCGGTATCCCCAGCGTATTTCCGCTCGCGTCGGGCCCGGGCCTCCAGGTACTCCTCGGTTCCATGGGGAACGTGAGCCAACCGGGCCGAGACACGCCTTCCATCGATACGGATCACAACCCGATCGTCGCGGGCGATCTGCTGGGGCCAGCGCGTGAGCCGACCCCCGACGCAGTCGAGATCGCAGCCCACGTAGGGAACGCCCTCGTGGACACTGAACCAGAGCGTACGCGAACTGGCGATCCCCACGATCTCCATCTCGAGTTCGTTCAACGCGTCCAGCGTCTCCCAATCGACCTGGGCGAAGTCCAGCCACGGACCCGAGCGCAGGGGGCCCCCCGCGAATACGAAGACGGGGCCGTCGGCGCGAGACACGAAGAAGAGTCCGGCAACCGTGAGCGCGGCGAGCAGCCCGCCAATGACCACGAGACGGCCGAGCCATAAACGGCGCCGGGGGGCGACTTCCACGTCAGTCTGCCACGAGCGTCGCGACGAGACGCATCTCGACGGACTTCCGGATCGACGCATCCATTGCGGTCCGTGCGCGGGAGAGCCACGAATCGCCGGAGGAGGACGTCTCCTCGGCACGCGTTGCAGCCTCGTGCAGCAGATCTGCCATGGCTTGCCAGGCGTTGCGAATGGCTTCGGTCGTGACCTCGGGAAGCGGGGGGGGCGGCTCGCTGGCCACCTCGCCCAGAGCACCCGCGCCGTCGGTTTCGATCATCTCGCAGGCGCGGCCGAGCCGATGGTAGAGCGCCTCGACCGCCGCCTCGCCGGGCAGTACACAGGAGCCGTGGGGCTCGCCGAGGGTGTCGAAGACGTAGCCGCGATCCGGCCCCATGGACGAGCGGAAGTACCACCGCTGATCCGAATCCGGAAGGAAGGTCCAGATATCGTTGACGCTGCGCTCGTCCTCGCGATCCAGAAAACGCGTCACCGGCAGCCCGTAGCGAAGTTGGTGGCTTCGCTGATCCAGCGACCGGCGGTCCATCAGGACGAGAGGCCGCGTGATCTGCTGGATTGGAATCCAAAGGTTCAGCAGCAGGAGCGAGGAATCGTCGTTCCGCGCGTCGGGCGTCTGGTGCCTGAACAGGCTCGGCGCGGAGCCCTTCATGAGCTGTTGGAGAGGGGTTCCGAATACGTCCTGGTCGGCATGAATCGACGGCGCACCGCCGTGACCGTTCGCACCCTCCATGCCACCGGGGTTCACGTTGAGCCCGTTCGGACCGGCGCGCCGCTGAACCAGCCCCTCGTCGGCGACGTGCTGGACCCTCAGGCTCTTGCCGTTCGCCAGGCGAAACCGGGCGTCGCTGAGGCTCTCGCGCAATGCTCCCGCAGCTGCGTCCGAGATCCGATCCTCGTCGCGAATCGTTGCCAGGGCCTGCTGAAGCGGGCCGTGATGCGAGAGATCTATAGACTCGAAGCCGGCTTCTTCGAGCCCGGGCTCGGGGATCGCCGGGCTGGCGCAGTCGTTCAGCAGACAGCTTCGATAGTCGAAGGCCTCCTCGGGGTCGACGCCGAACGGAAGGGTCCGGGCCCGCAACAGACCCGGCCGATCGGGATCGGGCGAGACGTCCTCGGCCCGGGTAAAGCCGAGCGGCGCGCGAAGCTCCGAGACGGTGGAAGCCATACCCGGATCTTACACCGCCAGAAACTGGCCGGAATGGCCTACCCGCCAGTTCTGCGAAAGAAGGAGGGCGGCGTCCCCATGACCCGCTTGAACGCGGCCGAAAACGAAAAGGCGCTCGCGTAGCCCACTTGATCGGCAATGACATCAATCGAGTGCCGACTCTCCGTAAGAAGCCGAGAGGCCTCCTCCATCCGTAGACTCTCGACCACCTTAGCGGGAGACGTTCGATGCCGGCGCTTCACCATGCGATACAACGTCGTACGGGAGACCCCGATACTCGACGCAAGATCCTCGCTGCCCCAGGGACCCCGTGGCCGTTCTCGCACCCGGGCCCAGAGGCTGGCCAGGGTGACCCCCTCATCCCCGGGAGCGAAGCTTTCCGGGTGGGCACACTCGCTCAGCATCTCCTCGATCTGACCGCTCAGAATCGTCGCGTGAAGTTCAAAAGCGTCGGGGCGGGGGAGCAAGCGCTCCGGGTCGCCATCCCCCAGACCGATTCGATCCGCGTATCGGCTCAACAGGTACTCGAGCGGGCTCTCGCCACCCGCCCGGGACATTTCCGTATCTGCGAAAACCGCATCGCCGAGGGGATGTTCGGCCAGCATCCCCTCAACCGGAGGAATCAGTCGCCTGAGCCAATGCCCCGGGAGTCTCCGGACGCTGCCGTCGCGAATCGCTCGCCGGCGCGCGTCGTCGGCCAGGCGGATTGCCAGAAATTTCCAGCGCCCTGCGCTCGCCGCATAACGGCGAGCAAGCCCGGCAGGAGCGAGGATCAAATCCCCCGGTTCGAGTGGGCTTCGCGGCCCTCCCTGGACTTCCAAGAACCCGGCCCCCTCGATCGTTCCAAGTACGAGATGGGTCGCCGCCGGGCCGGCCCAGTCGAAGCCGCGGCGAACCTCGCTGATCCCCACCACGGCAACCCCCGCACCGCGCAGGGGCCGCGCCCGGGGATCGGCGAGGGGTAGGAGCCAATCGCGACTGCCCGGAGGAACGCGAACGCCTCGATTCGACAGGGGAAGTTCCATCCAGAAAATATGGCACAAATTCGTATGCGAATGGAATCCTGACCGATTCCACCGAGTGACTGAACGCGAGACCCTCTGCGGTCTCCGAACGTCTTTGCAACCTCTCCAACCCGGGGAAGCCGCCTTGGTCCGTCTTGCCGACATGGTCGATATCGAGCGCGAGCACATCCTGGGCAAGGACTGCGAGCCTTTCGATACCCAGCCCTGGGTCGAGGGGCCACCCCTCTCCCAGCGCCGAGTCGCCCTCATCACCTCGGCCGGCCTTCATCGCACGAGCGACAAGGCCTTTTCCCTGGTCGACCTGAGCTACCGGGTCATCCCTGGCAACGTTGTCGCCGACGACCTGACCATGACCCATTCCTCGGTCCATTTCGATCGCACAGGATTTCGCGAAGACGTGAATCTGGTCTTCCCGATCGATCGGCTACGAGAACTCGAAGCGGCGGGCATGATCGGATCGGTCGCGGACTTTCACTATTCGCTGATGGGCGCGGGCTGGCTGCCGCATCAGATCGAGCCCACTATGCATGAAATCGCGCGTTTGCTGCGGGAGGACGAGGTCGACGCGGTCTGCCTTGTCCCTGTCTGACCGAACTGTACCCGCGCCGTGGGCGCGGCCAGTCATTACCTGGAAGCCGAAGGCATCCCGACCACCGGAATCAGCTTGATCCGTGAACACACGCAGCAAATGCAGCTCCCTCGTTTTCTCTGGGTTCCCTTCGAACTCGGCCGCCCCTTCGGCGCACCGAACGAGCCAGATTTCCAGCGCCGGGTCTTGTCGAAGGCGCTCGATCTCCTCGAGAGCAATGATGGCCCGGTCGTTCTCGAAGATTTTCCTGAGGATGCGCCCGAGTCCAGCGACGAGCACCCGGCGACGTGGGCCTGCCCGATTGCCTTTCATCCGGCGCCTGAAGAGCGCCCCGAACTCGTCACGGCGACACTCGACGAGATGAAGCGCCTCGCACCGTGGCACGAAATCTATCTCGAGCGGCGTGGTTCGGCGGCGATGAGCGCAAGCGGACTCACCCGGGAACGAATCGTATACTTGCTCGGCGAATTGGCTGACGGCGCCGTGTCCCCCCAAGTGGAGACGGAGGAGCCTATGCATGAGTGGCTCCGCCTTGGCTGCGACGACCTGCGGACCTGGTACCTCGAGGCAGCGCAGGGCCAACCTGGCCGCGGCTCAGCCAGCGAACTCCGCGATTGGTTCTGGCGGGATACGGCCGCCGCTCGCCTGATCGGATCCGCGGCGACGACCTTGCTCGCTCACCCGAATCAGGTCGTTACCTTACTCGCAGGCCGTGCTCTGGTACCCCGGGAATATTTTCCTCTCCTCATGCCGACCGCCGACGCTTCTCAGTGAAAGACCAATAGAGAATCCCGATGAAGACACCCGATCAATCGAAGCCGCAAACCGAGACAATCATTCGCACACCGATCTTGAAACGGGGCGCGTGGCTGGGATCCGAACTGGCTCGCGGCGACGATTGGCTGATACCGCTGGGCAACGAACACCAGGCCGTGATCCGGAATGTCCTCAAAAAAGCCAAGGCCGAGGGGATCGGGATCGCGGATATCCACCGCGACACCTTTGATTTCGGCGCGCTCGCACCGGTGATCGAAAGGGTGGGATCGGAGATCGAAGACGGGCTGGGCCTGATCGTGCTGCGCGGGCTCGACTTGACGGACCTCTCCGCCGAAGAGGCGGGGCTTGGGTACCTCGCCATCGGGTCCGCGTTGGGCCGGCCGATCCGGCAAAACGCCAAGGGCCATCTACTCGGACACGTGAAAGACACCGGCCGCGACATCATGACGGACCCAAACGTGCGGGGATACCAGACACGGATCGCCCTCCCCTACCACACCGATACATCGACTGACCTTTTGGGTCTCCTCTGCTTTCGAAAATCCAAGTCCGGAGGAAAGAGTTCACTCGCCCCCTTGCTCACGATCTACAACCGCCTGCTCGAGACGGATCCCGATCTGGTCGACGCCCTCTACGAACGCTTCCATTACGACTGTCGGGAGGAAAAGCATCGCGACGGAAAGCCCTACTACAGCCGAGCGGCGGCCAGCGTCCGCGATGGGAAACTCTCGCTTCGACACAACTCGGGCTACGCCAAGACAGCGCAGCGACTCGAGGACTGTCCGGCACACACCGACGCCCAGGTTCGGGTCATGGAGCGAATCGACCAACTCTCGGGCGACGCCGAAATCCGCTT
>CBFIHP010000055.1:4182-7403 GCA_965662355.1 Planctomycetota bacterium | reverse complement strand
AGAATTCACTTGGCCAAAACGTGGTGCTGACGCGCACCCTGCAAACATCGACTCGGCTGAGAAACTAGAACAAGGATTGAATAAACACATGGGCAACGGGGGGAGCATGTATCTGAGATCGAGGAGCCAGGGGGGGCGCCAGGGCCGCCAAGGGGCGACGATGGTGATCGCCATCTTCATGATGAGCACGGCCGCGATGCTGTCGTACTCGCTAGTCACGGTGATCAAGTCATCGCGGCAAGAGGAGCGCGGATCGCGTGAACAAATCCAGACGATGTACGTCTGCGAGGCTGGTGTCGGCGTGGCGGTGGCCGAGCTCAACAACGGCGGTGACGGAGTCGTCGGCAGCGCTCAGAACCCGATCTCATTCGGCTCGTCTTCCTACTACGTTACGGCGACGGATCTGGGCTCTGGCCTGATCTCGCTGGTCGCTACCGGATCCGATGCGCGCACCGAAGCGAGCATCCAGGTGGTCGTCCAGTCCCAGAGCTCGAGCCTCTTCGACTGGGGTGCCTTCGGCGACGATGGGATGACCATGGACAGCAACGCCATGGTCGACAGCTACGACTCTTCGTTGGGCTCGTACTCGAGCCAGGCCACCAACGGCAATGGATCGGACGCCTACGCAGGTGCCGGTGGGGATGTCGGCAGCAACAACGACATCACGCTGAAGTCGAATTCCTGGGTCCATGGCGACGCCATTCCCGGCGTCAGCGGATCGACCACTCTTGTCGGCCACAACACAGGCGTGGCCGGATCGACGATGCCGTTGAGCTCCGACATCACCCTGCCGCCTATCACGGTGCCCTCGACGCTCTCCCTGGGACCGATGTTCTGGAACGCGAACAGTGGCTCGATCGGCCCGGGCGATCTGGCCTACGACTCCTTCGAGGTCAACGGCAACAAGACATTGACGATCATCGGTCCGGCGACCGTCGTCATGGACAGCTTCACGCTGGATTCCAATGCCGAGGTCTTCATCGATGCGACCAACGGGCCGGTAGAGATCTTCGTCCTGAACGACTTCCTGGTGAACAGCAACACGACGATTGCTTCGACGACCTATACGCCGGCAGACGTTACCTTGAATCTCCTCAGCGATAACATCATCGATCCCAGCGTCATCGTCGACCTCGACGATGTAGCTTTCGATTCGAACGCCGAAATTTACGGCACGATCTACGCCCCAGAGGCTCACATCGAGATCAACAGCAACTTCGAGCTGTTCGGGGCCGTTGTCTCCAAGAGTATCCACCTGGATAGCAACTCCCGCGTCCACTACGACGAGGACCTTGCTGGATTCGGGGCCTCGGCAAGTTCCGCAACGTACGAAACTCTTTGCTGGCTGGTTCTTCCCAAGGACTAAAGGTACCGAAAGGAACTCGGCATGATTCGCATTCCTCTACTCACTCTCATCCTGTTCAACTCGACTCTCGCCGCGGACAACGGCGAGGTCGAACGGGCCCGCAAGTGGTCACCCGCCGAGCGCTCGGTTATCGATACCCTGCGCCTGTTGCGGCAAAAGGACCGTCCCTTGAACGAGGAGCTCGCTCCGCGCATGTACCAATGGGCGTCGATGAACAAGGCGCTGCTCTTCGAGATCCTCGAAGAGCGGCTGGTTCCTACATACGACGAGGACCCTGCCCAGATCCTCAGTATCTACCAGGAGGACCTGATCCTCATGACGGTGGGGATGATGCAGCGCTCGAAGGTGAAGCGCTTCCTCCGGAGTCGGGACGAGGAGCTGGATGTGAACGGCCGTCGTGCGACGATCGACTTTCTGGGAGCGGCGGGCAATTCAGCGGACTTTCCGGACATCTTCAGCCTGGCCTGGGTTGGCGAGGAATCGGACCTGCCCTCGAAGTTGGGACCTGCAGTGCGCCGGGCGGTTGGGACGATCCTGCGCCAACACGAGGGCTTTCGTGACTTGATGCCGGCCAACGGAAACCTACCCGAGGGGTTCATTCGCGAAATCGTGATGGCTATCGGCGATGTTGGCGACCCGCGAGGCCTGCCCTTCCTCGAGGAGGCGCTGGATTGGAACAGCCATCTCGTGGCCGAGATCCTCTCGCAGATCAACAAGGTTGGCTACGGTACGGATGCCGAGGTGAACGAAGACGTGCGCGACAAGGTTCGCGAATACTTCGATTCCGGGAAGCCCATGGTTTGCCGCGCGGCTTGCTTGGCCAGTGCTGCTCTGGACGATCTGGAGGCCGTTTCCGACCTGATCGGGCTGCTGGATTCAGAAGCCCAGGGCCTGCGCGCGAACGCGCATTGGGCGTTGCAGCGCATCACTCGCATGCGGATGTCGCCATCCCATAACAACTGGCAACGCTGGTACGAGGACGAGCTTACATGGACTCGCAAGTACAAGTTGATCGCCTTCTCGAAGCTGAGCAGCAACAACCCGGGCCAGATCGCCAGAGCCATTGCCGACGTCGCGGTTCATCCTCTGGTTCGGGAGGACTTCAACGAGGCGCTCTGCGGTCTGACCGGTTCGCGCTTCCCGCAGATCCGAATTCTGGTAGTCGAAGAACTTGCCGAGCTAGGCTTTGCCTCGGCACGCATCTTCATCGAGGACGCCTGCAAGGATGCCGTGGATGAGGTCGCCGCGGCAGCAGAGGTCGCTCTCGAGAGGTTCGAGATGTAGGAACGCACTTGCAAAGCGTTGCGACCGGCAGCGCCCTCACCAACGGGCTCCAGATCACCTTCGGCATTTCCCTTCGGCTTTGGGGGCGGTCAGGGGGTGGGGTGGACTTCGATGTGCCAGGTGGGGCCGGAGCTGATTTGGTGGGTGGTGGCGAAGTTGGCCTGGTTGAGGGCCAGGGAGAGGTTGCCGAGGCTGTTCGGGTAGGCGAGGGGGCTCGCGGGTTTGGCTTTGCCGAAGGTTTCGAGATAGGGGACGTGTCCGGACCAGACTTCGCGTTCGCCTTGGAGGATGCGGATGTGGAGAATCGAGCCCCACTTGATGTCGGCGAGTTGGTCCGTGCGGATGTTGCTCCATACGTTGCCGAAGTTGGGATCGAGGATCGGGATGGTTCCGAGGTGCCAGATCCCATCGGTTCGGGTTACCTGCGTGGCTGTTTGATACGGGATGCGTTCGAGGTCGTTCGGTGAGAGCGCGAGCCCGGTGGCTTCGAACGTGAGCTGGCGAGAGGCGAGGAGGGCGCCGACGTAGGAGTAGACGTCGCGGCCGTGGAAGGTGTTGGAAGTGTGCGAAC
>CBFIHP010000055.1:0-4089 GCA_965662355.1 Planctomycetota bacterium | reverse complement strand
GCGAACCCGGTAGGCGGAGTTTGGCTTCGTCGATCCAACGCACGGCTTCGATTCCGATCTCGTCCGCGATCAGCGTGAGCGTGCCATTGTCCGGCGTGACGTAGTAATGACCTGCTCTGGAACGAGCCACGATCGATTTGCGGGGTGTACCGACGCCCGGATCCACAACCGAGACGAAGACCGTTCCTGCCGGCCAATAGGGAGCCGTTTGATAGAGCCGATAGGCTCCTTGCCAGATGTCAAAGGGCTGGATTTCATGGGTCAGATCCTCGAGGTCGAGGGAGGCATCGACCCCGCGGGCGACCCCTTTCATGGCTGATACGGCCCCATCGGCCAGACCGAAATCCGATTGATAAACCACGGCTCCGGTCGGCGTTGCATGGCATCCGAGCACGAGGAGAAGAGTGGCAGCCAGAGCGGTTCGTCGATTGCAATTCAAAGCGCGTCGCGTGGGATGACTCGGACAGGTGGGACGAAATGCTACCAGCCGGCCCGAGTGCGATCGACTGTTGGTTTGTCGAGGGGATGGGTGGCATTCAGTTCGCCAGCCCCATGGCGATCGACCGTTTGCGCAAGGCACGCAACGAGGATGGCAAGTCTGCTGCCCCCGAGATCGTGGCTATACCCGCAGTCGATCCTGGGGCTTCGCGAAGGACCTCGAAGCTTTGCCGCGACCTGGCGGAACTGACACGAGCCTAGCTTCGCCTGAGCAGTGCCTTGCCACGCGGGGACAGGGAGTACCCGACCTCGTGGCTGATCGTCAGGCCCAGTTCTTTCAGCTTGCGAATGTCGGCTTTGAAGGCGCGGGTTTCGCGTTTCAGTTTCGGCGAGAGTTTCGATGCCGCGGTTTGGGGATGGTCGCGGATCAATTCGAGAACACAGCGGGTCCATGGGCCGCGACGGCTCAGACGGTCCATGCGTTCGAGGCGGGTGACGACCTCGTCGATGGCGGCGGCCGAGGTGTCCATTCGACGTGCCTTGCGCGGGTCTTGCACGCGGACGTAGCGAAAGCGCACTTTAAAGATCGTGGTATTGCTCGCACCGCGCTCGAGCCATGCTAGCAACTCCGCCTTGTCTGCGAAGCCGGCGCGCTTTGCCTGCGGAAGCGTCACCTTGGTCAGTGTCGTTTTCTCGCAGGCAAGTACCTCGACGGTCTCATCGGGTCCGAAGCGGTAGCGATTCCCTACGATTACCCGGGCGCTCTTCCAGGCGCGAAAGGTTTGCGTGATCGAGCCGTCCCGAATCCCTGCGTGAAAGCGTGCCTGGAAGAGCATGGCGCTGTAGTATGCCGACCCCGTGCTAGCCCTGGCCCGTTTTCTCTCCGAGCTGAGCTACCTGCAGTGGTTGCTGGTGATCTCCGTGTTCTTCCTGGTCGTTGAACGGGCTTTTCCGGCGCGGCGTGAACAGAAGACAATGCGCTCCCAGCTCGGGAACGACATCGTGTTCCTGCTGTTCAACGGGCACTACTACGCAGTGGTCACCGGTGGGATCACGACCTGGCTGGCCTTTTACGTCCGCGATCTGTTTCCGGATGGAGCCTTCGACGATGCGCTTCTCTCGGGGGCTCCCGGGCCGTTGCAGTTCCTGGTGTTCTTCATTCTTTCGGACTTCATGCAGTGGAACGTGCACGTGCTCCTGCACCGCATTCCATTCCTGTGGCAGTTCCACAAGATCCACCACTCCCCTTCGCAACTCGACTGGGCGGTCAATTTTCGCTTTCACTGGGTCGAGCTGGTCGTCTACAAGTCGCTCCTGTTCGTGCCCCTGGCCTTTCTCGGAGGGGATCCGCAACCGCTCTTCGTGGCCTACGTCGTGGGGACGGCCTGGGGACACTACAACCACGCGAACGTACGTTGGCGGCTAGGGCCGCTGCGCTTCGTTTTCAACAGCCCCTCGATGCACCTTTGGCACCATGACGCCTCGAGCGAAGGCGGGGTGGCCAAGAACTTCGGGATCGTCCTGTCGCTGTGGGATTGGGTCTTCCGTACAGCCTTCTGGCCGGATCGAGATCCTGCCCGACTCGGCTTTCCTGGCGACGAGGAAGTTCCGGGCGACATCGTGCGTCAGGAGCTGTTCCCGCTATTTAGGAGAAAGAGCCCGCCTCCCCAGCCTTGAGGACTCGGCAACCGCCCGGATCCTGGCCTGAAACAGACTCTCCGGGGCGGTCATGGGCCCTTCGCGCTATCATTCGGGGCTCTCCCAAGCGCTTGAAAGACAAATGAGTCCCTACGTATTGCCCCCGGTGCCGAGCGTCGACCAGGTTCAGGCCGAGCTCCGGGCCTTCTCCTTCAAGACGAGAAGCATCAAGACCTCGGCGAAGAAACAGGCCCTGGCACTGACGCTCTCGATGATCGACCTGACGACCCTCGAGGGTATGGACACGCCGGACAAGGTGCGTCGTCTGTGCCGCAAGGGACGCGATCCGTTGCCCGGCGAGGACCTGCCGCCCGTCGGAGCCATCTGCGTCTACCCGACCATGGTGGCCGTGGCGAAGGAGGCACTTCGCGGTTCGCCCGTCAAGGTCGCCTCCGTGGCGACCGCCTTTCCCAGCGGCCAGACGTTCATGGAGATCAAGGTCGAGGAGACTCGCCGGACCGCGGAAGCGGGCGCTGACGAAATCGACATGGTCATCCCGCGCGGTGCTTTTCTCGCCGGTGAGTACGCACGTGTTCACGACGAGGTCGCGGCCGTGAAGGGAGCCTGCGGTGCCGCGCACCTGAAGGTCATTCTCGAGACGGGCGAACTGGGCACCTACGACCAGGTGCGCCGCGCATCGCGCATCGCCATGGATGCGGGTGCCGATTTCATCAAGACCTCGACGGGCAAGATCCCCAAGGCCGCGAACATGCCCGTCACGCTGGTCATGCTAGAGGCGATTCGAGACTTCTACTTCGAAACCGGTCGCCTGATCGGCATGAAGCCCGCGGGCGGTATTCGAACGGCCAAGGAGGCTTGGCATTATCTCGCCATGCTCAAGGAAACCCTGGGCGACGCGTGGTTGACGAACGAGCTCTTCCGCTTTGGCGCATCGTCGCTCCTGAACGATGTCTTGATGCAATGGCAGCGACTCTCGAGCGGGCGTTACCAATCCTCGGTCTACTTCAGTCAGGAATAGCAAGCGATGGACGGAATCGACGTGAAGGAAATCCAGCCGACGTCCTCGGGAACTCCCGCGGCTGATCGCCCGGCGACTGGGCGCACGCCCGTACCCGAGCTCTTGTTCGGAGATCTGTGGGAGTACGCACCTGCGCCGCAAAGTACCTCGCACGTGCAACTGGCGCCGCGCTACGAACACTACATAGGCGGCGAGTATGTCAAAGGCGAGAACTACTTCCCGACCCTGAACCCCGCCACGGAAGAGACCCTCTCTGAGGTTCCCGCCGCCAGCGACGAGTTGGTCGACCGCGCCGTGCGCGCGGCACGCGAAGCCTTCGACAAACGCTGGAGCAAGCTACCCGGAAGCGAAAGAGGCAAGGTGCTCTACCGCATCGGCCGCGCGCTGCAGGAACGATCGCGGGAGTTCGCGTGTCTGGAGACGATGGACAACGGCAAGCCCATCAAGGAATCGCGCGATGTCGACGTGCCGCTGGCGGCTGCGCACTTCCTTTACTACGCGGGCTGGGCCGACAAGCTGGACTACGCGCTCCCCGGTGCCACGGTTTCACCGTTGGGCGTGTGCGGCCAGATCATTCCTTGGAACTTCCCCTTGTTGATGGCAGCGTGGAAGATCGCTCCTGCCCTGGCGACGGGAAACACGGTGGTCTTGAAGCCCGCCGAGACAACACCCCTGACGGCCACGCTTCTGAGCGAGATCTTCCAGGAGTCCGGCGTGCCGCCCGGTGTCATCAACATCGTCTACGGTGCCGGTGCCACCGGAGCCGCGATCGTGCGTCACCCCGATCTGAACAAGGTAGCCTTCACCGGTTCGACGGAAGTCGGTCGCGAAATCCAGCGCACCTTGGCCGGAACCAAGAAGCGACTGACCCTCGAGCTCGGTGGCAAGGGCGCCAACATCATCTTCGACGATGCGCCGCTCGACCAAGCGATCGAAGGCATCGTCGAGGGCATCTACTTCAACCAGGGGCACGT
>CBFIHP010000054.1:0-7419 GCA_965662355.1 Planctomycetota bacterium | reverse complement strand
TATCATCGAGAGCGCAATCATCAGGGGCTGGCAGCGACTAGTTGCTAGGGCAAGAAGCCAAACGCGTAGCCGTCGAGCTCAGGCCCCAGCCCCACTTCGATGTCATTCACGAAGGTGATCCGCAACTGCGCGTATCTGGCTCCGTCAATTTCGTCCAGCGAACGCCAGGTTGGATCGTTGCCGAGGAAACTGGCCTCGAAGCCATCCGAGTCTCCGTATGCATCCATCGAGGTGGCATCGAACGGCGACAGGCCGTTGTCGATAAAGCTGACAGCCCCCCGCAGCTCCACAAGCACATGGCTGGTTCCAGGCTCTTGTAAGGCGGTTATCGATCCGGCGAAGTCCGGTGAGTTCGATCCCGTGTCGATCCAGGCGCTGTATGCGTGGCTCACGCGGATGACGGTATCGAGCTGTCCGAGATAGTGCTGGGCATTGGTCGGAGCGCTCGGAAGGTTGGGGGGGATCGAAAATGGATTGAATCCTCCTGAGGGAATCACTTCGAGGTCGGGGTTGATGGTCACAAGTTGTCCCATCGAGTTGACACCTCCCTCCGACCAGGCGCGGAAGACGGGACGTGGAGCCGACAGCGATCCGGTAAAGAACGCTAGAGAAACATCAAACAAGTTGAGACCAAGCGCCTGGCTCGTTGGGAAGCAGCGTACTTCTATGAGGAGTGGAAGGCCGATAGAAGGGACCTCACCGGGGTTAGCCACGTCTCCAGACATCGGCTCAACGCCTGCCGATACCTCGATGTCCATGGGTATACCCGCACCCATCGGTGCCCCTTTTGCAAGGATTTCTGTGTTGCGCCAAGTGTAGGTCATCGGTGGGCCAGAGCCACGGTTCCACGGCAGAGGTATCATGATCGTGCCGGTAGGAGCTACGAAGAGATCTGCTGGTTGGATGAAGTAGCCGAGGGAGCGGTTGTGGACGACGGTTAGGGGATTTCGGGCGTCATTTAGGATGTTGTCCGCAAAGAGTCCGGGGGGCTCGAGTAAGCCCGAAAGGGGATGCTGCGGCAAGAATGTACCTGCTGGCTGTTCGTCCGGGAGCCTACCCGAGTGGGCCAGGGCGATCTCGAACTCAGGATAGAAATCGGCGATCACCGATCCAGCGAGTGGAGCATAGGCCATTCCTTCGATGTCGATGTCGTACTTGGTTTCATCGCTGACCAAGAACCCAAGATCTGCGTAGCGCCAGACGTGCTGCAACTTGGCACCGAACGGATTGAGTGGCGTTTGCGTGCCGAAGGGAAGCGGAACCATCAAACTAGGAACGGGGTTCGTGCGATCTATCGCGTAGGAAGTACGAGCGGCCGGCCGTCCGTTTACGATTCCTCGGTCGAGGTCATAGAAGAGTTGTCCGCGGAGGTCGGCCATCCCGGGCATGAGCTCATCGGTTGAATCAAAGCGGAGCACGACCCCCCCCGTCTCTTGAGTCGGCGCCTGTGGAGCCAGCCTGAATTCGACGGGTAAGAAACCATTGGGATGCGGGTTCCCCGCCAAGTCGGTGGTCCGGTCCATTCTGAAGGTGAAGACCTCCGAGGTTCCCTGTACGTGGGAAAGACTCGTCAAGGGCGTAAGAACTGCCGCGGCAAGATCCTCAGAAATCGATACCGACCCTGGTACCTGAGTGTACGCCGTTGGCAGGCTAGAGGGAGGCCCCGAGACCACGGTTAGCCCATCAAAAGGATCGAGCGTCACAGGATCCATCGGTTCGGTAAACCCGATCAGGAGCTGCGCATTCGGATCGACGCCCTCGCTCGGAGGATTCCCTGCCGCAGGCTGGAAAGTGAGCCAGCAGGCACGAGGCGTCTGCGATTGCGGCTGCCATACTGCGAAGAGACGGCCGGCCCCCAGAAGATCCTGACGATCGAGGGGACCGTTGAGCGCTCGAAAGGGAAGGCCTGCTCGCAGCGCCATCAGGGGCGAGGATGGCCTGTCTTTGAGTTCGAGAAAATACTCTCCGACCTCGATGACAGCTCCCGCTTCGGCGATGTGGCGGCATGACGAGGAGAACGAGTACTCGATTAGGAAATCAAGTCCGGCTTGCCCTCTGGGATCATGTTGAGCCTGCTGGACGATAACGGGGAAGCTCCCGAGAACCTTCGGAGCTGAAAGGTCTAGGAGAAAGCCATTATTGATGTCCGACGTATTACCGGATCGAGCCGCCCGCACGATGTCCTGCGTTGGAACGGTAAGGTCTACGGGACCATTTGCCGTTGTTGACAGCCCTTGACCGGAAAGGTTGGTGAGGATAGTGAATTGACCGGACCCGAAGCTCGTTTGTGAGGGGATACGAAGCGAGATATTCGGTTGTGCAGACAAGAACGAGCTTGACGGCAGTCCAGTCTGATTGATCGGAAACGCAAATGGCAGGCTGGCTGCCTCGAACGGCGAGAGAGTTAAGTCAACAATCACTCGGGTCGAGTGGAACTGGTCGTCGCTCGTTCCGATTCCACCATGGTTCTCGTCAAAAAGGACCCGAACATCAAACGGGACGACCGGGGGAAGTCCCACGAACATGCGGACATTGTCGGCGAGCGTCGCTATAGCCATCTCGTCGTCCTGGAGCAAGTCATCGAAGCGCGCCGTGAGAGCGGCGTTTCGAGGCACCAAGGAAAATGGCGGGCTGCTCGAGCCGTCATCCGACTTTGGGACCACGGTCGGCAGCCGTTGAAGCGCATCTAGCACCAGGTCCTCGAACGTGCCCGCTCCCGGAGAAGGCTCTTCCTTGCCAGGCAACCGCTGCACAATCAGACGCGTCACCTGTGTAACCGGGTTGGTCTCCAGGACGTAGTCGATACCGTCAGACTGCAAGGACTCCGAAACGACCAGCTGCGGGAAGACAGGGGTCGGATCCATCATCCCGTTCTCTTCAAGGCCGTGGACGTCTACCAATCTACCCCAGGCTAGCTCAAACAATCGAAGCTCACTCGCCTCGCCACCCTGGTTGGGATCTTCGATGAAGAAGCCACTTCCATCTGGTTTGGGAAGAATGGAACCAAGCGTCCCGCCGCCAGATTCCGAGGCTGGACCCCATTTCTGTGCCGAGGAAGCGTCGGCTTGTAGCGAAGGGGTTCCGCTTGCGAAAGGAGCAGTCAAGGAATATAGAACCACCAGAGTGCTCAACACGACCGACCTCCTGAGTCTTGATCCGCAGTTCTTTAGACGACCCGCATAGTAGCATGGTTGCAGAGAGTATCAGAGAAGTTCGAGAGCATGTTGGCTTCGGCGCGATCCCACTCCCGTCTTCGTCTTGGGGCTTTCACTCTCACCCTTGTGAACCTAGAGCAGTGCGATTGGTCGCAACCGCGGCATGGGGCGGTACTGGCCCCAATCCAGTCCCCGAACGGCGATACAGCCCTCGAGCGCTTCCAGGTAGAGCGGCTCCGAGTCGCCGTAGCGCCCCTGCAGGAGAAACAGGTACGCCAGGTCGTTCAGTGTCAACAGAGTGTCCGGATGGTCGTCGCCAAGGACGCGGCGGCGCTCGGCGAGCGCTTCGGCATAGAGTTCCTCGGCGGCGATGTAGCGCCCTTGCAGAAGCTGGACGCCGGCCAGATCGTTCAGCGCTTCCAGCGATTCGGGGTGGTCGCCACCGAGCTTTGCGCGGCGTCCCTCTCGATGTGTGGGAGGACCAGAGTCGAGGTCGCCAGCCAGGGGAGAAGCGCTGCCGCGCGGAGGTCGGGCCCCAGAAGGCACGCGAGGGGAGGGTTGTTGGCCGGGGGGGCGGCAGCTTCAGCGGCAGCGCGGGTGGGGAGGGGATCAAGAAGACCCCTTTGGAGCACCTATCCTCTGCGACTTCGTTTCGATATGTCACTGCACAGGTTGTGCGGGCTCGTCCGGAGCGTCCTGGGCCGTGGGTCGTTGGCCGGCGGTAGACGCTCGGGTGTCTACCCAGTCGGGGCCTTCGTCGCGCCAGCCGAGTCGCTGGGCGGTGAGCGCATCGACCTCGCCGGAGGCGGTCAACACACCGTTTTGAATCAAGAGCTGGCGGTAGTTGCCCGGTAGATCGCCTTCGAGATACACGCGGCCAGGCTGCGGCCGGAAGTTACGGTTGACCTCGATCGGCTCGTGGGCTCCGAATGCGGAACGAACGGCATTCACGTGGTAGTCGAAAGCACAGACACCGCGACCACCTTCGTTCTCCCGCACCACGATCTCGTCCAGCCCCTTGGATTCCACGTACAACCCGCGCGAGGGGCCGGTCGGCGTAATCTGGACGGTAATCCCCTCGAGGCGAGCGACCAGTCGAAAGCTCTCGGGAACTTCGATGCGTGCGACGCCATCCACGAGGCGGGTCGAACCACGGAAATAGACGCCGTGCTCGGGTCCTTCCAGGGCGACGTAGTGGATTTGTCTTTCGGCATCGAAGGGGTGCGGTTGGATGAAGCTCTTGCTGGCACCGAAGACGTCTCCGGTGCCTCCGTTGATTCCTGCGATGCTCAGTCCGGCGTTCAGAATCTCCAGGGCGCCCGCTGCAGTGTTGCCCGAGGGCGAGGTCAGGCGCGTCAACGGCTGGTCGTCTTTGTCGAACGTCCCCACGAACCCCGCTTCCGAATCTTGCGCCTGTGAGGCGATGTCGGCGTTGATACTCGAGATCCCGTTGACTCGGGTGTGTCCGGATGCTCCCCCTGGAAACGTGGCGCTGGTGGCGCGAAACAACTGATTGCCCGTACCGGCCTTGACCGTGAACGACCCATTGCCCGTGATCGTGCTGTTCATGGTTATTAGACTCGCACTGGGGCCGTACGTGGCGAGGAAGCCATTGCCCGTCGACGAACCGTTGGAAAGAAGGACGGCGGTCGAATCGTCCAACCGATGAGTCGAGATGGCGCCAATGTCCTGGAAGGTATCCGAGACGCGGACGACCCGCGTGTTATTGGCCCGTCTCGTCTCGACCGTCCCGGTTAGAAATGAATGCGCCGACAAGATGACCGCGGGGATCGAAGTGCTGCCGAAGACTTCCAGATCTTCGTCGATCTGGGCACTTCCGACGACGTGAAGTCGCGCCTGGGGCGACATCGTCCCAATTCCCACGTAGCCGAGGAGATCGACAAACAGCTCGGGCCCTAGAGGGAGCAGCATGCCCGAGACAGGGGTCGTCGAAGCCCGGATGCAATTCGCCGGTTGGGCGTGATCTTCGATCGAGGGGGGACAGATCCCCTGCTGGGAAGGCGTCTGGGCGGCGGCGATGCCACCGAACGCGAAGGCTAGGAGAACGCGAGATGTAGATACGAGCGTGTTCATGTGGATATCGAGGGTTGCGGTGACTGGGCCTCCTGCACGGGAGGAGCGGAGGGCCGGGGGGCCGGCAGCTTCAGCGGCAGCGCGGGCGGGGAGGAGATCAAGAAGACCCCTTTGGAGCACCTATACTCGGCGAGAGTGGAAGAGGGTGTCGGGCTACCATCGTCAAGGGACCGTCGAGAACGCCTTCTTTCGCTACAAGTCGATCATTGGGGACCGGCTTCGTGATCGTCATCCGAAGTCGCAGAGAGCTGAGGCGTTACTCGCCTGCAACGTGCTGAACTATATGTTTGAACTCGGCCGACCGGCATCGAAGGCGATTCGGACGTGAAACCGGGAGATGCCGAGGTCTTCGACGGACGTTCCAGACCCGTCGTCGGCGAGAGACATCTCGCCGTTGACCTTTCTCACCTGGGCCGAGAGCAAGGAGGATAAGACCGCGCCGACAATCGAGAGGAGCAAGGTTCGTTGAAGCATGCGAACACCTCTGCGTGTGAGAGAAGAAGCGGGTTACCCCGCACTATGGCGAATATCGAGCCGCCCGTGAGCCATCTTCGGAAAACCGGTACGGGAAGCTACTCACACGGCCCCAGCCACCGGACTATGTTGTCAACCAGGAGCCATTGGACGGACGAAGGTTCTCCTCCGCCCAAAACAAGAGAAAAGGCTCCTCCGAGGTAGAGCGATGGATCGCGGCGGAAGTTGTCGCTTGCGAACGCCTTAACGGGCGGATCATCGACGAATTCGCCCGGCATCCCATAGGGGAGCGGCAGCCACTGCTGGCCGTTCCACTTGCCGACGTTGTTGAGGACGACCCCGAAGTCGTAGGTGGCCTCGAAATTGCCGCCGGCGTGCAACGCCCAGCCTGTCCCGTCGTTGAAGATCGTAAGCGCCCAGGCTATGCCCGACAGGCCGTTGCCCGCATGCGTCGTCGCTCCGAGTGGGTGCCAGCGTTGACCATCCCATCGACTGATCCCGTGGAACGCGTTTGGGCCGTCGCATGCTCCTTCGCCGGAGACATACAGCGAGTTGCCGTCACCCCCGACGGTCCGGTTCATCGCAGATCCCTCGATGGCGAGGGCGCGGGGGATGCAAATCTGCGCGGGCGCCGCGGGCGCCGGGGGCGCGGGGCACTCTAGGCCCAGAATCCCCGTATGGTCGTCGACGAGGGCGGACCAGCCAGCGCCGTCCCAGCGCGCGATAGAGATCCCGATGTCCAGGTAGTCGACCGTCGAAAAACTGCCGCCCACATAGAGATCGAGACCATCGCCGTCGTCCCATGTCTCGACGACGGTGGCCTCTGTACAGAGACTCCCGGTCACTTGCCCGATCGTGCTCCACGACGAGCCATCCCAAACGGCGACGCGGTGGTTTTTATATTCCCGCAGGACACCGTCGGAGAGCCCGAAGTAACCTGCAGCGTAGAGGACGGCGCCGTCACCCGGCACGTGCTGAGCGGTGGTCGTGGCGTGAAGCGACCTGACGATCGCGAAATCGCCTGACGGATCCCCCGGCAACCCGTTCCCCGGAATCGTCCACGCCGACCCATCCCATCGAGCGATCGAGTAGTCTCCTTCGTCGAACGATCCGCCTGCAAAGAGCGCCGCACGCGCGCCTCCCGGGCCGTCCTCATCGTAGACCGCCAAGCTGTAGACCGGACCCGGCAGTCCGAGCCCCAGGGGCGACCAGGTCTCGGTGCTCCAATTCCACTTGGCGATGTTCAGTGCGGGCTCATCGCCCGCGACTAAGAAATCGCCGCCCGCGATGAGGGCGGATCCCGTGCCGTCGTCGTAGATCGTGAGAGCGTTTACGCTTAATCCTGGGAGCCCGGGCATCCCGATCGTGTCGTCCCACCCGCGGACGCACGGCGTCGAGAAGTCCGGAGGGACCTGAGCGCGCACCGGGTTGACACCGACGGTACATAGAAATGCGGCAACGGCAATCGGCGGCAAGGGAATCGCGACGAGGGCCGGGGAGAAGGGGAGCGGGAACGGCTTCATGGGCGGTGACCTCCGTGAGTCGGTGTTGCCAAAGCGGGAGCAAGGGAAGGGTGGCGAGGGCGATGAGTTTCACTGGAACTACTTCGTTCGGGTGGACTCGGTGGGGGACGGCCTGGCCTCGGTGCGAAGTATTCGTGTTTGCTTCTCAGGTCCAGCCCCATAAAAGTGGGGAG
>CBFIHP010000053.1:0-8825 GCA_965662355.1 Planctomycetota bacterium | reverse complement strand
TACGCTCCCAGGCTCTCTGCGCTCTCTCGCCGCGCCGCCGGTTGTGGTTGACACGAAGGAGCTCAGGGCCTTCTTGCGGTGGGAAAATGTTGAATCACAGGGGCCCCGGCCCCGCTGCTCCAAGTGCCTGATTGTCAGTAGGTGGGAGTCGACCGTAGGGCTGCACCCTGGGAAGCCCGGCCTAAAAAAAACACATTCCTGAAATCCGCGCCGCCGCAGGTGAACCATGTTGGGACACTCACCGCCTGGAAACACAAGAAAATCGGGATACCTGAGACCGTCGACTTTGTTGACGGGCTAGCGGAGTGTTGCTGGGGCGCCGTCCGAAGGACAAGCCCTTGCTCAGGCTGGAAACATGTAGGCATCGGGATCGCTGTGCTCCTTCGCTAGTGTTGGAAAAACGGCAGGTCTCCTGATCAGGCCGAGGCCTTTTGGTCCATAGGATCCTCCCCCAATGAATCACAAATTTGTCGCATTCCCTCTCTGTCTCGCAATAGCTGCCACGACGGCCCTAGCTCAGAACCCTCAAGGAGTTCCCGAGTCCCCTGCCATCTGGCGCGAGGTAACCGGAGTCGTCAATGCGGGAACGCCTGGGACACCAGCTCCGTTCTTTCTACGGCCGCACATTCCCGCGTACCGCACAACATCGGACGGACGTGTCGGCATGATTGTCGAGGGCGGAACGGCAAGGTTTGGATTGATCATCCCCGAGAAGCTCGTTGCACCGGTGCTGCTCAGCGGTGCGGGCCCAACGATCAATCGCTCCACCCTATTCACCCCTTCTCCGGCAATCGATTGGGCTCCGGAACCAAACTGGGATCGCCTTCACACGTGTTTGTGGGACAACGAGGAATGGCCGCAGGCTTCGGGAAGTCAGGATCGCTACGAGGTCGACGTCGTTGCCACGGCCCGAGAGTCCGGCGCGGGGTCGTCGTCACGAATTCGCCTCTTCACGACTCGGGTAGAAATACTCCTCGACAATCCGAAGACGGCGAATGCCTCCATCGCATCTGTCACCAAGCAGTGGTCCAAGATGGGTCCGATCCTGATGGGACCGGTCGACGCAATGGGAACCCTGGCTCCCTATCACGGCCAGGGTTTCGAGCCCACCATCGCAGCGGACGGACGACTCATGGTCGTTCGCTTTGGCTCCAGTGACATGACCTGGTTCCATCCGGCGACCAACAACCCTCAATACATTCCGCAACACGTCGACATCGTGTATTCGTACTCGGATGTCTTGAACGATCCCGCCAACGTGCAAAACTGGACGGAGTTCTATCCGATAAGCTTCGCACCGTATGACCCCCGTATCAAAGACACCCTGGGCTTCGCATTGGAGCCTTTTCGGGATCCGGGGGGAGTGCCGATTCTGAACCCCGCTTCACCAGAGACCGATCCTGCCGTGGACATTGGCGGCAGCTATCCTTGGATCGATCGCGATGCGAATAACCTGTTCATGGAGACGATCAAGGACCGCCTCTCCCCAGATGGCATCCTTGCGATTATGACGCAGTCGGGCGGGGCGCGGTATGACAACCAGTTCCACCCACTCGACCAAACCGCGACGACCAGCATTGTTGAAAACGGCGGCAAACACCAGGGGATCTGTGTCGTGGGCAAGTGGACCCAGGGCAAGATCATTCAAATCGACAACCTGAACAACGACATGGACTATGCGATCGGCGCGGGAGACGGAAGTCCTCTCTACGGTCCACAGCATCGCCTGGTAGATCTGTTTCAACCCAACAGCACCCCTCCTTGGTCGAATCCTCCCGCCTTCCTCTCGGATCCGAATGCCGGCAAGCTATTCCTCGGATATGGTCGCTCAACGAAGTTCATGCCGGCCTGGGAAAACGACAACGCCAACATCATCGATTCGCTCGAGGCCAAGCTGAACTACAAAGAGAATGCGACGACACTCGTGTACCGCGACGTCGTGTGGCATCTGAACAACAGCAAGCACACGGCTGAGCTGGTCTTCGACGATTACCTCGATCCCGACGCATTCATCCTGTCCAACATGACGGGTCTTCTAGAACACAGGGATCCGAGCTTCGGTTCCGGAGGATCGACAAACTACTTCCCCTACTACGAGCACCACACGGGCTGGGACAACTCGCTCAAGCAATTCACCGGTTCGGTCCGCTTGCAGAATGCCGCCGCCCCTCATCCGAATCGTTGGGCCGTCCCCGACTATGCGCAGGTTGTCGGAGGAACAGGCCGTGTCGAGCCTGCGGCAACAGGCGGAGTGCATGGCAAGGGTTTCTGGCTGGACGGTGCAAACGGCCTCGAATATGCGGTCCCGTCTCAGCCTACAGGCCAGGCTTTCGATGCTCACGATTGGTACGTGGGGCTCTTCCTCGACACCCGTGAAGGAGGTCCCTCAGGAAACAAGCGACTGATTCGTTTTCCCGATGCATCCGAACTGCGGCTGGAAAACCGCTCCCAGTTCTTGTTCTTGAACTCGAGTGGCGAAATCGAGCACCGCGTCAACGTCCCCGCACCGATCGCACCGGGAGGTCATCCGCTCTCCGACCTGGTTCCCAATGACGGTTGGTCTCATGTCGGGCTTCAAATCCGTCAGCAAGGCAAGCTGATCGACTTGCACCTCAACGGCCTGCCGCTATCTCGTTGGCAGTCGAACGACTCCGGATTATTCCAGATGCAAGTGGGAGTGTTGACGGTCGGAGCCTCCGCTGGGCAAACCGACGGTTTCCGCGGCTGGATAGATAACTTCAAGGTCCTCGCACATAGCGTCGATCTCGAAAGCGCTTGCAATCATGCAGGTGGAACGCTGATAGGCCTCGATTCCGCCTATACAGGTGACTGGCGCACGTACTACGCAGACCGCTACCCGGAATGGGTTCACGAGGAAGTGTCTGCAATACTGCGTGCGAAGGGCGAACCGACTTTTGATGCCTATGCCTGTTTCCTCAACTACCGTCAAGACAACCGAGTCCATCGCGATTCGGTTCAAGCGCTTACGGCATCGGGTGACGTAACTCACTTGCGCTCCTCGATCCACTTCCCTGAGGGCCCGCGCTTCAACAATCGGCCGCGACCCGACTCCCAGACCAACAAGTTTTGCCTCAGCTGCCATCACCCGCAAGGTGAGATGGGATTGGATCTTCAGGCCCTCAGTTCTCTCGCTATCCCCGCCCCTGCGGATCCCCGCAGGCAACCCTCCGACCCTCCTCGCAGCATCTTCGGACACATCCCCGCGGGGCTTGTCGACAGCACCGGGCTACCGACGGCCTCTACGGTAGCCCCAGCGGGCGGAATCTTGATCGATACCTATAGATTCCCGCCCTTCACTCAGCCGGCGGTCGTCAAGTCGATCACTCTCGTCGATGACGCCAGTGGTAAAGACCTTTTGGACATGCCGCTCTCATCGAGTGGCTTGCCGGCCAACATGCCAGCCATCGACCCATGGATCCTCGGAACCATCGATCTGTCGCTGCGGGTCAACCTTGACCACGGTCAGGACAGTGTGGACATCGTCTTCAACGGTGCGCCACCTACGACCATTCCCATCCACCCCTACAGCTTCGACCTTCTGATTACCTCCCTGGTCTTCGCCGGACCGAATACCTTCACCGTCACACCGATAGGCGGTGCATCGGTCACGACCGGGTTCACCATCGGCAACATCGGAAATATTCGGCCGGTGGCCAACTATCGAGACGATTTCCAGGCCTCCTCCCCGCAGGAGGGGTGGCTCTACGGCTGGAATGCCTCGGGCCCGGTGACCAGCGTCAACAGTTTCCGTTCGATGAATTGGCATCCCCAAAGCGCGCGCTACACCGACAGGGGGCTCGCTTTCCCTGAGCCGGCGAGCGAGCTGGGGTATGGCAGTTTCCGTGCGACCGGAGGACACCCGGGAGAAGGCCTGGCCCAGGGAAGCACCGACGAGCGTTTCGCAATGGCGGGCTATCGTGTCAAGTTTCCCGGCACCTATGCGGTCTACGGCAGTGCAACATTATCCGGTTCTTCTGCGGGACTGGAGGTCCAAGTGCTGGTGCAAAGCAGCGGGTCGAATACGTTGACTCTGCTGACTACCGACATCGGAGTGGGCAGCGTCACGATAAACAGTGCCCTGTCTTTTCTCCCGCTTGGCACCGGAGACATCATCTGGGTGGCCTTGGGTCCCAACGGGAATTCAAACAGTGACGGCTTCGGGTTGGACTACAACGTATTCGTCTTGCCTTAGAGCCTGGTCAGGTAAATGCCACCACACCGCATGGGGGCAACGCCCAACCCGCCCCACGGGCGGCACCTGCTGAAATCAGTTCGGCAGGCTGCGAACGGCAACATCAACACGCACAGGGCGCGCCGACGACGAATCATCGGCGCGCCCTGGAAGTGGTTGACTAGTAGGTTCCAATCACGCCTTTGGAGGCCGAAGAAAACCAGGGATCCAGTACGCCTGGGCCGATCGGCAGATCACCGAGGACGATCGATTGGGCGTACCACCCACGGCCGATGAGTGCGCAATTCAAAGGAATGGCCAAGCTGAAGGTTACCGCGGAACCACCGCCGGCATGGGGTGGTCCGAAGAAAGTCCCGATTGCGGGTCCCCCCACGAGCAACTCGGAGAGGCCGGCAGGGGGCAGGCCGAACACCGGCCCTAGGTCGATGATGGGACCTGCAGCAGGATTGCTACGCATCAGGATGATCCAGCCACCGCCCATGCGAGCCGGTTGTGGTGCCAGCGTTGCGGTCCAGGTACTTCCAATGACCGCCGTGCTGCCCGTCATGGTGTCGAGGTTGATTCCGGCACCATTGTAGTGGGACACGGTCGCGCCCAAGGGCGGGCAGTCCGGATCCAGCGGCTGTGTAACTTCAAGAGCGTTGAGATTGTCGAAGGGCATCAAGCCGAGAACAGAGGCGGGGGTATGAATGGCAAAAGCGCCAGCTCCGACTCGAATCAGAACGTCAGCGTCGATGCCACCCGAGAAGGCCACACTGAATTCGAGCAGGTGGGTGCTGGGCGGCGGCGGAGGACCGGTCGAGCTCATTCCCACCATTCCGGCTGAGATGACACCACCACCCGTTCCAACGGGACCGGTGGTGCCGACACAGTTGAGCGCATCGAGGTTCAGTCCGGCGATGCCCAGGTTGGCTGCCACCGCCAGCCCAGCGCCGGACAGGGTCGCGACGACCGCAGGGGCACCCGATAAGTCCGAGTAGAGGATCGCACCGCCGGTAACGCCGAGTATGCCTAGTGTCGGGGAACCCGGGGCCAATGAGAAGTAGACGCCGTTGGTCGTCGAGGTCGCCACGCTGTAGTCGAAAGCATCGAGGTCATAACAGGCCCCGGGGACGCAGGGTGCGCCCCAAGTAGCGTTCGCTTCATCACCAGTCATCGTTCCCGCCCCGTAGCCCAAGAACGGCGGTGCCAACAGGTTGCCGTAGAGTGCGGAGGGGTCCTGAATGAAGATGTCCCCACCGGCGGCGGGAGGTGTCCCGGGGCCCGTATCGACACTGGTTTCGTAGGAAACGCCGCATCCCGCAACACCAGTGGATGTGCTGTCCACCGAGAAGACTATGGTGTGAGGCAGGACCGCGATGATGTGGTCGTCTCCGAAGGAAAGGGCATCGATCTCGTCCCCCGGGACGAGTCCCATGGCGACATCGGTCATGCTCACGATCGGGACCCCTGGAAATCCCTCGCTAAGGATCCCCGGACCGGCGACGGGGGGGGCAGCGAAACGGTCATGATCAAAGCTCGTTTGCGCCATGGAGTTCCAGCCGAAGCCAGACAGAAAAACGAGGCTAAGGAGGCATTGCTTGTACATTTGAAGTGTTCCAGGAGGGACAGGGTGAATGGCGACTAGGGGGGCCGCTCTCTTCAATCTGAGCGAGAATAAAGATCCTTAGGGGTAATAAAAAAACTGATGGAGGCCGGGGTCATTACCGTTCACAGCTACACACCTGGCCGACCGGCTGCCGCGTTCTCCAGCGACTTGCCTGGCACGTGTGTGGTGTGAACCTGCTTCGGTAGTGCCTTGCGCTAGGCCTCAGATCTCACCAGTGAGCAACTTCGCACCCTCAGGCGAAGCCAGTGCTTCGCAAGTCGCGCGCTCACCCTCCTCTATGACCTCCGCAGTGCGATGCAGGTCAAACATGCCTACACCCCCCAGGCACGGCTCGACATAGAGTGCGGGGGGATCGAGCAAGCGCTGTGTGCGGCAGAGTTCGTTGCACATGATCATGATGCTGTCATTGACCAAATTGAGGATGCCGGGACTTCGTGGCGCGCCCGCACCTCCCAGGGAAAGGCGCAAGCGCCGCAGCCGCCGGGTCACCGCCCCGCGCAGATCTAGTGCTTCCGTGTCATCCGGGGCCGGCTCGTCGATGGGCACCGTTTCTTGCTGATCGGTAGAAGTTGGAACGAGCGCATTTGCAGCGTTGAGATTGACCGCAACAATTGGTGCTGAGCCGAGCGAGCGCGCAGCTCCGAGTGGAACCGGACTGGTCAAGGCACCATCGACAAGCCAGTCACCTTCGGACCACACGGGACGAAAAATTCCAGGAATCGAACCGCTAGCCCGCAATGCGTCTACCAGGTCACCGCTGTCGATACGCAGCTCGGTGCCCGAGCTGAGCTTGACCGCGACCGCGACAAAGGGAAATTCGAGATCCTCAATCCGTTGCTCGCCGCACAGATCCCTCATGATGCCAGCAAGGCGAGCACCTCCGAAGAGGCCCGAAGTCGGCAAGCCGGGATCCAGCAAGGCGAGCACATCCTTGCGACGCATCGCGCGCATGCGCTCCTCGTAGGCCTTCGCAGCACCAGATAAATAGGCACCTCCCACAGCCGCGCCGATACTCGTCCCGGCTACACCAACGATTCTAAGGCCGGCGCGTTCGAGTGTGCGGATCACGCCAAAGTGAGCCATACCCCGTGCTGCCCCTCCCCCGAGAGCGAGAATCACGGATCGGCCGGCGGGACGAGCAGCGCTCATGACACGATTAGACGACCTGCTTCTGAGATGGGGGCGGTGTAGTGGTCCACCGACCTTCGGACGCGTTCCCAGTGCTCCAAGCGGCCCATTGGCAATGACTTAGAATGGCTCTCCTTCGCTTATTCAGAGAAGTTCCAATGACCCGCGGCGTTGGTGCAGCAATCGTACGCCTGGAATGGGCCTACGTCGACCATCTGGTCATCTTGACGGTTGGGCCGTCAGGATGACGCCATGAACTCACGAGTCCATCCGAGTTACAAACCTGGTTCGGTAACGTCTCCTCACGGCCCCTAGTAGCTGGCATCGAGAATCACCACGCTGGTCGGCGGTCCCAAGGCAAAGGTCTGCTCAGGGACAGAGTAGTGCAGCGCTTGTGCGACAATGAGCTTCCCCAGGAATCCCGGCGCCAGGGTCGGTGTGACTTGAAGGCTGGCGTTTCCCGTCCCATCCAACGCGCCGGCAAAGATCTGGTTGATCGGAGTCGCCGGGATCAAGCTGGCAAACAGAGCCGGAAGGAACGCCGGTTGAGCTTCG
This sequence comes from Planctomycetota bacterium, assembly GCA_965662355.1. Lineage (GTDB taxonomy): Bacteria > Planctomycetota > UBA1135 > UBA1135. The sequence goes on along the minus strand of CBFIHP010000053.1, from coordinate 1,320 downwards.
GAGGAAAAGAGAATCCAAGCAAACTCCCCGGGTACACCCCCGATCTCCACAGTCGCGAGCTCGTCCGTCCGTACGGGGCTGGTGGCACAGAACGTCCGAGTTGCACTCGTCGCAGCTACCAGGGATCCGGCTGGGGTGGAGCTGGCTCCGCCGTCGATGCCCGAGGAGGTCGTGCATTCGAGTGAGACCTGACCGCCGCTACCGCCTGCGAGCAAGGTGTTGTGCAGGCGAGCTTGGGGGTTCTTGCCGGTGAGGACCAAGCCGTCACCGCCGTCGCCGCCGTCACTGAAGCAGGTGAAGATCCCCGCGGCACCGTCACCCCCTGTACCACCCGTTAGCGCCCCCTCGCTCACGTAGAGAAAGCCGTCCCGTTGTGAGATGGCAGGGGCCCCGTCACCGTTCCCGAATCCGGGTCCTCCTTCAAGGGTAGTGTCGAAGAGATACACCGACGAGTCTTGGGCGGAGAGGGCCGCACCCGCGCTCAAGGCCGCATCGTTTCCGCCTACCAGGTGACATTCACTGAAGATCACATTGGTTGAGTTCTCGAGGACCACGGTTTCCGGACCGGAGTGTAGGGCGGTATTGCTGCCGATAAACGTGCAGTTCTCGAACCAAACGGTGCCCTGATTGTTGGTCGCTTGCACGACGACGTTGAAGTTGTCGCCGATGGCATCGATGGTGATCCCTCGCATCACGACACGATCGTCGTGGTCCAAGTCGAAGACCCGGATCTTCGTGATCGCACCGAAGACAGCGCCCGGCTCGGCCTGCAGGGTCACCGACTTTCCAAGGACATCGATCGTCTCGGAGTATTGGCCCGGTCGAACGAGGACGATCGTCCCGGGGAGTGCGGCGTCGACCGCATCGTCGACATTCGTAAAGTCGACGCCCGGACCCGCGTCGTCATCCACGACCAGGACCGACTGAGCGAGGGGACTCGAGCAAAGAAGAAGAACCGCTAGACAGTGCTGTTTCAAGGTAGTTTCTCCTGCGGGATGGAGGCCGAAAGCCAACGCCGGTTTGGAATCAGCCGGTTTGTCCCGCGGACAATGGTAGCAAGTGGCTCCGGTAGCAGGTGGCTCCGTCCCTGCAGCTCTTCGCTCGCTAGCAGCTCATCTCTTGAGGCGTTACCGAACCAGGTTTGTCGCCGCACACTCCCGGCCACCGATCACGGCTTGGGTGGCGACAAACGGCGTTGTTGCGGCGTAGGTGCATGAATCGGGTGGGGCCGGCAGATGCCTCGCCGCCAGTGGCTTTGGGCCCGATCGAGCGTACACCGCCCCGGATTCGTGCACCAACGCCCCAAAAAAAAAGGCGGTG
>CBFIHP010000052.1:0-8920 GCA_965662355.1 Planctomycetota bacterium | reverse complement strand
AAACAGGGCGTGGGCATGGATGTTGAGATTGAGGGAGCCTCCGAAGCGTTGGATGACATTGACGGCTCCCGAGCGGTAGCCCTTGGCTCCCGGTGGGAGGCCGAGGGCTCGGGCTTGGCGGGAGTGATGGGAGAAAACGGCACGCACGAAGATGCGGGGGAATCCCATCAACCTAACCGCTGCTTGCGACTTCCTCGTACCATGGCGGCGCGACGTTCAGCTTCTCCAAGCCCCGAGACAGGTTGGTTTCCCCATGCGGATCGCTCACCCCGTGTCCCTCTGTGCTCTCACCCTGGCCGCTGCCGCGCAAACCGAAGTTCCGACTTCGCCGATCAAGTGGCGTACCGAGACCGCCAAGATCGCCCGCGCGGAGCATCCCGAGCCGGCGCGCGCTCTCCGGGAAATCGCCCCGCCGACCGTTACCAGGCGCGTGTTCGTGCGCTTCGATCGCGCCCTGACGGAACACGCGCGCTCGGTGTGGTCCGCCGCCGGACTCGAGCTCGAAGCGTATCTCGGTTCCAATGGGTACTTCGCTCGTGCGAAGGGGAGCCTCTTGCAACGCGCACCGATCGAGCGCTTGCCCGGCCTGATCGACGCAGCGGAAATCCAGCTCGAGTGGAAGCTGCATCCGACGCTCTTCGGTGGCGAGACCCCCTCCTGGACGCGCGTCGAGCGCGAAGACAGCGAGATGCTCTGCGCGGTCTACGTCGCCTTGCATCCCGGCGCCGACATGATGCAGGACGGCGTCGCACTCATCCGGCAACTCGGCGGCCGGACCGTCGATCAGCTCGAGTCGATTCACTCGCTCGTGTGCGAGATTCCGCGTTCCCGGGTGAACGCGCTCGCCGAGAGCGACGGCGTCCAGTGGGTCGAGCCCGCGCTTCCGCGCATGGAAGGCAACCTGCTTACAGGAGCACTCCCCAACGATTCGAACCGCATCATCACGCAGGCCAACATCGTGCACGCCGCACCCTACAACCTGGATGGGAGCGGAGTCGGTGTGCTCGTCTACGACGGCGGCTATGCCCGGGCTTCCCACCAGGATTTCAGTGGGCGCCTGACCGCGCGCGACTCCTCGGGTCAGAGCAACCACGCGACACACGTTTCAGGCACGATTGCCGGAGACGGCTCCTCGAACGGAGGCCAGTTCCTCGGGATGGCGCCTGGTGCGACCGTCGAGTCCTACGGCTTTCAGTACGACGGCAGCAGCATCTTCCTGTACCACAACCCCGGTGACTTCGAGACGGATTACGACGAGGCGATGAACGTTCACGGCGTCACCATTGCGAACAACTCGATCGGAACGAACACCGAGACGAATGGATTCGAGTGTGTGAATCAGGGGGACTACGGGTTGATGTCGAGCCTGATCGATGCGGTCGTGCGCGGTTCTCTGGGAGCTCCCTACCGCATCGTCTGGGCCGCCGGCAACGAGCGCCAGGGCACTCGATGCGATGTCGAGGGTTTCGGCGAGTACTACAGCTCGGCCCCACCGAACAATGCGAAGAACCAGATCAGCGTCGGAGCGCTGAATTCCAACGACGATTCGGTTACGAGCTTCACGAGCTGGGGTCCCAGCGACGACGGGCGCCTGCGCCCGGACGTCAGCGCGCCCGGCTGTGAAATCGGAAGCGACGGCGGCGTGACGTCCGCGGGATCGAGTTCGGACAGTGCGCTGTCGACTCTCTGCGGGACGTCGATGGCCTCGCCGACGGTCTGTGGGCTGAGCGCACTCTTGCTGCAAGACTACCGCGTGCAGTTTCCTGCGACGCCGGATCCGCGTAACTCGACCCTGAAGGCACTGCTGGCCCACTCCGCGCACGATGGGGGCAACACCGGCCCCGACTATCAGTACGGATACGGTTCGGTTCGCATCCGCGATGCGATCGACCTGATGCGAGAAGGCAACTTCTTCGAGGAGACCCTGGACGATCAGGGATCGTTCCTGAGTTACGGCGTAACCGTGGGAGGTGCGGATCCGGAGTTGAAGCTCACGCTCTCGTGGGACGATGTGCCGGGAACGGTAAACGTCAGGGACGCTCTCGTGAACGATCTCGACCTCGTCGTGCTCGATCCGCTGGGCGGCCGGCACTATCCCTGGACGCTCGACCCCGGCGCGCCTGCGAACCCCGCCGTAAAGACGGCCGAGGATCACCTGAACAACACCGAACAGGTACAGGTTGCCGCGCCGATGGCCGGCGCGTGGACGGTCGAGATTCGAGCTACGTCGTTGCCGGGCGGAGAACAACCCTGTTCGCTGGTTTCTTCCCACGCTCTCGACGAGGGCCCGTCGGTTCAATTCGGCTTCCCCTCGGGTCTGCCGAGCGCTCTGACACCCGGCAGCGAAACGAGCGTGACCGTGCGCATCGAGGGGCGTAACGACACGGTGACGGGAACGCCGATGCTGCACTTCCGCTACGCCGGCGGTGCCTTCCAGGCGTGGCCCCTGAGCCCGATCGCCGGCAACCTGTGGACGGCGTTTCTGCCGGCTCCGGTATGCGCGGCCACGCCGGAGTTCTACTTCAGTGCCGAGGGTGCGGTCTCGGGAACGCACACGGCTCCTTCGCAGGCGCCCGGTGACTTCTACACCGCGCTGGTCTTCGCGGAGGCGACCGTCTTCGCGGACGACTTCGAGACCGATCAGGGCTGGAGCGTTGTGAACGAGGACAGCCTTTCGGACGGCCCGTGGGAGCGAGCCACGCCTGCGGGGCTGGGCGACCGCGGAGATCCCACGACGGACTACGATCAATCGGGGCAGTGCTACCTCACCGACAACGTTTCCGGAAACTCCGACGTGGACGGCATCACGCGCCTGCTCTCGCCGTCGATCGACATGTCGGCTCCGGGTGACTACCACCTCTCGTACGCGCGCTGGTTCACGAACAACGACTGGGACATCGACACGCTCGACGTCGAGATCCGCAACACGGGCGCGGGTGCATGGACGCTGATCGAAGCGCTCGGGAACGATGGGGCCTGGTCGTTGCAGACGTGGCGAATCAACGACTTCGTGACACCGACGGCCTCGGTGCAACTGCGCTTCAGCGTGACCGACGATCCGAACGACTCCATCTCGGAGGCGGCGATCGACGCTTTCAGCGTCGTCCGTCGCACCTGCCCGACGCTGGAGGATTGCAACGCCAACGGCATCGACGATGCCTACGACATCTCGTCGGGACTGTCCCCGGACGTCGATTCGAACGGGATTCCGGATGAGTGCAGTCCGCCCCAGCCGCCGGACAATCCCACGCGCCCCGGCCGTACGCCCGGCGCGGGGGGAACGGTCCAGATACCGTAGGGGAGGCTCTCCGAGCGCCCTGTCCCTCCTCAATACTCATCCGGGCGCTCACGCGGCCGTTCTCGTGTACCGGTGATGGAGCCCGCCGACCTGGGGCACCGCTCGGATCTCGCCGTTCTCGGGCGGCTCCACGTTCCTCGTCTCGGGCGGATCCTTGTCGAGCGACAAGTGAGTTCTCGACCGTGACCATGCATGCGGTCGACCGCCATGACGCACCGGTCAGCGAGGCGACCACCTCCAGCACCCAACACATCTACTACGTCAGCGAGCTCGTCGAACTCGGCCACGGCGTCTGGCGGCACGCACGCGGCGACCCTCGGATCGAGGCGAGAAAGACGGGCGCGTTCTTCGCCGACCTCCCACCGGGCGTGCTGCGCTTCTCGGTAGACCGCTTCCCCCTCTCGGACATCGCGCACCACGGCACGACGAATCCGACGCTCTTCTGGAAGGGCTCCAAGGCCAACGACGAACTCTACCTCGGGAAGTAGCCGCGCTCAGTACTCGCCGCGCGGGAGTATAGGTGTTCCAAGCGGCGGTTTTCCTCGATGAGATACTCGAGGATCTCGCCTTGTCGCCTGTTCATCCAGCCAGCGACTGACGCGAGTAGCACTTGCAGCGGGTAGATCTCGGCCATGGAGGCCATTGTCATCGAGTCACAAGTTGCTGATTCTCAACGAGATAGAGTTCGGCTGAGTTTCCGTACCTTTCGGGCTTTCGGGATTGACACCGTTGACTGCGAACGTCAGATTCCGGTAGATTCACGCCACCATATACGCCGTACTTGACGAATAGCGAAGCGACGGTTAGACGTGCAGGGCGCAATGCGGGATTCACGAACAGAAATACGAGCATCGAGGGTAGCCGGGGCGATACTGCTGTCCTGCTTTCTCATCGCCCAAGTGTTTGCTGCGGCTCACAGTGCGATGGTGCGTCATGTTCTCTGTCCGGTCCACGGAGAGCTGGTGCATGGCGATCACGAACACGGGGCGTCCAGTGCTTCGACGAATGGGGGCGAAGATTCTAGTGCGCCCGCGCTTTGCGCCGCCGCTAACGAAGAAGGACATTCGAAGCACTGCTCCGTTGTCCTCCTGAGCAAGCAGCGCACAGCCTTGTTCCACGCCCAATCGGTCCGGCTTGCCGTATCCGCCGCCTCGGAGCAAACCGGTTCTTTGCGCTCCCACGCGGACGGAATAGGGATCGCCGTTTTCCTGTACGCGCCCAAGCAGTCGCCGCCGCACGAAGCCTAGCCAGGGTCCTCTCTTTTCGAGAACGACCTGCTCGCGGCCTCGGGAAGGAGGCCGCTACGACGCCTGCTGACACAGTTTGTCAGCAGTGATAGGGCGAGCTAAGCCCTAGGCCGCCCACGCATGGCTTCGATGTAATCGCGACGACAATCCCCGCTTGGTGCCCAATGATTCTCCCCACTGCTTCTTCTCCAGCTATCCGTACGCAATCTCCTTGTTCGCAGCCCGGCCTGGCCGGTCCGCTGCGGCTAATCGGCGACCCCAGATATCTTCGTGATGCGGGGGAAACTCCCGACGACGTACCAATTCAAACGGCCACTTCGATGCACCCGTGGTATCGCGCAGTCGCCGTCCGGCTCGCCCAAGTTGGTTCGCTTGCCCTCGCGAGCTGCGCCGCCACCGACACGCGCAGCGGAGAAACAGGAGCCCCCGACCAAGGTTGGAGAGATCAAGGACCACCCGAGCTTATCCTCCCTCACACGAAGCTCGCGAGTTGGGCAAGTCCCCATGACGTGTCTTCGGTTGAGACGCGCGAGAGAAGAGCAGACGACGATCAGCAGTTCATTCCGGAGGGCTATCCAGAACCGTTTGGCATCGACCTAACGCGGTCCTGGCTCGAAGCCTGGCCCCACAACCATTTAAGCAGGCGAGGGACTCCCTTCGTTCACCTGTTCAGCCTTGAGCCTGCGTTTCTCGGCCGGGATCTGTTCCTGGACTATCGCACGGTTACAGGACCCGACGAAAACGAGACGGAACTGGAGGTCGAACTTGAGTACGCCGTAACCCGCAGGATTGGAGTAGTTCTCGAAGTTCCCTATGTCCAGCTTGACCCCGACGGTGCCAGCTCCGAGTCCGGTGTCGGTGATTTCGCGATTGCGCCACGGGTACTCCTTGTGGACGCTGAGACATTCCTACTGTCGGCGAACCTTGAGGTTGCCTTCCCGAGTGGGGAGGAGAGCAAAGGATTGGGAAGCGGTGAAGTCGGTTTGGCACCTTCGCTGTCAGCGTGGTTCGACCTTGGGCACTGGCTCCAGGCGAGTTTGCAGGCTGGGACAGAACACGGGGTTGATTCAGGTGACGCAGAGGTCTTCTACAATGGCGCTCTCGCCTATTCCTTCCTAACCCCTAGTCTATTCAACGCTGCCGAGCATGATCACGACCACACAGGAAGCCACTCCCTGCCTGGCTTGACCAGCGGCATCCTGGAGCTGACGGGGCGGACGGTGGTCGATGGTCAGGACGATGGGCGCAGCACAGCCGCACTCCTGTTCGGAATCAACTACAACGTCACCGGAAGCTGGGAGGTCCGAAGCGCGTATCAGCTCCCACTTGGCGGCAGCCAAGACATCGACCGAGGGTTCGTGCTGGGTTTGATTCGCCATTTCTGAGCATCACCCGTCGGATGATCGGACAGTTGTAGGGATCGTTACCGAACCAGGTTTATCGCAACACACCCGCAACCCTTCGCCCAACGAGAGATCGAGGCACCGCTCCGCGTCACCTTTATGCCTTGGGAGTGTGCGGCGACAAACCTGGTTCGGTAACGACCACCCGACGGACTCGGTGACGCTCGGTACGATCCGTGCACCAACGCCGCGGACCGAGGCGCTGGTGCATGAATCGTAGCGAGCCAAGCACCAACGCCCTTCGGCGGCTCGATCGCTACTTCCGCTCGGGGATCTCGATCTTCACGTGCTTCACGTAGCCAGTGAACACCGAATCCTTCGAGTTCTCGAAGACTTGGCTCGCGACAGGCGTCGCATCATCTTGGCCGACGTCGGCAGTCTCGTCCGCTGAGTAGACCCCGGGTTGGGTGCGGTCCACGCGACCCTCGGCGACCTTCTTGCCGTTGACGTAGAGCGTCGAGACGCCTCCGTTGCCGAAGCCCTTGGCCTCGTAGTCGTAGTCGAACTGGAGCTTGATCTCCGCCTCACCGGCCGGGAGCGCCTCGGGGGAGGTCACCGTGTAGCTCTCGAGGCCGAACCAGTTGTAGGTGTACGCCGGCTTGCCCTGGTCCATGTACATGGCCCAGCCGCCGAACTTGCCTCCCTGGCAGAGGATGACGCCGCGGTCGTTCCCTTTCAAGCTGACGTTAGCCGTGACGGTCTTCGAGCTGTTCTTCTCGTTGATGAAGCAGTTCTCGAGGATGCCCGTCATGCCCTCGGCCAGCGTCAGCTCGGTGCGGCTACCCATGAGATCGGGGCGTCCCGCTATCGACGCGTTGAAACGCTCGTACAGACGGTCGTCAAGGGGGTACGCGTGATTGGCGATGGCCTCTTTCTCGAACAGGGCCTGCATCTCCTCCAGCTTGTCGGGCATCGCGCTGGCCAGGTTGTTGGCTAGGCTGAAGTCCTCCTCGATGTTGTAGAGATCCCAGGGGTCCTCCTGCAGCGTCTGTTCCGGAGCGTCGCGCCACGGCGCGCGGTGGATGGCGCGGGCCAACCAGCCGTCGTGGTAGATGGCACGGTTGCCGAACATCTCGAAGTACTGTGTCTTGTGGCGACCCTCGGCCGTGGCGTCGTCCGCGGCGTAGAGCATGCTCACGCCGGAGAGCGGCGTTTGCTTCACACCGTTGACGGTCTTGGGGTGCGGCAGGTCCGTCGCCTCGAGCACGGTGGCGGCCACGTCGTTGACGTGATGCCACTGGTCACGGACTTCGCCCTTCGAGCGGATGCCGGCGGGCCAGTGCATCACCATGCCATTGCGCGTGCCCCCGAAGTCGGCGGCCACCTGCTTGGTCCAGGTGAAGGGTGCGTCCGTCGCCACTGCCCAAGCGGAGGAGAAGTGGGGAAAGGAGTCGGGGCCTCCCCAGTCGTCGGCACGCGCCAGCATGCTCTCCGTCGTCTCGGCGTCGAAGATGCCGTTCAGGTGGATGAGCTCGTTGTAGGTCCCTGTCAAGCCACCTTCACCGCTCGAGCCGTTGTCGCCCATGATGTAGATGAACAGCGTGTTGTCGAGCACGCCGATCTCATCGATCGCGTCGACGAGGCGGCCAACCTCGCGGTCGGTGTGCTCGGCGAAGCCCGCGAAGGCCTCCATCTGCAGCGCGTAGAGCGTCTTCTCGTCGCTGCTCAGCGACTCCCAGTCCGGGATGTCGTCGGGCATGGGGGCGAGCTTGGTGTTCGCCGGGATGACGCCCAGGGCCTTCTGGCGGGCGAACGTCTCTTCTCGGTACGCCAGCCAGCCCTTGTCGAACTTGCCCTTGTACTTCTCGATGAATTCCTTCGGCGCGTGGTGCGGCGCGTGGGTGGCGCCCGTCGCGTAATAGACCATGAAGGGCTTGTCGGGCGTCATCGCTTGCTGGAACATGATCCATTCGACGGCCTCATTGGTCATGTCCGTCGTGAAGTGGTAGTCCGGGTCTTCCTTCTTCTCGACTTGCGTCACACCGTCGAAGATGACCGGATCCCACTGGTTGGTCTCACCGCCGATGAAGCCATAGAACTTGTCGAAGCCCGAGTTCGTCGGCCAACGGAAGAAGGGCCCGGAGACGGAAACCTCCCAGGTCGGCGTTTCGTGCCACTTGCCAAAGGCGGCCGTGCTGTAGCCGTTGTAGCGCAGCGTCTCGGCGAAGTACTTCGCGTCGGTGGGGCGCTCGCCCTGGTTGCCGGGGAAACCCGTGGCAACTTCCATCACGCTGCCCACGTTGACCTCATGGTGATTTCGGCCGGACAGTAGCGAGGCGCGCGTCGGCGAGCAGAGCGCCGTCGTGTGGAAGCGGTTGAACCGCAACCCGCCGTCCGCGAGGCGGTCGAGGGTCGGCGTGTGGATTCCGCCGCCGAAGGTGCTCGCCGCGCCGAAGCCGATGTCGTCGATCAGCACAATCACGACGTTCGGTGCGTTCTCGGGAGCCTTGACCTCGAAGCGCGGAGGTTGCGTCGCGTCGCGCGCATCCATCGCGGTGATGGGCGTGGCCGTCGGTCGTGGGATCGGCAAGTGGTTGCGATCCAGGTCGGCCATGGAACCTTGGAGGGTCGTGCCTGCCAGGCAGGATATTGAGCCGATGCAAATTGAGCCGATGCAAATCGGTAGACTCCACTGAGCTTTCATGCTGTGCTATCCTCTCGTGAGTGATATCGATTGAGTGTGCGAGAACTCCACGGCCGCGACGAGCCCAAGCAGGTCTTAGGGGCGAGGTTCAAGGCGGAGGATAGGCAATTCAAAGGACCTCCGCCAAGTACCCGCCTTCCCGTCTTTCGACGCTACGGCCACGCATTCGGGCAACCCGTGCCCTACTGCGCCCCGACGACTCCTTCGACCGCCGTCGAGAACATCGGATCGAGGTCGAAGACCCCGTCTCCGAGTATAGGTGCTCCAAAGGGGTCTTCTTGATCTCCTCCCCACCCGCGCTGCCGCTGAAGCTGCCGGCCCCCCGGCC
>CBFIHP010000051.1:304-9146 GCA_965662355.1 Planctomycetota bacterium | reverse complement strand
CATGACGAGGCACTTGCCAGTGTGCACGCGCAACTTGCGAGCTCAACGATCCTTGGAGGCGGCTTGCGTTCACGAAAAGCACAGGACGAGCCTGAAGCGGGGGTCTTCGTCCTCGGCCTCCCCCGCGCCCGAGCGCGCGAGCTGGCCAAGCAGCTCGGACTCGGCGAGTTCTACTGGGGCTCGATCGGCGTCCCGGTCGAAATCCACCCGGCCCCGATCTTCGGCGTCGACAAGGTCGAAGAAAAATCGCGGATCGAAACGGCCCGCGTCGGCTTGCGCGATCTGGCCAAGACCGTCGGTCAAGTTCTGAGGAACCCGTGGGCATTCCAGCAGCAGATCGGATCGGACTTCGGCTCGCTCGTGGTGAACCTTGGCCTGCTCCTGAGCGTCGGCGTCGCGGCCATCGTTCTGAGCCCTGGTCTTGCATCCAGTGCGGATGAGCTCACGACCCAAGAAACGACCGAGCGCCTCGTCTCCCTGCTCCTGCACCCGGTTCTCCTGCCTGCGTTTTTGCTCGCACGCTATCTGAGGCGACACTACTACACCGGCTCTCTCAAGAACCCGGCGCGCGAACTGAGCGCCCAGGAGACGCTCGGGCGCTGGGAGGAAATGCGATTGCATCTACTCGCGGTATGGTTCGTCGCCGGGATCGCGATTTTCGTTTTGAGCGCAGCGAGGCTCCTACGAGAGAGCACTCTCAGCGCCACGGAACTCGTCGACGACAGCTCGACCTACCTCGCGGTCTGCATATGGATTCTGACCCCTTTGGCCTTCTCCAAGGACGTTAGTCAGGCCATTTCCACGATCATCGGGGGCGCCATCGCGGTCTTCTTGACGGTGCTCTTCATGAAGATTTCGCTCCTGATCGCGAACTGGGCCTCGGGCTTGTTGTGGATGCTTGTCGGCAAACTGATCCCTTTCGAGCTTCCGGCCTTCATCATGGGAACGGTGGATACTGTTCTCGCCATCTCGGCGGAACTCTTCTTCCTCGCGCACCTCTTGGGGTATACGTGGTTGAAGGAACGCACGCAATTTGCGTTGCGAGCCTCGGGCGAGATCTAGCCTCTAGGGCGCATTTTCGAAAGCAAGCCGGTCGAAATCCGCGATCGGGTCGGGGTCGTGATCCATTCCATAGGCGACCCGCAAGCCTAACCCTTGCTTACGTTTGCGAGCGACGATGAGGGCGAAGGAAGCGAGCGAGAGGATCAACGTACGAAGCACGGAATCCCCTGGTCGGGCGCTGCAACACTTCGGACGAGCTCCGGCCGGTGTTGTTGACGGAAAAAACCCTGGAAATGGTATCGTGACGAAGCGTTGCTGCTGACAGGGACTATCTGGATGTACGTATCGATCGAGCGCTATCGAGGGCCGTCCGCACGACGCAGGGTCGGGCGGCTCGGGCCTCTCGTACCCGTGATCGTGCTGTGGGCTGCGCTTTTATCCAGCGGCTGCGGAGAGGGCGGCGGCGCTGGTGAAGGATCAGCGGACCTCGATCCCGAACAGGCCGAGGCATCGGTCTCCGACGACAGCATTCTGTTCGACAGTCGCCTGGATTTCCCCGAGGGGGTCGATCAGAACCTCTCTCTCCTCGACCCGCTACAGGACGACTGGCGCAGCGAGGTGCTTCACGAACGCGCCAAGAAGGTGCTTGGACTGCTCTTCGAGAAGCTCGTGGCTGGAGACTCACTGGACGACAGCGCGTTGTTGGCGCCTAACTTCGAGACGGGCACGCGTTTGCGCGAGGACAAACTCGAAACGCTGTACGCACGGGAGGGCATCACCGTTCGTGGCTTCGAGGCCGAAGGAGCGAGCGGTCCACGAAGTGCACTAGACCAGCTGCTTTCCTCCGCCTTGGTCCCATTCGTCAAGGCGGCCGACGGCCGACCTGCGGCGCATCCGCACTTCAAGATCATCAGCGTGGACATCGAAGACGACAGCTCCTTCGAGACCTCGGTCCTCGTCCACATCGACGGCGAGGGAGCGGATGGAGTCCTCCAGCAAAACATGTCCTGGACCGTGCATTGGTTCGCCGCGGACGCCAAAGAAGAAGTGCGCATTCGTTCGATCCGTTCGCGACGCTTCGAAGAAGTCGTGCTCCTCAATCCGCTCTTCGCGGAAGTCACGGCACACGTCTTCGGCGCGCTCGGTTCCTACCGCGAAGACTTCCTGCAAAGCGTTGGCGCGCATCGCAATCGCGTCGATCGGCTCCTGGGCACGCCCTTCCTCGGCATGCAGGGTGTTGCCCTCGGTGATGCCGATGGGGACGGGCTCGACGATCTATACGTCCCCTTCCAGGCCGGTGTGCCGAACCGTCTGTTGATGCGCAAGGCCGACGGAGGCGTGGTGGATCGCAGTCGCAAGTCACTCACGAACTACCTCGAGAACACGCCCAGTGCGCTCTTGATCGATCTCGACAACGATGGTGATCAGGATCTCGTGTTCGGCACCGACGGAGGCGTCGGACAGGCGCGTAACGATGGCAGCGCGATCTTCGGATCCCCCAAGCTCCTGCCGCCCAGCACCGTGGGTGAGATCTACTCTCTCAGCGCGGCCGATCCGGACCTCGACGGCGACCTCGACGTGTACGTCAGTCGCTATGGCAGCGGCGGCATCCTCGGCGCATTCCCCACGCCCTATCACGATGCCAACAATGGAGCGGCGAATCTCTACCTCGAGAACTTGGGTAATCGCTTCGTCGAGAAGACCGAGGAGGTCGGGCTGAACGAAAACAACCAACGCTTCAGTCTTTCGTCGGTCTGGGACGACCTTGACGGCGACGGACAGCTGGACCTGTACGTCGCAAACGACTTCGGGCGCAATAACCTGTATCGCAATGACGACGGCCATTTCCAGGACATGGCCGCGGCCTTCGCCGCGGAGGACATGGCCGCCGGCATGGGCGTTTCTGCGGCAGACTTTGACGCCGATGGCGATACCGACCTCTACATCACCAACATGTTCTCCTCCGCGGGTTTGCGCATCGTCCCGCAGACCGAACGCTTCATGGACGGCGCCAACCGCGACGTTCACGAACACTACAAGCGCCACGCACGCGGCAACACCCTCCTGTCCAACCGGGGCGACGGAAGTTTCGAGGATATCACCGACCGCGCTGGCGTCGCCGTGGGTGGCTGGGGTTGGGGGGCTGGCTGGCTCGACTTCAACAACGACGGGCTGCAGGACATCTACTCGCCGAACGGTTTTCTGACCAACCGCGACCCGGAAGACATATGAAGCTTCTTCTGGCGACGCGTGACGTCGCAATCGCCCGCGAAGTCCGGCCTGCCCACGCCGGAATACATGAACGCCTGGATGGGGACGCGGGCGATGCTCCTGCAGGGAGCCTCGTGGAGCGGTCGCGAGCGCAACTTCGCCTTCCTCAACATCGGCGGCGAGCGGTTCGTCGACATGTCGGCCATCAGCGCTGCCGACTGCATCGGTGATGGGCGCTCGATGGTGCCCGTCGATTGGGATGCGGACGGAGCGCTGGACTTGCTCCTCAAGAGCCGTACCGGGCCACGCCTGCAGCTCTTCCACAACCGAAGTCCGGAACGAGGGAACTTCGTCACGCTGACTCTCGAGGGCAAGGGCAGCAACCGCGACGCGATCGGCGCACGCGTCAGCGCCGAGTTCGGTGTCGGTGCAAACCGGAAGTGCGTGCGCACCCTGCATGCCGGCTCTGGGTTTCTGGCGCAGGCCCCCAAGAGCTTGCACTTCGGTATTGGAGACGCGACCGAGATCTCTCGCATGACCATTCGCTGGCCCGACGGCAGCGAGGAGAGCTTCGACAAGCTCGCGGCCAATGCGAATTATGCGATCCAGCAAGGAAGCGGCCAGGCTCACCAGCTCGCATCCCCCATCACCAATGCAAATTTTGCGGAACTGACAGCCGATCCCGAGCATTCCTCGAGCGACGCTCGGCGGCGCGTACCACTGGTGGACCGCTTGCCACTGAACCCGCTCAACGTTCCGGGCTATGCGGAACCCCTGCGCAGGATCGCGAGCTTCGCCGGCAAACCGACGCTGCTCAATCTGTGGGGCATCGATTGCGCTCCGTGCCTGAAGGAATTCGGTGACTTCAAGAAGCGCAAGAGCGACATCGCGAAAGCCAATCTGCGTATCGTCCCCATCTGCACAGACCTCGATCGTTCGGAAGAGCGGCTCACCACGGCCCGCGAGCGCCTCGAGCGCTTCGGACTGCTCGAGGGTGCTGGGTACGCCGACGAGGCGCTGCTCGAAGCCATCGAGGTCATCCTCGCCGAGGTGATCGGAACGGCGGAGCAGATTCCCTTACCCATGAGCCTCTTGATCGACGACGGGGGGCAGCTATCGGCCTTGTACCTCGGCCCGCTCGAAGTCGATCGGCTCCTGCGCGATACGAAGCGTTCGCGACAGGCGGCCGCCGGCTCAGAGGTAGCGTCGCTTCGCGACCGGCAACTGGTGCGAGGCGTACGCCTGTATCAGAAGCAACGCAACTTCCCCGGACTGGCCCGTTCGTTTCGAAATCTCGACCGCATGGACCTGGCGCGCTATTTTCGCAACATGATCCCTCCCCGCAATACCGCAGAAAGCGGCGACGACTCTCGGCGCGTGGGTACGAGTCAATGAGCACGCGTACGTTCGGGCTGCCCGCGAACGAGGTCGAGACCGAGGAGCTTTCGCGCATCCTCCACCAGTCGTTCGTCTCCGAGACCACAGCGGACACGGTCGAGCAGTGGCTCGCCACCGCCGGACCGGAGAACCTGCGCGTCCTGCGCGAGAACGGCCAGGTCCTCGGATGCCTGGTCGTGGTTCCCATGGGGATATTCCTCGGCGGACGCGCGGTGCCGACGGCCGGCGTCGCGGGGGTCGGCGTGGCTCCGTCCCTCCGCGGCCGAGGTGTTGGCCGCGAACTGATGATCCGAGCCTGCGAGGAATTCCGTGAAACGTATCCCCTCTCTTCACTCTACGCTTCGAACTACGGGATCTATCGCTCGGTCGGCTACGAGCGCGCGGGCGGACGCTTTCTCGCCAGCGCTTCCCTGCGCGACCTACCGCGGCCGCAACGCGAGCTCGAAGCCCGCTTGATGACGCCCAGCGATACGGAGGCTGTCAAGGAGCTGTATCGCAACTGCGCGAAGAAACAGTCCGGAGCCCTGGATCGCGGCCCCTACGTCTGGAATCGCGTGGAAAAGCCACGTAACGTCACGACGCTGCATTCGTGGCTGATCCACGAGAATGACCAACTGGTCGGTTTTGCGCGTTGGCACCAACCGACATCAGCGAACCAACCCGAAGGGACCGCCAGCTACTACGACCTTGACGTCATCGACGTGGCCGCGACGAACGCGCGCGCGATCCAACGCATCTTCACGCTGTTCGCCGATCACTCCTCGATCGCGGGGACTCTGCGCTGGTGGTCGGGTCCGGATGATCCGTTCCTTTTGACCATGGCCGATCGCTACTACCGGCTCGAGCTGTCCGACCTGTGGATGATCCGGATTCTCGATGTCGAAAAGGCGCTCCTTGCTCGCGGCTATCCACGCACGTTCTCGGGCGAGCTGCACTTCGGTATCGAGGACTCCGTACTCGGCGCCAACGTCGGAAACTATCTCCTGAGCGTCGTCGAGGGTGAAGCCACGCTCACGCGTGGCGGCGAGGGGCTGCTTCACGTCGACACACGCTCGCTGGCGGCCCTGTACTCAGGCTACCTGGCCCCGGAGACTCTGCAGACGCTCGGGTGGATCGAGGGCTCGGCCGAGGACCTCGCCAAGGCCCGAGCCCTCTTCTCGGGGCCCGTGCCCTGGTGTCGGGATATGTACTGAAACCGGGATCTGCGTGGACCGGGTGATCCGGGCCATACTCCCCGCAAGTCGGACTCGCCCGATTCGCTTTGAGGCAGTACCATCCGCGCAATGCAGATCCCCGTTCGACTTCTTCCCGCGGTACTGCTTGCGCTGCTCAGCGCTCTCGGCGGCTGTTCGTCCGAAGCCAGCGCCGAAGCTGGACCGATCCGCTTCAGCGCCATCCCGGATCAGAACTCCACCGAGTTGAAGGAGAAGTTCGACATCGTGGCGAACTACCTCAGCGAGCAACTCGGCGTGCCCTTCGAATACGTCCCCTCGGTCGACTACGGAGCTTCGGTGGAGGCCTTCAAGAACGGAGACATCCATCTGGCCTGGTTCGGTGGGCTCTCCGGTGTTCGTGCGCGGACGACCGTCCCCGGCGCTTCGGCCATAGCGCAGGGCACGATCGATCCCGAGTTCAAGTCGTACTTCATCGCCAACGCCTCGCTCGGCCTGCAGCTCTCTGATTCGTTCCCCAGCCAGCTCGAGGGCAAGTCGTTCACCTTCGGTTCCCACGGCTCGACCTCGGGACGTCTCATGCCGGAGCACTTCCTGCGCGTGGAGACCGGCAAGAAACCCGCGGATTTCTTCGGCAGGGAACCCAACTATTCCGGCGCCCACGACAAGACCGCTCAGCTGGTCGAGTCCGGTGCATACCAGGCCGGCGCCCTGAGCTACACGGCGTACGAGCGGCTGGTCGCGGAACAGAAGATAGACCCATCCAAGTGCGTCAAGATCTGGGAGACGCCGACCTATCCCGACTACAACTGGACCGCGCATCCAGACCTGGACCGACTCCACGGCGCGGGCTTCACACAGAGGATCCAGACGGCCATCGTCGCCATGCAGGAACCGAGCCTGCTGAAAGCCGCCCAACGCGAAGCTGGCTTCATCAAGGCCTCGAACGAAGACTTCGCGCCGCTCGAAACGCTGGCGCGCGACCTCGAACTCCTGCGTTGAGAGTCGCTTGGATTCACCCAAGGCCGTCGAGCTATTCGGTGTCGATGTTTCCTTCGACGACTTTCTGGCTCTCCGCGGACTGACTCTATCGGTTAGCCAAGGAGAAGCTGTGGCCTTCGTCGGCCCCAGCGGCGCGGGGAAGACCAGTGCGCTCGCCGTCATGCACGGCATGCTTCTTCCGACTGCCGGCAGCGTGCACCTGGCCGGTACGGAACTGAGTGCGATCGGCTTGAAGCAAATGCGCGTGTTGCGTTCCCAGATCGGCTTCATCCCCCAGGATCTGGGGCTGGTGCCGAATCTTCGCGTTTCTCAGAACGTATTGGCGGGGCGCCTGGGGATGCAGGGTTTCTTCTCCTCGATGCGCTCGCTCGTATGGCCACCGCGCGGCGAGCTGGAAGCCGTGCTGCGGATCCTCGAACGTCTCGGAATCGCCGACAAGATGTTTCAGCGCACGGATACGTTGTCGGGAGGGGAACGGCAACGTGTCGCGATCGCCCGCGCGCTGTACCAGGGAGCGAACACGATTCTCGCGGACGAGCCGCTTTCGGCCCTGGATCCTGCACGCGCACGAGAGACGCTCGAACTACTCGTCGAAGTCGCAAAGGAGAACTCCGTGACCTTGATCCTGTCGATGCACGCGCTCGATTTGGCGCGCGAGTTCGTCCCGCGCTTGATCGGTTTGCGCAACGGCGAGGTTCTCTTCGATCGCGCCGGCGACCGGGTTTCCTCCGAAGAATTCGATCTCTTGTATCAGCTCGAAGAGGCCCCGGTGAACCGTATCGGGAACGGCTTCGGAAACGAGGCGCATGCCTGAGCTCGAGCCCGGTCGCCCGCCGTCCAGTCGGCGTACGCGGCTTCTCGTCGCCCTCGTACTCGTGGGCATCGCCTCGTGGCTCCTTCTGGACTTGCACGCTGGCGATCTCGTGCCCTCGGGCAATCGGCTCTCGATCCTGAAGAGCTTCTTTCTGGGTGCGCTCTCGCCGGCGATGGACTACCAGGCGGCCAGTGTTCCGGAAGGCACAGCGCCGTTCCTCGTGAAGGTGGTCGGTGCGGCGCGCGCGACGTTGGTCTTCGCCGCCGGCGGTATGAGCCTGGCCGTCGTTCTCGGCTTCGTGTTGGGCTTTCTCGGAGCGACGTCTTGGTGGCCGCGCGAGACACACCGCGTTTCCGGGTGGCGTTGCCTATCATGCTACCTCCTGCCGTTGATGTACTCCGGTGTGAGGCTCCTGATCGCCGCGATGCGCTCGGTCCACGAGCTGCTCTGGGCGCTGTTCTTCCTGGCGGCCCTGGGACTGAACAGCTTTGCGGCGGTGTTGGCCATCGCGATCCCCTATGGCGGCACGCTAGCCAAGGTCTTCTCCGAGATGCTGGACGAGGCCCCACGCGATGCTGCTCACAGCCTGCGCGCGGTCGGTGCTCGTCCTCTGCAGGTCTTCTTCTGGGGGCTCCTGCCGCGCGCCTTGCCGGACGCCTGCACATATGCCTTCTACCGTTTCGAGTGCGCCGTGCGCTCGTCCGCTGTGCTGGGCTTTTTCGGGTACCCGACCTTCGGCTACTACATCCGCCTGTCGGTCGAGAACATCCACTATCGCGAGGTCTGGACGTATCTGTACGCCCTGTTTGGTCTCGTGCTCTTGCTCGAGCTGTGGAGCTCGCAACTACGGCGCCGGGTCGTGATGCGATGAGCTACCTGGACGAACTGCGTAACGCACGCCCCTATAGCCGCTTCTTGCGCGCGACGTGCTTTGCTCTCGGGGCCTTCGTCCTCTACGCCTGGCTTGCCGGAGACATCGAGTGGGGCTCGTTCCTGACCCAGCGCCGGTGGGAGAACCTGCAGCGTTTCATCAAGAACGACATCATCCCTCCCACCGTGAGCCAGGCCGGGTTCACGTTCGATTCGTTCTTGACGTGGGCCGGCAAGCTCTTCATGGAACGCGGATGGGACGCGGCCCTCGCCACACTCGGGATCGCCATCCTCTCGATTCTCTTCGCGGCGTTACTCTCCGGTGCGCTCGCTCCGCTCGCAGCCTCGAACCTGGCAACGCAACGGCCCTTCT
>CBFIHP010000051.1:0-294 GCA_965662355.1 Planctomycetota bacterium | reverse complement strand
CACACGGTGCCAATGGAACGCGGGACACGCGCACCTGGTTGGCTGTGCGCCTCACGGCGCGCGGCACGATGATCGTCCTGCGCGCCATCCCCGAGTACGTCCTGGCTTTCCTCTTTCTCACCATCCTCGGCCCCGAAACGGCCTGGCCCGCGATCCTGGCCTTGGCCCTCCACAACGCCGGAATCCTCGGTCGACTGGGCGCCGAGACCATCGAGAACCTGGACCCCCGCCCGCTTCGAGCACTGCACGCCATCGGCATCCCGCGCAGAAGCGTCCTGGTCGCGGCGATCGTTC
>CBFIHP010000050.1:0-9352 GCA_965662355.1 Planctomycetota bacterium | reverse complement strand
GAGCGGGTAGATCTCGGCCATCTGGGCCATTGTCGTTGAGTCGCAAGCTGCTGATTCTCAACGAGTTGGAGTTCGGCTGAGTTTCTGCACCCTACGCCGCTCGTCCAATGGGACTGCTGCACCAACGCCGGACGGAGAGATGGTCGGATGAACGGGACGTGCGTTTCGGGCGGAGCCTCGGCCTCAATCCGAGTTGTGCAACAAGGCAACTTTATTGCGGAATCCTCCGAGCGATCGTAGCGGGCTTTGCAATTATGGAGTTGGAGTTCGAAGCGGGACTCGAATCGAACCGTGAGACGGCGCTGCAACACGCGCACGCCCCCCCCCGTGCATCAGGTCATTCTGTAGTTATGCAACAAAGCCGTACTTTCTACTGGGTCTTCATGCTGGTCATGACCGGCCTCACCGGTGTCTCCGCGGGAGCGCTCACCTTGTCCCAGGGGTCAACGCCGTCTCTGGATGGACTCGAGACCGCCCTGCGCAATCGGCTGGTCGAAATGCACCCGATCCAGACTAGTGAGGAGCGGACCTTCCTATCGAGGGCGCTCCGAAAAGTCGATACGTATCAGGGGGTGGCGGCGAGCTTCATCACGCCCGATGAGGCGGAACTGCCGGCCGTCCTCGACGACCTCGGGGTCTTGGTCAAGGTTGCCGAACACCTAGACGATTCCGAAACGAGCGACCCGGCGATTCTCTTCCACGCGGCGGCCATTCGAGATGAGATCGACGGGCTGGTCGTCGACACGCGCCAGGTGGCGGCGAATTCACTTTCCCTTCTGATCGAAGAGGACAACCAAACGATGGCCCTGGATTTCGTCGGTCAGGGAGACGAGGACCGGGATCAGGGCCTGGTGGTGTGGCTGGAGGGTCGCAGTCGAGCGGCAGAGCTCTTGATCGACTCCCTTCGCCATCATCACGACGCGGCGATCTTCGTCGCCCAGGCGCTGATGGAGGAGGCTGTGGCGAACCCGGTCGACGTCGAGCCCGGGGACGTCATCCTGGACCGGGATTTCATGCCCATCGCCGGGGAGCCCATGGACCTCCAGGTGGGAGTGCTGGTGAATCGCTTCGTTCCCGAGTTGAGCATCGCCGTGAGGGCAGTGGAGGTCCCGCCGGCAGGTGCAGCTTCCGGGGCCGAGGCCATCCACGGGAAGCAGACCACGCTGGGGACGATGACGTGCCTTAACGTGATGCCGGGGGACACGCTGCCCCCGATCTCGATCGAGGTGCCGCCCTTCGAGGACGAGAGTCTCGTGTCGGTCCCCGCGTCGGAGCTGGGGTCACTCGTCCCGGACGGTCCGATGAACCGAGGATCTGTCGTGGCCATCGACGGAGACACGGCCGCGGTGTCCTTCCAAGAGATCAGTGGCCCCGACGCGGGTCGCGTCGCGGTGTACGAGCGCTTCTCGGAGGCCGGCGTCGACTGGGTGCAAACAGCCGTGCTCGAGCTTCCGCCCCAGTTCGATTCGGATGCGGCCGAGGAGTTCGGTGCGGCCGTGGCACTCTCCGGAGACACGATCGTCGTCGGGGCTCCGGGTCACGATGCGATCCCTGACCAGCCTGAAGTACCGGTCATTTCCGGTGCCGCGTTCGTCTTCCAGCGCGACGGTAACGGCGGCTGGGGCTTCGTGAAGCAACTGACTCCCGTCACTGAGACTCCGGACCCCTCCAGCACTGACGGTGCGCCGAAAGGTGAGTACTTCGACAGGTTCGGGGATGCCGTTGGTCTCTCGGGGGATCGTATCGTCGTGGGGGCGCCCCTTTTTGCGGACTACGGGAATGACGGCCTTGGAGCCGCCCACTTGTTCGAACGAAACGAAGGGGGTGCGGACGCTTGGGGATGGAAGCAATTCTTCAGCCTCTCTGGAGTTTCATTCTTTCAACTGGGAGCTGCGGTGGCCGTCGAGGGCGACGTTCTCGTTCTGGGCGGTCCGGGTCGTTTGGGAGAGTCGTCCGGCGCGAGAATCGGCGTCTATGAATACGACACCCGTGCCGGGAACTTCGAGCTGCTGCAGGCCCTCACCAGCGGAAGTGAATCGTTCGGCGCCTCGGTGGCGCTGGCGGAAGTCAGCGGCAGTTCCGAGCAGGCGACCCACAGAATCGCAGTCGGTGCGCCTGGCGCTAGTCTCGGAGGAGGCAAGCCGGATGCGGGCGAGGTCTCCATCTACCTCTACCAACGGACTGCGAAGGCAATCGAACTCGAGAAGACCCTGACGGCTCCCAACCCGATCGCGGGGGACCGCTTCGGAGCATCGGTCGCCTTGACGAAGCCCGGGGCCGAGGGTCCTGCGAGCCAGATGGTCATCGTCGGGGCACCCGGCCACGACCACTTCGACGGAGGTCCACTGGACGCGGGTACGGCCTACGTCTACGTCCAGGGTCATGAGCCGGGCTGCCGTCCGATGGCGCCGTCCGACGGGGACGGTTGGGGCCTGCTCGCGCGCCGCATCAGCGACGCACCGGTCGAGGGGGGTGGCTTCGGCTCGTCTGTTGCGGCCACGTCGGTGCACTACCGAGCCCAGAGCGAGGTTCTCCCTGGAGCCGACGTCTCTGACATTCCTCCGCCGCCTCCGGGCGCTCCGCCGCACCCCGAAGGCGATCTCCGAGTCGCGCCCACGATCCTGATCGGTGAGCCCCTTAGCGACGCGGTCATCGGTATGGACTGCGACGGAGACGGGGCCTTTGACGAACCTGTCCTACACGACCCCGAGGACTGCGTGGTCCCGGAAGTTCGACGGGGCGGTGCCGCGCACTTCTTCAGTGGCATGGATCCGATCCAGGCGGGCACCTACATGCTCCTGGTCGAGGTCGATCCCCAGCAGCGCATCATCGAGATGGAAGGTGGGGATGCGGAGGACAACAACTGCATGCTGGTGGAGCAAGAGCTGCAGTTCTGTGTTCCCTCGCTCGAGCCCAATCTGGCGGTGACGGAGGTCGTGCTCACGCCCGTCGAGCCCTGCGACACCGACGGGGACAACGAACCCGACGAGGAATTGGGTTTCATCCTGGCATCCTTCGATGAGGTTCAAGGAGCCACGGTCCAGATCACGCGCGCCGGGATCAATGCGACCGTCGCGATGACGGGGGGCTACGAGGGGGTCATCCGCAATGCGGTGTTGAAGGCCTGGAGAGTTCATCACTCCGATGTGCTGGAACCCGCCCGCTTCTTCAATCCGGAGACGGGCATGTACGATCTCGACCAATATCCCGTACCGGACATCGTTCGCGGTGACTCTCTGTCGGTCGGCTTGGAGGTGGAGTTTCCATCGAATTACGTGTTCGAGACCGGCAGTACCCCGATCGACATCTTCGTTGAGGTCTCGAGGACGAGCCAAGTGGCCGACACCGATCCGACGGACGACGTGCTGGTCCAGGAAGATCAGTGCTTGACGATCATCGATCTCGAAGGCTGCATCGTCCCCAGCGCCATCTCGGGATCCTCCGGCGGCCTGAGTGAGGCCGTGACCTGGGGCAAGAAGATGGGCAACGACGCGTTCAACGCCGATCTAAACTTCGACGGCTCGCTGGACATGGTGCGAAGGGATCCCGTGATCCCCCACGGCGACTACCCGGGCCAGGAATTCGGCGCCATGGCTTCCCTGGATGCTTCGCTCGACTTCACGATCTTCGGTGGCGAAGTGGACGACGTGATGAGGTTCTACTCCCTTGCAGAGCGCGATCCTCTCCAGGACTACGGCTACTTCGAAGTCAGCCTGGAGGCCCTTGGCTATACCCTCTATTCCGCAGGGCCGGTGGACAGCAACACGACCGGCGAACTGCCGGATGGATTCGAGCGAATTCCAGGCGGTTTCCGCTTCACCAAGACGTTCTCCAAGGACAAGACGTTCCCCGATCGCGAGCGCAAAGAGTGTTGCCATCCGAGTGGAGGATCGATCATGGTCACCGAATCGGAGTGCTGCGACCTTGGCGGTTTCGTCATCAATGACAATGACGATGGCTCCAACGATGAGGAGTGTTCGGCGCATGACCCCATCTCTGGTCCGTGCCGTCAACTACCCAGGCTCGGACGTACCTTCTTCGTGGCCGGTATCCCGATTGACGTGGACGCCGCCGCGGTGGGAACTCTCGGTATTTCCTTCGCGGCCAACGTGACGGACGACTTCACGTACGACGTCACTCCTTTCGTCGGCGCCGGAGTGCAGATCCAGCTGGAGGTTCCTGGCGGAGGCGTCTCTCCATTCACGGCGGGCGCACGAGGAACGCTCACCCTTTGCCGGTACGATCACATTCGAAGAAGCGGTCTTGGAATGACCCTCGTCGGGCCTGACGGCGATGAGGACATCACGATCTGCGGCCTGCAGTGCTTCAAGGTCACCCACCGGCTCACTTTCCTGCAAGGAAAGATCGAGCTCTTTGCCTCGTATCCCTGGATCGACTTCTGTAGCTGCTGTTTCGGCCTCTACTATCCCTGCGGAATCACGACGAAGACCTCGACCCTCGAGCTCATCAGCTGGCCTCCGGCTTTCGAGGTGTGCATCCCCGGCAAGGACGAATGTGGTCCCAACTACTGTCCGCTGTGGGTCACAGGTATGGACCTGTGCGATGGATTAGGACGTCCTGCCTGTGAGTCATCACCCTGTGACGTTCCTTGTGAAGAGTTCGGATTGAACGACACGCCTCGGTTGGACTGGACGCCTCGAAACTAAGAGCCCCGGACGATAGGAACCCGCCATGAAGATCATGTTAACACACAGTTTGCTCGTCCTAGGTAGCGTCCTGCTGATCCCGATGGACACCTTCGCGCAGTCGGTCGATTCGACGAGGTCCGGGACGAATGCCCAGGACGCGCTCTCGCCGCGGCAGATCCTGGATCGCTCGCTGACCCAGTTGAGCACCCTGGACGACGACAGGTACAGCGAGCGCAAGGTCGTCGTGTACCACGAGCTGCTCGGGGCTCTGAAGACGTCCCAGACCCTCGTGCCGGCGGTCCCCGGGATCCTGCGGGAGAACCCCCATGCCTCGAACTCGCTGATCCATGCGCTGGAAGACGTCGGCACGCCGGTGGCCCAGGCGGCGCTATCGACCATCGCCGCCGATGCCGGCTTCCAGCACGAAGATCGCCTGCGGGCGGTGATGGGACTGGGCGCCGTCGAGGAGCCGACCCCCTCCTCCCTGGCCAGCCTGTGGCTCGTGGCGGCCCAGCGCTCCGAGCCGAAGTCCATCGAACTCTCGAATACGTCACTCCTGGCGATGGGCGCAGCGGGCAGTCGCTTGAGCACGAGCGCTCCGCTCTACAGGACCCTGACCCAGGGCCTCATCAGGGGGCTGAACCAGACGTCCGATTCGAATCTACGGGCCATGACCTTGAAGGCCATCGGCAACCTCCACAACCCCGCCTTCGGTTCCGTCGTTCTGCCGCACCTCCACGACGAAGAGGCTCCGGTTCGGGCCTCGGCGGCACATGCGCTCGGCATGCTCCGGGACAGCTCGAATCGCAACTTCCTCGTCTCGCTGCTTCCGAACGAGCCCCGCGGCGCCGTTCGATCCGCCATGGTCGACGCCGTGCGGCGGCTTCCCGCCAGTGACTTCTCACTGCGTTCGATCAACGACTACATCTTCGTCGAGCCACACGCACATGCACGCGCCACGATGGCGCGCTACCTCATCGATCACTTCTATGAGTTCGATGGGGCTCGCGGAACCCTCCTTCAGCTGTTCGAAACCGACCCCTCCCAGCAAGTGCGCATCCTGGCGTCGTATGCCACTCGGCACTGAGACCGGTCCGTTCAAGACGGTCGTAGCCGCGACATGAGCCTCCCCGAGGTCGTGTGGTACGGAAACTCGGCCGAAGCCTAAGTCCAGCTCGTATCTTGCTTTGTGCTCTTCATAAGTAGGGTAGTACGGGGCGTTGGTGCATGGACCAAAACGAAGGCGGACCTCCCCCACCATCCCCGGTTTCACGTCCTAATCGCCTTCGATACCGGCCGACCGAGTTCGAACATCCGGTTCAGGGCATTGCAGGCGAGCAACGCCTCGCCGGCCGCTGACGCTCAGAACGTCCGCAGCACCGAGCGATCGACCGCGGTCCAGAGGCCCTGGCTCGAGGTCATGGCCTGCCAGAAGAGCACCGTCCCATCGGCGTCGAGAGCTCCGGGGATCGCAAGGCTCAGCGTTGCGCGACCGCTCGCATCCAGGCTTCCCGTCGTCTCGAGCACGCTCGTATCCAGGTCGATGCGCAACGCGCCCACCCCATCTCCCCGGGCCCCGAGCTCACGGGTGGCTACGACACGGAACGCCTCGAACGGCTCACCGTAGAGCTCGACCCGGATCGGCTGCCCCACTCGCGGAGTGGGTTCGACCTCCAGCGAACGCGTGCGGCTCAAGAGGATGGTGTCGTCCATGAAGAGGTCGAGGTCACCATCGCCGTCGACATCCGCATAGCCCACGCCTTCTCGAGGGACGGCGATCCGCTCCCGCTCGAAGAAGCCGGAGCCGTCGTTCGCCCAGATGTCCAGCCGGGGCCCGGCCCAATGGATGTTCGACAGGTAGAAGAACATTGCCCCGGCCGCGTCCACGTCGCCGTCCGCGTCGAGATCGGTGAAGCCCTCGAACAGAGAATAGC
This sequence comes from Planctomycetota bacterium, assembly GCA_965662355.1. Taxonomy (GTDB): domain Bacteria; phylum Planctomycetota; class UBA1135; order UBA1135. The sequence continues at coordinate 2,769 of CBFIHP010000050.1, read as the reverse complement.
GATCGATACCCGACTCGCGCTCGGTGCTGAAGGTGCCGTCTCCCTCGTTCTCGTAGATGATTCCTCCGAGCGCCACGTCCACATCACCATCGGAGTCGACGTCACCGAGGTTCAGGCGGAAGGACCGCGTGGGGTACGTGCCAGCGAAGAGATCCGCCCCCAGGCCGAACGTCCCATCGCCTCCACTCAGATAGATCTGACCGGACCGCACCATGACATCGCGGTGGCCATCCCCATCGAGATCACCGCAGACCGCTTGCCAGCTCAGGGTCTCGACTTCCGGAAGAGGAGCGGATGTCCAGGTGCCGTCGCTTTCTCGGAGGTAAAGAGCATCCGGCGACGGCGTTCCGATGGCGTGGGCCTCGTACTTCGCATGAAAGAGGTCCCTGTCGCCGTCCCCATCGAAGTCCTCCAGGACCACTCCCAGATCGTACGTACGTTCCAACGGATCGGTGTTGGCATCCGAGGCGTCGAAACGACCCCCCCCATCGTTGAGGAAGACGTGTCCGGAAGAACCGAAGAGCACATCGATGTCGTCATCGCCATCGATATCGAAGAAGCGCGGATTCCATTCGAAGTCGGTTTCGGGGAAGGCGTTCTCGAGCAGTTCGAAGCCGCCCAACGCATCGCGCAGGATCACGCTGTAGCGCTGGTTGCCTTCCAGGTTCTGGACCAGGCCATCGGGAATCCCATCGCCATCGAAGTCGACCGAAATCCCCGCGAGTATCGGAGTCACCGGGGCCCCCACGAAGCCCGTGAACGAGGGGGGGAGCTCGTTTCCGAAGTGGCCGGAGGCGTCCTGGAGCAAGACACGGCCCGAAGAAGGCGACCAGAGATCGAGGTCTCCGTCCTGATCCACGTCGCCAGCATGGCCGGCCAGCAGACTCTCGAAGCCACCGAAGCCCGAGTATCCCGTCGGCGGGTCCCCAGGCAGTCGATCGGACGCGTCCGTGAAGCCTCCCATACCATCGTTCAACCAGAGGGCATTCCCGACGAACAGGTCATCCGCCCCCGTGCCGCGGAGATCGATGAAGAGCGGAGGCTTCGTCCCCGCAACCCAGCGAGGGAAGTTCGTCGCGAGCGGGAGGAGATCGAATGCGCCCTGCCTGACGAACAGTTCCGGATACTGGCCCGCCTTGCTGACGGCGAGGTCCAGGCGGCCATCTCCATCCAGCTCGGTGATCGAGATCTCGAGCGCCTTGCCCGCGACACCGAGGGGATAGACGATCGGTGGAGCATAGGCGTCAGCACCCAGCCCCCGATACAGGGCCAGGTCCTGACCCGCCACCAGCAGGTCGAGGGTCCCGTCCTCATCGAGATCGAACAGCCGCACCGCATCCGAGGCCATGAGACCCGCGATGACGGGGTCGGGGTCCATCACGAAGGTCCCGTCGCCCTGGTTGTGGAAGACATGGATCGTCGGGCCGAAGGTCGTCACGAGATAGAAATCGAGATCGCCGTCTCCATCGAAATCCCCGCTGAGCGTCTGCCCGATTCCCGGGAGGATGCATCCCATCGAGCAACTCTGGCTCTCGGTGAAGGTCCACTGGATTTCGAGGTCGCCGTTCGCTCCGATCGAGTGCACCTCGAGGGTTCGCGTCGACATCTGCCCTTCGATCCGAGTGCGGAACAGGAAGATCTCGAGATCCTGATCGCCGTCGATGTCGACGATGTCCTTGGACACGGCACGTACCCCCTCCAGTTCGTGGGTTCGAGCCGGGCTGAACTGACCCGAGCCATCGTTCTCGAAGAGGCTGAGCAGGGGATCGTCGTAGGTTAAGTTCCCGAACTGGGTGGGCGAGAGTCCGATCGTGTCGAGATCTCCATCCCGATCCCAGTCCACGAGCGCTGCGAAGTCGTCCATCAACCCGGTCGGAAAACTGCGGCCGCGCTCGTAGAAGTCGAGATCCCTCTGGAAAGGAACCTCCGCGGCGGGATCGATCGAACCCGAGCTCTCGGAGCAGGCGGCGAAGGCGAGAGCTGCAAGACAAGCGGACTTCGGGCAAGTGGTAGGCATGGGAAACTCTCGGTTAGGGGTGGCACCGCCCAACATGGCAAACCCCGTGCCCGACCCGGCCGCTCCCACGTAAGCTCGCCACGGGCGTGCGAAAACGCCATCCCCCGCGAGCCTCTCCCGCATAGAAGGCTCCTCGGTGTTACCGCCTCGAAACGCGGTTTCCCCAGGCGTTGTTGCATGAATCGGGACGGGGCACTTCTGATGCCCCTCTCAGTAGCTCAGGGCCCGATCGAGACCAAAATAGGCCGGCCCATCTCTATTCATGCACCAACGCCCATCGCTTCCTCGTCTCGCGTGACGAGTCGACGTACGAGTTCGAGGTCTTCGACCTTCTGGGGGAAAATGAGGATCCGTCAAGGCACAAAAAAATCTCCCCACTTTTATGGGGCTGGACCTGAGAAGCAAACACGAATACTTCGCACCGAGGCCAGGCCGTCCCCCACCGAGGAGATCGAAGAGCGCGTCGCGAAGTCGGTGCGCAGGCCCTAGCGAAACTCGGCGAACCCATTTCCAGGAGTTAGGAGAAAGACAGATGAGACCGAACCGAATCGGACTGGTCGCCCTGGCGCTCGTGGGTGCGGCTCACGGGCAGTCGGCGATCCACCAGTCACGCATCAACACCACGGAGATAGTGCAGCAGGTGGAGCTCGCTGGATTCCTAGCTGGACATGTCGGCGCGGGGGTTGCCGTCGACGACGTCGCCTTGAACTTCGTCGAATTTAATATTGGCGACCTGCTCTTCTCATGTAAGA
>CBFIHP010000049.1:4417-9600 GCA_965662355.1 Planctomycetota bacterium | reverse complement strand
GGGTACTTCGGGCCGGGGGATACGGAGGGGCTTGGTCATCTGCTCGAGCGGACGGAGACCGAGCCTGGGTTTCTTGGGGAACTAGGCCAAGCTGTGTCCGAACGCGCGCCCCTCTTCCAACCCGAGCGGGAGCGCTCTTGCTGGCGCGAGCTCCTTCTGGGACTGTAGGTTTCCTAGCGCGGCGCGGGGGCGTTTGGCTCCCCGATGTGCGGGAATGCGCTAGCGCTAGGCGGCCTTGCGTTGAACGATCTGGCTGGAGACGCTCAAAGCCGCAACACGGTAGGCCTCGGCCAGGGTCGGGAAGTTGAAGACGTTTTGCAGGAAGGCATCCACGGTCAAGCGCGCATACATGGCCATCTGCGCCACGTGGATCAGCTCGGTCGCGCCTTCGCCGGCGATCTGGGTTCCAAGGAGCTTGCCGTCGGGAGCTACGATGATCTTCAAGAGGCCGTTCACGTTGCCGCTGATCTGGCCGCGGGCGATTTCGCCAAAGGTGGCTCGTCCGACGAAAATGTCCCCGTGACGCTCGCGGGCTTCCTCTTCGGCCAGCCCGATGCTGGCGATCTCCGGAATCGTGTAGATGCCGATGGGCACCTGGTCGGAAATGTCATCGATCGGGAGGTCGAGTGCATGCCGCACGGCGATACGACCCTGCATGATCGCGGTCGCGGCCAGGGCCGGCGGACCGACCACGTCGCCGACGGCGTAGATGCCCGGCGTGTTCGTTCGTCCAAATTCATCGACCGGAATGATGCCCCGCTTGTCCAGCTCTACACCGGCGGCTTCCAGGTTCAAACCGTCGACGTTGGCGACCCGTCCGAGGGCGCAGAGACACTTGTCGACGGTAAGCACTTCGCCACCGCCGACGTTGACTTTCACTTCGTAGCCGTCCGCCCGAATCGACTCGAAAGCCGCCGACCCGATGAAGCGTCCGCCTTTCGCCTCGAACGTACGCACGAATTCACCCGACAACTCCGGGTCCAGAAAGTCCAACGGGCGCGCGCGCCTGTCGATCATCGTGACCTCGACTCCGAGGGCGGCGAAAATCGAGGCGAACTCGCTGGCGATGACACCACCGCCGAGCACGGCCAGCGTGCGCGGAAGGTAGATCAGCGACAGGATCGAATCACTGTCGAGGACCAGCTCGTGGTCGATGGGCACGTTTTCGGGATCGCGCGGACGCGACCCTGTGGCGATGACCACGTGTTTGGCACTGACCTTCTTGCGCCCACCATCGCGGAGGTGAATCTCGAGCTTGTGGGGGTTCAGGAACGTCGCTCGGCCATGAAGACGCTCGACCCCGTTCCGATCCACCTGGCGGCCCATGTAGCTTTCATGGTTCTCGCGGACGTTCTTCAAGCGCCGCATGAGACTGGCCACCTTCATGTCGGAAGCGAGCTGGAAGTCCAGGACTCCTTCGCTGCGATCGCGCAGGCCGGCCAAATAGGAAGCCGTTTCCCGTAGCGTCTTGCTGGGTATGGTCCCACGGGAGACGCATTCGCCACCGAGGGAGGGACCCTGCTCGACCAAGAGCACGCTCTTGCCAGCTTTACCTGCCTGAATCGCAGCGCGATGCCCAGAGGGTCCGCCGCCGATCACCAGAAAATCGATGTCTTTCGACATGGAGAACTAGATGAAAGACTCGGCGACTTCCAGGACGTCGCCACGTTTTTCCAGAAGGCCGACAAGGTCTTCCGCGTAGATGTTCAGGTGCCGGATGACATCGTGTTCAAACGGGAAGTCATCTTGGGTCGATTCGGTTTCGAGGGCCCAGTGACTCAAAAGGTCAGCCAGCTGCGTAATGTGCACCTCGGTGGGATGCGTGATGCCTTTCAGCTCGCCTTCATCATGATGATGCCCAACGGACTCGATCAGCCAATCCGCAAGCTTCCAGCTCTGGATGATCATGGCACCAACTTCCGCATGGAACTCGTTCATGCCAGCCTCCGCGATTCCTACGGGAATGGGAGCGTCGGTCCGCTGTTTCGTGATGTCGATCAGCGCTTGAAGCACGACAGGGCGGCCAACATCGTGAAGGAGTCCGCAGAGAAAGGCCGACTCGACGTTCTGCCGCAAGAGGCGCGCGACTTCCTTCGCGTAGATACCGGCCGCGGCCGAATGTATCCACATCTCACGGATCTTGACGCCCCAACCCGGTGCCTGGAAGACACGCGCGTTCAGGGAGACAGCGATCGCTATCTCTTGAATGGTGCTGAGCCCTAGACGACTGACCGCTTGCTGCAGCGATACGATGGACTCTTTCGGAGCGTATGCAGTGGAATTCGAGACACGCAGCACGTGACCCGCTAGCGATTGATCGCGACTGATCCGCTCGGAGAGCAGCTGAGCGTCGCAGCCACCGTCGCTACAGAGCGACAGCACCTCCATCGAGGTGTCTGGAAGAACAGGGAGATCGACTCCATCCTTGAAGTGCTCCGCAAGGAGCTTGCGGACGACGTCCGGGAGCCTTTGAGGGTGCGTTGAGGGGGACATGACAGGCTTTGGTGCCTTTCGGGCAAGACCCCTCCGAACCTGAACGCTGTTCCTCTTTACTAGGGCGAATACCTAGGCCGCAAATCGCCCCCTGGATCGGGGTACCGTCAGGATGTCTCGAACTGCCGGACCAGCACGCTGGCCACGCAAGCGGACAGACGCTTCGCTGAGGGGATGTGCAGGAACTCGTTCGGGCCGTGGGCGTTGGATTCCGGGCCCAGAACGCCCGTGATGAGGAATTGCGCCTCGGGGAATTTCTCGCCCAGCATTCCCATGAACGGGATCGACCCCCCTTCACCCATCGCCGCCGGAGGTGCTCCATAGAAACTGCGAGATGCCTCTGCGACCGCGGTCTCCAGCCAGGAGACGATCGGGGGAGCGTTCCAGCCCTCGCAACTTCCAGCGGCCTTGAAGCCGATGCGCGCGCCGTACGGAGGATCCTTGACCAGGAGTTCATGCACGATCGCCTCGGCATCTTCGCCCTTCAACGTCGGTGGCAGACGCAACGAAAGCTTCAGCGCGGTCTTCGGGCGCAGCACATTGCCCGCATCGGGCAAGCTGGGCAAACCCTCTGCGCCCGTAACGGTCAGGGTCGGGCGCCACGTTCGGTTCAGAATCAACTCGGCATTCTCGGCCTTGATCGCGCTCGAGCCCGCGACGAAGGGGAACTTCGAATGCACCTTGCCGCCGAGAACCTCGGCAGTTATACGGGCTTGATCGATACGCTGCTGGGGGATATCGACATGCAAGCCGGTGGGGATCAGCTTGCCGGTCATCTCGTCTTCCAGCCGTGACAACAAGGCACGAGCGATTCGGAAAGTATCGGGAACGACGCCACTGGCGTCCCCGGAGTGCACACCCTCTCTCAGGATCTCGACTTCGAGCTCGCCGGAGACCATCCCGCGCAACGAGGTTGTGTTCCAGAGTCGTTCGTAGTCTCCGCAGCCCGAGTCCAGACACACGACCAAGCTGGGCGAACCGATGCGCTCTGCCAGATGGTCGATGTAGAAAGGCAGGTCGTAGCTGCCACTTTCTTCACAGCCCTCGATCAGAACAACGCAGCGTGAGTGATCCAGCCCCTGATCCTGGAGGATCTCCAGAGCGGTCAATGAAGCAAAGGCCGCGTAGCCGTCGTCGGCTCCACCACGGCCATAGAGCCGATCGCCGTCGCGTACGGGTTCCCAGGGACCGAGACCGTCGCGCCAACCGACCATCTCCGGTTGCTTGTCCAGGTGACCATACAGAAGCACCGTGTCGTCTCCCTTTCCGGGCAGCTCCATGTAGATGAGCGGGGTGCGTCCCTCGAGCTCTACCACCTCGACCGTCAAGCCACTGAGGTTGCGCGAGCTACACCATTGCTCGATCAACTTCGTTGCCCGCTGCATGTGCCCGTTTTCTTTCCACTGGGGATCGAAGTCAGGCGACTTGTTCGGGATACGAATGTAGTCGCAGAGAAGCGGAACGATCTCCGACTCGAAGTTCTTCTCGACCAGGGCCGTGGCATCGGCCACACGGATGGGGGATTGGGTACCTGTGCTCATGGCGCACAGGATACCGAAAACGTCGCTCGTTTTGGGTCAGACGACGTTCGGACGCCCCGCCTGCTGGCGACGCATGTGGAGCGCACCCGCAACGACGGCCACGACCAGCATCGGGGCGGCGATCGGTGCGTAGAGCGAAAGCATCGAAATCAGGATTGCGCTGGCTGTTTCGCCCTTCGGCGTTCCAAGCCCACCGGTGGCCCCCTCGGCGCCGATTCGATGCGCAGCCGCACGCAGAGCGGAGGTCGGCCACTGGACGAAGAGCGCGATGAGGGCACCGGCGACGCACGCGGCGGCGATGACGAGGGTCGAATGCACATCCACCAGCAGTGCCGTGGTCACCAGGGCTCCACTGGCAATAGCTAGCACGCTCGAGGCGCGTCGGCCCGGGAAAGAGCGCTGCGTGTGCCGTAGGACGAGCTCGACGAATACGAGGATGGAAAGCACGATCGAAGCGGCGCTCGATCCTAGCCAGGCGAGCGGCTCCATCAATTCGGCCTGGCCCATGTGTACCGCAAGCGACAGGACGAGGAGCGGCACGAAGGCCCGGATCCCACCAGCGGAGGCCAGTCCGATGCCGGCGAAGACCGTCAGCAGCAGCGAAACCGTTTCCGAGATATCGGGCATCGAGGATTCCACGAGGCCTACATCGGCCTGTGCGCACCCTCGACCGGGGCCAAAAGGGAGATACGATGCAGCCTGTGTCCAGAGCCCTAGCAAGCGCCCTTCTTTTCGCATTCCTCGCATGCCATCCGGCTCAGGAGAGCTCCCCGCCTGCGGACGAGAAGTCCTCTCGGCCGGATCCGCCGACCGCCAACTACGGCCTCGTCGCGGAGCTGAGGACAGCGCGCGATGCGCAGCGCCACTCCTCCGACGGCGGGGGCCGAGCCTGGCTGGACGCAGACGAAGAGCTCGAAACACGCGCCGGGCAGAGTGGACGTTGGACGATCATCTACGAAGTCGGTCCGGAGGGCATCGAGCCGGGCGGCTTCGTGCGCTTGACCGTGCCGGGCTTCTGGGATTGGACGCCCGCGCAGACAAGCAATCCACGGGCGCCCGGCTACACCACGGCCTCGATGGAAGCCGAGGACGCGAACCTTAGCCCTTTCGACAACCCAGGATCCTGGGTCGACTTCAGGGTCGAGGGCG
>CBFIHP010000049.1:0-4319 GCA_965662355.1 Planctomycetota bacterium | reverse complement strand
AGAAAGCTGAATGCCGGCGAGCGCCTGACGATCGTATACGGCGCTGGACCTCGCGGAGCGCGCGCGGACAGATATGCGGAGTCGGCCTCGCGCTTTTGGATTTCCGTCGACGGAGATGGCGATGGAATCGCTCGCCTCCTACCAGACTCACCGGCGGTGGACGTATTGCCCGGCCCACCGGCACACGTGAGCATTATCGCCCCCAGCACGGTCCTCCCCGGCGAGTCCTTCTCCCTCTGCATTGCGGTTCTGGATGGGATTCGCAACGCCGGCGTGGAGTTCACGGGCGATATCAACATCCTCTCCGCACCCGAGGGGCTCACGTTGCCCGAGAAGGTCACCTTGGTCTCGGGGGATCGAGGTCTCGCGCGCGTCGAGGTCATGGCCGAGGACAAGGGCGTTTATCGCTTCATCGCCCAGGCGACTCTCGACGGTCGCGAGCTGGTCGGTCAGAGCAATCCGGTTCTCGTCGAACCGAAGGTGGCGGACATTCACTGGGGCGACTTGCACGGCCATTCGAACCTCAGCGACGGCACCGGAACACCCGAGGAGTTCTTTCGGTATGCACGAGATGTCAGCGGCCTCGATGTCGTTTCTCTGACGGATCACGACCATTGGGGCATGCTCTTTCTCGACGAGCACCCCGCCCTGTGGCAGGAAATCAGGGAGACGACCGAGGCCTTCAACGCTCCGGGGACCTTCGTCACGGTTCTCGGCTACGAGTGGACCAGCTGGATCCACGGTCATCGTCACGTGCTGTACTTCGGAGACGACGGGCCGGTCCTGTCGTCGATCGACGAGCGTTATGAGACGCCGACGCAACTCTGGGACGCTCTACGCGAACAGAACCTGCCCGCGATGACCTTTGCACATCACTCCGCCGGCGGACCGGTCGCGACGAACTGGAAGTTCGCGCCGGACCCGCAATTCGAACCGGTCACCGAGGTTGCCTCCGTGCACGGCTCCAGCGAAGCGCCGGATGCACCGCAGACCATCTACAAGCCGCTCGAGGGCAATTTCGTGCGTGACGTTCTGGACCAGGGACACCGCTTGGGTTTCGTCGGCAGCGGTGACAGCCACGATGGACACCCTGGGTTGGCACACGAGGTCTCACCTCGCATGGGCGGGCTAGCAGCAATCTTGACGGGGGACCTTTCGCGCAAGGGCGTACGCGAAGCACTGATGTCCCGACGCACCTACGCGACCAATGGACCGCGAATCATCCTGCGTTGCGCCCTCGATGGAAACCGCATGGGTTCGGCCATACCAGCGCCGGGACAGGACGCCTTTGTCTATGTCCGTGCCATCAGCTGCGCGCCCATTGTGCGGGTCGACCTCATCCGCAGCGGAAAACTGGCCCAGTCTCTCGATGCCAACGGCTACTGGGACTACGAAGCAGGCTTCACGATCAAGGGACTCGCCAAGGGTGAGTATCTCTACGTGCGCATCATTCAGGACGATAGCGGAACGGCCTGGTCGAGCCCGTTCTTCATCGACTGACAGAGCGAGACCAAGGCCGTCACTCTGATCAACCGCCCTGTACCGCGTGGGCTTCTTCGGCAGCTTCGGCGACGCGCTTGCCTTGTTGGATATCCACCTTCTTGAGCAAGTAGCCGCCGATGATGAAGAAGATCGAAATGGACAGAATCGCGTTTTGGTCAGATCCGGTAGTCCAGATCAAGAGCGTGTAGAGGAGCGGACCGAGGATTCCAGCAAACTTCTCGCCGATCGAGAAGAAGGCAAAGAACTCTCCGGACTTGTAGGCCGGGATCATCCCCGCGAAGAGTGACCGACTGAGTGCTTGCGTTCCGCCCTGCACCATCCCGACGAGGGCCCCCAAGGCCACGAAATGGGTTGGCTTCGACATGAAGAAGGCCAAGACCGTGATCCCACAGTAGATAACGAGTCCGGTGAAGATCATGCGTTTCGCCCCGAAGCGGTGGGCAAGCTGGCCGAAGAGGAAAGCGAAAGGGATGGCGATGAACTGAATCCCCAGCACGGTCCCGATAACAACACTTTCTGAAAATCCTCGGTTCGTTGCGATCAACCCCGCCATCCTGATGATCGTCAGGATCCCGTCGTTGTAGATCAGGAACGCAACCAGAAACAGAAATGCCTGGGGGTACGACGTCGTCAAGTCGTGGAAGGTTTCCTTGAGCTGCGTAATCGCTCTCTTCTTCCCCCCAGACGGATTTCCCCCCTTCGGAGAAGCGCAAGGCGGCTCCTTGACCTGCAAGAGAACAGGCAAGGAGAAAACGAGCCACCAGACACCGACGCACAGAAGAGCCAGGCGAACAGGGAGCGTTGCCGCGGCTTCCGAAAGCCCTTCGCCCGAGGGCAGGGCGAACCATGCGGGCCTCTGAATGAACGCCAGGCTCAACGCCAAGAGCAAGCCGCCCCCCAGGTACCCAAGAGCAAAGCCCGCAGTGGACAGGCGGTCGACTTCGTCCCGCCGTGCGACATGGGGAAGTAGCGAGTCGTAGAAGATGACGCTCCCGGAGGCACCGATGTTGGCCAGACCGAAGAGCATCAGGGCCAGGATCCAATCACCGGGGAAGACGAAGAACAGGCAAGAGCTCGCCACCGCTCCCAGGAGTGCGAAGCACCCCAGGAAGGTCTTCTTGTAGGGGCGAAGATCCGCAAACGCACCCAGGCCCGGCGCCAAGACAGCGATCACCAACAGGGCCAGAGCCGTAGCCAACCCGTACCACCGATCCGCCACATTGGACGCCAAGTCGGCAGCGACCTTCTTGTAGTAGATCGGAAAGACAGCCGTGATGACGACCGTCCAGAAGCCCGAGTTGGCCCAGTCGTACATCGCCCAGGCACGCTTCTCACGCGTATCGAGGGCAAACTTGGCAAGAAAGGAGCCGGCCATGGCAGCTCACTCTAGTGCCCGGACACAGGCGAAGACAGCTCGAAGGCGAGCGGGCTACGCCGACTTGCGGCGATCGCCGGGATAACCCGCAACCACGCGATTTCGCCCACTGCTCTTGGCTTGATAGACCGCCTGATCAGCCATCTTGATCAGTTGGTCGATCGAGACAATGCCGGCCGTTCGGAATCCGATGCCCAGGCTGACGGTCACACTGCCTTTGAAGTTGTGGCTATCGATCATGTTCTCTTCGACCGACACCCGAATGCGCTCGGCGAGCTGTTCGGCACCCTCGACGTCGGTGTTCGGACAGATGACCAGGAACTCCTCTCCTCCGATGCGGGCGCAGGTGTCGCCACGCCTGAGGCTTCTGTTGATCGCCTGTGCCGTCGACCACAGGACGACGTCTCCGACGTCGTGACCATGGTTGTCGTTCACAGACTTGAAGTGATCGAGGTCGAGGATGATCGTCGCCAGCGGACCGCGGGTCCGTGAGCTGTTGGCCCACTCTCTTTCCAGGCGCTTCATCGCGCAGCGGCGGTTCGGAAGCTCGGTCAGAGCATCCGTCATCGCCATCATCTTCAGCTTGCGCTTGGCGATCTCGAGCTTGGCGTTCTCCTGCTTCTTGTCGAGCAGGTGGCGTTCGTTCTCCTCCTGGAGCCTGATCACGCGCTCGCCGGGGCGAGTACGTGCAAGGAGCAGCTTCGGGCTGAAGGGCTTGGCGATGTAGTCGTCCGCACCCGCTTCGAATGCCTCGACGATCCGATCTTCCTCGGTCCGACCTGTGAGAACCAGAATGTAGAGGTTACGACCGGTCTCGGTCGCGCGCAGGTGCTTGCAGAGCTCGAGCCCGTCCATTTCCGGCATCATCAAGTCGGTAACGACCATCTGCGGAGTCCATTGCACGGTAACTGCGAGCGCTTCCATGCCGTTGCGCGCGGTGACGACCTCATACCCGGCGCCCTTCAAGTGCGCGACGAGCAAACGCAACAAAACGGGATCGTCATCGACGGCCAGGACACGGAGTTTGCCCTGTGGCTTGAGATGCGGCTCGGTGCGATCCCCGCCGGAGGAGCTGCGCTGCTCCAGTGATACGCCACTCAATCCTGGAGGCGTGGGAACCTTGAGGAGCTTGCCCCATCCTTGCCATTCTGCGATGGTCGAGTCATAGAGTTCGGTGAAGTCCTCGACGCTGATGCCGAGCTCGGAGCAACACTCCCGCGCCGGCGCCCATTCCATGTGCTGCGTCTCGGTCTCCGCCACACAAACGGATGCGATCCGGCTGGAACAATTGAGGATGCGCAATGCAACGCGGGCTTCTTCTGCCCCTACGCTCTCGGGCGGCTCCTCGCCATCGAAGTTCAATGCGACGACGCAGAAGTAATCCGGCAGACGCCAATCCTCCATCAAGGCCGCCGTGATTTCGCGGTTGTCGATGGCAAAG
>CBFIHP010000048.1:0-9830 GCA_965662355.1 Planctomycetota bacterium | reverse complement strand
GCCCTGAACCGGATGTTCGAACTCGGTCGGCCGGTATCGAAGGCGATTAGGACGTGAAACCGGGGATGGTGGGGGAGTCCGCCTTCGTTTTGGTCCATGCACCAACGCCCCGGCGAGGGAGCGGGTAGGTGTTCCAAAGGGGTGTCTTGTGGATGGCACAATGTGTGCTTTTTCTGAGGCCAACTAGGCCCTTGGTAGGCAATCGTCCAAGAGGGGACTCTCCCCGGCCCTAGCCTCCCTTTGATTACGAGTTTCAACCGTAGCGAATTCGCCGTTGGTGGACTCGGGTAGAAAACGACATCTCGGCCCTCATGCAGGAATTTCGAACCATGCGACTTGCTGAATCCGTCCTCACTCGATCAGCCGCAATGCTCAGTGCGGTCCTTCCCATGTCGATCTGTGTCTCGGCGGGTCAATCCTCGCGACCCAAGTGGCGTGGGCTCTTGCCCAGCAACAAGACACCGCTATTCGTTGCGCTCCTCTTTGGTTCGACCGCATCGTCAGGTCTCGCGCAGGGGGACTATGAGCTTCCCGCGGCCCTGCCCCCGGCCGCGGCGTGCGCGGCGGGAACTTGCAACACAGGCCCCAGCTTGGGATCCGCCAAGTCGGTGTACTTGGCCACCGGTGAGTTGCACCGCAAGTGGACCGACCTGACCTTCCCCGGTCGTGGCATCGAGTTCGCCTGGACTCGGACCTACCGCTCGAAGGCCGGAGACACGGCCAACATGGGCGTAGGTTGGGATCATTCCTACAACCTCACGTACCAGGTTGTGAGCAACGGCCTGCTCATCAGCGACGGATCTGGCCGCATCGATCTGCTGCAAGAACAAACCGACGGGAGCTTCCTCTCAGACGACCTCGGTCGCAGTGCGGAGTTCCAGGATAACGGCACCCTTGTGCTGCGCTTCCCGGATCTTCTGACTTGGACCTACGGGCCCAACGCGGACGGCACCGGCGGACGCATTCAGGCCATTGCTGATCGCAATGGAAACAACCTGCAGTTCGCCTATGACGGAGAGGATTGCCTGAGAAACATCCAGGACACCCTGGGCCGCAATATTGAGATTCAATACGACCAGGCGGGCCTGCTTTCCACGGTCACCGATCCCTCTGGCCGCCAGGTCAGCTACACCTACCGGGCCGTGTCCGCGCCAGTACCCAGCGGGGAAATCGTTCGTAAGGGTCTGGGGGACACCGGCCCAGGGGAATCCGAGTTCAACCAGCTCCTGGTCGCATCGACAACGCCTGCGATCACCGGTACGCCTATGGGCAACGACTTCCCCAACGGCCTCACCACGTTCTATGGATACGATGCAGAAGCCAGCCTTGCGGAACACCGCAGCAACCTGATCTCGGTGACGGATCCGACCGGAGAGACCACCGAGGTCTATTCCTATTCCGGCACTCAGGATGAGGCTAGCCCGGACTTTGACCGGGTGACCTCGATCTTCGACCCCAACGTCTCGGGCGAGCTTCAAATCAACTTGGAACCGGCCCAGGAATCGGCCTTCATGGCCCTCGGCACAACCGTCATTACCAACGACGGTGTCGGCAACGTGGTGGAGTTCGACTTTGACACTAAGAATCGCTTGATCGCTCAGCGCGAGTACACCGGCAGGGCCAATCCCAACCTGCCCACTACCAAGACTTCGAACCGCCCCACGGGCAAGCTACGTCCCAGCGATCCGACCTTCTTCAATACCACCTGGACTTGGAACTACCTGTCCCTGGTGACCTTGCAGGCGCACCCCAACGGCAACCAGACCCGCCGTGTCTACGAGGTCGATCTCAACCCCAGTGCGGGCCCCCTCTCCAGGGGCAACCTGCGCGAGGAATGGCGTGAGCCCGGGAGCCACGCTCCCGTGGGTGATCAGCCCTTCCTCGTCGAGAAGTGGGAGTACTCGGCCACCTTCGGCGGCTGCTGCGGCGGGAACTTTGTCACCAAGTACACCGACCAGGACGGCTTTGTCACCGACTTCGTCTATGACGCCAACGGCAACCGGATCCAGAAGATCTCCCAGGCTGACGGCGCACAGACCGATCACGTCTACGACAGCTCCGGGCGCCTCATCAAGACCATCCACCCCGCCGACGGGGACGGTGATCGCCGCGAAGATGTGTTCACCTACACCACCACCGGTGGAGGTGCAGGCCTGTTGAAGGACAGCATCGTTGACTTCGGTGGCCTGGCCCTCACAACGACCCTGTTGTATGACGCCAACGGCCACCGCAGTGAAGTGGTGGACCCGAACGGAAACTCCACCGAAGTGGTCTTCAACGCCCAGGGCGTCATGGTGCAGGAGCGCTCCCCGCTGCTGACCAAGCCCAACGGCAGCCAGTACCGCATCATCAGCGATGTGATCTACGACGGAGCCCTACGCCCCATCCAGATCCTCTCGGACAACTTGGACGAGGCCGGCAACGTGCTCGTCCCCGCTCGTAACAGCCACACCTTCACCTACGACGGTGCCGGCAACATGACGCGCTTTAGCATCGACATGGGTACGGGCCAGTTCACGAACCAGGACTTCGTCTACAACGCAATTGGACTCCCCACGCTGATCCGCAAGGGTGAAGCCGTTGCCGGTAACCAGCCCTGGAACGAAGTGGCTCAGGAGTGGGACGAGCGCAGCTTGCCCTTCCGCATCGTCGAAGCTCCCGCGAGTCCCCTAAAGAGCACTCGTCAGTTCGACTATGACGGCAACCGCAACCGCATTCGGGTATCCACCGGCTTGGAATCCGGTGCGCGAGTGACCAACGTTGTCATGGACGCCTACAACCGGCGCGTAACGGAAACGGATCCGATCGGTGGAGTCACCACCTGGAACCTCAACGGCCGCAGCGCGGTGGTGCATGAGAAAATGGTGGGTAGCCCCCAGGATCCCCTGGCCTCCAGCACCCCCGAGCGCCTCAGTGAAAAGTGGATGACTTTGGACGGTCGCGGACGCATGACCGAGAAGAAGGTGGCGCACTTCGCCGCCGATCAAAGCTCGATTGGGGATGGTTTTTCCACCACCGCTTGGACCTTTGCTCAGAACAGCAGCCGCTTGACCGAGACCCGCGATGACGGCGGCTTGGTGCAGTTCGCCTTCGACAGCGCGGATCGCCGCAACTCTTCGACTTTCCCCGCGGGCAACACCGAATTCCACATCTTCGACGGAAACGGCAACAGCATCCTCATGGTGGAAACGGAAACCAACGAGCTCACCGCCAGCACCGAGTCCTTCGTTACCAGCCAGGTATTCGACCCCCGCAACTTCTTGGTTTCGGTGACTGATAGTGCTGGTCAAACCAATGGCTTCGGCTACGACTCCGTCGGCAACATGGTCCTGGAAGTGGATGGTAGGGGCAACGAAACGCGTCACAGCTTTGATGCTGTGAAGCGCCCCACTTCGACCCAGCAGTTGATGACTAGCGATGGAACCGGCAGTGGCAACCACACTTCCACCATTGCGATCAACCGCACTTGGGACCTGTCCGGTCGCATGCTCGCCATCACCGACGGTGAAGGCAACGCCACCAGCTTCGCCTATGACGAGCTGGACCGCATGAGCGTGCGTCGTAAGGCTGACGGCTCCGTGGACCAGATCGGTCAAGGCGCCACCTGGGCCCTGGGATCCGGGCAACCGAACCTGTCCAGCTTCACCACGGGCTACAACGCCCACGGTGATCAAGAAGCAGTGACCTTTGCCACCGGTAGCCTGGTGTCCACCATCTACGACCGCCTTGGCCGCCAG
Organism: Planctomycetota bacterium; assembly: GCA_965662355.1. GTDB lineage: Bacteria > Planctomycetota > UBA1135 > UBA1135. Next base: position 6,093 of record CBFIHP010000048.1, on the reverse strand, counting down.
ATTCAGCGCAGCATCGGCGCTGGCGCCGGCGTCTCCAACCAAACCACCGTGGAGCACTTCTTCTATGACGGAGTTTCACGGCTGGTGTACACCGCTGACGACGACACCGTGGTCCAGCAGGCCTTCGACAGCCTTGGCAGCCAAACCCTCGACAACATCGACAACCTGGCCAACACCGCTCAGTACGACGGCATGGGTCAGCGCGTCAACTTGGTCACCATCTCGGGCCGTTCGGTGCAACGCACCTTCGACAACGCCGGCCGCTTGCGCAACGTGAGCTCCGGTGCGGCGAACCTGGCGGACTACCAGTACGTCGGTCCCCGTCGCATCGCACGTCGTGACTACGGCAACGGCACCTGGACCTTGGACGACTACGACAGCGATCGGCGCATCACCCGTACCCGCAGCCAGCGCATGGCCGGCGGCAACCCCGTGACCTTCGATGGCCAGGTTTACGCCTGGGATGCCACCGACAACAAGGTGGCTTGGGCAGACATGCTTGGCAATGGTCCGGCTTGGAACCTGTTCTATGACTCCGCCAACCAGTTGGCTGCTTCCCAGGATTTCTTCACGGGAGCGGTGACGTTCCTGTCCTTGGACCTGGCGGGCAACCGCTTGCAGCAGATCGGCGGCGCTGGTGCGGGCAACTACGTGATGGACGCAAGTTTGCCGGCTCCGGCCGACAAGCAGGTGAACCAGTACACCTCGACCCCCGCCGGAGCCCGTGCCTACAACTCCACGGGAGCCACCACCTCATTGGTAAATGCCGGGCGCAGCCTGAACCTCTCCTATGACTATCGGGATCGTTTGGTGTCTGCGGTGGATGCCGCTGGCGGTTACAGCGAGACCTACGAGTACGACGTGCACGGCCGCCGCGTGCTAAAGCGCGTCGTGGAAGGCAGCATCACCACCGATACCCTGTACACCTACATGGGTCAGCGCATCGTGTCGGAAGGCGTCATTGTCAACGGAACCCCGACGCGTATCAGCGAGTACGCCCACGGCGTTCAGATCGACGAGATGATCTGCATGTGGACCAACGGGACCCCCTCTTGGTTCCACAGCGATGACCTCTACAACATCACCTGCCTAAGCGATGCTGCCGGCAACGTGATCGAGCGCTACAGCTACGGCCTCTTCGGCGAGCCCAGCATTGTGGACCCCTCGGGCGCCAGCCTGACCGAGTCCATCGTGGGCAACACCGCCATGTTCCAAAGCCTGCGCTACGACAGCGGCACCGGTCTCTACCAGAACCGGATCCGCTACTACGACCCCGTGGCCGGACGCTTCATCACGGCCGACCCCAAGGGTGCCTTCTTCGATGAGATGGCCCTCGGCAACGCTCAAGTTCGTGCCGGTAACAACCCCTGGTCCTACACCGACCCCAGTGGCTATCAGTCCCGCCAGCCTGGCGACCTGGAGCCTAATACGGAAGGTGTTGGCCTGGTCATGACCGCTGCTGGAGTGGCCGTCGGTGTTGTCGGCGCCTTCGTGGCCGCCCCCTTCGTGGCCGCCTTGGGAGTGTCCATCGGTATCCACGGTCTGTTCTTCGCTGCCGTGGGCTACTTCGGAAACTTGACGTGGTGCGAGGTGAAGGTCACTGCCTCGGGAGAGGGCGGTCCTGCGGTCGGGGAGGAGTTCTGCTACATCTGCCCCAACGAGGACAACACCTGCCCCAAAGAGGTGACTCTTATAGAGTGGGAGGGTGTCGCCATGGAGGTCAAGTTCCAGAAGGTGAACGGCGTCTGCACCGATGACTGCGGTGAGAACGTCTTGGATATCTACCCCGTCACCTCCAAGAACTCCTCCACCGGCGGGGAAACCAACCAGCAGGTGAACGACGTTCAGACCGGCGAAGGCCGCTGAGCGGAGGGATTGCCCTGACATGAGGTGTTGGTGCACGAATCCCCTGGCTGACAGCGCCTGTGAAGGCTCCCAGAGCCATTTCTCGTCAGGGGCTGGTCCGGCGAGCAGACTGTCGGGATGAAATCGAGAGTCCATGCCCGCTACAAGACCAGATATCGCGTTGGCAAGTGGGCTGAGTACGACCGTGCGCTCGTGCAGCGGGGCGACATCACGATGTGGATCTCCGAGGATGCGATCGATGCTTGGAATCCCAGGACTTCGCGGAAACGAGGCGGACAGAGGAGGTATTCCGACGTGGCGATCGAGACCGCGCTCACCTTGCGCACTGTCTTCAATCTCCACAGCTCTAGAGCGTGGAGCGAAAGTTGTCGTTCCACCCACGAGAAAAGCTGTCGTATCCGACAAGGGGCAGGGTGGTACGCCACGGGACGGCCTTGGTGCGTGGATCGTAGCGAGCCAGCCAGAAGCGGTTTCTCGTTAGCTGTCATTTCGCGTAGGGCGTCACCTCCTAGGCCGTACGAGCCGTGCTAGACTCACGCATCGACTTCGAAGCAGGGAGTTCATCATGCTGGCCACGTTCGCTTTCCTCGCCCCGTTTGTCATGGTCGCTACGGCTGCCGTGTGCCCCCAAGCACCTGCCGCCCAGTCCCTCGATGAGCCTGGGGCAGACACCGTCCCCCTCGTGGCAGCGTTCGAATACACGCTCTTTTTTTCGAGCGAGTTCTCGCTGACCTCGAACCACTTGGGCGCCGTCTCCGACGGTGACCTGCTCTTCAGCAAGGGGACGATCACCCGCACCAACTTCGAGCTGGCTCAACACTTGGGCATCATGCCGGCCATTCCGGACATTGGGCTCGATTCGCTGGGACGCACGCCGGCCACGAAAAGCTGGTTGTTCTCCCCCGAGATCGACATTTTCAGTCGCAGTCTCGGTCCCATCCAGCATGGCGATCTCCTCAATCGCAATGGGTTCATCGCGCAAACGAACCAGCAACTGACCGCTTCTTTCGTGCCTATGCCAGTCACGCCCGATGCGGGACTCGATGCCTTTCACGTGGATCTCGCCACCGGCGAGCTCTGGTTCAGCCTCGAGAATCCTCTCTTCAGCCAGGCTCTCGGCATCACATTGCAGCCGGGGGATCTCTTGAGTTCGGCCGGATACGTCGTGCGTACAAACGCCCAGCTTCTCTCAGGTTTCTCGATCGTGAATCCATCTTCGGAAGGCTACGGGCTTGATGCGGTGACGCGCTTGCCGGATGGAACGATCCTGTTCTCGGTCGACGACGGTTTTCAGGACCTGCGCTACGGTTCGGTTGGGCATGGCGACGTACTCAGCGACAAAGGCTACGTCGTGATGGGCAACCTAGAGTTGATCTGGCCTTTCGAGCCGCTCGAGGATCTTGGCGACTTCGGTCTGGATGCGTTGCAGGTCGGACCGCCGTTGAACTTGGGCAGCGCAACGCGCATGGCGCCCTGAATGGCGTTGGTGCATGAATAGAGATGGCCGACCTATTTAGGTCTCGATCGGGCTCTGAGCTACTGAGATGGGGCATCAGAGGTGCCCCGTCCCGATTCATGCACCAACGCCGTGGTCCAGCGACGATTCGAATTCAATTCTGTCGGTACACAGGCAGACCTCCGGCGTTGGTGCATGGCTCTAAATAGGGCCAGAACTCCCCCACCATCCCCGGTTTCACGTCCGAATCGCCTTCGATGCCGGTCGACCGAGTTCAAACATATAGTTCAGCACGTTGCAGGCGAGCAACGCCTCAGCTCTCTTCGGATGGACTCGTGAGTTTATGCCGGAAGAATCAGGCATGAGCCTGGGCCATGACCAGCACCTCGTGCGGACACATCTACGCTCGGTACGATCCATGCACCAACGCCACAAAAAGGTTGGATTCCTGCTATCGAATTGCGATTGGGTGTGTTCTTGCCGGTACACACCCCCAAACAAGCCTCCCGAATGGTGCTCCCCTTATTTCCTTCATTGGGCTTTCCCTCATTGTTTCACCACTAGATACGACACACACCGATTGAGCCATGAAATGCATCCCGCGTGCCTCCCTGTTCCCCGCACTCATCCTCGCCGCTGCCCTCTCGAAGGGCGCGCTAGCCCAGAACGTGCTCGTGGTCGATGATGACCCCGGGCCCGGTGTCGACCATACCTCGCTCGCGGACGCACTCGCGGCGGCGGTCCACGGAGAAATCCTCCTCATCCGTTCAGGGATCTATGAACTGTCCGTCTCTCCGCCGACCACGGTCACGGGCAAGGCTCTGACGCTGATTGGTGAAGACCCCATCGATATCAGCGGAAGCCTGGAAATCCGCAATGTCCCCGCGGGAACGACCTTTGCGGTTCGCAACCTGGACGGGAACGACATGGACTTCGCGGTCAACGGTGTCGACAACCCGGGGCGGATTTGGATCGAAGCCTGTGGCCTGGGAACCGCCGACGGGGGTCCCTTCGTGACAGACTCCGTCAACTTCGATTCGACCTCGGCCATCCTGCAGCGCTGCTCCTTGATCGGAGCCCGGGCCGAGTTCAATGGCGCACTAATGACCGCCTTCGGCACCAGCTTCCAGGGGTACAACTTCGGAGAACCCGGGGCGCTCCTGAACGATAGCTTCGGCTTCGCCTCGGGAAGCAGTTTCGAAGGCGCACATCCGGGTTTCGACCTGCACTTGACGGGCTCGTCCTCAGCCATTCTCTTCGACAGCGTGGCCGATTTCACATCCGCGGGAGTGTCGCTCACGAGGGGAGTTGCGCGGGGTTTCTCCGCGGATGGAACCGTGACCGAGGGCGGGACATTGAACCTTCAAGTCACGGGGGTGCCGGGCGACCTGGCCTTCGCACTCGTCAGTCTCGGAACCAGCTCTCTCTATGTGCCGAGCCTCAACGGCGCACTGACGGTTGGGGCCATCTCGTTCGCTCCCGTCTTCCTCGGCGCCGTTGGAGCCAGCGGCAGCCTTCAAGCCTCGGCCCCGGTGCCCATGCTTCCCGCCCCCGTCGAAGGCCGGGTGTACTACGCCCAGCTCCTCGTGCTGTCGGGCTCGGGGCAACCCTTGCTCGGAGGTGGTTCGATGATCGCGATACTGGACGGAGGTTTGTAAGCCGAAATCAATCCTGCGCGTCCAGCGAGTTCTGACCTGTCGTACCGGGTGTCCTCCTCAATACTCATCCGGGCGCTCACGCGGCCGTTCTCGTGTACCGGTGTAGTGGTCCACCGACTTTCCTCGGCACATGAAGCGGAATCCCACCCAGCATCCGGGCATACCTCGACCACGAACTCCCCTACCGCGCGAACCCGGGAGCCCAACACCTTCTTCCCCGTAGCCGATCCCCGATGATCGTCGTGCGCTCGTCCAGCGTGGAGCCCGGGCCTTGGCCACCATCTCGACTGCGGGTGCTTGGCTCGCTACGATTCATGCACCAACGCCCCGCCCCACATCGACCGTGTCCTCTCTTCGGCGCCAATTCGAAACCCAGGGCTTCATCGTCCTGGAAGAAGCTCTCGGACCCGATGGCCTGACGCCCTTGCGCCAGGCCATCGGGGAGGTCGTCGAGGACTTCGACGTCGACGAGCACCGGGTCGTCTTCCGCACCGACGATCGCGATCGGGGTCGGGACGAGACGTTCTTCGCCTCGGCGACCGACGTGCGTTGTTTTCTCGAAGCCGACTCGTTGGACGAAGCGGGGAACCTGGTCGTCGAGAAGGAGCGAGCGATCAACAAGATCGGTCACGCCCTGCACGACCGGATTCCCGAGTTCGAGGGGTTCTGCCGAAAGCCGCTCTTCGGCCAGCTCCTGCGTGAGGTCGGCATGCGCGAGCCGCTGCTGACGCAGACGATGTACATCTTCAAGCAACCGCGGATCGGCGGCGAGGTGCACTGGCACCAGGATGCGAGCTATCTCATCACGAAGCCCGCGGGCGTCGTCGGCATCTGGATCGCGATGGAAGACGCCCACCTCGAGAACGGCTGCCTCTGGATGGCACCCGGCGGCCATCGATCTCCCTTGCGCGAGATCTACGAGGTGGATTGGTCGAAGCGCGAGGGCCACCTTCGCACCCTCGACTCGACGCCGTGGCCCGATCAGGCGGAGGCCCGTCCCCTCGAGCTCACGGCGGGAAGCGTGGTCGTCTTCGACGACCACATGCCCCATTTTTCCTCCAGGAACACCTCCGCCATTTCCCGTCAGGCCCTGGCCCTGCACGCTGCCGAGCG
>CBFIHP010000047.1:7073-10867 GCA_965662355.1 Planctomycetota bacterium | reverse complement strand
TGGGCGCAAACGGCGAGCGCGCTCTTGACGCCATCCTCGTGAAACCCGTGACCCCAATAGGCCCCACAGAAGTGAGTTCGATTGTGGCCGCTGATCTCCGAGTGGAGCTTCTGGGCCGATATTGCGGCGGAATCGAAGACCGGATGGTGGTACACGAACCTCCGAAGGATCGTCTCCGGCGCGATACGGTCCGTCCCGTTCAGCGTTACGAGGAAACGATGCAGCGACGAGATTCCCTGCAGGCGATTCATGTCGTATGTCACCAGCACCCCCCTCCCCGACTCCTGAGGGACGAGGTAGTTCCAACTTGCTTGGGCCGCAGGGCGGCGCGGAATCAACGAATCGTCTGTGTGGAGGACGACCTCGTTCTCCTGATAAGCGATCGAACCGAGGAGCTTTCGCTCGAGACCACTGGGATCGGCCAGCAAGCGGAGCGCCTGGTCGCTGTGCACAGCCAGCACGACGTGATCGAACTCGTCCACACCGTCCGCAGAGATCACCTCCACGCCGTCAGCCATGCGGCGAACTGAAAACACCGGACAGCCAACCCGGATTCGATCGCGGAATGGAGCAACCAGCTTTTCTACGTAGCGCGACGATCCTCCGCTCACGACCCTCCACGGAAGCGAAGGCCTCGCCTCGAGCAGTCCGTGGTTGTCGAAGAAGCGAACGAACGTCGTGGCTGGCATCTGCAGAAAAGTGGAAGGGGGGGCCGACCAGATCGCTGCTCCCATTGGAATCACGTAGTGCTCTACGAATTCCGCCCCGTAGCCCGCACCACAGAGGTAGTCGCCCAGGGTGACCTTTTCTTCGTCCTGTCCAAGGAGTGATTTCGAGTCTCGATTGAATCGAACGACATCGCGCAGCATTCGCCGGAAGGAACCCCGCAGCAGATTCTGGGGCTGCGCGAGGATTCCCCGGAGCCCGCGGCTTCCCCACTCCAAGCCCGTGCGTTCGCACCTGAGGCCGAAGCTCATATCGCTTGGCTGGGTCTCGACCTCGAGCTGGTTCAGCAGGCGCGTGAAGTTCGGGTAGGTCTTTTCGTTGTAGACGATGAAGCCTGTGTCAACGGAGTGTCGCTCTCCTTCGACTTCCACGTCTACGGTGTGCGTGTGGCCTCCAATGCGCGCATCGGCTTCGTAGACCACAACCTCGTGGTGTGGATGGAGTTGGTGAGCGGCTACCAGACCGGATATTCCACTTCCGACAATCGCGACCCTCATGACCCTTCTCCCCTTGATGCCATTCTCACGTGCGTCACCCACCACTCGTTTCCTTGCCGGTATCCGAAGAGCTCGGAGCAGGCCAGAAAGAAGAGCCTCCAGCGCTGATTCCAGAGCCGCGCATCTTCTGCGCCGTAGATCTCTGCGAGTATCGGGAGCACTTCCTCACGGCGGGCGTCCTGGCGGGCAAGCCAGGCGTCGGACGTCTTTTGATAGTGAGCACCGTTTACGTGCCACTTCTCTTCCACCACGAGATCCCTCTGGCAGTGAAGCAACAGATCGTCGGAGGGCATCATGCCGCCGGAGAAGAACTGCCGGCCCATCCAATCATCCTCGCCCTCGGTCTCGAATGGATACGAGCGATCACGGTGAGAGAAGTGATGGACGAAGAGCTTGCCTGTCGGCTCGAGCCAACTGGCGATTCGCGACAGCAGCAGCTCGTGATTCCGAACGTGCTCGAACATCTCGACAGACATCACCCGGTCGAAGCGACGATCAGGGGCGAAGGAGTTCACGTCAGCCGTCACCACCTCGACATTCCTCAGACCGAGCTGATCGCAGCGCGCGAGGATGAACTCGCGCTGTGGCTTCGAGTTCGAAACCGCCAGAACCTGGGATTGCGGATAGTGCTCGGCGATCCAGAGCGAGAGAGAGCCCCATCCGCAGCCGAGGTCCAATACGCGGAGCCCATCAGAGAGCTCTGCCCTCTCGCAGCAGAGCGCGAGCATGGCCTCTTCCGCTTGGGCGAGGTCTTTCACGCCATCGGCCCACAGCCCACAGCTGTACTTGTGCCGCGGACCCAAGACGTGCTCGAAGAACGCGGGAGACACTTCATAGTGCTGTTCGTTTGCGAGCTCGGGAAGCGGTGCGATTGGACTCATGCGTCGTTCGTTACGAAATGCCCGCTGGTCCCCATCTGCGGCCTCGAAGTCATCGAAGTCGATGTCATTCAGGCGGCGACGGAGCAATCGGCGGATTCCAGTCCGCACCACGAGGTCGGGGACGTGCCCTGCTTCTACGAGATTGATACCCAGCATTGAAAACTCCTTTTCGGCCTGAGCCGGATCAGTGGATGGAGAAGGGAAAGAACGCGGGCCACACGAGCGCGTCGAGGACAACGGTCTGCAGGCAGAAAGGCACGAGGCCGGCGATCGCCAATCTGCGGCCCTTCGGAGCACTGGAACCCAGACTGATCAGGCTGGCGAGGAGGCCCAATGCTCCGAGGGCCACCAGGGCTAAGTCGATCCGTACACACGCCCATGCGGCAAGACCGGGTTGTTCCGCCATGTGAGCCGTCAGCGGGAGCCAGAGAGCGGAAGGAAGAAGTACGAGCGCGTAGAAGACATGGAACACCCCGTAGCCGAAACGTCCCGCCACGCGCGTCGTCTCAGGATCCAGCCGGAATAGGATGTATGGCGTGAAGAAGAAGTATCCCGCTGCCGCGAGAAACATATTCACCGTGTAGAGCGGCCGGATGCTGTCGGGGACGCCACCCCAGAGTGCGTTTCCGGGCACCGCTCCGAGGCCCCAGACGTAGCTCGCCAATACCGCCGACCCTCCGACGACATTCAACGCAATCAGCGTACGAACCCTGGCATCCATCTCGATTCTTCCTCCAGCCGGCCCTCGTCGGACCGTGGGTGAATGGCTCACGAACTCGCGAGCAGCTTCTTCCGAAGCGACTCGTCCACCGGCTTCGGTCCGATCCAAATCGCGAACAACGCGGCAGAAAACTCCGCCCCCTCGATCAGGCCCCTTGGTCGACCGTTCAACGCAAGTTCGGTCCCGACTCCAGGGACGTAGGTCAGCGAGTAGCGATCCCCGGGTTGGACATCCGTGTACAGCGCGTTCAGCTGATCGATCGAGGGCCGAAGGCGCGCGAGCGTCGGCGCATCCACATTCCCACTGATCTCCGCGACCGTGACCCGAGCGAAGGCGTCAGCGGGGATGGACCACAGATATTCGATCTCGAGGCGACGGGGGACGTCGTCCAAGGACTGGTCGGGGTCGACTCCGTCGCCGAGATAGAGAGCAGCCGCGTACCCCTTGATGAACACGCGGTAGCGGAGCACTCCGGCTCCATTGAGGCGCAGAGGCGTTCCGTTCCACTCGTAGTGGGTGGCGAACTCCACTCCGCCGGCGGATCCGGCTCCCGCTGGCGCCGCAAAGGCCCAGGTAGCGATCAGTCCCAGTGCGATGGCTCGGCTTTTCGTCATGGCGGGCAGGATTGTCCAGATTCCATATTCTGTCAAGATAATATCTTGACATAAAAGATTTGGTAAAACTTCATAGTTTCCACTTAATCTTTATATATCAGCAGTTTACGTAGTGATTAGAGGATCGAAAAATCAAAGAAATACATATTATTTTATGGACAAACTGTCTAGATCGACTAGTCTTCACGCCATGACGAGATCGGACGACGCCGAGACGACCTACCCGCTTCGTGCTGCCGCACGTCTCACCGGGCTATCGCCGGATCTGCTGCGGGCCTGGGAGAGCCGCTACGGCGTCGTGACGCCGCTCCGTACTACCGGAGGCACGCGGCGCTACCGAGCCTCCGACCTCGAG
>CBFIHP010000047.1:0-6974 GCA_965662355.1 Planctomycetota bacterium | reverse complement strand
CGCGTCTGGACCCGGTCGAGCTTGCACGCCGAGCCGCGCGGACCGAAAGTGCCTCTCTGCCTGGCCTGGAACCCGTTCTCTCGGCGCTCGAGCGACTCAACTCCGAGGAGGCGCAGAGGCTGCTCGCTCTCCAGCTCTCGGCGATGGGTCCGGTCAATTTCGCCCGCGAGTTCGCGCTCCCGCTCGCCCGCGAGATTGGTGAGCGCTGGGCTGTCAAGAGCATGGGCATCGCGTCGGAACATCTGGCAACGGGCGTGCTGCGCTCCATGCTCGGATCGGCGCTCACTCCGACCGCTGCCTCACGCTTGGGTCCAACAATCGTATTCGCCACCCCCACCGGCGAGCGCCACGAGCTCGGGCTTCAGTCGGCGGCCCTGACAGCCTTGGGGGCCGGTGCGAATCCGATCTATCTGGGGGCCGAGCTGCCCGTCGAAGACCTGCTGGGAGCAGTCGCCGACACGGGCGCCGCGGTCCTGGCGCTGAGTCTCGTCACCGTTCCAAGCGACCAGGCTGGACGAACGATCGCAACCATCCGGGACGGACTGCCGGAAGAGATCCGCCTATGGATCGGCGGACCCGCAGCCACCGAAATCAAGCCATCTGAGGGAATCGAGCCGATCGGGAGCCTGGAGGAGTTCGAAAGGCGCGTCACGCTCCTCGGCTTCGAGAAACCGGGACGAACGTGAGAATCCAATGAAACGTAACGACCCGTTGTCGCATAGTGAAATTCAGCGCTTCCTCGACGAGACTCGCGTTCCCGTCAGGCTGGCGTGCAACGGAGCGTCCGGGTACCCGGTCTTGGCTTCCCTCTGGTACCTGCGGGAGGACAGCACGCTCTGGTGCGCGACGCAGCGGAGCGCAAACGTCGCCTCACTGCTCACTCGCGACTCACAGTGCGCCTTCGAAGTGTCGGTCGAATCGGTTCCCTACCGCGGACTTCGTGGGCAGGGCCTCGCGACCCTGCACGACGGCCGCGGTGAGGAAATCTTGCTCCAGCTGATCCAGCGCTATCTAGGTGATTCGAAGTCACAGCTCGCCCGCTCCCTCTTGTCTCGAGTCGCGACCGAGACCGCGATTGCCATCGAGCCGAAGACGCTCGTGTCGTGGGACTACACAGAACGGATGGGAGAGTGACTTGGCCAGGCAAGTGAGCTGCGCCTCGAGACGGCGGGCGTCTGTCTTCAGAGAGTGGGACGATGTCGTCGCCGCGAAGGACATCGCTTCCGCGATCGAATGGATGCTCGATCCCGCGAATGCCTGCGTCTCGGGTCAGGTTCTCGGGACCGACGGCGGTCTCGCAAGCCTGCGCGCAAGGCGCAGGCTTCAGCACGTTTCCGTTGCTCGCAACGAGCCGTGGAATCGGAGGAGGATGACGACGTGAATCGAATGATCGCAATCACTGGAGCCACAGGCTTCGTCGGGAGAGCCGTCATCGAGCGGCTGCTCGAAGAGCCGGACCTCGCGCTTCGCTGCCTGGTGCGTGAGCGTAGCGACACGACCTTCCTCGATGGCTCCGGACCCCGCGTGAGCCTCGTGCGAGGCGACGTGACGCAAGCGGGATCCCTCCCTGAGCTGGTGGAGGGTGCTTGGGGAGTGGTGAACCTCGCTGGCCGACGCGACTTCTGGAGTCGATCGAGGCGAGACTACTACGCGCTCAATGAGCGAGGAGCGGAAAACGTCTTCCATGCGGCCCTCGAAGCCGGCTGCGAGAAGGTCGTCCAGGTGAGCACGCCACTCGCGTTCGGCATGCCGGAACAGTCTCCCTTCGACGAGACCAGCTCGCCCGGACCCCATGCGAGCGACTATGCCCGGAGCAAGTATCGCGGTGACCAGGCAGGGTGGCGCCTCCATCGCGAAGAGGGTTTGCCGCTCACCGTCGTCCACATGGCCGCCGTCATCGGAGCTGGCGACCCCAGGCCCACGATGGAGGTCCGCCGTGCGGCCGAGGGCCGACTGCCGGTGCTGGTCGGCGCGGACTCAACCTTCACCTACCTGCATCTGAGAGATGCGGCGGAGGCGATCGTACGTGCGTTGCTCCACGATGGAACCGTGGGGCGCAGCTATCTGATCGGTGCTGAGCGAGCCACAACTCGCGAATACTTCGAGATGATCGGAGAGCTGGCCGATGTCGCCGCCCCCAGCTTGAACATTCCGGAATCGTACGTTCTGCCCCTGGCTCGCGCGCTCGGGCGAGTGGCACGCTGGACTGGGGTTCGATCGCCGATCCCTGTGGATGTACTCGAGACCTCAGCAGCCGGATCGCTGCTGTTCGAGGCGAAGCGATCCGAGCGTGAGCTCGGCATGGCCTATACGCCTCTTCGCGTCGCCCTCAGCGAAGCCGTGGAAGAGATCAGGAAGGCCCCATCCAACAGGAGCGCGAAGACATGATGAAACGGCATCTATGGGCAACACCCGAAGTGCTGACCCTGTTCCGCTACTCGGAAGAGACTGCCTACACCTCATCGCCGAAGACCCGGACGAGCCTTGTGAACCGGGCGGCCGTCGCCGGAACCAAGGGAATCTTACGCGTCAGCACAATGATGCTGGCGATCGGTACTCTCACCGCTGGAGATGCAATGGCGATCGAACGGCTTGCTTACCGCACGATCGAGAGAGACGGTCAGATCGAGATCCGTCTGATCCAGCCGCACGTGGTCGCAGAGACCTTCGTGGACGGCGATTTCGAACGAGTGGGCAACGAAGGGTTCCGTCGGCTCGTCGGCTACATCGGCGGAGCCAACCGTAGTCAGGCCAGGATCTCGATGACGGCGCCTGTGGTGCAAGAGCCGGCCTCCGAGAAGATCTCGATGACGGCGCCTGTCGTACAGGAGAAGGTCGGTGATCGGTATCGGATCACCTTTCTCATGCCGGCGAAGTATACCCTCGAGACTCTTCCGCAGCCCACCGATACGCGGATCCGCTTGCGCACCGAAGAGATGAGCAGCGTCGCCGCGATCCGCTACTCGGGCTTCTGGAGCCGCTCACGCTACGACGACCACGAGCGCAAACTGCGCGAGTGGATCGACCAACGCGGCCTCGAGCCCATCAGCGAACCCGTATGGGCGCGCTACGACCCGCCCTTCATGCCCTGGTTCCTTCGCCGCAACGAGATCTTGATCGAGCTGCGCGACCCCGGGGCCGAGACGGCTCGCGAGGAGCGCGACCAGTGAGCGCTCCAGAGTTCGCCGTCGGTAGGCCCACCCGCTGGTTCCATCTATGGGCCTGCGTGCTTTCGCTGGCGCTGCTGAATGCGTGCGCGACCCATCGCGTCCCGCCATTGGAGGCCATGGATCGCAAGGTGGATCTGGAGCGATTCATGGGAGACTGGTACGTGGTTGCCTTCATCCCCATCGATTTCCCCTTCTTCAGTGAGGCCGGCGCGCACGATGCCGTCGAGAGCTACGCCCTCGACGAGGAAGGACGCATCGACGTCACCTATCGTTTTCGCGACGGCAGCTTCGACGCCGAGCCAACTGTGATGACTCAACGTGGCCGTGTCTACGACGAGGAGCGCGGTACTGAGTGGCGGGTGCAGCCGCTGTGGCCCTTCTGGTCCGCCTATCTGATCGCGTGGCTCGACGACGGCTACGAGCGCGCGATCGTCGGCGTTCCGTCCCGCAAGTATGTCTGGGTGCTCTCGCGCACGGCCCCGCTCGGGGAACCCGATCTAGCCGAGTTGACCGAGCGCGTCGGCGATCTCGGATACGACCCGGCCGAGCTGCGTCGTGTGCCACATCGCCGCCCCGACGAGACAGGGGAGTAGGAATGGAAGCCGCGGACCGACAGGCACTCTTAGCGCTTCCGATCATCGTCGCAATCGGCGCAGCCATCGGGTGGGCGGGCAGCCAGGGCAGCCGAGTGGCGGACGGCGTTCCCGTCTTTGCCCTCTGCGGAGCGATCGCGTTCGGCATCAACTGGGTGGTCTTCGCGCACGCGTACGCCGCCCAGACCGAACGATTCTTCGATCTCACTGGGAGCATCACGTACGTCACGGTGGTCACCGTTGCACTCGTGCTGATTGGCGACGCCGACCCTCGTGCCTGGCTGATCGCAGCGATGGTCGTCGTCTGGGCTGGACGACTCGGTAGCTTCCTGTTCGCGCGTATCCGTCGCGACGGCTCCGACGCTCGTTTCGACACGCTCAAGCCGAGCTTCGCCCGCTTCTTGATGACGTGGACATTGCAGGGACTCTGGGTTTTCCTCACGTTGGCATGCGCGCTCGCCGCTATCACCTCCAGCTCGCGCGTCCCCCTGGACGTCTTCGCGCTGGTCGGCAGCATGACATGGGCGGCGGGCTTTGCAGTCGAGGTGATGGCCGATCGCCAGAAGAGCCTCTTCCGCGAAGACGCACTCAATCGAGGTCACTTCATCCGGAGTGGTCTCTGGGCCTGGTCGCGCCACCCCAACTACTTCGGCGAAATCTTGCTCTGGATCGGGGTCGCCGTAGTGGCGTGGCCCGCGCTGTCAGGCTGGCAATATGCGACGTTGATCTCTCCGCTCTTCGTGTACGTACTGCTCACGCGGGTGAGCGGTGTCCCCTTGCTCGAGGCAAGCGGCCAGAAGAAGTGGGAGGGCGACCCGGAGTATCTGGCATACGTCGAGCGCACGCCTGTTCTCTTCCCGCGTCCGCCGAGGCGGTCGTAATGGGCTGCGGCCCCTCCCCGTGGCGATCGCGCATCCGACGGTTCGCCAGCTTGCTGATCACCCTCATCGCGGGCTTCGTCTCGTCGGTCAGCCACGCGGACATCGCCGCCGGGGATCGCGCCTGGAAGATTAGGGCGGAAGTGCTCTCCGAAGAGCGCGCCGAGCCCACGCAAATCCAACAGGCCCTCGATCACTATCGCGCCGCAGTCGAGACCGTTCCGGTCTCGCTCGAAGCGCGCTGGAAGCTGCTGCGAGCGCTCCACTACGCGATCGACTTTACGACGCTGCCTGACGATGCGAAGGATGCAGCGGTGAGCGAGGCGGTCGAAGTCGTCCGCGCCTCGGAGGATCTGGTGGACGAGGCCGACTCGGCCGCGCGTGCCGATCGCGCTCGACTCCTTTTCTGGAGCTCCATCGCGTGGGGCACAAGAGCACAGCGCGTGGGCTTGCTCACGATCGTGCGCGAAGGCGTCGCGGAGCGGATGTACGAGAACGCAAAGAGATCGCTCGAGCTCGACCCGAGCGTCGATCGCGGAGGTGCCCTCCGGCTTCTCTCGCGTCTACATGCGACGCTTCCGCGCGTCCCCTTCGTCTCGGGCTGGGTCGATCGTGACCGGGCCGTGCCACTCGCCGAGCGGGGTTATGAGCTCGATCCCGACCACCCTGGCAACCGAGTGATCCTGGCGCTCTCGCTTCTGGAGCAGGCACCGGCGCGAACCAACGAGGCGCGCGAGCTGCTCGAGAGTGTCGCTTCTGCCGCCCCGCGCCCCGACTACCTGGTCGAGGATCTCAGGATACGCGAGCAGGCACGCGAGCAACTCGCAGAGCTCGAGAGCGAAGCATCGTGAGGCTCGGCGCGCTGCCCCTGATCGCGTACTCGGCGCCGTCGCTGCTGACCTCGGTCGCTGCGCTGCCCATGGCCCTGTTCGTGCCGGCCTTCTACGCGGACGAGCTCGGTATCCCGCTCGCGGCCGTCGGGGCCGCGATCGGGTTCTCACGTTTGCTAGACGTCGTGACGGATCCATTGATCGGGGGCCTCAGCGATCGCATCCGGTTCCCATTCGGTCGGCGCAAGCCGTGGATGATACTGGGCGTGCCCCTCTTTCTCGTGTCGCTCTGGAAGATCTTCGTGCCAGGCGAGGACGCCTCTTCGACGTATCTGCTGGTATGGACGGCGCTGCTCTACCTCGGCTTCACCATGATCGATCTGCCGCACAAGGCCTGGGGCGCAGAGCTGTCTACCGACTATGACGAACGCTCGCGTATCACGAGCTGGCGCGAGTCCATCTCGACCGCAGGACAGGTCATCCTGCTCGCCGGGCTGGTGTGGCTCTCCGCTGGTGGCATCGAGGCGGCCGCCGAGCAGCTGCGGGCGATCGCCGTGACGATCGTGGCCGCATTGCCCGTCCTGATCGCCATCTGCGTGCTGTGCGTCGATGAGCGCGAGCCCGAAAGCTACCCACACAAACGACGCAGCATCGTGTCTGGCCTGCGCATCGTCGCGCGCAATCCGGCCTTCCTGCGCATGGTGGGGTGCGTGCTCTTCTTCGTGTCCGGCGTCGCGATCCAGGGCACTCTACATCGATTGGTACTCGCCGACGTGATGTTCGATGAGGGACGCTTCCCTTTGATGATCTTGCTCGAGAACCTCGGGACCCTTGCGGCGGTACCCGCCTGGCTCGCAATCTCGGTGCGCATCGGAAAGCACCGTGCCTTGATGGCCGCAGCACTCTGGATCGCTGTGTGGAGCCTGCCACTGTTGTTTCTTCGCGCGGGCGACCTAACCGTGCTCGTCGCGATCGTAGTGGTCCGCGGCTCGAGCTTCGCCTCGATCCTCTTTCTCGCGAACTCGATCGCCGCCGACGTGATCGACGTCGATACGCTCGAGAGCGGCGAACAGCGGTCTGGCCTCTTCTTTGCGGTATGGGGAATGGTGATCAAGCTCTCGCTCGCCCTCGGGGTCGTCCTCGCAACGACCCTGCCCGCACTGCTGGGTTACGAGCCGTCGGCCGAGACAACCACGCCCGCGATCCAGGGACGCTTGATGGCGGTGTACGGCGTCCTCCCTGCGGTGCTGATGGGCCTCGGCGCGCTCTTTCTTCGTCGTTTCCCGATCACGCGCGAGCGCCACGACGAGGTCCGCGCCGAGCTCGAGGCGCGATTTCGCCGCAGCGCGTGTTCGCGCCCGTAAGTGCGCGCTGCTCCCAATACTGCCGTGGCTTTCAGCTCGCACTGAATGCGACGTCCCCGTCACGGGCACCCCTAGGGATTTAACATAACGCCCATACTCGGACGTTATGCCAAAAGCGAGCTTGAATGTCCTATCCCCC
>CBFIHP010000046.1:0-12237 GCA_965662355.1 Planctomycetota bacterium | reverse complement strand
TGGCTACCGGATCAGCTGACTCGACACTAGGCCCGTCACAGGGCTCCCCTAGGGATTTAACATAACGCCCATACTCGGACGTTGTGCCAAAAGCCAGCTTGAATGTCCTATCCCCCGAACTTAAGCAGCTCACGGCGTAGATTTGAATCGCAATGGGCGCTGCCGCTGCGGGATTCTCGGCGCTAGAATCGACGGACTCGCATCGGACGGTTCCGAGTGAGCTATTCGCCCTCTGTGATTCCGCGTGCTGGTCGTTGGAATGGATAAGGCGCTCTTCAGCTGAGGATTTTGCCGATGTCGTCCGACTTTACCCCCGACTTTGACCCGAACGACCTGATCATTCCCAAGAACTACGGCGTCGCCGGGCAACCCCATGCGGCTTGGACGCAGCTTCGAAAGCATGCTCCGGTCTGGAAGACGGAGACCGAACTCTATCACCCGTTCTACGCGATCACGCGTCATGCAGACATCATGCATATCTCGAATAAGCCGGACATATTCAGCAACGCCGAAGGTCCTATGCTGCTCGACAACAATATGCTCGCGCGACGTGACGCTTCGGCCGACGGGTTTGGCAATATGCGAACGATCATCGAGATGGACCCCCCGGAGCATCGCGATTTTCGGAAGGTCGCGAGCGGATTCTTCACGCCGCGAAGCATCCACCGCCTCGATGAGATCGTAACCGAGTGCGCCCGCGCGCAGATCGACAAGCTAGGCGACGAAGGCGAGACAGATTTCGTTGAGTCAATTTCGCAGCGTCACCCGTTGCGTGTGCTCGCAACGATCCTTGGGATCGAGCCCGAGGACGAGGATCTCTTGCTGGAGCTCACACAACAGCTCTTCGCTGCGGATGATCCTGATCTGCAGCGGGAAGGGGAGGATCGCGGCGCGGCGAGCATGTCGCTGATGGCGGATTTCGGCGCGCTCTTTACGCGCCTGATCGAAGATCGTCGTGCGAATCCCCGGGATGATCTCGCGAGCCTGCTTGCGAACGCGAAGATGGCCGATGGATCGCAAATGGGTCCGATGGAAACCTTCGGTTACTACCTGATCGTCTTCACCGCCGGTCACGACACGACGCGAAATGCGATCTCCGGTGGGATGCAGGCGCTGCTGGATAATCCGGAACAGCTGAAGAAGCTCCGCGACGATCCGTCCCTCGCGAAGAGCACGGTCGAGGAAGTCGTCCGCTGGACGTCGCCTGTGAACTACATGCGCCGCACTCTTCAGGAGGACGTGGAACTGCATGGTGTGAAAATGCGCGCCGGCGAAAGCCTCGTGATGTACTACGCGTCCGCGAACCGTGATGATGCCGTCTTCGATAATGCCTTTGGATTCGACATTGCGCGCCATCCCAATCGCCATTTGGGCTTCGGGACGGGCGAACATTTTTGTCTCGGCGCGCATGTGGCGAGGCTTTCGGCGCGCGCGCTCTTCTCTGAGATCGCGAGCCGCGTCGAGTTCATGGAGCCGTCCGGGGATCCGACGCATATCGCATCGAGCTTCGTCGTTGGGCTGAAGACCATGCCTGTTCGGTACAAGATTCGGCCGGCGGCCTAGCGGCCATCGCGATCACCGAATGAGCGAAGTGCAAAAGCTCATGTAGTGGAGGATCCGAATGGGTTCTCAAGACGTTTCGCTCGACGGGCGGGTGGCGCTCGTGACGGGCGCGAGTCGCGGGATCGGTCGCGCGATCGCGCGACGACTTGCGCGCGCAGGCACACGCGTGGCTGTCACCGTGAGAAGCCCGCGACAGGGCTCCCCATAGGGGGATAGGACATACAAGCCGGGTTCTGGCATAACGTCCGAGTATGGGCGTTATGTTAAATCCCTAGGGGAGCCCCGTGGCGGGGCCTCTCGCTCCGCCTGACCCGGGAAACTGGGGATCGCCGGAAAGATCAGGATCAGCGGCTCCCGTACCCTTCCTCGGCGTAGAACTGCTGGTAGTACTTGCGCCAGGCGGCAATCGGTCCGTCTCCATCGCAGAGGAGCGGCTTGGGCCGGTACTTCTTGTTGTCCCACACGACGAGGTCCACCGCTTCGAAGCCGGCGCCTTCTTCGCCGTCGACAGCACCGATCGAGTGCTGGTAGATGTTCTCGAGTTCGGCGCGCTCTGGCGTACCTTCGGCGTACTCCTTGAAGCTGAATAGCATGCGGACATGCGTCGACTCGCGGGTCAGCGGCAGTGGGGTCGAGAACATCAGCATGGAGAGGTCGCCTCTTCTATGGCGATAGATCTGGATCCCGGGCCCCACGCTCTGACCTACGATCCCGCGCTCGTCGTTGCCGAGCTTCACGTTCCACACGTGGTCCTCGCTCGACGCTTCGATGGGCGGAATCTCCGGTGAGCCGTGGAGGAACCGGAGGTGGACATTGTCGACGCTGTTCTCTCCTATCTCCTGAAGGCAGGTCCCGATCTGCCACTCGCCTCGACGTGGCTCGATGTAGTTCTCACGGTCATCCAGCTCCAGAACGTCGCCAGGTAGATCGAAGCTAGGCGCGCCGCCGGTTGGGTGGTACCAGGCCCAGATGAGGCCCAGTTTCTCCTCGACCGGCAGGGCTTGCAGGATCGGCTTCCGGCGTGCGAGTTCGGGCATTCGCTTGCCGTAGGGGACGTCCTTGCACCAGCCCTTCGAGTCGAACTGCCAGTGGTGGAAGGGACAGCGGATGTTGCTTCCGACGATAGTTCCCCCCTTGGCGAGATGCGCTCCGAGATGAGGGCAGTAGGGGTCCGTCATCCCGACCGAGCCGTCTTCTCCCCGGAAGAGGACCCACTCCGAGTCGAAGGCCTGGAGCTCGCGAACCTCTCCCGGTGCCAGGCTGTCGGAGTGGTCGATGGCATACCAACCAAAGGGGATCGGGAAGGGGCACCGCTCTAGCTCGTCGCCGGTCTGAATGCGATCCATCGTTGTCATGCTGGTCTCCTTTGGGTCTCGAGGCACGGTTGCCGGGCGGCCCGTGGCCCGACGGTGGTCCTTGCTAGTCCGCGCTGAGAATGGCCCCGCTCATTCCGGAAGCGATGTAGACATTCTCGACGCCACTGACTTGGTTCGAGGCGTTTCCTCGGATTTGGCGAACCGCCTCAGAAAGGTTGTTCATGCCGTGGATATAGGCTTCGCCGAGGTGGCCGCCGTTGGTGTTGACGGGAATGGTTCCATCGATGTCGATGTGGCCGTCCTTGACGAACTGCGCGCCCTCGCCGTGTTTGCAGAAACCAGCAGCCTCGAGGTGCCAATAGATCTGGACGGAAAACGCCTCGTACAACATCGCGACCTGGATGTCTTCCGGCCGCATCCCCGTCCGGCCGTAGAGTTCGCTTGCCAGTTGGATCCCAGTCTCGAAGCGAGTGAGGTCGTCGTGGTAGTAGTTGGTCACGGTTTCGTTGTCGCGAACGATGGATTGGCTGGCGTGGAGGATTCGCGCGGGCTTCTGGCGCAGGTCGCGCGCTCGCTCTCGGCTCGTGACGACGAAGGCGACTGCTCCGTCGCTTTCCTGGGTGCAGTCGAGCAGCCGGAACGTGGGCTCGACGATCCAGCGCGAATTCTGGTGGTCGTCGACCGTGATCGGCTTCTGGTAGTAGAACGCGTTCGGGTTCGTTGCGGCGTACTTGCGCAGCTGGACGGAGACGTCAGCGAAATCCCTGTTCGTTACGCCGTACTGGTGCATATAGCGCTGCGCTTGGACTGAGAACCAAGCTGCGGGTGTTACGGCGCCGAAGGGAAGGCTCCACTCGATGAAGCCGCTTCCCGAACCCGGCGCAGGGGCCGTGTTCATTTGCGAAGCCCCAAATCGATACTCGGAACGCTCGTTCATCGCGCGCCAGCCCACGACAACATTGGCTAGGCCGGATTCGACCGCTGCCATCGCGTGCACGAGCGGCCCCATCGAGCCGCCGCCGCCATGCCCGACGCGAGACGAGAAGCGCAGGTGCGGGATGCCGAGCGTTCGTACGAGTTCCGTGTCCTCGCTGTTGTCGAGGGTGTAGGTCGACATCCCGTCGACGTCCCCGGCCGCAAGCCCCGCGTCATCGAGGGCTGCCTTGATGGCCTCGCTGGCCAGTTGCAGTTCGCTTCGCCCCGAGTCCTTCGAGAACTCGGTCTGGCCGATACCAACGATCGCCGCGTTCGAACCCTTCACGAATCTTCCCTCGCCGGTCGAAACTGATGGACTGCGCCGCCGTCGGCGGTTTCGACGAAGAAGACTTCGAGCGGCATGCCGACGACGATGTCGTCCGTAGCAACGTCGCAGAGGTTCGAGAGGAGGCGCGGTCCCTCGTCGAGGTCGACGAGCGCGATCAGGTAGCCGGGCTCGAACATCGGGATTGGCGGGTAGACCGGCTTCGCCCAGGAGTAGAGCGTGCCGCGCCCAGAGAGGGGGATGGCCTCGCGCGAGAGGCTCTGGCACTCGGGGCACATGGGGCGAGGCGGGTGTCGCAGAGTCTTGCAGTCGCCGCAGCGCTCGCCCATCAGGACTCCGTCCTTGCAACCCTGCCAGAAGAAGGCGCTGTCGCGGGACGGTGTCGGCGCGGGACGCTTCGGTGTGTTGGTTGTTTCCGAAGAGTTCTGTGTCATGGGTGTTCCGTGGGTGTGTGGGTGTGTGGGTGTGTGTGAGCGTTAAGTACGAATTGGATCTGCGCCCCAGATAGTAAAGTGACTTTTCTAAAAAAGCAAGCGGCGTCGAGCGTGACGGAGCCGGTCCAGGTGGCGAGCCGTGGGGCGCCGAGCGTCAGTCGAGCAGGCGCAGGGGGGCATCGGCGCCGTTCATTGCGATGTCGAGTTCGGTGAGGACTTGGCAGAACTGCGCGAATCGTCGTTGGCCGACGACTTCGGCCAGTTCTTCGGTGACTTCGTCCATGATCTCCTCGAGATCCGCAAGAAGCTTCTCGCCGCGACGGGTATAGACGACGCGCTTGGCCCGGCCGTCGCTTTCGTCGGGAACCCGTTTTACGTAGCCGCCTTCTTCGAGCGGTCGAATGAGTTGTCCTGCGCGCTGCACGCTCATGCGAAGCAACGAGGCGAGTTCCGAAACGCTCAAGCCCGTGCGCGGCAAGTTCGGGATCACTTGCCCGCCAGCCACGCCGAGTTTGTGGCCGCGGACCTGGACTCGGTCGCGGACTCGGAGCCGCACCATCGTCGAGAGCGCCAGCAGGTGGCGACTGAGTTCGTCGGGCCGCTTCCCGCCCGAGGAGCGGCTCGCCGTTGCGCGTCGTGTCTTCGATTCCGACTTCATGCCCTGCCTCTTTCTGTGTCGCCGGTACGCTGTACCGGATCCGAGCGCGATGGAAGATGGACCCCAAGAATCAGGACCGCGCACAAGAAGACCAGGCCCCCGAAGACCCAGAACGCGATGTCGTAGGAGCCCGTGCGGTCGTGAACGGAGCCGATGAAGTAGAGCGCTGTGGACGAGAGCGTCATCAACAGAATGCTCATTCGGCCGTAGACGTAGCCATAGGAGGAGCTCCCGAATGCTTCGGCGACTAACGTCGTGAGGATCGGGTGAACTCCGCCGATCGCGACGCCGGCAACACAGAAGACGGTGAGCAGCGTCCAGTAGCCGGGAGCCGCGACTAGTGCGGCGAGAACGAAGAGATGGGCGCCGGCGACGAAGACGAAGAGATAGCGGAGGTCGACGCGGTCGGCGGTGAAGCCGATGCCCAACTTGCCCAGAGTCGCTGAGGCGCTTTGGCAGGCAACGAGGAAAGACGCGGCCTGGAGTTCGATCCCGTGGTCGAGGAGGTACGGGATCTTCGAGACCATCAGAGCCTGATCGCTCGCCATGAGCAAGCCCGCGCCGAACGCGATCAGCCAGAAGTTCCGCGAGGCCAGGAGTCGACGGGTTGGCCACGCATCGCTATCGGGCGACTCAATCGCCGCATGATCACGACCGTCGATCTCACCACTCGCAATCAGCTGCTCGCCTCGTGGGCGCGACCGGATGAGCGCGAGCGCGAAGCAGCCAATCAATGTCGCCGCGCCGACCCCCGTGATGGTGAGCGCCGTCTGCCAGCCATGCTGAACGATGAGATAGGCGCCGACCTGCGTCATCACGAATCCGCCCGCCGCTGTCGACACGGCGACGAGGCCCATGGCTCGCCCGCGCCTGCGCACGAACCAGCGGGACGCGATCGTGGCAGCTGCGAGGGGGCCCGCGCAGGCAATCGCGAGCGCGAGCGGACCCGCGAGCGCAGCGACCGCGACGATCAGGGATGTCGTCTGCGCGATCGAGCAGAGGCCGACGCCCAACATGGCACCGCCGAAGAGAACGAGGGCAGGCGCACTCAGCCGGTCGAGTAGGCGACCGACGAGGGGCGACCAGATGGCGATGCCCACGTTGAGCATTAGCATCCCGGTATTGGCCTGGGCTCTCGTCAGGCCGAGCGTCTCGGCCGCAGGGAGCACGTAGAGCCCGAAGCTGTAGACGGTCGAGCCGACCACGAGGAGTGAGCAGACGAAGCTCGCGCCGAGTGTGTACCAGCCGGGATAGGTACCGAGGGCCGTCGGCGAGTTCTGAGATGCGATGGGCGTCGCCAAAGAAAGATGCTCCGGATTGTCCCGCTTGTGTGTATATAATAAAGTCAGTTTGCTATTGCAAGAATGTTGTGCGCCTCGTCCTCGGCAATGCAATCGATCGCGTATTGCTGTCTGGAGCCGACCCGGGGTCGCGTGTGCCGAAGCGTGTTGACGAAATGAGTACTTGAAGAAGGGTGATCCCATGAGTGGTCCGCTCGACGGATTGGAAGTGTTGGAGTTCTCGACAGGCGCGGCTGCGTCGATCGTGGGGATGTTGCTCTCCGATCAGGGTGCGCGCGTCACGCGAATCGAGTCGCCGCGCGGCAAGCTCACCTCACGCGATTCGGGCTATCGCGTCTGGAATCGCGGCAAGCGCAGCGCCTTCCTCGATCTGGACTTGGACGTAGACCAGGGGCGTGTCCGTGCGCTGGCGCAACGCGCGGATGTCGTGATCGAGAGCCATGGTTGGCGTGTCACGGAGGGACGTTGCTTCGACTACGCGACGCTCTCAGCGATCAACCCGGGGCTCGTCTACTGCTCCATCAGCGCCTATCCAATAGGCAGCCCCGACGACGGGCGATCAGACGATGAAGCACTAGTCGCAGCGCGTAGCGGAATGCAGTGGTCCCAGCGTGGCGGCATCATGAGCGGTGGCCACATTCCGGCGCCCGACGTGGAAATTCCAGAAGGCGCGCTCCGGCGCGGGCGCCACGACGGGCCGGCTTTCGTCCGCTCTCCGTGGATGAGTCTCGGCGCCGCCTATCATGCGCTGATGGGCATCAACGCGGCCCTGCTCGTACGCGAGACGACGGGTCGCGGGCAGCACGTCCGTACGTCGATGGCGCGGCCTAGCGATGCCCTGCCCAGTACCAACGATGCCGGCGGGGCGATCGTCGGGAACTGGATGATGTACAAGGGTGCGCCGAAGGGTCTCTTCGAATGCGGCGACGGTCGTTGGATTCACCACTGGGCGCTCCGGCCCTTGCCCGTCCTCGCCGCGGCTGAGCACGGGAATCTCGCTGAGGCGCCCGCGCCTTCCTCGGAGAGCAGTCGCCACGATCCGGACCGGATCGGCCTCGAGCCGCAGGCGATCGTCGAGGTCTTCTACTACTTCACGCAGCTGCACGAGGCCTTTCTGAAGTTCCCGTCCGAGGAGTGGGTGCGCTGGGGGCTCCGAACGAAGGTCCCGATTTATCTCGTCCAGACCCCAGAAGAAGCACTGGCCGATCCGTTGCTCTTGGAGGACGGCTGTGTCGTCGAGGTCGAGGATCCCGAGGTTGGGCCCATCCGTCATGTGGGCATCGTCAAGGATTTCGGAACTACGCCGGGGCGTGTCAACGGTGCAGCCCCGCGTCCAGGTGAACAGACGGCCGAGGTGATCGCGGAAGCAGACGCGCTCGGCGAGTCGACCGCGTCGTCGCCACAGGAGACTGCGTTGGGGGAGCCTATCGCCGGTCCGCTCGCGGGTGTCACGGTCATCGATATCGGGCTCGCATTGGCGGGCCCCTTCGGCGCTGCACAGCTCGCGAAGATGGGCGCGAACGTCATCAAGGTGAGCGCGCCCTGGGATGGCTGGTGGTTCCGCGCAGGAATCGCGGCGCTCGGTGAAGCAGGGAAGCGATGTATTGCCATCAACCTGCAGGAAGAGCGCGGTCTCGACTTGCTCAAGCGGCTCGCAGCGCGTGCCGACGTCGTGATGCATAACATGCGCGACGGCGTCGTCGAACGTCTGGGGGCCGACTACGAGAGTCTTCGTGAGGTGAACCCGTCGCTGGTCTATCTCCACAGCCGAGGCTTCGACCAGACGCGTGCGGCGATGCGGCTGATGGGCACGGATCAATCCGCCTCGGCGCTCTCGGGCCAGGAATGGGAGGATGGGGGCTGCGCCGATGGCGGCGACCCGCTCTTCGGTACGTCGATGGGCGACACGGGCTGCGGCTACCTCGCCGCATCGGCCGCCATGGAGGCGCTCTATCACCGCGCGCGGACCGGCGAAGGCCAGAAGGTCGGCACTTCGATCCTGAACGCCTGCCTCGTTACTTGCTCGTACGCCTACGCCCAAGCTGACGGCTCGGAGGTCGAGCGTCAGCGGCTCGACGCCAACCAACTCGGGCTCGGCGCGCTCTATCGCATCTATGAGACGACCAACGGCTGGTTTTGCATCGCCGCGCACGAGGACGAGCATTGGCATTTGTTATGCGAAGGCTTGGAACTGCCAGAGCTCGCGAGCGATCCCCGCTTCGGGTCCGCGGAGTTGCGCGGCAGGCACCGCCGCGAGTTGTCGGAACTGCTCGAGCCGGTCTTCGCGAAGGAATCGAACGAGCATTGGTTCGCTCGCCTGGACGCGCTCGGCCTTCCGTGCGAGATCTCTGCCGAGCCGACCGGCGCCTACAACCAGGCCGCTCACTACATCGATTTCTCGTCCACACCCGAGCCCCCGAAGCAGCCCGCCCCGACGCTAGGCGAGCACACGCACGAGATCCTCGATTGGCTCGGCTGCGATGCCGCGGAGATCGCCTCGCTCCTGGCGGACGGGATCGTCGCTGACTCCGACGGGATCGAAGACGGCTCGTGAGAGGGGTCTCAACTATGCTGACGGACGGTCGATGGCTAGCGTGCGGATTCCGGGAGTTGAGATCCGGGGGCAGCGAGGCCCTTCGGATGCTGCTTAGAGCGGGCCACCCGGAGATCCGGCTCCGGGAGCAGGCCATCGCGAGACTCCAAGACGTTCGGATTCCAAGATTCAGGAAGGTGACATCATGACGCTCAATCCCGGCAACGCCGACTTCGCCCTCGACGAGATGCCAGGCTCAGATCTCCACGATCTGTTGCGAGCCTATCGCGAGCAGGGACCGATTCAGCCCACACGGCTCGGCGGCCTGCCGGCCTTCGTGATCTCGGAATATGCGGCCTTGAAGGAGGCCTTTGCAGACAACTACGCGTTTCCCGGTCACGCGATGTACGAAGTTGCCTTCGAGCCCGCAATCGGTAAGAGCTTCATCTCGATGTCGGACTCAGCCGACCATCTTCGCTACCGCAAGCTCGCGACCCCCGCCTTCCGATCGCGGGCGGTCGAGAGCTATGAGCGGGAAGGACTGGCCGCGCTCGCACACGAGCTCGTGGACGGCCTTGTCGACCGGGACGAATTCGACCTCGTCGCCGAGTTCACTCAACGATTCCCCTATCTCGTGATCGCGCGACTCCTCGGGATCCCGCGAGAACGCGAGGACGAGTTTCACGATTGGGCGGTCGCGCTGCTGTCGTTCCGAAACGACCCCGAAGCTGCACAGCGGGCGCGCAAGTCGATGACCGACTTCCTCGTGCCCGTCGTGGAGGCGCGCCGACGAGACCCGCGCAACGACGTGATCAGCGAGTTGATCCAAGCGGAGGTCGATGGGCGAACGCTTACGGACGACGAACTCTTCTCGCATATCCGGCTGCTCTTCCCGACGGGTGCCGATACGACGCACGGAGCGCTCGGCAACCTGCTCTTTGCACTCTTCACCCACGAGGGCGCCTGGCAGGCGGTGTGTCGCGACGCTTCGAGAATCGACCTCGCGGTGGTCGAGGCGCTGCGTTGGGAGACGCCCATCGCCGTGTTGGCCCGGTTGAGCAGAGACGAATCGATCGAGTTCTGCGGGACGAAGCTGCCCCCCTCCTCATGGGTGCTCTTCGCGATCGCGGGGGCGAATCGCGACCCGGCGATCTTCGCGGATCCCGACCGCTTCGATCCCGATCGCGAACAGCCTCCGAACCTCGTGTTCGGGCGCGGGGCGAAGAGCTGCCCGGGCATCCATCTTGCGCAGAAGAACATGTCGGTGGCGCTGGAGGTGTTGAGCACACGGATGCCCGACCTCGAACTGGTGGACCCAGAAGCCGCGCTGCCCAGACGCACCGTCCTCCGCTCGCCCGACTTACTTCGCGTCAGAAGAAAGGGCTGAGAGAATGGGGGATAGGACATTCAAGCTGGGTTTTGGAAAAACGTCCGAGTATGGGCGTTATATTAAAGGCCTAGGGGAGCCCTGTCGCGGGCGGTGCAATGCTCCAAGCCGCCCCTCCACAGGTCCGCTTTTTGGTCCGCATGACGTACCCGAACGAAGCGATACGTACCTGTATGGACCTGTGCATTGATGGAGTGACGTGCTGAGGGGGGTGCTGAACGCTCTGTCACGCAGCAGTAGGGTTGGGCTTACTCAACTCCATTTCGACCGGCGGCGCGCATTGCTCGTCCTGGAGGCCCACGCCGACAAGCACTCGCCCGAGGCAGTCGCGCTTCGGCTTCGTGCCAAGGAACTCGCCGCGGGCCTCGATGCCTGGACGGGCGGATGGTTCAGCCGGGGGTTGGCGGGGAATGAAGAGACGCCATGAAGGCGATGCCTCTTTCCGGCCCCAGATCCGCCCGGGGGTTCGAGCGTGGTGCGTTGGTTTGCGGACGTGGATACCGGCGACAACACCCGGCCCTAAACAAGCATGAGATCGGGACATCGGAAGATCGCGAGCTTGTCTGCGATGGCAAAGTGAGATCCAAGGAGCGGCCAGGGAACTCGACCGCATTCTCGAAGAGCAGAAACAGCCCCGCGACGCCGAGGGGCCGCATTGTGATGCATGCGGGAGCCCGGTGAGCGAGGAAGCCCCGTAGCTCCCGTAGCTTGGGATGCCGCAAATAGGGCGACCCGAACACTCAGCCCAGCGAGCGCCTCCTGGCAGCCAAACCCGCAAGACCGAGGCCAAGAAGGAGGGCGGTGCTGGGTTCGGGGACGACCGAGACGTCGTAGGACATCGCGTCGTAGTAGAAGCCACTGTGGGCCGGGTTGTCCCCGCCGCCGTCCGCGAACTTGATGCTGTTGCCGTAGGCCGGCGTGAAGCCGTTCGCAACCCGCCACGGATTGGGCCAGGAATTACCGGTAAAGAGCAGGGTCCCGTTCAGTGAGTATTGGTAGACGTCGTTGGCAGAGTCGGCATCGAACACCGCGCTTACTGTGAGTACGTGCCAATCGGTGCGGGACAGGTTGGTGGCGAACACGGTCTCGACGAAGGATGGGTCCGCAAAGGTGTGGAGGCTCAGGCCGTCGCCGGCAGAGTTGTTCGTTAGGTAGATATTAAAGCCCGTGCGGTCATTTCCGGCCGTGGTCCCGATATAGAGGTTCTGTGCCGAGCCATCCCCTGTGGCACTCGCCGCCTTGAATGCGATCGAGAAATCGAGTTGCGTTCCAGGTCCAGCCTCAAGCGCCGTTGTGGGCGAGAAGGGCGTGCCCTGACCGCTGCTCCCGTAGCCGCGTGCATAATGCCACGAGTTGCTCCCCGAGTAGGCTTCGGTGTTGATTACCTGCTCGTCGCCTGGGTCATTGTTGGTGAAGCCCGCTTGCGCGCCGCCCGACCAACCTGCCTGGGTCGGTCCTCCCGGTGGCGAGATGGGACCGAGCGCATAGCCTTCCCCAGTTTCAAATCCAAAGCTCACGGCAAACGCCGGGCTCGCGCCCCATGTGCCGATTAAGACGAAGGCCACGAATAGAATATTCTTCTGCACAATAATCTCCTTCCCAAGAAATCAGAACTCATACTGTCAGAAAATTGCCGGGAAGTGGGGAAAAAGATGCACATAGCATGAAGTTCTTCTAAGAGACTGGACTTGCGAGTTTTTTTCGGGAACCAGAATGCAGAAATGACCAATCTGGACAAGAATTCGCCGGGCAGGTTGCCTCCCTGGACAACGCCCGAGCCTCGG
>CBFIHP010000045.1:9956-12365 GCA_965662355.1 Planctomycetota bacterium | reverse complement strand
CCCGCCCATGAAGCGACGCTGGTTCGACTGCGCACGGCTCTCGACGAGTGGATCACTTCGACGGGAGACCTGGGCCTCGTCTTGCCCGAGAAGCGCATGGTGCGCGAGTGTCTCTGGCCAGACGAGCAACAACCGCAGACCATGGCCGCAACGATGCGCCTGAAGGAGCGACGCATCGTGCTCGAGAGCTCGACGCGGGGCGCATCCATCGGCTATCGCACGACGGACAAAGATGCCTGGACGGTGTACACCGGGCCTTTTGACGCTGCGGGGATCTCAGCCCTGCAGGTTTTGACCCACCGGATCGGCTTCGCAGCGGCGGAAGGGCACTTCAGCCTGCGCTAGCCCCGATCAGTCCTTGGGATCGACGGCACTCGAGCCCCACAGGGGATCGATCATCTCGGCTTCCCACGAGGCGTAGCGTTTCGACAGACGAGCGACGATCTGCGGGTTGGTTGCCGCGAGGTCCGTTTCCTCTTTCATGTCACTCGCGATGTTGAAGAGCATCGGATCGCTGCCCTTGTAGACCACGAGCTTCCAGTCTCCGACCCGTGCAGCGTGGTTCTGCTTTCGGCGCCAGAAGAGCGCTTCGTGCGCTTGCGCATCGTTCTCGCCGCGCACGAACGGGACGAGATCCACGCCGTCCAGGGGCCGCTTTTCTGGACGCTTGCCGCCCGCTGCAGCGAGCGCCGTGGCGAAGATATCCAGGGTGCTGACCGGGTGCTCGTAGGTCGTACCGGCGGGCAATACGCCGGGCCAGCGCATCAGGAAGGGCACCCGCAAGCCACCCTCGAAGGGCGTGCCCTTCGTTCCCCGCAAAGGCGCGTTGTTCGCTGCGTTGTTCCACGCCCCGCCGTTGTCATTGACGAAGATCACCAGCGTGTCCTTCTCGAGCCGCTGCTCTTCCAGAGCCGCCAGCACCAACCCGACCGCACGGTCCATCGAGGCGGTCATCGCGGCCAGCTTCTTGCGCTTCGGCACTGTCTCGCCCACGACCTGCTTCAGGTCGGACCTCAGCGCCTGCATCGGCGAGTGCACCGCGTTGAACGACAGGTAGAGGAAGAAGGGCTTGTCCTTGCACGTCTCGATGTAGCGGACCGCCTCTGCGCCCAGGTGATCCGTCATGTAGTCGAACGACTCCAGCAGATACTCGCCGTTGCGCTGCAGGCGATTGCGAGGTGTTCCCTCGTGCGGCCGATAGCTGCGCGAACCCTGCAAGAACCCATAGAAGTCATCGAAGCCCCGCTTCCCTGGATGCAGCTGAGCCCCATAGCCAAGATGCCACTTGCCCATGGCGATCGTGTGGTATCCCGCCCCTCCCAGGGCATCGGCCAGGGTGCGCTCGCTCAAAGGCAATCCCACGTGGTCCTCCGACTTGGCGGGAAAGTTGTGCTCGTGTCCAAAGCGCTGCTGATAGCGACCGGTGATCAACCCCGCTCGAGAGGGGCTGCAAACGGAAGCGCTGACATAGCCCTGGGCAAAACGCACGCCTTCGGCCGCGATCGAATCGATATGCGGCGTGCGCATCGAGCGACTGCCTTGAAACGAGAAATCCGCAAAGCCCGCATCGTCCGAGAGGATCAGGACAACGTTCGGCGAACGTTCGGCCTGCGCCGCGAACGACGCCGCCAGCAAGAACAGAGCGCACATCAATCTCATTCGGTGATTACCCAGCGTGGTCATTACTTGGCGTCGCATCATAGTCCCTTTCTCCACACGACACGCGTTTCCTTCGCTTCCCGCTCGCTTCCAGACGGCCATCACTCAGAATGAAGCCATGAAACTAGACGGCGCGAGAATCCTCATCACCGGCGGTGCCACGGGCATTGGCAAGGCCATCGCCGAAGTCTCCATCGCCCTCGGAGCCAAGGTTGCCATCGCCAGCCGGCGCCAGCCCCTCGTCGAGGAAGCCGGCACCAA
This sequence comes from Planctomycetota bacterium, assembly GCA_965662355.1. GTDB lineage: Bacteria > Planctomycetota > UBA1135 > UBA1135. Next base: position 10,445 of record CBFIHP010000045.1, on the reverse strand, counting down.
GCTAGGCGCCCACCCCTTCACCTGTGATGTGCGCTCCGAAAGCGACGTCGAAGCCCTATTCGCCTCGACCCTCGACGCGCTCGGCGGACTCGACGTGCTCGTGAACAACGCAGCCATCGGGCACCGCGCCTCCCTCGTCGAACTCGATGCCCAGCGCTTCCGCGACGTCTGGGAGACCAACGTCCTGGGTGCCATGCTCTGCGGCCGCGCCGCCGCGCGCCACTTCACGCAACAACGCTCCGGCACCATCATCAACGTGGGCTCCACCGCTGCCGCCAAGGGCTACGCCACGGGCAGCGCCTACGCCTCCAGCAAGTTCGCCCTCACCGCTCTCACCGAATGCTGGCGCGCAGAACTCCGCCCCCACAACGTCCGCGTCATGCAGGTCAATCCCTCCGAAGTCCAAACCCCCTTCGGAGGCCGCGACATGACCCAGGATCTCAATCCCACGAAGCTCCACGCTGACGACGTGGCCCACCTGGTCATATC
>CBFIHP010000045.1:0-9856 GCA_965662355.1 Planctomycetota bacterium | reverse complement strand
TGCTGCTTCTCGCGGGTACGAAGTCGCCTACGCCTTTCGCATCACCCACGTCGTCATGCACCGCAGGCCTTGCACATTCGTGGTCTTGATCGGATCCAGCAACGCCCCCCCAAGTGCTTCCGTCGCCGCGAGTAACATGTCCTCGTCGACCAGAAAACGCTGAGTACCGTCCGGCAGCCGGAAGCTCCCGCTCCCCAGGGGCAGCACGTCATCCTCAATCCCGATCGACGAAGCCAGCCTGCTGAAAAACACCCCCCCGGCCCGCAAAGGCCGCCACGCTCCGGCCAGCATCGCGTGAAAGTGATCCGCATTCTTCGCAAAGTGCAGCACCGCATTGCAAACGACCACGTCCATGCTGCCCTCAGAAAACGTGCCCCGCTCCAGGCCCTCGCTGCGGTAGTGGTCCGGATCCCTTGACGGATTCCCCTCGGGAGCCAACTCGAGGGCCAGACGACGCACGGCATCGATCGCGCCCGCATCGGGATCCGACGCGAAGACCTCATACCCGCTCGCAAGGAAGTACCGCAGGTTCCGCCCCCCACCGCACCCAACATCCAGGATCCTCATCCCCGATGAGATCCGGCCACGGAGCAGTTGGTCGAGAAGGTAGATGTCCGTGCTCCCGAAGAGCTGTAGCAAGTCCGTCGTCATCACCCGACGGACTCTACCAGACGCCGAGGAATCCAGTTCTCACTCAGGGCTCCAAGCGTAGAGCTCCTGCGAGCAGACCTCCTCGAATCCAAGCGACCGGCAGATCGGAGCCGAGGTCGAGCGCACCGCTTGAATGACGGCGGCTTCGATCCCTTCGCCGCGCACGTCCTCGAGTCTGCGACGCACGAGAGAACGGTAGATACCTCGACCACGGTGCTCTTCGAGAACCGCGGATCCCGCAAGGACCACGATTGGATCGTTCGGGTCATAGATCGTACTTGCAGCCGCCACCGGCTCGGTCACGCCCTCGACATAGGCAAAGTAGTTTCGGGCCCGTACTTCCGCTTCGGCAAAGTACAGGATCTCACAGAGGAAGGAGACCATCTCTGGCTCCAAGCCAAAGGCACGGCTCAAGAGCTCAGCGAACTGCCCTTCGTGCTCCTTGCCGAGCTCACGCACCGAGACTTGCTTCGAAGCCGGGATATCCCGCTCGAGATCGGTGAGCGCGAGCCCGCTGAACTCTTCAGCTCGCAGCATGCCTCGCTCCTCGAGTCGTCCCGCGAGCCCGTCCGGAGAGTTAGGACCGAGAAGCCAACCGAAGGATACTTCAGGGCCACGGAATTCCTCGAATACAGCCGCGATCGATCCGTCCGGCACTTCTGCGTTCGGCCCCGCCACTCCAACCAAGTTCGTGAACGGCGTGGGCAGCGGCGTCCTACGACCGCGCACTCCATCGAACGCAAGCGGGATCACACCCCGGGCGCCGCGGGGCGTCCGAAACATCACGTCCTCGAGACATGCGACGAGACGACCGGGGGTCATCGGGAGGATTGGAGTGGGCCCCGAAATCGGATGCTGGTACGCCCGGCGGGATTCGAACCCACGACCCCGGCATTAGGAACCCTTGGCTCTACGGTCGCAAGTCACTGAGAGTGCGTAGGTTGCGAATCGGGGTTATTGGCCGCCAAGGCTATGCCAAGGTGGAGGGTGCGTGTTATTGCGTGCGGTCGCCGCACTGCGCGCGGAGGGTCATCGGAAGGGGACTGTTCTCGGACCCGTCCGTCACTTCGCGAACCGGAGCACCACGCCCTGCGCGTCGCTCGCGACGAACTCGAGGATCGCGGGTTCCGGCGCCGCCAGTTCGGGTGCCTCGGTGGCATTGTCGACCTCGGAGGCGTCGTCGACCTTGGGGGGGGCCGTCACGAGGTCGACCAGACACTCCTCCGGCAGATCCAGGCGGAAGGCTCCCTTTTCGTCACTCGTGACCTTAGTCAGCACCGCTGGGGCCACATGGGCTGTGCCGCTCTGGTAGGCCAGAACCTGCACGCCAGCGAGCGGCTGTCCCTCTGCGTCCTCGACCCTCCCGGTCAGGGAGTCGAGTTCGCGCAGCTCTAGCACGACGTCCCTGTCGCCAGCGTGCGCGGTGGCGCGGTGGCTGGCTCCGAGGTGGGCGTCCGGGTTGTACCAGTTGTAGGACGCCACGTTCGTGAAGAGCTCGACCTCGCCCATGTCCTCGGTCACTCCGAACAGCTCGAAGCGCCCGCCCTCGCCAGACGTCGCGCGGATCCGAGTCTGTTCCTTCCCCCCGGCCACCTGGACGAGGACCCCGATGGCGGGTGAGCCGTCGTTAGTGCGGACAACGCCTGTGATGGGGTCGCCAAGGTCGAGGGTCAGCTCGACGTCCTCGACCTGTCCGCCCTCCGGCAACTTCACGGTCACCTCCGCCTTAGACGCGGGCTTGCCTTTGACCCTCGCCGTCACCTGGAGTTCGCCTCCCGGCAGGTCGGAAAAGTGGAAGCGCCCCTGGGTGTCGGTGCGCGAGTGCCGGACCGCCGTCACCCACGTCTTCTTCAGGGCCTCCGTGTCCGGACGGAAGCGACCGAGGTCCTGATTAGCGCCCCGTAGTTTGACCAGGTGGTCGGGAATTGGGGTCCCGGTTTGAGCCCTCAGGATTCCCTCAATTCGTCCGCCCGCGTGCAGCACGAGATCGCCGTAGTCGATTCGCTCGCGGTCTCCCTCGTCGGCGGGGAAGTCGTAGACCCGCGTGCCGTACCTGTCCTTCCGGAGGAAGAGCTGGTGATCAATCAGCACCTGCAGGCTGTTCAGCTCGAAGCAACCGTCGGGCTCCGTGACCGCTGACTCCCAGTCCGAGCGGGACACGCCTTCCACCTTCTTGGATCCGAGCCCGGCGACGTAGACGCCCTCGATCGGGTGACCGTCCGTGTCGACCACCCGTCCTGTCGCAATCCGCCCCGGATGGAGCACGATATCGACCCGAGTGTCCTGGGCCAGATCCGCCTCCTCGAGCTTCTTCCCCTCGCCGCCATAGCCTTCCGCCCGGGCCCGGAGACCGCCGAGGTCACGGCGCTTGGCCCCGCCGAGCCCGAACATCTCGTAGGACCCGTGCACGTCGGTGAACACGGACCGTTGGAAGGAGGACCCCAGACCGACTTCGGCACCAGCGATCGGGTGCCCCTGCGGGTCGCTAACGACGCCGTGGATCCGGACGCCTGCCTCCAGAACCAGGTCAAGCCGTGTGCGCTGGCCCCCTCGCAGTTCGATCCTCTTGGACGGGGGAGGGGCCGCATCGAGCGGCGTGATCTCCACGGTGAGAAGGCCCGCCTGCAGGTCCTCGATGAGGAAGCGGCCGCTGATGTCCGTGCGCGCGCGGCACTGCTCAACCCTCCGGCTGTCCCGGCCGAGCACGAGGGCGTCCGCGACCGGCGCGCCGTCCGACCGCGTCAGGGTGCCCTCGAGGATCGCTGCAGCCGTGAGCCGCAGCTCGACGTCGTCCCCTGCGAAGAGGTGGTCACGCCGGGCGGTGGCGTGCTTGCTGGCGTAGGCCTCCACGTCGAGCGGCACGGCCGTCGGGACGGAGACCTCGAAGCGCCCCTCGTCGTCGGTCACGGCCGTAACGACGGGCCGGCGTGCGTCGCGTTCCTCGGTGTCGGGGATCCAGAACTCGCTGTGCATGCGACGGGTGATCGTCACGGTGGCGCCAGGGAGGGGCGACCCGAGCACTTCGCTCACGACCCGTCCGCGCAGCACGTGCGTTTCCCGTGCCGCAGACACATCGCCGGGAGGCACCGCCTCGACCGAGCTCCGTTGCCCGACCTCCGTTGCTGGATCCTCTGCCACAGACAAGACCGTGGCCCCCCCAAGCTCCATGTCGGCCGCCTTTCGCTCGACCGCCGCCATCCGCACTGATTCGGACCGCGGTGTTCGTGTCACGAAGTACATACAGACCGCCGCCACGAGAACCACGGCGGACACCTTTATCATCGTTCCCATAGTCATTCCTCCGATCACAAGACTGCCTGTCACAACACCGCTGTCGACCGGCGCAACGAGCGCCGTGACCGCGGACATCCAGGTGGCTCGGTCGCCGCCGGTCCGCTTGTCGAGCGCCTCGCGCAGCTGCTCCAGCCCGCGCCGCAAGCGTTTCTTCACCGTCGCCACCGGGGTCCCCTGACGCCTGGCGATGTCGCGCGGAGCGAGGCCCTCGAAGTAGCGCAGCAGGATCGTCTCGCGATAGGACTGGTTGAGGGAGTCGAGGGCCCCGACCAGCTCCTTGCGCAGCTCGAAGCGCGCCATGAGCTCATCCGCCGCGGGTTGTTCGCTCGCCCTGTGCTCTTCTCGCTCCGTCCGCCGCGCCTCATCGCGCCAGCGATTGGCCGCCAGGTTGCGCGCGACCCGGGCCAGCCAGCCGCGCAGCTGGCGGCCGTCGAGCGGCGGACGCTCCAGCGCCCGCTGCCACACATCCTGCACCAGGTCGTCCGCATCCTTCCCGACGAGATCGATCGCAAGCCTGCTCAGGAAGGTCTGATGCGAGAGCAGCTCCTGCGCGATATAGGGATCTTGGTTCGGCATCGGACGGCGAAGAGAACACCACGACGATTCGAAAGGAGACCAGAATCCGTCAAAGGTGAGGAACTAGCGACTCACCGTAGCGTGGAGTCCCCCCAGGCAGTGGCCCCACTTCCGCCCACACGCTACGATCCCATCTCAGGCGCCCGTAGCTCAGCTGGATAGAGCACGGCATTCCTAATGCCGGGGTCGTGGGTTCGAATCCCGCCGGGCGTACCACCAAAGACTAGGTGAACACCAGAAAGGTCGGCAGCTGGACTTCAAGCCGCGACTCCCGAATATCAAACTGGGACTCGCCACCCTGCTGTAGAGCCGTAAAGAGCCGGAAGTTCAAGTGGGGGTGCTCGGCATTGTTTGCAGTCCACGCTGACTCGACCAGATAGTAGTGAGCAAGTCTCGTCGTACCATCGCCACTCTTCTCAGTCTGGGCAATTACGGTCGTCCTCGAGTCAACCAAGAACTCGACCACACGATCGACGTCCCTTGTAAGCTGCATGATGCGGTGCAAACCAAAATGTCGCGCGATGTCGAGCAGGATATCGGGCGTTGAAAGGCCGCACTCTTTGCCCCACCAGGGAACTCTTGGCTTGAAGGCAGCGATTATCGCAGCCTTCGTGAGATTCTGATTCCGACCCCGCTGGGACTCGATAAGGCAACGTGGCCCACAAGCGTACAGCCGCCACTGTCTGTCCTGCTCGCTCTCTCGGTTCTGCGTCATGAGGGCTTTCTCACTATTTGTTCGTCCACATCACCGCTGCGTCTGTCTATTGAAGCTCACACAATTGAGAAAACCAGCCCAGTCGCAACTCAGTCAATATCCGAGACTGTCGACCGTAGAGCACCGGTCTCCTAGACTCGATGTGAAGGTTGTGCACCATGATGGTCTGCCCGCGGTGGGGCTGCCCGTCACGCTTGGAGCAACCGAGTTCACGAGCGGCCCGCGCGATCCTGACCGCGAACTCACCGCGGTTGGCGACTAGCAATCGGCGAAACATGGGGCCGAAGAGGGTACACGAGGCCGCTTTGCGAGTCGTGCCTGGAGGGGCGGGGATCGGCCGGGAAAGGGGCTCCGAGGTGGATTTTCCCTCGGCATGTCTCCTCCATAGGTCACCGTCCCCGCCCCGGGGCGCTCTGGGAGGCCCCTGGCGGCGCTCCTGCTTGGCACGGCGTTGGTGCATGGACCAAAACGAAGGCGGACCTCGCACGATCGACACCTAGGTGAAGCTTCTTCCAGCCACGCTTACCCTTCTTTCCATGCTTCGCAGCCGCCCATTCGCCTTCACCGACGATCGAGAGTCCAGTGCTATCGACGATGAGGTGGATGGGCTTGTTGGTCGCGGGACGCCGGAGTTGGATATCGAGATGCTGGCTACGCCGCGAGAGCGTGGTGTGGTCCGGGGCTTCGAGATCGATACCCATCAAGTCCAAGAGCGACCGTAGGAACCCTTCTGCTTGCCAAAGTGGAAGACTGAAAACCAAGCGCAACGTGAGCGCAGACTCTCGATTTCATCCGGCAGTCTGCTCACCGAACCAGCCCCAGACAGAAAATGGCTCCGAGAGGCCTTCCAAGCGTTGTCAGCCCAGGGATTCGTGCACCAACGCCGCGAAACGGGGCCCCCGAGCAAGCCCTGAAAAAAGATTGGGCCTTTTTGGTCACATCCGGATGGGCTTCTCCTCTCCCTGGTCAGTTGAAAAAGAGAGACCCCTTTCATGCCCCCCAAATCCCTGACCAAGGCTGTTCCGATGTTCTCTTCACAGATGTTTGCTTTTGCCCTTTTTGCCGCTTTTTGCCCCCTTTCGAGCCCCCTAGCGCAGGGAAACGGTCACCCCGCAGTACAAGCCGCCCTCGAACTCCCTGATTGGGCCGCTTCACTCAACGTTCGTTTCGATCCAGACAGCGGAAGACTCCTGCGCCTGGACGGAAGCGCGCCGGTGAGTGGACCCCTCGCTGATGAGACCGCCGCCGGCGGAGTAGCGCTGGACGTGCTTCAACAGCTGGGCACAACCCTCGCCCCCAAGCTCACGAGCTGGCGGGTCACGGCGGCCCGTCAGGTCGCATCCTTATACAAAGTCGAGTTGGAGCAACGCCTCTTCGGTCGGCGCGTCATCGACGCGCGGGTGGACCTGGTGCTCGACACGGAAGGCAACTTGCGCTCGCTGTTGGCGGGTGGTGTGGCGCTGGAACACCCGCTGCCCACGTTCCCGATTGCGGCCAACGAAGCCGCCGAACTCGCGCGCAAAGCACCACTCGACCTCGGTCCAGGAACTTATGCCTATGGCCTCGAAGAAGTTTTCGCCCGCACGGACGCCGCGCTGCGAGCGGCTTGGCAAGCCACGGTCATCGACCCGGGCATCGGAGCGCTCGGCGGTGGAAGCTGGCGGATCGTCATCGACGCGGTGACCGGCGAGGAGCTTGCACGCCAAAGCCTCTCGACCGGCAGCGTTTCCGGTACTAAAACTGGCAGGTGGATCGCCTCCGGTGGACAGACGTTCGGTGGGCCGCCGGTGGCGACCGCCATGACGAGCCTGCACGTCACAGGTTTCGATTCGGATGATTCGTTGTTCCGCGCGACGACGAACGGTTGCTTCGACGGCCATTCTCAAATGAGCGACGACGGCATGCGCATCGTCTGGACTAGCACCTGTGATGGCGATGAAGAAGTTTGGACGTCGCTGATCGATGGTTCGAGTGCTTTGAAGCTCACGGACAACGCGGATCGGGACTGGGACCCCGTTCTTAGCGCCGACGGCTCGTTGATCGTCTTCACAAGCAACCGCGACGGCAACACGGAACTTTACGCCATCGCAAGCGACGGCGCCGCACTCGTGCGTCTGACCGTCGACGGTGGAACGGACACGAACGCTTCGATGGACCTCGCTGGTACCTTCGTCGTCTTCACCTCCAATCGTTCTGGCAACGACGACTTATGGCGCGTCAACACCGATGGAACCGGGCTGGCGCAAATCACGACAGATCCCGGCAAGGACTACGCTGCCGCCCTCGCCGGCAACGGCACAATGATCGGCTTCTTGTCGAATCGCGACGGCGACACGGAACTCTTCGTGCACGAGATCGCCGGAGCATCGACGACCCAAATCACCTTCGACGACCTTCCGACGGGCAGGCCGAGCATCGCCAACAGCGGAACGCTGCTGGCCTTCACGTCCCTCGCCCCGAGCGCAGACGCAGGAGTGGGAACGGCGTCGCCCGCAGGTCAATCGGGCCTTGGCGGCGCTCGCAACGGCGGCGTCCGCCCGCTCGCACGGCCGTGGCAAGTCTGGCTGGCCGCCTCCGACGGGAGTCTCGTCGAACCGCTGACCTCCGGCGGCCACGGCTATGGCGCCCCGGCGCTTTCCGGTGACGGACTCGCCATCGGCTACCTCGAACGTCGCAAGATCGGCAACCCGACACTCGTCATCGAAGACTTGGCAAGCGGCTCCATCTTGTCCCTCGGAGAAGTCCAACGCGGTACGCAACCCGATCTCGCCGAGGATGCTCTGCGCGGCACGTTTGTACGCACGGTCGATAGCCCCGAGGTCTTCACCTGGGACTTCACGGTCGGAACAGCCCTGCAAACCGTCACCTCCGGCGGCGGGCTCTGGTCGCTCGACTTCGTGGACGGCTCGGCCCCCTCGATCACGGCACGCTTGCGCGGTCTTTGGGCCCGCGTCAAAGACCTCGCCTCCGGTTCGCGCGATCAAACGATCCTGCTTTCGACGATCGCGCCCTCGACCGGCAACGACGCCGTCTTCAATGCGACGGGAACCGCGGAGTATCGCACCGCCCAAGTCACGGCTTACCAACACACGACCAACGCCCACGATGCACTCGGCGGAATCCTGAGTTCCCCGCGCTTGGCCTTGCCGCTTCCGTTGCCCATCGACGAACAACTACGCGTCGAGGTCAACGCTCCCGGCGGCGTGCGCAACGCCTTCTATGACGGAGCTCGCGAAACCGCCCGCTACTTCGCAGGGACCGGCCCGGATGCGCCCAACACAGCCATCGATTCGGTCCTCTATCACGAGTACGGACACTTCGCCGACCACCAGTACGATGGGTTCATCCGCAACTTTTCCGAGGAACACCCGCTTGCCGTCAGCGAAGCCTTCGGCGACGCCATGGCCTTCTACGGACTCGGAACGTATCTGCTCGGTGACGGCTGGAGCGGAGCCGGAACATGGATCCGCAACTACGGCTTGCCGGGCGCCCTCGGCGGTTCCTCCGACCGCAACTACGAATGTCTCGGATGCGACGTCGATCCGGACTACCCCGGCGTTCCCGAATCCCATGATCACGGCGAAGCCCTCGCCGGCTTCTTTGCTGACATCGCTTTGCTAGCCCCCGACGACGCAGCCGAACTCACCTTCGGCGCCCTCGCCATGAACCCGATATCGATGCCGGAAGCCGTCGCCCACGTCTTCATGTTGGGCGGTACCGCCCCCTTCTGCGGCCCGTGCGCAGACGTCTCGGAAGGGCCGCTGTACGAGCCTATCTGCATCGCCGCTGCATCCCACGGATTCGAATGCACGTCGCGCCCGGACAAGGGCTCCAAAGGTTGCTTCGAGAGCTTCTGCCCGGGAATGCCGGCCGAGCACCGCTCGACAGGAACGGAGTGGCTCGGCTTCACGGTGGACGGCAACGACGTGGACTGCTTGCCCTCGGCACCCGACGACGACGGCGTCATCCTGACCAGCGATCCCATCTCGGGGGCGCCGCTCGACATATCGGTCGCCGTCAGCGTCAACCCGTTACTCCTCGGAAGCGGCCGTTACAAGAGGGACCCCATCGGCGACCCGGTTCCCTCGCGGCTGCTCTTCCTGCACGCCTTCGTATATGTCGAAGTCATGGCCGGTGTCTGGGTCGACACGCATGTGCTCGGAAGCGGCAGCGGCACACCGGCCCTCGGCAACGTCGCGTTCGGCGGCTTCGATACGATCGCCTTCGACCCCGAAGCCTTCGGCGCTCCCTTCGGCATCTTCGACTTCTCCTTCGACCTCCCGGAAGTCCCGGGCTTTGCGGCCGCCGCCTTGCGCGTGCGTCTGGACTACGGCGAAGACGGCGGCGCCATCCCCCACCCGGAAGCCTCCGGCACGTACTCCGGCCCGTGCGGCCTAGCCCGCTTCGGCGAGGTGGAGGACTATCCCTTCGGCATCGCACCGGTACGTTAGGGCGTTGGTGCATCAATCGTAGCGAGCCAAGTGCCCGCAGTCGAGATGGTGGCCAAGGCCCGGGCTCATGCGTGACCATCTCCGCATGGACTCGGCGTTGGTGCATGGACCAAAACGAAGGCGGACCTCCCCCACCATCCCCGGTTTCACGTCCTAATCGCCTTCGATA
>CBFIHP010000044.1:0-12744 GCA_965662355.1 Planctomycetota bacterium | reverse complement strand
GGAGTTGCGGGGGTGTGCTCCGGTGAAGCCGTCAGCACGGCTTGCATGCTCAACCGTACCTCGAGATTGTCGGCCGGCGTGGTCGGTACGCCGCCGAAGTTGAAGGAGACCTGTGCAATCCCTGCGTTGTTGGCTGGGGGCGCCAAGAGGAACGGGCCGGGCAATGAGTTGTAGGGTTCGATCAGAATCTCGTTGTCCTCATCGATCGTACGGATGTCGAAACCCGTGACGAGCTGTGGCGAGGTCACGTTGGGGGCGATCTGCCAGGGCTCGTCGGGTTGCAGGCGATACATGAGCTGCAAACAAGCGATTTGACCGCGCGCGGGTGCCTGGAAGGGGGCGTCGCGTTCGAACTCGATGAGAATCTCGGCGGTGGCGGCCAGGGAATTGCCCGAGGGAGTGGTCGAGACCCAGTGCAGGTCGTTGATTTCGACCGCCTCGATGTTGGTGCAGCTCTCCAGCATGGTGAACGTCAACGGAACGGTAGTGTCGTTCCCGCTGAGATCGATCACACGGATGTCTGCGGTGTAGGTATTCTCCAGCGAGCCCTCGTTGGAAGGATCGAGTCCCTGGATCACGACCGTATGCCGTTTCGCAGGAGCATTCACGAGGGTCGTGTGGACAGGTCCTCCTGGAACGGAGCTTTGGATGTCGAGCGTCACCGGCTCGTCCGCTTCAAGATAGAACTTGGCGTAGGTCGCGCCGGTGTGATCCAGGCGCGGATAGCCCAACGTCACGATGGGGTCATTCGTATCGGGAACGCTAGGGTTCGGAAGCAGCGGGTTGGCGCCGTTGCTGCTCTCGTACCCATCGGGAAAGCCGTCGCCGTCGGTATCGATGTCGTCGGGGTTGGTACCGAGGATCCCTTCGGCCTGGTCGGTCAAACCGTCGCAGTCGGGATCGAAGACCCAGCGACGTCCGTCACCGCGGGATAGGCCGATGAAGACGTTGTTTGCGGAGCCGAGACTCGCCTGGGTGACGAACTGGTCCAGGCTATGGTTGGGAACACCTGTTTCGTTGGCTTCGAAGTGTCCTTCGGTGCCGTTCGGTCCGGGAAAGTAGTGCCAGCGCAAGACGCGAGCAACATTATTGATGGTCGTCGTACCGAAGGCGGCCACGTCGATCCAACCGCGCTTGACTTGCTGGAAAAGCAAGTTGCGAATGCGTTTTTCGGCCAGATCGGTGCCCGTGTCGTCCAAATGAACAGCAACGTGGGCCGCGGGTGCAATGCCTTGATCGAACTGATGCATGTACGCGGCGACATCGCTGCGTTGCCGATCGGACAGCGGGACGAAGGCATCGGCGAAGCCGAAGATGTCGAGAATGTTGCCCGAGTGGAGCAGGCCGTAGCCACCGCGCGGAATGGGCAGCGGTTTCAGTAAACCGGGATCGGTCAAGAAAACAATGTCTTGATCCTTGTGGTTCATCTGACGCAGATGCGCCACACCGACGTTGCGCGCGCGACCGATGTCCGGAAGGACATCGGGGACGGAAAGGCCTTGGGCGCCGTTGGGTAGCGAATGGCAGTCGGCACAGGTGAACGGTCCGTCCGAGGGAAGATCGGTGAAGTGGTCCTGCCCGCGCACAGCAGAACCGGCGAAACCGTTGCGGAAGACCTCGGGGGTTTGCTCGTCGTCGAGAATGCGTTTCTTGTGCTGGTTGTGGTTCGCGTGCGGCTGCAGCGAGAAGACGAACTCGACGAAATCGTCGAGATCGCCACCCGGCGTTTCATCCAGCGGGCCCGCGTGTCCCAACAAGCCGGGAAAGGCCACATTGAAGTCCGGCAAGAAGCGCTCTTCACGCCAGTGGTAGTTCGGCGTGTCCTGAATACCCATCAGGCTTTGGGTAACCATGATGTCCTTCTGATCATCATCGAGATCCGACAACTTCCACGCGATCCCGTCCGCGCCCCCAGCGGCGTGACAGGTGGCGCAAGTCGTGCGGCCGTTCAACGAGGGACGCGCGTCGTAGAAGATCTCTCGGCCGTTCTTCACGTCTTCGGGCGTCGGATCGACACCTAAGCGCAACGTCAACGGCGTGAGTTGGAGATCGGCCAGGAAGTACACGAGGATCTCGTTCGTGCCCCAGCAGTAGACAGCCAAGAGCGCGCCCGTGCCTGGATCGACGATCAGGTCGCGGGGAATCGCCCCGTCCGGCAGTTGAAGGTCGAGGACACGGTTGCCGCCAGGATCCAGCAGGGCGACGAGGTCGCCCGTCGAGCTGGCGATAGCCGCCCAACCGGCGATGTTTTTGTTCGTGGTCGGAACGAAGGCTAGGGCATAAGGGAAGGAAACCGAGGTGTTCGAGGAGTATTGCGGGCCATTCGTCGAGGGATCGTTGTCGTCAAGATCGATGATGCGGTCCGGTAGGTCCTTTGAGGCCGCAAGCGCTTGGGGAGTGAAGATCGAGAGGTTGTTGCTGGCGAAAATGCCTTTCAATTCGCTCTCGCCCCGCTGACCCGGAATGTCGTTATGTAGATCGACGCTCAAGGCCCAGTACTCGCCAGTCAGCGGGTTGCGTGCGTGCTCCATCATCAACGTGCCTGCTTCCCGACCGGAGAAGACACCGGGAGGGACCGTGCCGCCGACCAAGGGAAAGACCATGAGGTCTTCGTCCGGCAGTCCTCCACCCCCAAGGCCGCTGATATTCACGATTTCACCAGTCGCGACCTCGCGCGTGTGCTCGACCCCCGGAGCCCCCGGCACGGGCCCCGTGTTGTTTCCCGAGAGCATCGGTGCGACGACCAATACGCGCTCGTCTGTCACCGGGTGCGTGTCGAGAAACATGAAACGCGGTTGTTCGCCGGGAAAGTCGTGGCGCTCCAGCTCGACGATGTTGTCCGGATCGTTCAGGTCGAGAGCGACGATGATGTTCTCCGCTTGGGAACAGACATAGCCGTAGCCGGTGGTCTCGTCGATGATCAGATCGCCGGGCTCGTTCGGAAGCTCGTAGATTCCCAACACGGCCCCTGTGAAACGATCGTGCATTGCCAAGGCGTGGGTCGAACCGCCCAGCACCACGACGATATCACCCCAGACATCCAGCGAAACCGGGTTGTTCAACGTCGCCCAGCTGCCTTCCGGCTCGGGCGTGGCGTCGACGTGGCGCACGAGCCGGCTCCCATGCGTGTTCACCGCATACAGGTTGCCATCGACCGAAAAGTCCATGCCGCGCACGGTCTCGACGTTGAAGTTCGTGTAGTCACGGAAGTTGTGCGTGAGCCTGTCGTAGGGCCCTTTCTGCGGCGGGAACTTCATGTGCTGGATCTTGGCACCCGTCTGGGCGCCGGCGAGCGAGGCCAGCATCAGGCTCGCGATACCCGCAATTCTACGGGCGTGCGTGGGGATGGTTCTCATGATCGATACCCCTCGATGGGACTACTGCGAATGATCGTACTCGAGCTGTGTGGACAAGGGGGCCCCACCGCTGGTCCGCATGCCGTGGGGTCGTCCGATTTCGTTGGCCAGTGCACGGCCAGTTCGGTTTCAACAAACGCTGATCTTTGGGTTCATCGAGAGTTCCGCTGCCCAACCCAACCGGAGACGACGCCATGAACGTGCTAACACCCGCCTTCTCGCCGCTCCTCTTTGTGTTCGTAGCCGGTCCGTGAATTCCGTCGCAACGTGTGAGCCGTCGCAGTAGGGCTTGTTCTTGCTGGCTCCGTGGCGATACCGAACCAGGTATTTCGCCACACACCGCCAACCCCATCGCCGCGCTCGTCAACCCAAGCGAGACGACACGGACTTCGAGTCTAGAGCCTCGTCCTCGAGGTTCAGGACGCCGTGAGAGCTCAACAGGTGTTTGCACGGCTCAGCCGTTGCCCGGCACGCGCCGCGGGACGCCGTCCTCTCCCACGACGATCGTCGTCGGTCCCTCCGCAACGCCGAGAGAGAAGAAGACAGTCTCCCCTTCGACCTCGAACAGGAGCCGGTTCCCGTGCTCGGAGAGGAAGAGCTCGTACCCGTTCAGGCGGAGCTTGCTGATCCCCGAAGCGTCATGGGAGGGCGTTGGTGCATGAATAGAGATGGGCCGGCCTATTTAGGTCTCGATCGGGCTCTGAGCTACTGAGATGGGGCATCAGAGGTGCCCCGTCCCGATTCATGCACCAACGCCGTTCGGTAACGCCACTTCAACCATCAGTAGCCGACCGTGACCCGAGTTCGGTTGGATGCCGAAAAACCGCTGCCGAGTGCCGGGCAAGGCATCGCGCTCGTGGGCGACGCGAAGAACTGGACGGTGACCTCGAGCCCCACCAGATCCGGGTTGCCTGGAATCGGGGTCAGGAAAAAGCCGGAGCTGGAGGGGATGGCCCGCACGATTCCCAAGTCGAGCTGAAGCTCGCAGGGTCCGCAGCTAAAGGGCGCTCCGGCGTTCGGTTTGGCATTCATGACGATCATGGAGGCCGTTGTCGGAGGCTCGACCTCGACCAACCACCAGAAGTCTGCGTTGCCGATAGCCGGAGGACCTGCGATCGTGATGTTGAATCCATCCCCACATCCACCGCCGAGGGGCGTCACAGACCACGGCGCGTAGGACTCGTAGTTCTGATGGAAGATCGACTGGGATCCCGTGATGGCGCTATGTCCGCGGGTCCAGTAGATCGATCCGCCCTCGGAGGCGGTATTGTGGTTATCGGCCTTGTCCGAGGTCAGGACCGGGGAGTAGTTGGGTGTGGGGGGAAGGGTCGTGGGCCCATCGATGAAATCCAAGGGGCTGCAAACCTCGAAGGTGTCGTTGCAGAGGGTCGTCAAACCCACCTTGGCGGCTGAGCCGGGGGGCGCCTCGACCCAGGCCACGGCCGTGCGGTGCCCGGCCCAGACCGCGCTGGGACTGAACTCGTTGATACCGACCTCCCCCTTGACGACCTGCGTATCGAGAAGCGTTCCGTCCAGACCGATCTGTGCGGCGAGGATGTCACGGTCGGGAAAGAGAGGGGTTCCGGTCGGTTGCGCCAGGTCCCAGACGAGGGTGAAGGTCGTCCCGTCCCCGGCGGCGCTCGGCCCCTGTTCGTCATGGCCGACGCTCGTCATGAATTGCTCGGGAGAAACCGGCGTGAGATTGCGATCGTACACCCGATAGTAGAGGTCGTGATCCCCCGGAGCAGGCGTTGCAAACCAGCGCTCGGCGGCGATCAGGTAACGTCCCGGCTCGCCGCCGCTCTTGGTGATCGTCGGGTCCCGCAAGTCGCCCTCGAAGGCCAAAATGCCGATGCCGAGCTGCGGGCCCGTCGCGTCGGGTTGGGCCTGGATGGCCTGGATTCCGACGCCCTCGTCGGCCCAGACGATCAGGGCGCTGTTGAAGCCAAAGTACCTCGAATCGCCGCCTACCGCCGGGCTACGTTCGTCCCGCGCCGAGCCGGCAACCAGGACACTCGCCGACACGAGAGCCCCGGGTGGGCCGGGGACGTTGACCGCATACACGTCGAGCGCGCTCGCGGGGCCGGGTCCCTCTTGCCAGGCGATGACATGGCCGCTCGGGCGTTCCACCCAGCCGACCGCGGGAGCCTGGGAGGTCTCCCCGATCGTCACACGAACCACCTGGATGAACGACCAACCCCACTTGAACGCGTGCACGTCGTAGTCGTTGGCCGCGTAGCCCACGTCCCAGGCGCACAGATTCGCCGCCGCGTCCGCGCGGTCCTCACGCAGCGAGCTGGTGCTGATCTGGACGTCGGCACCGATCAGCGGATCCAGCACCAGCGGATAGGCCGCCTCGGCGACGAAGGAAGCGGGCAACACGTACTCGACGTGGTTCCCGTCGAATCGGATCGTCCCGCGAGCGGTGCTCCCCTGCGCGTCGATGCCCAGCACGGCCGCGGGCCCCCCTTCGGTGGACGCGGCGTACGAGTCGGTATCGAAAACGGCGCCGATGGTGACGCCGCCCACGCCCGGGAGCTCGAAGGCGAGTCCTCCACCCGGGGCCTCGACCGCGAGCATGTTGGTCCTCAGGCGGCCGCGCACGACGAGATCCCCTTCCGCCAGCGGGCGCTCGGGGAAGACGAAGCTCTGCTCGACACCGGCGAGGGTCGCCTCGTAGCACTCGCGGACACCGCCCGCATGTTCGTAGTGGGCACGGATGCCGTCGAGCCGGAGTCGAGCCTCACCCGTCGCGGAGAGCAGCTCGACGCCGCCCACGCGCACGTCGAGCAGTTCGTAGGCGAGCTCCTGGGTCACCGGCGCGGCGGGGCCGAGCGCGGGGTGGAACGCGATCCCGGGCTCATCGAAGACCAGCCGGTAACCGGGTCCGATCAGCACGGGCCGGCCGTCGGCCGCCGTGCCGAAGCCGACGCCGTGCACGGGGGCCGCGACGGCGTCGTCGCCTTCGCGCGCCTCCAGGAGAGCCGGTTCGTTCCAACCCTCCCCTCGATAGTCGGCTTGCACGAACCCAGTTGCGCTACGTTCTTGTGCGAAACCCGGGACGGCGAAAAGAGCGCTGAACACGATCGGGGTGCGTAGGAAATGGACTTTCATGGCTTCTCTTTCGGTTGGGAACACGGGTAGGGGGCTCCAGCCCGCAGGGGCTCACGCAGCGCCTGTCTGACTTCCATCACCCGATCCGGGAACTCTCTCGGGCCGATCCTCCATGGACGGTGGGGGCCGGACGCCGGAGCTGTCACGGCCCCGATCCGATCGGATGATGCGTAGGTTTCTCATGGCGTTCTACGGATCCCGTTTCCCCTTCCACGCATTCCCCGGTGACACCCCGCCAAGAAAAATGCGAATCGCAGCGGTGCACGTCAGAGAAGGTTCGACGAGCTATCAACGCCGACATTCTGCGGTTGTCCGTTCGAGTTCTCGTCACCCGCACGGCGCGATCTCTGTCGCGGCAATGGGCGTTGGTGCATGAATAGAGATGGGCCGGCCTATTTTGGTCTCGATCGGGCCTGAGCTACTGAGATGGGGCATCAGAGGTGCCCCGTCCCGATTCAATGCACCAACGCCGCTCCTGGGAGGCTTCCGCGGTGATTTTCAAGGTTGGGCTACTTTTCCAAGTCTTTCCTGTTCGGTCCCGCTTCCCGCCTTCCTCGGACCCATGGAGGGCGTGTTGGACGCCCCGCTAACCAAGGCCCGAAACAACCGAGGATACCGATGACACTCACGCCCGTCCCCGTTCGCAGCACATTGCTCACAGCAGTTCTCTTGCTGGGCCTTGCTCCTTTGCATCGTCCCCAGAGCATCACCAAGATCATCGACGCGAGCGGAGTCGGCACCCAGCCTCTCGATGGAGCCACGAGCATCGCCCTGGATAGCCAGGGCAACAGATACGTTACGGGAAGCTTCTCCCACAATGTCTTCAAGATCACCCCGAGTGGTGTGATCACTCAAATCATCGGTTCTTCTTCTGGTCTCAACACCCCCATTAAAATTGCAGTGGATGCCGCGGACAACCTTTTCGTTTGCGATCTCTCTAGCAGCAACCTCTACAAGAGAACTCCGGGAGGGGTGATTTCAGTCATCCCCGTATTCGGGGTTCCCTACCTGGCGCCGGCCGACCTGGCCTTCGATGGGGCGGGCAATCTCTACATTCCTTGCCTCGCTACCAACAACGTCGTCAAGATGACCCCGGCAGGAGTGTTCAGCAATTTCTTCAGCTCTCCGTCCCTTCAAGATCCCGTGAGAGTTGCGGTGGATGGCGCCAACAATATCTACGTTGCCGGAGGCCTGAGCGACAACGTCTACAAGATCACACCGAGTGGCGTTGGCACTCAGATCATCGGTCCTTTAGGAGACTATATGGGCAATATCCTCGACGGTACCTCCGGCATCGCCATCGACAGCATGGGCAACGCGTTCGTCACCGGTTCGGTCAGCGACAACGTGTTCATGATCACGGACCCCGGCGGCCTCAATGTCATCACTCTGATCATGAGTGCACTGGGTGATGGGATCAACCCGCTCACGTACGCAAACAAGGTTGCCGTGAACAGTGCCGATGACATTTACGTCTCCGGCAAGCAATCCCAAAACGTCTTCTTGATCACCGATCCCGGCGGCGCCAACATCATCGAGGAGATCATCGAGGAGACGGGCGACGGTGCGAGCGATCTCGATGGGCCGACGGGTCTCCTCGTCGACCCCATGGACAACGTCTACATCACGGGGCATCACAGCGACAACTGCTTCTTCATCCCCGCGAATCTCTGCGGGCAGCCCCTGCCCGCGACCTACTTCGCCTACAACGGATCCGGCATCAACCTCGACACTCTCGCATCGAGCTCGGTCCGGGTCGGTCGGGACTGGGTAGTCACCTTGCAACCGCAGGCCGCTCGCGGACCGGGAGCCTGGGTGCTCTTCTTGCGCTCTGCGAATACGGCGGGTCCGGTCCTCGATCTAGGCACGCTCTTAGGCCTGCCTTCGTCGGGAGGATCCGAGCTCCTCGTCAACCCGGGCGCCTTCCTCGCGAACTTCTCGCCTCCAGGCCACGCTGGCGGCGGAACGACGGCCACCTTTGCGACCCATGTTCCGCCGAACTGTTCACTCCTGGGAAGCAGCTGGTTCGCACAGGCATTGGTCCTGGGCAATCTCCCGACAGGAGCGGGAACCCTGGACCCGCACTTCTCGAGCGCCGTGGGGGGAATGATCGGTACGCCCTAGATCCTGGCACTTCTCTCCATCGCCCAGACCCACGTCGTCTTCACACCGAAGAGCTTCCTCGAACGACTGTGCGCACTGATCCCGTTTCCGCGCACGCACATGCTCACCTACCACGGGGTACTGGCCTCGGCCTCGAGCTGGCGCGACGAAGTCGTGCCCAGCCCGACCGGGCAATCAGATCATCGATCCAGATCAAGCGACTGAGGTCGGCGAGATCATCTGCCGCGAGCGCCTTGGGGGGCTGTTGAAGTTCTACTCGCGGGCGGCGTAGAGACTCTGCGGCGAGGCAGGGAAGCCAGTGATGGGGGAGTTCTTTGGGCGTTCGGCGCTAGTGTGCGACGTGTTCAAGCTTCAAGGCTATGTGACACCGTGACTTAGACTTCGGCTCAGTTTCCGGACCCTTCGGCCCCGCTTCTTCCGCCAACGGTTGCGTCGTTCCTTGGAGGAATGACAACAGCGGCCCCGCGTGCTGTAGCTGCGTCGTAAACAGGTCGCGAGTCGTGTGCGGTATCATACTCCTCTGCCGGGATCCACGTTCGATGACTGAAGGGGTGCGCTCTCGCGCGCACGGAGAGTGCGCGGTCGCGGCACCGTTACGAGTCACGATGGCTTTTCCAAAACCTCAAGCGTGGCTCTTACAAAGACTTGCGCTCTCCAACGGATGGATACGAGTCGTTTTGGCTCGCCGATTGCCGGATCGCAGGCACTTCCCTGACCGACGCCACGGATCGAGGGATGATCCGCGGAGGTGCCGGGCGCGTGCTCGCGTGCCCAGAAGGCCGTTTCTCAACTTCCTGATCAACGCTCATGAAAGCTCGCACATGCTCGTTCTACCGGCGCGTCCTGCTCCGGATCGTATGCCTGGCCCTCCTGGTGCCTTTCTCGTCCGCCCAGAAAACCGCGTATGCCGGAGGTGGAGGCTTCACGCTCGCTGAGGTCTCCAACGGCTTCGGACAGACCCTGCCCCATCGGGTCGCGGTGCCGGACGCGAACGGCCTGCCGACGCCGACGATCGTCGACATTCGCAGCTTCGACGATCTCGTACACCTCACGCCGGTGAACCCGGTCATGCCGCCGACCTCCTGGCCGGCGGCGGCGATCCTTCCGACCGGAGCTCCGGGCAACCACTTCTACTATGCACGCTTCGAGCGTGCGCTGGATTTCGGCACCGTCTTCGACGGCGCTGTCGCAGCGGACGGGCGCAACAACCTGACCGGGCGCATGCGCGTCGTGCGCGTGGATCCCTTCAGCATGCAGAAGCGCGTCATCAAGGGACGCGCTTTCATCGGGGGTTTCACGTACGGCTCGGTCGATCCCGCGGATCCAACCCAGAGGCTCTTAGAGCGTTGGGTGGGACCCGGCACCGGCGGTCCATTGAATGTCTTCGATCCGCGTGGCCTCGGGTTCCCGGGAACGGAGAGTGCCATTTCCGCGGCGCACCTTTTGGTCGATCCGCGTACCTTCGTCTTCGTGCCGGACATGGATGACCAGCTCACGACCCACGAGAGTTTTCCCGCGGGGGTCCATGTCCAGCTCGAGTTCTCACGCGGTGTACGGAGCCGTGCTGGGACACGCCTGGAGTACCCCGGCCTCGCCTCCGCGACGGTCGGCGTGGACGCCTTGGGCCCGGAGTGGCGATTCGGTCTCGGTGGTGTATTCGTCGATCCCCCGGATGGCTCGCAGGAGGTCGATCCCGCCACCAACGTGCGTCTGGCTTTCACCGAGCCCCTGCAGTTGCGCCATATCGGTCCGATCACGGGATTCGGCGATCCCGAGGTCAGCGCTTCGATTGGACTCGCTGCCGGACCGATCAACGCCCCGCTTTCCTTCCCGTTCAGCCTGCGCCCGGTGAGTCCCTTCGACTTCACCCGCATCGTGATCGACCCGGCCTACGACTTCCCCAACACGATCGACCCCAGCGTGCCCAACAGCGTCGATTTCGGACTGATCACGGTGCGCCTCTTCGAAATCGAGGATCTGGTGCACAACGAGAACACGTTGCAACCGACGAGCGTCTTCTCGACCCAGGTGGGGCCGGGGCTCGTGAACGCTCCGGTGACGCCCGACGCGATCTACCTCGCCCGTTCGGCCTCCGCCGCATCCGGTAGCGACGCTGTCTCGGTCCTGGATCTCAACGGCTTTGGCCAGAGCACGGGCAATCCGGTGTACGACCCGGCGAATCCGATCGTGGAGGGCAATTCAAACTTCCCGAACAACCCGAACGTGGTTTTGCAGGGCGTGCTCTTCCAGCCGCCCTTGGCCCCCGGCTCGACCACGTTCGACGGTGGCTCTTCCGGGGTCATGACGCTGACGCGGAACACGGGCCTGTCCAACGTGCTGTTGTCCGCGCCGAACGTCGAGTCCGTGGGGGACATGGCACTCGGCCACCCGCTGGACACCACCTTCAACAACGGGATGCCTTTCGGTTGTCAGGCCGGTGGAGGAAACATCTGTGCCGTCACGGGACTAAAGCGGGTCTCTCTCCATGTCGGCTCCGGCAATGTCCCCGCGCCGCCCTCCCCCGGGCAGTTCCCGCAACTCACGATCCTTGGGAATTCCAACCTGGCTTCCTGGGCTCCCCACCCCAACCCGCCGCCGATCATCTTCCCGCCACTCTGCACGGTTCCTTTCATCCCGGCCCAGGAGCCGACGGCCATCGACGTGGTCACCCCGGTGGTCGCCGGTGGAGTGGGTCTTCAGAACTTGCTCACACCCGGTCCGTTCCCCTTCGGGATTCCTGACATCGGTCTACCCCCGCAGGGCCTCTTGGTTCTCGAGCAGAACACCTACATCAACGGACCTTCGCC
Source organism: Planctomycetota bacterium (assembly GCA_965662355.1). Lineage (GTDB taxonomy): Bacteria > Planctomycetota > UBA1135 > UBA1135. The sequence continues at coordinate 1,343 of CBFIHP010000044.1, read as the reverse complement.
GCCCCAGTCGACGCTTGCCTCCTGCTTCCAGTACGGGACGCGCCAGCAGATCGGTCAGTTCCTCTACATGACGGACCGCACGGCGAACGAGCTGGTCGTTCTGAATTCCAATCGCATGAGCGTGATTCAACGCATCGCGATCCCGGATCCAACCTCGCTCGCGATGTCGCCGAACCTCGATCTGCTAGCGATTACCAGTGAGTCGACGGACAGCGTGTACTTCGTGCACACCGACCCCGGCTCCGCTTTCTTCCACATGGTGGGGCAGGTCGTCGCCGTGGGGGTCGGGCCGCGCGGCGTCGCCTGGGAGGCGGCCAACGAGGACATCTTCGTCTGCAACACCGGCGCCGGCACGGTGTCGGTCATTTCCTCCTTCAACCTGCAGGTGCGCAAGACGTTGACGAGCCACTTGACGCAGCCGATCGACGTGGCCACGACACCGCGCCAGCTCGGCTATGGTTTGAATCGGGGTGTCTACTACGCCTACATCCTCAACGCCGACGGTACGGTGGCCGTGTTCGAGTCCGGCCCCTCGGGCATCAACGGCTTCGGCTTCGATGATGTCGTCGACGTGCTGCCGTTCCCCCTGGACAACCCGAAGGCCATCCAGGCCGCCCCGGATCGACTCGAGTCCGCCTTCTGGGTCCTACACGAGAACGCCCTGGACACGAATGGTGTTCCGATCGGCCTGGGCGGAGCCGCGACCTTGATCGGCATCGTCGGCGGGCCCTCGGGGATCACCCCGCTCCTGCCCGGCGAGCTGCCGAGCCTGCGCGGCGTCCAGTACGGCGTGATCCACTCCATCGGGGAAGGCCCCGGCGGTCTCACGGGGATTCCGGTCGACCTGGCCTTCGACAACCAGCGCAACCTCAGTGCCTACCCCAACTTCTCGACCCAGTTCACGTCCTTCAACGGCAAGAGCCTGGTGAAGTCGGTGGAAGGTGGAATTCGTCCGGTTTCGGCGCCGCACTTCATGTTCCTCGCCGTTCCGGCCTCCAGCGAAGGACCTGGCGTCGTGGACGTCATCGATCTGCTCTCTGGGACGCCGACCCGCTTCGACGTCAACGTGTTCGAGGACGGGGTCCAGTCCATCGCCGCGCCGGGGGTGCGCGGTCTGGCGGACTATTTCCGCCAGTAGTTTGCGGGAAGCAACCGCCCGCAAAAGAACCGCATGGTTGGGACGGGGTCGTCGCGTCGCCAAAGCTCGCAGGGCGGCGCGGTGGCCCCGTACTTCAGTAGAGGGCCCGGCCTTGGGGGGTCGAGGTCAGCCTGGACCGACGACTACGCTGGGCCGAGCTCATGAAGCGTACCTTTGGGGTGGAGCTTCTACGCTGTGAATGCGG
>CBFIHP010000043.1:0-13528 GCA_965662355.1 Planctomycetota bacterium | reverse complement strand
TCACACTTCCACCCGACAAAACAGCGCCTTCAAATACTCACTCTCCGGTAAGTTCGCCAACGCCGGATGGTCCGCCGCCGCCCCACGAACATCGAAGATCTTCGCCCGTTTCCCAACATCCAACGCCCCCTTCGCAATACATTCAATGAACGCCTTCCTGTCGATATTGAACGAGCACGAAGCCGTGAACAACACCCCCCCCGGCTCCAGCAACGACATCGCCCGACGATTCAACTCCCTGTATCCCCGCATCGCCCCCTCCACCTCACGCTTGTTGCGCGCAAACGCCGGCGGATCCAGACAAACCACGTCAAAACGCTCCTTGGCATCGGCTCGATCGCGGATGTCGTGCATCGCGTTGACCTTCTCGAACCTCACCCGGTCTGCCACCCCATTCCTTTCCGCATTCCGCAGCAACCGCTCGCCCGCCGCCTGAGCCTGGTCAAGACACACGACACTCTTCGCCCCTGCCAGCGCCGCGCGAATGCCGAAGAGCCCGTCGTACGAGAAAGCATCGAGCACCCGCTTGCCGCTTGCCAAACGCGCGACCAGAGCGCGGTTTTCGCGTTGGTCGAGGTAGTGCCCTGTCTTGTGCCCCTCCACGAACGAAACCTCGTACACCATGGCGGACAGGCCATGGGATTCGGGCTCTTCGATATCGATGCGTTCGAGCTCGTCGCCGGCGAGCCAGCCGACCGATGGCTCGAGGTCCTCGTGTTTGCGCGTGGCGGAATCCGAGCGCTCGTAAATGCCGGCGACCTCGAACGGCAGGGCCTCGCGAAAGAGCTCGACCAGGAAATCGCGCATGCGATCGGAACCCTGGCATCCGCTCTGGACGACCAGACGATCCGCGTAGCGATCGACGACGAAGCCGGGTAGGCCCTCGGCGTCGCCGCACGAAAGCCTGCAGGCTCCACGCCTGTGCAGGAGGCCGAGTTCCTCCCGATGGGTAATGGCCGAGCGCACGCGATCCAGCCAGAAGTCGCGGTTCGGTTGCTCCTTTTGGCGCGTCACGAGCCGTACGGCGATCTTCGATTTCGTGCTGAGCAACCCCCATCCCAGGGGAGAGTCATCGGGCCCATGGACCGGAACGAGCTCGCCGGAGTCGCCTTCTCCTCCGGCCACGTCGTCGACGTAGATCCAGGGGTGGCCGTTGATGACGCGTCGCCGGCCACGGCCGGTCAGCTGAATTTTGCCCATGGGGGTGTTCTTGCGAAAAGTGCTACTTGGACTCGGCGGCCCTGAGGAGCCGCTCGAAGCGGGGATCGGAACGCAACGAAGCGAGATCGGGGTCCCCGCGGGCCCATTCGACCTGACGAACGCGCGATCCCCTGGTGCGGTGGTTCTCCTCGAGATCCCTGCCGAGATAGTCGAGCGCCAGCTCGGCTTCACCCAGGAGCGCGTACGTGCAGGCGAGGTTGTAATAAAGTGCGGGGCGCGGGTCGATTCCCACCAGCACACCACGTGCCTCTTCCCCCCGTCCCGAGCGGGCCCGATAGCACGCCAGAAGGATGCGCATGAACTCCCGTTGGTCCAGCTCGTAGGCTTCTTCGAAGTAGCCCAGCGCTTTTTCAGGGTCCTTCAGACGCACATTGGCATTCACGGCCAGGGACAGAAACACCTGGGCGCGCAGGTTCTTGGTCTGGCGCAACTGTGCCTCGACGCCGGCGGCCTGGAACGAACCGGGCTGGGTCGAGCTCCGAATCTCCTCGAGGGTGTTCTCGAAGGCCTCGAGCCTGCCCGCCGCGGCGAGGCAGGCCGTTTCCGCTTCCCGGGGTCGATCTTCATCCATCAGCGTCGAGCCAATCGACAGCTCGAGCTGGGCGCTCAGGAGTTCGGTCCAGGCCGAATTCGAACCTGGCAAGGAGCCGGCGTAGTCCTCGAGCGCGCGCTCCGCCAGCTTACGCGCCTCCGCTGCCAGCCCTTCGATGCGCATAAAATCCGCGAGGTTGAGGGCATATCGCGAAGGATGCAGATAGCGCGCGAGACCGTCGTAGATCGCGAGGAGCTCCTCGGGAGTCGGCACGCCGCCGGCATAGGCCTGCGTGGATTGCATGCGTTCCTCCTCCTCCGCACGGCGCGACTCGCGCAAGCGGTAGATCACGCGCGTTTCCGCGTTGCGATCGCGAACCTCGCGGGCCCGCAACTTGTCCCAGCGTCGCTCCAGAACGCGCCGCTCCTCCGCACGGAGCCCCGCGAGCAGTCCGCGACGTTCGGTATCGAAGAGTGGATCGGACAAAGCGCGTGCGACCCCCTCGTACGGTTCGAAGCCCGGCATTTCGAAGGGCGCGATGGTGGCCAGGGCTCGCCCTAGCCGACGCGCAAGGAGCAATCCACGGCCCTGCTTGAAACGCTCGACCTTCGCGCGCGTCAAGACGAGTCGGAAGGGACTCATGTTGCGGTCCAGCAGCGAATCCAGCGAACTGGAGTCCAGCGGGCTATCCGCGCGTTCTCCGATAACGCGCGCGCGGAGCAGGAAGATCTGGGCCCGACGCAGGTGTCGCAACGCGCGCGCGTCGGGGGAGCCGGACTCCCATTGCTTCGGCTCGCCGCGATCGAGGTAGGTCAGGGCCAGCCAGAGCTCGACGATGCCCGCCAGCTGCAGGCGATCCGTTCCCAGCGATCCTCCATACTGCGAGGGCTCAGCTGCCCACGGATCCGGTCCCAGGTCCGGTCGCTCCGAAAAGAGCTCGTCCGCACGCGCGGCCGTCATCTCGAATCCCTCGCGGGCAAGATCGAGATCGCCCGCGACGAAGCGTGCGATGGCGACGTAGAGCTCGCCAAAGAAGAGCCAGCGTCCGCGCTCCTCCGGACGCGCCCCGTGGGCGGCCTGTTGCAGGGATAGGGCAAGTTGCAACGAGCGCTCGACATCGCCGATCTCGGTCAAAGACAGATTCGCGCGTCGATAGAAGAGCTCGCGCGGATCGAGCCCCTCCTCGGCGAGCGTCGCCAGAAGCCTGTCGGCGCGCTCGAGGTCGTGGAACTCGACCATGCGCGCCATGGCCCTGTCGAGCGAGCGGCGCGCGGCCAGGGCGACATCGGGGGATTGGTGGTGGCGCCCGGCGATGAAAGGCACACGCTCGCGCGCGGTGCCTCCTCCGCCGGGTAGATCGGCGAGAGCCTTGCCGTACTCCTCGAGCAGGATTCCAAGAACATTGTCCGCCGGTGACTCGAGGGGAACCTCGAAGGCACCGATCACCCGCGCGCAGAGCCGCGCCCGGGCCGCCGGAAGGTCGACGATCGCTCGGGCGCAAAAGACCCGCTCGTCGGGCGGCAACTCGTCGAGCAGCCGATCCAGAACGGGCACGGCCTCCGCACTTCCAGTATTTGCCAGGGCGGAGACCGATTCGCGCCGCACGTCGAGACTGCCATCCTCCATGGCCCGCTCAGCCAACGCAACCACACGCTCGGCCACGCGTGCCGACCCCAGGTTGAGGGCACCGAGGGCGCGACAGAGCAGACGACGCACGAGCGGATCTTCATCCTCGATCCGTGAGAGGATCGGCCCGATGCATGCTGGGCTCACGGTGTCGACGACGACCCGGCTACGGGCGCGACGCTCGCGAAAGTCCACGCTGTCGAACGTGGCCAGGGCGCGCAGTGCAGCGACCTCGCCCTTCTGTTTCAGCTCCTCGAGGGTTCGCGCGTAGGACGCGGGATCGTCGCTGCCGAGACTGGAAAGCAAGCGGTCGATTTCATCGCCGGGGGTCTCCGCCAGTGGCGCGGTGGACATCCATGACATCCATAGAAAAAGGTACAGCAGCCAGGGTTTCATTCGTCGGCTCCCAAGGTCTCACTCGGGGAATCATCCGCTACTTCAGCCTCGCTCTCGGGACGTCGCGCTCGATAGTCGAAGGCGCGCCGCGTCAGCCCTACCTGCCGCGCGGCCGCACTGACGTTGCCGCGATGTTCCAAGAGGGCGCGCCGCATCATGGCCTGGGTCACATCCTCGACCGTGAGCCCGTGCTTCAGTGCGCGCTCCGCCACGTCGTCGACGATACCCACACAGGCCTCGCCCAGGAAACTGAGCTCCTCGGCCTGAATCTCGGCGACCTCCTGATTCGCCTTGGCCTGGCGGCCCGGGACCAGGACGAGCACCCTTTCAAGCGCGTTTTCGAGCTCGCGCACGTTTCCCGGCCAGGCATGGGCTCGGAGCAGATCGGCCGCCGCCGGTGACAACGGGCGTGGGCGCACCCCCGCGCGCTGCGCGACCGCAGCCGTCAGCGCCGCGGTCAAGGCCTCCAGATCGTCCTGACGCGCCCGCAACGTGGGGACGACGATCGGTATGACGGCGAGCCGAAAGTAGAGATCCTCGCGAAACTCACCGGCCTCGATCAGGGGCCGCAGTGCGGCACTCGTGGTCGAAACGAGACGTACATCGACCTCATGGGACTCCTCGGAACCGAGGGGTTCGACGCGGCGCTCCTGGAGCACGCGCAGCAGCTTGCCCTGGATCTCGCGCGGCACCAGGTCCACGTCCTCGAGCACCAGGGTCCCCCCGTGGGATTTCTGGAAGAGCCCCCGGCGCGTCCTGTGGGCGTCGGTGAAGGCCCCCCGCTCGTGTCCGAAGAGCGTCGATTCAATCAGGCTCTGGGCTGTGGCCGCCAGGTTGACGGAGACGAAGGGTCCCTCCCTGCGCGGTCCCCGTTCGTGCACGAGGCGTGCGGCCCGGGCCTTCCCGACTCCACTTTCTCCCTGGAGAAGGACCACGGCTTCGCTCTCGGCAGCCAGCTCGAGCTCTTCGAAGAATGCTCGCAGGGCCTCCGAGGGCCCGACGAAGGGCAGGTAGGGTTCGGACATCTGGGTTCCAGGGTGTCTCGGGTCAGCGAATTCGCTCGTGAAATCGGCAGAAACGGTCGGGGAAGAGGCTCGGACGGGATCGACCCGGAAACGGGCCGAACCCAGGAGATGCGGCTAGGTCATGTTGAGGCCTTGCTTTGCGTTGACGGGTCCCCCTCGATAACGCAGACTGCACCGCCTTTAACAGTAAGGTGCGATGACTCGCCCGGTTCACGGCCAAGGCCTCGAACGGACGAAGGGAAGCGGGGTGACCTGCTTGCCTTCCTCTTTTTAAGGTGAGTCCGCGCCGAGGCCAAGCCTCCTCCCCACCATGAACGCCGAAGACCTCTTGCGATTGATCGATGTCCTCCACCGGGAGAAGGACATCTCCAAGGAAGTTCTCTTCCTCGGGCTCGAAGACGCGATTGCGGCGGCCGTTCGTAAGCGCCTGGGGGTCGGAGAGGACTTGGTCGTGAAAATCGACCGTACCGACGGGGAAATCTCCGTCGAGGACGACGAGGGCGAGTACGAGTTCGACCTGGAGGACCTGGGACGGATCGCCGCCCAGGCTTGCAAGCAGACCTTCCTCCAGAAGGTCCGGGAGGCCGAGCGCGACGTCCTCTACGACGAGTACGAAACCCGCGTGGGCAGCCTCATCAATGGCACCGTTCAGCGCTTCGACTCGGACAACCTCGTGATCAACCTCGGCAAGACCGAGGCCTACCTACCCCGCGAAGAGCGCGTCCGTGGCGAGACCTTCTCGCCCGGCGATCGCATCCGCGCCATCGTACTCGAGGTGCGCAAGGAAGGCCCGCGCGTGCGCATCATCGTCAGCCGCACGCACCCAGACCTCGTACGACGCCTTTTCGAGCTGGAAGTGCCTGAAGTCGCGGACAGCATCATCGAGATCCGCCGCGTCGTGCGCGAACCGGGCTATCGCACCAAGATGGCCGTGGTCTCACAGGATCCGAAAATCGACTGTATCGGCGCCTGCGTCGGTGTCCGCGGATCGCGAATCAAGGCCGTCATCGACGAGCTGCGCGGCGAGCGGATCGACATCATCCGCTGGAGCGACTCGCTCGAGACGCTGGTGATGAACGGCTTGAAGCCCGCCACCATCCATCTGGACAATATCTACGCCGACGTCGACAACCACGCCGTTGTCGTCGTCGTCGACGAAGATCAACAGTCCCTCGCCATCGGCAAGAAAGGCCAAAACGTGCGTTTGGCCAGCCGTCTGTGTGGCTGGGACATCGATATCAAGACCCGCGAAGAGTTCGAAGCCGAGGGCTTCGGTCGGCAACAGCAGCCATCCGATGATGCTGCTCCGCCGGCCGACGAGGATACCTCCACCCTCTCCGAGAACTCCGCCGAGAGCGACATCGCTCTGCAACCGGAGCAATCCGCGTCCGACTCAGCCGATGGGTCACCTGAAGCCTCAGGTGACATCCCTACTTCGCCCGATTCAGACGAAGCCTCCAAAGCCGCTCAAGCAGGAGCGGAAAACTAAGCCCTTTGGATGTGCCGTGACTCCCTCCGGGCTCCACGTCCCTTCTCACTTCTCGAAGCTCCCCGAACCACCCAAGCCTTGAGTTCTAAAAAGCGCGTCTACGACCTCGCCAAAGAGTACGGTATGACCGGCCAAGAGCTGGCTGCCAAGCTCCGGGATCTGGGATTTGCCCAGGTGAAGAGCCACATGACGGCCCTCTCGGATCCCGAAGTGCTCGAGATCCAAGCTCGACTCGAGGCCTATGGCTTCATTGGCGAAGCCACAGGGACCACCGTCCAGACCATCGACGGGGTCAAGATCAAGCGGAAGAAAAAGAAGCCTCCCGCAGAACCGAAGAAAGCCCCTGTGGCCGTTCCAGAACCGGAGCCGAGCGATCCAGTGATCGCCGAGAGCTCCCCGGAGGCGCCCCCCGAACCGGAGCCCATCCAGGCGGAGACCCTCGTTCCGGACGCTCCCCCCGTGGAGGAACCTGTGACGCCCGAGCCGGTACGGACCGTGGCCGCTGCGGACGAACCCGTTGCCGAGGTGCCTTCAGCCGGAATCTCCGGTCCCGATGTGCCCGGTGCCGACGTGGAGACAACGCCGGCCGCACCGGAGCCGACTCCGGAAACATCCGCCGATGAGACCACCGCCCCTGCGGCCCAGGTCTCTGCTGGCCTCGCTAGCGAGGTTCCTAGCGCGTCCCCCGCCGCGAGCGGCGAGCCCGCCAAAGCGCCCGCTAGACCGGTCGAGGAGCCGACCGACGCCCAGCCCGCAGCTGCCAGCGCCTCCCCGGCTACGGGTGCGACGAAGCCGAAGGGAAAGAAACAGGGAGAGATCGTGCGTCCGAGCGCCAAGCGCAAGGGTGGCAAGGTTGTCGGCTTCATCGATCCTTCGCAGTTCCAAAAGCGCCCGACGCAAAAGCCCGTCTCGCGGAGACTCCGTTCTTCCGACGACGTGGTGCCGGACGTCCGTCCGACCATGGGCCGCGACCGCAAGGCTGGCCAGGTCCGCGGAGACACGACGCGCGGCACGCTCACGGCACAACAGCTGCGCGAACGTGAAGCCGGTCGCTTCTTGCGTCGCCGGCGGATCCAGCAACAGGGACCCAGCGGAGGCGGTGGTGGACGTCGCGCTGGCGGCCGGCACGTGGACCCCGCAAGCGGTTCGCCCTATTCGGGAACGAGGGTCGATATCGGCGCTCCGATCACGCTGAAGAAGCTCGCCAACACCCTGGCCGTGAACCAGAACCAGGTGGTTCGGATCGCCATCAAGGAAGTCGGCCTGGGCATCAACATCAACTCGGTGCTCGACGAGGAGACCGCCGTTCTGCTGGCCAACGAGTTCGATGTCGAGCTCAACATCGTCGAAGAGATCGCAGCCGAACAGCAACTGCTCCATGAGCTCAAGGAAGTACGCTCGAAGGTCGGGGAAGAGAACCTGGTCCAGCGCCCCCCCTGCGTCGCCTTCCTGGGGCACGTCGATCATGGCAAAACGACCCTGATCGATACGATCCGACGCTCGCGCATCTCCACGAGCGAAGCCGGAGGCATCACCCAGCACATCGGCGCCTACCAGGTGACGACCCAACACGGTCACACGCTGACCATCGTCGACACGCCCGGCCACGCTGCCTTCACGGCCATGCGAGCCCGCGGCGCGCACGCGGTCGATATCGTCGTGCTCGTCGTCGCCGCCGACGACGGCGTCAAGCCGCAGACCGACGAGGCCCTGAACCACGCCAAGGTCGCCGGGACCCCGATCGTGGTAGCGATCAACAAGGTCGACAAGCCCGAAGCCAACACCGAGCGCGTGCGCAACGAACTCGCCGGCCTCGGTCTGACCCCCGAGGAATGGGGTGGCGACACGGCCATGATGGAAGTGTCCGGCCTCAAGGACCTGGGCATCGAAGAGCTCCTGGAGCGCGTTTTCCTCGAGAGTGAAGTGCTCGAGCTGAAGAGCCACGAAAATGGCCCGGCCTCCGGTGTCGTGCTCGAAGCGGAAATCCAGCAGGGCAAGGGCAAGGTCGCCCACCTCCTGATCCAGGACGGCAGCCTCAAGAAGGGCGATGTCATCCTGGCTGGCGGAGGCTACGGCAAGGTGCGTTCAATCTGCGATGACCGTGGCAAGCAGCTCAAGGAAGCCGGTCCCTCCCTCCCCGTCGAGGTCACGGGCCTGAACGAGCTTCCCGGCGTCAGCGACAAGTTCCACGTCGTCGATTCCCTCGATCGCGCCCAGGAAGTCGCCCAGGAACGCGCGCGGAAGAACCGCCAGCTCTCCCAGATCGAGCGTCGTCAGATCAGCCACGAGAACATCCTCGAAGCGGTCGCCGACCAGGAGAAGCCGACCATCAACATCATCGTAAAGGCCGACATGCAGGGCTCGATCGAGGTGCTGAAGCAGCAGATCGGCGAGATGGGGCACGAAGACGTCGACGTCAAGATCGTCCACTCCGGCGTGGGCGCCGTCCTCGAAAGCGACGTCGACCTGGCGGTCAACTCCGATGCCCGCATCCTGGCCTTCCACACCTCGGCCATTACCAAGGTACGCCAGGTGGCCGACCGCTCGGGCATCGACATCAAGGTCTACCGAGTCATCTACGAGCTCCTGGACGACATCAAGCGTCTCATGGAGGGCGAGCTGGCGCCGGAGTACGTCGAAGAAATCACCGGGCACGTCGAGATCCGCCGAATCTTCAAGTCTTCGAAGATCGGCAACATCGGCGGCTGCTACGTCCTGGACGGAACGGTCGGGCGCAACAGCAAGGTGCGCCTCCTGCGCGATTCCAGCGTCGTCTACACCGGAACGATCGGCACCCTCCGTCGCGAGTCCGATGACGCCAAGGAGGTCCGCGAGGGCTTCGAATGTGGCGTCGTCCTCAAGGACTACAACGACATCCGAGAAGGTGACATCGTCGAGACGTACAAGATCAACGAGATCAAGCGGAAGCTCTAGGCGAGCCTCCCCATGGCCCAAAGGAGCGCGCGATGACGAACCCGCGCACAAGAGCAAAGATCGAAGCTCGCATCCGCGAGCGTCTGGCCTACTGCATCGAGTTCGAACTGAACGATCCGCGGGCATCCTTCATCACCATTACCAGCGTCCAGATCTCCAGCGACCTGTCGATCGCGAAGGTCTTCTACTCGGTGTATGGAACGGACGGTGAGAAGAGCAAGGCCATGCACATGCTCGAAGACGCCACCGGGTTCATCCGGAAGCAGGTCGGGCGGGTGCTGAAGACGAGGCGGATTCCGCAGCTGCGGTGGATATACGACGATTCCGTGGAGGTGCAGGAGGAGGTCGAGCGGGCCATCTCGTCGGCGCTACAGCACGATCGCGATGTCAATCCAGAAGCGCATGCGGAGCTGGGGAAGATCGAGCCCGAGGAGAAGACCGGGGATGTTATGGATCAGGGTTTCCTGGATTCCCTCAAGCCGCGGGACGAAGAGGAAGACGAGTAGGGAGTTCGCCACTACGTCCGGGGACTTGATTGCGCGTTAGTGTCGCAAGGCCAGTAGAGCGGGAGTTGCGACGGATAGAGCGATTACGACCTCTCCGCCTCATTCAACAGGGCGCACGAAGTCGTAGTACCCAATAAACATCTCCTCAAACGACTGATCCCCCCACTCCACATCCTCTCCCGGATCCGGATTGTTCGGATTTCCCACCGAATTGTCGAAGTGCCCAATGCACTCCAAGCGCGACCCAGTAGGCAAGAAGAACGGATCCTCCAGAACATAGGTCTCCTGCCAATTGAAGTCGAAGTCCACCGCGAGAAGATCCTCTGCCCCCCCATCGGGATAATGCACGCGATACCGGAAGTCCTTCCCCCGCGTATGCATATGCGGCAAGAGCGCCACGATCCCCGTATCCTCGCGCATCTTCTTCTCTGCCCGCACCTCATGATTCTCCGCTCCCTTCGGAATCACGAAGTCGTTCTCGACCACCGCATCGGTGACGACCTCGAACTCCGGGGGACTGTCGCAGAAGGTCAGGGCCACGCTAGATCGGTCGAAACGCTCCTTGCCGTTCGGGGTGTAGTGCATCTGGAACACGAGGCGTGAGCCGGCAGGGAGTTTCTTGCCGTACCCCGCGGGGTAGACCGTCGAGATGTCACCGGAAACACCGGCCGCGAGATAGCTGGTAAAGGCCGCGCGGCGGGTCATGTCCTGACCCCTTGCAGGGTTGTCCGCGAAGACGAGGATGTGGTGCACCACGTCCTTTGCGCCGGGGCGCGTCTCGATGGCCTGGATCCAGCGGTCCTCGGTGAAGTTCGTCTGCACGCTGAAGTACTGGTAGTCGACGATTCCCTCGCGCGGGACGGCATAGCCTTCGTCAGGGAGGGGCTCCTTGCGCCGTAGATCGTCCTGCATGGCGAAAACAACGTCGGGCTCGCCGATCGTCCAACTTGCGGGCCACGTGCGGCCGGAGGGGTCTTGGGACGGGTTGCCACGAGGCATCCCGTTCTCGATCCATGAGAGCAGACGGAGCTTCTCGTTCGGGCTCAGCCGCCGTTCATTGGTGAAGAGCCCATCGAATTCGGCGTGGGCGTTCCAGGGAGGCATGCGCTCCTCCTCCACGACGAGCCCGATCATCTTGGCCCACCCCTTGGTCTGTTCGTAGCTCTGAAGCGCAAAGGGACCGGCCTGACCGGGGCGATGGCAGCCTTCGCAGTTCCTCTGGATGATGGGCGCGATGTCGCGGGACCACGTGATCGCCCCGGGCAATTCATGCTCGGGGAGGACGGTCAAGAGACAGCCGGGAGCCTCGGTCTTCGCAACAGCCGGAACGTCACCCTTCAGAACCGCATCCAACGCGAGGACGAGGTGGTTCTCACGGGGCGCGGGTTTGCCCGCCCCCAGGTCGTACTGATCGTCAATCGCTCCTCGGTAGCGAAGCGCGCCCTTGGCGTCGAAGAGAAAGACCTCGGTCGTGGTCTTCGCGGCCAACGCCCTTGTCAGCTCCTGCCGAAAGTCCTTGAGGATCTCGAGCTCGAGGCCGAGCTCGTCCCTCTCCTTGGCGATTTCCTTCCGTGAGTCCTGGGGAGATGCGTTGATACCCAGGAAACGCACCCCCTTTGTGGCATAGGCCTCAGCTAGACGATTCAAGCGTCCCGCGTACTTGTTGGAGATAGGACAACCGACACCTGTATAGGCGAGAACGAGAACTTCTCCGACCCCCACTCGCTGCTCGAGATGAACCTCGGTGCCGTCGAGCCGCAGCAAGCTCTTCGTACGTACCTGAGCGTAATCGCCCGCCGCGTTGGGTTCGTCAGTCGCTACGGGAACGAGAACAAGAAGGGTGAGGCCGAGAACAGTGAGCTTCATTGGGATCAAGGTACCGCAGCAGGAAAGAAAGGCCTGGGGCTCTTTGCGCACTGCGTCCTCAACGAGCGCGTATTCGGGAAATTCTCAATGCTTCACGCCCCATCGCCACTTGAAACTTCCTAGCTTGGAGTCTGCGCCGGGCACAAAGCTATCGACTCAGAGCTCACCTCTGCACCGGGCGTAAGCAATGTTGCCTCCGTTCGGGATTTCAACGTCGATGCGTCGCACCAAGAAATCGGCATGCATCCCTCCGAGCTGGTCGACGGCGACGGTGACGGCATACCGACGAAATGACGATTGCTGACATTCCGCAAACTCGCGTCTGTCGGTCAAGCACCGCACGTATCAAGGTGCAAGCTCAAGGCCCATCGCCCACAAGTGGTGTAACTCACGTGCAAGTCAGCTCCTATTTGCGGAAACCCTGAACCATGGTTTAGCCCGTAGAATTCCCTGGCGGAGTGACGGCTTGGTTCCTCGATGCGCACCCACTACACAATTGGAAAACTTGCGAAGGCGGTCGGCAGAGGAAGCTTTCGAGGTGGGCCGAAAGCTAAGCGCGCAAATACTCATGGAAGCAGGAGAAGCATGAAGATCCTCTATTCGACACTTGCGGCCGTCGTTTTGGCCGCCTGCCAGTCACCAAACAGACAACCCGCTTCGGGCACTTCTGAAGCGAGCGCAACACTCGGTGTAACGACGGCCGTCCCCTCGAATGCACAGGCCCGTGCAATGGGGCTTGCCTTTCAGGTGCGTCAGCAAGGCCGAATCGTCGAATCCGTTGCCTCGAAAAGCCCTGCTTTCGAAGCCGGCGTCCGATCCGGAGACGTCTTGTTGCAGCTTGGGAACGTAACTCTGTACAGCCAAGACGACATCGATGACTTCATTGCCATTCACAAGCCGGGCGCCAAAGTGCGCGCCACGCTCGTTCGCAACGAAACAAACGAGCGCGAAGAGATACTCATTACCCTTGGGCAAGGAGGGGCTAGACCTTCTGGTGCACTGCGCTGGCAATTCGCCAGCCTGGCCCAACTCCCTTTCGCGCTCGAACGAGCAAGAGCCGAAAAGAAGAAGGTCCTCGTCGGACTCTCTGGCGCAGAAACATGATGACCGTCTACTCGATTCGAGGGTGGTGCACTCTCGGGCATTCTCAACGATCCGGCGGTTGTACAGGCAACGGATGCATACGTGCGCGTCATCGTTCGACGCCCCCACGCCTATATCTTCCTGAACGAAACCTTCGCTGACGAAGGAGGAGTCGCCTCGGCCAAGCCCGGCGGATGTGTGACCGCAAGCGGAACAGAGCTTCCCTTGCCGGGACTCTACGTCCTCGATTCCGAGGGTGTGTTTGTGGAATCGACGACTATCAACAGCGTCGAGGAGGTAATCGAAATGCTGGAAGACCCCAAGGCCACGGCGTCACATGCCCAATCGAATTCATCCCAAACGGTCTCGATCCGCGTGTCCGGATTCACGGCCGCGGAAGGCATCACATGACACGGGTGACCCAACAGGGTCCAAGAAGCCCTGGATGGGCTTCCCGGTGTGGAGGAGATACGGGTCGATCTTGCTGACGACCGCTTCGACCTGACATTCGACGCGGATCAGGTCTCGCTCGCCACTCTGGTCGAAACGATCCGTGATCTCGACTACAAGCCGGAGGTTGTGGATGCACCTGGCGCATTGGCCGCCGTGGCTGAGCGGATTGATTTGGAATTGCTACCGGAGGAGATGCAAGCGGTATTCGTCGAGGCCAAGCTGGAGAAGAAGTTTGTCCTCGTTGAGTTCTCGGGCCCTGGGTGAGTGTCTTGCGTGCGAATGGATACCGTGACGTATCCTGATGCGGGGGTTCGTGCTGAGCTGGCGGCTGCTTGGTTGGAGTATCGAGTCGATGTCACCGAGAGGAAGGCCGTTGCGGAGTTGTTCGAGATTGCGG
>CBFIHP010000042.1:13806-15631 GCA_965662355.1 Planctomycetota bacterium | reverse complement strand
CGATCTCGGGCAGGCGGGCCTGGTCGTCGTCGAGCGAAGAGCTGCCCGGCTGCTCGCGGAGCGCACCGAGGCGGCCCGTGAAGGCCGGCGGCGCCTCGGCGGCGATGTGTGCTTCGCGCCGGTCCCGGGCGCGGGCGGGATCCTCCAGGAGGTCGCTCAGCTCGGCCGGTGTGAGGTCCGTCAGGTCCACCGACTGTCCCTTGCCGTCGAGCACGAGGGGATAGTCGCCGCCTGCAACGCGCCACTGGATGACGACCTGCACCTCGTCCGACTCAGGGTCGCGAACCGTGAGGGGGATCGGGATGTTGCCGCGGTCCTTGATTCCCGCGAGGAATGCGTCCCCGATCAGTGAGACACCGGGGGGGTCGTTGTTGTCGATGTGGAGCCCCTCCAGCGTGACCGTACGACAGCCCCCGAACCCGTCCTTGGCCGTGATGCGCACACCGATGTCCTCTCTTTCCAGACCGGCCAGGTCGAAGACCGAGTCCCAGACGAAGGACTCCGCCTGGGGTTCGGACTCTGACGGGAGATCCTCGAAGACGTTCGGATCAGGGGTGGGATCCGATGACAGGGTCTCCGCCGGGCGCATGAGCTCCCAGTTCACCCCGTCCGTGGTGAACTCCGCCGTGACGTCGAGCGGATCTCCAGCGCTGTCGCTGAGCGAGAAAGAGAACCCGACGTTCGCGCCGTATTCGTCGGAGCCGGGAGGATCGAGTTCCACCTCCATGACCTCCGGAGCGTCGTTCCCCACCCCCGCATCCTCAAGCACGACCACATTGCCCCCCGACACCTCCATGCGGATCGCCAGTCCCGACTGGTACTCCTCGGTATCCAGGTCCGTGGCGAAGTCCCACACCAGGACGTGCTCTTCTCCGTTCGGGCTGGCCGACAACCCCTCGAGCACGGGCGGAATGGGGTCGTAGCTCATCCCTCCGTCGAGGGAGTAGGACATCGCCACCGTCGCCAAGTCCCCTTCCTGGTCGGTGAGACGGAAGCGGATCGCCGCAGGCGAAGTCCCTGCCCGCAGAGTCGGGTCGTTCGGGTCGGTGACGTCCAGGTCACTCCCCACCGTCCCGCCGTTCCCTCCTCCTCCGTCGTCGGCACTCACCGCGACGCCCGCGGTGAAGGCGCCGCAGGAGCAGAAGAGGGCGGTGGAGACGAGGAGCGTGCAGACGCCAAGAGAGCGTAGCCGCGGATCGTCCGCGTACCTTGCCACGTCCCGAACGCCGGGTCGGGTCGTCCTTCGAGATGCGGCGGTTGGCCGGGACGTCACGTTGTTCTCCGTGGGAGCCAGAGTGCCTGAGTTCATCGCGGTGACGGTGGGCGCACGCGTGACGAAACACCGCCTGATGCAATTGTAAAGAAAAAGGGGGAAGCGGGCGCAAAGCGTGCGCATTCGTGGGGTTGCTCTGGCTCGATGGGGAAGGAAAGCTGTCGAAAGGTGTTCTTGCTTCGCTTGACAGCGAGGATTCGCTTTGTACACGCGCGGTTTCTCGGGGAGTACAACCCGACGCGAAGTCGGACTTTTCCTGGTGCACCCGTAGATGGGCTTCATGCCCAGCCCTGCGCGGTCTTTCTCGAAAAAATCTAGGCGAGCCCGGTCCGGCCTCTCGGAGATCATGCCCCACGCCCTTGCTGCGTGGGTTTCCGGCTGGACGGGGCGTCCATCCAGAAGGACCGGAGCCCGCGGGGCGACGAGAGGCCAGGCGGATAGGGTCGCTCGCGGGAACCTCGCCCGGACGGTAGGATCGGCGCAGAGGTCGAGTCTTGAGTACGCCCCAACCACCGGAGGACAGGAACACACTCGAGGACTCACTCGACGCCC
>CBFIHP010000042.1:0-13708 GCA_965662355.1 Planctomycetota bacterium | reverse complement strand
AATCGGCGCAGAGGTCGAGTCTTGAGTACGCCCCAACCACCGGAGGACAGGAACACACTCGAGGACTCACTCGACGCCCTGCCGGAGCTCTCCTACTCCATGGAACTCGTCCACAAGGTGCGGGACGGAGAGGGCGGTGCCATGGACGAGCTCCTGGAGCGCTACCAGCCGCGCATGCGACGCATCATCGCCATCAAGATGGGGCCCAAGCTCCGGCGACAGATCGACGTGGAGGACATCCTCCAGGAGGTCTTCCTCATCGTCTTCCACAAGATCGAGGGACTCGAGCTGCGCAGCAAGGCCAGCATCCTGCGCTGGATGGCCAAGATCGCCCAAAACGTCCTGCATGACAAAGTCCACTACTTCTCCGCCCAGAAGAGGAGCCACGAGAGAGAGGTCCCCCTGCAAGAGCTGGCTCCTTCCAGCGACATTCTCGACCCCCAGATTTCGGCCGGCGCAACGAGCCCCTCAGAGAGGGCCGCCCGCAGCGAGTTGCAGGAGCTGGTCGACAGGCAGGTCGAAAACCTCGAGCCGGCGGACTACCGGGAAGTGATCCTGCTGCGGGACTACCAGGAGTGCGAGTGGGAAGAGATAGGCAGCCTTCTGGACCGACCGACGGTCTCGGCCACCCAGGGACTCTACAGGCGGGCCCACCTGAAACTGCGGGAGCGAATGCGCAAGCACCTGGAACCCCCCGAATAGTCTCTTCGGGGGCGGCGTTGTTTTCCCAGCTTCTGTGCGCGGTTCTATTCCTCGCTCGCCTGGGGTAAGCCCAGGGTGTAGCGGCGCCCCTCGCTGCGAGCATCCTCCAGACGAAGCTGGATGTGGGAGGTGTCTTCGGAAACGACGACCCGGCGGCGAATCCATTGGTAGCCGTTATCGTCCTCTTCCCCCGAAACGAGACCGCTGATGCGGGCATCCCCCGCCCGGATGACAAAGCGATTTGCCCGGACGGGAAGCTCCAGGAGCACCTCTTGACCGTCGCGTCGGACCACGGCCCGGGCGTGGGAAAGCTCGACGGCGGCCAGGCGATCGGCACGGGAGAAGAAACGATCGTTGTCGAGCACCTCGCGAACGAAGAGGTCCGCTATCTCGTCGATGATGTTGTCGCGCACCTCCTCGACGACGTCGGGCGACTGGCGTGACAAGAATCCCGCCGGCACGATGATCGACAGCAGGTAGTCGCCGGCATCGTCGGCCCGTTCGACAAAGCTCAGATCCGTTCCCTTGAAATCCACCTGGATGGGAACCGGCAACACGTTGCCGCTCAGGGGATCGTCGTGGGGGCTGGTCACGTCGATGAAATCGGCGTTGAGCTTCACGCGGGCGCTGTAGGTGTTGTCGGCGACGAAGTAGCAGAAGGGCCCGCCGAGCAAGAACAGAGGCAGGTTCAGCCAGAACTTCTCGTTGGCCTCGTGCTCGATCCTGGGTTCGTAGGAAACCGAAGGTTGCACCCAGAGATCGGCGCCGGCGTCGAGCGACTTCTCGCGCCAGTGCCCAGCTCGCTCATCCTCGCTCCAGCTGGCAAAGTCCGCATCTCGGGGAGGATCCAGGACGGTGACCCGGGCGAACCCCTTTCGCAACGCGTCCTCGAGTCCCTTCGTTACGCGCCCGGGGTCGAGATGCAGGGTCAGAACCTCTTTTGCATCGTCGCTCTCGACTCCCTCCACCTGTCCGTGGCTCGCTTCTCCACTCCTCGCATAGCTCGCTTCCCGTGCCCTTGTGATGGAGAGGTCGGTGTTCAGCGCCTCCACGGGGGCGAGCGCCACATGAAAGGGCAGCGGAGGGGGAAGGGGCGGCGTGGCCCGACACGCAAAGGCCGTGACGAGGGCCGCCAGGGCGAAGACGTGCTTGACGCCCAACTTTTGTATTCGGGAACCCAACAACTTCCACTATCAGGGCCAACGGCTGAAAACGCCACTTATCTTCAAGCTTCGAGCCTTTTCCGCATCGAGAACACAGCGAAAACCGATGTTTCCGGCAGGACTTTCGGCCGCATGGCAGAGGATGTTTCTGTAACCGGAAATCTCCCCTTGCTCGAGGCCGGAGACGACCCACCTCTCGAGAGGGATCTGGCCGGCGAACCGGCCTCGCTCCGGCCACGAGCCCGGTACCACGACCAAGGGCTCGTTCGCAAACCCAACTGCGTCCTCACGGTCGAAAACGTAGCTCCGGCCCTCCGCCGTCTCCACGAACAGGCTCGTCCCCCCCGCGTCCATCTCCATCCGCGCGATACCCTCACAGGGACCGGGAATCACGAGTCGCGCACTCACCTCGTGGTCGCTGAAGACAAGAACCTCGCCCCGGGTGGAAGAGCCTGCGAGAAGCTCCACTTTCCCGTCTCCATCGAGGTCGATCTCGTGAAAGACCGACGGCGGATCGGTGAGCAGCTCACGGTAGGCTTGAAAATGCTCGTGCGGAGGCTGGCTGTCGCCCGGGCCTTCGAGCGCAAAGCGCCGGGGGGTGGACGTCCATTCTCTCGGTCCGGCGCAGAGGTTGGCTGGATAACCCACGAGCGCCGGTTCGAAGTGCGGAAAGAAATCTCCCGGATACTCCCTCTTGGGAATCTCGCGGAGTTGCCGCTCAGCTGCACTCGAAGACGTGTCCCCCTTGCCCCCGTCACGAACCAGGTATTCCCACTCGAGAAGGGTTGGTAGCCGGGCACCCAGAAAGGCGGCATAGGCCGACGCCTCGGCCCAGCTCACCCCGGTCATGGTGACCCAAGAAGTCTCCTCCTGCTCCGATCTTTGCAGCCTCTTCACGAGCTCGCTACGGCGCTGTTCATCCGGCCCGCGGCCCGCCGGCCAGTTCCTGGGCTCCCTGTAGCCTTCCGGCTTCGACAGGAACTCGAGAAACTCCGCCTCGGAAACCTCGAAGGCCTGGACGTAGAAGGGGCGCAACTGACCTGCAGGAATGTCCACGTTCCAGCCCAGTTCCCTCGATCGCGAGCTGCGGCTCTCGCCGAAGGTATAGCTCGTGTCCTCGGACCCCATGTACACCCAGAACCTTTGCAGTGCTCCCGCGGACGACACGAGGATCGGATCGGCGTGGATCACCAGGTTCACCGGAAGCCGGGCTTTCTCTCGCTTCTCGCTGAGCCTGCCGGCGATGTCTCGGGCCTGGATCTCGATCTCGACCTGCTGGCCCGACCAGCTTTCATCGACGAACGGAAGCGGACCGGGAGCCAGCTCATAGATACCGGGTTCATCCCCGGCGACGAGTTTCAGGGGTTCTTCCCGTTCGCCATCGTGTACGAGAGTCGCCAGAACGCTCTGGATCCCGTTGCGATCCATGACTTGCACCGCGATGGGCCACGAACCGTCGGCGGGTAGATTCCACTGGCCCTTGTCGTCGAGAGGCGGGCTCGTCAGCTTGATGTTGGGGCCGCGGCGAGAGAGATTCCAGGAGACCTCCTTGCGGCTCTTTGTCCCGCTCTTCGCAACGCCGAGCACCGAGAGCGCGTAGGTGCCTTCCAGGGGTGCGACGTCCACTGACCAGAAGGAGGCGTCACGGTGCACGAACCCGCCCTTGTCCTTGGCGGCGGAATCGATGTCGAAGGCTCCGGACCTCACTTCTCCATCCGGCGTCGTGAGCTCCCACTCCAGGGATTCCAGCTCGGGTTCCCGTTCGAAGCGCACGAGCAGGTGATCCTCGGGACGAACGAACTCACCCGTGAAGGATTTCTCCAGCCCGAGCGACGGCAGCCGGGTATCCACCTCGAAATCGTAGTCCCGGCCTTCGATGAAGCGTCCCCGCTTTCCATCTCCTGCGGAGCTGTAGGTCCGGATGTGCACGCCCCACGGGCCGTCTTCGCTCAGGCGGAACCGGCCCACATAGGGTGCGCCCTGTTGCGCAGTTGCACGGTCCGCCTCTCGCACCGCCGGGGAAAGAGTGACCTCCAGCTCAACGCTCTGAACGTTCTCCGGTCGCACGACGAGCTCCAGATCGTGGGAGCCCACGATGGCGGGCGTAGAGAGCGGGCGCCGCTCGGGCTTCTCCTTTGGAATCTGCCCGGCCGGAGAATACTCCACGTACACCGAGAGCTCCGGAAGCTCGGAAACGGCGAGGGGAAAGGACTCCGTCCGGGATCTGCGCCCTCGAATCCCGTCGTCGGTGACAACACGAAGCCCGGCTACTTGCGAAACCAAAGAGGACAGGCCCAGGCTATCGAGTGAAGCGGCAATGGGTTCTTCTGGTGCAAGCCTGCGCTTTATCTTCTCGCCACCGTCGAAGGAGAGCGTCACCTCACACGCTCTCTCCGCCTGGAGCTCCAGGATATCTCCGGGAAAGCACGCCTCTGATTTTCCGGGGCCAAGTGGGATGAGATCGCCGTTGCCCAGGCGCAAGCCGACAGCGAGGTCCGCAAGCTCGGGGGCACACGTGAAGACGACGGAGAATTCTTGCTTCTGACGAGCGGCATCCACGGCCTCGACGGTGAGCGTGCGCTCCCCTTCGATCATGGACAGGCCCAGATGCCCCAGGCTCAGAGGACCCGGGGGAGCTGGACCGGGACCGTAGAGGGTCTTGTTTCCTTCGCGCAACGTGAACTCGGTCAACTCGGCGGACGACTCTGCCAAACGCCGGAAGGCCAGCTCGCAACCGCGCGGATCGATGGGAGTTCCGGCGACCAGCGCCTCGCCCTCGCACTCGAGTTGGAGTTTCAGATCCGGTGCAGGAACGAAGAGCAAATCGATCTCATCCAGAGAGATCCAGCGGCGCTCATCCTCCACGACGAGGATGCGGCCCGTGGTTTGTGGCGCTGGCGTGGTGTCGGGAACGAGACTGAGCCGGAGCTGCCGTCGGGCCGTGTCCCCTTGCGTCTGGGATTCGTCGCCGGCTACGTCCGCGACGGACACGATTTCAACACGCCACTTGGGCAGCGGTCGAAGTGTCTTCGGATCGACGACGCTGGCGCCGAGGCCTGAGGTTTCCGGCGCAAGCCCTTTGGGCAAGGCCAACACATAGCCCGGGCTGAGCGGTCCGGCCAGGATCTCGTCGACCGGATCGCCGTCAGGCTGGCGCAGGGAGAAGTTCGACTCGGGCGTCGGACGCTGAAACCACGCGAAGGTCGACAGCGCCGCGATGAGCACCGCGGCGCCGGCCACGATCTTGCCCACGGGAAGCGGGGGGTCGACGATGTTGTCGAGGGCGGCATACGCTTCCTCGGCATCCTGCCAGCGCTTGTCCCGGTCCTTGACGAGACAGCGATCGACGAATGCCGCCAGCTTCGGCGGAACCCTGAAGCCCATGCTCGAAACCGTCCGGGGCTCGAGCTCCAGGTGGTTCTTGACGGCCTTGAAAGCGGTGTCGCAGCTGCTGAACGGATACTGACCCGTGAGCATGCGAAAGGCCATGATGCCCAGGGAGTACAGGTCCGAACGGGCGTCGAGAGCGACGATGTCGGGATGGCCCGCGAGGTGTTCACACTGTTCGGGGGAAGCGTAGAGCAGGCTGCCTCCGCGCGCCCTCTGGACCCGATTGCGGCTCTTGCCTGTCTCGTCGTCGGTCTCGGGCAGGGCGGAGGTCGCGATCGATCGACCGAGGTTGCTGGGCGGGATGTCGAAGATCGAACCGTAGCTGGGTTGCTCCTCCGCGCGCAGCTCGGCTCCGATGTGCTGGCCGATACCGAAATCGATCACCTTGACGCGATCGTCTTCGCCGGGACGCAAGGGCGGCAGCACGAAGACGTTTTGCGGCTTGAGATCCAGGTGGAGGATCGTCTGACCGTCCTCCATGTGGTGGGCGCGCCGCAGCGCGTCCACGATGCGCAAGAGGATCCGCGCGGCACGCTTCGGCTCTATGCGGCCTTCCGAGCGGATCAGCTCCTCCAGCTCGACCCCGTCGAGGTACTCCATCACGAAGTAGTGCAACCCGTCCGGGGTGCGGTCGTAGGTGATCCAGCGAACGATGCACTCGTGCTCGAGATTGGTCAGCTGTTGCGCTTCCTTGCGAAAGCTCTCGAGAGCCCTGGTGGAGCGGGCTCGATTCGGGTTGAGAACGGCCACCGCCACGCGGGCGCCCAGCATCTCGTCCACAGCTTCGTACACCGTCTTGAAACCACCCTTGCCCTTCTGGCGCTTGATTCTGTACTTGCCTCCCAAGAGCTCGTCGCTCAGGTCCTCGACCGGAGGCCGTTGCGAAGCCGCTGGACGATCCTCGACCGGAATCGCTTCCCGGAGGAGATCCTCGAGCGACAGCATCGAACGCTCGAGCTCGACCACCTGCAGGGATGTGGACAGAGGGGATGAGAGCAAAGTGTCCAGACCGTCGCCCTCGACACGAAACTCGATCTCACGATCCTCTGGGGAGGTCTCCGAGAGCTCGGAGAAAACGCTCCGGTTCGCCAGCACCAATCCCTCGACCAGGGATTCGATGCCCTCTCCCGGACCCCAGTTCTCAACGTCGAGCTGCACAGACTCGGGGAGCCCCCTCGGAGAGGACAGTGCCCTCTCGCGAGCTTCTTCTGGCCCGCAACGCGCGACCACGACCTGGGGCATCGGTTCGGGAAGCTCCAACCCTCTCCGCTCCCCCTCGACCACGAGCCCTTCGTGAAGGGCTCTGTTGACGCGCGCCTCCAGGAGCAGGTTCAAGAGCTCGCGCGTGTCCTGGGAGGATTTCTTCCAGGCACTGAGGACCTTCTCCTCGTCGGCCTCCAGTCGGTTCTGGAACAGGACCGCTCGGATCACGATCGCACCGGGAGCCCGATCGATTTCATCCCCGCAGTCCTTCACGCCCAGCACTCGAAGCAAATGGCTCCAGAGCACGGCGACCAGGGCGGGTAGGTCTCGAGAACTCACCGCGAACCCCACCGCTCGGGCCTAATCACCTGCAGGTCACACACCTGGACAGTCAATGCCTTGATCCTCGTGCACCATCCGATTCTTCGGGGATTGCCAACGCGATAATCTCCAATTCTACGCGGAGCCGTCGCCTCCCAGGGAGTATAGGCGCTCCAAGCTCGGTATTTGTAATCACCCTCCCCCATCGACGAGGACGGTGAGCGTGTGCTGGAACCGAACAACCCTCGGGGGACACCTGTCAACGACCTCCGCCGTGGCTCAACCCTGTACACGTTTCCGCAATCGCTTGCCCACGCCATGGGGAGCACGAAGAGTCCCGGGTTTTGGTGGGAGAGCTTCATCCTGAGAGTACAGAATGAAGTCGAGATCATCGGATGCCTTCTTGTTGAGCCCCCGCATTCGGAAACCCACTTCCCGCCCTCTCGCCATCCGCCTGGGCGTTTCCATCGGCGCGTTCGTCCTGCTGATTCTCGGGATCGAGCTCGGGCTGGCTCATCTCGAGTGGACTCTCTCACGCATCCTCTCGCGTATCAAACGCCTCATCGAACGCCGTGCCGAGCATGGTGGTGACGGGCGCCCAGCCGAAGCCACCGATCTCCTCGTTCATCTCGCCAATGCCTCGGTCCGCGGCGTTGGGTTCAGGGCATTGCAGGCGAAACAACGCCTCAGCTCTCTGGGACTTCAGATGACGGGCGCGTAGCCGATCCCTGATCATCGACTTGTAGCGGAAGAAGTTGGGGACCGCTTAGCTTAGTCTCGTCGGGTCGCTGGGTTTCCTTGTCAGGCGACCCGCGAGGCTTTTTCAAGCTGATAGGCGGGGAAAGCTCAGAAATGCACATAGGAGAAAGAAAGTGATATGAGGGAAAAGAACCGGGCCCTTCTACGGTATGCATTTATCGCAGGGGCAATACTCGCAGTCGTTATCGCGACGACGGATACACTTGCCGGCACCGATGGCGCGCCCATGAGCATTCTTGCGCTTGTGGCGTGGCCAGTTGCAGTTGTGCTAGGTGTGCTTGGTGCCAGGCAAATGAAGGTATGGCAGAACTCGCGACTATCCTGATGGGGCCGACTGGGTTCGCCGCGAGAATCAGCGCGGACGGCCCAAAGGACTGGCTAGTGAACGGGGAGCCATGGTTCACCGAGCCGAGGGTTAATTGCTTCGATTATATACCTGCAGCACCTTAAGCAGGTCAGATGGCGCGTCAACGGCTAGAGAACAAGTTCGTGCGAGGCACCTTTTCGTGTCGACGATACACGCTGGTCGTAGCCAGCCGTCGTATCTCGGTGAGCATGTCCGAGCGCTTCCCGAATCATATTCTCAGGCACACCTTGTTCGTAGAGCGTAGAGCAACGTCGCGAACGTATGTCTAATCGAGTGAGGGCTGTACTTGCACCGCACGTGCTCCTTTCCCGAACCATCGCGATACCTGTGCGTGGAGTGGGGGAGTTGGAGTAGGTAGCCGCGAAGTAGCCTCTCCGGAGTGGAGATGCTCAAGGGCTTTTCCGAAAGCTTCTTACTGCGCGAGTTGCGAAGCGGTCGAAATAGCGGTCCCGATTGAATGCCCGTAGGGTGCGGAAACTCGGCCGAACTCCAATTCGAAATCCGTCTCGTAGGGCTTGGCTGCAGTGGATTGTGCTCCCGTTCCCGGATCGGCATCGCTCACGAGGATGCGCAGCTCGACGCCTGGGGCGTCCGGCACTTCCGAGCTGTCCCACACGAACGTGAGGTCGCGACCGTGGAATCGCAATCCGAAGAGGACTCGGTTTCTCTCTATGAAGTCCGAGTGTCTTTGGAAGTGAACTTCACAGGGCTCCCAAGATCACGTGCGTTCCAATCACCCCCGCTGTCCAGGCAAGGGTTGCTCGCCACGCAGAGCCTTCCCCCAGGAAAGTGAAGTAGGCAATGAGCGAGAGTCCACATGCCGTGAGGCAAGTGGGACACGCACGCGGAATCGCGGCAAGGAATGAGGCGAGCCCCACGTGTGCCCCGCTCATGGCCCCCACCAGGAGCGCGGTTGTGGGCTCGCCCAGGCGCCTGCAGAGCAGGAGCCACCCTCCCCAACCCACGATCCCCAGAACAAGCAGGGGGACGTGAAGGTCGGACTCGGCACACTTCGAACAAAAGGTGGAGAGCCCCGTCGAGGCGAGCGTGACTTCCACGAAGAGCACCAGGAGAATGGCAGCCGCTGCGTACTCCCTGAGCTCCGAGACACGCGGCCTCCGCAGTCGTCGCAGGCTCTCCGCAGTCAAGGCCCTCATGCCTGCACCGCGGGTTCCGGAGCCGGAGCCTCCCGGAGCAGCCAGTAGAACCATAGAGTCGCGAACGCCACCGTCCATAGCGTGGGGAATCCCACGTCGTGCAAGAAGTCGGCTCCCCCCAAGCTACGAGTTCCCACAACCAGCACGGTGGCCACCCGAACAACGTTAAAGGCGTAGATCAGGACGACCCCAATCAGTGCAAGCTTCAGCCGCTGCTTCCATGCCACGGAGAACATCGCGGCCGTTGCGAGGACGAGGACGGTTCCTGACAGTCCCCCGCAGGCGGGGATCACAGCCACCGAGTAGTTGAGGCTGTGGACGGTGGTACCGTCCAGATAAGTGGGAAGTCCTAGAAGTCCAGCGCAGGCCGCGGACCCGGTCGCTACCAGCCACCGCAGGGGAGCATGGAGTCCAAGGGTGACGGGCCAGTTCTCCAAAAAGACAGCGAGTCCACCGAGCAACACGATTGCGAAGGTTTTGAGAAGAAAGCGGATCATGGATTTCTTCATTGCACCTGCCGTAGGTTGATCAGGTCCGTGGCGCGGCCAGTGGCCTCGACTAGACTCGTGTGGATTGCACTGCGGAGGCTTTCCGGCCAGTCCGTATGTTCTTCGAGAAACCTCGGCCCGATACTGTCCAGGTAAGGAATGTCTTCGACATTTCCGTAGCGCCCGAACACGTTGGCCATGGTCATTGCGAGTTGGTTGTGCTGACCTCTGCGGGGCCCGGTGTAGGCGAGCATCGCGCCGGTCTGATCGCTCAGGGCAGTGCGGAATTGCGTCAGGACCTCATCCGCCAAGAACCGTTCGACTTCCGGGTTATCGCTGTTCCCCTCCAAATTTGCGATCAAGCTTGCCAACTCCAGCTTGGGCACGAACCCATCCGTTTGCCGGTAGGCACCGAGAATCTCCTGGTTTGCCTCGGAGCCAATGACATGCGAAAGCTCAAAGAGAGCACTGTGGTTAAGGCGATTTTCCATCGATGCATCTGCGTACCTCCCCCAAGCTACGGAATCGACAAGCTCAGTCAGGACACCGGCTTCAGCGAATGCTTGAAGCGCGAGCTGTTCTGAACTCTTGCTTAGGAGCTCACTGGTCAACAGGTTTGCAACGTCTTCGTAGAGTGGATTTGCTGAGGACTCCAGACGATCCAGTGGGCCTCCCACGAAGAGTTGGGTGACCAATGTATCCACATCCTTGGGAGACAACAGCGGGAGTAATCCGCGAAGCAGCGCGGAGCTTTCGATGCTGCCATCGGAAATGAGTGCGATGAGAGCCTTTTCCCGAAGTGTGTCGTTGGTGCCGCGCGCCAGCGCATCTACTTGTCCGAGGCAACCCTCCGGGATTCCCGTTTCGATGGCAGCTGTCAGCGCCGCAGACAGCAGGTTGCTGGGACTGTTGGGGGTGTTCAGGATCTCCTTCACCAAGGTCCCTCCCGCGTCCCTGTCCAGATGGCCCAGGGCACGAAGGGCTTCGGCCCGAACAAGCAGGTCGAGCTCTGAGTCAAGAGCAAGTCGCTGAAGCCACCCCGAATGGCCTGCGTGGATCTCCTCTCCCCGAGCGTACGCGCGGATTGCCGCAATACGAATCCCAACGTGCCTGTCCCCGAGGGCGAGTTCTTTCAGGGGACCCCACGCGCTTTCGCCGGCGAGGAAGGTCAGGGGCAGGAACGCGGTCGGGTCTTCTCCGCGAAGCAGCCGGGCTTCCGTCGCATCCAGCAGCGTGGACAGGGTCGCGACGCCTGCCTGACCCAGGCCGTAGTAAAGGTTGTCGCGATCGGCCAGCAGCATGGCTGGTTTACCCAGAGCCTCGACGATCAGGGCGATTCCTTGCGGTCCGCCACAACGCCCAAGTGCGAAGGCGGTCGCGGCCTCGAGCCCCGGCTGGGTGAAGTACTCCGTATAGGTATCGACATCGCCATACTCGAGGATGGCCAGGGAGACGAGGAGGAACTGTTGCATACGGACGGACCGCGCCTGGCTCAGCTTGACCGCCAGCCGGGCCCCGTCCTTCGGCTTGAAGCCCACGATGGACTCCATGCCCAGCTCCAGGCTTCTTCGATACATGTCGATCTCTTCCCAGCGCGAGAGATCTGAGATATGCCACGCAAGTCCATGACTGAGGAGAGAGGCCAACTTCACTTCCGGTTGGTCCTGCCCAGGCGTGCTCCTCTCTTCCTCCTGGGCGCCCCTAATTTCGCTTCGCAGAGCGGGTGCTCTCTTTTCTGGGGTCGCAGTAATCGCGTGACTTGATCGACCTTGGACTTCTGTGTCTGGTTGCCGACCTTGCGCTGCGCTTCGGCCAATCGAAGGAATTACGCTCCTGTAGATCGCCAAGACACAGAAAAATGCGAGGGCACCGGAGATGAGGACTGTTGCAGGTTGTCGCTGGTTCTTCATGGGAATGCTCGTGGGTGGGACCGGTGAGTATAAAGGGAAGCAAGGGCAGCACAAACATGGCTATCGTTGCCTGACGGTCGAGGAGTGCTTCCCCCCGGGCCTAACCCCATGTGCGCCTCGCCGTTTTGCTGGAGGGGTAGCGGAAAACGCCGGACTCCCCTAGGAGCGCCAGGATTGGAGCAAGGTCTCGCCCGATTGGCCGTGGAACCAATCGTGTTGGACCATGGCGTCTGTGAAGACTTGTTCGCTCATTTGATAAAGAGCCCCCCGCTCACCCGAAGGAGGGCAGGGGGCCAGGAGCCTAGGCGCGGGTGAGGCGGGGTTTATCGACTTCGATGGGGAGGGTCGTTACCTCTTCCCCGGGCGCTTGGTTTCGCGGGGGCCTCATTGTTTCGCGCGAGAGAGTCCGCGCGCGACTAGCGGCTGGCGGTGAACTACCCGCCGCTAGGAGCCTGAGGTGGGGCTGGCGAGGCGACGTTCGGAGGGAACACTCCGAGCGCCCGCTTCGCCAGCCGAGAGAGTCGCTTCATCATCCCCGCTGAGGATTCGCCTGTGGAGCGCTGAGTCCAGACCCGAACTCGGACGGGTTGCATCGGGCCACCGCCGTCGGGGTCATGCTCCCATGTGACATCGGCGCCGCCGCGACTGTCATCCCCGTTATTCGTGATCGGTAGCGACGTTGCCGCCTGGCCAATCTCCCACGGGTTCACCCACCCTGGTCCGCTTGATGGCTGCCCGAGCTTGCCCGATCCCGAGAGGATGCTTTCCGCGGGGGGTACGTTGGACGGGAAGAGGTGGAGCTGTTCGCCTACCTCCTCCTCCATGATCGCGATCAGGTTCGAATGCGGGTACTGACTGTGGTCTGAGCCGGACCCGTAGGCGTCACCCTGCACGGTGATACGCCGTACGTCTCCATCGAACTCCATGTGCAGCCAGTCCACAGAAACGCCGCCGTTGGGCGTGATGTCATTCAGCGGGAGCGTTGTCGAACGCCCCATTGCAGGCGATTGGGGCCCAACGTACACAAGGGAGCCGACACCTCCATAAGTCACCGTGAGCCCTTCAAAGCCAGGCTTGTATACGGGCACGGACGGGGCCGCTCCTCGGGTTTGCGCCGTTGCTGGCAACAGCGTTACGAAAAGGACGAGTAGGAATGAGATGAGGCGCAATTGCGGCCCCCTTTCGAGTAAGAGGTTAGTTATTCGAGTCCGATGCGGTGGGATAACTCCATCACATCGGAAGGGTAAGAACCACCCGTGAAGATTCGCTGCCAATAGACTTCCGCGCGTTCGCGGTAGCCGTTGGCCAAACCCTCTAGGTGTACGAGTCCGGGCTCTGCTCGTCGCTTGTCTCTACATAGCTGCTCGACGAGCTTGAGCCGTTGAAATTGCGTAAAGTGGACCAGCCCCGTGCTCGCCTTCGGGGCTTCCTGGGCGTGCGACGTGGAATTCGGAACGGAGTAGCACAAGGGCGCTAGAGAGGGAGTCGCAATCCGTTTCGGTACACGTTGCGCCGGCGGCACACTTGACACCATAGGTGCACGCGCCCGGAGGGGCGGGTGAGGTCGCGCAGGGTTCTGAAGGCTCCCCCTGTCCTAGCCACAATTCGCCCAAGACCAGCGGGTCCGCGCCATTGAGTGCGGTAAGCAACTCCGAGCGTTCCATCTTGACCAGGCTAGAGATCGAGTACCCCGTGGTGTACTCGTAGGTTCCGGTCGCTACTTCAAGCTCCCGGACCGACATGACGGCGAAGGTTGCGATGAGCCAATCCGCAAGGTCTTCGTTACTGCGGACAGTTGCCTGGGTGGTGGATGGCTCATCGATGGTGGCCGCGCACGGAGACACGAACGTGGGTG
Source organism: Planctomycetota bacterium (assembly GCA_965662355.1). Classification (GTDB taxonomy): domain Bacteria; phylum Planctomycetota; class UBA1135; order UBA1135. The sequence continues at coordinate 393 of CBFIHP010000042.1, read as the reverse complement.
CCAAGGCTCCCGGCATAAGTCCCATCGTGCTCAATTCCGCTTCCCACTGGTTGGCTATGGCCTGATTCGCTGAGAGCGCAGAGACTCCCAGGAGCGTGGCCGCTATAAATACGATGCGTTTCATGGGTAACTTCTCCTGAATAGTAAGGAAAGAGAGTCCTTCGATTGGAATGGGGGTTGAAGACCGATCCCCCCGTTTCCTGCCTTCTCGTACGGGTTGGGTGGTCCTGCCTCTCAAGTTTGGAAAAGACGTTGAGCGCGACGGTCGAATCGGTTTTTTTCTTACGACGAATCCGACTTCGCCAGCCTTGAAGGCGGCGTTGGTGCATGAATCGTAGCGAGCCAAGCGCCCGCGGCCGAGACGGTGGCCAAGGCCCAGATGGATGCGTGACG
>CBFIHP010000041.1:0-16502 GCA_965662355.1 Planctomycetota bacterium | reverse complement strand
GAGGCGTAGTTGCTGCTGGCCGTGTTGAAGCCCCCGCCGCTGATCGAGGATCTGGTGCCGCTGGCCGTGTTGAAGCCCCCGCCGCTGACCGAGGAGTCGTTGCCGTAGGCTGTGTTGGAGAACCCGCCGCTGACCGAGGAGTAGTCGCCGCTGGCCGTGTTGTAGCCCCCGCCGCTGACCGAGGAGTAGTAGCCGCTGGCCGTGTTGTAGAACCCGCCGCTGACCGAGGAGCGGAAGCCGCTGGCCGTGTTGGAGAACCCGCCGCTGACCGAGGCGTGTCCTTCGCTGAGCGTGTTGCGGGACCCGGCCACCAGGCCTCCGAAGCTCGAGAAGTTGTGCTCCTTGCCCACGACGAAGTTGTGCGATCCGCTGCGGTCGTTACCCGAGAAGCGCAGCTCGTTGTAGCCCACGATGAGGTTGCCTGCACCATCGACGACGCCGTCGGTGGTGCCCGTGCCGTTCACGATCTGCACGTTTATGCCGTGAAGCCTGAGGGTCAGCACCGTGCCTCCCAGTCCATCCGGCAGCCGCACCATTTCCATGTGCTTCAGGAACTCCACCAGATCCGCCCCGCCGCCCGCCGTCAGGGGAGCCGGGATACGAACGGGGTTCTTGGCCGTTTGCGGTGTCGGGCTGGGTCCGGTTCCGGAAACGAGGAGACCCAGGAATAGGACGGGGACTGCAGGGGACTTCATGGTTCTTCCTCTCTCGAAGAGGGTGTGCGTTGGGGGTACTCCATTGGACGTGGGGTGATAATTCTCGGCCATGGGCTCAAGTGCGAATTGGGGGGCGGTTGTCGTAGGCAACTCTCAGTGTCCTTGCGGGGGTGTCGTAGCCCGCAGAGGAGGTCTTAGCACCGATTCCGGGGACAAACGCGCTGCCCATCCGCGTCCCAAGCACGGGCGAGCGGCGTTGACCGCGCTACGTGTCGATCAGTCCCACCACCAGTTCAGAAACCCCGCCGGCGCCAGCACAATGCCAAACACCCACTGGGCGACCTCATCAGCGTAGGCGACCAGGTCCTGCGGGAGCTGCGCGGTCCCGTAGAAGTCAGGCCACCCGCCGTGGCGGTCATGCATGCGCTACGCAATCCGTAACATTCTTCAGGTTCGCCGGGCAAGAAGCACCCCTTTGGAATACCTATGCTCTCAGTTAGTCCTGCTGAGGGTGTATCGAATAGGCCCGCAGGCCCAGTTTCGTAGCCACGATCAGGGTGGGGGGCGAGCCGTTCTCGGCCGGAATCCATGCGAGCTGGCTGGCCCCTGCGGGATTGCCGGAGTTGTTCTTGAGCTTGTCGACCGTGGTGGGGGGCTGCAAAACTGTTTCAGCCTTGGAGGGGCTAGCGGATCTTGCAGCGTCCGTGCGGTAGTACTCGAGAACCGCGAAGGCGCTGCGTTTCTCGAGGTCGAAGATGGTTACGTTGTTGCTACCCTTCGAGTAATCGCTTCGAGCTACGGCTGCCCAACGTTCTTCTGGACCGACACAGAAAGCGTTCGCATACGTGTTCCTGCTGTCCTTGTGGGAGATGCGAAACGATTCACTCCCATCGGGGGCGAGTCGTACGAGAAGCCCCTCTTTCATCGATTGGGTCTTCGCCCATACGAACATCCCGTTCTCGCCACCCGCGCCGCAAGGCAGCATGCACATCGGTGTGAGATCTCTAGCGAACCGGCCCTTCTTCACGCCCATCTGATCGAAGACCCGGATCGATCCCCCTGCGGCACTCACAGCGACATCGGTTACACCGTCGCCATCGAAATCGCAGGGAGAGACGGCGTAGGGCCCATAGAGCTTGGCATCGAATCGACGGGCCGTTCCGTCGGCGCCGAGGACTTCGATGCCCCGGGCGGCTCCGACGGCGAGGAGTATCTCATGTGTGCCATCGCCATCGAGGTCACAGGGACGCACGTCGTTGATGCGTCCGCCGGCATAGTATGTCCACAGAGAGCGATGTTCGAAGCACGCCTTGAGCTTTCTATGTGCGGTGCTACCGAAGCCGATGGTGGCGACGTTTTTGCCGACCCCGAGTCGCGCCAGGCGCAGTTCGATGGTTCCACTCGCCAGAAGAAAGCTTCGTAGGCGGTGCAGCTCGCGGTCGAAGATGTGAGCTTCGCCGCCGAGCGTGAGCCCGAAGAGCAAACCATTGTCGTCGTCGTAGGCAACGCCGCGGAAACTGCCCGGGATGACCCATTCACGTGCGACACGGAGGCCGTCCCCGAGTTCCTCGATGAAATCGGGAGCGTGATCCGCGGGGTCCTCGGGCATGACTTTGTGGTCCATCGAGCCGGGCAGTGCTTTCCGTTGGAAGACGTCGTCGTAGCCCGCTTCGAGCAGGGGAGCGAGGCCGGTGTCCCGGCGTAGCTCCGCGATCTGAGTCTCGGGAATGGGCGCGGCACGAAGCCAATCCGCGGCCTCTTCGAGCTCGCCTCGGGCAATGTAGGTACGAACCAGGTCGAGCGACATGTCTCCGAAAGTGCTCGGATAGGTCCGCGTCTGACCCAGGTCGACCGCATTGGTGATCATGTCTTCCTGCGCAGCAAGCAGCTCGGATTGAAACGCAAGCAACTCCTCTTGTGCGGCCTCGAGATCCTTGGTCGTGTTTTCCGCCAAGATGCGCGCGCTTCTGTTCTGCAGGAGTAACGCGGTGATGATGACGAAGGCAACGATCCCTACCGCCAGGGCCGCCACGAGTGTGCGGTGGCGCCGCGCCCACTTGGAGGCGCGGTCGAGGGCCCCGGGGGGCTTGGCCACGATCGGACGATCGGTCAGGAAGCGTTCGAGGTCCGCCCCAGCGTCACCGATCTTGACGTAGCGTTGATCGGGGTTCTTCTCGAGCATCTTCATGCAGATCACCGCCAGATCGACGGGCACGCGCGAACGTACCGTGCGCGGATCGGGGGGATCGACCGTCAGGATGTTACGGAAGACCTGAAGGCTCGTATCGCCTTCGAATGGCCGCTTCAGGGTCAGCCCTTCGTACAACGTCGCGCCCAGGCTGAACTGATCCGTGCGTTCGTCGATGCCCATGGCCTTGGCCGCCGCTTGTTCGGGGCTCATGTAGAAAGGCGTACCGGAAATCTCGATCGTGCGCGAAGTGCTGAGCTCGTCCTGAATGCGGGCCAGGCCGAAATCGACGATGCGCGGCTCGTTGTCTTCGCTGATCAGGACGTTGCCCGGTTTGACATCGCGGTGGATCACGCCCTCGTTGTGCGCGTATTGCAGCGCCCGGGCCAGCTCGAGGAAGAGCTGCGCGACGCCCTTGTAGTAGTCGCCCGGAAGCTCGCGCAGCTCGCGCAGATCGTTGAATGAATCCGAGAGCGTATAGCCGCCGGGGACCAGCTCCTGGACGATGTAATGCACGCCGTCGGCTTCGCCCGCACCGTAGGTGGGGACGATGCCCGCGTGGGCCAAGCGCCCACCGGCGCGGGCCTCGCGTTCGAAGCGTTGTAGGGCAGTGGGCGAGAGCAACTGATGGGGCGCCAGGACTTTCAAGGCCACGCGTCGGTTGAGGGCGATCTCTTCGGCTTCCCAGACGACCGACATGCCCCCGCGACCCAGCTCGGACAGCAAGCGGTAGCCCCCGAGAACGCGTCCCTCGGTCTGTTCGAGAGTCCCCTGACCGATGCGCTCGCGGAGCGCCGAGAACTCCTCGATCATCTGACGCAGCTCGTCACGAATGTCGGCTTCCTGTTTCTCGACGAAGGCTGCCGAGCCGGAGAGCTGGCCCTTACGGAAGAGCTCGACAAAGCGCCCGAAGGCGACCTCTGCGCGTGCGAGTGTGTCGTCTTCGCGGGTCATACGACCCTCCGAGCGTGGCGAATCGCGCGCTTCAACGCCATGCGCGCCGCATCGTACGAGAGGTTGTGCTGTTTGGCGATCCCCTCGAGCGCGATGCCTTGAAGATGGGACGTCAGCAGGCTTCGATCACGAACCGAGAGCTTCATCAACCCCAATGCGAGTCGCTCCAGGTCCTCGGCCTGGGCCGCCTGAGTCAGCGGCGACCCGGGTTCTTCCTGAAGGTGATCCTGTTCGCCCTCGACATCGACCCGGCGATGTTCCGAGCGTTTGTCCGCTTCGAGGGCGCGCGTTTTGTTCGAGGCCTTCCACTTCAGCTTGCGAGAGAGGTAGGCGAGATAACGACCGCGGGTCTCGAAGCGCACCCTGGCCAGTTCACCCCACAGATCACCGAGCACGGATTGGACGAGGTCGCCCGTATCCAGGAAACGCTTCAATGAAGAGAGTTTCACGCGCTGCCCGAGGCGCATGAGATCGCGCAAGAAGTAGCCCAGGAACTCGTCCGCCAGGCGCGTGCTGCGGCCCATGGTTTTGTGCACCCCCATGCTCTCGTGAACTTGGGAGAGCACGGCGTCTTCGAGGTCGTAGCCGTTGCGCATGCGAGCGAGGGCCAGCACCTGGACGGCGGGGTCTTCGAGCAGAGCCGCGCTGGCCTCGCCCAGTTCAGCACGGGCAAACTTCAGTAGCTCGCCCACACGCTCGACGCCGATTCCGTCCTTCGGTTCTCTTTCCATTGCCAATCGCACCGATTGCATTCGTCACAAAGGTTACATGATCACACGGGCTTGGAGAGCCGTGGGCGATCTACTTCGTGGGGTTCACTGCGAACGCGTCGCGTGGGATCCGTTTGCCGAGGACGGGGCGATAGGTGATCGTGCGGTCGGTGGAGAACTTCTCGAACTTCCGTGTGGAGCGGATCCTGCGCAAAAGATGGTCGTCGCGATCGATCCAAAGCGTCGTCGGCCCGGCCTCGGGCAGCTTTCTTTCGTTCTGGTTGAGCGGGTCCACAAGGGTTTTCGCGTAAGAGACCGGGTGGGCGAGGATGCGCCAGCAGGGGTGTCCCTCGACATTTGCCTCTCCCGCGAACTCGAAGTGCTCGACGCCGCCTAGCCAATTATCTCGGTTGTAAAGCAAAGCCGGGACGTGGTTCGCCGTCCCATCGGACACTCCGCGGGCCGCCCCGAGTCCATGCTCGAGCGAGGGCCACTCGCGGGTCTCGTACTTCAAGGTCCAAAAGGAGCGGGCCTTGGAGTCATCGTCCAGCCAGACGATGTAGCGATCCCATTCCTCTTCCCCCTGGCGAGTGCGGAACTCGAAGCGGAAACGAGCCGGCCTCTCGAAGATCGTTTCAAAGGGCTTGACCACGGTCCGTGTGCGTATTCGGGTCTGACCCGGTAGCGCACTGAGGAAGAGGGTCCGGGCTTCCCCCTCGTCGGAATAGCTCTTGCATGAGGCGTAGACCTCACGCATGCGCTCGAGAATCGCGAGCGCCCTTTCCTCCTCGTCTTGCGAAGGAATCGTAGAGGAGGTGCTCGTGGGGCAAGCGTGCAGGTTGAAAGCCGAGAGTGCGAGGATCGCGAGGCTTACGAAGAGTCTCATTGGGTCGTCCTTTTCTTGGGGCCATCTACCAGAAAACGGTGGGCTCTTCGATCGAACACAGGAATCAAAAAAAATTGCTGCCAGCACCCTGCGGACGTCTCAAAGATGCAATTTCACGGCCTGTTGTGTTCGAGCCTGTGCCCTTTGCTTCCGAGCCTGTCGGCCCAGGACACGTTGACTCGCGTGGGAATGCAGAGCGATCTCTTCATGTTGATCCAGGCCTGCGAGAGTCAGCACGGGGGTTTGCAGCGCTACACGAGCGACCTTCGGGCTCAGCACCGCCCACGGACTCGCTGCCGCGCGGTAGCCTGAGGAAGCGCATTTCCCATTTCCCTTGGGGCTGAGCCAATGAAAGACCCGGAGGGGTTCAATACCGAGACAAACAGCCGAGCTGGCGAACGTCTCCGCGAGATCGCAGGGCGCGTACGCGGAGGTCTCGAAGGCGTGCGCGATCAGCTCTTCGCCACGGGCCTGGAGCTGGACCGGCGCCGCTCGCGCGCGCAGCTGTCCTATGCCGAGTTAGACGGAGAGCGCTTCGCTTATCTCGAAAGGCCCGGCACGGACCAAACGGTGGTCTTGTTGCACGGGTTCACGGCCAACAAAGACATTTGGCTCGGCTACATACGCTCCCTGCCACGTGGACTGCGCGTGATCGCCCCCGACCTCAAGGGTCACGGCGACAACGCGGCGTCCCTGGAGGAGAACTATGGCGCCATCGCCCTATTGGAGCACCTGACGCCGTTTCTCGACGCGATCGTGGGAGAACGCTTTCACCTCGTGGGCAATTCTCTCGGCGGCCTCATGGCTGCGGGGTACGCCTCGAATGCGCCGGAGCGATTGCTGAGCCTTGCCCTCTTCGCGCCGGCGGGGCACTTCCCGTCAGAGAAGAGCGAGTGCTTTCGATGCATAGAGGCGGGCAACAACCCCTTCCTCATATCGTCACTCGCCGATTACAAACGCTTCCTCAAGCTAACATGCACCAGTGATCCCCCGATCCCAAGCATTGTCTTTCCTGTGCTCGCGCGGGAGCAGATCGCCCGTCGCGAACTGCACTCCAAGATGTGGGACGACTTGATGTCCAAGCGTGAGCCGCTCGAGTCTCGCCTCGAGGCCATCACGGCTCCAACGCTCCTCGTGTGGGGCGATGACGATAAGGTTCTGCACCCGGCCAGCCGCATCTTCTTCGCCGAGCACCTTCGAAACGTAGAGGTCGTCCGGCTTTCAGCAGGAGGACACGTTCCGATCTTCGAGCACGCGCGACAGACAGCGGACCGCTACGCCAGGTTCATCGCTGGGAGAGCTCTTGCACCGAGCAAGTGAGGCGGAGTTGGTGCGTGTGAAAGCAAGCCGGAGCTCGAGGGATGGGGTTCTCGCTCATGGATTCTATTGGACCTGAATCGTAGGCCCACTACTCGGCGTACGAGCGCGGTCAGTCTGGGGACCGCCCCCGCTGCACGTCGGCTGGATCGAGAAGTCTGTCTCGAAGAAGGAGGGGGGTACGCCGAGACCGGCGGAGAGTCCCGTGATGCCGTCGGTCGAGTCGAGACTGGCGTAGCTCAGGCGGATGCGGCCTCCGTAGAAGAGCTCGACCTGGAAGGTGTTCTGGTTTGTGGTCGAGTACTCCGGAATTCCATCCCAAGTGACCACGACACGATCGTTCAGCTGGCGGTAGGAAACAGTGCCACCTGCGGAGGGGTTGAAGTCGTCCCAGTAGGGCGAGATGCGCGGTTCTCCGAAGTGCTCGGCCAGACTTTCGGTGAAGTCGGTATCGCCGGCATTGAAGGTCAGGCTGCCGTTCGAGTTGACCCAGAAGGAGTTGTAGCTCTGGCCGTAGAGCTTCACGGTGTTTCCACCCCCGAGGACGATCTGCTGTGTGTCGTCGTCGGATAGCGCCAGGTTCGTACCTCCAGCAGGGTTGGTCGCCAGCCCCAGGCTCGGCCGTGTACAGACAACGTAGCCGTCCGGTCCTGGATCAGGCGTGAAGGACAGCACGATGTCATTGAAGTCCGTGTCCCCTGAGAATTCCTCGGTGAATGCGATGGGCACGCTGTCGGTCGAGAACGAGTAGCAGTTGCCAGCATTGTCATCCGTGGTCACGTTCCCCGCCGCGTCGGTGGCCAGGGCGTGGAAGAAGTAGGTCGTATTCGGCAGGAGACCGCTCAGCTCGACGGTAGCCGTCGTTCCAAAATCGGTTCCGGTCTGAACTTGAATCAGGGAGGCGCAGTTCGTGCCGAAGTCCACGCCAGCGGTCACGCCCTCGTTGCACGTGAGTGTGACAATTGCAACGTCCGGACCGATTCCCGAGACACCCGCGCTGATGATCGTTGCGGGAGTACAGTCAATGGCGATCGGGCCGGTAACGGGCACATTCGAGCCCCCCATGCCGTCGTCCGCATCCGTGTAACGTGCGGTTACCGCGTCCCCTTCAATGACCTGAAGAACACCGACGCCATCGCTGGAGCTGAGCGCCAAGGTGCCCGCGAAGCGTGCCGTCTGAGGACCGGTTTCGGTCAAGAGCAGGCTCTCGCCACCGGGCTCGGTCGACGAATCCACCGTGACCATCACGGTTTCGGCCACGAGATCTGATGTGTTCAATCCACAGTCGGTCAGCAAGATGTCGAGCGTGTCCTCACAGCGATACAGCGGCCGATTGAACTCGAACGTTCCTAGGTCTGTGCACAGGGTCGCCAGGGATGTGGCATCCACTGTCAGCGTGCCCGTCGAGTCGGGATCGAGATGGTTGGAGAGCCGCGTGGACGAAGTACCGCCGCCCGTCCAGGACACCGAGAACTTGCCGTACCAGTCGGAGGTCTGGCTGCTACACGAGGCGAATCCCCCGTGGAGTTGGCCGATCACGCGGTGGTCCTGATTGAACAGCGGTGAGCCTGAGGAACCCGGCTCGGTCGTCCCGAGGTCCCAGTCCTCGACGCGCACGTGTGTACCGTTGCCCGGAATACCGTTCTGCAGATAGGTCGTGGTCGTTGTCGGCTGGAACTCGAAGCTGATGCGCTTCTCATCGGTGTCGGGGTGATGGATGGCGATGGCCATGCTGGCGTCCGCGCCCGTGGCATCCCACCCGGCATAGGACACGTCGTAGGCGGCCGGCGGGTCACTGTCGAGCTCGACCAGGGTGACGTCTGAAGAACTCCAGCCTGCCCGGAAGGAAGAACCCGAGTTGAACTCTGCCAGGCTACCGTCGCCGTTGCCGCCGGCCCCCGGCGTTCCAGGGGTGCGGCAGACGGAGTTTTCATAGTTCCAGTACACCACGAGCGAAGCTGCATTTCCGCTCGAGATCCCGCAGTGTGCTGCCGTCATGAAGTAGGGCCGCAAGTCGTTGCGGACGTTGTTCACCATGAACCCGGTGCAAAAAGTCGAGCCGCCGGTCGAGATCACGCCGACGGAGGGGATGTCGAGCTGCCAGTCGTCGCCCTCGGGACAGACCACATCGAAGTTACAACTGCCCGAGCCGAGATAGCCACTTGCGGGCGAGCCGAAGGGCCGGTAGCCATGGCCAACTTGGCTCAGCTCGAGACGTACCTGAGCGACCTCGCTTAGCGCGACCTCCAACTCGAGCATCAGATCTTCGGTGGCCACAACCGGTGTCCAGAGTTCACCGTGGACCGCATTGTCGGTGGCGGTGAAGGGCCGGACCACATGGGTGCGATCGGTGGAGTAGATATGCAATGCGGCCGAGGGCGGTAGGAAGAAGCTCTTGAACCCAAGGTTCAAGTTCACGGCTCCAAGCGCTCGAATCCGCAGACGCCAGAGAAGCGTCTGGGAATCGAGGTTCTCCCAAGTTCCCTCTTGGGAAGGAGTGAGAGAACACTCGCGCGGCAAGGCGAAGCGTGGCGGAAGCCCGGACGAGCGCCTATCTGCGTCCTCTTTGATCACGCTCGAGGGCACAATGGCAGGCAGGTCGTAGGTCCAGACATGCTGCGTCTGGAGCAGGGGGAGATTCCCTCGCTGGGAAACCGCGGGCCCCTGGGCCTGAGAGGAGGGGGCTAAGAGCAAGAGCGTGGGGAGCACATAGCGCAGCATGGGGGAGCTCAGAGAGAGAGACCTGGTGGAATGGACGCCCCAATCCTAAGCAAAGCAGGTCTTTCAGGGCAGGTAGACAATCGGAAGGAATCAGATCCCCGAGTTGTCCGGCCGCAGCGCGACGAAATGGGGTCACGGGCAGCTGGTCAACTTCAACAAGGGCAGCTGGAGGGCGGCATGGCGAGTCACGCCACATGCAACCGGTTGCTCAGCTGGCAGCAACCACCACAGCACTGATTCGCCCTTCGATGGGGCCTTTGCCGTAGCGGGCTTCGAGGGCGGCGGTTGCGGCCGCTGTAGCGCGTTCGAGGCCAGCGGGGTCACGGGCCTCGATCTCATTGCGCAGCGGCGTGCCATGGCAGTAGGCGATGGCTGGCACCTTGGGATTGGCGGCCGAGCTAGAGTCGTCACGTTGACGGAGGGAACATTGCTCGAAGCCGGCAGCTTCAACGTCGGATTCGATCTCGCCGGGACGCCCGTGGCCGTGAGGGGTGCGGGCCAGGAACAAGGGGGGGTCGTCGGGGTAGAGCGCAGCTACGGCGCTGGTGACGACATGGGCGAACTCGTTGTCCTCGATGGCGTTCCAGATGTTGAAGAGGAACGTCCCCCCGGGCCGGAGCACTCTTCGGACTTCTCCATAGGCCGCCACGCGATCGGGGAAGAACATGGTCCCGAACTGGCAGACGACGACGTCGAGAGTCCCGTCGGCGTAGGGGAGTGCCATTACGTCGGCCTGTCGCCAATTCACCGGGCGTACGGTGCCCATTCGTTCTCCGTGGGCGACCATTGCATCGTTCAGGTCGGTCGCGGTGATGGCGCACGTCTTGGGCAGAGACGAGGCCAGGGCCCGCGTGACCACGCCCGTGCCGCACGCGACTTCCAGCACGGACGTGGGGTGTAGGGCTCGCGTCCTGGCCGCGAGGTCGTCGGCGTAGGGCTCGAAGATGAGTGGGACGAGTGTCGATTCGTAGAAGGCAGCTACGTCGTCGGTGAAAGAACTGTCAGACGTCGGTTTCGTCATTGCGTGTCACTGGAGCGGGGGCGTGTCGTGGGTGCGCAAACGCCCGTCGAGTCGCGGATGGGTATTGCTCCGGCCCGCGTGATGGGCGAACGGGAAACGGGTAGGACTCAGTGTTGGTATTCGGCGAACCGACCGCAGCTCCGAAAGCCCAGCTCGGTGAAGATGTTCTGGGCCTCTGGAGCGACCAGAATACCTCCCAGCTCGGCACCGAGCTGGCGTGCGTGATCCAGGGCGGTCCAGCTCATCGCCAATTCCAGACCGCGGTGTCGATAGGCTGCGCTCGTCGCTGACATGTGCACACCTGCCAGGCCGCGGGGGTTGTCTCCGTAGGCGCTCAGCATCAACTCGACGGTTGCGGCTGGCTCGTCGCCTCGGTAGGCGACGAAGAACTGCATCGGGCAGTCGTCTTTCAGCAGGAAGGGCGAGGCCTTTTCGAAGTAGGCGACCACCGTGTCGTCGGCGGGGATGCTGATGTTGGATAGCAGTGCCGCGAAATGTTCCAGCTCGGTCAGTTGGGTCACCCGTCGAATGGAAAACCCCTCGGGAATGTCTCTGTCCCGAGGCAGGTCCTTCAGTTTCAGGGTCATGCCGATCTCGTGTTCGAGCGGCTGGAGCCCGCGTTGGCCCAATCGGGCTTCGAGATCCGAGGGGCGTGAACAGGGGCCGACCCACCACGTGAAGGGGCGCTCGACGCGCCGAAAGTGCTCGAGGGCCTGGTCGATGCCGGCGTCCGCCTGGCTCTCCTCGAAACGCGCGTGCAGGAGCTTGTTGAACGTGTCCGACGCCAGACCGGAGTCGACTCGGGTCACGCCGGCCTTCGACAGGACGTTGTCCCTCGCGAGCTCGCGCGGGACAAAGGCCACGTGTTCCGCGAGATTGACCTCGAGGGCTGCGAGCGCAGGGGAAGGATAGGCCTGGATGACGGATGCGGTTACGTGCGTGTCGCTCATCGGGAAAGGGAGTCCAGGGGCTCTCAGGCCTAGATCCTCCGCAAGGGAAGGGGCTCAGTCGAGGCCACAGCCCAGAACTTCCGCCCGCGCGTCCCGGATAAGAGACGCAGGGGCGTTGCAGAGGCGTTGGCGGAATGCCGGAATGGCGAGCGGGATCAGCGCATGCAATCCGAGAACTCCTCCCCAATCCCCCCGCCGCAGCCCGAGGGCCCGTTCGCCGACTCGCACAGGCAGGCCGCGAACGGCCTGGGCGCCCAGCGCAAGGACGCCCTGCTGCGCGTCATCGCGGCGCTGTTCATCCTCGCGAGTGTGGTGACGCTCGGGATCGCGTTGACCCGGCCCACGGTGTTCTTCAAGGGGGCCAGAGGTCCCGAGGAGATCTACTCGATCTATGGAGGGGTGAAGAGTCTGTGGCAGGACGGCAACCTGACCTCCGCAACGATCGTGTTCGTGTTTTCGATCGTTTTCCCGGCCGGCAAGCTCTTGTTTCTGGCCTGGCTGTGTCCGCGCCACAGGATCGGAGGAGTGTCGCAGCGGGTTCTGCGCGTGCTCACGATCATCGGCAAGTGGTCGCTGGTCGATGTCTTCATCATCGCGCTCTTCGTCGGCTCGTTGCTGCCGGTCTTCTACGCCCGCTCGGCGTCGCGTAGTGGGATCCACACTTTCGCGCTGGCCATCTTCCTGTCCATGATTGCCGCCCGACTCGTTTCACGGCTGTTTCACGTGGGAGGGTCACGACAGCCGATGCGTGCCGGAGTGGGGTTTCGTGTGCGCGGCGCGCTCTCGCTTGTCAGCCTCGTCTTGCTCGGGGTCGCGCTGAGCGAGTTCTACTATCGGATCCGACCGCCCTCCTTGCTTGGCGCTTTCACGAAGGACGAAATCGCTCTTCTACCGAGCATTGGACACCTGTGGAATGAGGGCGAGGTGCGCATGGCCATCTATGTCGCGCTCTTCATCGTCAGCGTCCCCCTGATACGTGGCCTCCTGGGAGTGCTGCTCGCCTTCGTACGCCGCAGCTGGGTGCGCCGCTGGGCGAACCGCATGGACGAGTGGGCCATGCTGGACGTTTTCATCCTGGCCCTGGCGCTCGTGTACGACAAGCTCTCGGAGTTGACCAACACGAGCCTGCAATCGGGTTTCTGGTGGCTCCTCGCCGCGGGGCTCGTCGCCGAGCTCGACGCTTTCTTGATTCGTGCGGATCGCGCCGTGGGAAGGCCAACTCCGGAGCCGAGTTCCTCGTAAGCTCTGTCGTGATGCCGCATTCTTTCCGCAACAGGCTGTTCGCCCTTTGCCTCTGCTTTTCGATGGCTTTCGCCTACGGCTGCGATGGGGGAGTCGAAGAACCCACGAGCGTGCCGGCGCCGGGGGTTGGAGTCCGCGAGCCCTCGTCGGTGCGGGCGGAGTTCGAGGTCATCGCCGACGCCCTGACGCAGGGGATGAATCCCTATCTCTCGCCGGCGCGCATCGGCCAGCTGCGCAGGAGCTTGAAGCAAAAGGGGCTGCCGGCGGCGGAGCGATTGCGACTCGAGCGCCGATTGGCGAGGGCCTTGCTCAAGAACGATCAGGCCGACAAGGCCATCGGATTGCTCGAACGTGCTCGCGCGCGAATCGCCCAAGAGCATGGCGGCGATCAAGCGCTGGAAGAGCTCCTGGCCATCGCCTACCTGCGTCAGGCGGAAACGGAAAACTGTGTCACACGCCACAACGCCCAGTGCTGCATCTTTCCACTTGAGGGCGAAGCGGAGCACACCCGCCGCGAACCGGCCCAGAAGGCACGCGCGCTATTTCTGAACGCCCTGCGAAGGAACCCGGAAGACAAGAGCTCGCGTTGGCTGTTGAACATCTGCGCCATGGCTCTCGGGGAGTACCCAGACAGCGTGCCCGAGCCCATGCGCTTCCCCAAGCAAGCCTTCACTTCACCCGCGGAGTTTCCGCGCTTTCGGGACCGCGCACCCAGCCTGGGCCTGGACACCTTGAACCTCTGCGGTGGCGTCGTCATCGAGGACTTCGACAACGACGGCTGGATGGACATCGTGACCTCCAGTTACGATCCGCGCGAGCCGGTGCGTTTCTTTCGCAACGGCGGAGATGGGAGCTTCGAGGACCGTTCGGATAGCTCGGGCTGCTCCGACCAAATGGGCGGCTTGAATCTTCTGTGTGCGGACTACGACAACGACGGTGACAAGGACTACTTCGTCTTGCGGGGGGCTTGGCTGGGTGACGACGGGCAGATACGCAATTCGCTCGTGCGCAACCTCGGCGAGGCTCGCTTCGAGGATGTGACCCGCGCCGTTGGCCTGGCGGATCCCGCTCGTCCGACACAGACCGGAGCCTTCGGAGACTTCGATGGAGACGGGTTCCTGGATCTCTACATCGGCAACGAATCGCGCGTCGAGGCCGATCCCACTGGGGACTATCCGGCCCAGCTCTTTCTCAGTCGCGAAGCCGAGCGCTTCGAGGACAGGGCCGCCGCCCTGGGAGCGGAGAACGATCGCTTTTGCAAGGGCGTCGCCGCGGGCGACTACGACGCCGATGGGGATCTGGACCTCTACACATCGAACATCGGGGCCAACCGTCTTTTGCGTAACGATGGAGCCCAGGGCTTCACGGATGTGGCTCCGGAGTTGAACGTTACCGAACCCAGCGAGCGCAGCTTCGCGACGTGGTTCTTCGACCACGACCAGGATGGTGCTCTCGACCTATTCGTCACGTCCTACGAAACGGGCCTGGCGGATCTGGTCGACCAGGCCCTGGGTCTTCCCAACGAGGCACCGCCTCCGCGGCTCTATCGACGAACGGACGACGGCTTCCGCGATGTCACGACGAGCGTCGGTTTGAACCGTCCCTTCCAGCCGATGGGGGCCAACTTCGGCGACCTCGATCACGACGGTTATCTGGACATCTACCTGACGACCGGCGAGCCCCAGCTGCAGTCGCTGATGCCGAACGCCTTCCTGCGCAACAAGGCGGGCCAAGAATTCGTGGACTTGACCAGTGCCGCGGGGCTCGGCCATCTCCAGAAAGGACACGGCGTCGGGTTCTGTGACTTCGATCACGACGGGGACCAGGACATCTTCCACCAGCTGGGCGGTTTCTATCCGGTGGATCGTTTCGCCAACGCGTTGTTCGAAAACCCGGGCAACGAAAACCGCTTTCTCTACCTCAGCTTGCAGGGCACGACCTCGAACCGAGATGCCATCGGAGCGCGGATTCGTGTGACGCTCGAGACGCCTGATGGCCAGCGCCAGATACATCGCAACGTGGGAGCCGTCAGCAGCTTCGGAGGCTCGACTTTGCGGCAGGAGATCGGTCTGGGCAAGGCGATACGTGTGCAGCGATTGGCCATCCTCTGGCCCGCTGGATCGGCCTGGGTGGACTACGAGGACATCCCCCTCGACGCGTACCTGCGGGTCATCGAGGGCAAATCCGAGTGGGAACGTCTCGCCCTGGAGCCTGTCGTTTTCTAAGCGCGTGGGTGCGCCTGTTCGTAGATCTTGCGCAGTCGCTCGACGGAGACGTGGGTGTAGATCTGCGTCGTGACGAGATGGGCGTGTCCGAGCAGTTCCTGGACGGCCTTCAAGTCGGCCCCGCGATCCAGCAAGTGCGACGCGAAGCTGTGTCGTAGCGTGTGGGGTGTCGCGCTGCGCGTCAGTCCGGCGCGCAGGCAAGCCTGATCGACGATGCGTCCGAGCGAACGTGTGCTGAGTCGCCCGCCGCGTTGGTTCAAGAAGACCGCGTTCTTGGCCGTCTTTTGCGCCGCGGGGCGATCCGCGTCGCCGAGATAGCTCTCCAGGGCCTCGACGGCTTGCCTGCCGAGGGGAGCCAGGCGTTCCTTGCGGCCCTTGCCCCGCACGCGTGCCAGTCCCCGGCGCAGATCGATATCGCCACGATCCATCCCCACGGTCTCGGCCGCCCGTGTTCCCGCCGAATACATGCACTCGAGAAGTGCCCGATCGCGCCGGCCCGCGGGCGTCGAAACATCGGGTGCTTCGAGCAACGCTTCGACCTCGCCGGTCTCGAGCGTGCCCGGCAAGTTGCGTTCGCGACGCGGTGTGCGCAGTCCCGTGGCCGGATGATTCTCCAGCTTGCCCTCGAGCACGAGGTGGCGAAAGAACGTGCGCACCGCCGAAAGCTTGCGTTGCAGGCTGCTGCGTGCGAGGCCGCGTTCGTCCAGCTGGGCGAGAAACCCGCGCAGCGTGCGTGGCGTCACGCGTTCGAGGGATGTATCGAGTTGTTCGAGATAGGCCGACAACTCCTGCAGGTCTGCGGTATACGCACGCAGCGTATGCGCGGAAGCTCCCCGTGTGGCTTGAAGCCGAAGCAGAAAGGCCTCGATCTCCGCGCCCAGGCTTTCCAGCTTGGCGCCCATGATCCCCTTATAGCCTGCGCCCTAGCGCTTCTTCGTGCGCGATCCGCGAACCTTCGGGGTTTCCCCCTTGTCCGGCAGGGTCTGCAACCTGGGCAGGTCCTTTTGGGATGCCGTCAAAGCCTCGCGCCAGCCGCTCAGGAGGGTGACGCGGGACTGAAAATTGATGCCCTTGGCAAAGCCCTCCTTCTCGGCCTGGTCCAGGCTCGCGCTCAGCTTCTTGGCGCTGGCAGCCTGTCTCTCGATGTAACTCTGGATCAGCTCGAGATTCGCACGAACGGACTGGCTTGCCTTCTTCTCCGCAGCCAGGGCCTCTTCGAGCTCGGCCACGCGGTTTTGGAGATCGCCCTGTGCGCTCTGCGCGGGGCGGCTGGTGGCGAGAAGGGCGGAGGCGAACAGGAGGGTGAAAGCGAGCGGCAGAAACTTCTTCATGGCTGGTGGTGGTATCGGCTGCAAGTCGCCACGGCTGGAGAGGGGATTCGAGACAACCCTTGCCCCTCTATCCTTCTTGGGCTGCCTGGGTCGTCGCCTTGGGTTCCGGCAGGCCGATAGCGAGCCCGACCGGCAACAGGAGGAACACGCCCCCGACCCAATAGGGGGCCGCACTGCCCAACTGCCAGTACAAAACGCCGCCGAGAATGGGCCCGAGGGCGCGGGCCAGGGCTCCGGCCGAGCGGAAGCAGCCGAGGACCAGGCCCTGGTTCTCGAGAGGCGAGTACCTCGAAACCAGGGA
>CBFIHP010000040.1:8693-16764 GCA_965662355.1 Planctomycetota bacterium | reverse complement strand
CCGCCGAGAATCTCTGCCAGCATGCTGGCCTTGTTACTTCCCGCAATCAGGAAGAGAACGTTACGGGCAGCGTTCAGGACCGGCAGCGCCAACGTCAAGCGGCGATGCGCGGTGCCCGGGGCCTCGACGGGAACGACAAGGGCCTCGCTTGGATGCGGCTGGATGTCCGTCGGGAAGAGGGATGCCGTGTGCCCATCGGTCCCCATGCCGAGCAGGACGAGATCGAAGCGAGGGACGGCTTCGTTGGCGTTCGATGGCAGGTGGGCGAGCATTTCTCGCGCATAGGCCTCGGCAGCCTCATCCGGGGGGAGATCCGTTGGAAAGGGATGGACACGATCGTTCGGGAACTCTGCGGTGTCGAGCAAGCTCTCGCGCGCCATGAGGAAATTGCTCGCGGCGTGCGAGTGGGGAACGTGGCGCTCGTCACCGAACCAGATGTGCCAGTGTGCAAGGTCCAATCCACTCGTGGCCAGCTGGGAGTACAGCTGGCGCGGCGTCTCACCTCCCGCCAGGGCCATGTGAAACTCCCCGCGAGCCGCTATCGACTTCTCCGCCAACTCGGCCACGCGAAGGCTGGCTTCCTTGGCCAGAGAGGCACGATCCCCGGAGACGTGTATCGTGCGAGAGGCCATCGTCAAAGCCCGCCCTTCTCCGGGCGTGAACGCCAGCTGCGCTTGTCACGGCCCAGGAGTTCCTTGGCCGCCTCGGGACCCCATGATCCGGCGCTGTAGTTGGGAAAATCGCGCGGGGGCAAGGCCGCCCAGACGTCGAGAATGGGCTGAACGACTTGCCAGGCTGCCTCGACCATGTCGGCCCTCTGAAAGAGGGTCGGGTCGCCCTGCATGGCGTCGTAGAGCAGTCGCTCGTATCCGGTCGTCTGTTCCCTTCCGAAGTGGTCGGAATAACAGAAGTCCATCTCCACCGGGCCGATGTGCATGGCAGCTCCGGGAATCTTGGCACCGAAGTGCAACGCGATTCCCTCGGTCGGCTGTACGTTGATGACCAGTTGATTGGGCGTGAGCCGATCGACCGGCGTGTCGCGGAACAGGGTGTGGGGAGGTCGCTTGAACTGCACGGTGATCTCCGTCAATCGCTCAGGCAGCGCCTTACCGACGCGCAGATAGAACGGCACGTCTTTCCAGCGCCAGTTGTCGATCTCGAGCTTCATGCCGACGAAGGTTTCTGTCGCGGAGCGCGGATCGACCCGCTCCGAGTCTCGATAGCCAGGAAGTTCGCGACCACCGGCGATTCCGGCTCCGTATTGTCCGCGAACCGTCTTCCGCAGAACCTCTTCCGCACTCATGGCCTTTATCGCCCGAATGACCTTGGTTTGCTCGTCACGCACAGCGTCCGGGTCGAAGCTGATGGGAGGCTCCATCGCAACCAGGGATACGAGCTGGAGGATGTGGTTCGGAACCATGTCCCGCAAGGCGCCCGAGGATTCGTAGTATCCACCTCGTCCCTCGACTCCGAGGGTCTCCGCAACGGTGATTTGAACGTGGTTCACATAGCGCCGGTTCCAGATGGGCTCGAAGATCCCATTGGAGAAGCGAAAGACCAGGATGTTCTGCACCGTCTCCTTGCCCAAGTAGTGATCGATCCTGTAGATCTGATCCTCGTTCAAGGACTCGAGCAGGCCCTTGTTCAAGCTCTGGGCGCTCTCGAGGTCCCGACCAAAGGGCTTCTCGATGACGACACGCCGTGTGTCGTCCTGTGGACCGATGAGTCCAGCGCCATGGAGGTGCTGCACGACCGTTTGGAAGTAGCTGGGGGCCGTCGCCAGGTAATAGAGAACGTCGCCAGGCGGCTGACCCCCATGTAGCTCGTCGAGATAGGAAGCGAGTGTTCCGTAGGCTTGCGGGTCGTCGAAGCTGCCTTGGTGGTAGTTGATACGGTTGTGAAGCCAGTCCCATATGCCGTGGTCGAAGTTGGAACCGGCGTAGGACTTGATCTTCTCCGTCATGGACGTGCGGAAGTCCTCGTCGGTGGATTCCGCCCGCGCAAAGCCGACGACCCTGAAGTTCTCCGCGAGCAGGCCCTTCACGGCCAGGTTGTAGAGAGCGGGGATGAGCTTGCGTTTGGTCAGATCGCCGGAAGCTCCGAAGATGACGATGGTTCCGCCGATCGGCCCACTCTCAGCCCGCGTGTTGCCACTGCTCATTTCTTTGCATTCCCTTCGGGTTCCACGTGCCCGCCAAACATCTTACGCATCGCAGATAGGGCGCGATCTGCAAAAGGAGCCTCTTGTCGCGAGCGGAAGCGCTTGAAAAGGGCGGTCGTCAGAACATCCGCCGGTACGGCTTCATCGATGGCAGCCTGGACGGTCCAGCGCCCCTCGCCCGAGTCCTGAACGAACCCGCTGTAGCTCTCGAATTCCGGATCTTCCGCCAGGGCGATGGCCGTGAGATCGAGCAGCCACGATCCGACCACGCTGCCTCGTCGCCAGAGCTCGGCGATGTCGGGGAGATCCAGGGAGTATTGAAGATCCGCGGGTAGGGCCTCGGTGTCCGCCCCTTTCATCAGCTCGAACCCCTCGGCGTAGGCCTGCATGACTCCGTACTCGATACCGTTGTGGATCATCTTGACGAAGTGACCGGAGCCGACAGGGCCACAGTGCAGGTATCCGAGATGGGCCGTGGATTCACGCCCTGCGCGCCCGGGGGATTCGGCAATATCCCCTTGTCCAGGGGCGAGCGTCTTGAGTGCGGGTTCGAGAAGCTCGAATGTCTCCTGGGACGCACCGACCATGAGACAGTAGCCGCGCTCGAGCCCCCACACGCCACCGCTCGTACCAGCGTCGGCAAAGTGAATACCGCGTTCCTCGAGCATGGCTGCGCGCCGTACGTCGTCCTTGTAGTAGGAGTTCCCACCGTCCACGACGATATCGCCTGGCTGTAGCGTATCTGCAAGCTCGCGAACAACCGCTTCGGTCGCGTCGCCGGAAGGCACCATCATCCATACGACTCGTGGTGAGGAGAGAGCACTGCACAGCTCCTTGATGCTGCTCGCGGCTTCCAGTCCAGTCTCCTCCAACCCCTTGGCGACCCCAGGAGTCATATCGAACCCGACGACTTCGTGGCCATCGCGGAGAAGCCTGCGTGACATGTTTGCGCCCATGCGCCCGAGCCCGATCATGGATAGTTTCATGGTTTTCCCTATGCGAAGAGTGCGTGCGGTCGGTCCGCGAAACGCGTGGACCAGCAGACTTATCGATCAAACCCCCGAGAACGTGTACACCCGATGTGCCCACTTGTCACGGAATAGCCCATGCGCACGACACGCACTGACTCTACTAGCTCGTGCGTTACAAGAGAGCAAAGGGGCCGAAGAACTTTCCTGGTCAGTCACCAGCGCCTGATGCAGGCGCTGGTGCAGCCATTCCCGTCCGTCGGGCCAGCCAGAGCGGTCTCAGCGAGCGTACCAGCGAAGGTCGAAGCCCGCGGCCGTACGGCGGGCAGACATGATGAGTTCCGCGTCGCGCAATGGGCTCTGCTCGACGAGGGGCTTTCCGGCGCGGGCAAGGGTCAACTGGTATAGCCGTTGGAACTCCGTGTAGCCAAACGCGCAGGAACCGGCGTTTTCGTCGAAAGCGGCCTGGAGCTTCGATCCGTATCCGAGCCCGGCGCCCTCCACACCGCTCATGGCCTGAATACCACGCACCAGAATATCCCGGCTGGGACTAAAGAGCGTGCGCTGTGGCATGACGGAGATCCCCCCGTCAGCCTCCCCCTCGGCGAACAGCAGGGTCTCCGCGCCTTCGAATTCGATGTTGTCCGCGAACAAGGTCACGCTTTCGAGAATCGCCTCGAGCGCGTCCAGGAAGAGCTCACTGTCGACGAGGCCGGCCAGGAAGCCAAGACCCTCCCAGCTCTCGGTCGGCAGTCCGTTCTCCGTCAGGGCAAAGTACAGCACGAACAGCCCCGAGAGCTGGTCGATGACGTCTTGTACCGGATCGACGCCCGATATTGCTTCCGCCGCTGTCAGCCCCGCGTCGATGACCTCGAGGCCTTCGCCATGGGCTTGCTCGAGATTCTTGCGAGCCGTCGTGTAGAAGCGACTCAGGTTCCAATTCAGCGCGCTAACACCCCAGCTTCCCGCGGCTAGCTCGGCCGGCACCGTGGCCGGTAGGGGTTCGAAGGTATCCGCGAGCTGGGCGGCCAGCGTTCCCTCGGGGATCCTGAGCTGCGCCTCGATGTCCACGCGTGCGCCCGGGGACAGGTCCGCGGAAACGAAGAGCGACGTACCGCGCTCGAGACCCAAGAGCCCCGTGGGGTCGGGAATGATTCCTTGACTGGCCTCCTTCAGCGCCCGTTCTGCTTCGCTGATGAACGGAGTGAAATCGACGAAGGCCTCCGCGCCCCGCGACGTCAGCCCTCCTGCGGCAAGGTAGCGCTTGACGATCTCGGAACGACGTTGGGTTTCCAGTCCACCGAGGCTATCGGCAAGGGCCCCGAGAACCGCCTCCTTCGAACTGCCGGAGTAGAGCCCCAGGGCGAGCGGGTGCTCGAGATAGGCCAGGTACGCTGCCCGGTTGCCCGCCCCGGCTTGGTGGGTCTTCTTGTCGACCTCGGGCCAGGTCGAGAGCACCACACGCGCCCCACCGATTTCGTGCGTGACGCGCGGCTTCTCGGCCAACCATCCCTGCAAGAGAGCAGCGAGTTCTTCGCGCTCCAATGGGGCCTCGCTCAAGAACCCGGCGACATCACCGCCGAAGAACAGCAGCGCTTCCCCATCGATTCGAAGAAGTAGCTCGAGCAACCCAGCGGAGTCGACCTTCGCAAACGCCTCGAAGTCCTCCCCCATCCCGAGCAGCGCCGGGTTAGCGTCGAGGGCATCCCAGGCCTTGATCCACTCGTTGCGTTCCGCCCGCGACCGAAAACCCACAGGATCGGCGACGTGCAGAAGGGCGAAGGCCGACTCGGGCACTGCGGCGAGCAAGACGCCATCTTCGGTCGCCTGGGCCGGGGTGGTCGCGTTCAGAGAGAGCCAGGCGGCCAGGGCAAAAACCACGGTCCTGTGGCTGGGGGTGGGCAGCGTGCGTGCGTTCATCGTGTTCCTCGTGCGTGCCATGGACCCGGCAAAGGCGCCGGGGCAGCCAATCTTCAGAGCAAGCCCCGTACCGATCACCGATCGGTGTCGCCAAGCCCTTGCCACCAAGTGAATTGCAGCAATTCCGCTCAATGGCTCGCCGATCCCGGGCTCTGCGCTGTGCGACAAATGTAGGCCGACATACATCCAATGTACTACATCGACCCAACCTGGCTTCTCGGCGGCTGAGGAGCTGGCTCAGTCCGCGGTAAGGGGTCATGGCCAGCGTCAAACGCGCGTCGACTCCAGAGATTCACAGGACAGAGCGTTAGAGTGTCCGGCGATGAAAGACGACCTCGAACAGCGCCTACTTCGGCTCGAAGGACGTTTGGGTCGACTCGAAGGATCTCTTGAAGCAGAGCGCGCCCGCGAGAAGCGCAAGCGCCTTCGGGAACGCTGGCTTCGTCTTGGAGTCATCGTCGCATTGGGTTTGGCCTACGCCTTCTACGTCTCAATGATCACGGACGTGCTCTGAGGGCGTCGATACGTCCCATGCAGGAGCGTGGCCTGCC
The DNA here is from genome assembly GCA_965662355.1 of Planctomycetota bacterium. Classification (GTDB taxonomy): domain Bacteria; phylum Planctomycetota; class UBA1135; order UBA1135. Next base: position 11,164 of record CBFIHP010000040.1, on the reverse strand, counting down.
CGGTGGCCGGGACAAGCACGGTTCGTGCAGGAGGTCACTGGTGACAGCACCCCGGATCTCTCCACCGGCGTGTTTCTCACCTTCGGCGACTCGCAAAGCAGCATGGACACTGAACCGTCTCTCAGAGCGAATCGAGAAGTCGTAGCAAGCGCGGGTGATCCAGAATGCCTTTGTGTGTCGCCGCGGCACCGATTCGGCTCACCGATTGATCCAGTGCCTCATCTCTCAGCTGGCTCTTCATGGGCACCACCCCGTCCCCATCCCCCTTGGCGAACCCGAAGACCATGTGGTAGGGAAGTCCGTCTGGCAACGGAGTCGTGAACAGCTCGTTCAAGAAGGGGCTGCCCGGTGACAGGTCGTACCAGCATGGCATCGGCACCGGGGCCCAGTTCGCACCAGCCGCTGCCGAGGAGATGCCCCCCAATGGTGAGCAGATCGTGACGAAGGTGCGCAGGTAGTCCAGTCCAGCTCGGGTGTACTTGGCAACCGCATTGCGTCCGACCAGCCCGCCCATGCTGTAGCACACAAGGATGATCTTCTTCGACTTGAGCTCCGTAACGAGAAGGCTCATCTCACGCAACAGGTGATCGCCTACCTGCTCGAGCCGAAGGGAGGAGGGGTAGTAGTAAACCCAGGGCTGAAACCGGGTTCGGTCGAGTTCATCCAGGGCGGTCTTGAAGTCCCGCGGGGTTCCATAGACGCCGTGAACGAACAAGACCGGAGTGCGCTCGGGGTCGTGCTTTTCTAGCAAGTAGATGCCCGGATAGCCACGCTCGATGAACTTGGCGGGCTCCCATCCGCCAAGCTCGGTGTTCTCGTACGCGAACTGCGCGTCATCCAGTTTCGCGTAGCGAACCACCGTGCTCACTTTCATCAGAGGGGTCTCGAGCAGGCGGCGCTTGTACAGGGCCTGCGTACGCGGGTCGAGTTTTGTTGCCGATCGCCCCAGGTTCAGCCCGATCTCCCGCGTCTCTCCGGCCGCGACGGGCACGGGCTCGAGATCACCGAAAAACTGGAGCGGCTCGCCCTTCTGATAGGCAAAGTCCTCGTTCATGTCCTCGAGGGCCCCGACGAGGTACTCACCGGGCTCGCAGTACAGCTCGACGTGACCGACGCCGTAGATCACGGACCTGTTCACGCGCTTGCCAGTCTCTGCCTGCGCGAGGATCACGAGGATCGGCTGGTTACTGCCCGTCGTTTCCTCGATCTCGATGCGAATCATCGACAGCTCGTCCAGCTGCTCCAGGCTGTTGCCCAGCTTCTTGAACTGACAAGACGTGGAGAGAGCACCGGTAAGAAGAAACGATATCCAGAGGAGCTTTGATGCGCTGCGTTGGGATGCGGACATGGCGCACAGGATACACCAGACGATAGCCCCGGTAATCCAGGGCTATCGTCGGCCCGGAGATCACTCGGCCTTGTCTACCCATCCGGCGCGTACCAGTGTGACGATGGCTCGATAACGCTCGCCGTCTGTCAGCCCATGCTCGTCGAGCAGGCGCATCAGTTCGTCGGGACCGCAGGTTTCTCCGAACAGAAGCAGCCACCGTGTGGAATCCAGCTCGCGATTCGGCAGGGCATAGCCAGCCGCTTTCGCCAGCCCCCAGCTGTTCAGATTGTTGTGGACCTGCCGCATCTCTTGAGCGAGCCCTTGACGCTCGCAATGGAGGTGCCAGGACACCAACTGGCGAAAGAGCACCTTTGCTTCCGCAGACGTCCAGGAAAAGGAGGGCAAGAAGAGCGGGCCACCTTGCCAGGGTATTCGTTCCGCACCTGCATCGTAGGCAAGCGCCGACACCACGGCTTCACGAACACCCTCGCGAGCCCGCACGGCAAGGGTCGCCAGACAGCCAGCAGCCAACCTCCGTGCCTGGGCGTCGTCGGAACGCAGCAGGACCGATACGAATTCCTCGCTCTCCCACTCGAGAACCAGGGGCAGTACCATTTGTTGCAGGCGATGGGACACGGCCAAGGGTCCAAGGACCTCAGCGAGCTTGGCTTCCTTCTCTCGTAGGATCTCCATCACACGTTTCGCAACAGGTCGGCACAGAGCGCCCTGAGCGTTGCCAAGCAAGATCAAGGGCCCGAGATCGGCCATGCTCTCGCTGCGCCGCACCAACGCAGCACTGGCCCACAACTTCACCAAGGGTGAATCCGCATGCTCCAGGAGCCTCTGAAGCTCGCTCTTTCCGGCCTCCCCGGTAAGGTCTGCAAGTTTGAGGATGGCGGCACCGCGTTCCGTCAATTCGCCTGAGCCGTTGGCCGCAGAGTACAGACTCTCCGGCGTGTCCGAACTGGCGAATCGTGTACAGCACTGCAACACCATCGGCTCCGGAGACTCCTCCTGGGCAGCGGTGTGCGTCGTGCATACGATCAAGAAGGCGAGAGTCGCTCCGAGCACGGTCGCCGACTTGCGCATCACCTTTTGATGCTGGGCGAGGACGAACAGCCCGAGGATCAACAGAGCCGCG
>CBFIHP010000040.1:1292-8594 GCA_965662355.1 Planctomycetota bacterium | reverse complement strand
AGAAAGAGTGCCGGGTTGCTTCCGGCCCGGTTGCCATCGGGGACAGCACCACCCGGGCCCTGAAATCCATCGAAGTGAATCGAACCGCCCGCCACCGGCGCGGGGCCCTTGTGCTTGGCGTCGTAGCGCTGAGCCCGGTTCTCCGCTTGCGCCATGCGGTAGTCGTCGAAGCGAATGTTGTCGGAAGCGATGATCGCTCGGGGGAAGTCACCGTCGATGACCGACAGGGTCATGTCCTGCAAGTAGATCAAGGCCCGCTCGCTCATGCGTTCGCGCTCTTGCGCCAGAGCTTGTGCATGCCTGGCATCGAGCTCCGGGCCACGCAGGCCGAGTTCCTCGCCGATGCGCAGAAGCTCCTTCTCCCGCTCCTCGAGGGGGTGCTGCAGCCGCCCCTGCGTGACAGCCAGGAGGTCCGCGGCAAAGAGGTCACGGGCGATCCCGTTGTGGGGCACAGGGTTGCGTTGGGCGGGAAGGCTCTGGCGCTGCCAGTCTGGAATGTTCGCCAGGCTGCCTCCGAGCACCCGCAGGGGCAGGGGTTGGGTCAGATTCTGGTAGAGCTTCCATCCGGGGATCTGACGCCGAACGAACTTCGCCGGCATGTTGGCTACTTGCTTGGGTTGATCGGTCAACACGTAGACGACGTTGCGCAGGTCCCCGGGGTTGAAGGCCGATAGCCGCATCGGAACAACCAGTTCGTCGGTCCGGAAGCGAAAGCCCATGGCCTGGACATGGCCGTCGAACGTGGACCCCTGCGGCAGCGTGTTGTCGATTTCACGCTGTCCCGGGCGCGGATCGCTCGCGGCCTTGCTGCCTACACGTGCCTTCACGGCGACGAAACACCAGCCACTCTGGACGTATTCCTCGCAAACCGCATCCATCCCGTCGGGATAGCGGAAGGAATGATCGCTCATCCAGCTCTTCAAGGCCCGTGCGCTGCCCGCATCGAGCACGGCCACTTCATACATACCGACGGCTTCTTCGCTGAGAACCCTGACCTCGCCCTCTTCCTCTACATCGGCGAACTGCAGGGCACTGGAAGCCCGCCGCTTCATCGCCAGACCAAGGAAGAGCTGGTCATTTCGTCGTAGGTCGACCACGACCTCCGGTGGATCGACGGCCGCAGCAACGTGTGCGAACACGTCATCAGCTACCTTCCGAATGGCGGGTGGCGACGGGAACGGGATCAGCATTCCGAACTGGTCCACTTTGCCCTCGAATCCCGGACGCAAGACGATGGACTCGATCCCGTCCTTGTAGAACACGTAGGTCTGCTGCAGACCGATACGCGTGATGGGTATCCCCGCGCCCAGGTATATCGGCGGCACCATCCCACAAGGGTCGGCGTTGACCACCGCTGGTGCGAGACCGACCCAGAAGGCCATGAACGTCGCGAATAATTTTTTCATTCTCTCACCTCTTCGAGTTGAACACGGATCGCCAAGCGTGCGCGAACGTGTTCGTCACTGCTGCTGATCCAAAGGTCGTCGATAACACTCCATTGCTCACCGCTTTCCGCGACCGTGAACCACGGTCCGCCCATGAAATGGACGCCTTCGATTCACAAGCGCACCCACAGGTGCTCTCGACCGACGCGTCGCAGCGTCCCGCTGATTTCGGGCGGCTCCAAGTTGTCGGTTTGATCCGGGAAGAGGTGCTGTTTCTGATTCAGGGGGATGCGCCGCCCCCCCAAACGCATGCGCTCGATGCCCCGCTCGTCTATCAGGCGCACGTCCAGAATGGCCTGCGTACGACTCAGTTCCGTGCGTAGAAAGGCCGTGCGCTCCGGGCCCAACAGGGCCTCGGTTTCCTCGTCCAGGAGCACCAGCGTGTCCACACCATGAAACAGCAGTCCATCGAGGGCATCGCTGGCCCCGGTCTCGGCGAAGTCCGCGATCCAGCGCTCGAAGTCGGCACGCTCGAGAGCTGTCTGCGTCCTTGGAATCGCGGCGCAGCCCGTCGCGCAGATGTCACCCGTCCCGACTCCCGGCAGATCGATTTCCGAGGGTGCATCGCCCCTCGAAAAGAAGGGATGGGGAAGTGCCAGGACGATCCCTGCCACGAAAACAAGACCAGAGCCAACGAAGTGTCGCATCGCCAGCCTCAACGAAGCTCCCCCTGGTTTTCTTAGGGGGAGCTTTCGATTTTGTCGCGAGGACTTCGTTACTGGAAAGAGATTCGCTCTCCAGCGGAGATCAGTCGCTCGTGTCCAGCGTGTTTTCGAGCCCCATGGTTCCGAAGGCCGTCCCGTAAGGCTTGGTGCTGTCCGCGATCCAGAAGTCCCACATCGCACCGTCCTTCTGGCTGGCCTTCAGGATGCCCGCTTGAACGTGCGGGGCGAACTTCGCGCGCTCCGCGGCGGGCAGGGTCTGTAGTACCTGGGACGCGTAGTAGTGCGCGAACAGGTAGAAGTAGGCCGCATTGCGGTAGTACGCCTCGTGGGGAATGGGCTTGTTCCGAGCCACATCGAGGAACTTGTGATGCTTGACGAACTGCTCGAGACCCCAGACAAGATCCTTCAGCTCCACTGAACCGCCAGCCCGATAGAGAGCCAGGTTGCATACCTGGATGCGACCTAGCGAGCCCTTGACCTGATTGATCGACTCCATCCGCAGGTGACGGGGAATCGCGCGCACCTCGTAGTCGTAGGCTCCAGTGGGGAGTCGCGCGTACTCCAGGGCCCGCACGCCCGCCTTGTACACCTTGGGATCGACTTTGAGCTTGGCGGCCTTGGCCTCGAGCAAGGCGAGCACCGCTGCAGCCGTCGTGAAAGACGTGGCCCATTCCGGGCGCCAGCCTGCCACAGGACTCGAATAGTAGCCCCAACCGCCACGGGGGGATTGGTACTTCTTCAAACCGGCCAGGAGCTTGTCTCCCGCAACACGCAGGTTCTTCTCGAGCGGTGTCCCGCTATAGCGCGGAATTTGTAGTGCACGGGATACGGCGTCCAGCCCATAGATGATCGCCCAGTTATTGTCGACATCCCAATCGGCGGGGCGCTTGGGTTCGGCGTTGGCCATCAGGAACTCGAGACCGCGCTCCGCGGCTTTCAGCTGTTCTCCCGGCTGCCCGAGTTCGAGCAAGGCACGCGTGGCGAGCGCGCTCGCTCCGATCTGCCACATGCGATAGGTCGAGGGATTGGCGAACGAACTCGTGTAGGTCGCGTTCTTGGTTCCACCCCACGACCCGTCAGCGTTCTGCTCCTTGACGAGAAACTCCAGTCCTCGCCGAATCGTCAGGGGGATTTCCTCGGTGCGAAAGCCCTCTTTTTGCCCGCTGCCGAGCGCAGTCAGAAAGACCAGTGCGATCCCGACGGAGGGGATCACGATTTCGCCTTTTCTCTCAGAGCCGCGAGCTCGTACTCGAGGCGCGCGACCTCGTTCTCGGCTTCCTGGAGAGCGATGGCCTTGCCCTGCCGACCGAGTTCTCCATCCTGCTCGGTGCTCTTCAGACCAGCCTTCGCCTTGTCGATGGCAAGCTCGAGCTGTCTTTGTTTCTGGGGATGCGTGCGTGTTTCGAGTGCGTTGAGCTTGCCCTCCTGAATCGCGATGCGTGCCGCCGCTCGTTCCGCGGATCGCCGTCCGCGACTGACGACGAACTCCGCGGTGAGGTCGTCGAGATCCTGTTCCTTGTACATGAGCTCGATCTGCTTCAACTCATCGGCGGCTTCCTGTGCACGATCCTTGGCCGAACGCAGATCGAGTTTCTGGCTGGCAAGCTCCTGAGGCGCATCCACCTCGCGAAAGCGAGCCAAGCCGGCCTCGGCCACCTCGACCTCGATCCTGGCGTGCCGGATACGAGTACCGAGCTGCTCTTCCGAATAGCTCTGCTCCAGTGCCACCTTCTTCACCCGGGCCCGCCCAACTTCCAGCTTGCGTTCGAGCGCGTCGAGCTCGCGCTTGGCCTGCTCGGGAGACTGCTTTTCCTTCGCCTGGGGCGCTTGCTCGTTGCTGGGCGCCGATGCACAGGCAACACAAAGAGGGAGGAGAAGAGAGGGGAAGAGGAAAGCTCGTTTCATGCTTGTTTGCTCCTGTTCACGGGACAGGCGCGCATTATGGCCGCCGTGCAGATGCGGGCCAAGAAAAGCGCTGTCGAACCGCCGCGGCGGATCGATCCGGGCCTTTGGGCGATTTCGATGAAGGAGCCTGTGAATGAGCGCAGGGCGGCAGAGTAGAATCCCGCCGCCTCGGACCGCTCGGGCCGGGCACTTCCTAAGGAAAGATCACAACAATGGGTAACATGGCCAAGGGATGCGCCCTCTTCGGAGGCGCCCTGCTCGTTTTGCTGCTGCTCCTCGGCGGCTGTGGCGTCTCGAAATACAACAGCATGGTCGCCGGCCAAGAGAGCGTCGAGGGCGCCTGGAGCGGGATCCAGAACCAATACAAGCGTCGCTTCGACCTGGTTCCTCAGCTGGTCGAAACCGTCAAGGGAGCTGCAAATTTCGAGAAGTCGACCATCACCGCGGTCACGGAAGCACGTGCTTCGGTCGGCAAGCTCCAGATGCCCGAAGGCCTCCCCGAGGACCCCGCGGCGCTCGAGGCCTATGTCAAAGCGCAATCCAAACTGGGTTCGTCCCTCTCGCGCCTGCTCCTGGTGGCGGAAAACTACCCGAACCTGAAGGCCTCGCAGAACTTCCTCGGTCTACAGGATCAACTGGAGGGAACCGAGAACCGAATTGCCGTCGCGCGCAAGGACTACATCGACACGGTGAGATCCTACAACACCACGATCCGCAAGTTCCCGAACAACTTCATCGCATCGTCTTTCGATTTCCAGAAGGTGCCCCAACTGGAATTCGACGACGACGTCCAGGAGGTCCCCTCCGTCGATTTCAACTTCGACAACAAGGACTAGACCTTGCTCGCATCCCTCCTGCTCGCCGGCTCGCTACTGGCAACGCAAACAAATGATGGCTGGGTCACCGATCGAGCCGGTCTGCTGAACGACGCACAGGAACGTGGGCTCGAAGCGCTCATGGAGTCCTACAAGCAGGGTTCGACGCACGAGATCGCGCTCCTCACCGTGAAGAGTCTCGAAGGCCAATCGATCGAGAACCTCGCTCTGGAGACAGCGCGGGCCTGGGGCATCGGCACCAAGGAATCGAACAACGGAGCGCTTCTCGTCGTCGCTGTCGAGGATCGCGAGATGCGCATCGAGGTTGGCCGGGGGTTGGAAGGCACGCTGACCGACTCGCGCAGCGGTCGCATCATTCGCGACATCATCGCGCCCGAGTTCAAACGCAATCGCTACTACGAAGGCATCCATGCCGGGATCATCGCCATGCATCGCACGGCCGGTGGCGACTACGGAGCGATCCAACGCTCGCGAGGTCACCGCTCGGGACAGGGCGGCATCGGAGGGTGTTTCTCGACGCTCATCTTCATCTTTATCTTCGGCACGATCTTCCGTGGAGGGCGTGGCGGACGCGGTGGGCGCGGCGGTCTCGGCGGCGTCATGCCCTGGTTGATGCTTTCCGCGATGTCCGGAAGTCGCCATTCTGGCGGTTTTTCTTCCGGTGGCTTCGGGGGAGGTGGCGGAGGCTTCAGCGGCTTTGGCGGCGGCGGTGGATTCTCTGGCGGCGGCTCATCGGGGGGGTGGTAGCCATGTTGCTCATGTTCTCGAGCCTGCAAGACTGGAGTGCCACGGGGCACGACCTGCGTTCGATCTGGATCGAAATCGTCGGGCGCTTCGGCGTGACGGCTCTCGTCGTCCTCGGACTTGTCCTTGTCGTCATCGCCATACTGCGACGGAACCGCTATCGCGCGGTCGACGTTCTCGGCGACGCGGACCTGGAGCGCTTGCACGAAGCCATCGCCACGGCGGAGAAGAAGACCGTGGGCGAAATCCTGCCGGTCATCGTCGAGCGCTCCGACGCCCACCCCCAGGCAGCCTGGATCGCCGGGCTCTTCAGCTTTCTCTTCGGGTGCGTCTTGCTCGTCACGTGGCTCCCGTGGGATTCACCGGCGCTGCTATTGGCCATCCAGATCGGACTGGGCCTCCTGGGTTTTGTCCTGGCGCGGCTACTGCCCGACTTTCGACGACGCTTCATTAGCGAAGGGCGGGCCACGGAAATGGCCACGGAGCAGGCTCTCCAGGAATTCTATGGGCACGGGCTGCAGGAAACCGAGGCGAAGACGGGCGTGCTGTTGTTCGTCAGTCTCCTTGAGCACCGCGTGATCGTCCTGGCAGACGAGGGAATCAACGCCAAGGTCGAGGAGGCCCAGTGGGTAGAAACGAACGAGGCGATCCTGGCCGGCATCCGTGCTGGATCGCTATGCGATGGCCTGGCGAATGGCATCGAACGCGCCGGCGAGCTCCTGGGTGAGCACTTCCCCTGGGCCGAGGGGGATCGCAACGAGATCCCTGACCGCATCATCGTGCGCCGGGAATAGAGCCTGAGCGGACGCTCGTCACTCTTGCGGAGAGGTAGAGCAACAGGTTCGACTCATTGCTTTTATGCACACGCATGTCTGCCCGTCTGCCAAGCCAGAGAGCAAGAAGCGAAGAAGCGCCCCTCGCCCAGGCTGACGCCGGGGGAGGCCTTTTGCACGATCGCGCGGCTGCGAGGCGCGGGCTGGAGCGGAAGATGGCCTGCAGAAGAGTCCCGGACAGGCTGCCGCGCTCTTGCGTAGAGATTTCTCGTTCACTTCCCCCCACCGACCGCCCCGCATGGCAGCTGGCAACCCAACGCGATCAATTTTAGATCGACGTCAAGCCTTCGGGGAACGCGAGTCGACAGAAACCCAGGGTGTTGAGTCCACACACCCTGTCCATTGAAGAAAGACATTCTTGTAATCGACGACGACCCAGATCTCCTCAAGCTTGTCAAGTATAGCCTAGAACTGGATGGGTATGGCGTTACGACAGCTGTGGACGGTCTTGGTGGACTCGCCATAGCACAGACAGAGCGCCCAGATCTGATCTTGCTAGATGTCACGATGGAGCCTACCGATGGCCTTCAAGTCCTGAAGCAACTGCGGGAGTGCCCTGAGACTCGTGACATCACAGTCATGATGCTGTCAGCGAAGCGTCTCGTGCGGCAAGTCGACTGCGCATTCGGAATCGGCGCGGACGACTACATCACCAAACCCTTCGACGTTGATCGGCTGAGCGAAATCATCCATCGCAAGCTGAAGGCGCTCTCGAAGAAGTGATGACGGCGACGGTAGGATCCGGGGTGATGGGAACTGCGACCGACTGCAAGCAGAAAGAACGAACGATCCGTTTGTTCCTTGTCGCGTTTGCCTTGATCGTCCTTGGGTTCGTGCTAGTTGGTCCGCGACTGTTCGCGTCAACGTGGACAAG
>CBFIHP010000040.1:0-1192 GCA_965662355.1 Planctomycetota bacterium | reverse complement strand
TTCCTTGTCGCGTTTGCCTTGATCGTCCTTGGGTTCGTGCTAGTTGGTCCGCGACTGTTCGCGTCAACGTGGACAAGTTCAAGCGATTTTCACGCATCGATCGAAATCATTGGATCGATGATCGCCCTCTGCGCCGGGGTCTCGTGCTTGCTCTATTACTTTGGGCTCGCGAATCCGTACTATCTGGTCATTGGGCTTGGATTCTTCCTCGCTGGTAGCGAGGATCTCTTGCACGGATTGTTGTCCTTCAGCCGCTTGCATGAGGGCTCGGGACGAGATCTCACCCGATTCATCCCCGGGACGTATGTCGCTGGCCGAATTCTATTGGCCACCACCTTTATCCTGGCGCCAATCGTCGAGCGCAAGTTTTCCAACGTGAAGTGTGGTTTAGGTGAGGTCACCACGCTGTCATTTATCGGGCTGGCAGTTGGTGCCGGGATGACCGCTGTCGCGTTCATCCTTCCCCTCCCGCAATTCATCTTTCCCGGCCGCCTGATCGCACGCCCCGTCGATCTTGCAAGTGCCGGGTTGTTTTGTCTTGCATTCATGACCGTTTGGGGCCGATTTCGTCGAACGGGGGATATCTTTTCCGGAACGCTTCTCGCGAGCATTGTCTTCAACGCCGCTGGGCAAGTGTACATGTCGTTCTCCGCCCGTTTGTATGACGCATTCTTTGACGTAGCTCACTTTGCAAATATCTTTAGCTACCTCGTCCTCCTGATTGGGATTGCCCTGCAAGGACTGACGGAAATGCGCAATGCAAACAAGGCCGCGGCGGCCGCGCAGATCGCTGAAACGCGACAGCGGAAACAAGCTGCATTGGGACGTGCAGCCAACTTGGAGCTCTATGCGCGCAGTGGCCAGTTGATGGCTCAACAGGAGGAGCTTGAGCGGCTCAATGACGCCCTCAACCAGGCGATCATTTCTGCAGAGTCTTCGAATCGGGCAAAGACCGAATTCTTGGGGAGCATGAGCCACGAGCTGCGCACCCCGCTCTCTTCGATCATGGGCTACACCGAGCTCCTGATGGATACGGACTGCGACAGAACAGAGATGGAGAGATGGCTTGGTATCGTCCAATCAAATGGAAGGCATCTCAGCCATCTGCTGAGCGACTTGCTAGATATCAGCCGTATAGAATCTGAACAATTGACCTTGGTGTCACGAGATGTGTGGCTGACGGAGCTCATCG
>CBFIHP010000039.1:323-20219 GCA_965662355.1 Planctomycetota bacterium | reverse complement strand
CCTTCTCATTCGAACGCGAGCATGCGCGAGAAGAATGGCAGGACCTCCGTGGTCAGCCGTCCCTCGTCACCCCACATCCTGTCGCGGTGGTCGCCGTTGTAGGCCTCGTACACGTGTGGAATCGCGAGCTCGTTGAGAAGCTTCGAGAGAGCCAGGTTTGTGGGGTGGATGTGTGTGTACTCGTCGTAGCGCCCCGAGTCGAAGCGAAGCGCACGCAGATTTCGAAGGTTGTCCACGTAGAGCGGAACCATGTAGAGGGGCATGTGTTCGCTCCAGCGTTCGTAGGCACGGTCGAAGGGGACCAGGTGCCCGCCTGTCTCGTCCTCGCGGAATGGCAGTTCCGCGAAGAACGGAGCCTCGGGGTTAGGCGAGAATGCTTGCGCGACACACAGCAGCGACGCCGTGTAGAAGTCGCTGCGTGGATTCAACGACGCCGGTGTGGCGTGGGCGGCACGCACGTAGGCCTGGTTCTCGGCCGTGAGGTCACCGGCCCAGCCGAGCAAGGCCGAGTTCATTCCATAGACGACCTGGAAGATGTCGGGGTGTTTCATGCCCAGCTTGATCGCCCCGTAGCCACCCATCGAGTGTCCGCTGATGCCTCGGCTGGAGGCCTGCGCGAGGGTGCGATAGGTTTCGTCCACGTGACCGACGAGGTCGATCACGGTGAAGTCCTCCCAGTTTCCCGTGGCCTCGGAGTTCGTATAGAAACTGCCGCCGCCGTTCGTGCGCTGATCGGGAACCACGACGATCATCTCGGCGAAGCGGCCTGCAGAGGTCCCGCGGTCCATCACGTCCTGGATCGTGTGCCACGAGCTACCGCCTTGCGGTGCCCCGGTCCAATCGACCTGCGTGCCACCGATGCCGTGTAGGAGGTAGAGCACCGGATAGCGCCGCTCTCCCGAGCTCTCGTACGAGGCCGGCAGGTACACGGCCACCGTCCGGTCGGGGTTCTCCTTGGTCAGGCTCTCTTCGAGCGAGTAGCCGTGGACTTTTTCGAGGACCAACTCACCCTGGGCGTTCGATGCCGGGATCGGGGCGAGAACGAGGAGTGCGGCAAAGGCGATCGCGAGCTGGGCTTTCGAAGTCATTTCGGCTTTCAAACGCGGGCAACGCCGTCGGATTTTTGTTTCCCGGCGTTCCAGGATAGGCAATTCAACGGAACTGTTGGGGGCGAGAGCACGAGCTGGACTTGGCGTTTTCGTTTGGGGCCTTTCCGAAAATAAAGAGGCCTTTCGTCCGAGGCGAGGGCAAGCTCGCATAGCGTGGACCCACCGTCCACCTGGAGAAGCCGACCATGATGATTTCGCCGAGACGTTGGGGTGTTTGGGCACTGTTCCTCACGACCGTGGTCACCTTCGGAGGTGCGTCCCTCGCGCAGGGGGTCCGCAATGGCTACCTCAAGAGCGAGATCATGATTCCGATGCGCGACGGGATCGAGCTCTATACCCAGGTCTACGAACCGCTCGAATCGGACGAGCCGCTGCCCATCATGTTGATGCGGACGCCCTACGGGATCGGGCACTATGGCTCGAGGATCAGCCGTAGCTCGCTGGGCCCTTCCGAGCAGTTCCTGCGCTCGAAGTACATCTTCGTCTATCAGGATGTCCGCGGGAAGTTCCGGAGCGAGGGCGAGTTCGAGGTCATGATGCCGGTCCATTCCAAGCTGGGCACCGGCGAGGTCGACGAAACGACGGATACGTACGACACGCTCGAATGGGTCCTGGAAAACGTTCCCGACAACAATGGCCGAGTCGGCCAGTGGGGCATTTCCTATCCGGGATGGCAGACGGTCATGGGCATGATCGATGCACACCCGGCCATGAAGGCTTCTTCCCCGCAGGCTTCCCCCGCGGACATGTACATCGGGGACGACTTCCATCACAACGGCGCCTTCCGGCTCATGTACACCTTCAGCTGGCTCTCTTCCTATGCGGCCGTGCGCGAAGGGCAATCGAACCAGGGTACGCGGCCTTTCGACTACGGGACCAACGACGGCTACGAGTTCTTTCTCAACCTGGGCCCCCTGGCCAATGTGAACCGACGCTATTTCAAGGAGCGAGTCCCGACCTGGAACGAGTACATGCAGCACGGGGACTACGACGATTACTGGCAGCGCCAGGATGTACTTCAGCACATGAGGAACATTCGCCCGGCCGTTCTCAATGTCGCCGGTTGGTTCGATGCCGAGGATTTCTACGGACCGATGAGCATCTACTACGAGATCGAGAAGAACGATGCTGAAAACAAGAGCGTTCTCGTGGTCGGTCCGTGGCGGCATGGAGGATGGTCCCAGGGGTCGGGGCGGACGCTTGGGGCCATTCCCTTCGATTCCGAAACCGCCGTGTTCTATCGCGACCAGGTGGAGTTACCGTTCTTCGAGAGCGTCTTGAAGGGCGATGGCGAACACGGTCTTCCAGAAGCGATCGTCTTCGAGACGGGTCTCAACGAATGGCGCCGCCATGACCAGTGGCCTCCGGAAGGAACCGAGTCAAAGAACCTCTATCTGCGTGAGGATGGCGAACTCTCCTTCACGGGCCCGGGCTCGGACGCTCAGGCGGAGCGAGACTTCGACCGTTTCATCAGCGATCCAGCCGATCCGGTGCCGTTTTCCGCAAACGTGGGGACGTATCAGGGACACACCTGGATGGTCGAAGATCAACGCTTCGTGGCGGGACGCCCCGACGTTCTCATCTACCAGACACCGCTCCTCGAGGAGGATGTGGTCATCGCGGGGCCGATCATGGCCAACCTGCACGTGTCCACGACGGGCACGGACGCCGACTGGATCGTGAAGCTCATCGATGTCTTTCCCGGCGATGCACCGGGTGAGGCTGCGCCTGCGGAGCACGAGGCCGGGGGTTTTCAGATGCTCCTGGGAGGTGAGGTGATGCGCGGGAAGTATCGCGAAAGCGTTGAAGACCCCAGGCCATTCGTGCCGGGCGAGGTGACTCAATTGCGTTTCGATTTACGCGACAAGTACCATCGCTTCTTGAAGGGTCATCGCATCATGGTGCAGATTCAGAGCTCGTGGTTCCCCGTCATCGATCGCAACCCGCAGAAGTTCCTCGATATCTATAATGCCGAGGCTTCCGACTTCACAAAGGCAACGCACCAGGTGCATCGAAGCGCACAACAGGCCTCGCGGATCGAAATCAACGTGGTGCCCCCGAAAGCCGTCCCGCCCATCGCGCGCTGAGCGGGCTGGCGGGATGTGAGGGCACGCCGAGGCGAAAAGAGCCAGGTTTCTGTCCCACCATCGAGTGCTTCTCGAGCAGGGGTGGAAGTCAGCCCCCGCCACACCTGTGGGGCCGAAAAACCACCCTCCGTCTCGGAAAAGCAGCTCCATGTCGATTATCAGAAACACAGCCCTCTTCGTCCTTCTTGCCTCGTCAGTCGCACCGTTTGTCGCGGCCCGCCAGCAAGCCACACAACCGATTCTGTTCGAGGAACACTTCGACGCGCCGTCAGGCCCGATCCTGGCGCCCGCCTGGGGTTGTGATGCTCCGCTGCCGGCCCCGGGGGGATGGAAGGTGGGGAACCATCGTCCGGATTTCATGGCCACCAACACCAATACGGTCCAGTTTTCCGGAGGCGAGGCCCGCATGTTCACCGTCGACAACAGCGCGACAGGGGGATATCCGAACCTGTTCCATCCGATCGCAAGTAACACGCGGAATTGGAGGCTGACGTCCAGGGTCAAGGTCGATTACTCGGTGCCCAGCCTGCGACCTGTTCCCTCCATATTCACGAACATGCCCTCGACTCCTACCGAGCCCTGCAACATGTTTGCGAACGACGATCCTGCCGGCCTGATGGGTTGGCAAGCGAACGGCGGGCAGGTGCTGACCCTGCTGGACGGCGTAGGGCAGATCTCGGCGGGCTACGTGATTCCCTCGGACGGTTCGTATCACACCGTCGAGCTGATCAGTCGCCCTGGCGGTTCGGAGCTGCGCGCATGGCCGGATGGACAGCGTCGCCCGCTTCGCCCGCTGGCCGTCGGTACTTCCTTGGGTACCGTGAAGCGCATCCTGTTCTACGGGCCGAACTGGCAGAACTTCGACTACTCCGTGGACTTCGTGTTGCTCGAGCGCTTGCCCCGCCTCTTGAGCGATCCGCTGAACGCTCCCACGTCGGGCGAGACGCGCTCGCTCATCGATGAGGACTTCGACGGAGCCTCCTGCAGCCTGGTCGCTCCCGCGTGGGCTTGCGACGTCCCTTTCGAGACCTGCCTCGACAATTGGCTCCTCGGGAACACGCGCTCCGATTTCATGTCCTCCAACACCAACCGCCTGATGGTAGCGGGGGGCGCGGCGCGCCTCTATTCGGACGACAATCATGGAGCCGGCGGGTACATCGGCTTCTTCCGCCCCGTTCCCGAATTGCCGACCTCGTTTTCGCTCACGGTTCGGGTGAAGGTCGACGAGGCCTACGCCGAGCGTCCCGTTCCCGAGTGTCTCATCAATACGGGAGTCCCTGCATCACCCGATGCGTGCTCACTCTTCCCGGACGACGATCCGGCCGGGAAGCTCGGATGGCATACCACGGTGGGACAAGAGGTTGTTCTGCGCGACGGAGCCGGGGCGATCAACACGGGCTATATCCTTCCCGCGGACGGCACCTATCACACGATCGAGATCGTCAGCACCCCGACCGGTTCCGAACTGCGGGCCTGGCCGGACAGCGGTGCGCGTCCGGCCGCGCCCCTCGCCCTGGGCCAATCGCTGGGCCCGGTCCGACGCGTCCTGTTCGGCGGTCCGAACTACCGCGACTTTGACTACAGCGTTTCTTCCGTGAAGCTTGACCGCTTGCCCTGACACGGAGCCTTCCGTTTCTTCGAGAACGCCTCCGGGGCCGCTAGGCCCCGGGGGCGCTTTTGATGGGCCCTTCAGCTCAATTCTCGGTCCCACCGATGCAGCGCTTTCGTTGCCCAGGCCCGGGAGCTCGACGGCCCAGAGAATGTTCTCCCCTTCGCTCTAGTTCAGCGGTGGCGATGCATTCGGCGCAGCTAGACCATCGCCGTTCGGTCCGCGCCAATCGGGCCAATCATCGGGACTGACGAAACTGCATCGGAGAAGAACCCCTACGCGAGTACGGCGTCCGCCTTGGGCCGAGCGTCTTGGTGTGTGTAGCGGCGGACCACTGCGAAAACGCCGAAGAGCACGAACATGGCCTTGGAGAGCCACATCCAGCGAACCCATGGCTCGAAGCGCAACGTCACGGACTCGACCCCCTTGGGAACCAGAACGCCCTGGTAGATGTCGTTCAGGCGCTCCGTACGCAGCGGAATGTGCGAGCCGTCTTCCAGCTGGCCAGTGGCGCGCCAGTGCGGGTGATATTGCATGCTGCAAAAGAGCAGCGTCTGTTTGCGCCGGACCGTGAGCGTGAATTTGCGCACGTCGTTGTCGATGTGATCCTCGGAGACGACTTCCTCGATCCCCTTTTGGTGAAGCCGTTGCGGGTTGACGATGAGCCCCTTGTCGTTGGATTCGTATTCGGAGGCTCGCCCGTAGAGCAGCGGCTCTGCCAGGGGTTCGTAGAGTTGGATCTGCTCGAAGGACTGGGTCTTGCGGGCGAGCTCCTCGTGAATCACCCCACGTGTGGCCAAAACGTTGACGCCCGTGAGCCGGAAGTCGGGATCGGTCAGTGCATTCGGTCGTGCGATACCGACGAAGCGGCGGCCGACGAAAGCGCCGAGATCTTGCTCGGCCCAGCTCTTGTACTCGCGTGCGGACAGGGGGTTGTAGGAGTGGATGCTCGCGAGTCCATATAGCGCTTCCTGATTCGAGGGCAGGAAGCGCAACGTGCCCACATCGTTCCGTTGGCCGTACTCGCGTTGCACGATGGCGAAGCGTTCACCGTTCGCCGTCTTCTTCTGGAGATGTTCGATCAGCGGGGACGTCAGGAAGATCTCATCGCTGCGATAACGTTGTTGCACGCAGGCTGTGGGGGCACCCAGGGTGAAACCCGCGGCCACGAGCAAGGTCACGGGCCTGGGCTTGACAACAAAGGCCAGGGCGGTGGCGAAGGCGAGCCCGGTCCACACGAGATTCGCTGTCGCCGGGCTCTCCGGAGCCGCGCGCACGGCGAGGAAGAACAGGGTCGTCCACGCGAGCGCCAACCCGATAACGACCCTGTCGGTCCCCTGACCGAGCATCCGGTTGGCCGAGAAGGCGATCAAGATCCCCGCCGGAACGTGCAACATGCGGATCGGGTTCGTTCGCGACAGCCCCAGTCCGAGGTACTTCACGGCGAACTCGTACAGGCCTGGAACGATGGCCAGGAGCAGTGCCGCGAGCAGCACCGTGACCATCGGCCAGTGCCGGCGCGCGCTGCGATGCACGAAGACTCCAAGGACCAGGAAGACTCCCAGTGGCGTCAAGGAACTCCCGGCGTATGGCGTCGTGTACTCCGGAGACAGAACGTTGCCGAAGATCGAGGGGTCGGTCAGAACCGCGAACAGCTCGCGGAAGTCCTGCCAGGAAGAGAACTCCGGCAGGGCACGCACGATGAAGTCGTAGCCCGTGCCTCCGCGGTGGGAGCCCGCGGACAGAACCGCGAGGTCCGCATACAGCGGCAGCGAGCTGGCCAGCCCGACGAGGCCGGCGCCCGCGATGCCCGCGAACGTAGGCCAGCGCCGTTCCGCTGGACAACGATGGATCAACAGCCACGCGAGCCACCCCACAATCAGATATCCGTGCCACACGATGTGCTGCGGATAGGATGTCAATGCGATCGAGTGCGTGATCAGTGCCAACCCGAAGCCCCAGGCCCAGGAGGGCTTGGCGACGAACTTCGTCAACCCGAGGAGCAACCCGAGGGCCCAGCAGACACCCCACAGGAACAGGGGGAAGTTCTGACACGCGATCACGAAGGGGCCGATGGCCAGGTACAGACTGCCGGCCAGGCATGCGCTCGGACGCACAGCGTTCGCCCTCAAGAACAAGAACCCAAAAGAAGCGCTGAGCGCGATGGGGAGCAGCGTCGAGAGAAAGTGCAGTAGCAACGTGTCCTGCGTGAACAGGGACAGGAATTGCGTAACGAAGAAGGCCCGGCTCATTCCATATAAATGGAAGGCCGGCCGCCCGAGCTCCGGGTGGGGGTTCCAGTAGCTGCCCGAGCTGATGTTGTGGTGCAGCTCGGGCACGTAGAAGGCGCTCGCGTCCGAGTAGGCCCGGTTGCCCTCGACCGGGCCCGCATAGCCAACTTCGAAGTTGTTCAGATGGGGGAAGAGAATCTCGCCGCGCGCGAGGCAGGGCAGGAAAAACGCCAGAATCCCGACCCCGAGCAGAATGGCGGCCACTCGGTAGGAGCCGATAGCACCGGGTCGCTGGCTTGGTTCCGAGGAGAAGGAGGGCATCGGGCCGACGGATCCTACCAGGGTCGAAATAGTTGGGCACGATCCGCGCAGGGGGAAGCCGTGTCGACACTCGCACTTCCCTCACCTCTCTCTTCTCTTCTCTTTCTCGCATTCCTCTCTCCGGCGCTCATCGCGCAGGAGGAATCTGCAGCTGCGGAGATCGAACAAGAGGACCCCGAAGCAACGACGGAACCGGAGAAGAAGCCCAGCTATACCAGCCTCAATCTCGGTTTCTCCGGGTACGGGATCAGCTTCGGGAATTCCCGGCGCTGGAGCGGCCTGCGCCTGAACTTCCGTGACATAGGTGTCGAGGAGGTCCGCGGAATCAACTTGACCTTCGGTGCCGTCCATGCTCAGACGGAAAACAAGAGAGTCGAAGGCCTCGCCCTGGGGATTGCGCCCATGGCCAACGAACAACGCGGCATCGCCCTTGGTCTGCTGGCCACGGTGGCACACGATTCGACGGGCTGGCTGCAGCTCGGCGGACTCGCCAACGTCTCCGAGGGCGACATGCAGGGCATCAGCATCGGTGGTCTTGCAAACGTCGCCGAGCGCGATGTGCGCGGCGTTCAAATCGGCGGCCTCGCCGTTGTCGCGGGAGACGACCTGTGCGGTGTGCAAGTCGCCGGCCTCGCTTCCGTTGCCGAGGGCAACCAGTACGGCATCAGCGTCGGTGGCCTCGCCGTCGTCGCGGAGAAGAACTTCCAGGGCCTCGGTTTCGGGGGCCTGGCCATGGTCACCGAGGGGTCCTTCCGCGGCCTTGCCATCGGCGGTCTCGCCGTCGCCGCAGAGAAGGACTTCGAAGGCGTGGGTATCGCCGGTTTGGCGATAGCGGCCGGAGGAGAGGATGCGAAGGCCTGGTCCTGGGCGCCTGCGGAAGGCTACGCTTCCTCCGCGCGGGGTGTGATGGTCGCTGGCTATCGCGTCGGTGCCCACAAGCTCCAAGGCTTGTTTGCAGCCGGTTTCTCTGTTCGCGCCCATGAGCTCGAGGGGCTCGGGGTCAGTGCCTACAACGTCGTCACGGGGACGCAGAACGGGCTCACCGTCGGAGTCTTCAACCACGCAGCGCACCTGAAAGGTGTGCAAATCGGACTCCTGAACCACGTCGCGTCGAATCCCTGGCCGTTTCGCTGGCTGCCGGTCATGAACGTCCCCCTGTAGCCGTACGCGGCGGACTCTCGGGATGAGGTGATTCGCCGTTGGGACGAGCTCGCGAATGGAGGGGTCGGTTTTGAGCTTCAGGCGCTACAGGGTCTCGGGTACAGCGACTGAACCCCGGCTGAATCCGCCCGCTCTGGATGTTAGGCTGGGTCGATGAACCGCGAGGACATCGAACGGGTCGTCTTTGGCTCTGTCGCCGAGCTGAACGCCAGCTTGCCGGAAAAGAAGCGTCTCCCCGCCGCAGCCGACACCCGGCTGATCGGCGAGGGCGGCCGCCTCGATTCGATCGGTCTGGTCGATCTGATCCTGTCCGTCGAACAAGGGATCAACGAAGCCGGCGGAGGTGCGCTCACCATCGCCGACGAAAAGGCCTTTTCGCAGGCCCAGAGTCCTTTTCTCTCCCTGGGCTCGTTGACCGACTACGTGACGTCCCTGGTGAACGCTGGCGTGCAAAAAGCCGATGGCTGAGCCGCGCGTCATCCTCGTCACTGGAACCCGCAAGGGAATCGGACGAGCCCTGGCCGAGCACTACGTCGCTTCCGGCGCCCGCGTCATCGGGTGCAGTCGCAAGGACGTGGACTTTCAGCTCGAGGGCTACGAGCACCATTGCGTCGACGTTGCGGACGAAGACCAGGTGCGCGAGTTGTTGGGGCATGTGCGCGCGACCCACGGGCGGCTGGATGCGCTGGTGAACAACGCGGGTGTCGCCTCGATGAATCACGCGCTCCTGACGCCGGTGGACACGGTGCGACGCATCTTCGAGACGAACTTCGTCGGCACGTTTCTATTCTGCCGCGAGGCCGCGCGCCTGATGCGCAGCAGCGGTGGGGGGCGCATCGTCAACATGACCACGGTGGCCGCGCGCTTGAACCTCGAGGGCGAAGCGGTTTACGCCGCTTCGAAGGCCGCGGTCGAGAACCTGACCCAGACCCTGGCGCGCGAACTGGGGCCGATGGGCATCACGGTCAACGCGCTGGGGCCAACGCCGATCGAGACGGACCTCGTGCGCAACGTGCCGCGCGAAAAGCTCGAGGCGATCGTCGCCCGCCAGGCGATCCAACGCTTTGGCGAGCTGCGTGACGTCTTGAACGTAGTGGACTTCTTCTTGGCAGCGGAGAGTGATTTCATCACCGGTCAGGTCCTGTACCTGGGTGGCGTCTGATGTTCCTGGACGTGCTCTTTCAACGCCTGGATGCCGCAGGCGCGGCCGACGCGCTGATCTGGCACGAGCGTTCGTTTTCGTACGCCTGGCTGCGTGAGCGCATCGATCACTGGTTGCAGCGCCTGGAAATCGAAGGCGTGGCCGCCGGGACGGTCACGGCCTTGGAGGCGGACTTCTCACCGAACGCCATAGCTCTGTTTCTCGCTCTGGTGGAACGCGGGTGTGTGCTGGTGCCCCTGACCAGCTCGGTCGCGGCCAAGCGCGAGGAGTATCTCGAGGTGGCCCAGGTCGAATGTGTCGGCGCTATCGATGCTCGGGACGACGTGTCGTTCTCGAAGCTCGCGCGCAGCGCGGACCACGAACTGTACGCCGAGCTTCGCAAGCGTGGGCATCCGGGCCTGGTGCTGTTCTCTTCGGGATCTACCGGCAAGAGCAAGGCCTCGATCCACGATCTCGTCGACCTGCTGGAGAAATTCAAGACGCCGCGGCCGGCGTATCGGGCCGTGTCTTTTTTGCTCTATGACCACATCGGCGGTGTCAACACGATGTTGCACACGCTGTCGAACCAGGGGTGTCTGATCACGGTCAAGGATCGCCGGCCCGAATCGGTTCTGGAGGCGATTCAAAACCACGGTGTCGAGCTGCTTCCGACCTCGCCCACGTTTCTCAACATGATCCTCTTGAGCGAGGCCTACAAGGACTTCGACCTTTCCAGCTTGAAGCTCGTGACCTACGGGACCGAGCCGATGCTGGAGAGCACGCTCCTCGGTTTTCACCGACTCTTCCCGGACATAAAACTGGCCCAGACGTACGGGTTGTCGGAAACGGGCATCCTGCGCGCCAAGTCCGAGAGCTCTGCTTCCCTGTGGGTCAAGCTGGGCGGCGAAGGCTTCGAGACGCGCATCGTCGAGGGCATCCTGCACATCCGCGCGCGGTCCGCGATGCTGGGCTATCTGAACGCGCCCAGTCCCTTCACCGAAGATGGCTGGTTCGTCACCGGTGACCGCGTCGAGGTGAAGGGCGAATACGTGCGCATTCTCGGGCGCGATTCCGAGATCATCAATGTCGGCGGCGAGAAGGTCTATCCGGCCGAGGTCGAGAGCGTCATTCAAGAGCTCGACGAGGTCGCCGAGGTTTCCGTCTACAGCGAGCGTAACGCCATCCTTGGCAACGCTGTTTGCGCCCGTGTCACCCCGCGTTCCGGCGTGGATCCAAACGGGCTTTCCGTTCTCGTCAAGAGACATTGCCGCGAGCGGCTGGAACGCTTCAAGACCCCGGTCAAGGTCGAGGTCGTCGAGCATTCCCAGCATGGCGAGCGCTTCAAGAAAATGCGTCCAATCGAGGGGCGACCGTGAGCGAAGTAAACATCCGAGGCTATCGTCCCGAGGACCGCGACGCGGTTCTCGATCTCCGTGCACGTGTGTTCGAAGGGCTCGTTCCCGAGCGCGAGATCCAGCGCTGGGTCTGGCAATTCGAACACAATCCCTTCGCCCGCGAGGGCGTGCCCCTGGCCTGGGTGGCCGAGCTCGAGGGCAAGGTGATCGGCAACTACGGCATGCTGCCCCTGCGCCTTTCCCTGGATGGCGAGCACGGCTTTGGGTTGTGTGGCATGGACTTCTGCGTCGATCCCGCCCATAGAAACCTCGGCCTGGGCATGCGCTTGACCAAAGCCTTCGTCGACACGCCCGCGGACGTGCACCTGGTGACCTCGCCGACCCCCGGCGCTGCGAAGATGATGGCGTACTACGGTTCCGAGGTCCTCGACGGGGAGGCCGAACCGTGCCTGTGGGTACACGCCGGCGCGCCCCCGCCCGAGCTCCCGATGGAGGGGCATGTCGAGCTCGATTGGCCCGAGCGCTTCGACGACCGTGCCGATCGGCTGCATGCGAAGATCGCCAAGGACCGGCGCATGCTGATCACCCGCGATCAACACTACTTGAACTGGCGCTACATCGACTACCCCTTCGCGAAGTCGCGTATCGCTTTCGCGCTCGGCCGTACAATCAATCTCGCGGGCTTCTCCGTCGTCCAGCCCGAGCCCGATACCAAACGGGCTCACTTGTGCGAGCTCTACACACCAGACGATGACTTGGTCGCCCTCGAAGCTCTACTCCGTGACGCCGTCGAGCACGCCCGCTCGGAGGGCATAGCCGAGCTCTACACCTTCCAGCGCGATCCCGAGGTGCATGAGATCCTGAAAGCCAACGACTTCCAGGCCGTCCAAGGCCACGGTATGTCCGCGGTCTGCCGTCCGCCGCAGGGCATGGCGTTGAAAGACTGGTACCTCTCCGCAGGGGACGGTGACATCCTCTTCGGTGTAGGGCGGTAGCCAGAAACGAGAGACGAGTCCCATGAAGTTCGAGACCGAGATTCGAGTCGGCACTGCGGAGGACCGACCGGCCCTGGAGGTGATGGCGGCAGAGATCATCGCCGACGGTACGCTCTTTCCCTTCGAAGACGTGGCCGGAGTGATGCGCTACTGGAATGCACCGAAGGCCGCGGTCTTCGTGGCCTGTATGGACGGCACCGTCGTCGGTAGCTACACATTACAGCCGAACCAAGCCGATCGCGGTTCCCACGTCGCGAACGCCGGCTACATGGTCTCGGAGGCCTATCGGGGCCAAGGGCTCGGTGAAGAGCTCGGCAAGCACTCGATTGAGATCGCACGCCAGTTCGGCTATCTGGCCATGCAGTTCAACTACGTTGTGGGAACGAACCGCTCCGCGGTAGAACTGTGGGAGCGACTCGGGTTCGAAACCCTGGCGCAGGTGCCCGAGGCCTTTCGGCATCCGCAAAAAGGCTTCGTGGCAGTCCACATCATGCACCGTGCGCTCTGAGGCGCAGGCAGCGAAGGAGTCAGCATGCGCTTCGCGATCCGGTTCTTCGTCACGCTCGCCCTACTCCCAGGCCGGACCCTCTTGTGACCAACGGACGGAATCTAGCCAATGTCCCACGGTGAATACGAAGAAGGGGAGCGCCAGCCGAAACTGGCGCTCCCCTTTGTGATTCAACTGTCTAGTCGGACTAGGCAGCCATGTCTTTCAGCACCTTCAGAGGCGTTGCTTTGACGACGTTGTGTGCCGGCTTGGCTTTGAACATCATCTCTTCGCCGGTGAAGGGGTTGACACCCTTGCGAGCCTTCTTGGCCGCCTTGTGGACGACTTTGAATTTGACGAAACCCGGGACGGTGAAGACCTGGGGGCCGCGCTTGCTGAGGTTCTTGTGGGCGACGTTGCCAAGTGCTTCGAAGACGGAGGCGACCTGTTTCTTGGTCATGCCTGTCATGTCGGCGATGTCCGAGAAGATTTCCGTCTTGGTGAGCGGCTTCTTCACGGTCGAGTTGGCTTTCGTCTTGGACTTGGTGGTGTTGGCTTTGCTTTTTGCCATGTTCTTATTCTGGAATTCGATCGAAGTCAGGGGCGCCGTAACCATTTCGGCGTCGGGAGCAACGTCGGTCGGATGTGGGGGCGAGCTTTAGAAGAGAATGATGGGAACTTGGGCGTAAGACCTCGTCGTAGGGCGAAAACTCAATCGTTTGGCGAGCTGGTTTTCGGTTCCACGTGCGTCACGAAGTACAGGGACTGGGGCATCACGCCGATACAGACTAGGTGAGAAAGACCTTCCTGGCCCTGTTCCTCCTCCTGTGCTTCCCCGCGGCATTTGCGAACGTCGTCGTGCACGAGAGTCCCGTCGAGACCTCGGGACACTCCGATGACGCCGGATCCCTCGATGCGGGTTCGTCGATCTACATGAAGGCGACCCTGGACAGGTTGCGCCGCGCCCCCGGCGTCGCTCTGCGCAAGCCTGTGCACTTCGTGTTGCAGTACAAGGATACCGTGGCGGACTGGAACCCCTACCTCTCGCGCTTCGGGCCGGAGAACTGGATCGGCATTCAGGGTTGGTCCGACGATCGCTACACGTGGGACAAGCGCGTGTTCGACGATCCCGGTGATCGCCTGTTCGTTCGCAAGGGCTCCGCCGCAGCCCAAGTTCTGCGCGTCGCCCAACCCTACCAACGCTTCGAGATCCGCGGCATCGTGCGCGAGATCTTCCTCGGCGAACCCTGGATCGAGATCGAGTCCGCGACACTGTTGCCCAAGCTCGTCGGAGAAGGGACCATCCTGCACGTCGGTCGCGCGGACACGCTGCTCGAGGATGGCCGCGTCGAGCTGGCCATCGATCAGCTGGAGCGCGCCAAGAGTGCCCCCTTGCCGGCGAATGCGCGGAAGGAGCTCGAGCGTCGTATCGTCGAGTGCCACCGACTGGTCGAGAAGCAAGAATCGTCGAAGAACGAATCTCGCTAGACCTGGATTCTAGTGGAGAACGTTGCCGGATCGTTCGCCGGCGAGAACCCGGGTGGAGAGTACGTTGCCCTCGGGGGGTAGCGGG
This sequence comes from Planctomycetota bacterium, assembly GCA_965662355.1. GTDB lineage: Bacteria > Planctomycetota > UBA1135 > UBA1135. The sequence continues at coordinate 6,150 of CBFIHP010000039.1, read as the reverse complement.
CAGGTCGTGAAGGGGCTCAAGGAACAGGGCGGGTTGTAGGCGCGGTTGAAATCAACGCGCACGTTCCCATCGGCATCCGAGGGACCGAAATCGAGGAAGCGTCCACCGCCGTACGTCTCCTTGCCGTTCGTCGAGTCTCCGAAGACGATCGAGAGTTCCGTTTTTGGGTCACCGATGCACGTGAGCCGCACCACCTTCCCCTGAATCTCCAAAGTGATGCTTCCCGCGCTCTCCGTTTCGAACACGCCGCCGAGGACGTTCGGTAGCGTGAGTATCTCGCCAACTGCAGGCTCGAAGCTGCCTGCCAGGCTCCAGTTGCTGTCGTACGGGAAGGTTTCGATTCCTCCCGAGGCAAGAAAGGCCGTGAGAACCGGAGACTCTGGATCGCGCACGCGGAGCCCCAGGGAGCCGGAGCGCTCGATCAGCCAGAGCGTGAGCTCGCCGATACCGACCCGCGTGGGTTCGCCTTCGATATCTGAAACAAGCTCGACGCGTTCACAAGGAGCTCCGTCGATGACGAAGTGTTCACCCTGCGCCGCGACGAGCAGAACCCCCTCGCCCTCGGGTACGACGACGCCGACCTTGCGCGGCGCACGGCCCGCCGGAAGCACGAGATCGCAGCTGGGGTCCGACCCTATTGATTGGGGGCCGTCACCGAGCCACAGGAGGGCACACAGCGCCAGGTATCCCGTGGGGCTCGCGAGGGAGAGCGTTCGTTCTTCTTTCCAGGCCTCGTATGCCTGCATCGATTCGCGCTCGGGCGCAGGGTCGGTGAGCGTGTCGTTCGTCCTGGGCGAGGCGCAGGAGCCGGCGAAAAGCAACGCAAGCAGGATCGGCAGCCGAACGCATGGAGCGCGGATCGAAGGGGCATTTCGCATGCCAGAAGCATAGCTCCTTCACCTCGCCTTGAGCTTAGCGGATGCTTGATTGGACAGCCTGTGGTCGCAACTTCCAAAGACCCACGGTCAGCTCATGGGCGATCATGTAGAGACTTGCCAACGTGAAGATCACGGCCAGTGGATTGGAATCGAGACCTTCCCACGTCTCTAGCCACCCCGCAGCTCTTACGTCGCTCGAATGCAGGTAGGCCTGCGCACTCCACCAGATCGCCGCCAGGAAGTTTCCCTGCCCCATGCGGCGAGCATCGTCCTCGGCGAAAACGAGCAGACTCAACAAGCCCCATCCGGCGGCATAACCGGCGACCATCCAGCTTCCGATACGCAGCGCTATCCAGGCGAGTATCAGGGTCAAGATAACCTGCAGGGCTCGAAAGACGCTGCGCTCAAAAATGCTCGCGAGCCCGGGCAGGCCGACGACCCATAGGGCCCAGGTGGGATAGTCGTCGCTGACCTCCCCGATTTTCAGCAGGAGAGCCAGGACGGAAAGCGGCTCGAGAATCGAGCTGATCCAGAGCTTCTGTTCCGCGGGCATGGGTTCTCGATCGTCCAGAACGGGGTGCTGGCTGGACAAAAAGAAAAGCCGGGCCCCCGCAAGCGGAGGCCCGGCTCGTTTCTTCTCAAGCGATCGAGATCACTGGGAACGGACGAACATGTGATCGATCGTCAATGTCTCACGACTTCCATTGCCGGTAGTGCGATCCGTATCGACGACACGGATCCAGATCCCCCCGCTGACGGATGCCGGCAGGTTTGCACCGACGTAGCCGATGTCGGCGGAGTTGGTGACCGTGATGAGGTCCGTGTATGTCACGTCATCGGTCGAGTACGCAAAGGTGAAATCATCACCCTCGGAGTTCGCCGCGCGGAAGGCGCGGAGCATGAACTCGACGGACAGGCCGCCGGTCACGTTGAAGGTCCACTTGTGCTCGAGACTGGACACACGCTGGCTGGCCGGGCCGCCATTGCGCTCTTCGCGGAGGATCTCACTGACGCCATCACTGACCTGGGTCGAGATGTAGGAGCCACTCCGTACCGATCCGAGCACGCTCGTTTCGCCATTGGCGACATCGTCTGCCGTACCGGCGCCCGCCGTAACGGCCGAGTCCGTGTTGGAGTAGTCGGAGTCACCGTTCACGTTCGTGGCGCGAACTCGATAGTGGTAGGTCGTCGAGGCCGAGAGGCCCAGATCGGAGTAGTTCGTCACGCTCGCACCCAGCGTTGCGTGCAGCGCGTAGTTGACACCATCCAGAGAGCGTTCGAGTTCGAAGTTGTCCTCGTCTCCGGAGTTGTCGACCCAGGCGACGTCGATTCGTGACGACGACACCGAGGAGGCCGCGAGGCCCGAAGGCGGTACCGGAGGGACACCGATGGAGGTCGTCGTGCGCAGGAACATGTGATCGACGAAGAGCGTGTCCAGGCTGCGGAAGCCCTGCGAGCGATCCGTGTCCTCGACCCGGATGTAAACCGTCCCGCTGAGCGATGAGGGCAGCGCTGCGGTCTGGTACATGCCGTCGTCGGCCGTCTTCGTGACCGTCAACATCGAGTTGAAGGTCGTGTTGTCATCCGACCACGAAAACTCGAAGTCGTCCCCTTCGCTGTTCACCGAATGGTAAGCGCGAACGTGGAACATGATCGAGCTCGAGGGCGCGACGTTGAGGGTCCAGGTGTGCTGGAGGCGGCTGCGGCGCAATTGCGGGCGCCCACCACTTTCCCTTTCCTGGAGCGACTCGGTGACGGTGTCACCGGCCTGCGTGTCGATGTACGAGCCACCGATGGTGCCCCAAACGGTACTTTCACCGTTGGCGACCACGTCCACGCTCTCGCAGTCATCGGGGATGCCGTTGCTGTTCGCATCGACTTCACAGTCGTCGGGCAGTCCGTCAGCGTCGCAGTCCGCCTCACACTCGTCGGGGATGCCGTTTGCATTGCAGTCCGAGAAGGTCTCGCACTCATCGGGCATTCCGTTCGCGTTGCAGTCTGCGAGGCTTTCGCAATCGTCGGGCGTGCCGTTGGCGTTGCAGTCGACTTCGCAATCATCCGGGATGCCGTCGGCGTCGCAGTCGGCTTCGCACTCGTCCGGAATGCCGTTGGCATTGCAATCCGTGATGGATTCGCAAATTCTTGCATAGCGTCCAATTAGTTCACGGGTTTTATCGACAGTGTGCTCGAGCCCTCAGTCGCGGGCACAGGACAGCAAGAATCTTCGATGAGTTGCGCGAAGTTCCCGTTCCAAGCGTGGTGGATCGTCTACAAGAGTGACGGGCCAGTTTTTTGGAAGCCCGACCTGGCTTCAGAATTGAAAGAAAATGAGGGCATTTCAAGTTTCCTAGGTGGGCAGGTCAAAAGCGGCGGGTCATGGGGCACCATGGCTAAAGCACTGCATTGTCTAAATGCCGCTACGCCCGTGCCTTGCAGTTACCTTCAAAAGGTAATCGGTGTTCAAGATATCTGTGCAAGTTCTCCTCGGCGAGGAGGTGCGCACGAAGGATGGCAAGATCGGGATCTTGAATACCCTTGAGAACATCCGGGAGGCGGCTGAATTCGGCGAGGTATTCCTGCTCGTCGTTGGAAGAGAAATCGAGCAAGTGCGTGCCTTTTGCCGGCACGCCTCTTCCTGCAGCGCCCACCCACAGATTTCCTCCGACGAGCGCTTCAGCCGCTTGATACTGAACCGATCATTCGATCATTCGATCATTCGACAGCGATAGGGTAAGGCTCGGAGAGTGGATGTGTCAGGTCGACCGCAACCTCGTGGAGTTCCAACTTTCCGTCAGCATCAGGAACCGCGATTCTTAGTGTCAGCCGCTCTGCGGGCACACTGCGTAGCATCGCCTTGCCAGCGCGGATAGAGGTCTCGCTGGTCTGTCGAATACCATCTTTGAGCCACACAACCATGTTCGCTGAGTCGAGGACTTGGATGCGACCGTGTTTGTATGGCACTCCCCGCCCGTTTGTTATCCAGAGCTCAAGTGAGCGGCAGGGTATGAGTTCCACATCGATGCGGTGGCGCCCATCGTCGTACACACGAGGTTCCATATTCTGAGACGCGTACCCTCTAGCGCGGAACGCCAGCTGTATCTCCGCAGCGGGAAGGCCGCTTAATTCGTATTGACCCTCCCCTGCTTCGAATGTCCGGACCGTTCCGGATCCGCCGATCATTGGAACTATTTGAAAGGCTGACACAGCTTGGCCTGTCCGGCTGTCTTGAACTCTCCCGAAGAGAACGACACCCGATCCTTCCGAAGACCCGAACACCAACACAAGACTCTCGTCTCCCGAACGACGCGTGGTGCGCACGGCTTGGTTGGGATCCCAAGGGCTTACCGCTTGGATGGTAAATTTACCTGGGTAGAGCCGATCGAAACGAAATCGCCCTTGGAGATCGGTCTGTGTCTCAGCGATACCGAAGCAAAACTCCCAGGTGTTACGACGTCCCCAGCTCACGCCAGTCTCCATATCGCGATCGCCCTCGATCGAAACGCGAGCACCCGGGACGGGCGTACCTGAATCGTCGACCACGCAACCGCCAAGGACCCGTTCCGGTTCGAGCCGTACCTTGACGTACTCTCCGCCGTTGGGACCCGGTACGACCGGCTGGAGCACGTGTAAAGCGTGCCCCCGGTGTTCGACCGCGATCGCAAAGGGCGCGTCGTTCATCGCTGTGCCCACTCCCCTTTTCTGGCGCCCCATTCCTACAAGATGGAACTCTCCGTCTTCATCGGAAGACGCAAAGAGGTCAACTCCGTGGGTACTCTTCGTGTATGGCCAGAAGCGAATCCTAGAACCTTCAGCGGGGAGTCCATCGGGGGTTAGGATTCGCCCTCTCAACGAGAGCCCAACGTCGAGCGTGATCTCGTGGATCTCAGAGCCCGCCCGCAAATACTGGCGTCGCACAAGATACGGTGCGCACCGGGCTTGAACGTGATATGAGCCTGAAGCTAGTCCGCGTAGCTCGAAGTTTCCATCCGAGCGGGTGCTTGTTCGAATACCTCCAGGGGTGTATCGCCACACCCCCTGAACGTGTGTGCGATTGGAATCGGACTCCGTGTTGGAGCTATCCACTTGAATCTCGGCACTCTCTATTGGTAGTCCGGTTGGTCCGAAAACAATGCCACGAAGAATGTGCTCTGGCGTGAGGGTGATCGTTAATTCGTTGGCGATAGCCTCGTCAGAGAGCTCGCCCCGCAACCCGCGGGAGGTCGCCATTCCCGGAGCTCTCGCCACGACCCGAAACTTACGCCCTAGGTGCTCGATGCGAAATTCACCTAGGGCGTTGGTCCTCGTGACACGATCTGGCTCACCTTGGCTTCGATCCCTACACCAACCGAGCACCTCGGCACCTGGCACGGGAGTGCCGTCCGTTCGCACTACGCGTCCCGACAAGGGCCATCCGACCGGCACACGCAAGGCAACATTGACCGTGACGCCTGCAAGGGAGACTCGGCCAATCCACTTTCCACGGTATGGAGTTTCTGCGGTTGCCAGGACTCCGACGGAGCTAACCTGCATCCCAACTGCCACCTCGAAAACCACGTTCCCGCCGGCATCTGTTACTCCACGAAGAATCTCAGGTTCTGCTTCCGCTTCGAGCTTAACCTGGACGGGGAGACCATACAGGTCGCCCCCGTCCTCGCGGTCAACGACAACCGAGACCTTTCCAACTTCCGGCGCTGCGGGCAATTCGGCACTTCCGTCCAGCGGGCGCCGTGGGGGGAGCAGGCTCCCACTGAGCTCAAGTTTATCGGGCTCAGCATTTCCCTGAGGGGTAGCCTGCCATTCCGGTTCGGTGCTTATGCTCCAGCCGAACCAAGCAAGACCGCACGCCAAACCCAGCAATATGAGCCGTAAAGATCTCATTGTCCTAGGGGGGGTGTAACGCCTTCTGGAAGTGTCCGTTCTTTGGTACACACTTGCCAAGGGCATTTCTC
>CBFIHP010000039.1:0-313 GCA_965662355.1 Planctomycetota bacterium | reverse complement strand
CCAATCTGCAGTCCCTATGAGAGAACTGGGGAGCTGGAACTCTCGATCCCTACATTCGGTGTGTGTACAGGAGGTAGAGCTAGTTGCGGATCCTGCCCCAAAGCAGGATGCGAACTCGTCTGTCCATTCACTGATGGCTACTGCCCCTCCGAAGCTTGTCCATACGAAGACGAAGCGCTTAACATCACAAACGGATATGCATTTTGTCATGCAAAGGAAACCTTCAGCGCATGTCCCTGGAGCCGGTGTAAAGGTATCGCAGACCCTACCTTCGATCTTTCCAGAAGCCGTCACGTTGATACCTGTAAGACCA
>CBFIHP010000038.1:3460-21235 GCA_965662355.1 Planctomycetota bacterium | reverse complement strand
TCGTACTCGGCCCAGTTGCCAACGCGGTATCTGGTCTTGTAGCGAGGATGGACTCTCGATTTCATCTCGGCAGTCTGCTCACCGGACCAGCCCCGGACAGAAAATGGCTCCGAGAGGCCTTCCAAGCGTTGTCAGCCCAGGGATTCGTGCACCAACGCCGCCCGTCACCATACTTCAACGGGCTTGCCGAAAGGCACCGGTTCTCCACGCTCACTTTCCCGGCGGTCTACTACTCCCCCACCGATCCGAGAAATCCAGGGGGTTCTTGAGACCGTTCCCGGACTCGCCTGGCTATCCGGACACCCGCTACCGTGAAACCGCAATGAACACGACCCGCACCATCTGCGCCTCCGAGTATAGGTGCTCCAAAGGGGTCTTACCTTCCAGTGAACCAACGCCAGCAACAGGAGATGAACTCCATGCGAACCTGTTCAAAAAACAAACCGAAGGACCTAGCGCGTACCAAACGGCTTGCACACATCTTCTTCCACGTTTCCGCGACCCTCTTCTTGATCCCCGTGGCCGCCCTGGCCCAGGGCGGTGAAGCAGGAGGGCCCGTCATCGTTCAGATGGTGGGCTCGGGGAGTGTGGATCGCGCCTCCCCGGAGGCGAGCGCGCCGGGCAACGCCGTCAGGGTCGCCCTGATGGACGTCCCCACGTGCACGCTTCCCACGATGTGGAGCAACGCCGACCTCGGGCTTCCGGAGAACGGCAACGTCGATGCGATCAGCTATCCCTGGTCGTATCCGACCGGAAACGAATTTCCGGCCATCGGGCCGGCGCTGGGGGGAATTCTCCACGAAGGCCAGGTCGTCAACGCGGTGTACACGGTGGATCGCATCAGCCTCGGCCCGCCCCTGACCGTCGTCAATGATCAGTTCTTCGGCAACGGTGCTGCCGGCGACACCTTCCGGGTCTCGCCCTATGCCGTCCCTCGCCTTGGAGTCATCAACACTGCGACCCAGGAGACCGACGGGGCCCCGTGTCTGACGGTGAAGGGGAGTTTTCTGACGGAGACCGACCTCGATGCGATTACCGGGAGAAAAGCCGTTCCGGGTGACTACCCGGTCTTCTTCTCGATCGATTCCGCCACGGTGGTGTCGCTTCCCCTGGGCCTCGACGGTCCGCTGACGCCTGTGTCACCGGCTGACATCCTGGTCGCTCTTGCTCCGGGGGACGCCGTCATTGCCTTCTCGGCTGCCGAGATAGGGCTGGTTCCCGGAGACGACGTCGATGCCCTGAGTGTCGACAAGTTTCTGGGTCGGTTCGTCTACTCCTTGACGATGTCCTCGCCCAGCGCCCAGATGAGCTATCCCGTGATCGGGCGACTGGGTGGAGCAGGACTCTACGTGTACCCGGGGGCCCCGGTCACTCCCTGGGCCACGCCCTCACAGCTCGGGTTGCTCGCGCCGATCGGCGGGTTCGGGACAGAGGCCTTCGTCCCGGGCGACGAGCTGAACGGGGTGGTCGTCGGTGATCCGATCTCAGCGCCCGATCACGGGGTGACCCTCATCGGGGGCGGTCCCTTCGAGATCGGCGCTCCGGTCGAGCTGACCCTCTGCGCTCCGGAAGCGCCCAACCAGTTCTACCTGATCGCCGCTTCCTTCGGGACGACGGGGTTCTCCTTGCAGGGCTTCCATATCCCCTTGAATCCCGATTTCCTGTTCTCCCTTTCCCTCTCTCCGAACCCCTACATGCATGGTTTCGTGGGAGTCGTCGAGTCTTCGGGCCTGGCCTTCGCGGAGATGGAGCTCCCGATCGATCCGACTCTTGCCGGGATGCAGTTCTACCTGGCCGGGATGACGCTGACCGTGAATCCGGCACCCACTCTGAGCGGCGTGAGTCCGCCCTTGTCGGCGCTCATCGAGCTTCCCCTCTCGTCCTCCATTCCAAACCTCCTGGAACCCGGTCACAGTGTGGAATTCGTCCACTCGCCGGATCGGCTACCGGGAGAGATACTGCCTCTGGACTTGAACGGAGACACGATCGTCGAACGAATGGAGATTCCCCTCACCACCCGTCAAGCCCTCGTCCTGGACCTGGACGGGGACCTGGTCGACGTGGAGATTGCGCTGATCGATCCGTTCTGGCCCTCAGCTGCAGGGCAGGTGCTCTCGGTCGACTTCGACAACGACCAGGACATCGACGTCTTGCTAGCGAAGAGTCAGATCGATCTTCTTCTGCACATCATGGCCAACTACTTCTGAGAGATCACCAAGGGAACCGGTCGGCCTGGTGGCGGGCTGCTCCCATGGTGTTGGGCTCAGGCGCGGCCGTCGTCTCCTGCGGAGCGGCGGCCGCGTCGCATGGGGCCGAGCCCGTCGCTCTTGCCCGCGCAGGAGTGGCCATGCGTTCGGCATCGAACCGGGATGACACAACCCTACCTCTGCCGACCATATCGGAGGTCGTTCAAGGCGTGCTACGCTGGTTCTGCCATGGAAGCATGCTTGTCTTTGCTCCCCTTCCTCGTGCTGGCTGGATCCATCGCGGCCCAGAAGCATCCCATTACCGTTTGTGAGTCCAGTGGGGCACCCGCCGGACTCGTCGCCGGAGCCGAATTTGGTGCGGCGGTGGCCAGCCACGGGCGCTGGAGTGTCGTCGGAGCGCCCGGGGATGGGGTCTTGTCCGGGCAGGGCCATGTCTACGTCGCTTACTACGGGACACCCGTCGCGAAGCTGCAAGCCGACGTTCCCGCGATCGGTCAACGTTTCGGTCAAGCGCTCGACGTCTTTCAACGGAGCGTCGTTGTCGGTGCGCCGGGTGATGGGGCCGGATCCGTGTTCGCTTTCGAGTATCAAGTCGGCGCGCCGTCCCGCTTCGTGTCGCTGAATCGACTCACTGTGTCGGGGACGGTGCTCTTCGGAAGAGCGGTGGCCGTCGATGGGGATACGCTGGTCGTCGGAGCGCCCGATCCCACGGGTGGCCGGGCTTTCGTGTATCAATTCGCGGGGAACTGGCAACTCGTTGCCGAGCTGACGAGTTCCCTGGATCTCACCAACGGATCCTTCGGAGCCGCCGTGGACATTCATGGCTCGGTGATCGCTGTCGGTGTTCCTGGGAAGAATCGTGTTCACGTTTACGAGCGAGCTGGTGGGGTCTGGCCGTCCACGGAAACGGCCGTTCTTTCTCCGAGTGATCCTTCGGGGCCCGGAGGATCGATGGATCGCTTCGGTCATGACGTGGCCGTGAACCAAGGCGTCGTCGCCGTCGTCTCGAAGTTCATCCTGAGCGGTGGAACGTTGATGCGCGCTCACGGGTACGTGTTCCGTTCCACCGGAGGCTGGAGCGACATGTCGATTCCCTTCACCGTCCATGGAGGCGTGAGTTTGTTCGACGGGGGTGATCCCTATGCGATCGGTGTCCAGGACTCCTGGCTCGTCCTGGGGAGTGCGGGGCCCATCGATACCTGGGCTCCTACGGGGATGTACTTCGAAGAGGCGGTTCCGGGTACCTGGTTTGCCACCGAGCTCTTTCCGTTCGACGCGAGTCCGGGGGATGGCTTCGGGGCCTCTGTCGCCATCCATGGCAACCGCGTTCTGTACGGTGCTCCGGGTTTCGGAGGAACGGGGAGTCTCTACGCCATGCAATTGCCTGCTTGGGATCAGCCGACGCAGCCGGGGGCGCCGGCGAAGAGGTAGACCCCGTGTGGTCCATAAACTCGGCCGCCACAAAAACGGCCTTCGTTCGGCCAAGACTCTTTCTTGGCTAGCGAACGGTCACGGTTCCCGAGATCGTCGGTGCGCGCACGACGCGTGGTTGCAGCTCAAAGACGCCCATGTCCACGATCGACGATCCGTCGCGGTTGCCGTCGGCGATCCGCACCCGTCCGCGATAGTCCAGGGCCGACAGCTCGTCGAGCTGGGGCCAGAAGATGTGCACTTGAATCGCGTTACGCCCGGCGTCTATGCAGGGGGAGTTGGGCGTGAGCCGGAAGCTCTCGTCGCCGCTCGCAGGGATCCCATCCGCTCCCAGTTCGTCGGCGAACAGGGGGTCGGCTCCGGTGTTGCCCGCCCCACCGATCGACCCGGTCCAGCCTTGTACGCATGAGCTTTCCACGAATGCGCTGGGCGAACCGAGAAACGGGGCCCAGACCTGCGCCCCTTCGCCACTGCCCGAGCTGTCGCCATTGCCCCACAGGATGCAGTTGTTCAGAGCGAGAAAGCCGGCCGGACCTTCGACCAGCACCCCACCGATCAGGTTCTGTGCGTGATTGCCGACAAAGGTGCAGTTGGCGGCGACAAAGCCTGCGTATACGGTTGAAACCACACCACCGCTCCATGCCTCGTTGCCCACGAAAAGGGTGTTCACCGCGGAGATGGCCTGGCTCACGGCCTCGACCCGGATCGCACCGCCCTGGCCGGAATCACCCGTTGCGCGGTTCTTCTGGAAGAGGCAAGACTCGAGCTGGCAGGACAGGGGTGTACTCAACCCGCCCCCGGTATCGGCTTCGTTCTCGATGAACCTCACTTTCCGGAACACGGGGCCCACTGCACCCGAAAGGACGATAGCACCGCCACCCTTGTGGCCAATACCCGCGGGCAAGCTGCCCCCCGCGTTGCCCCCTGTCAACGTGATCCTCTCGATCAACACCGGGGACGACGATCCATGGATGGTGAGCACGTGATAGGCATTGTCGCTGCGCAAGCCGAAATCGGGTTGGTCGTCCCCGAAGAGATCGCCGCTGAGGATCGTGTGCTGTGCCAACGGATCGCGTTGGTCGGGCGCGTCTTCCGTACCCTCGAAACCGCCCAAGAGAGAAACCCCGCTGGCGATCTCGAAAGTCACCGAGCGCGGCTCTGTCTCTACCTGAGTTCGGGTGGGAACGTATGTACCTCCCGTGATCCAGATCTCCACAGGATCAAGCAGCGCCTCACTGGCTTCGATCGCCGGCTGAAGATCGTCGAAGGCCGAACCCCAGCTACTGCCGTCGCCGCCGGGTTGGGCCCCTGCATCGACATGCAAGACGGTCTGGGCGTGGATGAAGCCCAGAGAGAAAAGAGTCATCGCCGTGAGAAGCCGAAGGTAACGAGTGAAGCGCTGCATGGAACTCTCCTCCTAAAGGGGCATGGCCCAGGCTACCCTATCCATGGGAATCGAGCGGCCGAAGTTTCCGGGCGGGTTTCGCTGTTCCGAAGGCACCCAAGGGCCAGCGGAGCAGGGGCCTCAGGAGCGCCCTGTGCCCCGGCGCTGCTGGATCGCGAAGTCCTCCTCCGGGGAGCGCACCAGCGCGTGCCTGCCGTGCAGCGCGAAGTAGACCAGCCCGCACGCGAACCAGATCACGCAGCCCACGATGGCCGGGCGGAACTCCGCGTCGAAGAGCAGGTAGACCAGGATCGTCGTCGCGATGATCCCCGAGAGGGTCGCACCCACCACCCCCGTGCGGCTGCGGTAGGGCCGCTCGACGTGGGGCAGGTTCCGGCGCAGGAGCAGGAAGGAGAGCATCTGCATCACGTACGCGATGACGGCCCCGAAGACCGCCATGTTCAGCAGTGCCGCCCCGACCAGGGCGTCCCCCTGGTAGTGCAACACCAGCGCCACCGCGAAGCCGATCAGCGCGCCGGCGACCAGCGCCACGTGTGGCGTCGCGCGCGTCCGGTGGGTCACCGACAACCACATGGGGAAGTATCCGGAGCGGCTCAGCGAGTAGATGTTCCTGCCGTAGGCGTAGATGATCGTGTGGAAGCTCGCGATCAGGCCGGCCACGGCGATCAGCGCCAGCAAGCGTGACCCGATGCCCTCGCCGAAGATCGTCTGGAAGGCGAGGAACAGGGGCTCGTCACTGGCCCCCACCTGTGCGGCGCCGGGCGGGATGCCTGCGTTCAGGAACAGGGTCAAGAGCGCGCAGACGATCAGGGTCAGTAGGCCCAGGAGAATGCCGCGCGGCATGTCGCGCTCGGGATCGTGGGCCTCCTCGGCGGCCAGGGGCAGCTGCTCGATCGCCAGGAAGAACCAGACCGCGAAGGGCATCGCCGCCAGCACGCCCTCCCAGCCCATCGGTAACCAGCGCGACCCGCCCGGACGGGGCGCCACGTCGAGCGCGTGGTCCAGGTCGAAGTGCCCGATCGCCCCGACGTAGAAGACACCCAGGATGGCCAGGGCCAGGAAGGTGATGCAGACCGTGAAGCGGAACGAGGCCTCCACGCCCCAGATGTTCAGGCCCACGAAGAGCGTGTAGGCGATCACCCACCAGCCGGGCTCGAGTGCTTCGGGGGTGCCGAAGACCGCCCCCAGGTAGCCCCCGATCCCGACCACGATCACCGCCGGAGTCAGGACGTACTCCATGTTCTCGGCCAGCCCGGTGACGAAGCCGCCCCAGGGCCCCATGGCCGAGCGGCCGAAGGAGTAGGCCCCGCCGGTGTGCGGCAGGGCGGGGGACATTTCGGCGATCGCGTCGCACAAGCCGACATACATCAGGATGACGACGAGAGTGGCCAGCAAGAGACCCCCGAACCCGCCGGCGGCCAGGCCGAAGTTCCAGCCGAAGAAGTCGCCCGAGATGACCGCCCCAACGCCCAGGGCCCACAAGGACCAGACTCGGGCGTAGCGCCGCAGGCCCCGACGCTCGAAGTAGTCCTCCTCGACCTCCCGGTAGCGCACACCAGCCTGCTTCTCGTCCGACATGGATCCATCAGGACAAACGCTGTCCCCCGAATCAAGCGACGCACGGGAGTGGAGGCGAACCGGGTTCGGTCACCTCATCCCGAGGGACTCGAGATGGGGTATGGTGACCGGATGAGGACATTCCTCTTCTGCTTTTTGCTCCACTTCGGCCTGTTCATGGTCCTGTTTCTGGTGGGGCTGGATTTCTCCGCCGTCGACGGGCACGAGCCTGGCCTGGTGAGCCGTGTCGCGGGTGCCCTTGCGGGCGTCCTTGGCCAGCCGGCGTTCTTCCTCGCGAGGTTGCTCCCCTCTCCTGCCCCGGACGCTCTGGAGTGGGCCCTCCTGGTCTCCAACAGTCTTCTCTGGGCCGCGGTCATGTCGGCCCTGCTGCGACGCTTCAGCGGCCAGCCCGACGGACGGCCATAAGAGTCGCGTGTCGCGCAGGTGCGAGATCCGCTTCCCACCGGGAGAGTGACGTAGCATGGCAAGCATAACCAGACGAGACTTCGTGAACGGAACGCTGGTGGTCGCCGGAGCCTCTCTCATCCCCTCGGGATGCAAGGGGCTCGAGGGGCTTGGAGAGGTCGGCTTGCCGTACTACCCACCTTCACTGACAGGCTTGAGGGGAAGCCATCCAGGATCCAACGACGTCGCCCATTCCCGAGCCTGGTTCAAGACAACGAATCTGGGCCCGTCCACCCCGTTGCAGGAAAGCTATGACCTCGTCGTTGTGGGTGGAGGGATCAGTGGGCTGTCGGCTGCCTACTTCTTCCAGCAACAGTACGGCAAGGATACGAAGGTACTCGTCCTCGACAATCATGACGACTTCGGGGGGCACGCGAAGCGCAATGAGCACGCGGTCGATGGCAAGACGCTCATCACCTACGGTGGTTCCCAGACGATCGTCGAGCCCAAGCACGCATCCAGAGTCGTTCGCGCCTTGTTCGAGGACATCGGCGTCGATCTGGAACGCTTCGACACGGCCTATGACCGCGACTTCTTTCGGTCGAACAACCTGGGCGCGGTGACCTATTTCAACCGCGAGGTGTTCGGCGAGGACCGAGTGATCAGGCATCCCTTCTGCAACTATCCCAACTACATCGAAGGGATCGTCATGGGGGGCAAGTTGTCGGACGAAGAGGCGGTTCAAGAGACTCCCCTCAGCGAACGAGGCAAGCAGCAGCTGCTGCGCGTGTTGAAGGGCGGGTTGCACCGGATCGATGTCCCCCCGGCCGAGTTGGAAGGCTACATCGCGTCGCACTCCTATTTCGACTACCTGAAGAGGACCCTGGGCGTGGATGATCCCGGGGTGTTGAGGATGGCCCGGCACTCCGGATTGGACTGGGCGCTGACGGGTACGGATCTGATGAGCATCAAGACCGCGAAGAGTTGCGGTGCGTTGGGTTTTGCTCCGAAGGCCGTCTATGACGAGGACAACCCCTACAACTGTCACTTCCCCGATGGGAACGCGGGAGTGGTGCGCGCTCTCGTGAAGAAGTTGATTCCGGAAGTCGCGCCGGGTGGAAACGCTGAACAACTCGTTCTCGCGAGATTCGATTACGACCAGCTAGACAAGTCCGGCCGTCCTGTGCGCATCCGGCTGAACAGCACGGTCGTCAATGTCCAGCATCGAGGTGATCCCCGGAACTCCGATGAGGTCTCCATCGACTACGTCCATGCCAAGAAACACTATCGGGTCGAGGCCAAGCACGTCGTGATGGCCTGCTACAACATGATGATCCCGCACATCGTCAGTGGTTTGCCCGAGGAACAGGCTGCGGCCCTGCGACTCCAGACGAAGAGCCCGTTGCAATACAGCACGGTGGGCTTGAGGAACTGGAGGGCCATGAAGGAACTGGAAATTGGCATGGCCATGTCCCCCGGGAACATGCACCAGGCCGTGCTGATGGACTTCCCCGTCAGCATGGGGGGATACGAGTACACCAAGACCCCCGAAGATCCCTGCACGATCCAGATGATCCACTGCCCCTATGGAGCGGTCGGTGCACCGCGTCGCGAGCAATACAACGAGGCGCGCTTTCGAATGCTGGGATTGACCTTCGAAGACTACGAAGCGGAAATCAGGGGCCACCTCGGAGGCATGCTCCCGAGGCCGTTCTTCGATTTCGACCGGGATGTCACCAGCATCACGGTCAACCGCTGGGCACACGGTTACACGGTCGGCGGCCCGGGCGATTCCGTGAAGGTCGGGCGACGTCCCTTTGGTCGCATCACGATTGCGAATTGCGACTCGGCTCCGGGCGCGGACTTGAAGAGCGCCATCGACATGGGATCGCGGGCCGTGCAGGAACTGGCCTCATAGGCATCACCAGCACGTCTACTCGTTCCTGGGTCGAGCTCG
Organism: Planctomycetota bacterium; assembly: GCA_965662355.1. Lineage (GTDB taxonomy): Bacteria > Planctomycetota > UBA1135 > UBA1135. Next base: position 12,273 of record CBFIHP010000038.1, on the reverse strand, counting down.
GGAGTGAAAAGGCCTTCGAGAGCTTGGCCATGATCGTCTCCTGTGGCTTTGTGGCCGCGGACCGAGGCGTTGGCGAGATGGACGAGAAGATCGGTGGCTTCGGCTGGGCGCCCGTCACCACCATGCTCGGCACGGCGTTCGATGAGGCGTTTGATACGCGAGAGAATGCGTGAGAGAGTCCACTCGAGATCCTCTTCTTGTGGAGCGGGGAGTTCGTGAAAGCGTGCGGGAGCGAGGGGATCGTCACGGGTATAGACGCCTTCGATAAACAGGCCGTGGGCATGGATGTTGAGATTGAGGAAGCCTCCGAAGCGTTGGATGACATTGACGGCTCCCGAGCGGTAGCCCTTGGCTCCCGGTGGGAGGCCGAGCCCAGGGGGTCCGAAACCTCCGTTTCTCCCCTCTTGTCCGAGATCAGAGGCTCGGATGTATTCCGAATCTCCCCAAAACCCCTATGGTTGAGGTCTCATCTAGCTCCAGCCATTTCGGACATCGCTCCGGATTTCCCCTCAACCAGAGGATTTGATGCACCGCCACGCCCTGCTCCCTGTGATCCTCCTCGCCGGATCCCTCTCCGCTCAAACCGTGTCCTACCAGCGTTCGGGCAACAACTGGATTCGCAGCGAAGGCGACCACACCTACCGAGTCGATCCCTCGGTAATCACGATTCGCACGGACCTCGATCGGGACGTTGCCGGCATTCTCGAGGCCCTGCAGGGTGAGCTCGCCGGCGCCCGTATGCTCCGCGAAAACCGACTCGGCTTCCGCGACATCGAAATCCCCACGGGGGGCGATGTCATGGACTTCGTGACGCAACTGCGCAACACGGGGCTCTTCGAGCTGGTCGAGGAGAATACGATCGGCAGGTACGGCGTCGTCGGCGGCCCGCCCACTGACCCGATGTTCGGCTCCCAGTGGAACCTACACAACACCGGCCAAACGGGCGGCTCGAGCGACGCGGACGTCGACGCCCTCGAGGCCTGGGACATCGAGGATGGCGACCCCTCCATCGTCGTCGCCGTGGCGGATAGCGGCACGAACTGGAACCACGAAGACCTCATCGGAAACATCTGGTCCAATCCCGGGGAGACCCTCAACGGAATGGACTCCGACAGCAACGGCTACGTCGACGACGTCCGCGGCTGGGACTTCGACTTCAACGACAATGACCCCAACGGCTCCTTCTGGCACGGAACATCGGTCGCCAGCGTCGTCGCCTCACGCGGCGGGAACGGCGTCGGCCTGGTCGGCCTCGCCGGTGGCGGTCAGGACGGAACCGGCTGCAAGGTCATGCCCCTCAACGTCGGCTCGGCCTTCCCGAACAGCTCGATCCTGGACGACGCGATCCTGTATGCCGCCGACAACGGTGCACACATCATCACGATGAGCCTCTCGATCGGCACTTCGGCGCCCGTCGAAGCCGCGATCGATGCCGCTGATGCCGCGGGGCTCTTCATCGACTGTGCCGCGGGGAACGGCGGCTTCTCGGTGTCCTATCCAGCGAGCCTGCCCAAGGTCATGGCCATCGCCTCGACGAATCACAACGACAGCATCAGCTCTTTCTCGAACCAAGGTCCCGAGGTCGAAGTCGCTGCGCCGGGTGAAGACATCCCGATGTGCGAGCTGGGCAACACCTCGTACCACAGCAATAGCGGCACGTCCTTCTCCTCGCCGCACGTCGCAGCCCTCGCCGCGTTGATCATGGCCGTCGATCCGTCCCTGACTGCTGCCGAAGTGCGCCAGCACATCCGCGACACCGCCGACGACGTGGGCGCACCGGGCCCCGACAACCAAGCGGGTGACGGACGCATCAACGCCCACCAGGCGCTGTCCGACCTCGATGGGGCCCGGATCGAGATCTATGGCGCAGGAACGGTCGGCACCGACGGCATCCCCCAGATCGGAACGACGGCGCTGCCGGTCATCAACACGACGTTCGACATCACCGTGTCCTCCGCTCGTGCGGGCGCTCCCGGCATCCTGGGTTCATCGCCCGCCTTCGGCAACTACCCCATCTTCGGCGGCAAGCTGCACATCGAACCCGCGGGCATGCTGCTCTTCGTGACCTCGATCGATGGTTCGGGCGACGGAGCGCTCACGTTCACGATTCCGAACAACCCGGCCCTAATCGGCGCTGAGCGATACTGCCAGTGGTTCATCGTCGACGTGGAGGCCAGCCAGGGCGTCGCCATGAGCTCCGGCCTGTATCTCAGGGCCGGGGAATAACGGCCAACCTCGCATCTCCAACTCACAGATAGGCGTTACCGAACCAGGTTTAGCGCCACACACCCGCAACCCTTCGTCCAACGAGAGATCGAGGCACCGCGTCCGCGTCACTTTTGTGCCTAGGGAGTGTGCGGCGACGAACCTGGTTCGGTAACGCCAATTCCCCTATGGCGCCTCCTCAACATCTGTCGTCGTTCTTCCACGCCGATGCGCCAGATCTTGAACCACGTCGGATCGGTAGCGAAGAAATCCAACAGCAGCATGCACAGGGATTGGCGCGCGGCCAACCGTTGGTCGTTCCAGCGGTAGCCGACTCCGATCGTGTCGGTCAGGTTGCGCACGCTGTGCCAGTAGAAGGGCGGGTTCCAGAGCACATCCCCCGGGCGCATGTGAACCAGATAGCCGTCGAGCCTGCCCAGGCCCGGTTCGATGAAGTTACCGGTGTTGTGGCGGCTCAGACGGTACACGGAACGCGTCGTTTGCGGGTCCATAAAGGGTGTGTAGGTGGTCGGGTAGAGTGCCCATTCCTTTTCACCGTGGACCATCACGAACAGGTTGCACATCTGCGAGTTGTGCAAGCCCGTCGCCGTGCCCTTGGCTCCGATGAAGAACTGGACGTGCGAGTACAAGCTGCGTCGATGTTTGTACGTCTCGAACCACTGCAGCGGGAAGTCATCGGTCAACTCAGGATGCAGGGCCAGCATGGGATGGAAGCGTAGGTACTTGGCCAGAGGGCCCGCGTCGCTCCTAAGAATGTCCCGCAGCATCGCGTAGCGCCTGGCGACGGAAGGAACGTGGGGGACGACGCCGTCGGTCAGTACGACCGGCTCGTCTCCATAGCGGTCTGCGAAGAAGTCGAAGGTCCATTTGCCGCAGCAGGGCCAGTCGGAGGCCATGCCCTCCATGACCACGGGGATGCCCGGGCGCAGGTATTCATGAAAGAACTCATCCGGGCCCAGGTTGCGGCGGCGGATCACCGGAGTCAGCGCGCTCTCAGGACGCCCTTGCAGTTCATCTCGAATCTTGACGTGCACCCGTTCCCGTGCGCCGGCGAGCCAGCGCACGGCCAGTTTGCGCGGCAGCATGTGGTCCAGGACCGTCAACGAGTTGTATAGCGCTCGGCTTATTAGGGAAATCTGTCCGTGTCCGAGTCTGCGCAACTCCTGGATAGGAGAAGCGCCACTGACAACCCGAATGCGAGTCTGTGAGGGGAGGGTTATCGGTGGCGCCGGAGGGGGATACGAAGCGATCCTGTGGGCGTAACGATGCGGGGAGTTCATCGTCGGATCTCTGGGGTGGGGGGAAGCGAGCTCTATGGCCGAGCCGCTCGAACAGGTCCTTCTTACGGAAGGGAGTTCCCGCCGGGACGCGCCGCGCGAGGGAAAACACCGGAAGACTTGGGGCTGCTACAATCGACTTGCCTGGATCACGATGAGGAGTACGTTTCGGCGATGCGTTTTGAGCGCGTACTCTGGCGGAGCGCTTCGATCTCGGCGGGAGTACGGCTCATGAGGAGGAGAATAACGGGGTTTTCTTCAGACAGCCCATGGTGGGAATTGCATGTGGAGCCCTACCTTAGAGCGGAATGCAGAAGATCAGCGCATTGTTCGTGAACTACAATTCGTGGCGAGAGTGTTGCGATGCGATACGAACGCTGAGGACGAGCACCGAAGCCGCGGGCCTAGACCTCGAACTCATCGTCGTCGACAACGCTTCGCCCCTTGGATCGCCTGCGCTGCAAGAGGAACTCGAAGGGCTTTGCGCGGAATCCGGCGGAGCCTTTATCGCTGCGCACCGCAACCTGGGGTACGGGGCGGGCATGAACCTCGCGTTGCGTCGGGCCACTGGCGATCTCATGCTGGTGTCGAATCCGGATGTGCTCTATCCCGAGGACTGCCTCGGGCGGCTGGTCGGCGCGCTGGAGACGCATCGCGACGTCGGGATCGCGGCTCCGGCTAGCTACTGGGATACGGATCTGACGTGTCAATACCCCATCAACCTGTTGCCGAGCGTAGGGGAAGAAGTGCGGTTGCTCCTGGCTCATCTGAGCTTGCGCGCGCTCCGACGCTACGTTCGGGGGAGGACGCGGGCGTCGATCGCTTACTGGCTAGAAGAGGGGGATCGTGAGGTCGACATGGTGTCGGGTTGCTGTTTTCTCATGCGGCGGGAGCTAGCTGAGAAGATGGGGCCTTTCGACGAGAGCTTTCCGATGTACTTCGAAGATGCGGACCTGTGCCATCGGGTTCGCAGAGCGGGTTATCGCTTGATCCAGCCGGCCGGCGCAGCGGTCGTACACTTGTTCGATCGATCCGCGCGTTCGGATCGCGGACTGGCCATGGAACGCTACTGGGTCAGCTATCGGCACTACTTTCGAAAGCACCACGGGATCCTGGCGGCGAAGTTCACCTCGTGGAAGCAATCGTTATTGGAATCCGGCAGGGTGTGGACGAAGGGCTTCGGGCCGCTTGACGACGTCGAGCTGGAGGGCGGTCGGCCCGTTCTGCGACCCCATCGACCGGGAGAGCGCTTTCTTGTCGAGCACTGCCCGGATCCCTGTTTCTTCCTGGCCGCGGCGGTCATAGGTGAGGGTGAGCGATGGACTCCGAGCAACGCGCTCTTCGAGCGGTACGAGCAGACCGTGTACTTTCGAATCGTCCCGCTGGAAGGCCCTGACGACGATCCCAGGGTCCACGTCTATCGCCCCGACGAGAGCGACAGGAAGGACGCAGCCGCGGGGCCGTAGAGGGCCGTGTGGGCGCGGACGATCGCGCCGTTGCGACGCAGGGCGGGCAAGTTCTCTGGAGACACCCTCAGCGAACGACGCCGGGCGTACTCGGAGGGAAGTGTGGTCTGAATTGGAACTGGGTGTGCTGTTCCATCGATATGTGCGAAGCCCGGATGAAGGATCTCGGCGGTCTCGGGGGGCCGTTGAAACCACGCGTCCCCTTCCGTCGCGACCTCCGAGGGGCCATCGAAGCATGCGAGCGTCTCCGCTCCCTCGAGCGTCGTCCTGACGGCGGGGCTCCAGGGAGTTTCCGCGGCAAGCGAACGTTCCAAGTCGGCCTCGTTATATAGCCGCACGTTGAGACCAGCGTCCTTGAAGAGCGCACTCCAGCCCGCTTGGGATAGGGCCTTGTCATCGGCCGTTCTCGGGGTGGCGTGCTGGGCGTCGTGTAGATGCCACCCAAGGAACGCGCCGTGCGGCGAGCGAAGGCGCGCGATCTCAGCCGCCGCGACCTCTTTGTTCTCGAGGTAGTGCAGTGCGTCGCAGCTGAGAACGAGATCGAACTCACCATCGCGGAAGGGAAGCGGCTGTTCCAGGTCCGCACAAACGAGCTGCGTGCGTGTGCTTCCCAGGACCCAGGGCGAGGCCAGAAGCTGGGCCAGATTCGCATCCACTAGGCTGATAGCGTCGGTTCGGCCGCCGCTCGCTGCGAGATAGGCCGCGTGGCCGATCCCGGATCCCAGGTCGAGCAGACGCCTTGGAGCGGATGCATCAAGATAGGGCTGGAAGGGGATCAGCTGGACCGCCTTTCGCGTCGCGTGCCAATAGGCGAGCTGCAACAACCACTCGCGGGTCGGCGTCATGTCGAAGGAAGCCTTGGCTCCCGTCTCGATATGGGCGAGCAACCGCTCGGCTAGCGAGAAGAGGGGAACGGGAGCCTCGTCTACGACCTCCGGAAGCGTCTCCGTCTCGGCGAGGACGTGCTCGCGTAGGGCGTCGAAGCGGCGCGCTTCGAGCAAGGGGACGTACCGCTCGCTCAGCTCTTCGCGCAGGATGGCGATGCCGAAGACAAGCGCGTAGGTGTGCGATGAGGAAACGAGTAAGCCGTGGCGAGTGCCTACAGCATCAGCGTCGAGGACGACGAGCTCGAGGGGCTCGCTCGTCCAGGGGTCTCGAAGTCCGCACGCCTGCGCGCGATAGCGCCGTAACATGCAAATATTCTCGCTTCGAGGGCCCACTATTGGGAAACCTGCTATCCTGAATTTATTGGTTGCGAAACCCACATACCTTGCCATTCTCGCACACCCCGACGATGAGTTCGGTCTAGCTGGATACTTGCGGAAGCGAGTCCTTCATGACGCGCAAGTCCATCTCGTCTACGCGACTCGCGGCGAACGCGGTACGGGTGCCGAAGATCTGACGACGCATCCTTCCCTCGCGTCGTTGCGCGAGCGTGAAGCGCGCACGGCCGCCCGGGTGCTAGGGATCGACTCGGTGCGGTTCCTGGATTATGTTGATTCCGGGCCCCCGACGACAGCGCTCTCGAATGCGTCTCGTTCGCTATGTCGTCGATCGGAAGGGGAGCTGGTCGGCCTGGTCACCGAGCTCTTCGACCGCCTGCACCCGAACGTCGTTTTGACGTACGAGCCGCGAGGCTGGTATGGGCATCGGGATCACATTCGACTGAGCCAGGTCGTCACCGCTGCCTTCGAGGCGTGCGCCCGAAAAGGATCGGCGTGGCGTCCACAACGCCTGTTGTACTCCGTTGTTCCGATGAGCTCCTTCCGCCGCCTGCGCGACGCCACGTTGATCGCGGGCTTGAGCGTCGATGAGTACGAGCTCTTCGATTTCGACATGAAAGACGAGGCCGCGGAAAGCGTGGATCTTTCGTGCGACGTGGAGCTGCACTGGAGGACCAAGTTGCGTGCGCTCCGCTGCCACCGCTCGCAATACGGCAGCCGCCACGCCCTGCATCGGCTACCCGAGGAAGAGCTGTATGCCTTCCTCCGCCACGAATACTTCATCCGAGCATCTTGCCCGATCCAGCCTGTCCTCGCCCCCCTGCCACGGCGGAGGGAAGCCGCCCCATCCCTGAAGATTCGATCATGCGACTCCTGATGATTCACACTCAGAGCGGCACCGGCCATCCCGACCAGCCCTTCGTCACCGGCTACACCTTACCCGTGGGGATCTCCTTGATCGCCGCAGTCGCCGAGGAAGGAGGGCACGAGACGGAGTTCCTCGCCTTGAACGTCTGCTCGCCCAAGGCCTCGGTTGATCGGCTGCTCGAGCGCTTCCAGCCCGACGTCGTCGGGTTCTCGGTAACGTGCCAGGACTATCCAGTGGCCCGCGTCGTGGCGCAGCACGTGCGTGAAAGGGCTCCGGAGAGTTTCCTCCTGATCGGCGGTCCCCACGCGACCCTCGTTCCCGATCGCTTCATCGACGGACTCTTCGACGCCGTCTGTGTCGGTGAAGGGGAGTACCCCACGCTCGACCTCCTGAACGCCCTGGAGGGGGGAAGGGACATCCGTTCGATCCCCAACCTGTGGGTGATCCAAGGCGAAGAGGTCTTTCGGAACCCGACTCGCCCCTTCATGCGGAACCTGGATGAGCTTCCGATCCAGTCCTGGAAGAACTGGGACCGCTACACCATGGTTCCCGGGGTCAGCTTTCCTATCCTGCTCTCGCGGGGTTGTGCCTTCGATTGCACGTACTGCAGTAACCACGCGCTCAAGGAGATCTCGGCGGGCCGCTACGTGCGCTTCCGCACCGTCCCTCACATTCTACGCGAGCTCGAAGCCCTCGTTCAGCGCTACCCGGAGACCCAACTCATCTTCCTGGAGACCGAGATGCTGAACGTGAACAAGGCCTGGGTTCGCGAGCTCTGCGAAGCGTTGCGCGATTTCAATGCTCAGCGCGAGCGCCCCATCGCGTTCCGCACGAACTTCCGCATCCTGCCCAACTACGACTGGGACGAATTCTTCCAGCTCCTCTACTCGGCCAACGTGCGCTCGCTCTTTTTCGGGCTCGAGTCGGGTGCCGAGCAGATCCGTAGCGAGATCCTTCTGCGCGAGTACTCCAACGAAGAAGTGATCCGCCTCGCCGATGCGGCGAAGCGCGCCGGGGTCTTCCTCGGGACCTATGTGCTCGTGGGTGTGCCCCAGGAGACGCGCAAGGAATACGACGAAACCGTCGCGATCCTGCGTGAGCTGAACCTCGACACGGTTGTGCCCTTCGTCTTCAACCCCTACCCCGGTACGAAGTTGTGGGAGGATTGCATCGACGCCGGCCTGACCAAGCCGGGCGAAGAGGAATACCTCTCGCGCGCCCGTGGCCTCGACATGCCAGACTTTAGTCGCGAATCGATCCTTGAGGCCCACGGTTTGATGACCACCGAGTTTTGCACTCCGGGCATGCCCGGCAGCGAAAAGATCCTCGCGAAGGAGATGACGGCCCTTGGCGTCGACGTGGAGAAGTGGATGCCAATCGTCGGCGAAGCTACGGGCCGTTCCCTGGGCCATGAGATCGTCTGGAACACCCCCGAACCCGACGAGTCCGAAATCCCGAGCAACTTCGGAGGTATCCTCGGTGGACGCCAGAGCGGCTCGGTTCCCTCACGACCTACGTTGAGTTGACGCGGCTCTACTCGATGAGAGCGACCCCGTTGTGCGTCCCGAAAACGCTGTACTCCTCCCTAAGGACACGTCCACAGCGACAGTAGCCGAACAACCCAACCCCGGCAAGCTCACGGATCGTCACACGGGATACGACTCCCCCATCGATACGAACCACCGAGTCCTTCAAGCCGCGCGGAAGTAACGATGGTGAAGCCCACCAAGGACGGGATTCGCGCAGACCTCAT
>CBFIHP010000038.1:0-3362 GCA_965662355.1 Planctomycetota bacterium | reverse complement strand
TCAACGGCCTCGACCTTGCGCGGCATCGGTGAGTTCCGGTCCAGGGATTGATGGGGCCGCGACTCGTTGTAGTAGCTGGCGTATTCGCGAATGGACCTCAGGAGATGGCGTCTACCGAGCGGGATCAGATGGTCCGTGCACTCTCGACGTATCGATCCAATCACCCGCTCGACGAACGCGTTCTGCCAGGGTGAACGGGGAGCCGAACGGATCTGGCGAATCCCGAGCATCTTCACTACGCGGTCGAAGTCCCAACCATAGATCGCATCGCGGTCATGCAGGAGAAGCCGAGGAACATCTCCTGGGAACGCTTCGAGAATCTGACGAGCCGCCCATTCGGCGTTCGGATCATCCGTCACGTTGATGTGGAGGATTCGCCGGCGATCATGCGACAAGACGACGAAAACGTAGTGAAGCTTGAACGTCAACGTCGGGACCACGAAGAAGTCGCACGCGGCGGTCACGTTCATGTGGTTGCGGATGAAAGTCCCCCACCGCTGCGAGGTATCCGGCTTCCGAGGCTTCACCATGTACTTCTCCACCGTCGATTTCGCGATCGTGTGGCCAAGCAAGGCAAGCTCGGACACGATCATCGGTGCACCCCAGGTCACGTTCTCTATCGACATGCGACGGATCAGGTGGATGAGCGCCATACTGATGGGAGGCCGACCTGGCTTGCCCTTCGACTTCCGCCTCCAGTAGAAGCGAAAGCCGTTCCTGTGCCAGCGTACGACGGTGTCCGGCTTCACGAAATGCACGGTCTCCTTCCAGTCCTTCAGCATCTTCGTCATCAAGATCCAGAACATCCGATCGCTGTCCTGGATCTTGGCACGCTTGACGGAACGTTTCAAAACGGCGAGCTGGTGTCGCAGTGCAACGTTCTCGAGAGCGAGGCGTTGCCGGTCTTCGGCGAGCACACGGACGAGTAGAAGCAACTGTCGTAGCCAAGTCATCGCTCGATCATGCAGGACATCCGGCTTGGCTCAAAAGGCGATGGCCGGTATGCTCGTTCGCGCGATTGAAACCCGTGTTTCTGAGGCCGTATAGGGTTTTCGGGAGGGACAGCTTCAGGATCTTCTGGCGTGCCATCCTACACGCGTGTACCGCTCACAAGTCAGGGGCGGATCCAGAGCGGAATCGGACGGCTCACTGCGGCGATCTCACCATCCGCGTTGACCAGAACGGCGACGTGATGGAACGTCAGCGACGCGAGCGGCCCGAGCATCCCGGGGTCCAGGGTCAACGTCGCCGTCGCCGAACCGGTTGCGTTCAAAACCCCCGCGAAGTCGCTCAGCGGGTCGGTGTTCGGCATCGTCAAGGTTCGCATGAAATAGGCATCCACGTTCAGAGGGATCGGCACGCCGCCGACAACGATGCCCGGAGACGTACCGGAGGTGGATCCCAGGATCGCATACGTCGCGCCAGCCCGTGCCGGCCCGGCAGCCACCTGAAGCGGGACGACGCCACCGTCCACGGCCATGAGCCGATGCTCTTCGGCCCAAAGGAGAACGCCGTCCGGGGGTCTAACGCGCGGGAACGGATCGGTGAGCGCCCCTCCCGGAATGGGATGGGGTGTGTCGCCGATCCCGTCACCATCCAGATCCGATCCCTCGTAGTCGCGGTAGTAGTTCCCGCTCCAGGCCCCGCTGCACTCGTCGGCGTAAGCCACGGTGCTCACGATCGAGTTGTTGTACACCTCGTTGCCGACGTTGACGCACTCTTCGATCTGGATCGAGCTCGTCAGGTTGTCCCGGAGATCGAAACCGTCACATCTGTCCAAGGTGATCGGGTTTCCCCCGAGCGGAGGGATCCCGGCACTGTAGTTGCCCTGGATCGTCCCATTCACCGACTCCAGGAGAGTGATCCCGAGGATGGAGTTGCCCACGTCGTTGTCGAGAATGTCCACGTCCGTGCAGGCCGCGACGCGCAGGGCTCGAAAGCCATTGATGAAGGAGCAGTTCCGGATCGTCCCAAGGGATGAGTGGAGCGCGGCGACACCGTTGGGTACGTCGAGGAATTCCTGATCCTCGATGGTGAAGCCTTCACAATCGACGATCAGAACCTGAGCGGCGTTGGGAGGTGCAACGACGTTCACTTCGCCGCAATAGTAGAGGATCGGTCTCCCGTTGCTGACATTGCCCGAGATCGAGTGATTGGCAAGGGAATCGAACTCGGGTTCGCCGTCAAATGTGGTCAACAAGATGCCGGAGGAGATGAATTCGTTGTCGACGACCGTTGCGACCTGTGATGAGTACAAATAGAACCCGATCTCGCTGTCGGGAGCAAACACGTTAGCATCGACGGCTACGCCCTGCGAGAAGCCAACCGTCAATCCCGCAAACCTCCCTCCCTGCATCGTGTTGTCGATGATCCGGGAGTCATCACAAGCGATCAGCTCGGCAACGGTATAGGAATCTCCGGTGAGCTCGTTTCCTTCGATCTTCGTACGCGGTGAGTTCCTGGCCATGATGTTCCGACTGCTCGGGGCCTGCAACTCGATCGTGTTGTCGACCAGCAGGAAATCGGACGCTTCGTCGAGTTCCACGGCGTGGTAGGCGGACACGATCGAATTGCCACGTGCTTCGTTGAACGCGCCGTTGCAGAAGATCCGCTCCAAAGACGAATCTCGAAGCACATTGTGATCCCCAAGGAAGACGATGTTGCTCACGCCGTTGAGCTCAGCCAAGAGGTTTTCATCGGCTCCCTCCTCGACGACGCAGCTGAGTTGCCCCACGAGCTCGAGGTTGCGAATCACGTTTCGATCCCCCTCGATCTGAACGGCGACCTGGGCCGCGCCTTCCATGCGCAGGTGGGACACCACGGCTCCGTTCACCTGGAGCGTGAGCATGTCTCCCTCCCCGACAGCCTCGAGCGTCGGAGGGTCCTCTCGATCCCCTAGCAAGTGGAAACGTTTCTGGATCAGGAGAGACTCGCTGTACCGGCCCGGGCGAACGAGAACGGTCCCGTCTTCTTCGACCGCCGCAACGCCGTCCATGATGTTGTCGAAGGTGGTCACACCAAACCCTGGCGAACCCGGCCCGAAATCGTCGTCGACAAGGATCGCCGGGTAGAAGGCACCCTGTAGAAGGACTGGGGGTACGGGAGCGGGCGCGAACTTTCCACTCTGGGTGTTAGCAACACCCGGGAACAGGACGAGCAAGGCAAGGGACGTCAATCCATGCGGGTTCATGGGTGTCTCTCGTATCTGGGGTGAGCTTCCAGCATAGCGCGACTCCTGCTTTCCAAGTTGGAATTGAGGAATCCTGCGCTCTCTTTTTGAGTATAGAAGGAGGTCGAGCTGATGCTTCCCCATTCCCATACCACGCACCTGCGGGGACGCTCGCAGGGAGAAGTGTGACCGA
>CBFIHP010000037.1:0-24938 GCA_965662355.1 Planctomycetota bacterium | reverse complement strand
CCCTTCGCCCCAGGTCTTCACCGCCATCTCGTACAGCTCACTGTCCTGAGGTTGGCTCGGGTCGCCCGGAACCGTGTAGAAGCGCCACAGGTGTTTCCCCGTCTTCGCATCCACGGCATCCACATGACCGCGATTGAGGCCCATATCACCGCAGGAGTTACCGATGAAGATCTTGTCTCCCCCAACGCGAGGCGCACCGGTAATCATGTAGTTCCGCTTGCCATCGCAGGTTTCAGCCTCCCATCGCTTGGCCCCGGTCGCCTGATCGATCGCGACGAGCCGACAGTCCGATGCTCCGACGATGACGAGGTCCTCGTAGAGCGCGAGCCCCCGATTCAGGCTCCGGAGCCAGGTCTCGAGGAACGAGCTCGGGGGCCTATCGGCGAGAGGCTCATACGTCCAGAGCAGCTTCCCCGTCTTCAGATCGTTCGCGAAGACCTGGCTCTGCGATCCGCTCTGGAAGATTCGTCCATTCTTGATGAGAGGATTGCCAATGAGCCCATCCCGGGTAGGGAGATCGATCGCCCAGGCGAGTCCCAGGTCCGACACCGTCTCGGTGTTGATCTGGCTCAGGCCGGAGTGGTGCTGCATGTCGGAAGAGTTGCCGAGCAACTCCCAGTCCGTGGACTTCGCATCGCTCATCCTCGGCGAGGGCGCCTGCTCTTCGCCCGCATCAATCGCATATCCGGTGCCCACGATTGCAAGAAGTACCAGCAGGACGCCAATCATGACTCCCCGAAGCCATTCGAGATTCATTGCTACTCCCATTCAATTTCCCCACGGACCGACTCGCTGAGGCCGGATGCGGACTTTGCCAAATCATCTATATTGTACATCTCTATCGTACAAATTGAACGGCAGTCGCAGGCGTCAGCGCAATCCGTGCCGATGAGATTCCTCCCGAAAGCGCTCGTGCTGGCGCTTTCGGACAACAGACCCAGCCGATGCGACCTGCCCAACCGAATGAGGAACGAGCAATGGCTATCATGAGCTTTGACACACCCGCAACTCTCCACCTGGCGAAAGAGGACTCCTTCATCCGGCGGATTGGACGAATCGGATGCATGGGACTCGCGCTGTGCACGGTCCTCTTGGTTTCTGGGCCCGCTGCGGCGGAAGACACTGGAGGAAGTGCAAAGGAAGAGGTCAAGGCCCAGACGGCGCCCTCCCCCGTGAAGATGAATCCCGACAAACTCGCCGGCGTCGGCCTCTCGGCCGGAGAGCCCTTCATCGCTCCCGAGGACATTCTCGAAGGAAATCACCGACCGCGCGGAGACTCTCTCTTTTGGGGCAAAGAGCTGATGGTGGAAGTCTACGAAGATGATCCGGCCACGTTCGCCATCACCAAGCCCTTCCCCGTCGATGAGTACGTGCTGGTGCTGAACGGCAAGTTGATCCTGACGGACGCGAATGGCAAGGTGCAGGAGTTCGTTGCGGGAGACTCGCTGATGGTTCCGAAGGGCTTCACGGGTACCTGGCAGATGCTCGGGAACTACCGCGAGCTCATCGTCGTCGACAGGGAGTCCTACGAGAACGCGGCCAAAGCGGAAGAGAAATAGCGGGTCAGAGCCGCGCCGTGCAGCCGCTCCAGACGAGTCGAGCTCATCCTAAGTGGCCGATCCCTCGCCCAGGCGAGCCCCAGGTCCGACACCGTCTCGGTGTTGATCTGGCTCAGGCCGGAGTGGTGCTGCATGTCGGAAGAGTTGCCGAGCAACTCCGAGTCCGTGGTGTCCGAGGCGATCGAGGGCGCTGGCTTCTCGCCCACGCCATTGGCACATCCGGTGCCCACGATTGAAAGAAACGCAAGCAAGACGCTTGTCACAACAACGCGAAGCCATTCAAGATTCATTGCTGGATTCTCCTATAGCTGGATTCTCCTATAGAGGGGGCTGGGGCCGACCGGTCGCCTGACGGCCGGTCCTAGCGCGAAGGTTCGAGCCGCAGGAGCTGATAGGTGCGGGCCCGGCTCGCGTCGTCGAAGAGCTCTCGGGTCGCGTCCGCCATCGCCTGACCAGCGGTTTCGGGGTCGAGGTAGCGGTCGTATTTCTCTCGGTAGGCTTGGATCACGGCGTCGGTTTCCGACTTCGCCTCGACGGGCACGGCCCGCACCGCGTAGCTCGCGTCGCCGATCCGGACCCACGCCTCGGGTGTCGCCTCGATCCGGCTGAACCAGCGCGACTCGCGCCAACCGAAGACGTACAAGCCGTCGTCCGTTCCGGCGTACCAGATGCGGACCACCCAGGGCAGCGCGCCCTGGGTCGCGACCCGAATTTCGTCTTCCGTATTGACCGTCGCCCAGCTCGCCGGAGGGGGACTCTCCTGGCCACCGAGCCGCATGCCCGGAAAAAAATCGATGGGGCCGAGCGCGTACGCCGCGAGAATCGCGACGACGAAGAGCCCCATTCCCCATCCGAGGATACGTCCGACAAGTCTCATGAGAGTTCCTTGTATCCCCCGCTCGGGGCCAGCCAATCTCGCCCGTCACGGGGCTCCCTTAGGAATTTAATATAACGCCCAGGCTCGGACGTTGCGCCAGACCCCGACTTGAGTGACCGAATCCCCTGTCGGGGGACAGTGTTCACACGCGATACGATCGGCCCTCCAGGCGCGAGGTCTGTTCGATCAATTGCGCTGTGACAGCATCCCATATCACCTTGGCTGTCAGTATCCGCTCCCCGGGATTAAATTTCAGAAGTCCGTGCCGCCGTCGATGTTGAGTGTTGCCCCGGTCATATAGCCCGCCCGCTCCGAGAGCAGAAATGCGATGAGTTCTCCGACTTCATCAGGCTGCCCCACTCGACGAAGCGCCATCTTCATCCCCCAGTCTTGCTCCGCCGCCAAATAGAGCGGGTCGTCTTGGCTTCCAGAAAATCGCTTTTCTGCCTGATCTCTCGCTTCAGCCAGGGCATAGGTTTCGATCATTCCCGGGCAGACACAATTGGCTCGGATTCCTCGGTCGCCGTAGGTCTTGGCGATGTTTTTGGTGAGATTGACGAGGGCACTCTTCATGGCGGCATAAGGAGCTAAATTGGCTTTCGGGGCCCGCACCGAATAAGCAGCGAGAGTCACGATCTGCCCCCCACCCTGGGCGATCAGGTGGGGGAGGACGGCACGGCAACTTCGAACCGTCAGCATGAGCTGCGTTTGAAAGTGAGCATCCCATGCTTCGTCGTCGAGGTCGAGCAGGTCACCCTGCGGCCCCATGGGTCCGGCCACCGCGGCCAATCCTCGGAGAGGACCGACCGCTTCAGTGGCTCTGCACAGAACCGACTCGATGGCCGCAAAGGAAGTCTCGGATTCGACGGCGAGGCCAATGGTTGAGTTGCCATGATTTTTCGAGATTTCATCGGCGGCCGCCTGCGCGCGGCTGGAGTCCTTCCCGATGATGGCGAGGCGCGCGCCCTCCGCAGCCAAGACCTCGGCGGCCGCCCGGCCCATTCCGCGGCTCCCTCCGAAAATAACGTAACCCCGATCCCGCACTCCGAGGTCCAAACGCTTTCTCCTTACCGAATGCTCGGTTTCACTTTGGGTGTCTTGGTTCGGCCGACGGTACCGGCGGGGTTTCCGAGCCCGCGACGGGGCTCCCCTGGGTATTTAACATTACGCTCATACTCGGACGGTATGCCAGAAGCCCGCTTGTATGTCCTATCCCCCACTAGCGCCCCTTGAATACCGCGCTGCGTCTTTCGATGAACGACTGCACGCCTTCCCCGGCATCTTCGCTCGCGAGCAGCTTCTTCTGCGTCGGGCCCAATGCGGCAACAGCCGCATCGAACCCCTCTACGATATAGCGGCGCGAAGAGGCCTTCGTCTCCTGTACCGCGAGCGGGGCGAGCGCTGCAATCTGTTCCGCAATCTCGATCGCGCGTTCGAACTGGGTGCCCACAGGCACGACTTCCTGGACGAGGCCGATGCGGTAGGCCTCCGCGGCGTCGAACTCGTCGGCTGTGAGCAGGTGATACATCGCGTTACCCCAACCGCCTCGTTCTACGAGGCGAATCGTCGCGCCACCCGTGGCGTGGATGCCGCGCCTGGGCTCGAGTTGGGAAAAGCGGCAGTTGTCCGCGGCGATCACGATATCGCCCGCCAGGGCGAGCTCGATACCGAGCGTATAGGTGATACCGTGGCAGGCGGTGATGATTGGCTTCCTGCAGCCGCGCCCCAGGGCCATCGGGTCGAGGGCGTCAGGATTGCTTGCGCCGCTTTTTCCGGCTTCCATGCGGCCCGTCCACTTGGGCAGGTCGAGCCCGGCGGTGAAGTGATCGCCGTGGCCAAAGACGACGCCACAGCGCAGTTCCTCGTCTTCATCCAGGCGGGTGAAAGCGGCCCGCAGTTCTTTCGCCATCTTGGGCGTGTAACCGTTGTACTTCTCCGGGCGATTGAAGCCCATCAGTAGGATATGGTTGCGAACCTCGACGCTGATCGCGCCTTCGTTGTCAGTCAATTCCTTACTCCCGTCTTACGCTTTATAGATCTGACTTACCTTAACTTCTTGTGCTGGTGAACTCGAGCGAGTCGAGCAGATAAAGAAACGCCCGCATCGCAGTCCGGACGGGGAGATTCGGTTTCGACATCGACGCGTGACGACTCAGGCCCAGGTGATCGACTTCACCTCGGTAAAGTCTTCCATCCCGTGGCGGCCCCACTCGCGCCCGATCCCGCTCTGCTTGAACCCGCCGAAAGCACCGCCCTGCCCCAGTCCTGGGATCGGCTCGCCCCAGCCCGGGCCCTGCCCACCTCCGCGACTCGCGTCGACACTGCCGGGCGAACCCACACCCTCCGCCAGTATCCTGCCCGTCCGGATGCGTCGCGCGACGTTGAAGGCACGGCTCGTGTTCGCCGCGACGACGCCGCCGTCGAGCCCATAGATCGAGTCGTTCGCGATCCGCACCGCGTCGTCGTCCGTCCCCGAATAGGGAATGATCGTCAGTACGGGGCCGAAGATCTCCTCCCGGGCAATGCGCATGTCATTCGTCCCGATGAATGCCGTCGGCTCGTAGAAGAAGCCCTTGTCGAAACCCTCCGGACGTTTCCCGCCGCAGACGAGGGTCGCGCCCTCATCGATCCCGGACGCGACGTATTCTTCGACCCGCGCGCGCTGCTGCTCGCTGATCAAAGGCCCGATCACGGTCGACGGATCGCGCGGGTCGCCGATCTTGAGCATCGGCGCCATCTCCCGGATCCCTTCGACGAGCGGATCGAGAAGTTTCTCGGGCACGAGCAGGCGCGTCTGGAGCGCACAACCCTGACCACAATGGGTGAGCATGAAGCCGAAGCCGTGCTGGCGAACATAGTCCTCCGGCACGTCGTCGAGGAAGACGCGCGCGCTCTTGCCGCCGAGCTCGAGATGAACGCGTTTGATCTGCTCGCCGCAGCGCGACATGATGTGTCGGCCGGTCGCCGTCGATCCCGTAAACGTAACCATGTCGACGAGCGGATTGCCCGTCAGCTCGTCGCCGACCTCGGCACCGCCCGTGATGACGTTCAAGACGCCCGGTGGAATGCCGGCCTCGTCCGCGGCCCGCGCGATCTCGAACGCGTTGAGTGGCGTCCACGGATGCGGTTTGAGGATAACCGTGCAACCCACGGCCATCGCGGGCATCACCTTCACGATGTTCAGCATGAAAGGGAAGTTGAAGGGCGTGATCGCTGCGACGACGCCGACCGGCTCGCGCACCAACGCGCTGCCCTCCATGCCATTCGGTCCTCCGGTGGGGGGCGACGATTCGACCCACCCGACAAGATCCTGGACCTTGTCCGCGTTGTAGTGGCAGATGTCGAGGGTGTTGCCGATCTGGAGTGGCTCCAGGATCTGAGTGCAGACACCGGCCTCGGCGACGACGATTTCCGTCAGCTCCGCTTCTCGCGAACTCAGGATCTCGGCGAGCTTCTTGAGCTTTGCCCCGCGTTCGGCAGGCTTCAGGTAGGGCCACGGGCCGTCCGTAAAGGCGCGATGCGCGGCTTCGACGGCCTCGCGCGCGTCGGCGACGGTCGCCTCGCGCACGACCCCGACCTCCTCCTCGGTCGCCGGGTCGATCACCGTGATGTCCTGCTCCGCGGCGCCCCGCGTCCACTTCCCATCTATATAAAGGTCATAGTTCCATCGGGTGCTCATGGCGTTCTCCTGATCGATTCGCGGGATCGGCCGTAGGGTTTTGGGTGTGGGGATCACGCTGCCGTAGCGATCTTCCCGTTGCGCATTGGACCGGGTGCAGAAAGGAAAGCTCCCGGCCTCATTCGCGGTCCCAGCCTTCCTTCCGGGCCAGGCTCGGGTTCACGCTGTCTGCGAGCCGCTCGCCGGCGTCTCCGGCCGCACCGACGAGCGCCTCGCTCTCGGGATGCGGCAGGACCGTGGGATCGCCCGCAAGGATCCCTTCGACCGAACGACGCGCCACCTCGTCGATCACCTCGGGTCCGTTCTGCTCGATTCCGGGGATGATCATGTCCGGCGCGAGCCCCGTATCGAGTGCGGGCGGGAAGATCTCGACGACTCGCACGGCGGTATCGGCGAGTTGGCGGCGCAAGGAAGACGTGAAGAAGTGGAACCCCGCCTTGCTGCACGAGTAGATCGGATTCGCCTCAAGTGGGAACAGCGCGCCCGGCGTGCTGATGTTCGCGATGGTCGCGGGACGCGCTTCCCAGCCATTCTCTCGTCGTAGGGCGAGGAAGCGGCGAATCAGCTCGACCGGCGCGGCGAAGTTCGTCTCAATCTCCTGCCGTGCCCGATCCTCCTGGAGCGTGAAGTCGTTCGTGTAGTCGTGCGAACGGCTGACGGCGGCGTTGTTCACGAAAAGATCCGCTGGCGTCGCGGAGTGGCGACCAGCCTCCCTAATTGCGTCGAAGAGCCGGTCTCGATCCGAAGGCTCCGTGATATCGACGGAGAGCGTGCGCAGGCCGGGGAGTTCCTCGGCTGCCAGTTTGAGGCGGTCCTCGCTCCGCCCGCATGCGAGCACGACGAAGTTCGCTGCGATCAGGTGCCGACAGAGCGCCAGCCCGAGCCCGAAGGAACCTCCGGTGACGACCGCCAGTCTCTCGTTCGAATCGACCATTTGGAGCTCCTTGGTTGCGACCGCGTGGCGGCCTAATCGCCAAGATCTTGCTCCCGCGAGCAGTGCAAAGCTCGCGGGAGGTCAGACCTCGAGGCCTAGAAAGCGGCCCATATTGCCCCGCATCAGGGCGTGCGTGTCGGCGTCGGAGAGGTCTTTGATTTGCGGGAGGTAATCCGAAGGTTCCGCGAGGCCCTCGCCGTGCGGGAAATCCGATCCGAAAACGAGGGGCGCAATGCTCGTCTCCTCCGCCACGCGACCGACGTTCTCCTCGGGAAAGGGCGCCACCAGGCAGCGCTTGCGAAAGGTCTCACTGGGGCGTTCCTCGAGTTTCCCCCACGTGGCCTGCCTCCCCATCAGAAATGCGTGATCCATCTTGCGCACCGCGTAGGGTACCCAGACGGTACCCTGCTCCGACATCAATAGGCGGATGTTCGGGTAGCGGGCGAAGAAGCCCTGCAGGATCGCTGCGCCCACCATCTCCATGGCGGGACGGTCCCCGTAATAGAAGGTCCATTGGAACGCGTCCATGTCGCCTAGCATGCACTCTTTCTCGTCCCATTCCTCTCCAAGCCGGCCGTAGAAGTTCACGCTCGCCAAATGCGTGCTGACCTGGATCTTCGCCTCATTCACGCGACTCCAGAACGGATCGAGTTCGGGTCGGAAGGGAGATCGGTGGATAGCTGGGCCGCTGGTGATTTGAATGACACGAGGCACCTCGTCGGCGAGTACAGCCTCCAGTTCTGCGAGGGCGAGTTCGGCCGACGCGAGTGAAATGTAGGGCGGCGTGAAGATCCGATCCTGGTAGTTGAACTTCCACTCGGTCGCGAGGTAGCGGTTGATCGCCCGCAGATTCGCGTAGAGGCCTTCCGGGTCGTGTTCGAATTCGAACTCGAGGCCCAGCGGACCCGCGAAGTTGATCGTGGCCTGGATATGCTGGTCGTCCATCACCGAAGCCCGGTCGGCCGGATTGTCGAGGAACGGTTGGAGTGCGCGGTAACGCTTGACAAAGTCTGCGCGTCCGTCCGTGTCGAGGCTCCGGAGCGGATTCAGACGGTTGAGCAGCGAGCCGGGGATGACATTCTGGACATCGCGGTCGCTCCCTTCACCATCGTTGCCCGCGCCCTTCAGGCCGATGTCTGCGAGCGAATCGTCGTTGAAGGTCACCTGGAAATTCTTGGGTGGCATGCGCATGGGCCGGCCTGCGTAGAGCGTCTGGGTCTTTCCGTCCGGCCCCTGCACATCCCGCACTGCCTTTTCGCGCTGCTTCGGATCGATGTAGCGCTCGTAGGCGTCGGGCGGGGGCGTCGAGTGCTGGTCGGCGTCTATGATGAGATACGGGAGCGGTGAGTTCTTCATGCTGGGTGTCCTTTCTCGGTACTACGGAGATTTTGACGGATGCGTTGCAGAATCGAAACGAGCTGTACGCGCTCATCGCGCGAGACGCCCTTGCGCAGTTCCTGCCCGAGCGGCTCGGCCATGTGGTCGACCGTTTCAACTACGCTGCGACCCTCGTCGGTAATCGAGACCAGCTGCAGCCGCCGATCCTCGCGCCCGCGTGTGCGTTCGACGAGCCCCTTGCCTTCGAGGTTGTCGAGCAGCGTGCCGGTGGCCGCTTTGCGCATGCCGAGGCGCGATGCGAGGTCGATCTGGCTCAGCTCCTCGACCCGGTCGAGGTGAATCAACGCGGAGACCTGACTCTGATTGAGTCCGGTCTTGCGGAAGCGGCGGTTGTAGACCCGCATCTGCAAGCGGACGACCTCGGCGAGCAGGAATTCCAGCTGAGCATTGGGGTCACGGCGCTTCATTTCGTCTTTTCTTTTCTTTTTTTCAGCTCGTCTGTTGTCGGACCGTATGGTATCGTACTATTTTCCAAACACAATGGAGGATGCATGGACCGTTTGAACCATGTGAAAATCGTGACTCCGGAGCCCGAAGCTGTGGACCGCTTTCTGCGGGAGGTCCTGGATCTCCCCGAGGGCTGGCCGATCCCCAGCTCGAATGCTCCGCCCGAGTACCCGCCCGTTTCGGAGATGGCCGTGACCTGGGAGAACGTCATGGCGCTACGCGGAGACGACGACAGCGGCGGCTGCATCACCGGCACAACGGAGAGCGGCCAGTTTCAGATTATGCGCGGGCCCAAACCCCACATCTGGAGTATCGCGGTGGGCACGCGGCACATCGAACGAGCGCACCAGCGCTGCGTCGAGCGCGGCATTGCCTGCTCGGAGATGCAGCTCGTCGATTGGAACGAAAAGGACGACATCCGTGCCTTCTTTGCCGAGGTGGGTGGAATTGTCTTCGAGGTGATGCGAGTGGAGCCGAAGGCGTAGCGGGGCGAGCTTCCATTCATGAGTATCGAACCCACAACTATCGAACCTGACGCGTCTCGCTACCCGCGTCTCTCGAAACGAGGAAATGCATGAGATTTTCGATTTCCTTCCTGACGTTGGCCGCTGTCGTTTCGACCCTTTCATTAAACGCGTGCAGTTCGATCTCGGGCGGCACTGCAAAGGAGAAAACACCACCTATGGATCAGTCAAGAATCGTTCCGATCGCAATCGTGGAGAGCTATCTCGAGGGTCGTGGTCTCGTTGCTGCAGATCTTTCTGAGAGCGATCCCAACGACAGTAACGTGGTCTCCGAGGAGCCCATCGAGAACAGCTCGCACATCTTTCATATGGGCAAGATCATGGTGGCGGTCTACGAAGCAGCGCCAGGCAAGGTGCACATCGACGACGCGAAATACGACGAGTTCGTTCAAATCCTCGAGGGCCGGCTCATCCTGACGCCCGACGGCGGGGACGAGTCGTACGAATACAAGACGGGCGACTCGTTTATCGTCCCGAAGGGCTACACCGGCACGTGGCACATGCCCGAGAAGTACCGTGAGCTGATTGTCATCGACACGAGCTATCTCGAGTCGGAGTGAAGCGACCGAACCCATGGCGGCGAATCGCTGCCGTCATCCAGCGCGGGTCGATGTCCTCTACACGCTCGACCGGAGTCGGATCACTCATCGCTCGGCGGCCTTTCGGATGCGAGACTTGAGGGAGTCTAGGCCTTGAGCTGTTCCTGGACGGCCCGCCAGCCCGCATCGACGGCCCCGTTCAGATGGGCGTCCGCATGGGTGTCCGAGCCGGCCAAGCTGATGCGCCCGAGCGGCATGCGACCCAACTCATGGGGGGCTTCGCCTTCCGGCCACTCCGGGTCGTAGAGATCCATGTAGCCGTAGGCGTAGCCGTGCGACCAGCGATTGACGGTGATGGCCTCGATGTCCCGGTCGGCGTCGAACCCGGTCGCGGCGAAGAGGCCGGTGAGTTGGTCTCGAATGGTCTTCTCATAGTCTTCGAATGAGGTCGCAAGCAGTTGGTGGCGGCCCAATCGGTAGAGGTCCCGAACTGTCTTGGTGCCATCGTTCTCGACCGGGGGCGACGTCATCAAGTAGACGACGAGCGGGTCGTCTGGGCCGGTCGGAGTCTTGTAGTTCCCCAGGTCCATGCCGAAAGCCGTGGTTACCAGCGCGAAATAGCTGTCGGGACACATGTAGACTTCTCCGCCGGCCTTCTGGAAGGGACTCGCCTTTCGGATCAGGACGTGTGCCACGATGAGCGGCGATTTGACGCCGTAGGCGAGATTCTGCTTCTGCTCGTCGGGCAGCTGCGGGCAGATATACGGGATGATGCCGTTGTAGCAGGCGAGAATGCAGTGCTTGGCCTTGACCCGAAGGGCCTTGCCATCCTGAACATACGAAACCGAGACGGATCGATCCGCGCCGTCTTTCGTAGCCTCGTTGACGACGTTCAGGACCGTGCTGTTCAGGCGAAGGCGCACGTTGTGGTCGGCGCGGTCGAGCTGGCTGTAGTCGAATCGCGTGTCGATCAGGTCCTCGACGGTCTCTCCAGGCGCCACCTCGGGAATCAGACGGCGCACGATCTGGCGCGTGAACGAAGCGTTTCCGTCCGGCATGAAGATGAAGTCGACGCCCTCCATGAAGAAACCGCTCGACTTCAAGGCTTCCAGGGCTTCAGGACCCAGAAGGCCCAGGCCGGGCATCCCGGACTTGATCGCTTCCAGAATGGAGATGGAGTCGGTGCCGACGCAATACGTGACGCGCAGATACGGATCGAAGAGCCGGGTCGTCCGCTTGCTCAGCCCTGCGTATTCGGTCGCGAACGTCTGGTAGTCGACGCTCTTCATTGTCTGGAGGATGTCGCCGTCCGGGAGCGGCTTCTTCAGTTCGACGCTGCCGTCGACGAAGCCGATGAGCGCCATCTTTTCGGGCTCGGACAAGGGAAGGGCCCCAATCAACTCCTTGTAGTTGCCCGCGCCTTGCCAGGCGGGCAGCCAAGGGCCAGCCACCACAGAGTCGGCTCCGTAGTTCTCGCGGTCGTTGAACATGCCCAGGGGCGCTTCCATCGACGCCTGGAAGCCGCGCGGGGTTTGTGCTGCCCGCAGCTTGTCGAGGTCGAAGCCCAGGTCGGCGACGAGGCCCTTCGACTCCGGCGAGTACTTCTCTGGATCCTCGAAGTTGCCGCTGCCGCCCCCACCGAGCAGCATCGTGCCGTTGTAGTGGAACTCGTTGCGCCGCGCATGGCCACCGAAATCGTCGTGGTTGTCGAGCAGCAGGATCCGTTTGTCCTCGCCGGCCTTCTGTTGATAGAAGTAGGCGGCCGCGAGTCCGCTGATCCCCGTTCCGACGACCACGAGGTCGTACTCTTCGTCGAGGTCGGTGTAACTGGCGGGGCTTTTCCCATCCCAGGCCAGGGCGTGGGCCACTTCGTACGCGCCATCGTGGTTGCCACGGAGCCCGGTGAGCGCCGGCGGATAGTCGTCACCGACCGGGGATGGGGAGGATGCGGGAGAGGAGGAGGGGTTAGCCGTCCCCGCTGCCCACAACGCTCGAGGATTGATCATCGTCGCACTCGCCGCCGCGATAGAGACACCGTTGATGAAATCCCGACGGGTGATTTCCTTCTTCATGCTTCTCCTCCTTCGCCCCAGCGTTCTGCGATGGTTCGGCTGTCAGAGAGATAGGCGAGATTGCGCAGCGAGTACCGCAGGACGTCCTCGGCGTAGCTCGAGGGGTCGCCCGCCACACAGTCGCGTGCGATTACCGCGCGGAAGCCGCGCCCGATGGCCTCGACGGTCGTCGCGAGGATGCCGATGTTGACGCTGACACCTGTCGGGATCAGGGTCGTCACGCCGCGGTCGCGCAATGCGAGCTCGAGCGGCGTGGCGTGGAACGCCGCCATGCCGTGGATTCGATCGATCACGAGCTCGTGAGCGAGGGGCTCGAGCGGAGGGACGATCGGGCTTACCTCGGCGGGGCCGGAGACAGGCTGGAGCGGCTTCTGGTCGTAGCGAGGGGTCTTGGGTACGCCGAGCCCGTCCGGGCGGAACGCCATATTGCAGTAGGCCACGAACACACCGGCTGCTCGAGCCGCTTCGAGGAGCCGCGACAGATTCTCGACCATGTGCCGCTGTACGACGTCGGCGCGCAGGCCGGCGAACTCGGCGTTCTCGCCGATCACCTCATCCTGGCACTCGAAGAGCAACAAGCCGCATTGGGCCGGAACGAGATAGGGTAAGGGGTCGTAGGGCATGGATTGGGCTCCGGGCGCCGCTCGGATCGTGCTCGTCTCCGCCGGCTGGTTGCATAGGGTTGAATGATAACTCTGATAGTTTTTTTCGTGTGAGGGGAAGGAGGCTTGATCGTCGAAGACGCGGGTCAGCCGATCTCCTTGCGCCGCTCGGCCAGCGCACAGGCCGCGTCGCAAGTGCGCTCGAGGGCGCCGTCCTGCGCGAGGTCCGTGTCGAGGCCGCCGAAGTCGATGGCCGCCTCGATGCAGCCCGCCTCGCGGTAGTGTCCGAGCAGTTCGATCAGCTCGTCGGTGCTCTTCGCAGGAGCGTGTGACAGGCGCACGGTCCGAGGGATCGCCCGGTCGGCTGCCTCGTCCACCGCATCACCCGACTCGCGTATCTCTTCCGGTGACAGGCCGGTCGGGTGCCAGACGTCCGCGTACTTCGCGACGCGGCGCATGGGTGCGCGCTGGCCCGTTCGCGAGCCGATCCACAGCGGCACGCGTGGTCGCTGCACGGGGACCGGGTCGAACTGCAAGCTTCGGAACCGGAAGTACTTCCCTTCGAATCCGAATTCACCGCCCTGCCAGCAGCGGAGCATGACCTCGATGCTCTCGTCGGTGACGGCACCGCGCTCACCGAAGAGATCGCCGCGGCCCAGCGCGTGGTACTCGCTCCGTGCCCAGCCGGTCCCGATGCCGAGGTCGACCCGGCCGCCCGAGAGCTGGTCGAGCGTGGCGATCATCTTCGCGGTCAGGACTGGATCGCGATAGGGAACGACCAGCACTCCCACCCCGAGGCGGATCCGAGACGTCGCGGCCGCCATCCAGGCGAGCGCCATCATCGGCTCCATCCAGGTCGCGCCGTACACGGGCTGGAATGAACGCACACCGACGACGTGGTCGGTGACCCAGACCGACTCGTAGCCTGCCTCCTCGGCCAGCACCGGCATACGCCGCACGGCCTCGACGGCGGGAGCCCCGTTGTTGTTGACGACAAGCCCGAGTCTCATCCTTGCTTCCAATCCTCTTCACACCGGTGATCGCTCAGCCCGGGCGCATCGACGCAGTCTCGTACCGATCGAGTCCGGGGTCCATCAGGGGGTGGTGCCAGGCAAGGGGAAATTGTGTTTCACATCGTTTCTCCCCGTTTCAGATCGTATGGTATCGTACTATCTCACGAGGAGGCAACCTGAAGCGACGCGTACGGACCCGGGCGTCCACCGCTCAGGCGGCTGGAGCGGGCTCGAACACGGGGGCAGAACACGGGGATAGAACACGCGCCTTGCGACTCGAAGCACACTCGCAGGGGCATGCCGCAGGTCAGCGAATCCGGGTCGCAGTTCACGATGTTCGTCGGGATGCGCAGATCCGACTGCTCGACCAGTTCGACGATGGCGATGACCTGGGTCGGGGGCACCCGTGGAAGTCGTTTGTTCGTAATTGTACGGTATCGTACTGTAGGCGCCGACGAGTCGAGTTCATTTCGGGTCCTTGGATTGCCTGCTCGCGGAGCGCGTCCGTTCTCCGCTTTGCGACCCATCCAGGAGACGGCTTGAAACGACGCGATCCGAACCAACAGCTCGAGTTCCTGCTCGCAGAAGTGGTCCGCCTTCAGATGCGCGTCTACAACCAGCGCTTCCGCGCCACGGGCCTGAAACAGAGCCAGGTGACGGCGCTGATTCACCTGGACCGCATCGAAGAGCTCTCCCAGACCGAGCTCGCGGATCGGCTCGGCATGCGCAAGGCTGCCACGGGCACGCTGATCGAGGGCCTGGAGGACAAGGGTCTGGTAGAACGCCGCCGTAGCCAGGAGGATCGCCGCCTCCAGCTCGTCTCCATCACGGACGTAGGCCGGAAAGTCGTCGACGAGGTCGATCATATGGCCGAGGAACTCGGCACCGAGTACCGGCGCGGCATCAAGCGTAGCGAGCGGCGTCAGTTCGTCTCCGTCCTGCAACGCTTGCGCGACAACCTGCGCCGAGTGGAGGCCGCCGGAGAGTCATCGGACCGTAGCTGACGAGCTGGACAAACCGGGCAAGCCTGACCATCGGTTCGACAGACAATCGCAATCACCCACCAGAGCCTCCGCGTGGCGCCCGAGCCGGGGATCGTCGTCGCGCTCTACTCGACCTGGCCCCGTGCCGACGGCGATGGCGGTGGCGATGGCGAGAAGGCGTTCTGGAGCGCGTCCGACGAGTTCGTGAGCGCGCTGGTGGCGCGATTCCGGTAGGACGGACGTCTGGAAGAAGTGCTCTCAGGACCGACCGGACGGAGTCTCGGGAGAGGGCATCGCGAGTACGTCGGGTCGGACGAGCGCTTCGACCGGATCCGTCAAGCGGTCGCCCGGATGCCCGTATCCGTTGTCGCTGCGGTACCCCATCAATCGCAGCAACGATTCGGGCAGGGTGCGCGCGATCTCGGGCGGGCAGGCGAGGTACTGGTTCTCCTCCTGACGCACCCAGCTGACGGCATAGCCGAGATCCAGGAGGTGGCGTTCTCGATTCGATCGGTTCTGGCCGCCGCCGTGGAAGAGCTTGCCCGAGAAGATCATCACCGAGCCGCGGGTCATCTCCACGGGCACCGTATCCTCAACCGTGAACTCCGAATCGCCGGGTAGACGGTGACTACCGGGGACGACGCGCGTGGCGCCCATCTCTTCGGTCGTGTCGCCGAGCGCCCAGAGCGTGTTGCAGTAGACATCGTAGTCGTTGGGGAAAGGGAAGGCGTCGAAGAGGACCTCGTCCCGGTGGATGAACTGCGCGTCGGCCCCGGGCGAGAGCGTGATGACCTCCGTGGCCGAGAGTTGAATCGTGGCCGCATGGGACAGGAAGCTCTTCGCGACGCCGAGAACGAGATCGTCCATCACCCATTCCCGGACCGTCTCCGAACGAGCGATCAGCGAGCTCGTTCGCCGCGTGCGAAGCCCATGTCCCGCCTCGTTGCCGTGGGGCGTCGCTTCGATCCAGGGGCCGAGCTCCGCCTCGACCCGGTCGATCGTCTCCGCGGGAACGAGACGGTCGATCACGACGCAGCCCTGATCGTGGAGCGCCGAGACGGCCTGTTCGACGGTCGCCGTTCGCGGAAGGTGTTGCAGCGTCATGACTTCTGCCCTCGATCGCTGTAATGTTAAATCCCCAGGGGAGGCCCGTCGCGGGCTAATCACTCCCTACAGACGTCGAACACCACTTTGATGGCGCCACTGGCACGATCAGCCGCCGTCCCAAAGGCTTCTTCTGCTGCCTCGAGCGGGTAGCGGTGGGTGATCAGCGTGTCAGCGATCGACCTGTCCGCCGCGAGCGCGGATACCGCCTCCTCAAAAGTGCGCCCGGGGAGTCGGCATTTATAGATGTATGAGGCGATCATTTCCTGCTCTTTGGTGCAGAAGGTCATCGGTATTTCGGTCGGATCCCAGAAACACCCGACCATGCCGATTCGGCCGCGTGGCTTGACTCTGCGGACGCAGTCGGCGACCGAGGCCGTGTTGCCGACGGCATCGATGGCCACGTCATAGCCGTCTTCAGGCTCCGGGTTGGCCCCTAGAGCTTCTGCCACCGTGCGTTGAGCGGGATAGCGGGTCACGATGTCGCAGGCCATGCCGCGACTTCTGAGCGCCGCGGCCACGGCCAGACCGATGGCCCCGGCCCCGACAACCAGCACGCGATCGTTGGCTGCCACCCTGACCCGGTTCAGCCCGTGAAAGGCCACAGCCAGGGGCTCGACCAGAGACGCAACGTCAAGGGGAATGCCACTCGGCAAGGGCACCAGCGTGGATTCAGGAACTTCGACGTACTCGGCCATGCCTCCCGCTATAGTGCCGCCGACAAACGTGGATTGGGCGCACAGGGCGTCAAAACCCTCGTCGCAGAGGCTGCAGCCGCCGCAGCCGAAGAACGGTTCCACGGCCACCGCGCTGCCGTCGGGGGTTGTGCCGGCGAACTCATGGCCCAGCACAGCGCCCTCAACCAAACCGTGTTTGATCATGTGCAGGTCTGAACCACAAATGGAGACTGATCCCACCTTGACCAGCACACCGTCGCCCTGTGGCTGTTCGATGTCTACCAGCCTCGGCCTGTTTTCCTCGATACGAACAGCCTTCAAGGCATGTGGTCTCCGCTACAGGTGGGTGTGCAACATCAAGCGCTTGAACACAATCGCGTTGTGGTCATTCTCGTCGCGCTCAGGCTCCTCCGCCAGGGTCACGTCGGGGAATCGCCGGAACAGTTCCGGCAGCGTCAGGTAGAGTTGCCGCTTGGCCAGCGCAGCGCCAATGCAGTAGCGCGGACCATAGCCAAATAGAACATCGGGGTCGAAGCTCCGCGTGACATCGAACACCTCTGGATCGGGGTAGTCGTCCGGGTCGTGATCCTTCAGGTGCGCCAGGGGATGGGACATACAAGCTGGGTTCTGGCACAACGTCCGAGTAAGGGCGTTATGGTAAAGACCCAAGGGAGGCCCGTCGCGGGGCGTCTTCATGCGGCTCGACAAGACCAAGAGTCGCATCCGCAACCATCGCGATCCCGCGACGGGCTGGAGCGCCTACATGGAGGTCGTGAAGGGATAAGCGATGACGAAGGAGCAAGTCGTGCAGACGCCGCCGATGCCGGAGCCGGACGAAGTGACGCAGTTCTTCTGGGACGGCGTCGCTGCGGGTGAGCTCCGTATCCAGCGGTGCCAGTCGTGCGGCAAGTACATCCACTACCCGAAGCCGATCTGTCGATTCTGTCACTCGACGGATCTGGCGGGCGAGGCCGTGTCGGGTCGCGCGACTCTCTACAGCTGGACGATTGCGGTCCAGGCATTCCACCCCTTCTGGATCGATCGCCTGCCGTACACGATCGGCACGGTCGAGCTCGTCGAGCAGCCGGGACTCATGTTCGCGAGTCAGATCGTGGGATGTGCGGAGGAGGATCTTTGCGCCGGGCTGCCTCTCGAGGTCGTCTTCGAGCGACTAACGTCGGATCTCGTGGTGCCCTTCTTCCGATCCGTGCCAACGGGTGGGGAGGCTCCGCGATGATGCCCGGACGGCGCGTGGCTATCGCGGGGGTCGGCTACTCGACGATCGGTCGTCATACGGGCCTGTCCTCCGACCAACTCGTGATCCAGTCGACCCGGGCAGCGCTCGAAGACGCGGGTCTCGGCGTTGCGGACGTCGACGGGCTCGTGAGCGTTGGCAGCGACACGATCGCGAACGGCTGGATGCTGGGGATGATGCCCCTGCGTTGGTGGTGCACGGCCACGAACGCGCCCGCATTCGTCTACGCGGCGCATCAGGCGATCACGGCGGTCGCCTCCGGCTTCTGCGAGACCGCGGTCGCGCTCCGCATCATCCAGCAGCAGCCGACGGGGAAGAAACTGCTTTCCGATTCGGCGAAGAACCATCCGATGACCGCTCATATGGCGACGGCGGCGGGAGATCGTCAGTTTCTTCTGCCGATGGGCCTTGGTAGTCCTGTCAATTGGGCAGGGCTGCTCACCCAACGACACATGGCCCAATACGGCACGACGGAAGAACAGTTCGGTCACCACGTGATCGCACAGCGGGAACATGCGGCCCAGAACGAGGATGCCTTTTTCCGCGACCCACTCACGATGGAGGACTACCTCGCCTCCCGGTACGTCTCGAAGCCGGTCCGCCTCCTGGACTGCGACTACCCGTGCGACTCGGGATCCGCAGTGGTCTTCACGACCGAAGAGCGCGCGCGAGATCTGCGGAAACCGGCGGCCTTCGTCGAGTCCGCGGCGCTCACGGCGACGCGCGATCTCAACTTCGAGATCCTCGACGATATGATCGAGACCTCGCCCCACGAATGCGCAAAGGATCTCTGGGCGCGCACCGACCTCGGACCGGGCGACGTCGACACGGCGCATCTCTACGACGGCTTCTCGATCATTCCTTTTCAGTGGCTGGAGGCGCTCGGCTTCTGCGATCCCGGCGAAGCGGGTCCTTTTATCGAAGAAGGCCACACGCGTCCGGGCGGCCGACTGCCCATGAACACGGACGGAGGCGCCTGCAACGTGGGGCGTCGGCATGGCGCCAACTTCTGCATCGAGGCCGTGCGTCAACTTCGGGGCGACTGCGGTCCGCGGCAGGTGAAGGACGCCGAGGTCTCGGTCTTCACGAACTCCTTCGGGCCCTTCTGTGGAGCGGTTCTGCTGACCAGCGGGTGAGAAGTCGGTGTGCGCTTAGCGGCGCGGACTCGAAGATGAGGCGTGGGAAGTCACGCCGCGCTCAATCCGGCCATGACCTGGGCGTGCGGCCGACGGCCGCTTCGGCCAGCGAGATGCTGAAGTCGCCTTCGCGCGCTTGCCGTTGTATTTGGATAGATCGATGCTCATCGAGCTCTCCTTCTCATCGTGACCCATGGACGGCCGCGCACTGGTGCAATCGCTCAAAGATATATAGGATTTGAATCGGATGCGCCCTTCATCGCGCGTTTCAGGAGTCCGAACGTCGGCCCACTTCTGAAATAGGTCGTACAATTCGAGAAGCGGCCGGCAAGGCAAGGAGACGGAAATGAGCATCGAGACATTTCGATACGACGGCCGACGAGCGCTCGTCGTGGGCGGGGCCACTGGGATGGGGGCGGCCACCGCGAAGCTGGTGAGCGAACTGGGCGGCGAAGTGGTCGTGATGGACGTCGCCGACGTGACGTTCCCAGTCGAGCAGGTCATCCAAGTGGATCTGCGGGAACGCCCGAGTGTGGAGGCGGCGGTCGACGAGGCGGCGGGCAGCTTCGATGCCGTGTTCTGCTGTGCGGGCGTAGCGGACGGCACGCCGGGGCTCATGGCGATCAACTTCCTTTCGCAGCGTCATCTCGTCGAGCGGCTGCTCGAGCGCGACGCGCTACCGCGCGGAGCGGCAATCGGCGTAATCTCGTCCGTCGCGGGCCTCGGCTGGCAGATGGACATGGAAACTCTCGGAGAGTTCCTCGATACCGACTGGGACAGCGCGGTGGCGTGGATCGAGGCCCACGAAGGCACCGACGACTACCTCTTCAGCAAGAAGGCCATGAACGCCTGGGTGGCGCGTCAGGCCCTTCCGCTGATAAAGCGCGGCATTCGGATCAACGCGATCGAGCCCGGGCCGACCGACACGCCACTCGCCCAAGCGAACGCCGACCTGTGGCTCGGTTTCGCCGCCGAGTACAACAAGGCCGCCGGGGTCGACACCCTTTCGCCGGAGGAGATGGCTGCGCCCCTGGCCTTCCTGTGCAGCCCGGCAGCGAGCGGAATCAACGGGATCTCGTTCCTGGTGGACCACGGCCAGATCAACTCGGGTATCGCAGGCGGGTGATGTGAGCTGGCGCGAAGAACTCAGCGCGCAGCAGCAGCGTTATTACGACGAAGGACGCTACCAGGCCCGCACCCTCGCCGACAAGATGCGCGACGGCGCGACGAAGCACGGCGAAGCGCTCCTCGTCTTCCACTCCGACACGCGACCTGGAGCCGCCAACGTCGCGGAGATGCACCGCAAGAGCCTCGCCCTCGCCGGCGCGCTTCACTCGCTCGGTCTGCGACCGGGCGATGCCATCGCGATCCAGGTACCGAACTGGCTTGAAGGGGCCCTCGCCTTCCAGGCTGCGATGCTGCTCGGCGTCGTGGTGGTCCCGGTCATCCACATCTACGGTCCGGCCGAGGTGCAGTTCATCCTCCGGGAGTCCCGAGCCCGGGCGTTCATCTGCCCACGCGCCTGGCGCAATATCGACTACGTGGAGCGGCTCGAGAGACTCGACCGCAGCGCACTTCCAGACCTTCAGCATGTGATCGTCCTTGACGAAGCCCCGCCTTCCGACTGCCTCTCCTGGCGAGACCTCGAGGCAAAGGCACAGCCCTCGTTCGCACCGCCACACGTCGCCGCAGACGACGTCTGTCTTCTCATCTTCACCTCCGGCACCACCGCCGAACCCAAGGGCGTGCAACACACACACAACACGCTGCTTGCGGAGCTGGGACGCGGTAGCACCATGCCGACGCACGGTGTGACTCTGTCTGCCTTTCCCTCCGGCCACATCGCAGGCGTACTGGGATTGGCGAGACTCTACCTGAATGGAGGCAAGACCATACTGATGGACAACTGGGACGCCTCCGCCGCCGCTCGTTTGATCGAAGAGCACCAGGTCAGGAACACCCAGGGAACGCCGTTTCACCTGCACGGGCTTCTGGAAACCGCGGCCGCCAGCCAGCGGGACCTTTCGAGCTTGGCTGACTACCTCATCGGCGGCGCGAATGTCCCGCCCGCGCTCGTGGAGCAGGCCCAGACCGCGGGGCTCGCAACCTATCGGTGTTACGGTTCGAGCGAGCACCCGACGATTTCAGCGGGCACACCGAGCGACCCGCTCGACAAGC
Organism: Planctomycetota bacterium; assembly: GCA_965662355.1. GTDB lineage: Bacteria > Planctomycetota > UBA1135 > UBA1135. Next base: position 3,961 of record CBFIHP010000037.1, on the reverse strand, counting down.
GAGCAGGAACCGACGGGCGTCTGCTCGATGGCTGCGAGGTGCGCATCCTCGACGACGAGGGTGCGGATCTGCCGCACGATCAGGAAGGCGAGATCGTCTGTCGTGGTCCGGAGCTGTTTGTGGGCTACACCAAAGACGCGCTGAACGCCGAGTCTTTCCTGCCGGGCGGCTGGTTCCGCACCGGCGATGTCGGCGTCCTCGACGCCGACGGCTATCTGCGCATCACGGACCGCAAGAAGGACATCATCATCCGCGGAGGCGAGAATATTTCCTCCAAGGAGGTGGAGGATATTCTCGCGCGCCACCCGGCGGTGGTGGAAGCGGCCGTCGTCGGCATGCCCGACGAGCGCTACGGGGAGCGGGTCTGCGCCTACGTGATCCTGCGTCGCGGCGCCAAGCTCGAGATCCCGGAAGCAGTGGACCACTTCGCGGCCGAGGGCGTGGCGCGCCAGAAAACACCCGAGCGCCTGGTCGAGGTGGACGAGCTGCCGCGTACGCCCATGGGCAAGGTGCGGAAGGTGGAGCTTCGGACACGGTTGCGGAAATAGCGCGAAATACCTCTTGCGTAGATGGTATGATATCATACCATTGTCGAAAAGGAGCCCCCCTTGACGCCCCTCGACTTCAGCATCTTCGACTCCGACAACCACGGCTACGAGCCTCGCGACACGTTCCGCCATCTGGACCCGTCCATGGCCGACCGCGCCGTGAAGATCGTGGCACCCGAGCCGGAGGCGGTAGAGGCGACATGAGCAAGAACGAAGAGCGAAACCGCGCCGCGGCAGCGGCCCGCGACTACGATCCCAGCAAGGCGGAGTTCCTGGAGCACGAGTTCGAGACCTACGACCTGCTGCGCGAGCACATCCCCATTGCGCGAAGCGAGGCACCCCAAGGGGTGGGCGTCGCGGGCGGCAACGTGGGTTGGGTGCTCACTCGCTATGACGACAGCTGCGAGGTGCTTCGCACCCCCGAGGACTTCTCCAGCCAACTCTCGGACTATCCCATGCGCGCCTGGATCCCGCAGGCCATCGATCCGCCCATGCACACGGGCTACCGGCGCATGCTGAACCCCTGGTTCACCGCTGATGCCATGGCGAAGCTCGAGCCGCATCTCCTGGAGTACGCAGAGAAGCTCGTGGACGAGATGCTGAAGGAAGACGCCTTCGACTTCGTGGAGAAGTTCGCCGATCCCTTCCCGACCGTGATCTTCTGCGAACTCGCCGGCTTTCCGGCCGAGGACTTCGCGCGGATCATGGACTGGAAGAACACCATCATGCACTCGAATGACGGGCACCCGCGCGGCCTCGAACTCGTGCGCGCACGCGCGCAGGCCATGGGACTCGAACTCGGCGAGGGCGACACCCTATCGCCAGAAACGGCGACAGCCGTGGCCGGGGCCACAGCCCAGGAAGTGTACGCCTACTTTGGCGAGCTGCTCGAGCAACGGCGCGCCAACCCCAGAGACGACCTCATCTCGAAGTTGCTCGAAACGAAGTACCAGGGCGAGCGCCCCCTTTCCCAGGAAGAACTCGAGGACACCTTGTTCCTACTCTTCATGGCGGGGCTCGACACCGTGGCGTCGGCGCTGGGCTTGATCGTGCAGGGCTTCGCGAGGGACCCCGACAAGCGCCGTGAGTTCGTGGCGTTGATGGATGACCCGCAAAAGTTGGGCCCGGCCATCGAAGAACTGGTGCGCGTGCACGCGATCGTGCTGCTACCCCGACGCCTGACGCGAGAACTCTCATTCAACGGGGCGCTCTTCCGCAAGGAGGATATGGCGACCGTCCCGACCATGGCCGCGAACCGGGACGCTGAGGAGTTCCCCAATCCCCACGAGATCCAGTACGACCGCTCTCCCAACCGGCACCTGGGCTTCGGCTTGGGGCCCCATCGCTGCCTGGGAATCCACCTTGCGCGCCGCGAACTGCGCGTCGCTCTCCAGGTACTGCACCGAAAGCTTCCCGACTACCACCTGGATCCCGAGCGCGATGCGGTGGCCTTCGGCGGCATGAAGGGGCTGGCGTCGCTCCCGCTGGTGAAGGGCTGACAGACTTGCGTGTCAATATCAAAGAGAATGAGTGTCAAGGCCACGGCACCTGCGTGATGGTTTGTCCGGAGGTCTTTTCCGCGGACGAGCAGGGCTTTGCGATCGTCGAGAACGCAGAGGTGCCCGCCGCGCTCGAAGACACTGTGCAACGTGCCGAAAGCCGTTGCCCGGAACGGGCAATTCAGCTCGAGGACTGAAGTCGGCGAGCTGAATCCAAATCCAGGAGAGCGGAAGATGACCAAGCCCCTTGATGGTGTTCGGGTGCTGGAAGTGGCAGCCTGGACCTTCGTTCCCGCTGCGGGAGCCATCCTCTCCGACCTGGGCGCCGAGGTGATCAAGGTCGAACCGCCGACCGGCGATCCCCAGCGCGGCCTCATGAACATGCTGAACCTCTCGGGTAGCGGACCGAACCCCTTCAACGAGATCCCCAATCGGGGAAAGCGCAGCATCACACTGGATCTCAAGAACGAGGCCGGGCGCGAAGCGCTACTCCAGATCGCCCGGAGCAGTGACGTCTTCCTCACCAGCTACCTGCCCGCTCTGCGCGAGAAACTGCGCGTCGATGTCGACGACATCCGGGCCGTGAACGATCGCATCGTCTACGTGCGGGGCAGCGGCTGGGGCGCGCAGGGGCCGATGCGGAACACCGGCGGCTACGACCTTGCGGCGGCCTGGGCGACCTCGGGGTTTGCCGAGCATCTAATGCGGGAGGAAGACGGCCCCGCACCGATGCCCTCCGCGTTCTTCGACCTCCAGGGAGCGAACACCATCGCCGGCGCGATCGGGACGGCGCTCTATAAGCGGGAGCGCACCGGGGAGACATCTCTTGTCGACGTGGCGCTGATGAACGTGGGCATGTGGACGATGTCTCCCGGCATCGTGAGTGCGCCCTACGTAGACACGCCAGCCAAGATGTCCCGGCGCGAACCCGGCAACCCGATCACGAACTGGTACGAGACCCAGGACGGGCGCTGGATCTACCTGGTGCTCCTCCAAGCCGACCGCTTCTGGCCCGAACTCTGTCCGATTCTCGGGCGTCCCGATCTGGTGGACGATCCGCGCTTCCGCGACGCCAAGACGCGCTTCGAGAATCGCAGCGCGTGCGTGGCTGAACTCGATGCGATCTTTGCGGAGCGCACCCTGGCCGAGTGGCAGGAACGGCTCCAGGCACTCAGTGGTGTATGGGCGCCGGCCATCACGTACCGGGAGATCCACGAGCATCCCCAGGTCGAGCCGAACCGATTTCTGGCCGAGGTCACGGGGCACGACGGCCAGTCCTTTCGGCTGGTGGCCGCCCCGATGCACTTCAACGAATCCCCCACCGCACCGGAAAGCCCGGCACCCGAACTTGGACAGGACACGGAGTCCGTGCTCACCGATGCCGGTTTTGACTGGGACGCAATCACCGCCCTCCGCGAGCGCGGCGGGCTGGGTTGAACGGACGACCCGAGCGATTTCAGGCACACGAAGGAGAACTACCATGCCCGACATGCAGATGGAAGATATGGTCATCGCGAGCGTCGACGACCACATCGTGGAACCGCCCGACATGTTTCAAGGGCATCTGCCTGCGGATGTCGTGCAGCCGCATATCGTAGAGGAGGATGGCAAGCAGGCCTGGATCTGGGACGATATCGTCACCATCAATATCGGCCTGAACGCGGTGGTCGGCCGGCCCAAGAACGAGTGGGGCATGGAGCCGGCACATTTCGATCAGATGCGCAGAGCCGCCTTTGATGTCGACGCGCGCGTCGACGACATGAACGTGAACGGCATCTTCGCATCGCTCTGCTTCGGGACCTTCCCGGGCTTCGCCGGCAAGATATTCACCCAGCGCGCCCAGAAGGATCCGAGCAACGCCTACCGCGTGCTCCAAGCCTACAACGACTGGCACATCGACAGCTGGTGCGCGAA
>CBFIHP010000036.1:0-26756 GCA_965662355.1 Planctomycetota bacterium | reverse complement strand
GTTGCCGGGCCAGTGATAGAAGAGCATTGCCTGTTCGGCCGAAGCAGTGAAACCCGAGGCCTTGCTACCCAAGCGCGCGGTGTGCTTCTCCAGGAAGTAGGTGGCGAGCTCAAGTATGTCGCCACCCCTCTCTCTAAGTGGAGGAAGGGCGACTGGAAAGACCGAGAGCCGGTAGTAAACGTCGGTACGAAAGCGTCCAGCGACTACTTCCTGGTGCAGGTCGAGATTCGTTGCGGCAATGACTCGCAAATCGAGGCTCCGCTCTATTGGGCAACCGATCCTCCTCACACTCTTCTCCTGGAGAACGCGCAGGAGCTTCACCTGAAGATCAAGTCGCAGCTCACCGATTTCATCGAGGAAGAGCGTTCCGCCGTCTGCTTGTTCGAATAGACCGGCTCTTGCCTGCCCCGCTCCCGTGAATGCCCCCCTAGCGTGCCCAAAAAGCTCGGACTCGATCAGGTGTTCAGGAATTGCACCGCAGTTGACCGCCAGGAAAAGGCTCGCTGCGCGATTGGATTCTGCGTGTAGTGCGCGGGCCAGTACCTCTTTTCCAGTACCACTCTCACCACTTAGAAGAACAGTGACATTGGTGGAAACGACTCTGCGCACAAGGCCCTTTGTGGATTCGATACTCGCTGAGCTACCGATTAGACTGTTCAGTCCGTGTACCGTTCGCCGTTCGGCTGCCACCGCCCCCAGTTTGTTGGTGAGCCGTTTTTTCTCCAGTACATTTCGAACGGTTGTCTCAAAGCGTGGCGCTTCGTACGGCTTACTAAGGAAATCGATGGCCCCCAGATGCATGCATTCTACGGCTACCTCAGCGTTGTCCTGTGCGGTAACAACAATGACGTCCGTCGCCGGATAGTCTCTCCTGAATTCCCGCAGGAGGTCTATTCCGGATACGTCGGGCAGACCAAGATCCAGTAAGATGAGAGCCGGACTCGTCTCTTGCATCGCCCTCCGTGCTCCTGCGCCCGTACTGACGGAAACACACCGCTGACCCAGCATACCGAGTTCGGATTCGATCAATCTCCTGGTGTCGGGATCATCCTCAACGATGAGTATCGGTTCGTCTATCAAAACATCCTTTCGGCGGCTTATGAAGCACATGTCTCTATTTGAGACCTGCTTCTCTCTCTCGATAGATCAGCTGTCTTCAATTGAGGCGAACTTGGAAACAAATCGTCGGACGACACAGGATAGAGGCTCCGGAAGGTCCTTCGGAACACTGGAAGAAGCAAGAACAAGCCAGCCGGGCGCACCCACCAGCATTCCGCTCCGGATCCGTTCCTCCCTGTGTGTACTTTCTTCCTACTCGTCAGATTCGGACACCCGGGTTCCGTCACCGCGATGTGCCAAACGGTCGTAGATTCACAGGCCACAAGTAGTGGTTGAGCATTGACTCGCCAACCACAGCGGCTTGCAACGGGTTGCTGGCCTTGCCGGGAGTCGGGTCTGAGAGGTGTCGCGCGGATCGCGTCCCTCCCATTACTTGCCCTCGCCCTTCGAGCCTGGCTTCTTGAAACCACGGCGTTGAAGCGCTGCGCGGGCTTCCGGGGTCGGAATCTCGCCGTGAATGAGCACCTTGCCCTGTACGCGCGTGCGGGGGGCGAGATAGACGCGGCCGTTGGCGGTGCTCCGGATGCGACCGCGGGGAGTGACGGGATCGAGTTCGAGGGCGGGTTGGGTGCCGCCGGATTCGAAGCGATTGTCGCCGACGACGAGGACGCGTTCGCACCCACCGATCGAAACGACCGGGCGGTCGCCGCAGCCCGCTGCGAAGCGAAAGTCGTTGTTGCGCAGGATCAGGGTACCGTTGCGTCCCTCCGGTGAGGCTTCCCAGGCCATGAAGGCGCCGGTGCCGTAGGGCTTTTCGTCCTTGGTCAACTTGCGATACTTGTCGCGGAAGCCGGCTCGATAGGTGTTGTTCTCGAACAGGATCAAACCGTTGAGGCGTCCCGCGATGGTGAAAGCCGAGCCGCCCTTGTAGCCATCCCCATCGGCGATACAGACATCCTCGACCTCGCAGTCGCGCACGGTGATATCGCCGGTGCCGGGAGGGCCTTCCTGGGAGCGAGCCGTGAACTGGCAGAACGTACGTCCAAGCTCGCTGGCCTTGACATTCTGGATCAGGATAGGACCGGCGGGGTTTTGCAGGTAGAAGGCGTGCTCGTCGGCGATGCGCTCGATCCGCGCGGGCTCCTTCATGCCGATGAAGCGAAAATCGGCGAGGCGATGCCCCCAGACCCCCCACTTGGCACGCTTGCCCTTGCCGGTCAGCGCGTTGTACCGACCGAGGATGTGGCAGTTCTCGAAGGAGTAGCCCTGGTGGATTCGCCCGTCGGTGCGCCGGAAGAAGAGAACCCCCGAGCGCTGACCCGGGACGATGGTCAGATCGCGAAAGGTGATCCACGCGTTGGGCACCGCCTGATCGATGGCGATCGTGTCCCCCGTACCACCGACGATACGCACACCTTTCGTGCCCTGAATGACAACCGGCGAGCCGTCACTGCCGCCGCTGGTCGTCGCGTTCGCGCGCGAGTTGGAACGAAAGCCGATCGTGAACGGCTGGTAGTCACCGGGATCGAGATGCACGACGGTACCCGGTCCGGCCTGGTCGAGCGCGTCGGCGATAGGATTCAGGGAGGGCTCGGGTCTTCGCCCCTGGCGTTGAAAGGCCGCGGGACTGCAACGAATCCAGGCCGGAACCGCCCGCTCGCTCGAACGGCCAAGGGTCTCGGAACCAGCGACCGTGGCCGAGCCCAATAGGGGCGTGGGCGCCACGGCGAGGGCGATCAGCAGGAAGAGCGGGTGAGACGAGATCACAACACCGCTTATATCGACCCCGGCCGCCGAATTCCCCGGGGTTTCGACCCGATTTGGTGGAGAGTACCGGGTCAGGACACTTCTTCCTCGATTCGACCGAGCGATGGGACCGAATCGGAGCCGATCTTTTCGGCCCGCATCGCAGGCGGTGTCCCGGACACCGACGGCCTGGCGCTCGTGATCGAGCTCAGCGGATCGTGAAGTCCAGATCCAGGCGGATCCGATACGGATCCGCCGTGTCGGTATCGGAGTTGATCACCCACAGGCGCAGGCCCATACCGTCGCGGAAATAGTACTGCACGCCCGCGAAGACACCGCGCATGCCCGTCCCCAAACCGGTTCCCGCGATCGGCGTATCGTTCTGGGCCACGGGACTGAAGACCGCGTCGGCGTCGAGGTCGTAGTAAACCAGGAAGAGGTTCGCGTCGCCTCGATTGCGGCCCTTGCCAAGACGTGAACCAAAGGCAAAGCCCGTGTCCTCGGTCCCGGTCGCCGTGTTGTTGTAGTACTGCGCGAAGGCTTCCCAGCCGCCCATCGGGCCGGTATTCGAGGACAGGTTGAGGAACGTGTCCCAGATCTGGAAGTCGCCCGTGACGTCGGTGTTGCCCTGGTTGTCGAGCGTACCGCCAAAGCCGCCGAGACCACCCCATCCGTGGAAGGAAGAACCGAGGTGCCAGTCGAGTTCGTCGCTGCCGAGGTGCAAGTTCGCCTGGGCGCCGACCATGGTCGCGTCGTGTCCGCTGCCGGCTTCGACCGCGACGTAGGCGGCTCCGCGAACATCCCACTGGACTTCCTCGTCGCCGCCGGCGTAAACACTGGTCAGGCCCGAGGGTTGGACATCGTCGTCCCACAGAAAGACCTCGATGATCGTGGGACCATCGAAGATGTGGGGTTGCTTGCCAGCATGGACCTCAAGGTCGTAGTCGCCATACCAGGTGAGGAAGTAGCGATCGAGGGTGATGTCCGCGCCGTTGAAACCATCTGAGCCGTCGCCGAAATCCCAGTAGGGAGTGTTGGCATCGTTGCCGTCAGAAGCGGTGGACAGGCGACCCTCGATCCGAAAATCGTCCTGGAACGCGTAGCGAGCGCCGAGCCGCGCCCGCATGCGCGCCCGATGGCGATCGGTGCCATCCGGCTGGTTGTACGTGCTCTCCCAACGCAAACGGCCGTTTGCATAAATCTCCGGGGCGTCGGCCTCACCGACGCCCTGGAGGGCCAGTAGGGGGAGAAGAAGGCAGATTGAGCTCACGGTGTGGAAAGGATGACGAAGGGGGGTCCAGGGAGCCAGTCTGTAGTTGTCGGGAGAAGCGTGGATTTCCTTGGGTTTCGACCGATTAGAATGTCCGATTCTCTGCTCGACAGAAAAGTCCCCCACCGTGACCCTCCCCCTCATCGCAAGCCTCCTGGCCCTCGGCATCGGGCCCCTGATCTACAGCCGCACCAAGGGCGCCTGGGCTGCCGCGTTGGTCGATGCCTTCGCCCTGGTCGGCGTCGGGGGTCTCGTCCTGGTGCACATCCTCCCACAGAGCTTCCAGCTGGCCGGATGGATGATCCTGCCGGTGGCGCTCGTGGGTTTCCTGGGCCCGGGGCTTCTGTGCGGCTCGAAGCTGTTCGCCGGCAGGGGTTCCAGCCGCGTCACCATGCCGGTGGCGCTGCTCGGCATCGCGCTGCATGCCATTCTCGACGGGCTCGCGCTGACGTATTCGTCGACCAGCGACGAGCCGGCCGCCCTGGCCGCGGCGGTCGTGCTGCATCGGATTCCTGTTGGACTGGGGATCTGGTGGCTGACCGTTCCTCTTTATGGAAAGCGCTCGGCCCTGGGCTTGCTCGGAGCGATCGCGGTCTTCAGCGTGGTCGGCTTCGGGTTCGGCGAGACCCTGCTGCATGAGATATCGACCTCCTGGGTGGCCTTGTTCCAGGCCCTGATCGCGGGCTCGCTCCTGCACGTGATTCTGCGCCACCCGCCGGCCTTGCCGCGTCCGGAGGCCGGCGAGCAAGTGCACGGATCGACGACGGTGGCCTCGGGCATCGGCGGGCTCGCGGGAATCGCCTTGATCCTCTCGCTCGAGACCCTGGGTGGGCATGGGGCGCAAGACGCCACGCACGCAGAGCATGCACAGACCATCCAGAGCGCCACCGATACAACCAGCACGATCTCGCATACGGCGGACGTCAGCTTCTACGAGCTGGCCTTGCAGAGCGCGCCGGCATTGCTGACCGCGTATCTCGCCATCGCCTTGATGCACGCGCTGAATCTGAACCTGAAGCGCTTCTTCGGTCGCGGCGGCTCCTTCTCACAAGCTCTGCGCGGAACGGCGGCCGGACTTCCCGTGCCTATCTGCTCGTGTGGAGTGATTCCCCTGTATCGTTCACTGGTCGTCTCCGGCGTGCCAACGCCCGCGGCCATGTCGTTCCTCGTGGCCACCCCCGAGCTGGGCTTCGCAACTCTGTTCCTTTCGTGGAGTCTTCTGGGCGGCGAAATCACTCTCGTGCGCACGGCCTGCGCGGGGGCCTTGGCATTGATCATCGGGCTTTTCGTCGGTTCGCGGGCCGAGACATCGAGTCAGGTGAAGACGGAGGCCGCGGCGCAGACACTCGACGGCGGGGTGCCTTTTGGAAGGCGCCTGCGACGCGGCCTGGCCTACGGCTTCGGCGACATGCTGGACGGTACGGCTCCTTGGATCCTGGCCGGACTCCTTCTCGCCGCGACGATCGGCGGATTGATCGATCTCAGCAGTTTCACCGCACTGCCCTACGGCCTCGATGTGCCGCTCTTCGCGTTGATCGGATTGCCGTTGTATGTCTGTGCCTCCGGCTCGACGCCTCTGGCCGCCGTCCTGATCGCCGGTGGCGTCTCCCCTGGAGCCGCAATCGCCTTCCTGTTGACGGGTCCGGCGACGAACATGACGACCTTCGGCCTTCTGGCCCAACTGCACTCGCGCAAGACGGCACTCGTCTTCGCCGCGACGGCGGTGGCCTCGACGCTGGGGCTCGGTTGGGCGACCAACGCGCTCCTGTCCTCCGGCGCCGCCGCAGGTGTGCCCGATCGCCTGCACGGCGACCACGGAGGGCCCTTCGAGATCACGATGCTCTCCCTCCTGGCGCTTCTCTTCTGTATCTCGCTTCTGCGCCAGGGAACCCGCGGCTTCCTGGGTCAGGTCATCTCCCCCCACGGCACGTCCCACAGCCACGGCGATCACGACCACGATGACGGTCACGACGAGCCCCACGCCGATGCCCCCGAGTCTTGCTGCGGATCCTCCCCTGAACTAGATCACTCGAGCACCCAAACACCCGCTTCGAGCACGTGACCGCAGGAGAGCCCGTGCCGATGCCGGGACTCGTAGAACCAGCGATTCGCGGCCATGTAGTGCCCGCAGAACTTGGAGTGCTTGTGATCCTTGTTGATCACGACCTCGGTGCCGTCGTGGTTCAGGTGTCGCTCATCACGGCCCATCGAGCGGCAGCCGGAGGCGAAGACGGTGAGCGTGAGGAGGAGCAGAACGATGCGCTTCATGGCAAATAGTTGTTGTAGGGAGAGAACGCCGAAGGCCTGGATATCGGACGAAGAACTGTTTTCCTGGAGCGTCCGCGGGGAGGCTTGCTTTCGGGACATGCAAAGGCTGGTAACGGGCGGCGTTTCGCGCTTTTCCGGGAGCCGCACGCCTGGCAGGATGGCGCGCCCCTACCCATGACCCTGCAAACGCAATACCCGAGCGACGCCCCCCCTCGAAGGGCTTCCCGGCTGGTCCACTACCTGGTCGCTGCCCTGCTCTCCGGGGGATGTTTCTCGTTGAAGGACTACGCCCTGGACAAGCTCTACGGACTATCCGCTGCGGGGATCGAGTCCTTCGCGCGCGAAGACGACCCCGAGCTCGTACGGCTGGCGATGCCGGTGACCCTGAAGGCGATGGAGGCGGTCCTTCTGAGAGATCCGGAGAACGCCGCGGTCCTGACCGCGGCGGCCGGGGCTTTCGCCCAGTACAGCTACGCCTTCGTCCTGCGCGACGCCCAAAAGCTCGAGGAAACGGACTACCGGGCCTTTCTGATCGGACAGGAGCGAGCCTTGCGCCTGTTCCTGCGCGCGCGAGACTACGGTCTGCGCGGCCTCGAGGTCAGTCACCCGGGGATCAGCGAGGCCTTGATCCTGGATCCCGAAGGCGCCGTCATGGCCTTGAGCGAGGAGGACGTGGAGGCCGCATACTGGTGCGCAAGCGCCTGGGGTCTCGCAATCTCGGCTGGCCGCGATCGACCAGAACTCCTGGCCGACATCGATGCCGTGCGTGCGCTCTTACGCAGGTCACTCAGCCTCGACGAGGACTACGGCGAGGGCTCGCTGCACGTGGCGATGATCATCATCGAGGGTCTTCCTCCCATGATGGGTGGATCCCCCGAACGCGCGCGGGGGCACTTTGCCAGCGCGATCGAGCTTTCGGGTGAAGGGATCGCCGGACCGTATCTCACCTTGGCGGAGAACGTCTCGCTGCCGGCACAGGATCGCGAGGAGTTCATACGCCTCTTGCGGATCACACTCGACATGGATCTCGATGCGCGTCCGCAATCGCGCTTGGCAAACAGGCTGGCCCAGATGAGGGCCCGTGAGTTGATGGAGAAGCTGGATGACCTCTTTCTTTAAGCACGTTCGAACTTTGCGCCTGGGACTCCTCCTGGCCCTGGCCCTGGCCTCCCCCCTGCGAGCCCAGAAGATCAAGCTGGCCACGCTGGTACCCAGTGGCTCGATCTGGGATCGCACGTTGAAGGAAATGGGCGATGAGTGGCGTTCGGACAGCGGTGGCAAGATCTCGATGCGCATCTATGCCGGCGGTGTCGCCGGCGACGAAACGGACATGGCGCGCAAGTTGAAGATCGGCCAGCTCCAGGGCGGTCTCTTCACCGCGTCCGGGTTGGGACAGATCGAACCGGCCTTTCGCATCTTCGAGATCCCGTTGCTCTTCAAGGACGAGGACGAGGTCACCTTCGTTGTCAACGCGATCCGTGAAGACTTCGAGAAGCGCCTCGACAAACAAGGCTATGTCCTGGTGCACTGGGGCCATGCCGGTTGGATGCGAATCTTTTCGACGAAGCCGATCCGGAAGTACCGGGACTTCATCGAAATGAAGCAGTTCGTCTGGGGCGGCGGAACACGCGTCGGCGGCTGGTACGAGGAAAAAGGCATCCGCACCGTGCCGCTGTCGACGCCGGACATCCTGACCGGTCTGCAGACAGGGCTGGTCGATGTCATACCGTCGACACCGCTGGCTGCACTGTCGCTGCAATGGTTCCGCGCGGCCCCGTACATGTTCGAGCGCCGGCTAGCACCGCTGATCGGCGGCACGATCATCTCGAAACGAGCCTGGAAGAAAATCGCCCCCGAGCATCAAGAGAAGATGCTGGCCGCGGGCGAACGGGCCACGACCAAGCTCTTCGACGAAGTACCGCGCAGCGAAGCGGACGCGTTGAGTGAAATGGTAAAGCGCGGCCTCGAGATCACCATGATCGCCGGTCCCGACGACGAACGGAAGTGGGATGAACTTGGCAACCACTTCCGCACGCGTATGCGCGAGGACTCGATTCCGCGCGATGTCTTCGACCGGGTCATCGGTCTCCTTCTGGACTATCGCAAGAAGAAGGAGTAGACGAGCTGAAGCGGGCGCTGACGAGACTCGAGGGCGGTGCAGCGGCCTTGCTCCTCTTGAGCATCGCCTTTCTGCCGGTTGTCGCCTCGCTGTACCGCGCCCTGACGGAACGCGGGTGGGCCTTCACGGCTCCGATGGTTCAGCACCTGACGCTCGTGCTGGCTTTTCTAGGTGCCTGGCTGGCCGCGCGCGAGAACAAGCTCTTGCGACTGGCCAGTGGTGAATTCTGGAAGGACGCCAAGGCCAAACCTTGGATCGAAGGCACGACGGCCATCGTCTCGGCCTTCGTGTGTGGCTTGCTTGCTCTGGCGACGTACGACTTCGTGCTGCTCGAAAAAGAGGACGGCAACACGATCTCCGATCTCATGCTGTCGTGGCCGCTACTCCTGGCCATGCCACTGGGCTTCGGCAGCGTTGGTGCGTACCTGGCCTGGAAGAACGAGTTGCCGCCCTGGCGCGGTTGGCTGGGTCGCGGGCTATCGTTTGCGGCATTGATCGTCGGTTGGTTCGTCGGTGTCGAGGAAGGGCTGCTCTTCGGTCAACCGGTCGGGATCCTCGTGGGCGTATTGCTCCTGGCGGGTCTCATGGGAGCGCCCTTGTTTGTGCCCCTGGGCGGCATTCCGCTCCTGTACTTCCTGTCGGACGAGATTCCATCGATGGCGGTCTCGATCGAGATGAACCGCCTCGCGACGCAGCCCTTTCTGCCTGCAGTGCCACTATTCACCCTCGTCGGCTTCCTCTTGACCGAGGGCAAGGCTCCCGAACGCATGTTGCGTTGCTTCCGCGCGTGCTTCGGATGGTTGCCGGGGGGCACGGCCGTCATCGCGACCCTTCTGTGCGCGTTCTTCTCGGTCTTCACGGGTGGATCGGGTGTCACGATTCTGGCCCTGGGCGGGCTCTTGTTTCACGCGCTGAAGAGCGATGGGTACACCGAAAACTTCAGTCTCGGCCTGATGACGGGCTCCGGGTCGCTCGGCATCCTGCTGCCCCCTGCGTTGCCTCTGATCCTGTTCGGCATCGCCGCCAACGTCCCCATCGACGAGCTCTTTCTCGCGGGTCTCTTGCCAGGGCTCGTCTTGATCACGCTCGTCTGTCTATGGGGAGTGCGCGCTGGCTGGGGCTCGAAGACTGTGCGCACGCCATTCGATTCGCGCGAAGCCGGGGCCGCTCTGTGGAGCGCGAAATTCGAGCTCTTGGCTCCGGTCTTGGCCGTATCGGCACTATTCAGCGGCTGGGCCACGTTGATGGAGGCCTCGGCACTGACAGCCGTGTACATCCTGATCACGCAAACCTTCATTCATCGCGATGTGTCTCTGACGGGCAGCCTCGGACCGGTGCTGCGCAATTGCACCGCGGTCCTCGGCGGCATCTTGATCATTCTCTGCTGCGCGCAAGGCCTGTCGAGCTATCTGGTCGACGCCGAGATCCCGATGCGCGTGCTGGAGTCGTTGCGCGAATCGATCGACTCGCCGCTGGCCTTTCTGCTTTGTCTCAACCTGTTCCTGATCGTCGTCGGCTGCTTCCTCGACATCTACTCGGCTACCTTCGTGGTCGTGCCCCTGATCCTGCCGCTGGCGGAGGCATACGAGATTGACGCGATCCACCTCGGCATCATCTTTGTCGCCAACCTGGAGCTGGGTTATCTGACACCGCCGGTCGGCTTGAACCTGTTCCTGGCTTCCTATCGCTTCGAACGCCCGTTGTTCTCGATCGTGAAGGCGACACTACCGATCTTCTGCATTCTGGCCGTCGGGGTGCTCGTGATCACGTATGTTCCGTGGTTGACGCAGATCTTCCGCTAGACTGGCCGGCGATGAAACGTGCCCAGGCAATCATCAAGGCCCCGGCTCTCGACTTATGGCAGGGGATGAACCGTTGCCTGGATCACGGCAACAAGGGGCTCGTCCTCATGCTGGTCGGGTTGGGGTTTGGCTGGTGGCTGTACGTCCCTGTACACGAGCTGCTTCACGTTCTGGGGTGTGTCATCACCGGTGGTGAGGTGCGCGAGCTGCAAGTGGATGCGGCCTACGGAGGCGTCCTCTTGGCGAAGATCTTCGACTTCGTCGTGGTCGGTAGTAAGTACGCCGGGCAACTGACCGATTTCGATCGCGAACCGGATCTGAGCTATCTCAGCACGGTAATGATGCCCTTCGCCTTGACGATCTTTCCCGGCGTGTGGTACCTGCGGAAGTCGGGGGAAGACGGCAAGCCGTTCCTGTTCGGAATGATGTTGCCCGTGGCCCTGGCGCCCTTTATCAGCATCACGGGCGACGCGTATGAAACCGGCTCGATCATCGCCACCACGCGGTTCGGACCGTGGTCCTCGCCCGAGATGCGCGAGATCCTACGCGGCGATGACCTGGTTCTCTTCGCGAAGAAGGTAGCAGCAGCCTCACCCTCTCCGTGGGGTGGCTGGCTCCTTTCCAGCCTCCTGGGGGTGCTTTGGGCCTTCGGAACCTACGCCCTGGGAGCGTGGATCGGGAATCGCCTGAAAGCAGCGGGCCAAGGGACCAGTTGATGGAGAATCCAGCCGAAACAGAACACGTGGAGACCGCCGCCGAGAAAGAAGCGCCCCATGCGCCCGAGCGCATCCTGTGCTCCGAGGAGATGGCGGCCCGTTTTCTGCCTCACCTCGAAGGACACCTGGGCCGCCTACCGAAGAAGCCCTTCCTCGAGGTCGAGCCCTTCCCGCACCTCGTCATCGACGACTTCCTTCCGGACGAACTCTGCGCGCAGGTCGAGAGCTATGGACGCTCGCTAGAAGGCTTGGACGAGAACATCCACCTGAACTCGAAGAAGCTCGCGGCCAACCGCTACTGGGAATTCGACGCCGAGCCGCGCGAGTTGCTCTCCTTCTTCTACTCGGAGCACTTCGAGCGCTTCCTGAGCCGCGTCACGGGCGTCGAAGGCGTACACGCGGACCATCGCTACAACTGGGGCGGCGGCTATCACTTCCTGCCCAAGGGTGGCTTTTTGAACGTCCACAAGGACTTCAACATCCATCCGTACACGAACGAACACCGGCGCCTGAACGCGATCCTCTATCTGAACCGCGGTTGGCGTGACCAAGACGGAGGTCAGCTGGAGTTGTGGGATATGGAGCGCAAGGAACGCTTCGCCAGTATCGTCCCCATCTTCAACCGGCTCGTGATCTTCGAGACCAGCGAGGCGTCGTATCACGGCAACCCCGAGAAGGTGATGCGGGATGACCAACCGCGCATGTCGTACTCGCTCTACTACTACACCGCGGGCCGCCCGGATGCGGATGAGATCACGCAGCACACGACCGTGTACGTCGATCGGCCCGGTGAATACACGAATCTCCTTCGCAAGCTGACCGCCCCCCTAAAAGAGGTCCTGCCGGCCTCCCTCGTGGAGAAGCTGAGGGCCTATCTGCGGAAGTGACTGAGGTCCAACTCCTGGACGGGCGGGCTTCCAGGGATTGTGAAAGAGGTCCTGGGGACGTGGCACGCTCGTTGTAATGCAACGTAGCCATTCCCATTACTCGTAGCCGCCTGCCCCCCTGCAAGGCCCTTCGCGCCCCCTCGATGCTCATACAACACCTCCGTCCGAGCTACCGTCCTATCCTCGTCCTGCCTCTCGCCTTCATCGCTGCCTGTGGCGGTGGCGGTGGAGGAGCTGGTGGTGGCGGCGGTCAGACCCCCATCGACCCGCCCGCCGGCTTCCCCATGGCGCCCTACGTGGCCACATTGACCTCAGCGGCGGCGGGATCGAGCAGTGCCCGGGTGCACTACACGCTGCCGGGGGCCGGCTTCGAGGCTGCGCTCTTTCGCAGCACCAACGCAGCGACCGTGTACTCGAGCACACCGGTTGCGCTTTCGGGCTCGGCCATGACCGTCAACGGTCTCGCCAACGGAACGATCCAGTTCTTCGGGTTGGGTGTGCGGCCCACCGGAGGTGGTAGCTACACACAGTCGGGCGCTGTCTTGCGCGTGCGCCCCTCCGCACCTATCTACGTGGACGCCGCGGCCAACCCCGCCGGAGCCGACGGCACCTCCCCTGGAACCGCCTTCGACTCGATCGGTCTCGGGCTCACCGCGGCTATCGCCGGCGGCGGCGGCAACGTTTGGGTGAAGGACGGCACATACTCGGGCAACCTGTTGCACGTCGGAGACAACGTCCATCTCTATGGCGGTTTTGGTGGAGCGTTCACGCTCAGCGGGCGCAACCCCTCCGCCAGTGCAGCGCTGGTCAATGGCACGCCCGGCGGCATTCTCTTCGACATCAGCAACAACCTGTTCACGGCCGTGATCGACGGCTTCAGCCTCGAGGGACAGAGCTCCACGTTGGTCGGCATCGATGTAGACGATGGCGAAGTCGAGCTGCGCAGCCTCTCGATCAATGCCTTCAGCGATCGCGGCATCCGGCTACGCAACGCCCTGATCACGAACGAGCTCGACATCGTCGTCGCCGGTTGCTCCGTAACGCGCAACGGCGCGGACGGCCTATCGCTTCTCGGAGCCTTCGACCTGCGCATCCATGGCTGCAACTTCGACGCGAACATCCAGGAAGGCGTCGAGCTGGATGACCTGGCTGCCCTGGACGGCACCACGGCGACGCTCGTCGTCGAGGGCTCGCGCTTTTTCGGGAACGGAACCGACGGCCTCGACGCCGACCTCGCTCCGCCCCTTCTGGCGCCCGCCACCAGCGGCACGTTCGAGGTGGAGATTCGTGCCTCGCGCTTCGAACGCAACGGTCAGTTCGGACTACTCCTGGATCACGACTTCGAGTCGATTCCGGGCTTCACCGCCGACATCGCCGTGCGCGAGTGCATCGCCAGCAGCAACGGCTCCACGGGCATGCAGTTCGATGCGGACGGCCCGGGTGGGCTCTTCATTCACGGTTCGCTGCTCAGTGCCAACGCGGGTGATGGTCTGGTCGTCTCCTCGGACAACGAGCGCGACCTCGTGACCATCTCCTCCTCAGCCTTCGCGGGCAATCTCGGCGCAGGCGTGCGTACACTCCTGGCCACGCGCTCGGTCGCGCTCTCGCACTGCATTCTCGCGGGCAACGAGGCAGGCGGCGTCCTCAGCGCCGGGACCGACAGCGGCACGACCTCCAGCATCTTCTACCTGCAATCGCAACCGACGCAGAACACGCGCTCTTGGTTCGATGCGACGGAGACCGACCCCATGGGTGGCATGTTCAACAACGCGCCCGAGGAGTATCTGCGCATCACGGCTGCGATGGGCAATGACCTAACCGCCGCTGGCATGCCTGCTCTCATGCCCGGCGTTCCGATCGAGCTCTACGACGATGGCGACGCCCTCACGGCCAACCAAGTCGTGACCCCGGTGATCACAGCCTCTTCGGTGCCCTCCGGTCTCACCCTTCCCGCAGCCCTCGCGGTCTTCGCCAACATGGCCAGCGTCGACGAAGACTACAACCTCGCCGGCGGGTCGGCAGCGCTGGGCCAGGGTATGACCAACGGCCCCACACGCGACGCTGGCATCTTCGGAGGGCCTGTCGCCAATGCTCCGGGCACGGTGGAAGAAGTACGTCGCGACCTCTTCTACCCGGTCAGCTCCAACCCGCCCCCCCTCAACGTCATCAGCCCTAACCAGTCGATCCAGATCGACTTCAATCGCACCCTACAGGGCGGCACCTTCGACAGCACCACCGTCCGCGCCAAGGGCACCGAAGGCGGCTCCACCTTGAACATCGGCATCGCCACCAACGGCTCTCGCCTCACCGTCTCCGCCCCCGGCGGCGGCTGGGGATCCCAGGACTTCGTCATCGAACTTCACCGTGGCATCACGAGCTCCAATGGAACGCCGCTGACGACCCCGATCGCGATTCCCTATAAGAGGTGAGTGGCTGATGCCAGGCTCTCTTCACGAAGGCAACAAGAACTGACGCCTGGAGAGTCTCCACACGCCGAAGATCAGCGCCACGGCGGTGATGGTCAGGAGATGGCTGAGCGCGTCGCTGGGAGTGGCCAGGTCGAGGAAGTTGAAATGTTCCTGGTAGGCCTTGGCCAGCTCGGGGGTTTCTGCGAGCAGATAGCTCTTCAGGTAGTACTGAATGGTCATCGCCTGGTTTCCGCCGGGGAGGTTGGCGAGGAAGACCTCGATGACCGAGGTGTAGGCGAGCCCGGCGATGACGGGGTGTTTGAGGAAGGTGCCGATGGCGGCGAACACAGCGGAGTAGGTGAGGCTGGCCAGGGCGGCGACGACCAGGAGTCGATTGAGGATGTCAGCTGGAAGAGGGGGGTATTTCTCCTCCAAGGCGCCCAGGTCCTCGGCGATCTTGAAGGTCAGGTAACAGCTGGCGAGCGAGAGGCAGAGCACCACGACCAGGCCCGCTAGCCAGCGACCGATCAGTATCGCGCCACGGGGAATCGGGCGGGTCAAGAGGTACGTGATGGTGCGATCCTCGACCTCCTCCGCGACGGCGGCGGAGCCGACGATCAAGGCGATCATCGGGATCGACGCCTGGACGAGAACGAGCCAGATCATGACCAGGAGAAAGATCTCGGGCGGCGGACCTTCACGTTCGGAGACGAGTCGCACGAGCGTGGCGACGCTGATCGGCACCATGGCGACCAGCAAGCAGAGCAGGGCGCGCTTGGAGTAGAGGATGCGTCGCATTTGCGCCGTGAAGAGAATGGCCGTGGTACGCAGGAAGCTCATGGTCATTCCACCAGGTAGTCGAAGACCGCTTCGAGGCCCTCATCCATGCTCTTCATCAAGGAGACGCCATAGCTCTCGGCAGCACAGATCTCCGCCATCCGGGCGAGAAAGCGATCCAGGTCGACGGTTTCGAGCTCGAGCGAGCTCCGGACCGGATCGATGCGACAGGCGCGCACCTCGTCGAACGAGAGGAGTGCCTGGCCGAGATCGCGCGAGCGGCGAGCGGTGATGGCGACGCGCGAGGGATATTGAGAAAGCAGCTTGCGAATGTCACGAACCTGGCCCTGGGCCAGCAATCGGCCGCGGTGGATCAGGAGGATGTCCGAGGTGAGGCTCTCGACCTCGTGCAGGACGTGACTGGAAACGAGGATGGTCTTGCCATCGTCTGCGAGCTCTTGCAGCAAGCGCAGAACATCGCGCCGCCCTAACGGGTCGAGACCGGTGAGGGGTTCGTCGAGCACGAGAAGTTCCGGGTCGTGCGCGATGGCCTGGGCCAGCTTGACGCGCTGGCGCATGCCCTTCGAGTAGGTCTTGATCGGGCGCTCGCGACCTTCCTCCAGGCGCACGCGGTCGAGGGCTTTGCCCGCTCGCTGTTTCGCTTCGTGCGTGCTATAGCCCGAGAGTCGCAGAAGGAGTTGCACCATGCCCACGGCATTCAGGTGGCCGTAGAAAGCGTCCTGTTGGGGCGCGAAGCCGATGCGACGGAAGAGCTCGCGATTCGCGAAGGGCTTCTCGCCCAGGACGGACAGGGATCCGCGCGACGGGCGCAGCTCGCCGACGATCAGCTTCAAGAAGGTCGACTTGCCCGCTCCGTTGGGTCCGATCAAACCGGTGACTCCGGGCCCGATCGTGACGGAGAGATCCGTCAGACCCGCGACCTGGCCATACCGGCGACCGAGCTCCTGTGCGACGAGCAGGCTCACTCGACGATTCTCAGACGCGCCAGGCGCAGCGCGGCGCCGGAGAAGAAGAGTCCGGTGAAGCTCCAGATCACCGTCCACGCCAACCACGGCTCTTGCACCATGCGCCAAGAGCCCTCGCGTTCGAAGATCTGATGGGCGATGGCCTGCATGTCGAACAAGATGCTGGTCGCATACAGACGACTGTCGACGAAGGGTCCCAGCACCTGAGCCACGGCCACCGAAAAGCCCATGAAGCAGAAGACTCCGAGCAGCGCGAAGCTCTTGCGTGAGGCCATGCTGGAGGCGAACAGTGTCAGCCCACAGACAAGCGCCAGCCATGTAACCGAGAACGCGAGCGCGCGCAGCAAGATGTCCCACTCTTGCTTCAAGAAGGCCCATTCCGGCGAGGCCAAACTGGCCACGATGAAGATGACCACAGCCGGACCGAAGCTGACCAGCATGCCGAAGAAGCCCACGCAGAGAGCCTTGCCCAGGAAGTAGTTCATGCGCGACAAGGGCCGCGAGAAATACAGCTGGAATGCGCCGGATCGGCGATCGTCGCAAAAGAGCCCGCTGCCGTACCACGCGACACACAAGAGCGAGAACATGTTCATGTTCGCGTGGAAGGTAATGATCTGCATACGCGCCTCGAGGTGCGTCGTCGCCTGGCGCGCGATCATCTGGGCAGCGAATCCCATCTGGCCTCCGAAGGCCTCGGGAATGACGGCTTCTTCCGCGGCGAACTTCAAGTAGACCAGGAACGAAACGACGCAGGTCGCGATCGCCGGAACGATGTAGAGCAAAAGCAGAGGTAGCTTGCGTTTCAGCGCCACGTGTACGCTTCCTGCGAGAATCGGCCAGAACCCGGGCCCGATGGCGTCCAGGGATCCCTCGTATCGACGGTAGACCTCCTTATGAGTTGTCGCCTTCAGGATGCCCTCTCGGTCGGCTGGCTCGGTGTCTCGTCGAGGGCCTTGAAGAAGGCCTCTTCGAGCGTCGAGTGCACGGGCTCGAAGCTAACGAGCGTCACCTGACTGGCGCGCGCGCAGGCGAAGAGGATGTCCCCGTCTTCACCGTTTGCATCTGGCAGACGAACCCGGAAGCGCAGGGGCTCCGTATGTTCGAAGAGGAGCCCTTCTCGTTCGAGCTCGCCGGCGAAACGCTCGGAATCGGAACGTACCTCGACACGCATCCAGCGCTCATCGCGCCGGGTCATGTTCTCGATCTCCTCGCTGGCGACGACGGATCCCCGGTGCAGAACCACGACCTTCTCGCAGGTTTTCTCGATGTCGGGCAGGAGGTGGGAACAGAGCAACAGGTTCTTGCGCTCGTTCTTGCCGAGGTCTTCGATCAACTCGAGCATGTGCCGTCGGCCCTTTGGGTCCAGACCGTTGGTCGGCTCGTCCAGTAGCAGGATATCCGGATCGTGGGCCAGGGCCTGGGCCAGCTTGAGGCGCTGCTTCATGCCCGTCGAGTAGCCCTCGATGTCGCGGTAGCGCTCCTCATGCAGCTCGACGTAGTCCAGTACCTCGTGGGCGCGGGTCATCGCATCTTCCGCACCGAGGCCGCTGATACGACCGAGGGTCATCGTCATCTCGACCGCGTTCATGCCCGGAATCGTGCTATCGCTCTCGGGCATGTAGCCAACGCGGCGACGGATGGCCAGGCGCCCCTGGCGCGTCGCCGGGTCGAAGCCGACGATGCTAGCGCAGCCTCCGGTTGGCGCGATCAGGCCCAGAAGAAGCTTCAAGAGCGTGCTCTTACCCGCCCCGTTCGGACCCAGAAGCCCCACGGGCCCCGGCGCGACGGAGAGTGTCAGCCCGCGCAAGGCCTGCACCGCTCCGAAGTGCTTCTCGAGCCGATCGAGCTGAATGACGGGTTCGTTCATCGACCTGGGTTTTTGCGGCTAGACGTGGCTACGCACGTCGCACTTCCACCCGCGCGTCGTTGAAACAGGCTCCGCCGCCGATGTCCGCGAGCGAATCGGGGACGAGCGCGTTGGATGTCGCTCCATTGCGCGTGCTCTTGCCCCAGATTCCCTTCGGTATGTACACGACGCCGGAGCGCAGGTCGGCGTCTAGCACAAGCGACGTTTCAACCCGGCCTAGCTCATTGAAGCAAACGACGGAGTCTCCCGCGTTCAAACTGCGCGCGGACGCGTCGTCAGGGTGCATGGAAAGCGGTACCTCGTCCTCGTTCAGCTGTCCGAACATCGTGCTGACCGTGCGCGATGTCGCCGGCGAGATGAGTGCCAGCGGATACTCCTTGCGAGGAACTTCCTCGATGTAGCTGTAGAGACCGCCGGGAACCTCGTCCTCGAGTGCTTCGGGAATCAGGTGGATGCGCTGGTTGGACGTCCGCGGCAGATGATCGACGAACTGCACAGGTGACGGCCCTAATTCGGGGACCAGCGAGTCCCCTGCTTTCATCGCGGACCGCTTTGCGTCATCCCCAACACAAGCCTTCAACAGACCTGCCGGGGTGAAGTCGTCGCCGGGGCGTGAAAGCCCCATGCGTTCGAGCAGTTCCCCAAACACGACGTAGTTCGGTCGTGCCTCCCCATACACAGGGGCCACAGGTGGCGCGTACTGCGCCGAGAACGTCCCGTAGCCGGTACTGAGCTCGTGGTGCTCAAGGAAGGTCGTGGCCGGCAGGATCACGTCGGCATAGCGTGCCGTGTCCGTGAACACCTGGTCGAAGACGATCGTGAAGAGGTCCTCGCGTTCGAGACCACGTCGCACGCGCTCTTGATCGGGCATGGTGGAGACGGGATTGCAGTTGTAGACAAAAAGTGCGTCGAGCGGCGGGTCGAGCGGCATGTCACTGTCGCCCAGGAGGACGCGGCCGAGGTGATTCATGTTGATCGAGCGCACGGGCGGCTGGGCATCGCCGCAGGCGGCATCGATCGGCATGGCCTTGCCGTTCGACATCAGAAGCCCACCACCGCGCTTGCCGAACTTGCCCGCCACCGCGGGCAGCGCCAGCACGGCGCAAATCGCAGATCCCCCACTGCGACTTCGTTCCGGGCCCCAGCCGCAACGCACGACCGCTGGGTCGGCCTCGGCATAGGCACGCGCAAAGGCTTCGATGTCGGCGGCGTTCAGCTGGCAAGTTTCGGCCGCGCGCTCCAGCGTCCAGGCTTCGCAACGCCGTTCCAGCTCGTCCGCATGATCGGTGTGCTGGGCCAGGAACTCGCGATCCGCGTGGCCCTCCTTGAACAACCAGCGCAAGATCGAAAGCGCCAGCGGCAGATCCGTTCCGGGCCGCAGCGCCAGATGGTGATCGGCCTTCTTCGCCAGCGAAGTACGACGCGGATCGACAACAAGGAGCTTGGCTCCCTTGTCCTTGGCCTTCAGCACATGGGGCACCAGGTGAATGCCAGTCGAGTGCGGATTGGCGCCCCAGACGACGATGCCCTTGGCTTGCTCGAAATCCGCCATCGCGATGCCCGGCATACTGCCGTACATCTCCGCGTTGGCCATGGAGGTAGGAACGGCACAGACGGTGCGCAGTTGAATCGATGCACCCAGGCGCCGAAAGAGCGCCGCGTCGGAAGAGTCCTGGGTGAAACGCCCGTTCGAGCCGCCGTAACAGAACGGCAGAATCGATTCCGGGCCATGCCTGGCGCAGACGTCGCGCAACTCTTCGACAATGCGATCCAGAGCCGTATTCCACGAAACGGGTTGGTACTCGCAATGTCCCTTCTGTTTGCCGGGCACACGCATCAGGGGCGTGGTCAGGCGCGTCTCGTGGTACATCAGGTTGGCGAACCCACGCACTTTCGAGCAGATGTAGCCTGCTGTGGATGGATTCGCAGGGCCGGCCCCCATCTTCGCGACGCGTCCCTCCTCGACGGTCACTTCGAGGCTGCAGTTGTCGGGACAGTCGAGCGGGCAGGCGCTCGTTTTCAATTGGATCGTGTCCTTCAACAACGCTTCAGTCTCCGAGAAAGGGCTTGGGAGGAGGGGCCAACAGCTCTTTGGGAAGGGATTCGTCCGTCAAGGTCTCCAGGAAGGCGACCAGGTCGCCCTCTTCGCCCTGAGTGAGCTCCAGGGGAATCACGAGTCGCTCCGCGCCCTTGTGGGCGGGGAGCGCGCCCTCGAGTTTGTTGTAGAAACGAACCACGTCAGCCAGCGTCGTCAGGTGCCCGTTGTGCATGTACGGGGCGGTCCGAGCGACATTTCGCAAGCTGGGCGTCTTGAACTCGCCGCGGCTGTGCACGTTGCGGATCAGGTAGGCGATCTTGTCGCGGGCGGATCCCTCTGGATCATCGGAATAACGACCGATGCCGTTGAACTCGTCCTCGCGGACGAACTGGACACCCTTGAACCGCCCCAGGTCGAGTACTCCCTCACCCTCACCGCCCGGAATGCGGTCGTTGTGGAACTCGAGATCGGTGAAATTCGGCCCCGTATGGCAGAGGAAACAACGGGCCTTCCCGAGGAACAGGGAAAGGCCACGTTTGGCCGCCGGGCCGATGGCTTTCTGTTTCTCGGAATTGGCTTCGCGCAGCCCCTCGACAAAGGTATCGAAGGGTGCGGCGCGCGAAATCAAATTGCGCTCGTACGCCGCGATCGACTTGCCGATGTTGGCGAACACCGTGTTCACGATGTCCCGATCGCGAGCCGTCATCGATGTCCAGTTCAGGATGTGTGGATGATCGGGCTGACCCGTCATCGGACGTCCCTCGGGCGGAAAGCGGACCGGGTTCGATAGATCCGGCAGGCCTCCGAAGACCTCGCGGTAGGCGCGTGCGTATTCGGGATCCTCGACCACCAGATGAGCGTATTGCAGACGGCTTCCGGCGTGCTCACGCGCGTCTTCCAAGGGGCCCAACGCCTGGGACCACAGGCTGTCCTTGCGCCCATCCCAGAAGAACCAACGGTTGAAGGCCACGTTCCAGAGCGTAGGTGTGTGTCGCGAAAGATTCGAAACCGCACTGGCCGTACGTTTGCCATCGGTCCAGCTACGCTCGGGTTCGTGACACGTCGAACAAGATGTTTCCCCGGTTCCCGAGAGCCGCTTGTCGAAGAAGAGTGCTTGCCCAAAGCGCGCAGCCGCGGGGCTTTCGTAGACAGCGTTGGTCGGGTCGGGGGGCGGCTCGGGCAGTGGCGAGAACTCGAGAATGCGCTCGATCTCGTCCGCAGTGAAGGCCACGTCATTCGCGACGACCCTTGTCGGGGGGGGATCGTTACCGACAAGGCTGAGCAGCGCGATCGTGGCAAGCAGAAGCATCGGGTGGATCCTAGAGCATGATGTCGTAGTCAGCGCGTTCCGAATGGCCCGCGTGTCCAACATCAATGTGGAACTGCCAGTGGCCGCCCATATGAAAGAGCATGCCCCGCACCCGATACACGCCTTCGCCCACCTCCGTGGCCTGCGGGCGCACGATCATTCCGTGGCCGTGGTCGGGCATCCAACCCTGGAATCCCAGCTTGCATCCGGAGAGGGGCGTGGGTTCATCGCCGTGGTTTTCGTAGACGCGAACCTCGAGCTCGAAGTGCTCGTTCTTCGGGACGTCGCCGGTCACTGGCTTCCAGAGGACCAGGTACTTGTCGGCACGGGTGATGGCGCGGCGATAGGTTTGGTCTTCTAGGGGGTTCTTGGGTTTGGTGGTGTCCTGGTCGTTTTCGTGATCGTGATCGTTCTTGTGAGGTTCCTGCTGGTCTTCAACGTGTTCGGGAGCACCCTGGCAGGCAACGAGGCAAAGCGCTCCGAGTAGGGCCGTGGCGGTTCGGGAAAGCATGGCGGGTCTTTGCAAGGGGAGGGCCCCATAGAATAGCGCACGGGCCAGGTGTGGGCTCGTGCCCGTTATCCCAGGGCGCCGTGGCTTCTTCGGAGGATTCTCCTGACTCGGGGCCGGCGGCTCAAATTTCCTTCCATACCTTCGCCAAACTGTCGCCGTAGACCGCAATTTCCCAGGAGCAAAACCATCCGAAGGGTGTAGTCCAAACTTCATAGTCCGTCGCGCGGAGCCTGTCGGCCAGCTCGTGCAGAAAACTCTCGGCGAAGTCCGGAGGGGCGTTTTCGGCCCCGAGATGGGTGAACGAATGTAGTACGACATTCCGCAGCTTGCGTTTGTTCGCCAGCCACTTGATGTGCTTCAGCGTGTGTCGGAAAACCCGCGCCCGCTCTTCGGGTTCCGCATCCTTCGCCTCGGCATGCGCAAAGACCACGCAGGTCTCGGAAACGGCCTCGTCCACGGCCTCGTCGGAGGCCGATTCCAGGGTCTTCGAGAAACTCTTCCAGGCGAAGCGTTCCGCTTGAAACGTGAGCAGCTTCATGCTGCCCAACTTACCCGAGGCGCGTGCTCTATACTGAGGACGAAACCGCGGCCCTTCGGATCCCCCATGAAAACATCCGCCCTCCCCACGTTGCTCGCAGCTCTGCTTCCGCTCGCCTGCCAGACGCTCCACCAGGAGACCTCTTCGTCCAGCGTCCAGGCAAAGTCTCCCGATGCCAACGCCAACGAGGCTGGCGCGGAACGGCCGCTGAACGTGGGTTTCCTGATTATCGACGGGGTCTACAACACGGAACTGACGGCCCCCTTCGACATCCTGCACCACACCATCTTCCACACGAAGCCCGGTATGCGCGTGTTCACCGTCGCCCCGACGCGTGAAGTCGTCACCAGCTTCGAGGGCCTGCGGCTCCTGCCCGATCACTCCTTCGCGGATGCCCCCCCCATCGACGTCCTGATCGTGCCCAGCGCCGAGCACAACATGGACTCCGATCTCAAGAACGACGAATTGATCGCCTGGATCCGCGAAACGGGGAAGAACGCGGAGTATGTCATGTCGCTATGCGACGGCGCCTTCGTCCTGGCCAAGGCCGGGCTCCTGGATGGGCGCAAGGCCACGACCTTCCCTTCCGACATCCAGCGCATGCGCACGATGTTTTCCGAACAAGTCGACATCCTGGACGGCGTCACTTTTGTCCACGACGGCCCCGCGATCACATCGGTGGGTGGCGCGCGATCCTTCGATCCGGCCCTGTACCTGTGCGAGGTCCTCTACGGTGCAAAAGTGGCGCGTGGCATCGCCGGCGGACTGGTGATCGATTGGGACCTCGCGGAACTGAAGACACACATCGTCCTAGAGTGATTGTGAGGGGTGTGGGCTGCGACCGGGGATCGTGCAGGCGACACGGGTGCCGCCCTTTCTTCGGCGACTCGGTTTCAAGCTGCCGCGGTGAGCATCGATGATCTCGATCGATCGTCCGCTTCGAGAGCAACGCCCGTCCGGACAAGGCGGACAGTTGTCCGTTCAGCCCCGTGGTCTGGGCGCGGACACGTGGCCCGGATTCAGGCTAGGAATTGCGGCGGAGCCAACTCTCCACGAGGAAGGCCTCGACCTGCTTTCGACGTGCTCGGTCGATCTGGAAGCCGCCGTCGTTGTGACCGCCATGGATGTCGATGCGCGCCTTGGGCTCGTTCGCGAGCTCGAAGAGAGTCTCGGAGTGGGTGAAGGGCACGATCTCGTCGTCTGGGCCGTGGATCACGAGGTATGGACAGTCGATTCGTGGAAGCTTGGTCGCGTTGTCGAACCGCGCGCGCGCCAACCATCGCGCGGGAAGCCACGGGTAGTGGTGCGCCGCGACATCGGGCAGCGAGGTAAAGGCGCTCTCCGTGATCACGGCGAGACAGTCGCGCCGCAGGGCCAGTTCGATGGCGACAGCACCGCCCAGAGACTCGCCGTACAGGACAATCTGCGATGGAGCGTGCTTCTTTTCCTGAACGAGGTAGTCGTACGCTGCCTCCGCATCGAGATAGACGCCATCTTCGGACGGCGAGCCGGTGCTGTTGCCATAGCCGCGATAGTCGAACAGGAGAACCGAATAGCCCATCGATCGAAAGGCCCGTGCCAGGCCGAGGCGTTGTTCGATATTTCCGGCGTTGCCATGGGCCACCAGAACCGCTCCCTGGGCGTCCTCCTGCGGTATCCACCAACCATGGATCGCGACCCCATCGCGCGTGATCACGTGCACATCGGAGTAATCCAATCCGCCATCGGCCGGGTTGCCTTTGGGTGGCGGGCCGGGGAAGAAGATCAGCTTCTCCTGAAGCAGGAACATCAGGAGGCAGATGCCCAGATAGCCCAGGAGTAAAATCGAAAGCAAGCGTTTCATCGGTGCTCTCAGAGTACGAGGAGGGCTCCCTGAGCGGCTACTTGGGCAGAGTAGCGGTCGGTGCGCTCGAAGCAATGGTACGGAGGACGTACATTACCGCCCATGATCCTCTCCCTGCCCCGCCGCAGCACCCTCGTGCACCTCCTGGCCATTCCGGTTCTCCTTGCCTGTTCGACAGCCCCGGTGTCGGCCTATCCGCCGGAACCACAGGCCCCGCAAGAGGAGAGTTTCGAGCCGATCACCTTCGGCGACGATGAATACGCCTACAAGGCCCCCTTCTTCCCGGGAGCAGAGTACGACGAAGCGATTCCGAGAGCCGACGACATGCTGGATGGATTGCAGGGCTCGCGGCTGGCGCACCACGCCGAGATCCTGCGTTGCTTTCGGGCCTGGGCGGACGCTTCTCCCCGCATGGCCCTGCACAGCTACGGCAGGACGCACGAGGGTCGCGAGCTAGTCTACGCCGTGGTCAGCTCCCCCGCGAACCACGCTCGCCTGGACACGATCGTCGCCAACCTGGCAAAGCTGCATGACCCGCGAGACGTGACGCGTGCAGAGCAGGATCGCATCGTGAAAGACAACCCGGCCTGTGCGTGGCTGGGCTACAGCATCCATGGTGACGAGTTGTCCGGAGCGGATGCGTCGCTGGCCTTCGGGTATCACCTGGTAGCGTCGGTGGATGCCGCGACGGAAGAGTTGCTGTCGAACCTCATCATCGTCATCGACCCGGTGATGAACCCCGATGGACGCGAGCGCATCATCTCGATGACCGAGCAAGCGGCTAGCCTGACGCCGAATCTCGACTATGCCGGGATGACCCGTGGTCGCTGGCCCTACGGTCGTGGCAACCACTACTTGTTCGACATGAACCGGGATTGGATGGCCGGGACGCAACCAGAAACGCGCGGGCGCTGGCGCACAGCACGCCACTTCCACCCGCAGCTCTTCGTCGATGCGCACGAGATGTGGAGCCTCGACACGTTTCTCTTCTACCCGCAGAGCTCGCCCCTGAACCCCGAACTTCCACCGAAGCTGACGCAGTGGCAGCGACGCTACGCCGAGGATGCAGCGCAGGCCTTCGACCGCTACGGGTGGAGCTACTACACTCGCGAATGGGCCGACGCGTGGGCACCTTTCTATTCGGATTCGTGGGGCTCGCTGCTGGGAGCGACGGGCATGCTGTACGAGCAGGCCCGCACGATCGGCACTCCGCTGCGGCGTATGTCCGGCGAAATCCTGACGTACCGCGAGTCCGTGCATCACCAGGCCGTGGCCAGCCTGGCCAACGTGACGACCCTGTCGAAGAACCGCGAAGGAGCCCTGCGCGATTACCTGGCCAGCCAGCAACGTAACGTCGCGGCCGACACCAAGGCCAACGACCGCATGCTGGTCGTGCGTCCTGGAGGAAACGCGGAGAGGCTGCGCGAACTGAAGCGCATTCTCCTGGGTCAAGGAATCGAGGCCACGATCACAGATGCGGAATTCGAGGCGCTCAACGTCAAGAGTCACCTGGGCGAGGAGCAGGAACGCCGCAGCTTCCCCGCCGGATCGATTGTGGTTCAGGCACGCCAGCCATTGCGCTCGATGGTACGAGCCTATTTCTCGTTCGATGCGCGCATGCCTCTCACCGACCTGCAGAAAGAGCGCGAGGATCTCGAGCGCAAGGGCACGTCGCGCATCTACGACTCGACGTCCTGGTCGCTGCCCTATGCACTCGACCTCGACGCCTATTGGTGCGATACGAGCGCAGTCACGGGGCAACCACTGACAGACAGTACGGCCCCCACAACCGCTGTCACCGGAGCGGATGCCCCCGTGGGTTGGGTCGTGTCCGGAGCCGATGACGCCTCGGTCTCGTTCGCTGCACGCGCGATGGAGCTGGGTCTGCAGGTGAACATCTCCGACAAGGCTTTCCGACCCGACCCCGCGAAACCGGAGACCATCCCCCGCGGGAGTCTTTTCGTGCGCCGCGTCGAGAACCCAGGCGACCCGGCAGAGGTCGAGGAGCGCGTCATGCGCGCGGCCCACGGGGCGAAGGTTGCTCTCGTGCACCGCATCGGCACGGGCCTCGCAGCCGACGCAGGACCGGACCTCGGTGGTGGGCACTTCCGCCTACTTGCACGACCCCGTATCGCCATCCTGGCCAACTCCCCGATCTCCCCGGACACGTACGGGCACCTCTGGCACCATCTCGATCGCTCGATCGGCATCCCCTACACCTTCGTCGATACACAGAGTTTCTCGAGCAGTGACTTGCGACGCTACAACGTACTGGTGCTGCCGCCGGGGTCCTTGGACTCGTTCCTCGAGAGCCACAAGGAGCGCTTGCTCCGTTGGGTGAGCAACGGTGGAACATTGATCGGTTGCGGTAGGTCCGCGGCCGCATTGACGTCCGGGCGGGCGGGCCTGTCTTCGGTTACTCTGCGGCGCCATGCTTTGAAGGACCTGGCACCCTACTACCTCGCCGCGCGACGCGATTGGAATGCGCGCGACATCACCATCAGCGAAGCAGTGTTGTGGGATCCCATGCCTCTGGAACCCACAGAGAAAGACGGAGAAGGCGACGAGAAGGCCGACGACCCCTACGCGGAGAGGAAGGTGCCCGAGGCTCA
>CBFIHP010000035.1:0-37588 GCA_965662355.1 Planctomycetota bacterium | reverse complement strand
CCCCGGACGGGAAATGGCTCCGAGAGGCCTTCCAAGCGTTGTCAGCCCAGGGATTCCTGCACCAACGCCATGGGGATGCAGTCGGTCGGTCAGGTCGAAACGTTCCCCGCTCGTGCGGTGGCGACCTTCAGCCCTCCATATCCTCCTGGAGCGCTAGAGATAATTCCCGTGGAGGCACACGCGTAGCACTCAAACGGCGTCGGGCGAGTGAGACCAACGGACGAAGAGCTTCGCTTTTCACAAGTGACTCTATTGCAAGCTGTTGCGACGCTCTGCTGCTCTTCGTAATTGGCGGAGGCGAGAGGATTCGAACCCCTGGTGGCTTTCGCCACGGCGGTTTTCAAAACCGCTGCATTCGGCCGCTCTGCCACGCCTCCTTGGTGTTGGGAGCGCTCAGGATGCCGAGAAGAGGCATGGGCGTCCACTGGTGTCTCCTCCCGTTCATGCTGCGACGCCAAGCAGGACGCTGAGACACCTTCCGCGGATGTGAAAACAGCGTCGTTTCCGTAGGAAAGGGACCTGCTGCTTTTAGTCAGCGTTGCCGAACTGCAGCACAAGACGGCTGCCGCGGCAACTGTCGCCGCACTCGACTCCTGAAGCCTTGCCGCTCGGCCACCGCCCTGTCTGGGGCTCCTCGAATGCGCCTGCTACAATCGCAGCGCCATGATCGCCGCCGTGCTTCTTCATCTGACTGCCATGGCGGAGATGCCCGACGAGTTCGTCGAACAGGTGCGGCCGGTTCTCGAGGCCAACTGCGTGGAGTGCCACGGAGGCGACGAGCCCGAGGCCGACCTCGATCTGTCGCGCTTTCGCACGCGCGCGGAGGCCTTGGAGGCGCCCGAGGTCTTTGCACGTGTTCGCGAGCGCGTCGAGGCGGACGAGATGCCTCCGCCGATCGTCGGCGCGCTATCGACGGATGAGGCGGACCGTCTCCTGGACTGGGTCGAGGCGAACTTCGCGCCTGAAACGCGACACGACCCGGATCCGGTCCATCTGCGACGTTTGAATCGCGCGGAGTATCGCAACACCGTGCTGGATCTCTTCGGCGTCGCCCTAGCGACCGAAGAGCTGTTTCCTCCCGAGAGTGTCGGGCACGGCTTCGACACCAGTGCGGGCGTGCAGTCGCTTTCGCCCGCTCTCTTCGAGGCCTTCTTCGATACCGCCGAGAGGGTGGCGGATCTCGTCGTGACGAATCCGGGGCGCCATCGACCGGCGCGCATCACACGTTCGGCGGCCAAGCTCGAAGCTTCCAGTACGATCGGGCTGCACGAAGGCTTTCGTGTGTTGTCGACCAACGCACGCGTCATCGCGCGCATCGCGGTTCAAAGGACCGGGGAGTATCGCCTTCGGGTGGTGGCCACCGCCCAGCAAGCGGGAGGTGAGCCGGCGCGCATGCGCGTTTCCCTGGACGGCAAAGCGCTCGAGCAGTTCAAGGTGGAGAACGTCGCTCCCGCGCCCGAAACGTTCGAGCTGGAACTCACGCTTCTGAAAGGCGAGCACACCTTTGCGGCGGCCTTCATCAACGACTACTTCGCGCCCGAGGCGGCCGATCCGATGGATCGTGATCGCAACCTGTGGGTGCGCGAGATCGAGGTCGTCGGTCCCCTCGGGACGCCGGGGCCGACGGCATTTCAGAAGCAGCTGGAAGAGCGTTACCCCGCTGCGCGCGAGGCGCTGCACGCGCTCGCCCGTCTCACGTGGCGGCGGCCTGCTGCGGATGTGGAGATCGAACGTCTGCTGGCCCTGAGTGCCGTCGGGGAGGATTGGGACCACCGCGTGCGCTCGGCCCTGGTGGCGCTGCTCGCTTCGCCCAACTTTCTGTTGCGCGGCGAAGGTCTCTACGGCTCCGACTGGGCTTTGGCCTCGCAGCTCTCCTTTCTTCTCTGGAGCAGCACGCCCGACGAACGCTTGCTCGATCTCGCGGAAGCGGGTCGGCTCGAGGAGCGGTTGGAAGACGAGCTGCGACGCATGTTGCGCGATCCGCGCGCGAGTGCCTTGGCGCGCAGGTTCGCGCCCCAATGGCTTCAGCTCGAGCGCCTCGACGAACATGCTCCGGATCCCCGGCGCTTCCCCGAGGTCGATGCGCAGCTCCTGCTGGACATGCGCAGGGAGAGCGAGCTCTTCTTCGAGGCCATCCTGCGCGAAGACAGGCCGGTCAGCGAGCTGCTCGACGCCGATTTCACTTTCGTCAATGCGGCCCTGGCCAAGCACTACGGTATGCCCGGCGTGCAGGGCACCCACCTGCGCCGCATCCGTGTGCCGGACGCGCTGCGCGGACAGCGCGGAGGCCTCCTGGGACAGGCCGGCATTCTGACCGCGACCAGCAACCCCACGCGCACGTCGCCTGTCCTGCGGGGCAAGTGGTTGCTGGAGGTCGTCCTGGGCACGCCGCCGCCGCCGCCGCCTCCGGGCGTCGGTGCTCTGGCCGCTGCCTCCGCCACGGGGCATGAGTTGACGCTGCGGGAACGGCTCGAACGCCACCGCACGGATGCCAGCTGCACCGTCTGTCACGCACCCATGGATGCCCTCGGGTTCGGGCTCGAGAACTACGACGCGGTCGGTGCCTGGCGCGACAGCGACGGAGGCTCTGCGCTCGACACGCGCGGGGCCTTGACGGACGGCACCGAGTTCAACGGGCCCGCGGCACTGCGCGTGCAGCTGGCCGGGAACACGGCTTTGTCGTGCGCGTTGGCCACGAGCCTTGCGATCTACGGGCTCGGCCGCGGGCTTGAACGCGAGGAGAAGAGTGAACTCGTGACACGCGTTCAGGCACTGGATTCTCCGACGCTCAGCCAGCTCTTGCTCGCCGTCGTCACGAGTGCAGCTTTCACCTCCCCGCTGGGAACCGTTGCAACCAGCGGGGCAGGAGCGACACGATGAGCTTCCTGCAGCGACGGGGCTTCCTGCGCGGCTGCGGAGCCATGCTGGCGCTGCCCGGCCTCGAGGGCTTCGCCCTGGCGACCCGACCGGCGCGCCGGCGGCTGGTCTTCGTCTACGTTCCGAACGGCATCTTCATGCCCGACTGGCACCTGGGGGAAGCGGGACCGTTGTCGACGCTGCCAGCGACCCTGCAACCGCTCGCGTCGCTGAGCACGGAGATTCAGATCCTCTCGGGGCTGACGCACGACAAGGCGCGTGCGAACGGTGACGGCCCGGGCGACCACGCGCGTGCCTCCGCGGCGTTTCTGACCGGTGCTCAGCCCTACAAGTCGCCCGGCGATCGCATCTACGTCGGCGAATCCGCGGATCAAGTTGCCGCCAGAACGATCGGAGGGGAGACACGTTTGCGCTCGCTCGAGATCGGCTGCGAGGGCGGCCGGCGTTCGGGGCAATGCGATTCGGGTTATGCGTGCGTCTACTCGAGCAGCATCGCCTGGGCCAACGCGACGACGCCGCTGTCCAAGGAAACCCGCCCGCGCGCGGTCTTCGATCGCCTCTTTCGTCCACCCAGCAGCGGCACGCCCGCGGAGAGAGCGCGTCGTCAGAGCGTCCTGGATCTCGTCCGCGAGGACGCGCGCGCGTTGCGGGCCAAGCTCGGCGTCGGAGATCAGCAGCGTGTCGACGAGTACCTCTCCTGCGTGCGCGAGATCGAGCGACGGATCGAACGCAGCGAAACCGCGACCGACGCGACGGAGGAAATCGCCGGCGACCAACGCCCCGAGGCCAGGCCGGCCGATTACGGCGAGCACATCCGCCTCTTCAACGAGCTGATCGTGCTCGCCCTGGCCGCCGACGCGACGCGGGTGATCACCTTCATGCACGCCGACGAGGGCAGCAATCGCAGCTATCCCTTCCTCGAAATTCCCGAGGGACATCACACACTCTCGCATCACGGCAGCGACGCGGCCAAGATCGAGAAGATACGCCGCATCAACCACTGGCACTCCGTCCAGCTGGCCCACCTGCTGCAACGGCTGCACGAAACGCCCGACATCGCCGCGGACACGGGCGAGAGCAGGTCGTTGCTGGACGCCTCGATGGTCGTCTACGGCAGCGGTATCAGCGACGGCAACCGCCACGACCACGCGGATCTACCGATCCTGCTCGCCGGGCGCGGCGGGGGGTCGCTCCATCCGGGCGTGCATCGGCTCTACCCCGAGGAGACACCGGCCACGAATCTCTACCTCTCGCTCCTGGAGCGCATGGGCGCGTCGGTGGAAAACCTCGGAGACAGCACGGGGCGCTTGAGCGAGCTCTGAACTCGGCGGTCGAGCATGCTGCTCCGGTCAGAGCTGGTACTTGGAGGCCAGGTAGGCCTCGATCTGGGCTCGTTCGGGTAGGGAGAGGGCACGGCTCCAGGCCAGGATCTCGGCGATGACGCAGTCGGCGTCGTTTCCGGTGCCGAAGTCGGCGCCGAGGATCAGACCGCCCTGAATCAAGGGCTGTCCGCCATCGTTGAGGGTTGCATTGGCCGCTTGCAGGCCGTCGACGAGATGGGTCACCTGGGCGCCGTCCACGACGAGGGTGTGGATATGGCTGGCGAAGTCGAGCGTGGCGCTGGGGAGCACCTCGTCGACGGCCGCGCCTCCGAAGGAGCGGCCGGCGTGGACCTCGAAGTTCGTCGGGGTAATGCGTAGACCGACGCCACCGGCGCCCGTCGAGCGATCGAAGATGTAATCGATGCCGCTCACAGAAAGCACGCGCACGACGGCGAAGAGGGTGTAGCCGTTGGGGATGCTCTGGAATTCTCCAACCGAGGATGCGGCGCCCCAGACATCGGCGTTACCCGTCGTGTCGACGGCCGGATTGCCGTTGATTCCATTCGCTTGCAACGTGAGCGGGCCGTCGCTCGAGCGCGCGAGGTCGTGGAGCCCGGCCTCGGTCCTGTCGTCCCAGCGGCTGACTGTTGGGCCGGACAGATCCGCGGCGTCGAACCACGCCCACAGATCGGAGTGTGCGGCGTTCGGTGTTCCGTTGGGCCTGATCAAGCGTTGCTTTCTCCGGACCCACTTCAGGTTGAAGCGCGCGAAGGTGATCTTCTCGTACGGACTCGCGGTTCCGCGCTCGTAGAGCAGGCCGATCGAGCCATCGGGCAGGACCGTCAGACTGGAGTAGGCTGCGGGACCGGCGTACACGCGACGCGCCTTGGGCCACGAGAGGGTTTCGTCGACGCTCATCCGGACCGTCAGGTCCTGGCGGGAGGTGGTCGATGCGGGATTCGTGAAGAGCACGATGCTCTCCGAATCACCATCGAGCGTAGACGAGTGCCGTTGGATGCTCGCGTTGACGCGCGGATCGATCAGGTTCGGGTCCTGCAGCATCGGACCGAAGCTCACACCCCCATCGTTTGAAAGCGCGAGGAAGCGTGCGGCCACGGAATTGTGGCGCATGTTCTGCAGGACCGTTCCGTCGTCGAGCTCGATCAACTTGCTCTCGTTGACGTCCGTTCCAGCTACGCCGCCCATTTGCCAGGTCGATCCGAGGTCGTCGCTGTACGCATTGCGCGCTGAAGTGAGGCCCGCACCGTCGCGAACCGCGTAGGGCTGTAGCAAGCGGCCGTTGCGCAACTGGATCCCGTGCCCGGAGGAAGCAAAGAGCGCCTGCCAGCTGATGTCCTTGATCTGTGGGTTCAGGTCCGTTGCAAGCGACCACGTCAGCCCGTCGTCGTCGCTCGTAACGACGTGGGCATGCAACGTATTCGGGTCGTGCACGTCGTTCGTTCCCGCCTGGGAGTTGAAGAATCCGATCCCCGGCGGCCCGTAGGCATAGAAACAAAAGATCCGTCCCGTTACCCGGTCGACGAGCAGACTGGGGTCACCCGCCCCATGTCCTTCGGGCAAGTCCTGAATCGTGATGATCGGAAACCAGGTCGATCCGAGATCGGTGCTACGTCGCAACACGATGTCGATGTTCCCCGGCAGGTCGCTCGAGTTGTCCTGTCGGGCGTCGCACACGGCGAGGATCGTGCCCGCATTCGTTACCGCCAGCGCTGGGATGCGGTACGTGTTCACCCCCTGCCCGCCCGCCAGAAAGAGATCCGTCTGCTCGAGGAAGGGCCGCTGGTGATCCTCGATGCGTTGCCGGGTTAGCGCTTGCGCCGGAACCGGAGAGACAGCCCACACGAAGTGGCACAAGAGAAGGGAGAGCATGCCCATGCCCCTATCCTAACGGACCGGAATCAGATTGCCGGCCGAATCACCGAGGGTGTTCCGGTCTGGACGGCCGGCGGCTCTGCCGCTGGACGTGTGGGCATCCGAGAAGGGCTGTCGCAAGCAGGCGCCGAATCTCGCGGGCATCCAGGGACGCCGGTTGCCGGACCCTGCAGTTGGACGCTTGCTTGGGCGTATCGATGACCCGGATACCAGTGGCTAAGGGCCCGATCGAGACCGGAGTGCACCGGCCCATTTCGATTCACGCACCAACGCCCAAAAAACACCCCTTTGGAACACCTATACTGAGCGGCCAATCCTTAGCCTCTTGCTACAGCGGAAGGTAAATACATATGGCTTCACAAGGTCCCGGGGCTGAGCTCGTACGCGGAGGCAAACGCGCGCGGCTGGATGAGGTAAGGCTGCGGAACGACGGCTGGTTCGAGAACCCCGGCAACGCACACCGCTGGATCACGCTGCGATTTCACGGCATCGAGACCGACCGCGCTGGTCTGGGTGTGCGCGTCAAGCTGGTCGTAACCGACGCTCGGGGGGCGTCTCACCACGGCACAAACGGCGCTCGAGGTGGCGCTCGGTGATGAGCAAGTGGACCTCTCTCCTGACGCTCCCTCTTCCGTTTGCCCTGGTATCCGCATGCGGAGGCGCGAGTGAAGAATTGGGTGGCGCGCAGCACGGCCTCAGCGGTGGAGATCCGCGAAAGCACGCTCAAACAGCGTGGTTTCGAGAGGAACACGAGGCCGCCGGAGTCTCCTTTCACCACAGGTCCGACGGGGGCCCCGAAGCTCGGCGGTTTCCGGAGATCATGGGCGGGGGTGTCGCCCTCCTGGACATGGAGCTGGACGGGGATCTCGACCTCTACTTCGTTCAATCCGGAGAGTTGGACTTACCTTCCTCCGGGTCGCCGGCCAACGCCCTCTACCGGAATGAGGGGTCGTTCCGTTTCACCGACGTCACGGACGGCAGCGCTGCGGCTGACCGCGGATACGGCATGGGGGTCGCAACGGGGGACGTCGACGGCGACGGACTCAGCGACCTCTTCGTGACGAACGTGGGGCCTAACGTCTTGTTCCATAATCACGGTGACGGGACCTTCGAGGACGTCACAGAAGCCGCAGGCGTTGGAGACTCCGTCTGGAGCACCAGTGCCGCGATGCTGGACATGGACGCGGACGGCGATCTCGACCTCTTCGTGTGTAACTATGTCTTCTGGTCCGCCGAGCACGAATTAGGCTGCTTCACCGCCGCCGGTCGCCCGGACTACTGCAGCCCCAATAGCTACGCCGCGCCGCTCGCGGACTCGCTCTTCCGCAACGAGGGCCAGGGTACGTTCACCGACGTTTCGGCAATGTCCGGGCTGTCGTCGAGCCGCGGCAACGGGCTCGGTGTCGTCGCTGGCGATTTCGACGGGGACCACGATGTCGACATCTTCGTCGCCAACGATCAGATGGCGAACCACCTGTGGCGCAACGAGGGAGACGGTACGTTCACCGACATCGCCCTATTGGCCGGGTGTGCCGTGGATCAGCAGGGCACACCCAAGGCGGGGATGGGGACTCTCGCCGAAGACGTCGATGACGACGGCGACCTCGATTTGCTCGTCGTCAACCTGCGGGCTCAGGCGGATTCGTTCTTCAGAAACGAGGGCAACTACTTCATCGACGATACCGCTGCTGTAGGACTCGGCAGCGCGAGTCGTCCCTTCACCCGCTTTGGCGTGGGTTGGGTCGACTTCGACAACGATGGCTGGCTCGATCTATACGAAGCCAACGGACGCGTGGTTCTGGTCTCCGAGCGTGTCGCGCGCAGCGAAGACCCTTATGCCGAGCCCAACACGCTCTTTTCCGGGCATCCGGACCTCCGCTATCGAGTGGTCTCCCCGGAAGGCGGGGTCGATCCAGCGCTCGTGCACACGAGTCGTGCGGTGGCCTTCGGCGACCTCGATAACGACGGCGGTGTCGACGCCGTTGTCGTCAACCGCGACGCCTATGCGTACGTGTTGAGGAATACCGTCCTGGATGGGGGTCATTGGATACGGTTCCGCGTCATCGACGATCACGGGGGTGACGCGATCGGTGCGGTCCTGGCTCTCGACGTGGGGGATCGCGCGCTACGGCGTGAGGTCAAGACCGCCTACGGCTATTGCGCGGCCAACGACCCGCGCGTCCATATTGGTCTTGGTGAAATCGAACGCGTCGGACGTGTGCGTGTGCGCTGGCCCGGAGGTGGCGAACAGGAGTTTGGTCCGTTCGACGTGGTCGACCGGGAGTTCACGCTGCGTCCTACGGCAGGGGCGGCGAAGTGAAACGACGCGCTCCTCTCTTCCTGGGTTCCCTCGTGGCGTTGGTCGGAATCGGTCTCATCCGGCAGTGCCATACGGGACCGGTTCCGGCTCCACCGGTGGAGTTCGAGACGCTGGACCCGTTGGTGCGGCAGCTCATCACGAAGGAGCTCGAGCGGGTGGGACGCTGGCGCCGTTTCGGCGACGCTTGGCAGCGTATGGGCATGGTCTACGAAGCCAACGGCCTCTTCGGAGACGCCGCCCTTTGTTACGAGCGCGCTCTGGCGCTCGAGCCCGGCGACGCAAAGACCCTACACCGTCTCGCCTGCGTGCAGGAGCGGACCGGGGACCTCTTGTTGGCGGCCGACACCATGACGCTCGCTACGCGCGCCGACGAGTCGTACCCCCCCTCATGGTGGCGCCTCGCCGTCTGGCGCCTCGACCTCGGTGAGCTCGATGAGGCGTCTGTGGCGCTCGAGCGTGCGGGCGAACTGACCCCCGACGACGACGCCGTGCACTTTGGTGTGGTGCGCTTGCACCTGGCGCGCAAAGCGGCGGACGCGGCGGTTGCCACCATCCAAGCAAGGGGACTGCTCGAGGGCCAGGATGCAGCCTATGCCCAGCACCTGCTGGCGATTGCCCGCCGTATGCAAGGCGACCTCGAGGGTGCGGAGGAGGCACAGAAAAGTGCCGATGGCAGGAAGCAACAATTCTCCGATCCCTGGGGCCGCGAGATGCAGAGCTGGCGAACGGGTTATGCGACCATGCGCATCAAGGCAGGGCGAGACGTAAAGGCCGGTCGCTTTGCCGAAGCCGAGCGAGTCTTGAAGGCGGTGCTCGAGTACGAACCGTCCGACGTGCGCAGCCTGAACATGCTCGCGGTCAGCCGTTTGGAGCAGGGGGATGCGGGAAGCGCGCTGGCTCTCCTCGAGCAGCTGCTCTCGATCGAGCCGGGGCACTACGGCGGAACGATCAACTACGTTCGTGCCTTGCTGCGAGAGCGGTCGATCGAACCGGGTGCACTGCAGGCTGCGAACGTGAGCCTCCGGGAGGCGATCGCCACGCGTCCCAAGAACATCGATGGTTGGCGCATGCTGGCGGCCTTGGAGAAGCGCCGTGCAAGGCCGGAGCAACTGATCGAGGTCCTGGACCAGGCGAGCATGCTCGATCATTCGGCGACGGACCTGCGTCTGAAGGCCGCCTACGAGGTGCTCAAGCTCGCCCGTTTTGACGACGCGCTCGAACGCTTTCGGACCCTGCAGCGTGAGCATCCCGAGCTGACGGAAGCTTGGTTCGGCGAAGTCCTCAGCTTGGTACACGCCCAGCGCGCGCCGGATGCCCGTCGGGCGCTCGAGCAGTTGTCCAGCCGCCCCGACGCAGATCCCGAGCGCCTTTTGAAGTTGAGGCAGTCCGTCGGGTCGATGCGGTAACTTGGGGAGCCGCGCTCCTTCGAATAAGCGCGGAAGAGCGCACAGTCTTCCTGACGCCTCGGCCTCGCCCCCGTCACATCCAGCGTAGTGCCGTGGACTCCCCGGGAAGGTAGAGCAACCCTCGCACCACGCCCTCCGCGGGGAACCCCTTCCTGTCGCCTTCACGAGCGGGAGAGGGTCCGGGATGGAAGCGAACCTCTCGTAATCGTGGATCGAAGAACTCGCCGAGGATACTTTTGTACCCAGGGCAAGGTTCTCGTCGCCTCCGTGGCCGACGCCCCCTGACGGAAGTCCATCGAGAATGCAGACGTCAAACCGGAGCGGACGACTCTTCGTCAACGTATTCTTGATGATCTTCCTGGTCGCTCTCTTGATCGACGCCCTGCCCGTTGACACTCGGCTTCATCGAGCGCTGAAGGCGGGCCTGGACCCTCTCCTGGACATCACCGGGACCTGGCAGCCCTCTTGGAAGCTGTTCGCCCCTGAAGTCGACAAGGAGAACGTCTACGTCTCGGCGAAGATTCACCTCGCGGATGGCAGGGAGCTCACCTGGAGGTCTCCTCGCTGGGATCGGATGTCGATCGCGCAGCGATTTCGTCACTTCCGACATATGGAGTACTTCGACAAGGTTCGGCTGGATGAAAACGCTGGAGCCTGGACCGACCTCGCTCGCTATCTCGCGGACAGGACCGAGCGCGTGCAGGAGAAGAGTCGAGTAACCAAGGTGGTTCTGATTCGTCACTGGACGGTGATTCCACCCCCTCCAGAGGGTCCCTGGCCGAAGGCCGTCCCCTACCTGCAGGACTTCTCATCCTTCGAGTTCCATACATATGAACGCTAGCGGTTCCGGAACATCTCTGTCGCCCCGGGGTCTCGGCCGTGCCTGGAATCGCTTCTTCTTCGAGTCCGGTGTCCCCGCGACCTGCGACCGCTTTCGCGTCGCCTACTCCCTGGTTCTGATCGCCTATGTCGTCGGACTCGGCGCGGATCTCGAGCTGTTCCATTCCACGACAGGGCTCCTTACCTACGAGGCATCCCGCAGCGTCATCGATCCCGACACCTCGGCCTGGCTCCTGGCGCTGGCGCCGAACTCGGACCCATGGCTATGGACATGCTACGCGAGCCTCCTGGGGTGCTCCGTGGCTCTCTTGTCCGGCATCCGGCCCCGCACCATGGCCGTATTGGTCTTCGCACTCCTCGTCTCTTTCCAGCACAGAAATATCCTGCTCCTGGATGGAGAGGACTGCCTCTTTCGAATGTTCGCTCTGTTGCTGTGCTTCATGCCCCTGTCGAGAGGATTCCGCGTCTTCGGGAGCTTACGCTCATCCGAATCCGGCGAAGCGGTAGCCGTCACCTCGAGGGCCTGGGCACTACGCTTGGTTCAAGTCCAGATGTGTCTGGTGTACTTCGTCAGCGGGATACACAAGCTTCGGGGTTCCGATTGGCTCCAAGGACACGCTCTCTACTACATCTCGCGGCTCGACGATCTCTTCGGCCTCTTTCCCTTACCCGGCTTCCTCCTCGAGTCTCCGGACATCGGGAGGCTCCTCTCTTGGTCGCTGGTTCCCTTCGAGATCCTCTTGCCCTTCGCACTGTGGACCGAGAGGACACGACTCGTGGCGCTCGTCGCCGCACTTTCGTTCCACGCCTCCCTCGCCTACTCGATGAATCTGTTCTTCTTCCACTACGTCATGGCTGCGGGATTGGTTGCTTTCACCCGACCAGGTGACGGAATCCGTCTCCTCCGCGGGCTGAGGGGTACGACGGCACGCCTCCTGTCCCTCCCGAAAATCCTATGTCGGCGTGCATAGCCGACAAAAGCTGTCGACTCTTGAACTCGCTCTTCGTGATGGGCATCGCGTTGTCTGCGCCGCATCACACGACGCTCTCTCGTCGCGGTTGGCACCTCGACATCCAGAGGGCTTTCTAGAGCCCGAGTCCGTCGTTGTAGAGGTCGACGAGGGACACAATCCACAAGTCGTGGTTCGGCTCTTTCGCTAAGGAATTGAGCCTCACCCAGCGTAGTGGCTCAGAAAGCCCGACAAACCGGACAACAACCCTCCCCGCGCACGTCCTCTACGCCTCAACCTCCCCACGACCCGCCTCGCTGCTCACGAAGCCCTCGAAATGATGTCGGCCAGGACACCCCATTGGATCACCCACGCCTTCGGGGAGCTGGTAGTCTTGGATGCCGGGCAGCGGGGCAAAGTACCCAGCTGCCACACGATGGTCGGTGGGGTTCGCCTGACGAGGGTCGGGTTTGTAGGACCCCGCGATTCGGGTCGATCTCTCCACAAGGAAACTCGCGATGAGACTCTTCTTCATCAGCTCAC
This sequence comes from Planctomycetota bacterium, assembly GCA_965662355.1. GTDB lineage: Bacteria > Planctomycetota > UBA1135 > UBA1135. The sequence continues at coordinate 25,437 of CBFIHP010000035.1, read as the reverse complement.
TTCTCGCGCTCGCCGGAACCTCGTCCGCCCAGGCTCCGATTCACATCGAGCTCGGTACCGTCCAGTACGACCCTTCCACCGGGAACGGATCGGTCCCGATCATGATGACGAGCACCACCCCCATCGTGGGGTTCCAGTTCGATCTGGTCTTCGATTCAGCGACGGTCCTGACTTCAGTCAGCGGCGGACTCGCCGAGACCTTCGGTTGGTTCGTGAACTTCGGTCCGACCACCGGCACGGTGCTCGGGTTCGATTTCCCTCTGTCGGAGATCCCGCCGACCGCCGTCCTGAGCGAGCTGACCACCGTCGGCTTCAACTGCGGTGGTTGTCCCTGCACTGCCCCGGAAATCTGCATAGAGAATCCGGTCTTCTCGGACGCTGCCGCCAACTCGATCCCCACCAATGTCGGCCCCTGCGCCATGGCGGGAGCAGGAACGGTGCCCGCCACGGTTTTCCTTTCCAACGGCACGGGCATCAACCTCGACACCATGGTCGCCGGCACTGCGGTGATCGGTGCGGCCTGGATTGTAACGCTCATCCCCCAACCGACGCGCGCACCGGGGCCCTGGATCATCCTCATGCGCTCCAGCGGCTCCGCAGGTCCGATCCTCGACCTGGGCCTCTTCTTCGCCCTGCCCCCCGCGGGACTCTCCGAACTCCAGGTCGGCGGAGGCTTCATCGCCAACTTCTTCCCACCGGCCCACGGCGGAGGTGGCAGCACTTCGAGCTTCAGCGCCCCGGTGCCCGTGACGTGCGCGCTGGTCGACTTGCCCTGGTTCTCACAGGCGGTCGTTTTCGGCGACCTGCCGACCGGCAGCGGAACCCTGGATCCCTGGTTCTCCTCCGCAGCCGGTGGAATCGTCGGGACCTTCTAGGCCGGCCTGCAACGACTCACCCAAAGCGTCGAGAGTTGGAAGCGTTGGCGTTCTAGGCCCATGACTAGGGACGCAGGGTCCAGGGCTCGTCGGGATGGAACTCGAGCGGGACTTCGCGCAGTTCCTTCTTGCCCTGGAACAGGACAACGCTGACGGCCTCCTCGGTGACGGTGCACGTGGGAGGGCTGTGGGAGCGTTCCACTGGCACTCGGCGGAGGATGTAGGTCGAGGTTTGGCGGAAAGCCTGCCTTGGTCGCCATGAGACTCGCCTTGTCGTAAAGGGCAGTCACATCGAGCTCAAAGCGCTTGTGCATCGGTGGTCGTCTCGAGCTGGCCCAAAGTGACCGAGGTGCCCTCTGCCGTGGTACACGGCGGGCATACGGCTACTCGGGGGCGAAAACGACCACCGCCTCCTCAAGCGATCGGATCGTGACATCCTGACGCACACCGTCTTCGTTCTCGATCACGTAGTCACCCGGTAGGAGCTCGATCGTTTGCGAGCCGTGCAGTGTCTTCCAAGGAAACTGTCCTTCCAGTGACTTCGCGTAGATTCGCAGAGCCTGCTTCTCGTCCCCCGCGTCGATTCGAAGCTCGCCCGGGTTTGCCAAGTGCTTGGGCGGGAACCGTACTTGATCGCCGGGAAGGAGGGAATGCGTGCCCAACTCGAGGTAACCGTTGGGTAGCTCGTACCACAGATCGTAGGTGCGAGGCTCGAGCCGAAACGAGGGCGCCAGTCGATTGACCCAGCCCGAACGCGTATCACGAACAAGGAAGCGCTGGACTTCGATCTCGCCCTTGGAACCAACGATCGCTCCAGGGAAGAGTTGCGTCCGCTCTTGGGCCGTGACGGTGACCTCGTGGGCCCCGATGAGTTCATTCCGTCCCAAGGTGGCCAACGGATCCCAACTCACAAGACCCCCTCCGTCCGATGGCAGAATCCGGATCCAGTCGTCCGGCGCGAGCGGTAGCTCGATCGAGAGTCGGCCCATCTCATCGGTGTGGATGGGGATCAAGCCGCCGTTGGGGCGGCTCTTGATCATGATGTGAACCAGTTCGTTGGAGAACGCACTGCCGTCCGCGCGCCAGATCCTGATACGGATCCGTTCCCCCCGCTCGAGTTCGGGATTCCATTCGAAGTTTGTGGTTCCTTCGTCCCCGGCGTGCATGGTCCGCGTCGTTTCGGCCGTCAACGCGCCTTTGCGAGCGGTCAAACTGACCCGTACACCGAGCGGCAAGCGCTCGAGGGAGAAGAAACCGTCTTCATCGGTGGAACTGCGACCGAGGGAGTAGCGGCCATAGGCGCTAGCTTCGACGGTGGCACCGACTATTCGTTGCCCGCGATAATCCCGCACCCGTCCTTGTGCCGAAAAGCCCCGGGTTAGTCGCAGTGTTCGTTCGGTGTCGCGTCCTTGCAGCGAGAGTCGTTCGAAATAAGGCGCATAACCCTCGTGGATGATCTCCAACCCGTAGCCTTCGAAGACCGAGGGAATCTCGTATCTGCCGTCGGCATCGGTCGTTGCTTCGCGGTACGGCAGGATTCGATGTCCTCTGGGCATGGCCTCGACCAGTTTGCTGGGTTGGAGTCGCACCGAGACTCCAACGATTGGAATTCCTCCCTTGGAGAGAACTCGCCCGCGCAATGCGGGAGCGGATAGGGGAACCTCGAGGATGAGCGACGCTCGGTCTTCCTCCGGCGGTTTGAGCCACATGACCCGCGAAGGGACTCCCTGATAGCGCGCGATCAATCCAACGCGCGGGTTGGGGTTCTGTTGGCTGCGTTCCGGCGTGCGGGAAAAAGGAGGGGTGAGCCCTTGCTCGTCGATTTCCAGGCTCGCGCGTCCGGAAGCATCGGCTTCTAGAAAACGCGATCCCTCGTGCAATAGGTGCTCGATCGAGGCGCCGGCCAGGGGCGAGCCCGTCTCATCGCGAACCTCGATCGACACGGTGAAGCTCTTTGGTTCGGTAACGTCCGGTGCAGTGACCTCTTCGCCCTCGGCATGTCGCTGCGCAACTTGTGGAGATGCTTGCGCCGGTCGAGCGGTGGCCGCGCTCCGGGCGGGTGCTTCCGGATCGGAGGCCTGGGTTTCTTCGCGGCTGACGATCCACGCCGCTCCCGCGGCGAAGAATGTCAAAAGAGCGATTCCGGACCGGCTTCCCAGGACCGCTGCCACATAGTCGCGTTTGCGATAGCCCGCGACGGCGAAGAGCAGCAGTGCATAGGAGCCGTATTCGCTCCCATACTCAGACTCCAACCGCTGGCGCAGCCGCTCCAATCCGCGGTGGATTTGGCTCTTGATGGTTCCGGTGTTCTGACCGAGCTCTTGCGCGATGATCCGCGGCGGCTTGTCTTCGAAGTACCGCATCCGAATCAAGGTTCGATACGGTTCGTCCAACGCGCCGACTTCGTTGCGGATCCGTTTTAGGTCCAGCTTGCGAATCATCTCGTGCGCGTGGGATTCGGTTCGCTCGCTGCGCGCGGCCTTGGATTCGCGATTCCGCCGACTCACACGGGTTTGTTCCGACCGGATGGCCAGGTTACGCATGACCGCCTTCATCCAGGCCGGCACATTCGAATGGGGCTTCGGTGGACGCTGGAGCAGGGCCACCCACGTCTCTTGAATCAGATCGTCGGCTGAGCTTTCTGCGTTGGTCAGCCGGCGGGAAAGGTTCTCCAGATTCCTGGAGTGGGATTCGTACTTGCCTTGGAAATCGCTCGGGAGATTCATCGGAGACTCAGCCGTAAGGAGACTCAACCGTAACAGGTGCTGTGCTGCTTGGGTGGCTCGAGGGGCGTACAATAAAAAGGTTGGGATTCCTGCTATCGAATTGCGATTGGGTGTGTTCTTGCCGGTACACACACCCAAACAAGGCCTCCCGAATGATGGCGTCAGCGGTCACACCCGCCCCGCGACGCCACGGCTCCCCGGGGCGTTGGTGCATGAATCGGGACGGGGCACTTCTGATGCCCCCTCTCAGCAGCTCAGGACCCGATCGAGACCAAAACAGGCCGGCCCATCTCTATTCATGCACCAACGCCAACATGGGACCGGGTCTGGTCATCAACTCGGGAAGGGTGATCAGCCTCTTCGGTGAGGACTGTATCTATCGCCCTGTTGTCATGGTTCCACGAGGCCAAGGTACGGTACCCACAGAATCCCTAAAAAATGCCTCACGTGCGCGTATCCTCTGGGAATGACCGGGGACGTGAATGGCGAATTGGGGGGAGTGGTTTTCGATCTCGACGGTGTCCTCCTGGACTCGGAACCGTTGCATTGCCGCGCGATTCGTGAGGTGCTGTCACCCCTGGGCGTGGTCTTCGAGGACGAGGAATACGCGACCGAGTTGATGGGCCTGGATGACCGCACGTTGATCCCGCGGGCCTGCGCCATGCGTGGGAAAGAGCTGGACGCAGCGACGGTCGAACGGCTGGCGGCCGCCAAGACAGTGGCGCTGGCACGTATCCTCGCGCCCGGGGTGGATGCCTTTCCCGGAGCCCTCGAGCTCCTGCGCGAGGCTGGAGACGCGTTGCCCGTCGCACTCTGCAGCGGATCGCGACGAGTCGAGATCGACCTCATCCTGCAAGGCCTCGGGGAAGACGTGCCCGGGCGCTTCGTCGCCACCGTATCCGCTGACGACGTCGTGCGTTCGAAACCCGACCCCGCGGGCTACTTCAAGGCGGTCGCCGCGCTGGGCCTCGAACCCTCCGCCTGCCTCGCGATCGAGGACACACCCACCGGCACCGAGGCCGCCCGTGCCGCAGGGCTCTTTGTTGTCGCGGTCGACAACCTGGGCACCCCGGAGCGTCTCGCCCGCGCAAACCATGTCGTCTCGAGCCTCGCGGATGTCCAGCTGACCGACCTCTACCGCTGGTTCGCTCGAAATGCGGCGTCTGACACTTTTTGACGGGCGTCTTCCAACCGGCTGAATTCGCTCCCCCGAAAGCGGCGGCCGGATAAATGGACAGCACGCGGACAACGGGAGCTTCAGCGGGAATGTGTCGGCCGACATGCGGCTATTGTAAGCGTTGCTAAGGGCGTTGTTTTTCAGCGGGTTACGTCACGGCCGAATAAGTGGATAGGACGGGGCCTAGAAGAGCGTGATCTCGCCGCTGTCGCGTGCCTCCTTAGGGCTCTCGGGGAACACGAACAGTGAAGTGTTCGACAGGAAAGGCAGTGTTGGGTCGAAGGTCCCGTTGTCGACCGGCTTGCCCAGCACCTCTACCGTGACCGTGTACACCTCACCGGCCACGGCGCCCGGCAGCCGGAACTGCAAGTGGCTGATCCCGTCGCCGGCACTGATCGAGCCCACGATGAAGGGGCCGAAGCCACCGAAACCGGCGTACAGCGTGCTCTGATTGAACTCCGAGAGAATGCTCGGTGCGGGAGGGCCTTCGTTGACGAGCAAGTTCGATTCGATCACCCCGTCCTGGCGAACGACCTTGGCGATGCACACGTGGTCCGCAAGGGGCGCCGGAGCATCCAGTTTGCGGTCTTCGATTTGAGCCTCGAAAGTGAATTCGTAGCCGCCCAGCCCCGAAGGTGCAACCGAGATGGCCTCGAAGCGACGTACGAGGGCTTCCGTCGGAGTTGCCGCTTCGCCCGCGGCGGTGAAAGGCGCCGCCGTAAAGGGCGGCAGATCGATGGTCGTCGTCGTCGTGAACTCGTTGGTGACCGAGATCGTGCCTGTGTAGTTGCGATCGATCATCGCTCCCGCGTTCGAGGGCAGCAGATCCCGTAACGAGACTTCCCACAAGTTGCGGAAAGCATCGTCACCCACGAACGTGCCCGAGTCACCAAGGTTCGAGCTGTAGTTGACTTCGATCTTCGTCGGCATGTTCGTCTCGACATAGAGCTTCGCCGAGCGTGCCTGGACGAACATCGTGCGGACGCTTTCGATCTGGGGGGGAAAAGCGCCTATGGGAACCACGGTGTCGTCGTTGGGGTCTGTCCCCAGGCGCACCTCGGTTCCATCGAGGAATCCGTCATCGTCGGAATCCGGATCCCGGGGATCCGTCATCTGCGTGATCTCGTCGAGATTGAAGAGGTCGTCAGCATCCTGGTCGACCCCGAAGCGCTTGCCCATGCCGACGGGCACGCCCATCACGATGAGGCTGGCGTTGCCTGCCTCGGCGCGGTTCAAGAAGAACGTGATCGGGCGGGGCGGAAGAGCGCCGCGATCGGCGACGAACAGCCCCGTATCACGGTTGTAGTACCAACGCAGATCTTCCAGTTGATCCACCAATTCGATACGGCCGATAATCACCGCGTCGGCGTTCCGTTGCTCGACCTGGGGCATGAAGTAGTTCAAGACCCATTTGCGATTCGAGTTCGCCTGGGACACATGACGCGCGCGGTGTACCGCGGGTGCCAGGCCTTGGTCGATCTGATGGAGGAAGTGCGCGATATCCTCACGATCTCGCCGCGGCACTTGTCGGATGATATCGGTCACGAACTCGAAGAGCCCGTTCACGAGCCCGACGTGGGTCGTACCCGCTCCCAGAGGAGGCTGAGGCTCGGGGTCTTCGCCGACCAGCTCGACCATGGCGCGCGATTTCATCTCTTTGCGCCAAATGCCGTTGTAGGCCGGGACGGCCATCACGTTGCGGTGTCCGGTGTCGTTGGCTTCGTCCTGGAAGAAGTCGTTGTTCGTTCCGGTGGGGAGTTGGTGGCAGTCGTTGCAGCTCGCCGGCCCAACCGTCGCGAGGTCGAAGTAGAGATCCTGCCCATTGACCGCGGAGAGTTTCGGATGCGTTTGGAAATCGAATTGCGTGAATTTGCGATCATCCGTGACGATCCTCCGAGGATGCTGGAAAGGGTTCGCCATGTTCTGCAACCCGAAGACGTAGGCTTCGAAGTCTTCGAATTGTCTCGACGTCAGTTCCGCTCCGCCAAGCAGGCCGTCGAATGCTGGGTTGAAGTCGACCAATTCACGTTCGCCACGCCAGTGGTAGGGCTTGGTGAACTCGATGCCACGCAGGTTCTGCGTGAGCATCGTGCCTTTGTCGTCGATGTGGCCGTTGCTGAGGTTCCACACCAGGTGGTCCGTCATGCCCTCGACGTGGCAGGATTCGCACGAAAGGCTTTGGTTCAGCGAATTGTGTGCATCGAAGAAAATCTCGCGTCCACGTTTGCGCGCAGGCCCCGTCGGGTCATAGCCGAGATCCAAGGTGCCTATCAAAGGCCAGGCCATGGGCCCCAGATTGTGGACCTGGATCGTGTTGTTTCCCCAGCAATAAACGTAGATCAGATTCAGCGTCTCGTCGTAGATGATCCCGCGCGGAATCGCGCCGTCGGGGAGCGCTAACTGAGCAGGTGCGTTGCCATTCTGTGTCACGAGGGTGACGTTGTCGGTTTGCGTACCGATGACGAAGGCATCGCCAGTGGAGGAGAAGCTCAGTGCATAGGGCTTTCCGATGGGGGTTGCCGGTGTTGTATCCAGGTCGTGAAATGTGTGATCATCGATGCCGGAGGGCATTCCCCCGAGCGCTGGTAGATCGACGACGGTGACGCGGTTGGCTGCGAAGATGCCACGCACCTCGGGTTCGGTATCGAGGACCTCGTCCGCGTTCATGGCCTCGGTATTCAACACCCACAGCTTGCCGTCCGACGGGTTCAGCGCGTGTCCGAAGAGTTGACTGCCCACGCCCGTGGCGACGACCTCGACCGTGCCCGAGTTCGGGCTGGCGCCAGGGATCAACCGAAAGACGTCTTCATCAGGCAAGCCCATGTCTGCTACGTCGGTGTCGTAGAGATCCAGTACGGTTCCATCACGGTCGGCCCGAATCCCGCCACCGCCGGGCATCGTGTTGTTGCCAGAGGTCATTGGGGTGACCAGCACGTTGCCGAGTCCATCGCCAGATAGACAGAGCAGATGGCGTGTCGTATCGATGCCTTCGAAGACGTCATGAATGACGCCTGCGACGAGGTCGACTTGCACGACCACGTCCTCCGCCGAGCAGGCAATGAAAAGCTGGTTGCCTTCGAGGTGCGTGCCGCCGGGCTCGTCGGGTAGTTGGATGTAGCCGATGATGGTCCCTTCGAGCGGGTCGAGGCGCACGAGTCCGTGCGTTCCTTGCGTGACGACCAGGAGCTCTTCATGGGAGTCCAGGGGGGACGTCCAGTACTCCATCGAAACAGGGCCCCACGGAACGTCGAACACCTTGGTTGGCGTACCGCTGAGATCGCTGAAGCCGACAACCCGAGAGTTGTGGCTGTTGAGCGCCCACAGGGTCAGGTGATCCGTCGAAACGACCATCGGCTTGATCGGGTGGATGCCGATGTCGATGTGATCCCCCTCGACGTTGTCCAGTACGCGATACGGACCCTCGCGGTGAAGCGGAATGGGGGGGTTGGGGAAGTGCGGAGTCTGGGCCGCGGGAATAGCGGCAAAGATGGCGAGCGCCGTGGTCGAGATCGCCGGCGTAGAGATCGCAGAGGGCGAGAGCGACGCGCAAAGGGAGCTTCGTTCGATGACCATTTCTATCCTCCTTTGTGGAGACTGGCATCGGGAGGTGGGCTAGATAAGAACGAGCGGTAGGGACATACGCTGTGTTCTTCCTGCTGATGAAGCTCACCTAGGATGCGATGTTCCCCGGGGAAAAGGGGGAATTTCGAGGAGATTCTCGTGCTGCGCGGGCGCACGGTATGCGGTGCTCTGTCCCCTAGTGAAGTCTCTTTGCTCGAGCAAGTGTCGCTCGAAGCTCGGAGAGATCGGGTAGGGCCTCGAAGCGTAATTCGGTGAAGCCCATGGCTGAGGATAGGTGCTCCAACGGGGTCTTTTTGATCCCTCCCCACCCCACGCTGGCGCTGAAGCTGCCCCCCCCGACCAACAACCCTCCCCTCGGGCGTCTTCTACCTCAAATCTCCACGCGACCTCGGCGAAGTCCCCGCCGAATGGGCGTCGCTCTTGCCGGGCACCTAGTCAGAGACCCGCCTCCCTAGCGAGCCGGAAACACGGGCGGAGGATTCGTCGGTGGTGTGCCCCGTTGCTGTCGCGGATGCAGGCCGCGCAGTGCACCGAGGGAGAGGAAGACACGGCCGCTCTCGAGATGGATCATGGTGACCGAATAGCAGGCGATGTTGCCGCCGGCCAGCGCCTGCGGAGCGTCGAGTCGCAACTGCACGGGCACGCTCGCGCCCGCCGCAACCTGCATCGGTTGGGGGTTCAACACCGTCGCCGTCATGGGACCGTCGATCGTCGAGACGAAGGCGCCACAACGAGTTCCCGCGGGCTCGCCGCGCGCGGAAAGCTGAAAGGTGCCTGTCACGAGGCCCCCGTTGGTCAAGGTGCCGGCCGTGACCACCGGGATGCCGACGACGGGCACGCCGACGACCGGTGGTATCGTGAGGACCGTTTTGCACTTGCCGCTCGTGCGCGCCTCGAAGAGGCCGACGATCTCGGAGATCGCGAGCGCGCGGTCGAAGAATTCGATCTCGTCCAACCCGCCGACCAGATCGCTTCCGAATCCGGCGCCTGCATCCGTGGCGAACAGCAGGGGTAGCGTGTTGGAGAGACTGCCCGGAGCGCTGGTCGGATCGAAGTTCGCGAGCGTCCCGTCGATGTGGATATCACCTCCGGACGGATCGTCGCGATCGACCGACACCGCCACGTGGGACCAGGCCCCCGCGACAAGAGTGGCGGTCGAGGATCCGCTGGCCGTTCCGAGTGCCGCGTCGATCATCGTGAACGACAGGGTCCCATCCGTGTTGACAACGAGAGCGAAACCCGGACCCGTCGAGGCGATCTTGGAGATGAGCACCTGGGCCGCCCCGAGTGCGTCCACCCGGACCCAGGCGTCCAGGGTGAAGTCGGAGGTGCCGAGTTCGAGCGGCGCCGCCGAGGGAACGCTGATCGAGGTGCCGAGGAAATCCAAGGCGCCATCGACCTGACCCGGTGTGAACAATGCTCCACCGACGTGTGCGCCGTTCAACGCGCCCACGACGTCGACCGAGAGTAGGCCGCCCGCCTCGTCCAACGGCCACCAGGAGACGAGATTCATCGGCGGATCGAAGCAAGGCTCGCATTGCAGCGAGACGCCATCGATGTAGTAGTAGGCCGTTCCATCCTGCAGCGGCAGATTCGGGCCGAAGCCAGCGGGGACGCTGAAGCTGTTCGCGTAGTCGTGGAAGTTCCCGATGGTCACGTGCGCTTCCGTACCGTCGGCGACGAAGGTCTGCGAGATGTTCATCCACTCGACGGTGTCATCGAGAGCCGTCCCGGCCGCGGTCTCCAGTTGGGGAACCAGAGGGAGCGCCAGATTGCTACCGGAGCTCACCGGCACGTCGGAGAAGTACGCGCCGATACGATCGGTCGCGGCCGAGGAGTCCTCCGCCAGACAGAGTTGCATCTCGAAGCGATAGGTCTTGCCGCCTTCCAGCGGCCCACCGACGAGCGATGTCTGCATGTACTCGCGATAATCGGACAGACCGAACTCACCGATGAGCGCGATAAAGCCTCCGTAGGCCTCCCCGTGGAACGGGGCCTGCGAACCCACCTCGTTGTCCGGCGTGCCCGTGGAATCAAGCATCGTGTTGCACGAATGGAAGTAGTCCGGCGTGGCCAGGCTAGGCGTGTCCCAGAGATCCGCTAGCGGGAGCTGACTCTCCATGGTCGGGCAGGTGGTCATCTGCTCGAAACTCGGATTGGGTATCAGCTCTTGCGCTCGCACCCCGGTGGCCAAGCCGGTCATACCGAGCAACACGGTCAATGCGCGCATCATGTTCTCCTGAGCGACGAACTCTTCGACGGAGGGATTATCAGCCCTCTTCCATCGTGAAGGCAACCGCTGAGCTGTCAACCCCATAGCCTGGCTACGGCAAGATGGGCAGGCTGAGTATAGAAGCTTGTCCCGCTCCGAAGTGAACCGTGAGCTTCGTATCCGCCGCTTCGGAGGATAGGTGCTCCAGCGGGGTCTTTTTGATCCCTCCCCACGGCGTTGGTGCATGAACAGAGATGGACCGGCCTATTTTGGTCTCGGTCGGGTCCTGAGCTACTGAGAGGGGCATCAGAAATGCCCCGTCCCGATTCATGCACCAACGCCCTTCGCCCGGCGCAAGGCGTTGCTGCACGGATTCTTTGGTGTGAGAAACCCGGAGGCCCACGTTGGCTCGACCTGCCGGAGGGGCCAGGCCCTGAGATCGTGGGGATGGGGAACCTGTGGGCTCATTGCTGAACCGTGCGACGACGCCCCGAAGACACGTCGAATCAACTCCGCCCGGTGGATTGAATGTGAGCAAAGATGTGGGGACGAGTCTCCGGCCGGGTCCCGCACGACGCTGCTGCTGCGCTATAGTCTCCGTCACATGCCCATGGAGGTGGTGACGAATGACGGGTGAAAAGAAAGTTGTCTGGGAACGCCTGGCGACCAAGGTCGTGCGGGCCGGTGAGCCGGAGCCGCGTATTGCCGGGGCGGTGGTGATGCCGATCTTCCAGTCGGCGATGTTCGAGTACGGCGGTGAGTCCGACTACCACGACCTCCAGTACATCCGGCTCAACAACACGCCCAACCACGCCACGCTGCACGCGAAGCTGGCCGCGCTGGAGAACGCCGAGGCGGCCCTGGTAACGGCCAGCGGTATGGCGGCGATCTCGACGACGCTCCTGACGTTCCTCTCGCCGGGAGATCACCTGCTCGTGCAGGACTGTCTCTATGGCGGCACGCACGATCTGGTGACCGGCGACCTCCCGCGACTCGGGATCGAGTCCGACTTCGTGGCCGGCGACGACTCCGGCGCGTGGGAGGAGAAGCTGCGCCCCACGACGAAAGCGTTCTACTTCGAGAGCATGTCCAATCCGCTCTTGCAGGTGCCGGATATCGAGGCGGGCATAGCCTTCGCGCAGGCGCACGGGCTGTTGACCATGATCGACAACACGTTCCCGAGCCCATGCAATTTTCGCCCGGCCGAGCACGGCATCGATCTGTCGCTGCACAGCTGTACGAAGTACCTGAACGGGCATTCGGACATCGTGGCGGGGGCCGTGATCGGCCGGCGCGAGCTGGTGGAAGAGGTGCGTCGCAAGCTGAACCACCTGGGCGGGTCGCTCGACCCCCACGCCTGCTTCCTGCTCGACCGCGGCATCAAGACGCTCGTCGTCCGCATGCGACAACACAACGAGAGCGCACAGCGCATCGCCGAGTTCCTCTCCGAGCATCCGGCCGTTGGGCAGGTCAACTACCCCGGGCTCGCCTCTCATCCACAGCATGCGCTGACCGCCAGGCTCTTCGACGGCTTCAGCGGCATGCTCAGCTTCGAGCCACAGGGCGGCGTCGACGCGACCCGGCGCTACTTCGAAAAGAAGCGGCTCCCCGCCTCGGCTCCGAGCCTGGGAGGTGTCGAGACGCTCGCGACGATCCCGGCCACGACCTCCCATGCGGGAATGAGTCCACAGCACCGACAACGGCTCGGGATCACCGACAGCTTGATTCGCATCTCCGTCGGCATCGAATCTACCGAGGACCTGATCGAGGACTTCGACCGGGCGCTCTCCCCCTAGGAGACGGTGGGAGTCCGCGCTCCCAGGGCCTGGAGTTGGCAGGCTAACACTCGCGTTCCGCCACGCCTTTGCCCGCACCGGCCCCGATCACGGCTTCGGCCCCGTCAGAACTTCGTGATCTTCAGTGAGGACGAAGCTCACTCACTTCCGACGGGCGCTCGGGCAACGGGTCGCTAGAACACCAGCCGGTGCGGCCAGCTGTTGCTGACGTGCACGACCCCCGTGCCGCTGACGACCAGGTAGGCGTGGTGGAGCCGCAGGCCCACGAAAGAAAGGGCGACTCCGGCGGGCATGTCGATCCTCGCCGTCGCCCTGCCCTGGAAGTCGAGCACGCCGACCATGTTGTGGAAGATGGACGAGGGGGCCCGCAGGCTGAGCTGGAAGTAGGCGTCGGGGTTGAGGGGGACCTGGAAAGCTCCAAGCGGAAGGCCCGGGGACGTCCCCGAGAGGGTTCCGGCCATGCCGAAGAAGGCGTCCCCGTGGCCGGGGGCGTCGAGCAACAGGGTCGCCGTGGCGCCCGTCGAGGTGGACAGGGTCTTGGGGTAGCCCTCCAGCGTGTAACACAGGGCGCCCGAGATCGTGTGCCCCGTCACGGACCCGACGTCGTCGAGCGCCTCGTCGAAGCCCAGCGCCGCCACGACGACATGGTCGCCGTCCAGGGCGGTGGCAGAACCCGTATGGTCCTGGAGGCCGAGGTCCATGGGTTGCAGGGAGCCGACGTCGCCCCAGCCCGAGCCGGTGTCACGCAGGATGCGCACCCGACCCCTGAACCCGTCGAAGTACGTCTCACCCAGGAGCACGGTATCGCCGTCCACCGCCAGCGCTTCTGGGCCCGAGAGGCCGTAAAGCGGCGGAGGGCTCGACGCGGTCACGACGGCCGACTCCGTCCACACCCCGGCGGCGCGCTCGAAGATCGTGACCGCCTGGAGCGGGCGGTTGGATATCGCCGCCAGGAGATCGCCATCAGCCCGCAAGGCCCAGCCGAAGTAGTCGACGGCCTCCGGTGCAGCGTCCTGCAAGAGCTGGAGCTCGCTCCAGTCGCCGGCGACCTCCTCGAAGATGTGCACGGCTCCGCTGCCCGGATGCGGCGCGGCGAACTGCCAGTCGCCCACGGCCAGCGAACCACCTGCGAAGGCCAGGTTCGCGCCGAAATAGACGTTGCCCGTCGCCGGCGCCTGGATCATGGAGGTCTGCTGCCAACCGGAGATGTCTTTTTCGAACAGGTAGACCTCCTGCCTGCCCGGATCCCCGACGGCTACGATGCCGCCGCCGACGGCGATGGCGCGCCCGAATTCGAGATCGAAGGGGTTCGGACTCGAGAGCGTCGCCGCGAGGGACCAGACGCCGCCGGAGCGCTCGAAGACCCAGGCCTCATTGCTCAAACAGCCGAAGCCGCTGCTGACGACGAGAACCTCGCCCTCCAGCGCCATGCTCGTGCCGAAGGCGCACCCTGTCGTCCCGGGAGCCACGAGCTTCTGGCGAAAGAACCAGTTCGAGCCCAGGCGCTCGTAGACGTAGACCGCCCCGTGGGAGGGCACGGAGTGGTCCGTGGTTTCCTGGACGACGGCCATCCACGCACCGTCCAAGGCCAGGGCACGCCCGAAGTCTCCCGCGACCACCGAATCGGCCGAGATCAGGCGGGCGTACTCGCACTGGGCCCGGGGAAGCGAGCAGAGAGCGGCAAGGACGGACAGGGTGGCGATGCTCATGGAGCCGGCTCCCAGCGCCCCGGCGCTGGATGTGAAGGGTCGCTCCAGACAGCCTTTCAGCCTCCCGTTCACACGGATAGCCAAGTATGAAATCACCCCAGTGAAAATGAACTTGATCATGGATCGACTCCTTTGTGCTCCAAAGCGAATCCAAGTGAGAAAATACGGATTCGCATGCCCTGCTGGGCGACGCACTTCGTGATAGCGAAGGAAACGCGACTGCCCAACGTATGCGTCAGAAAGGTCACCATCTCTGCTGGATGGCTAGGGTTGCCCATCAGCGAAACACCAGGCCTCCATTTTTCCTAATCTTCTGAGGATTAGGTGCTCCAACGGGGTCTTTTTGATCCCTCCCCACCCCACGGTGTTTTCGGACGCGTTCCCAGTTCTCCAAGCGGTGGCCGTGGCTTCCTACGTCGAGCATTATCACGAAGAACGGCCGCATCAATCTCTCGAGAACGCGCCGAGGTCCGCCTTCGTTTTGGTCCATTTCAACGGCCCGGCATATGTCGGGCGTTGTGCATTTGCGCTAGCTAGACGTCCGCGGGAGGATCGATGGCACGGGCCGGCCGAAGTCCAAGGACCGGTCGACTGTCCTCGGGCTCGCCCGGGTACCTTGCGGAGGACCGCGCTTGAAGCGCGTCCGATCGTGCGTTCCCGCCGCGAGCACTGCGATACTCGCGCGTTTCCGGCGCACTGCCCTGTTCCGTGCCATACACCCACGGGTGGTTGCTGCACCACTCGGACACGTTGCCGCTGATGTTGTGTAGGCCGAAACCGTTCGCGGGGAAGCAGCCGACCGGTTTGATGCCTATGGATCTGGAACCGGGCTCTCGACCCAATAGATTGACCGTCCCTCTGAAAGCCTCGATATCGTCGCCATGCCACCAGATCGTACTCGTGCCGGCCCGGGCGGCATATTCCCATTGCGTCTCGGTTGGCAGCGTAAGCCCCAGTTGCTTGACGGTTCGGTTGCACTCACTCCAGTTCACCTGGTTTACCGGATTGAGAGACGAGTGCATCACTCGAGGGTCTTGGTAACTCGGGTTCGTGCCGGTGGTTCGCAGCCATTGCCCCTGGGTCATTTCGTACTTCGAGAGGAAGAGGGCCTCTACTTCCATCGAAGTCACAGGTCCCTCGCGCTTGACGTTGCCTGCGGTCTCCGGGAGCGGCTCTCCACAGTTCGCACAGTGACGCATGACTCTAGGATTGGCCTCGGGGTCGTAGTTGGGGCGGTTGGGATCGTCCCATTGCGCTCCCATCAAGAACGTCCCACCTGGAACCAGCACGAACACAAGCCCAGTCGTATCGGAAAGGACGAGTCTTCCCTCTCTGTCCCGCAGCGCCGGTTCGCCCGTCTGAAGATGGGCGAACTCCCAGAGCTTTGAAACAGGATCGCATCCGATGGGTAGGAGACCTGTCTGGGGCTTGAGATCCAGTTTCGGATAGGCCGTTCGGATAGCGGGGAGGGCTTCCGACCAGGCGCTTTCGTACCTGCCACCCGGAGCGAACCCCGCCTCGAGCTCTCGAGCAAACGCGAGCCGCTTGGAGACACTCCAGCCTAACTCCGGCGACAAGGCGTCCGGACCCATGAGGCCGATCTTTGGGTCTCGTATGCGCTTCAGGCCTTCGACGAGGCCGCTCAACAATTCGTGCCGAGAGGAATCTTCCAGGGACGCAAAGCTCCAGGTTCTTCGAGACTCGACGTCTTTCTCCATGGCCTCGATTTCGGCTTCGAGCAGGAAGGCCTGTTCCTCATCGCGCTTGTTCGCCACTAGCGCTTCGAACTCGTTCCGCTTGTACTGGAGATTCTCGGCCTCGGGAGAGGAGGAGTAGTCCCGTTTTCGTTCCACAGGCGTCCAGGGCATCGCTCGCTCGCGCATTTTCTCCAACTCACGCTCGTGAGCCTCGAAGCGAGAAAGGAGTTGCTGCGCCCGCTCCTGCCATGTGATGAGGTCCGGGACCAGCTCAGGGTGGGCCGGCCACAACGCGCTTGCATGGAGCTCGAGCTGTCTCAGCTCATAGCCCTCGGCCTGAGGCTTCTGGGCTTCCGCGATCAGGGCAATGGACTGGGCCTCGAGGCGTGCGGACTCCGCATCGATTCGCACCAAAACGATGCCGAAGATGCCGCCGAACGCGGCCGCGGCGACTAGCACACCGGCGAAAACGGCGATGCGATTGCGACGCACGAACTTGGTGGTGCGATAGAGCGCGCTCGGTTTGCGCGCCAGCACAGGCTCGTGAGCGAGGTGCCTGCGTAGATCCTGCGCCAGCTCCGAGGCGGAGGCGTAACGCCGTGCGGGATCTTTTTCGAGCGCCTTCAGGCAGATCCAGTCCAGATCTCCCGCAAGCTGGCGCACCAGGGAGTGCATGTCGGTCCCGTGAAACGGTGCGATGCTCGTCGCCGTGCCAGGAGTCTGTCGCAGGCGCGTGCTGGGTGTCACCGGTGCTTTCTCGAGAATCGTGCGCTGGATATGAGAGAGGGGTAGGTGCGCGCTCGATGAATGATCGAAGGGCAGGAGGCCGCTGAGCAGCTGATAGAGCACGACGCCCAGGGAGTAGATGTCCGAGCGCGTGTCGATGTCCACCGCGGAGGGATCGGCTTGCTCGGGGCTCATGTAGTCGAGCGTGCCCAGGACCTGGCCGAGCGATGTGTGCATGGTCTTCTCGCTCAACCGGCCGGTCGTGGCGCGCGCGACGCCGAAGTCAATGATCTTCGCAACAGCGCGCTCACCCTGATGTGTCACGAGCAGGTTGGAGGGTTTGAGATCGCGATGGATGATCCCTTTCTGATGGGCGTGGTGGACCCCATCGCAGATGTCGAGGAAGAGCTCGATTCGCTGCCGCGTCGAAAGCTTGTGCTGATCACTCGCATCGGTAATGGCAACCCCTTCTACGAACTCCATCACGAAGAAGGGGCGGCCATCATCGGTCGCACCGGCATCGTAGACTTGCGCTATGTGCGGGTGCGTCATGCGGGCCAACGCCTGACGCTCGGCGTGAAAGCGCGTCACGACTTCCGCGCTATCCATGCCCGGCTTGATGAGCTTCACGGCCACGCGACCGGTTCGAGTTGTTCGGCGGAATAGACCTCTCCCATACCACCATGCCCGACGCGCTCGAGTAGCTTGTAGGGGCCGATTCGAGTCCCTTCGCGCGAAGGCGGTCCGGGTTGGAGCCGAGCCAGGACGTCATCGCCCGCAAACCCTGCGAGCAAATGCACGAGCTCGGCCCTGAGCGCCAAGTTCGAGCCGCATTCGCGCTCCAGGAACGCGGCCTGCTCATCCTTCGGCAGCTCGGCTCCGCGCTCGAAGAGTGTGTCCAGCCGGCGAACGTCTTCGGGTGAGAGCTCCTGGTTCACTCGTCGACCCTCCAATCCGACAGTCGCTTGTTCAACCAGGCCTTCGCAAAGCGCCACTCGCGCTCGACGGTGCGCGCTGAGAGCCCCAGGACCGCCGCGATCTCCGGCGTGCTGAGCCCGCCGAAGAAGGCCATGGTCACCACGTCCGCCTTGCGGGGATACTGAACCTCGAACTCCTGCAGCACCTCCTCGATCGCCAGCGCATCATCGCTCGGACCATCGCAGGTCACCTGTGCGGACGTCTCCTGGCTGACCTGCCGCATGTGACCTCCGCGCTTCAGGCTACCCTTGCGGCGCAGGTAGTCGGCCAGGATGTCGCGCATGGCCCGCGCCGCCGCGCCGAAGAAATGGGCCCGACCTTGCCAGCCCATTTCGTTCGAACCGACGAGACGCATGTAGGCCTCGTGGACCAGCTCGGTCGCCTGGAACGTCTGCCCCGCTCCCAGGCACGCCATGCGCGCCGAGGCCAGCATGCGCAGATCCGAGTAGACCAACGGTAGGAGTTCGTCGGAGACTTGCCATTCACCATTCTCGACTCCCGTGAGTATCTGGGTGACAGCCTGGGCCGCTTCGGTAGAAGGTTTCTGGAGCATCGTGTTTCAGCGAGTGACGAGCTCACCCACGCGGAGTCCCACGAAGGCGCCCGACATGAGGCTTCCAAACGAGACACCGACGATGTCACCGAGTTCGTTCATCCCGGTAACTAACATCGGGTTGTTCGGACTCGGGCCGAAAGGAGTGAGCGTAACGAAGGGGCCATTGTCGCCGCGGCGTAGAAAGGCTCCCGGGGGATTGGGAAAGGGGCACGTCGTGCCAAAAATGCCGGCGGTCTCATTTCTGGAGTCACTGATCCCGCTGACGCTGGTCCAGACAGCCCCCGGATAGGTGACGTTGGTATAGCCGCCAGCTTCCAGGATCCAACCGGTTGAACAGACAGGTGCAGTGCCGTTCATCTCTCCGCAAATGCGGCCGGCATCGGTGATCTTGCTTGCACGGGAACTCGTGGATCCGGGAGGAGAGATATTGAAGTCGACCCCGGATGAGTTCCGGAAAAAGGCTTTCTGAGTGCAAATACCAGCGATGCTCTCCCAGTAAGAACCGACCATCTCTCCGGCCGAGTTGATGTCGTTGATCTGGGTCGATAGTGCGCCGGGGAACGTCACCTGGATGGGGTATGTAAGGGTTCCGCCGGGAGAGAGCTTGAAGCCCGAGACACCCGCTGTGCAGTAAAGATTGGATGTACTGCATAGCGAGAGCGAGTACGACCCGACGATGTTGCCCGCATTGTCGATGCCTGTGGCACTCACGCACAAACCACCAGGTATCGTAATCGTCTGGGGGATAGCGTCCGGCGAACTCCAATACAGACCCACCCACGGTCGAATCCCGGTCGTCAAACGTCCTTGACCGACAATCTCTCGACGGTCATTCATGCCCCATACCGTGAAATTGGAGAGCGAGGGGAGCCCTCTCAGGAGCTTGAAAGAGCGGGGCTTGCTTTGGGAGTTGGAGGAGATCGGCTGGGTACCGCCCCCTGCATTCCCGAGGGTGCCCCCTGCCGTAGGTGGGCCCTGGGCCATGCCGGGGGCCTGGAAGGCGACGAGGAGGAAAGGACAGAGTAAGGCTAGGTTGTTCATGGAAGATGCTGTGTCTTGAGGGTAACGCCTCGGGTGATTTTTCAAGCTCGTTGCCCTCTCATCCGCAGAGCCTTCCCGAGGACCGACAGGGTTTTCCGACATCTGGCCTCTTTCCTCCGTCCAGTCGCCCCTTTTTCGGGAGCGTTGGTGCATGAATCGGGACGGGGCACTTCTGATGCCCCTCTCAGTAGCTCAGGCCCGATCGAGACCAAAATAGGCCGGCCCCTCTGTATTCATGCACCAACGCCATGTCCTTCCGTACATTGGCCGATCTGATTGCGACCGTTGCGCTCCTAATACATGTTCTTGGTGTACAGCTCGACGTTCTCGAGCTCCCCCTCGCAGATCGACATGTAGTGGAGTCCCCCCACGCACCGTTGCCTACGAGCAAGGTAGGACTGCTAGACTGGAGTTCATCCCTCTCGCCCCGACCCTCGTGCCCCGGCGTTCATGCGACCCCACTCCTTCCAGCGGCTCGGTTTCACGGTGATTCATGCCTTCGAGGCGAGCCCCCTCTCCGCCCGCGAGCCACGGCGCGGCCGGGAGGAGCGGGGTGCGACACGCCTCCCGGGGAACCGGGAGCCGATCTCTCTGGAGGAGCCTGGATGCTCGTGATCCAGCTCACCGGTTCCGAGGCGCCAGCCAGCGTTCCCGGCGGAGCGATCTTCGAGCTGGCGGTCGACCGCGGGATCTCCTCGGCCAGGGCCCGCAGGCTACGGGTCATGGTCGACGAGCTCGTGCACTTGGCGCAGCTGCGGGAGCACGGGGATCGGCCAGCCGAGGTCACCGTGCGGGCCTGGACGGAGAGAGGCCACTTGTACGTGGAGGTCAACGATCACGGCATTCCGGTCTTCGAGGACGACACCGTGATTCCCCACGAGCTGGTGCGACTCGGCTACGCCGAGTTCATCGAGCTCCACTCCCACGGACGGGAGGGCAACGTCGCTCGCTGCTCCCTGCACCTCTCCGAGGTGGACGCGCGCGGCGAGCTCGCCGACCGCGAGCAGGTCCTCTCCGAGGATGCAGCGGAGGCCGAGCCGGAGGCCGAGCTCCATGCGCGGGCGATGCTCCCCTCGGAGTGCGACGCGCTCGCCCGGCTGGTCTACCGTTGCTACGGATACGACTATCCGGCGGACGAGATCTACTACCCCGAGCGAATGAGCGCACTGATCGATGGAGGCCTGATGCACTCCGCGGTGGTCTGCAACGAGGCCGGCGAGCTCGTCGCTCACTCCTCCTTGACCCTGGCCCGATCCGGGGCGCGGATCGCCGAGGCCGGGAAGCTGGTCGTCGACCCACGCTACCGCTCCCACGGACTGGCCAGGATGGTGGCCACGCTTCGTCTGGAGCGTGCGGCGGAGTTGGGGCTCCTGGGGCTCTGGACCGAGTGCGTGAGCAACCACCCCTTCAGTCAGAAGAACCAGCGCAAGCTTGGAGCCAGGGAGACCGGTGTCTTCATGGGCATGTTGCCGGCCTCGGTCAAGATGGTCGGCCTCGAGAATGAAGCCGAGGAGCGCGGGTCCTTGATCCCCATGTACCTGCCGCTTGCGGGTTCTCCCGCACGGGAGCTCTACGTGCCCGAGCGCTATCGCGAGCTCATCGCGGAGATCGCGGAGCACCTGGAGCTCGAGCGCGAACTGACCACCCGCGGAGCTCCTGCCGCGGAGGAGAGCCGCATGGCGGTGAGTGTCAACCGCCTCCTGAATGTCGCGGTCATCGACGTCGAGGTCGCTGGGGCCGACTTTCCGGAAAGGCTCGAGACCCACATGGATCACCTGTACGACATGCACGTCTCGTCGGTCTACCTGGATCTGCACCTGGGGGATCCCGGAAGCGCGCACGCCGGGGACCATGTCGCGGGACACGGCTTCTTCTTCTCGGCCCTGCTTCCCGAGAGCGGTGTCGTGAGCGACGTCCTACGGCTCCAGGTGCACAACCACGAGCACATCACGCCCGAGAGCATCCAGCTCGCCACGGACTGGGGTGTGCGCCTCCTCACCCGGTGCGTCGAGGATCGGGCCCGTGTGCTCGAGGAGTCACGTCGCCGCCGGCTCGAGGGGTAAGGATTATCCCTCACAAGAGGAAGCACCTCTGTAGTGGTCCACCGACTTTCCTCGGCACATGAAGCGGAATCCCACCCAGCATCCGGGCATACCTCGACCACGAACTCCCCTACCGCGCGAACCCCAACTACGCCGCGGACCTGATCCCAACGAGCGGGAGATGCTCCCGACCTTCGACGTAGTTGAGCACTAGCTCGAGCTTGGCTCCCCTCTTCCCCTTCGTCTTCACCGATCGGCTAGGCCATCGGGATCTTGTCTCGAACCCCGGCTTCTCGTTGGCCGGCTTCAAACCGTAGAAACCTCGATGGGCGTCCGCCCTCCCAGGGCCATGTGCGGCCGATGCTCGTCGTACCAGATCGCGTACCGGACCAGCTCTTTCCGCATCCGGTCCAACCTGAACGGCACCACGATCTGCCTCGTGCATTCCGTCTTCATTGACCGGATAAATCGCTCGACGATCGTGATGCTCCCATGCTTGCCGATCGCCTCCGTAGCGAGGGCGGATCTTGCGTCTCCTGCACTTCCTTGGGAGCGGGATCGATTAACGTGCTCTCTTGCGGGTTATTGGAACTCCTCTGAATAAGCGAAGGAGAGCCATTCTAAGTCATTGCCAATGGGCCGCTTGGAGCACCTGTGGGCACGACCGTCAGATCGACATGCCATGAGAATCCTCAGTGATGTTCTCTTTGCCAATCAGACAGTCCTGATGGGCCACTCCTCGGCGGTCACCAAAGCGCCTCCCGAGTTTCCGTACCACACGGCATCGACGGGCTGCGAAGTGCACCGCATTCGCCCTGGCAGAACCCGTTCGTCGAGCGGATCATCGGAAGCATCCGCCGGGAGTGCACCGACCACGTCATCGTGCTTGGCGAACGGCATCTGCATCGGGTTCTGACCTGCTACTTCGACTATTACCACCGGTCGAGAACTCACTTGTCGCTCGACAAGGATCCGCCCGAGACGAGGAACGTGGAGCCGCCCGAGAACGGCGAGATCCGAGGAGCACCTATACTCGGCGCTGAGCCTTTTTCGTGGTTTCTTGAAACGGAAGGCTCGATCATGGCACTGCTTGGTTGCCCTTCTCTACCATCACCATCACAGAACCCATGGACTCACTACGCTTTCTTGCCCTAGTGGTCGCTGCTCTTGTCCCCCAGATACCCGCGGCTCAGCAGGCTCCTCAAATCAACAACTTGAGCGGCCCTCCCGACCTCCAGTATTTCGGCGAAGTCGGGGGTCCGTTCCTGGTGACGCCGGATGGGACGCAGGCCGTTTTCTTCGCCGACGGCGAGATCCAAGGCAAGAACGAGCTCTACAGCGCCCCCCTGTTGGGTGGAGGGGAGATGGCTCGCCTGACCCCCGACTTTCTAGCCCACGAATCCTTGACCGGTCTCGAGGTTACGACCGGCGGCGATCGCGTCATCTACGCGAAGACCACATTTTCCACAGACTTCGAGCTCTATTCCGTCCCGATCGATGGCTCGGAACTTCCGGTGCTCTTGAATCCGCTTCACCAATCCGCGGCTCAGCTGACGTTCCATGTTCTTCCGGACGGCTCCCGCGTGATCTTCCAGCAGGACGTCAACTTCGGCGGGACCCTCCTCTCGGTTCCCATCGATGGAAGCTCCGCTCCGACAGAGCTCGCCACCGCCTTCAGGAACTACCGGCTGACACCGGATGGCCATCAGGTCGTCTACTTCGACTCGAGCGGCTCGGGGCTCCACCGGATCGCTAGCGACGGATCCGGAAGTCCTGTCCCGCTCAGCCCGCACTCCTCCACCGGCCTGAGCCTCTCGCCCGATGGTGCACGTGCGGTCCATGGAGATTCGACGCTCGGGCTATACTCGGTTCCAGTGGATGGCAGTGAGCCTGCTGTCGAACTGTTTCCGCAGTCAGGTAGCATCTTGAGTTTCGAAGTCTCGCCAGATTCCATGCGTGTTCTCTTGCATCACGAAGTGAGCGTTTCAGGAGTCGAAACTCAGCGTCTCTATGCGATTCCGATCGATGGCGGGACTCCGACGCTGCTCGTGGAGTCCACTACCGAGACCTTCGAACCGGTCGGTATCACCGAGGATTCCCAGCGCGCAGTGTACATCGTCGAGCTGGATCGGCTCTTCAGTTTGCCGCTCGCCGGCGGCGTCCCGAGCTTCTTGCATGCGAACGTTCAGGTGTATCCGATCACACAGGCCCAACTCGCATTGGATCGGGTGGTCTTCATGGGCAAGTTGACCAACGGCCCAGTCAGCGCGCTCTCCGTCCCTGTTGACGGAAGCGAGGCGGCCGTTCAGTTGAACGGGCCCGGACCGGTAATTCAGAGAATCACACTCAGTCCCGCGTTCGACCGGGTCGTGATCGAGGGTTGTATTTATAAAGGCGGTTTCCTCGGGCCGTGCCAGCTCCGCTCGGCACCCGTCGACGGCAGCTCGCCTTCGGTTTCGATTAGCGGTCCGCAAGAGGGCTCCGGTGAGATCTCGCACCTCTACAGCGACGACGGCTCACAGATCGTGTACCTGTTCTCCGAGTCCTTCTCGGGCAGGGATATCTATCGCCGTGCTTCAGACGGCAGCGGCGCGTCGCAAAAGATCAACGGCCCGCTGGCCGGCGTCTTCGCTGCAGACGTGGACGACTATGTCCTTTCAGCGGATGGCCGCACCGTCGCCTTTGTCGGGTCCTTCGTTTCCGGCTCGCCGATGAATCAGTCTCAGTTCTTCTGGACGCGGGCCGATGGAAACACACCACGCGTCGACCTGGGTGTCGAAAGCACTTCGTCCTACCGCTGGCTCGGGCTCACCGAGGGCTACGTTCTCTGGGGCGGTAGCGACTTGCGCTCGACCTCCATGGAGGGAGGATCCATGGCCATCCTCAATCAGGGGCTGGGAGGGCTCTTCGGAGCTAATGTGTCCGGGTTCGCCCTGAACGGTGCAGAGGACGAGGTGATCATGGCCGTAAACGGGATCGGCGTGAGCGGCTACTACCGGGTTCCAATCGACGGAAGTGCCATGGCGATCCGGATCTCGAGCTCGAATACGACCTCCTCAATGATCGACCCCCTGTTCACCATGGACGAGCAGCGCGATTGGCTGTTCTACGAGGGTACGGTCAGCGAGATTAACAGCGCTCGCGATCTCTACTACGTGCCCGTCGACGGGAGTGAAACGGAGTACATTCTCTCGAATGCTCCCGGAGAGATCACCACGATCGTGCGAATCGTCGTCACCCCCGACGGAAGCCGCGCGGTGTACGAGGGCAAGGCCTTGGGAACGTCCGACTACGCGCTCTACTCCGTCGCCCGTGAGCCGGGAGCTATTCCGGTTCCGATCGGGACGTCACAGGTCCTCGGATCGCAGACCGTAGACCTTGCTTTGACCGACGACGCTCAATCCGCCGTCTTTATCGCCAGGCTCGATGCCGGAACCGGGTTTGAGCTTTTCTCCGCATCGGTCGCAGGCGGAACCCCGAGCCGGTTGAATACGGACCTCCCGCCAGGTGGGCATGTCCTCTCTTTCGATCTGCTCCCTTCCGACGTGGTCTACCTCGCGAACCAGCAACAGTTCGATCGTGACGAGCTCTACGTCGTCCCGGTGGACGGAAGTGGTGCGCCGATCAAGCTGAGCGGACATCTGGCCCCCGACGGAAACGTCACGACATTCACGACGACCCCCGATGGTCTCCACGCTCTCTTCGCCGCCGAGACGGCGGCCGCGGGGCAAGCGGAGCTCTTCATCGTTCCAGTGGATGCGAGCCACGCTCCGGAGCTTCTGACGAGTGCGCTGACGAATCTCGACTTCATCTTCGAAGTCCAAATCACCCCCGGCGGTCTCGGTGCCGTCTTCGTGGCCAGGCAAGATATCGGCAACATCTTCGAAGTCCAAGATATCTTCCGCGTGTCCTTGACGGGCAGCCCCGCTCCGCGGCGACTGACACGCCCCCTGGGAGAAGGTCAATTCGCCGGTGATTTCACCATCGCTCCCAACGGCGGCCGGGTCTTCTACCGCTCGAACCAGGAAGTGGACGAGGCGATCGAGCTCTTCACGGCACGGCTCCCCGCGATTGATCTCGAAGACCATCCCGCCGACGGGGGAACGCGTCTTCGATGAAGGCGCCTAGCGCCCCTTCAGAAAGACGTGGGACTCCTGCCTATGCATGTTCTGAGGGGAACGGCTCAACGGCTCTTGCTGGAGTGGCCGAGTGGGGGAAGTCTGTGTTCGATGTGTGGGAGGACGGCGTTGGTGCATGGACCAAAACGAAGGCGGACCTCCCCCACCATCCCCGGTTTCACGTCCTAATCGCCTTCGATAC
>CBFIHP010000034.1:21473-39429 GCA_965662355.1 Planctomycetota bacterium | reverse complement strand
GCTTCCGTGACGATACGCTGCATGGATGCGTCGACGTCCTGACGGACATTCTGGCCCTGACGAATCCGATCGCGTTTTCGCGCTCGAAGCGCATGCGTGCGCTGGTCAGCAAGGTCATGGACTGCATGGATCTACCCGACACGTGGGCCTGTGAAACAGCAGCGGTGCTGATGCAGATTGGCTGGGTCGGCCTGCCGCCTGTCCTGCTTGCCAAGCGAGACGCCGGCATCACGCTCGCCCAAAACGAGCAGAAGGCCATCGACGACGTCCCCATGACGGCGGCCACGCTGATCCGCAAGATTCCGCGCTTCGACATGATCGCGCGCCTGATTCAGGCCGCGGACAAGCCGCTTCTCGCGGAGACAGACACAGAAAAAACACTCGCGCGAATTCTAACCGTCTGCTCTGACCTGGATCAGAGACTCGCGCGGGGAATCGAACTCGACAAGGCCCTGGCCCAGACACTCCGCGCCGCGGGCAACTTGCCCCAGGCCATCGCCGATGGGTTCAAGAGCATCAACGAGCTCGAGGTACTCGACACTTCGTTCACGATCGCGATCTCGTCGGCCAAGTCCGGCTGGGTACTCGATCAAGACGTGGTTACAAAGGACGGGACCAAGCTCCTGAGCAGCGGTCATATATTGACGGGCAGCGCGCTCGTACGCATGCGCGCCTACATCTCTCAGGATCGCCTCGAGGATTTCGTTCAAGTGAGAGGCGCCAAAGCGCAGAACAAGGCCGCATAACAGATGAAGAGCTCGCAACCCACTTGCCCGCATATTCTCCTCGTCGACGACGGTCAGATCATCCTCAGTGGCCTGACTCACGCACTCAAGGATGCGGGTATGCATCTGGAAACGACGACTTCGCCCCACCACGCGATGCGTCTCGTAGAGGAACGCCGCTTCGACGCAATCGTCTCCGATCAAGACATGCCCGAGCTCTCGGGGCTCGAACTGCTCGCCTGGGTCCGCGCGAACCATCCCGGGGTCCTGCGCTACGTCCTGGCCGGTAAGCGCTCATTGCTGGTCGCGGGCGAGGCCATGAGTGCCGGGGTCGTTCAGCGCTTCTTTTCCAAGCCCTGCAACGCCTTCGATCTCATCACCACGATCCGTCAGGCCCTCGAACACCGAGCCCTGATCGAGAACGCGGTCGAATTGACCCGCCGCGCGCATATGCAATCCCACTTCCTGCAGGAGCTGGAACGGCTTCAGCCCGGGATTGCAGAACGAGCGGATTACGCACGGAGGGATGACGTGACGTGGTTCGCCGAGAGCACAAAGGAACTGCTTGCTGCCATGCGCGACCTACTCGACCGTCCGCTGTTCGGAGTCCAGGAAGTCGTATCGGAGATCGAGCCTCAGCAACAAGCGAGCTGAAGATCCCGATCTCGTTCGCCCCTAGTCGTTCGTCTGAACCGACTGGCGCGCGCGCTGGATCTGTACGGCGGGGGTGCGCCGCAGCTCACCCGTGATACCGAGGTGGGACAGGGTCCAGATCGCCCACTTGGTGGGATCGAACTGGTACCAGCGGATACCGTTGCGGTAGTCGAGCTGGAACTTGTGGTGAAAGTTGTGATATCCCTCACCCAGCGTGACCAACGCCGTCCAGAAGCTGTCCCGCGCCGAGTTCTTGTTCGAATACGGCTGGGATCCGATGGCGTGGGCCACCGAGTTGACAGCGAAGGTGGCGTGCCATTGCAGTACGAGGCGCAGGAAGCCCGCGACCAGCAACGCTCCCAACCAATCCCCCCAGAGGAGTCCCAGGAGCGAGGGCATGACGAACCCACCCACAACGGCGAGGGATATGTAGTGCTTGTACTGAAAGCGCACCAACGGATCCGCCCGAAGATCCTTCACACCCGCCAGCTCCTCGCCCTCGGGGGCCTTGTAGAAGATCCAGTAAATGTGCGCCCACATGAAACCGCGGCGGATGCTGTACGGGTCGGCGTCCGTATCGGTACGCGAGTGGTGGACGCGATGATCCGACGACCACTTCAATGCCGAGTTCTGGAACGAAGCCGCGCCGAAGAACAGGTGGAAAGCCCGCAGGGGCCACCTGGCCTTGTAGGAAGGATGGGAAAAGAGTCGGTGATATCCGCCGGTGATCGCGAAGCCACAGAAAGCGAACCAGAGAAGCCCGAGCCCCAGGGTCCACCATGAAAAGTGAACGGCAGCCATGTAGACCACGGCGGCGACCGCGGTCAGGTGGGCGGTCCCTATGAAGAGGATATTCGTCCAATCCAGATGCACGCCACGCTGGACCGTTGCGGCACCTTGGCCCGCAGCATGCGGGGCCACAGGAGTTTGAGTCGTCACAAATCGTTTCCAGGAATGGGTCGGAGGGAGTTGTCCGATGCGAAGGCAGGGCCGTGAAGAATGGCGCATATCCCTCGTGCGGGCCAGGGCTTGCAACGACTTGCGGGCTCTCTTTCGCTACTTTCTGTTCGGATCAATGAACGTGCTTGTATAGGGAAAAGCAGGGTTTCCCCTTTCATGAGCTGGCTTCCCGGCACCTGGAAGGCCCTTTCTTGGTGTGATTGGGGGCATGAGCCCCCCTTCTGAGCCCCCCCGCGGCGAGCGGGTCGATCCCCGAAGCGCCGGACGCCCTGGTGCGAGCGAGCTGCGCGGCCCCCGAGTCCTCCTACGACCCGTGGACCCCTCCCGTGACGCCCCGGCGCTCTTCGCAGGCGCCCACGGCGACCGCGCGATCGAGACCCTCTGGACCTACCTGCCCTACGGCCCGTTCGAGAACGAGCAAGTGCTGCAGGCCTGGCTGGTCGAGCGAGCAGCGAGCAAGGATCCCCTGTTTCTGACGGTCGTCGAGCACGCGCAAGAGCTTGCGGTCGGCATGGTCAGCTTCATGCGGATCGAAGAAACCCACCGCTGTCTCGAGCTGGGCAACATCTGGTACGGCACCAACCACCAGCGCGGTGTGGCGAATCCCGAGGCCGTTTATCTGATGCTCTGCGAAGCCTTCGATCGGCTTGGGTATCGCCGCGTCGAATGGAAGTGCGACGCCTTGAACGAACGCTCGCGCAAGGCGGCCCTGCGCCTGGGTTTCACGTTCGAGGGCATCTTCCGCAAGCACTTCATCATCAAGGGCCGCAACCGGGACACCGCTTGGTTCTCGCTGCTGGAAGAGGAATGGCCCGCGGCGAAGTCCGCGCTCGAGGCCTGGCTCACGTCACGAAGCTGACCTCGAGCCCATTCAGCTCGCCGTGGGCCGCGATGGTCCACGCTTCGCGGCGGACAGCAGCCGGATACCGCCCCGATACCGTATGGTACGAACCAGCGGTGTGGATCCGCGCTGTGAACGGACGACGAGACAAGAGAATCTCCCCGAGGACTACCCATGGCCGACAACGGCACGCCCGGCATACCCGGTGCAAATGGCAAAGTGCGCTTGACCGATCGCTTTCTCAACCTCGTCGAGAGGGTGGGAAACAAACTCCCGGACCCAGCGGTTCTGTTCGTGTTCGCCTTGATTGGAACCTGGATCCTCTCAAAGGTCATGGCCGGGACCGAGTTCTCCGTGCCGACGCGCGGCGGGGTTTCGGTACAGACGATCAAGGATCAGCTGACCGGCACGTCTCTCTCGGGCTTCCTCGCCAACATGGTGCACACGTTCACGAGCTTCCACCCGCTCGGGGTCGTGCTGGTTGCGCTCCTCGGCGTCGGCGTGGCAGAAGAGGCGGGCTTCATCAACGCGGGCATCAAGAAGATGCTGAGCTTCACGCCGAAGAGGCTCCTTACGCCGATGTTGATCCTCGTGGCCATTGTCAGCCACACGGCTGCCGACGCGGGCTACGTGTTGGTGATTCCCCTGGGCGGTGTGCTCTTCTACGCAGCCGGCCGTCACCCGATCGCTGGCATCGCCGCGGCCTTCGCCGGTGTTTCGGGGGGTTTCAGCGCCAACTTCATTCCCTCGGGCATCGATCCCCTGCTGCAGGGCATCACGCAAGCCGCGGCGGGCGTGACCGACCCAACCGTGCAGGTGAACCCGCTCTGCAATTGGCTCTTCACCAGCATCTCCAGCATCTTGATCGTGGGGGTCGGCTGGTTCCTGACGGATCGCGTCATCGAACCGCGCCTCGCCAAGGTCAAGGTCGATGGCGATCCCGATGACATGCCGAAAATGGAGGAGCTGACGGCCAAGGAGTCGAAGGGCCTCAAGTGGGGCGTCATCGCCCTGATCCTCGGTGTCGGCACGCTCGCAGCTGTCGCGTGGCCAACGGATTCGGCGCTGCGCTCCCAACCCTCGATGAAGATCGTCCTCACCGACGGCTCGATCTACGAAGGCACGATCGTCAAAGATGCCGAGACCGTACGCACCTCCGCCGTTTCTCTGGCACTGGGCGGCTCCTCGAGCTTGCCCTCCGGAGCGGTCCTGGTACTCCAAACGCCCGATGGTGTACGCACGTACGATCTCTCGTCGAACGCACTTGCGACCCACGCGGACTTCCAGGCCTCCGACGCACAGGATGCGGTGGTGCTGCATGAGACACGACGCGGTGGTGGAACCGTCATGATTCCACAACGCCTTGTGAAGAGCTCGAATGTCATCGGCGGCTCGATCACTGCCTTCTCGGCGCCGATCATGCAGATGATCGTGCCCCTGATTTTCCTTCTGTTTCTCATTCCAGGTGTGGTTCACGGGTACGTCTCGGGCACATTCAAGAGCCACCGCGATGTCATCAGAGGCATGAGCAAGGCCATGAGCACCATGGGCTACTACCTGGTCATGGCCTTCTTCGCGGCGCTCTTCATCGACGCCTTCGGTAAGTCCAACATCGGGGCGTGGTTGGCCGTTACCGGTGCCGATGCGATCAAGGCTGCAGGCCTGCCCTCATCCGTGACGATCGTCGGCATCATCATGCTCTGCGCCTGCGTAAACCTCCTGGTCGGCTCGGCATCGGCCAAGTGGGCTCTGATCGCCCCGATCTTCGTGCCCATGTTGATGCAGCTCGGCCTCTCGCCCGAGCTGACGCAAGCGGCCTATCGCGTCGGCGATTCGACAACCAACATCGTGACCCCACTGATGCCGTACTTCCCCTTGGTGGTGGCCTTCTGCCAGCGCTATGTGAAAGGCACGGGGATCGGAACGTTGATCTCGGTCATGCTGCCCTACAGCATCGCGTTTATCGTCACCTGGACGTTGTTCCTGTTGGCCTACTGGGCACTCGGCGTGCCGCTGGGCCTGCAAGCCGGATACACCTACGGGATGTAGTCATCCTCGAGCAGGTTCCTCAATACTCATGGGGGCCTGCAGCGGCTGTCCCCCGGAATACGAAAGCCCTGCGTAAAATGGGCGGCCAGAAACGTGAGTCTCTGACCGCCTAGCTTGTCGAATGCACCCCGGACGTGGCGGTTGATTGCGTTCTCACGCAGCCATCCAATCGTTAAACAGGAGGGAGGAACGTTTGCCTGGTTTGGCGCCAGATGGGTCTTGCTCCAAAGAGCGCCCCCCACCTAGCGCCGGTGCATCCGCGTCGGCTGTGACGCATCGAACCGAGGGAGTGTTCGGACCCGTAGCGGGTTTTTTTGCAACGAGCGCCAGGCTTTCGAGAACGACCCAATATCGAGAATCGGGCGGCCGCTTTGCACCTTCCCAGGATGTGCCGTTAGCTAGCCCCGCAGGGTCTCGAGAGGCCGCGCACGCAGGGCGCGCCAGCTGGCGAAGAGCCCGCTGACGGTGGCGAGAAGCGCAGCCGCCACTGCGGCCATGGGCACGTTGACGAGAGCCAGGTCCGTTTCCAGCTCGGTCACGTGTTCGAGGAATCCCCAGGCGAGTAGCAGCGCTCCACAGGCTCCGATCGTGCCCGCAAGGAATCCGGTCAGGGCGTACTCGACCGCGAAGAGCCGCGTCACGCCGGCCCGGGTCACACCCAGGGTCTTCAAGAGCGCGGCTTCGCGCCGACGGTGCAAGGCCGTCGTGGCGATCGCGCCGGCAAGGATCACGAGACCCGTCAGGATCGTGAAGCTCCCGAGCGCACGGACACCGAAGGCGAAGCGTTCGAGAAAGCCCGCAACCTTCTCGAGGATCGGGCGGATGCGCATCATGGTGACGTTGGGAAAATCCCGGGCCAGATCGTTTTGCAGAGCGTATTCGGCTTCCGCTGGATCCAGGCGCGCAGCAGCGATGCGGAAGTGCGGAGCTCCTTCGAGCACTCCCGGCTCGACGACGAGAAAGAAGTTGATGGCGAAGCTTTGCCAATCGACCGTGCGCAGGCTGGTCACGACGAGATCCAGGGGTACACCCTGCACGTCCAGGAGCAGGCTGGAACCGAGGCCGACACCCAGGTCCTCGGCGAAGTCGACTTCGATGCTGACCTCGTCGACGCCCACTTCTTGCCAGAGAGCGCCTTCGACCAGTTCGTTGCTCTCGGGCAACTCGGAGAGCCACGTCAGGCGTTGCTCGCGCGTGAAGATCCATTGGGCCTGACCCCGATCGATGCGCTCTCTGGCGAGTTCGTGCACGGGACGCCCGTCGATCTCGCGCAGACGCGCCATGACCACCGGGACCGAATCGACCGAGCGCGCACCTTGGCCTTCCATTCTGGAACGCACGCCGTCCCACTGATCGGGTTGCACATCGACGAGAAAGATGCTGGGCGCATCCTTGGGCAGCGAATCGCGCAATGCCTCACTCAAGCGGCCTTCGATCAGGTGCATGGCCAAGACGACCATCACGCCGAGGCCCAGGGCCACGATCGCGCCCGCCGTTCCTGCTCCCGGTCGGGCGATGGCCGCCAGGCCGTGCTCGAGATAGGGTCCGAACTTGCCGCGCGGAAGGCGGGCGGACAGCATCATCGCCAGCCGTGCGCCGCCGTAGAGCAGAGCGGTCAGACCCAATAGCCCACCGCTGAAGGCCCCGGCGACCTTCCAGCTTCCGCCCTGGATCCAGGCGCTGAGCAGCACGCCGACGAAGAGCGCCAGTGGAGCACCAAAGCGCACCGCGCGCGGAACCGCCAGGGGCACGGCCTCCGCACGCAGGACCACTGCCGGCGACACACGCCATACGGAGCTCAACGGTGGAAGACTGAACAGCAAGGCGACGAGCAGCCCGATTCCAACGCCACGCACGAGGGCGAGCGGTTGCCACAGGTGGTGGGTGCTTCCCTGGAACAGATCCGGTGCCCAGGCGCGGACCAACCAGGGCAAGCACGCGCCCGCCAACCCGCCGACCAGACACCCCGCGACCGCCAGGAACGCAACGTGCCCGAGGTACATGCCCGCGATCTCACGCGCACGAAAACCGAAGCATCGCATCACCGCGACACCTTGCGTCCGACCCGCCAACCACGCGCGTACGATCTGCGACACGCCGATCCCGCCGAGCAGCAACGATAGCAACGCCACGAGACCGAGGTAGTCTTCGATTTGGCTCAGCGAGTTACGCACGTTGGGTTGCGCTTCGGAGTGCGTCTGGATCCGCAGGTAGGTCGGGTCGTCCAACGCCGCCGTCAGTTTTTCCGACAGTTGCGCGAGGGCCTCGTTCCCGATGTCACCATCGATGCGGTACAGCGCCCGATAGCGCACGCGATTGCGCGCGTCCTTCAGATCCGTACGCGCCAACCCCATGGCGTCCATGAACACGCGCGGCCCGATGGTCATGGCAAAGTCCAGTCGATCGGGTTCGTCGACGATCGTCGCGATCACGCGGAAATCCGCGCCCCCGATCCGTACGGAATCGCCGATCCCGAGGCCTAGTCCCAGGGCCAGCTCCGGGGCGATGAAGACACCTTCGGGACCCAGCACGCCCGCGCCAGCCTGAGTCGGCTCGAGGTCCAGGGTTCCGTAGAACGGATACGTCCCCTCGAGAACCTTCAGCTCGACCAGCCGACTCTCGAGCTCCTCGCCTTCACCCGAGCTCGCCATCGCGGCCAGCTCGCGCACGTTGGTCCGGGCATGGGGCACGTTGGCAAAGAACGCCTCCAGTCCCTCAGGGAGCACGCGCCGTGCGGAGACGCGCAGGTCCGCGGCCAGCAAGTCGCGCGATTGTTCGCGCATGCCGCCCTCCATGGCTCCGACCAGGGCGGAGACACCGACGACGGCGGCGACACCGATAGCCAGGCATCCAGTGAAGAACAGGAACAACCCGCGTGATGCACGCGATTCGCGCAGCACGGCCTTCACAATGGCCGGCCAGCGCACGGGGTTTCGGGAGCTCGTTTCCGGCATGCCTCTCAGCCCGTAGCGGCCGGGTTGTTGTCTTTGGAGATGTCCTTGACGATGCGCCCACTCTTCAGGTGAATCTGGCGTTCCGCGCAGGAGGCGATCTCGGCGTCGTGCGTGACCAGCACCAGCGTCGTTCCATTACGTTCGCGCATGTCCAGGAGCAGTTCGAGAATGCGCGCTCCGGTTTCGCTGTCGAGGTTCCCTGTCGGTTCATCCGCGAATAGCACCGCGGGGCGCGAGGCGAAGGCCCGCGCGAGGGCCACGCGTTGTTGCTCGCCGCCGGATAACTGCGAGGGATAATGATGCCCACGCTCTTCCAGGCCGACCTCGGCCAGCACTTCGCTGGTCCGCGCTTCGGCATCGCGAAAGCCGGTCAGCTCCAGCGGCAGAAGCACGTTCTCCCGCGCGGTCAAGTTCGCCAGTAGCTGAAACGACTGGAACACGAAGCCCACGCGCTCGCGCCGCAGGAGCGCCAGCTGGTCCTCGCTGGCCGCTTCCAACCGACGGCCCTCCAGGCGCACACTGCCCGTCGTCGGTCGATCCAGACCGGCAAGCAGCCCCAACAACGTCGACTTGCCACTCCCCGAGGGCCCGAGGATCGCAACCAGCTCGCCCTTAGAGATCGAAAGGTCGAGGGCTTCGAGGATCACCAGGGTGCGGTTGCCCGAGGGCAGGCTCTTGCCGAGCCCGATGCACTCGATTTCTACTTCGTTCGACATGGAGGGATGGAGGGGAATTGCGCTGGCGAACTCGGGCGGCCAGCTTAGATTGCCCCCAGACGAGGAACGATGGTTGATTTCCGCGAACGCAAGATTCGAACACTTGGCGGCATCCTGCTCGGGCTCTCCCTGGGCCATTGCGGTGCGGAAACCCCATCGTCGGCACCAAGAAGTGGCGAGTCGCAAACCCTCTTCGATGCTCCTGCGCCCGAAGCCGCCGACGATGTCCATGCACCGCTCAGCATTCCCGCCGACGCCCCCACCGTCGTCTTTCTGGGCGACAGCATCGGCGCCGGCCTCCATCTGGCCGAACACCAGGCCTTCCCCGCCGTACTTCAGCGACGTCTCCACGACGCGGGTCAGCCCTTCCATCTCGTCAGCTCTTGCGAGAGCGGTCGCACCACCGCTGGCGGTGTCACCGCTCTCAACTGGGTCCTACGTCGCAAGCCAGACCTGGTCGTCCTCCAGCTGGGAGCCAATGACGGGCTGCGGGGCATCAAGCTGGCCGAGGTCGAACGCAACCTGCGCACGATGATCGAGACCACGACCCGGAAAGGCACCCGGCTCCTGCTCCTGGGCGTACGCATCCCCCCCAACTACGGCGACTACGCCGTCGCCTTCGACGCCATCTATCCGCGGCTGGCCAAGGAATACGACCTCCCCATCGTGCCCTCCTTCATGCGCGACGTCGGTGCCGTCCCCGAGATGAACTTCGGGGACGGTCTGCACCCAACTGCAAGAGGTCACGAGAAGCTGGCCGACAACGTGCAGGAGGGTTTCGCCCACGCCCTCGCCGAGGCGGCTGAGCGAGACTAGCCCTGGCCGGTGAAACCTCGCTAGAATTCCGGGCAGCATGCCCACCAAAGAAGTCACCCTCGGCGTTTCCGCCTTTCTCGATTCCGAGCACGCCAAGGCGCTCGATGTGTCGCGCGAGGATGCCCGCAAGGTTCTCGAGGCGTTCTTGACCATCTGCTACGAAGAGCTGGGGAAGAAGCCCAGACTGCTCGACGATCAGGACATTCATGTGGCCCTCGGTCATTCGATGCCGGCGCGTTTGAAGCAGAAGGATCCCCTGGCCGAGCACGTTCCGGGGGTGCTGGCAGCCTATTTCGCGCATCTCGAGGAGATCGAGACGGTGCCCCAGGCCTACGAGATCAGGCGTGGGCTGGCCACGACCGAGGACGAGTTTCTGGAGACGGTGCGAACGGGAAAGAACGCTCACCACGTGCATGAGCGCCAGGCTCCGGTGGTGCATCAGGCCCCGAAGGTCGGGCGCAACGATCCGTGCTTCTGCGGGAGTGGGAAGAAGTTCAAGAAGTGCTGCGGCAAGCAAACCTGAGAAAACGCCGATTGCGTTGAGGTCGGCAGAAGGCCACGTCGCATTCCCTTGCGAGCCGGGACAGGCCCGGTAATCGAAGGAAATCAGCGGAGGTTGAACGTGGTACAAAACCCGTGTGGCCGACCAGTATGAGGTTTTGGCGGAGACCTTCCGCCACGAGACCGAGGCGATCAAGGGCTCGCGCTTCATCGCCTCGCTCGCTCCGGTGAACTCGGAAGCCGAGGTCGAGGCATTCATCGCCGGCGTGCGGGCGGAGGGGCCGAGCGCGACGCATCACTGCTGGGCGTATCGACTGGGGCGTCCCTGCGATCGCTTTCGGTTCAATGATGACGGCGAACCGGGAGGATCCGCGGGACGGCCGATCTTGCAGCAGATCGAGGGGCATGGACTGACCGATGCAGTGTGCGTGGTTTCGCGCTACTACGGCGGGACAAAGCTCGGGGTCGGTGGGTTGATCCGGGCCTATGGCGGGTGCGCGGCAAAGGCCCTGGATCTGGCGCCGACGCGGATCGCTGTCGTGACAGTGCGCATCGATGTGCGCTTTCCCTACGACTGCACCGGTGCCGTGCAGGCCTTCCTGACGGCCGCCAAGCTGGAGCCCGTCATGTCCGAGTACGGCGCGGAGGTACAATTCGTCTTCGACGTACCGTTGCGGGATGCCGATCGTTTCGAGGAGGAGCTACGCGACCGTACGGCGGCACGGGCAGTCATCGAGCGAATACGACCCGAGAACGAATAACCCATGCACCTCTGCGTCGACTAGAAGTCGTAGCGCAACCCGAAAGCCAGGATGTTCGAGCCGCCTTCGACGTCGTTGAAGAGCCCAAAAACCCCCGAGCGATGGTGGAGACGAGCGACCAAGCTCCAGCGCTTCCACTCCGGCGCGGCGAATGTCAATTCGAGCAAGAGGTAGTTCAAGAGCTGATCCGTCCCGCCCTCGTGGGCATGCAAGGATTCTTCGAGCGTGGGTGTCTCGAAGGCGTAGGACAGACCATCACCGATGGCAAAGGTCGTCGGTAGGAACTCGTGCCAGGGAAACTGTGTAAGGCGAAACAGAAGCAACGCGTTCACTTCCTGGTGATTCTGATCCCCGAAGTGTTGCGCAAACTGCTCCTCCACTTCCCAGCGATACGACTCCTTGCGGCCCAGAACCTGTGAATACGCAACCGCCGCCAGGTAGGAATCGACCGGATCGAAGTCCTGGAGCACCAGCAGATCGTTCGGCAACGAATTGTCGAGGTACTGGCCGCCGTAGACCGTCAACCCACGGTCGCCGGGAGAGGCGCACGCTGCGAACGTGAGGGCAAGGGCGCTGAAAAGTTTCACGGCGCGACCACGAACAGGATCGCGAGCTTCAGGTTCGTCATGCGCCGGGAGCAGTCGCCCATGGACCGCGAATCCTAACCCCGCTCCCCAACACATACACGGGCCCGTAGCCGAATCGAGTATGTTGTTACGCGAGGTCCACGATCCATGCTGTCACTTGCCCTACTCTCCACGCTCGCCTTCGCTCAAGATTCGGTTCTTCTCCCGGAAACACCCGAGGACTGGCGCTTCGAGCGGATCGATTTCCCGCTCTCCTTCGCGCCCGAGATCGACTACACGGGTTTCGAGGAGCTGCGTTTCGCACCGGGGATGTTCGACGCCGAGTCGGACTCGTTCTTCTCGTACGTCCTGGCCATCCGTATCGAGGACGAGCTCACGGTCGACGAACCGCTCTTGCAGACGTTCCTACTCGACTACTACGTTGGCCTGTGTCGGGTCGTTGGTGAGAGCCGCAACCTCGATCTCGATCTCGACGCCATCTCCGTTCACGTCGAGCTCGGTGGACACGGCTACGAGGCCCGCATCCAGATGTTCGACGCCTTCGTCACCGGCAAGCCCTTGACCCTCGACCTCGAACTTTCGGTTCACGAGGGCGAGAAGGGCATCGAGCTCCTCGGTCTGGCCTCGCCAAAGCAGAAGACCGCGGCCATCTGGGGCGATCTCTGGACCATCGCCAGCCGCTGGCGCGCCGAGCGCGCGCCCCAGACCTTCCTCAACCACCTCTATTACATCCCGGATCCCGACACCTACGCCGCCATCGTCGACTCGGGCTTTCTCAATGGCGACTTTGGCGTCTTCGAGGAGCGCACCACCGTGCGCCCCGATCGCACGTACACCGGGCGCTACTTCTACGGCCGCAACACGTACTTCGAGTTCCTGCAACCGGAACCCGACAAGGGATTCAACCCAGGCAACACCGGTATCGCCTTCGGCGTCGAGGACAAGGGCGCCAGCCAGGTGCTCGCGGCCACGCTCGAGGACAAGGGCATCCGCACCTTCGCCGGCCCGATGAAGCGCCAGTACGACGGCGAGCAACTCCCATGGTTCCACATCATGGGTATCGAACGCGCAACGACGTCCTCGCGCCTGGACCTGTTCTCGATGGAATACGACCCGAACTTCCTCGAGCACTGGCACCCGAAACTCGCGCCGGTGGCACGGGGTATCGAGCGCGCAAGTGTGTTGCAGCGGTATGCGGCCCACCTGGGCATGTCACACGCAAACGCCCTGTTCCAGGACGTGGTGGAGATCCATGTGCGGCTGCCGCTGAAGGACCGCGAACGGTTGCTGGATGCATGTCGGGGATTTGGATACCGGGTCGCGGAAGGCCAGGGTGAGGCGGTTTGCGAGGGACCCGGGTATCGGATCCGGGTGCGTACATCGGAAACCGCTGGTGGAATCAGTGCGTTCGTCGTCAAGCTGGACCGGGCGCTCGAGACGCGGCGGATCGAACTCGGAAAGCTGGTGATCGACGTGAAAGGAAACCGAGCCGTTTTCCGTTTGCCGGTGGACTAGAGGAGCGGTGTGCGCAGCGGCCGCACTTGCATCAGCGCACAGGATCCAGGTGCACACGTGCCTCCAGGACGCCCGTCACGCGTTCGCGCAACGCCTCCAGGTGCGCCTCGTCATATGGATCCTCGTATCCCACCCCCTCGAGGATCAACCCGATGCGCTTCAAAGAACGGCGCGCCAGTTGACTCGCTTCAGCAGGTGTCCCCTCCGCCGGCCCGAAGCAGAGCTTCGCGAGCTCTTCCACCCACATCCGTTGTAACGCCCGCCGATCCGCATCCAACGGAGCCGGGTCTCCGAACACCATCGCGTCCAGGGTTCCAAACAGCTCGGGCAGCGTGAAACGGTCCGCGCCCTTCACGACGCGGCGTTCGTTGTCCAACACGCGCGTCAAGCGTGCCGGCTCCAGCAGCGCATCCCACGCCGCCTGATACAGCCCGCGGATCCGTCGGCCTACGTCGTAGTCGCTCTGATAGCGCCATGGGTAGTTCCAATCGCGCTGCATGTCCGCTTTCAGAGCCGACAACGCATCCGGGCCGATGGCAAAAGCACCGGCTCCGAAGAGGTGCTCGCCCAATGCCGCCAGCGCGCGCCGTTGCACGGCGGCTTCCACCGGTTGAATCGGCGGCGGGCCACCCTCCGGAGACGCCTTGGAGTTCGCGATACGTCGCAGCAACACCTGCCCCCCGACGTGGCGGGCAAGTAGATCGATATAGT
This sequence comes from Planctomycetota bacterium, assembly GCA_965662355.1. Classification (GTDB taxonomy): domain Bacteria; phylum Planctomycetota; class UBA1135; order UBA1135. The sequence continues at coordinate 25,639 of CBFIHP010000034.1, read as the reverse complement.
CCATCGCCACACTGAACACGGCCGCGTCCAGGGCCTGTCGGACATGGCTGTAGTCGTGGCCCTCCGCCAGAACCAGTTCCGGTAGACGCGGCAGCACTTCCTCACGCAGAATCCGCAGGCGCGAGTCCGCAAAGGCCACCGGGTCGTCGCCCAGATCATCCGCGTTCGTCGTCGGGTCGATGTGGCCAAGACCGCCGCCGTCGAAGGCCAGACCCGGTTCGATCTCCGCCCGCGCGGCGATGGCGTCCAGTTCACGAGCCTCCTCCGCAGTCGTACGACCCGAGAAGGGCCGGTAGATGTACTCCAGCATCAGATGGTCGAAGGAGCCCAGCTCGCGCATGAAGTAGTCGCCCTGGTCCATACCCTTCGGCGCGATGTAGATGGGGTTGTAGTCCATCACCGAGGTCGAAAAGGCCGGGCCGTCCACGGAACTGCCCGAGACGAGGTTCTTCTCGAGCTCCTCCCACTTCGAGCCCAGGCTCGCCTTCCAGTTGTGGGGGAACCCCAACGCATGCCCGACCTCGTGGGCTACCAGCTGGCGGAACGCCTCGCGGGCGAAGCGTTCGGCTTCCTTCGTGCCCGGGCGTATTCGCCCACGAGCCAAGAGCACGAGGCGCGCGAAGGCGATCTGACTGGAAAAGGACGTCGAGCGGTCGCAGAAGCGCTGATCGTTGCGTAGCTCCTGCAAGATGGCGCGCATCTGGCCCGGCGTCGCCAACTCGTTTGCGCTGCCCTGGGGCTCCGGCGCACGCCACCAGGCGTACACCAGGTATCGATGCAGCGCATACGATATGAACTCGCCGTTCAGGTACACGTTCGAACGAATCACCTTGCCCGTTCGCGGATCCGAATACATCGGGCCCGCCAATCCGCTGAAGATCAGGTTGTCGGAGAGGTTCCAGTAGATCATCGAGTGCTTCAGATCCGCCGGGCTCCAGTTCGGATCGTCCGGTTGGTCCAGCACACGCACCGCATCCTTGATCCCGACACGCTCGAAGGCCTGGTTCCACCACAGAGCCCCCTCGTGGATCAACGGGCGCCAATCGTCCGGCACACCACGATCCACGTAGAACGTGATCGGTTCGATGGCGGGAGAGAGCTCGGCCTCGGGATCCTGCTTGCGCACGTCCCAGCGCACCAGGGCGTGGCGAAAGGCCGAGTCGCGGTGATCGATACCGTCGAAATCCTTGTAGGAAAGCGTCATGCCTCCGATGCGCTCGTCGGCGAAGCGCATGCGGTAGTCGTCGTCGGGAAGTCGAAAGAAGTGATAGTCAACGGTCGCCTCGACCCAACGCCGATCCGCGAGCATCCCCGGCCCAAGAAAGCGATCGAATGGCGAACCTTTCCCTTGGGACGCGCCGCCTTGGGTGCGCTCGAAGCGATAACCGACACGTGCGACCATATTGTCCTCGAAGCACTTGACCCAATGGATCGTCGCCGATCCCGCTTTGGGTGCGAAGCCGCTGCTGGCCGGCAGCAGCTCGGCGAGCTCCGGCCCGAAGAGTTTCTTCGCATCGATGAGCACGGCCCCGGGGTCTGTCACGGCGATCCGATCCGCCTGAAACACCGGGGAGTCCGGAAAGCTCGCTTCCACGACCGAGCGGAGATTCGTTCCCTCGGAGGCGCGGAAGAACAGGTTGCGCTTGCGCAGCGAAACGCGTTCGCCCTCGAGGTCCCACTGCACGACCTGGGAGTCCAGGTCGGCACCGCGCAAAGACCAGTCGCCGACCGAATCCACGAGCTGCACTGCGAATCCGAGCTCTTCGCCCAGGCGTTCCTCGGAGAGCTCCAGGTAGAACGCGTCTTGCGAACGGTGCACGGTCAACAGACCCGGCGAGCATTCGGTTCCCTCCACGACCGCGGCGAGACTCTTCGCGGCCTTCTTCGCGTCACGCGTCTTCTCGGGCGCGGCTTCCTGCTGCAAGAAAGAACTCGCACACGAGCTCAAGAGGATGGCGAGGAAAAGTCCGGCCGCAGTGTGCTCTCTCATACACGGATTGTAGCCGCGCGCTCTACTCCACCCATCCCAATCCGGAGCGCTCGACCCAACCCGTACCTCGGGAATGGGAGATCCGCACCCAGCGGGGAGAATGCTCGACGACCTGCACGATCTCACCGGCTTTCAGCTCGAAGCGAATGGCCAGATTCGTGTGCGGCTCGCCGCGCAACTCGATCTCTTCGGCAACGACGACGGCGGGGAAGCTCGCGTTGACGGTCTGCGACCGAACCAGGTGGTACGCCCCGATCAACACGACACCGAGAATCGGCGCCAGAAGCAGGCGCGAGAAGCGCCTCCTCGAGAGCAGGAGCCCCCACAAGGCCACGCACTGCAGCGAACCGATGATGGCCAGCCGGGTCGTCGGGGGAAGCGTGTCGAAGCGCGCGAACGGCCCCGGCGGCTCGGGCTCGAAGGCTTCCAGACCCAGCTCGCGTCGGGCGAGGTTGAGATCCCGCGTGGGATTGGGATCATCGGGCATACGCCGCAATGCGCCGGTGTAGTACACGATCGCCTCCGCGTACCGACCCAGGCGGAAAGCGCAGTGTCCCAGGTTGTAGAGCACGGGCCCGTGGGAGGCTTCGGGATCCTCGAGGGCGGCCTGGAAGTGCGTCTGCGCCTCCGCGTACCGCTCGGCCTCGTACGCCTCGAGGCCACGCTCGAAATCACCGGCCGGGGCCAGGACCAACACCAGAGCCGCGATCACTGGTTGACCTCCTCGTTGGCGAAAGCCGATTCCAGCCGCTCGACCAGAGTGAAAACGACCCCCGTGCCGGTTTGCGCTTGTTCCCTGCCGAAGTGCTCGTTGACCAAGGCTAGCAGAACGCGAGCGACCTCCTCCGCTAGCGCTGCATCGACCCCGGTGGCCTCGAGTCGCTGCTGGAGATCCGTCGCGACGACCGCGGCCGCGGAACAGTTCAACTTCGCGCCGAGGTACTCGGCGAAGGCCTCGGACAGGGCGGTGTCACCACCGGCAAGCTGCTTGCGCAAGGCCTGCATGGCCTGGCGCGCCCTCACGGTTGCTTCATCCTCGCGACCCCGTTCACGCAGGCGAACATAGAGCACGCCCAGCGCACACAGAATCCATGGAGCGATCAGAACGCCGGCCATCGAAGCTCTGGAGATGCGTTCCTTGTGCACGATCAACGAAACGCGCCCGGCTGCCATCAAGTCCCCGAGCCCGCGTGCAGGTTCCGCCGTTAGCTCCGTCACGACCTCGACTTCGGTTTCGACCACCCGTTTCGGTGGCGCGACCAGATCGACACCATCGGCAGAGGGCTGAATGTCGAGTGGGATCGGAATCGTCCGCACGCTGCGATACTCACCGCGTTCGGGATCGAAGAACGTGAAAGCAACGGCGGGCAGCTCGTCCACGACTCGCAATGGGACCAGTTCGTGCACAAGCTCGCGCACCCCTTCCGCCTGGCGATCGATCCTGCCGCGTACGTGAAATTCCGCCAGCTGCGTATCGATGACCGGCGCCTTCAAGAAGGCGAGATTCCCACCGCCTTCGATCGTGAAGGTCCACGACAACGGCTCGCCCACGACGCCCGTGGTCGTCGCAAGAGTCCCGCGAACGCTGAAGCTGCCCACCGCACCACCGAAGCCCTTCGGTCGACCGACGCTGGGCAGTTCACGGGCGTTCAGGACGAGCGAGGTGCTCTCGAGCACGGCCTTTTGCGGGTCAATCGGGACGCGTCCATCGAGAAAACTGTCCTCGAAGCGCTCGGCGTAGTCGAAGCTCAGGCTGGCCGGAGCCAGCGACAAGCGCCCGGCTCTTTCCACGAGGAAGGAGCGTGTGATCTCGAAAGTGAGAAGGCCCTGCGCCACAGGGTCGATTCGAACCGCCCTCGAAAGCGCGCCGTTCACGACGATCGAAGCGTCTCCTCGTGGCTCGCCGACCTCGATCGCCCGGGCGCCATCGAGCTCCGGATACCAAGGAATTCGAATCTGGACGGGAACGCCGAGCTTCTTGCGGAAGGACTGCACGAGCTGGTCCCGCAGGAAATTTCTCTCCAGGGAAACGCGCACGTGTACGTCGACGACCTCTCCGACCCAGGGCTCTTGTTCATCCACCTGGAGCTCGATCCGGACCTGGCGTGAGAGCTTGTCCGGTTCGCCCGCTTGCGAGACGAGGACGCTCGCGGCGATGACCGCAGGGATGACAGGG
>CBFIHP010000034.1:11252-21374 GCA_965662355.1 Planctomycetota bacterium | reverse complement strand
AAGCCGATCACCAGTCCTTCTCCACATTCCGCGAGCGCACGCGCTGGCGCTCGTGGCGCAGCTTGCGTTTCTCGAGCTCGAGCTCTTTCAACTGCTCGAAGAGCTGGGCCAGTTCCATGGAGGACAGATCGAGCTGGGCCTGGGGGGTCGCCTTGTCTTCCTGCTCCTCGGGTTGGGCCTCGGTGTCCTCGATGTCTTCCTCGGACTGCTCTTCCTGGTCCTTTTCCTTCTTCTTGTTCTGCTTGGCCTCGGCTTCCTCGCGCTTGGCTTCCAGCTCGTCCAGCTTGCGCAGGGCTCGTTCCAGGTTGCGCCGCGCCGCGGGCCAGTCGTCATCGGCCGTACGCAGGACCAGCCCCTTCCACATCTCGCGTGCCTCCTCGACGTGGGCGATGGCGCGGCTGAAGGCCGTCGGGTCGGCGTCGCGCAGATCCGCTTCGGCCTCGGCTCGCATCGAGCGGCGAATCGCCACGTTGGCGAAGAGGAACAGGCGCAGGTCCTCGAAGTCAGCCCCACCGCGCACGAGCGCCTTTTCGGCCGAGAACTCCGCGGTCCGTAGGTCGCCGGCTTGCAACGCAGCCAGGGCGCGACTGAACACCAGGGGCGCGTCAGCACAGGCACCAGCCTGCTCTTCGGCCCGCGTAAAGGACGCTAGAGCCTTGGCGAAACGTGCGTCGCGATACTCGTCCACGCCCGTATCGATCACGCACGGCCCCAACATGCTCAATCCCAGGATGCCCAGCGCAAGTCTCATCGGTGCACCCTCCGCTCGCTGATCGAGAATTCTCCCAGGAAGAAGAGGAAGGCAAGTAACAAGGGCCACTGGAAGTGGTTGCTCGACACGCTGCGGTCGCCGCGGCCGACCTTGCCGGCCATGGGCAGGATCCGGGTCTCGTACAGCTCGACCAGGGGCCGACTCGTCTGGCTGAGGTCGGAATAACTCCCACCGGTCTCTTCGGCGATCGCGCGCAAGCTCGCATCGTCCAGGTGGGTCACGACCTCGATGCCGGATCGATCGCGAAGGAACACCTCACCCCCATCGCTAGCGAGCGCGATCTTGCTACCCAGAGGCGAACCCAAACCCATGCAATGCACCGTGATGTTGCGCTCCTTGCAGGCTTGCGCGGTGGCCAGGCCGCGACCCTCGAGATCTTCACCGTCGGAGATCAAGATGATCGCCTCGTGGTGGCCCATGTCACCGCCTTCGAGAGCCTTCAGGGCTTCCTCGAGCGCGGCGCCGATGTTCGTACCACCCAGTTCGACGCGGGATGGATCGGTCGTTTCGACGAGATCGGCAAAGGAATCCATGTCGCGCGTCAACGGGATACTGAGACTCGCGTCGCCGGCGAAGGCCACGAGCCCGAGCCGATCCCCATGGGTGCGGCGCGAGAGCGTGCGGATCTCTTCGTGGGCGCGGCCCAAGCGATGGGGCTCGAGGTCGCGGGCCAGCATGGAACGCGACACGTCGAGACAGATCAGCACGTCGACGCCGCGCGCATGCACCTTCTTCGGATCGATCCCCCACGCGGGTTGCACGACCGCGAGGATCGCCAGAGCGAAACCACCGACGCTCAAGGCGTGCCGCAGGCGACGGCGGCGCGTGCTCGCGTTGCCAGCCAGAACCGGAGTTCGCGGTCCAACCAGACGTTGAAGCCGCCGAGCGCGAGCTCCCTCCGAAGATCGCAGAAACCACCAGATCAGCGGCACGAGCCCCAGCAGACCGAAAGCCGCGGGGAGAAGCACCAGCTCGAAGAGCTTCATGGCAACACCTCCAACGAGCTGGCACGCAGGAGGCGTCCGATCAGGATCGACACCAGGCCCACGACAAGGAATGGCAGGAAGCGCTCGCGCAATTCGAACTGCGGCTCCTCGAACTGGGTCTTCTCCATGCGGTCGATGGTCGCGTAGACCTCGCGAATGGCCCCCCCGTCGCGGGCTTCGAAAAACTCGCCACCGGTACGCTGGGCGAGGTGTTCGACCTGAGCCGTGTCCAGTGGAACCCACTGCCCTCCGCCGCCACGCCGGCCGATGCCAGCGGCGATCGTGTAGACACGCACCCCCAGCTCTTCACACAGCTGGCCGGCGCGATCCGGTCCGATCTCGTCGGGGGTCTCGGCAGTGGCGACATTCTCCTCGCCATCGGTCAGAAGGATAACCACCTTCGACTTGGCCGGACTCGAGCGTAGCACTTGCGCCGCGCGCGCGACCGCGTTGCCGATGCCCGTAAGGTCTTCGAGGCCATCCGCCTCGACCCGCTGCACCTCGTCAAGGAAGGAAGTCAGGGCACGGTGGTCCAGGGTCAAGGGCGAGAGCAGGTCGGGATATCGCGCGAAACGAATCAAACCGAAACGATCGGCCGGACGACCGCCGACGAACTCGGTGGCCGCCTTCTTCGCCAGGTCCAGGCGCGAATGCGCGGCGTCCAGGTCCTTGGCCGCCATGGACGAGGAAACGTCGAGGCACAGCAAGACATCGATGCCCTGGGCTTGTAGTGGCAGCTGTACGCGTTCGACCGGGCGCGCCAGGGCGACGACCAGAAAGCCGAGGCCTAAACACTGGAGAATGCGTGGCAGGCCGGCCATCCGCGCGCGCAGGGAACGTGGCAAGCCTTTCAGGTAAGCGCTGGGCGCAAAGGTGATCGTGGGAACGCCGCTCCTGTGCCGCATCCAGATACCGATAGGCACACCGAAGGACAGGACCAGCCAGAACGGGTCTCGAAGCTGCAGTTTGGAAAGCGCGTGGAAGAGATCGTTCAAGCGTTCTCCTCCAGCACGGCCTGTGGTTGTTCGTGCGTGTGCTCGACAAAGACTTCGATCGCGCCGAGCAGATCGTCGCGCTCCTCGCTTCCGGAGGCTTGACCGGCATACTTCACCAGGTCGCTTTGGCTCAGCAGCGCACTCAGGCGCTCGCGATCTTCCGGCTCGAGAGCCGCGTTCGTCCCGGGGTCGGCAAAGAACTCGTCGGTCGTCTTGCCCGGCGCCTCCACGTCGAAGCGACCTTCGATGTACGCGCGCACGATGGCCGAGATCTCGACGTGAAACGCGCGCACCTCTTCGCGCGTCTCAAACACCTGGCTGCGCAAGAGCGCGATGCGTTCTGCAGCGATGACGTGCGGGGGTTCCGGCGCGATGTACGTCTCTTCGATGGGACGGCGGCGATAGACGCGCAGACCGATCACCGAGATCAAGGACAGCGCCGCGATGCTGGTCAACGCCAGCCCCCAGGGAAACGGCGCGAGAAAGACGTCACGCGGCATCTCCATCAACCCGGGGTCGTCGGCCGGCAAACTCGAGCGCACGCCAATGCGCAACTCCTCCCCCAGAGCGACGCGTTGCGAACCGTCTTTCGTGGACTTCGCGCGCAGAAACAGCCCTGGAAGAATGAACTCGTTCAGCTCGAAGGCAAAGCACTCGAAGATGCGCGTCTCCTCGATGTGGGTCGCGTTCTCACGCACGCTCGTGTCGACGAGGCGGACGGTCAAGGGAGCGAGTTTCTCCTCGCCCCAGGGCTCGAGTTCGAGCTGCTTGTCCCATACCTGGATGACGCGCAGCGCAAAGGCCACGCCGAAGTCGACCTCGGTGGGGCCGACTACGCGCAGGCCTAATTCCACCTGTTCGATGGACTTGGCTTGTTCGACGGATTCCCCCTGTCCGCCGAGCACCGCGATTGCGAAACCGGCCAGCACAAGGGAGAAGCTCACCGCTTTGCCCCGCGCTCTTCGCGCATGCGGAAGAACTCGAGAATCGGCCGCGCGACCGCATCCTTGTCGGGGACCCTCGGCACCAGCACGTCCATCAGATCGACACCGGCGCGACGCAGGGTCCGTTCGGTTTCCAGTCGTGCCTCGGCGACGCGCTGGATGTACGCCTCGCGCACGGTCGGGTTGCTCCAGTCGACAACGGTCTCATGTCCGGTCTCGGGATCGCGTAAGCGCGCCAACCCGGCTTGCACTTCTGGGGGTTCGAGCTCGGGCATCAGCATGCGCACGGCGATCACGTCGTGGCGGTTCGCACACAGCGTCAGAGCTCGTTTCCATCCCGGTTGCAGAAAGTCCGACACCAGGAACAAGACGGCGTGGCGGCGAACCGCTCGCGAGGCGAACTCGAGCGCGGGCACGAGTTGCGTCTCGATGCTCTTGCCCTTCAACGCCAGGCAGTCGCGCACGATACGCAACACGTGACGGATACCCTTGCGGGGCGGAACGAACTTGTCGACCCCACCACTGAAGGCGATCAAGCCAACGCGATCGTCGTTGCGAATCGCGGACAGCGCCAGGCAGGCGCACACCCGTGCGGCCATCTGGCGTGCGGACCAGATGCCGAAACCGCCCCCCATGGAGGCCGACAGGTCGAAGAGAAACAGCATCGTCAGCTGGCGTTCCTCGACGTATTCCTTGACGAAGGGCCGACCGACGCGGGCGGTCACGTTCCAGTCGACGGCGCGGGGATCGTCGCCCTCGACGTATTCGCGGATCTCGTGGATCTCGATGCCCGAGCCGCGAAAGACCGAGCTGTAGCCGCCGGCCATCTGACCCGTAACCAGCCGTTTGCTCTGCGCCTCGATGCGTCGCACCTCGTCGAGCAGCTCCGACAGCTCGACTTCGTGCTCCTCCTCCACGTTTCCGTTCTCCTTCGTGATCAGGGCACCGGGACGGTGTCGAAAACCCGCTGGATCACGTCCTCGGAGGAAAGCCCCTCGGCTTCCGCCTCGTACGTCGTGATCACGCGGTGACGCAGGATGTTCATACCCACGGCCTTGATGTCCAGGGGCGTCACGAACCCCCGGCCTTCGAGGAAGGCGTGGGCGCGCGCAGCCTGGGTCAACGAGATCGAGGCACGCGGCGACGCTCCGTAGAGGATCATCGGTTCCAGATCGTCGAGTCCGTACTGCGCCGGTTCGCGCGTGGCGAAGACCAGCTCGACGATGTAGTCCCGGGCCAGCTGGTCGACGTAGATGTCGTCGAGTAGCCGTCGGGCCCGCAGGAGCTGCTCGGGCTTGGCGACCGCCTTGACGGTCGGCTTTTCCTGGTTGGTCGCCATGCGCTCGATGATGCGACCCTCTTCCGCCTTGGTCGGATAGCCGACGACCACCTTCAGCATGAAGCGATCGACCTGCGCTTCGGGAAGAGCGTACGTGCCCTCCTGCTCGACGGGGTTCTGCGTCGCCAACACCAGAAAAGGAGCCGGCAGAGGGTGGGTTTCACCGGCGAGGCTGACCTGGCGCTCTTGCATCGCCTCGAGCAAGGCCGATTGGACCTTGGCCGGCGCGCGGTTGATCTCGTCGGCCAGTACGAAATTCGCAAAGACCGGACCGCGGCGGACCGACCAATCACCGGTCTTCGGGTTATAGACCTGAGTTCCCAGGAGGTCGGAGGGCAACAAGTCGGGGGTGAACTGGATGCGTCGAAAATCACCGCCGAGGGCCGTTGCAAGGGAATGAACGGCCAGCGTTTTTCCCAGCCCCGGCACCCCCTCGAGCAGGACGTGCCCGTCCGCGAGGAGCCCGACCAAGAGGCTGTGGACGAGATCGCTCTGGCCCACGATGACCCTCTCGACCTCTCGCAGGACGTCTTGGAGAAAGGCGCTTTCTTCCTGAATACGCTCGGCAACGGCTTGGACGTCGGTCACGGCTCTTGTGCTTCGGTTGCGGCGCGAAAAAAACGGCCGGTGTGGAGGGAGGATACACGGCGAGGCTCTCTTGGGCAGCAGCTCGCCGGGCTGTGTACCGAGTTTGAACCCGAATCTGGCGGCCACGGACGAATCCCTGGCGCCGCGGAGATCGGAGTAGCTCGGTCCTTACAGCACCTTGTCTGTGCAGTTTGCATGTTGGGGACTACCCTGAAGGCCTGGAAGCACCTGTTTCCGGACTCACATCCCTCAGCGTGCTAATCGTGATGTATCGGAATCGATTCCTGTTCGTGCCTCTCTTCGTCCTCTCACTAGGTCTTTCGACGGCCCTACTGGCGCCAGCAGCGTCGGCCCAGGGTCCGCCGCAGAGCGTCGATCGCGAGGCCATGTGGTTCGCGCCTACAGCCGAGGACTGGAGACGGCCCGTGCTGTTGACCTTCGAGCGCAACTGGGACGATGCGCTGGCCGTTTCCCGTGAGACGGGCAAGGCGATCCTGATCTGCGTCAACATGGACGGAGAGATCGCCTCGGAGCATTACGCCGGGATCCGTTATCGCCAACCCGACATCGCCAAACTGTACGAGCCGTACGTCACCGTGATCGCTTCGGTGTACCGACACAATCCGCGTGATTACGACTCGGACGGCAACCGGATCCTGTGCCCGCGTTTTGGAAGCGTCACCTGCGGCGAACATATCTGGATCGAGCCGATTCTCTTCGAGCGTTACTTCGAAAATGTACGCGTCGCTCCGCGCCACGTGATGGTCGAGCTGGACGGCAACGAGACCTACGACGTCTACTACGCCTTCGATACCGAGTCGGTGTTCAAGCAAATCGAAGAAGGCATCACGAACCGCGACGCGCCGCCGCCGGTGGTGCGCGGCGATCGCACGCTGGTCGAAAAGGTCGCCAGCCGTCACGTGAAGGATCGCGACACCGTCGAACGCGCATACAAGGGTGGTGACAAGGCGACCCGCGAAACGCTCTTGAAGGCTGCCCTCGAAAACGTCGATGCCGCACCCGACGACCTCTTGCGCCTTGCTATCTACGGTTTCGATCCCGACATGGCCAAGCTGGCACGGGATGCGCTGGCGAACTCCGATTCCAACGGAGCGATCGAGCTGATCAACGAAGCCCTGCGCGTACCGCTCGATGAAAGCGAACGTGAGAAGATGATCGTGGCCCTGTCGCGCCTGGGGAAGAACTCGGAACGCGCCCACACGCTTTCGATCGTTCATCGCGGGCTCGGGACGAAATCGAAGCAGATCAACGAGAGCTCCTGGACCACGCAAGCCGGTGCCTCGTACTCGGCCCCTGGGGTCGACATCGTCACCACGCGACTCGAAACCGCCGCGGTCGAGCCTTCGAGCAACGCCGGCGCACGGCTCGAAGCCGCATTGGCGTTGCTGGAGCTGGCTGTGGATCCACGCTCGATGCAGGGCGAGAACCAGAGAGTCGCGAACCGCTACTACCAGATGCGTCTCGAGGACTCGCAACGCATCGCGAAAGAAGCCGAACGGCTCGGTGCCTCAGGCTGGCGCTTGGACGCGGTCTCCGGGCTGACCTCCTACTACCTCGGGGATCTGGCCGCCGCGTACGAGCGCGTGGAATCAGCCGTCTCGGCGATGCCCGCGGGCGAGATCGAGTGGCTCGCCATCGCGACGATCTCGCTCTTCGCGCAACAGCGCCAGCAGGTGATCACCGATGCGCTCAACAAGAAGAAAGACTGGCCTGGCGAGTGGCTGACCGACGTCAACGCCGCCTTCGCGGTCCTCTCGACGCACCCCCTGGGGCGCGACGTGCACGTGGCGGACCACTTCCGCTTCCTCATGCGCCTGGGAGCCTTCGGGCGCGCGGAACGCACCCTGGAAGAGGGCTTGAAGCGCTTCCCCGACTCCTGGACCCTGCACGGTCAGTTGCGCGGACGCACCCTGTGGCGCGACGGTATCGATGGACTCGAGGCTGTATACGCGTCGATGCTGAAGGCCGAGGACGCCTCGCCGAACCTGCCCTGGTTTGCAGGCTACGCTTCGATCGTCGCGGCGGAGAACCACCGGCGCCAAGCGGAACCGGACCAGGCTCTCACCTCCTACGGCCGGGCGCTGACCTATTACGCAACCAGCATCCAGGAGAACCCCGAGAGCGCCTCCTCATCCGATCATTACGCAGCCATCGCACTGGCCGGGCGGGCCCGCATCGCACTCGAGGACAAGGATCTGACCGGCGCGCTGCAACAGATCCTCGCCTCGTTCGAACGCAAGCCCGATGCGGCCGCCAGCATGGACGGCTTGAACCTATCCGCCGTTGGCACGGCAAAGTTGCTCCGGGCCCGCTTGAGCGGCATGGAAATGCTGGAAGAAGCCGAGCAGCTGGACTTCGCGCTGTCGCAGCTGGACCCCATCCTGCTCGAACTGCCGGCTTTCGAAAGAACAGCACCTGGTGCAAACCCCACGAATTGGCAGAATCGTCCGGCTAGATGAACCGCATGGAATTCGGCCGGGTCCCGAACGTGGACCGAGTGGACTTCACGCTCCCTCCCGATGGAGCGGGCAATGGCCCCTACCTGGAATCGTTGCGCCAGCAGGGAACGAACACGGCGCCAAGAGTTCTGGTGGGAACGGCTGGGTGGACGGATCGCGGCTATCTGGGAACGCTCTATCCGAAGGAAACCAAGAGCCGGGACTACCTGCACCAATACGCCCGGGCGTTTCCGACGAACGAACTGAACTCGACCTACTACGGGTACGACGCGCTGCGCATGTCCGCCTGGGCCGCCAGCGTGCCGGAGGGCTTTCTCTTCTGTCCCAAGCTGCCCTCCACCATCAGCCACGAGCGGGAATTCGAGAATGCCCACGAGGAGATGGACGCCTTCGTCGCAGCGCTGCAGTGCTTCGGTGACCACCTGGGCCGAGCCTGGACAATCCTTCCGCCGGGTTTCGGACCCCACCGCGCGAAGGTGCTCGTCTCTTTTCTCGAACGCTATGCACCGCAGCTTGACCTGGGTGTCGAACTCCGCCACCAGCGCTGGTTCGCGGACCAAGAGGCGCTCGACGACATGATGGCCGTGTTCACTCAGCTGGGCGTCACACCGATGCTGACCGACGTCGCCGGGCGCCGCGATGTGCTGCACATGCGGCTGTGCGCGCCGGACACGATGGTGCGCTTCGTCGGCAACTCCGGCCACTCCACGGACACCCAGCGCCTGGACGATTGGATCGAACGCCTCGGTCAGTGGATGGAGAGTGGCCTGCAGCGGGCCTACTTCTTCTTCCACCAAAAGCGCGACCACGAGACCGTCGAGCTGGCCCAGCACATGCTTCCACGGCTGGCGGTACGTACCGGCCTCGAGTTCGACCCACTGGAAGCACCCGTTCGCCCCAAGGGCGAGCTCCACCAAGCCGAGCTCTTCTGAGCCCATTCGCCGTGATCCGCCTCGAGTCGCTGACGAAGTCCTTCGGTTCCGTGGTCGCGGTCGATGGGATCGAACTCGAGGTAGCACGCGGTGAGACGCTGGGCCTCGTGGGGACCAGCGGATGCGGCAAGACGACGACGCTGCGCCTGATCAACCGCCTGGAAGAGCCCAGCCGCGGGCGCGTGTGGGTCGACGGGCAGGACACGACTGCCCTCGATCCAGTGCAACTGCGACGCGGCATGGGCTACGTCATTCAGAGCGGTGGGCTCTTTCCGCACATGAGTGTCGCGGACAACATCACGCTACTGGCACGTATCGAGGGCTGGGACGAGGACCGGATCGAGGCACGCTCGAAAGCCTTGCTCGAGCTCGCGCACCTCCCGGAATCCCTGGCCACGCGCTTCCCGGGCGAGCTTTCCGGCGGCCAACGCCAGCGCGTCGGTGTGGCCCGCGCCTTGATGCTGGATCCAGCGATTCTCTTGATGGACGAACCCTTCGGCGCCCTCGACCCGATTACTCGCGCGGACGTCCAGGGCGAGTTTCTGGAGTTGAAGCGTGCCGTCGAGAAGACGGTCGTGCTCGTCACGCATGACCTGGACGAGGCGTTTCGGCTTTGCGACCGGGTCGCCTTGATGTCCGGCGGCCGCATCGTCCAGATCGGAACCCTGTCGGATTTCCGCACGAACCCGGTCTCCGACTACGTGCGACGTTTCATGGAGCGCCACTTCGATGCGTAAGCTGTCGTTCCTGGTTCTGGGTGCGCTCTTCCTGAGCCTTTCCGCAAGCGCACAGACGATCCGCATCGGCAGCAAGAACTTCACCGAAGCCCATCTCCTGGGCGAAATGCTGACGCTCTTGATCGAAGAGCACACGGAATTCGAGGCCGAACACAAGAGCAGCCTCGGGGGGACTCTGGTCTGCTTCACGGCCTTGACCCAGGGCGAAATCGACATCTACCCCGAGTACACGGGCACGGCGTGGGCGGTGATTCTCGAGCAAGGCTCGAAGGTCAATGACCCTCTCAAGGCCTTTCTCGCAACGCAGCATGCATTGAGCGAACGACATGACGTCGAGATGCTCCAGCCT
>CBFIHP010000034.1:8475-11154 GCA_965662355.1 Planctomycetota bacterium | reverse complement strand
GCTTCTGCGATACCAGTTGCGGACCCTGGAGGACGATCGCTCGTTCTTTCCCCCGTACCACGCAGCACCACTCGTGCGCGGCGAACTTCTCGAACGCCATCCGGAACTCCGCGCCGTGCTGGAATTACTGGCCTTTCGCATCAGCGACGAGCGCATGATCGCGCTCAACCATGCGGTCGAAGTCGATGGGCGACTCTTCAAGGATGTCGCCGGGGCCTTCCTGGCCGACGAGGGCTTGCTGGAAGCGAAGCCGAATGCTGCGGTAGCCCGTGGGAAGTCGGGTTGGGTGGCCTACTTCGTGGAACGCCGCCATGACACGTTGCGCTTCCTCTGGGAACACATCCAGCTGACGTTGCTCTCGGTCTTTCTCGCCAGCTTGATCGCCGTTCCGCTCGGCATCCTGATCACGCGCAACGACTGGGCGAACCGCATCGCCCTGGGCTTGGCCAGCATCCTGCAGACCATCCCCAGCCTGGCCCTGCTCGCCTTTTTGATCGCAGTCCCGGGGTTGGGCTTGTCGACGAAATCCGCGGTGTGTGCGCTGACGCTGTACGCGCTGCTCCCGATTCTGCGCAACACCTTCACCGGGATAAGCGGGGTCGACGGCGACCTGGTCGATGCGGCCCGCGGCATGGGCTTGACAGAACGTCAGATCCTGTTGCGAATTCAACTGCCGCTTGCCACCCGGACCATCATGGCCGGCATTCGAACCGCGACCGTGATCACCATCGGCTTCGCCACACTGGCAGCCTTCATCGGCGCGGGGGGGCTCGGCGAACCGATCGTGACGGGGCTCTATCTCAACGACATACGCCTGATTCTCACCGGGGCTCTGCCGGCCGCGTTGCTGGCCATTTTGGCCGACACGATCCTGGGCAAGCTCGAGCTCCGGCTGACACCCGGAGGTGGCGCATCGCTCACGGGACGAACAGAGGAATCCGAACTCGCCTAGCCGTGAATTCGCCTAGGTCTTCGAAGCGTCGAAGATGCTCTGGATCGAGTTGTTCAGCATCGTGTTGAACTCCTCCGCACTCTGCTTGGCGCTGAGGCCTTCGCTGAGCGCCCTCGAGAAGCTGGCGACCATGCCGTTGTTGCGCGACAGCCTGGAGTTGGCCTCGTCACGGGGATAGCCACCGGACAGGGCGACGACGCGCACCACGTTCGGGTGCTTCACGCATTCGGCGTAGAAGTTGTCCGCCTCGGGCAATGTGAGCTTCAACATCACCTTCTCGTCGGCGCCGAGTCCGTTCAGGTGCTGGAGCATCGCATCCTTCAGCATGGCTTCCGCCTGCGCCTTTTCCGGCGAGTGGATGTCGACCTCGGGCTCGATGATCGGCACCAAACCAGCGGCAACGATGCGGCGGCCGATTTCGAATTGCTGATCGACGACAGCCTTGACGCCATCGGCGTTGGCCATCTTGACGACTGAGCGCATCTTGGTACCGAAGACACCGTTTTTCTTCGCCCGTTCGAGCAGCGCGTCGAGATCCGGCATCGGCTTCATCACCTGGGCGCCGTTCTCCTCATCCGCGAGACCCTTGTCGACCTTGAGGAAGGGAACGACCCCCTTCTTGTCCCACAGGTACTGCGCCGAGCCCAGACCCTCGATCTGGCGGTCCATCGTGTTCTCGAACAGGATCGCGCCCAGGATTCGGTCGCCGCCGAAGCTGGGACTGGTGACAATACGCGTGCGCATCTCGTGCACCTTGGCGAACATCTCGTCGTCGCCCGAGTACTCGCTCTCCTCGACGCCATACAGCTTCAGGGCCTTGGGCGTGCTGCCGCCGCTCTGGTCCAGAGCTGCGATGAAGCCGTCGTCGTTGCCTACTTTTTGGAGTTGTTGGGCGTTGCTCATGGGACGCATTGTGGTGAGCTTGCTAGCGCCGCGCGAGAAGAAAAGCGTCGTATGTTCCGAAGGACTCGACCGTGCGGAATCCGCTGCGATAGAGCTCGCGCGTGAGGTAGCGCAGGTCCTTGTGGACCAGCGAGCGATCGTGGCGCGGGTCGTCCCGGAGTAGGGGCCGGCGTAGGATGTCGCGGGCTCCGAAATGGCAGTTGGGAATCGAAGCCAGAAGCCGCGCATCGCTGGCCAACAGGGGCTTCAAGTCGCTGAGGAGCCGATCGCGATCGACGCTTGTGCACTGCAGCACGTTCAGCATCAAAACGACATCGAAGCGCGGTAGTCCCAGGGCCGGGAGCTCCGCGAGGCCCGCCTCGAGCATGCGCTGCGCGTGGGCGGGGAGGCGCTGGCGCGCGGCGGCGATGGCGCTCGGGGAATGATCGATGCCCCACAGCTCGATCTCGTCGCGGACCGGCGGCGCAAACATCTCGAGCTCGCGCGCGTCGTTGACCCCCAGGGCCAGCACCCGTTCGCCGGGCCGGGGATGCAGGCGCGCCGCCGCGTAGTAGAGATCGTCCGCCGTTTCCGGCTCCTCGAGCCGATCGAAGCGCCGGTAGTTACTGGTTTCGCCATAACGCTCCGCGATGTCGGATTCGCTGGAAGCGGCTTGCTCGGCGGGCTCCGGATCGGCGCTGCGCGTCGCGCGCCACTTCAGGAAAGTACCTTCTTGATCCAGCTCGAGCGCTCCCGGCGTCCACACCCGGCATGGGAAAAGCCGCAGGAGCTCGACGAAGTGCCGCAGGGGCCGAAAGCGCTCCGCCTTGCCAGCGTGAGCCGTA
>CBFIHP010000034.1:6677-8378 GCA_965662355.1 Planctomycetota bacterium | reverse complement strand
CCCGGCATGGGAAAAGCCGCAGGAGCTCGACGAAGTGCCGCAGGGGCCGAAAGCGCTCCGCCTTGCCAGCGTGAGCCGTATCGAAGACGAAGACCTCGCCGGGCCAGAGTTCCGATGGAAACGAATCGGGATCCCGTGCGACAAACGAAAACTCGCCGCCCTCGCGAAGCAAGTAGCAGGCACGATGTACGAAGCGTCGCAAAGCCTCCAAGGTCAGCTCATTGGCGAGTGGCGCCAGACACACACGCTCCAGCGATGCACGGTCAAGGGCCTCGAACGGCGTCTCGAGGGATAGACGGCGAGCGCCTGGTGTCAACTGCTGCGCAGGCGTATGGCCGGGAACTTCGATGACCAGCTCGGAGCTCTCTTGCTGGCTCGATAGTTCGGTGCCCGGGTCAAGACCAGCTCTGTACTCTCTGTCGCGCCGGTCCGGAGACATCCTCATGTCTCCGAGTTTACGGCAACTTCCTTCCGCATCCGAGTCAGGGTCGGCGAACCAGCGTGAACAGGGCATACAGGTCGGCGTCGAGGTCCATGCCGCTCGCGCCCTTGTCCCAGCCCAGGGTGTGACCGAACTCGCGAGCCATCTCCGAATCGTCCTTGTCGAGGGCGACGACTTCGAACCCCGTCTCCTCGAAGTCCTCCTTCGACCACGGGCAGTGGATGTCCGTCGCAGGTCGGTAGGCCTCGCCCTGCTTGGCGGGTTTACCGCCGAGGTTGTAGATCAACGCCAGGCCGCCGGGGTTCAGGCTATCGAAGATCTCGCGCAGGAACTGGGCAGCCGAGACTCCCAGGTCCATGCGGTCCTTCGCGGGCACCTCGATCGGAGGATTCACGTAACCGCGTTTGAGCGTGTTCTTGGAAATGAAGAGGTCGAAGGGACCACCGGCCAGAGCTTTCGTTTCTCCGGAGGGCCAACGGTCGAAGACCATCACTATGGACCCCTCGCGATCCCGGAACCCCTCGCTTCGCGGCCCCGAGGCCTCGGAGTACATGGCGCGCAAGAGCGGCATGACTTCGGTCCCGGCGGCGACGGCGCCGCACGAGGCGAGGAGCTCCAACTGTCCGATACTTCCAAAACCGAAATCCAGAATGCGAAGGCCGTCGTAGGAGGAAAAACCATTCATGGCCGCGAGATCGAAGGCGCGCATGGAGGCCAGAGGCGAACCGTAGAAGGTCGAGTAGAAGCGTTGTGAATCCACCTTCATTTCACTCAGCCCCTCGCGGCGCTTCTCGCTGAGCGCGGCATACTCCTTCCGAGTAAAGGCCTCCGACAAGTAGCCACCGCCCGGGCGGTGGTAGATCATGGTCGGCTCTATCGCCTCGAGCAGTGGGACGGCCCGCAAGAGCTCTTGAACCGCCTGTGTCTCGATGAGGGGCTCGAGGTTGTCGGCTTCCTCGACGAGGTTGTGTAGCCACTCGTCATCGTGGGAGGAGGGTCCGGCCGCCAGGCAAAGGCACAGTGAAGTGAGGGGCAACATGCCTGCCTTGCGCGGCAAGGACCCGAGCATTCCACCGCTCCTTCGTATCCCCTGCGTTAGCACCTCCAAAGTTGGACCCAACGACGCAAGAATCCCGATAGCGACAAACATTTTGGGGCTGACGCGCAATGCACAGACTCTCTTCTCTCGAGAAAACGGCCACCAGTAAAACAATCATGAAAACGACCACATGGATCGGGCGCTACGGCATGGGCCTCCT
>CBFIHP010000034.1:0-6578 GCA_965662355.1 Planctomycetota bacterium | reverse complement strand
CCTGGCCAGCCTGACCGCGACCCCCGGCATGGCCCAGGGGACCGACTCCTCCAGCACTGGGCAGCTCGAGGCCCTGCGCTCCCTGCGCAAGGAGCTCGACGTGAGCAAGCGGGCGAGACTCAAGGCCTACCGGGCTGCGGAGACGACCAGCGCCCAGAACCAGGCCTTGGGCATCAACCCCTGGGCGGATTTCCGCGAGCGGGCCGAGACCCTGGCCTTTGAGGCAGAGGGGACCGAGGTCGCCGCAGGTGCCTGGGCACTGGTTTTCTCCAACGAAAGAGAATTTGGCAGCCGCGATTCGGCCTGGATGGCCTTCGACATTCTGATCAACGATCACGCGGATTCGTCCGAGCTGGAACCCGTCGTGGCCGAGGCACGCTACGTCAGGGTCAACCGCGAGAAAGCGGTTTCCAGGCTGCGCCAGCTGCTTGAAACGTCGTCCCTGAAATCGCTACAGGCCAGCTCCCTGTTCAGCATGGCGAAGATCCTCGAGCCGAATCCGGAGCAGCGCGAGGAAGCCTTGGGATACTACAAGCGCATCGTTTCAGACTATCCCGACGTCTCCTCTCCCCGGGGCGCCACCTTCGCAGCCATGTCGAGTGGCGCGCTCTTCGAAGCCAAGCACTTGCAGGTTGGCCTGCCCGTTCCGGACATCGCCAGCGTCGACGAGACCAACACGGCATTCCGCCTCTCGGACTACAAGGGCAAGGTCGTCCTGGTCGACTTCTGGGGCTTCTGGTGAGGCGGTTGTGTGGCCATGTTGCCGCACGAAAAAGCGCTCGTGGAGCGCATGTCCAACGAACCCTTCGCACTGATCGGCGTCAACAGTGACGGAGAGCAGGCAGATGTCCTGGCCCGTCTGCAAAAAGAAGGCATCAACTGGCGCAATGCCATCGATGTGACGCCCGACGGCCCCTGGGCGTCGAAGTGGAACGTCAGCGGCTTCCCCACCCTCTATCTCATCGATGCCAAGGGCATCATTCGCGAAAAGTGGCTGGGATCGCCGGGCGATGATGTCCTCGACGCCAAGATCGAGGAGCTCGTCAAGGAAGCCAAGGCCGGCTAGAAGAGAAAGCGCCACGAACCCCTGATGCTGGCCTCACTTGGGCCAGGCTCGATAGCCTGAGATCAGATAGGGCTCCTCGTCTCCCAGCAAGTCGAGGTCTTCGATCGTCGGCGACGAGGTCGGCTCCGGCCCCAGAAGCGCCAGGCAGACCCATGTGTGGAGGAGCAGGTGTGAATTCATGACGCGACCCTTCCGGGTTCGAGCACCAATATTTTTGAATCGAAGAGTGCAAGGTAGACCAGATCGCTACCTGAAGCTCTTCTTCGCGCCCGAGTCCTTGGGATGCCCTGAGATCGGGTCGCCAATCGTCATGATGGACTGAACGTCCCGGCGTACGCTGTCCAGCGGGATGAGGACCTCTCCCTCCCAACGCTGCGTAGCGTCCCACAGCTTCAAGAGGCCTGCGGACACGCCCCGAATCCGAAGCGACCACTCCGCTCCGAACTTCGCATCGAGCGGAGTCGAAGGAACACCGGGGAGCTGGTCGCTGTCGAAGAGCGCCAGTTGGCCCAGGTGATGCGAGCTGACCGCCACATTCCACCAATTCGCACGACCCGCGAGGAGTGGGACGCTCCCGATGGCCTCTCCATTGTGCAAGACCTCGACCAAGAGCGAGAGGCCCGTCGTCGCGAGCTCATGGTGTCGCACGACGTCCGGATCGATCGAGAGCCATGCTTCGTCGTCAACGAAAAGAGAATCCACCACCGCCTCCTCGAGCGCAGCATTGCTGACGGGCGGTACAGCCTCGTCCATGGTCTCCACCACCGTCACAGGGAAACGGAGGCGACCCGTCCAGGCCTGTCGGTAGTTCCCCAATGTTCCTTGCTCGACTCGACAGATCACTTCGATGGTGTGCTCGCCTGGAGCAAGTTCGCCGAGCTCCTGGTGAAAATTGGCTTCCCGCTCCGCCACTTCGGCGTTGAAGCACTTGGGAGACCTGGTTGCAACGGCCGCATGCAATCCGGCTGTCACGGGGCTGACGCTCAAACGCGCGTCGCCCAGCCACCTGGGGATCTCGATGGAAACGGCCAGGGGTCGGCCGGCCAGCCAACGCCGGCGCATCTTGATCGCTCCACAGCGCTCCAGGGCTTCACGCCATACCGCGTCCTCGAGATCGCGTTTTTGATCGAGTCGACGCTGCATCTCCTGCGCCTCGGGTCGCAACACCAACACGCCGTAGCCAACGAGCCCGCTACCGTCCGCCAGCCACACTCTTTCGGAGTGAACGGGCGGCAGACGACGCGCCAGTTCGAGATCGGAGAGGGAGGTCAGATCCTCGGCCGCGGCCACCGTGAGCGCCAGCAGGGGGAAGAGGCGTTTCCACTCCCCCACGCCAAGACCACGGAGCCCTCGCCTGGCGCTGCAGACAGGTGAAGAAATCGACATCATGTCGTCAAGAGCGCAATCCTCGTGCCGAGCTGCGGCCTGGGGGGCCCGGATCCAAGCACCTGCTACAGCCTGTCGATCTGAGAGAGGATGTCTTCCATGCTCTCCCCGGGTGCCTGCAAGACGATTGGACCGTCGGCCTCTTCGCCGACCACAGGTGTCCCCGATTCGACAGGAGCGTCCTTCGATAGCTTTTTCTGGTCGCTGGGCGGTGGCCCCCCGTTCGTCGCTTGGAGTTGCGGTGGGTCTTCCCCCTCGTATCCCGTCCCGTTGGAAGCACTCGGCAGCTCTTCTGGCAGAGTCCAGTCCATGCGCTCTTCCAGCCAATGCGCGTAGCGCTCGAACGTCCACATGCCATCGCCTACGCCTGTCTCGAGGAGCGCGCCGAGCTTGTGGAAGTGGCCGTTGCGAATCACGTTGCGCACGCCACTACTGCCCCAGAGAACCTCGCACTCGGGCACGCGGATCCCGAGGTCGGGGCGCCAGCGCAGTCGCTGGCACACGGCGGCGCGCAGGACTTCCGCCACCTGGGCCTGGATCGCCGGCTGATGCTCGGGAGCGTGCGAGCCGATCAATCGTTGGAGCGCGTCGCTCGTCGTCGAGGAATGGATGGTCGTGAGAACGAGGTGCCCAGTCTCCGCCGCGTCGAGCGTCAGGCGCATCGTCTCGGAATCGCGCATCTCGCCGACGACCAGCACGTCGGGATCTTCGCGCAACGCGTCTCGTAGAGCACGCGAGAAGCTGGGCGTGTCGCGCCCCACCTGCCGCTGACGCACGAGGGAGCGGCGTGAACGAAGCGTGTACTCGATCGGCTCCTCGATCGTGATAATGTGCTTCGGATCGCGTTGATTGATCGCCTGGATCAGGGCGGCGATGGTCGAGGACTTGCCACACCCTGTTGGCCCCGAGACGACGACGAGCCCGTGGTCGGCGCGGACGATCTGCTCCAGGCCGGGATGGAGGTTCAGCCCGGCGAGCGTGGGCTCGTTAGTCGGAAGGAGTCGAATTGCCAGGCCGACGCCGCGGGCTGAACGGAGCACGTTGATGCGGCAGCGGACGCCGCCGATCGTGCGCGAGAGGTCTGCCGAACCGCGCTCGACGAGGTCCGCCCAGCCCTCTTCGCTGAGGAGAGCTCGAGCCTCCTCGAGCAGAACCTCGGGCGAAACAGCCGGACCGTTCAGCTTCAAGGTGCCCCGGGTACGGATCGAGACGGGTAGACGCGGCTCGAGATGAAGATCGCTCGCACCCTCCCGCCGGGCGGCCAGTACCCACTCCTTGATCTGCATCGTGCCAATGAGACGCACGTCTGTCGGAAGACTTCCCAGGAACCTTGAGCAGGGGCTTCGGCGATTTTCAAGCCTGTGGGGCTTTCCAGTCCTCCCGTAGCTCGGACCTATTGATCTTCGCCCGATCCAAAGCGTCTCAGCTGCTCGAGAATCGCCGTGTCGAAGGGCGACCAGAATGCCGCCCGCAAACCACTCTCCGCCAAACCACGGTTCGCCCAATCGTTGCAGGTATTGAAGGCATGATAGGAACCGGTGGCTTCGTAGAACTCATCGTTGTGGCCATACCCCTCGCCCGGGATCGGGACGAGTTGCCCCTCGTCGCGCGCGAAACGAGAGTTCACATAAACGGCGAGCCGTTCGAGCTGCTCTTCGGTGACCTTCAAGCGCACACAGTTTTCACTCTCGCGTGGGGTACGCCAGAGAAACGTCACGTGCATGAGAGTGGGTGTCGGCAAGAAGACTGCCGCCAAGGCGGTCGACAGCTTCAGATCCGCCCACTTCTGTGTTTCCAGGTAGAGGCGTCTTTCACCCCAACCGAAGGCCACCCACTGAGCGCCTTGCTCGAGCCCGCTTCCATCGCTCAGGGACAGGGCCTCCCGGAAGTTCCGATCGCCGCAGCGAGCCGGCAGTACGAGATCGACATGGACGCCGTTCGAAAGGACAAAAATCGTAGGCCCCTCCTCGGGCGGGTGCCAATCCGCGTTGACCGGAATCCGCCCCAGAGCGACAGCCGACAGGAAGTAGATCGCAAACGGAGCTATCAGCACCAAGAGCGCCACGAAGAAGCGCCGAAGTCGGCGTCTTGCTCGATGCGACCTGTTCTCGATCTGCTCTTTCATTCTTCGAAGAGGGTATCAAGGCGCATGCGAAAGCGCGTCGTTGCTACCTGCTTGTCGATACCCAATCCCACGTGGCCGATACCCGGCGCAGAGCTAGCATCGGGGACGGCTTCTCGTCCGCAACTCGTGTACCCTGTCCGCATGAGTCAGGTCACCGTCATCGCAGTGATCCGCGCCCTGCCCGGCAATGAGGCCGCGGTGCGGACTTCCCTGGTCCAGCTTGTCGCTCCGACGAGAGCGGAGGCGGGCTGTCTGAACTACGACCTTCACGTGGATATCGAGGATCCGAACCGCTTCGTGTTCAACGAGAACTGGGAGAGCCAGGAGCACCTCGACCGCCACTTGCAAACGGAGCACATCGCAGCGAACCGCGAGCGTATCGGGAATCTGATCGAGGGCGTCGAGATGAAGCGCTTCGAGCCTATCGACGCCTAGCGGGGACGGATCGTGACTGAGAAATCCGTGCGCCTGAGTCGCTCGAGCCTGCGACACGCGTTTCGCGAAATCATCTGGCCGCGGCGCAAGCTCATCTTCATCGGGCTGGTGCTGATCCTCGTCAACCGGGTGTGCGGGATGGTCCTTCCCGCCTCGACGAAGTACCTGGTAGACGATGTCATCGGGCAAAGGCAAGCCGATCTGATGTGGCCTATCCTGGGAGCGCTGACAATCGCGGTCGCGATCCAGGCCGTATCGTCTTTTGCGTTGACGAGACTCTTGAGCGTCGAGGCCCAGCACCTGATCGCCGAACTGCGCGCCGACGTGCAACGGCACGTATTGCGCCTGCCGGTACGGCACTTCGAGAACACGAAATCGGGCGAGCTCGTGTCGCGCATCATGCGCGACGTCGAAGGCGTACGAAACCTGGTCGGGACCGGACTCGTGCAATTGGTAGGCGGGACGATCACAGCGGCGATCGCCCTCGTCTTTCTGTTGCGTATCAGCCCATTGATGACCGCCTTCGCCATCGTGCCTTTGTTGTTCTTCGCGGCGGTCTCCGCCTGGGCCTTTCGCAAGCTGCGACCGGCCTTTCGCGAACGCGGCAAGATCACCGCCGAGGTGACGGGGCGCCTGACCGAGGCCCTGGGTGGGATTCGCATCATCAAGGGTTTCCACGCCCTGAAACGCGAGGGCGAGGTCTTCCACGAAGGCGTGTTGCGCATCTTCCGCAACGTGCGCACGACCCTGACGACGACGGCCGCGGTGACCAGCCTCGGGACCTTCCTGGTCGGCATCGCCAGCGTGATCATCCTGGGCTACGGCGGTGGTTTGATTCTCGAGCAAAAGCTGACGATCGGCGACCTCTTCTCGTTCACGTTGTTCCTGGCCTTCCTGATCGGCCCCATCGTGCAGATGGCCAATATCGGCACGCAGATGACCGAGGCCTTTGCAGGGCTCGATCGCACGGCCGAACTGCTTTCCCTACCCGGCGAGGACGACGATCCGAAGCGCACGCAGACCATGCCGACGATCGAGGGTCGCGTGCAATTCGAGCACGTCAACTTCGCCTATGACGAGGGCAAGCCCATCCTGCGCAACGTCTCGTTCGAAGTCGAGCCGGGACAGGTGGTCGCACTGGTAGGGAGCTCGGGCTCGGGCAAGTCGACCCTCGCAGCGCTGGCCGCCACGTTCCTCACACCGGACACCGGGCACGTCTCCGTCGATGGGATGGACCTCGCCACGGTCGAGCTCGCGAGCTATCGCAGTCAACTGGGCCTCGTGTTGCAGGACGACTTCCTCTTCGACGGCACGATTCGTGAGAACCTCCTGTTCGCACGACGCGATGCGTCGACTGCAGAGATCGAGGAATCAGCCCAGCGCGCACACGTGTCCGAGTTCACGGAGCGCCTTCCCGAAGGGCTGGACACCATCATCGGCGAGCGTGGAGTGAAGCTCTCGGGCGGTCAACGCCAACGTGTCACCATCGCCCGTGCCATCCTCGCGAACCCACGCATCCTGCTCCTGGACGAGGCGACCTCCAGCCTCGATACCGAGAGCGAATCC
>CBFIHP010000033.1:30629-40139 GCA_965662355.1 Planctomycetota bacterium | reverse complement strand
GCTCCCGGCGACTTCAGAATCGCCGCCGTGGCGATGCCGCCCGGATAGGCCAGGCGGTTGAAGTCGATCATCTGCTTGCGCAGGGGAATAACGAACGACAGGCCGATCACCGCGCCGACAAAGCAACCGAAAATCATCAAGCCCCGGTTGAAGTTAGTCAGATTATCGTAGCGATCCGACAGAATGAAGAGCGCTGGAACGGAGAACATCATGCCCGAGGAGGCCGCGTTGACGGCCGAGGCGATGCTCTGGTTGATGTTGTTCTCGACGATGCTCGTGCGCTTCATCACGCCGCGCAGGATGCCCCAGCCGAGGATGGCTGCTAGTTCGGAGCCCTCGATCGAAAAGCCGAGGATCAAGGCGGCGTAGCCCATCGAAAGCGAGATGA
Organism: Planctomycetota bacterium; assembly: GCA_965662355.1. Taxonomy (GTDB): domain Bacteria; phylum Planctomycetota; class UBA1135; order UBA1135. The sequence continues at coordinate 39,751 of CBFIHP010000033.1, read as the reverse complement.
CCACACCTAGCACCCAGCCGACAATGATCGCGTGCCAGGTGAGTTCGGGGTAGGGACCCTTGCGGATGACTGTGGACAAGACGTGCTGCTCCGGTTACGGACGCGGGGAGAAGGGCCAAGTTTGTATCAGAAAGGACCGTTTCAAGTCCCGATGTCCTCGTTCCACAGATCGGGCCGGTCCTCGACGAACTTCTTCATCATGGCGATGCACCCGGCATCGTTGCGCAGGTCCAGCTGGACGCCGCGCGAGGCGACGTACTCCTCAGGGCCCTTGAAGTTCTCGTTCTCGCCGATCACGACGCGCGGAATTTTGTAGAGCAGAGCCGTGCCGCTGCACATGTCGCAGGGCGAAAGCGTCGAGTACAGGGTCGCGCGGGCGTAGTCGGAGGCCTTCAGGCGCCCGGCGTTCTCGAGGCAGTCCATCTCGGCGTGCAGGATGGCACTTTCCTTTTGGACGCGACGGTTGTGCCCGCGACCGACGATTTTGCCGTCGATGACGAGGACCGAGCCGATCGGAATTCCGCCCTCCGCCAGGCCTTTTTTCGCTTCGTCGATCGCCGCTTGGAGAAAGCTGTCGCTCATCTCTTCTTTCCTCCCATTGTGCGCTCAGCATAGCCTGTAGGGGCGCGAGCCCCCAAACGCTGTATGTCCAAGGAGTCGAAGTGAAGAACGGGAACGGATCGAAGGGGTTGATCTACGGGATCGACGACAAGCCGCCGCTGCTCGAGAGTCTTGGGCTGGGATTCCAGCACTACCTGACGATGTTCGGCTCGACGGTGGCCATCCCCCTGCTCCTGGCTCCGGCCTTCGGCATGGAGGACGATCCGGCCGCGATCGGCTGGCTGATCTCGACCATGTTCTTCGTCAGTGGGATCACGACGCTCATGCAGACGACCCTCGGCAACCGTCTGCCGTTGGTGCAGGGCGGGACCTTTTCCTTTCTGGCGCCGACCTTTGCCATCTGTGGCATGGCGGCCCTGGCCAACGAGGGCTGGCAGGTTCGCTTGCAACATGTCCAAGGTGCTGTGATCGCGGGTGCGGTGGCCGAGATTCTCGTCGGCTACAGCGGTCTGGTCGGCAAGCTGTTGCGCTTCGTCGGGCCGATCACGATCGCGCCGACGATCGCCTTGATCGGACTCGCGCTCTTCAAGTTCGGAGCCCCCGTCGCAGGCACGCACTGGGGAATCGGCGGGCTGACGATTGTCCTGATCATTCTCTTCAGCCAATACTTGCGAACGCGGCACCGCGTCTTCGAGCTGTTTCCGATTCTCCTCGGCATCGTAGGTGCGTGGAGCGTCGCCTGGATCTGCACACTTGCGGGCTTTTTCGAGGCGGGCCATCCCGGGTATGTCTCGACGACGAACCTGGAGGCGGCACCGTGGTTCCGCGTTCCGTATCCCTTCCAGTGGGGCATGCCCATCTTCGGGGCCGGCGCGATCGTGGGCATGCTAGCGGGCTACCTGGCCTCGATGGTGGAATCCGTGGGGGACTACTACGCATGTTCGCGCCTCTCGGGTGCCCGCGTGCCGAACGCCACCACCATCAATCGCGGGATCGGTATGGAAGGCATCGGTTGTCTCGTCGCGGGCATCTTCGGCACCGGTAACGGTACGACCTCCTATAGCGAGAACATCGGTGCCATCGGCTTGACCCGCGTCGGTAGTCGTCGCGTCGTGCAAGTCGGCGCGGTGATCATGCTGATCCTCGCCATGGTCGGAAAGTTCGGCGCCATCTTCACCACCATCCCACAGCCCATCGTGGGCGGCATGTACTGCGTCATGTTCGGCATGATCGCCGCGGTAGGACTCTCGAACTTGCAGTTCATCGACCTGAACTCCGCCCGCAACCTCTTCATCCTCGGCTTCGCCATCTTCATGGGCCTCTCCTTGCCGGAGTACTTCGCCGCCAACCCCCTCCAATGGGGCAGCCAGCAGCCCGATGCCACCACTCTCCAGGCGACTCTCGCCATGCTCGCCAATGTCATTCAGACCATCGGCCAAACCGGCATGGCCACCGGCGCCCTGGCCGCACTCCTCCTCGACAACACCATCCCCGGCACGCCCGAAGAGCGCGGCCTCGTGGCCTGGAAAACCCCCGACTCCGCCTGACCCCCCGACGTACCGCCTCAGACACTATTCGACGGGGGGGCGTGATCAGTTCTGGATCGCCATCGTCTTCGTGACGGTTCCGACGAGCTGACCCGAGGCGTTCGTCACGTTGATAGTGAGCGTCACGTTGCCTTCTTTACGCGTGCGCACCGTCCAGGAGGCGTTGCGGCTGGTACCGGCGGCGATGGCGGCCACGTTTTGTGTCGAGCTGCGAGGATCCCGCAGTTCGATTTCACCCGTACCCGTCACGTCGACGGATGCGGTCAAGTTCTCGGACGCTTGCGTTCCCGAGTTCGTGATCGACACGACCATCGATTGATCGTCGCCGCGGTTGACCGACGTGGGAAGTCCCGTGACCTCGACACCGAGCACCGGCCCCTCGGGGATCGTGACGGTTACTGTGACCGTGGCGGTAGTGGTCCCACCGGCTCCGGTAGCGGTCAGGACATAGCTCATGGTCGCCGTGGGAGCCACGAGTCGATTGCCATCCACGGCCACCCCTCCGATGCCTCTGATCGAGACCGAGCTGGCGCCCGTCGTCGTCCACGCGAGTCGTGTGCTTTCGCCCGTGTTCAGCGAGCTTGGTGAAGCGCTGAACGAATCGATCGTGGGTGCGGCGGGACCTCCGCCGCTGACCGTCACGGTGACACTCGAAGAGGCACTGGCACCTGCACCCGAGGCCGTCAACACGTAGGAAGTCGTCACCGTCGGGTTCACGCTACGGCTTCCATCGAGCGCGACGGCTCCGATGCCATTGTCCAGGTTGACCACATTGGCGTTGGTCGTCATCCAGGACAAGGTGACCGGGTCGCCCGCTGTGATCAGTGTGCTCGAAGCGGAGAAGGAATCGACGCGCGGTAGGTTTGTGGGTGTGTCCAGGCGCTGGAACAGAGCGCGTCGCGGAGCCAACGAGATCGGAACCGCTGCCGTGTGGACGCGACCGGAACCGTCCGCGATCAAGATCTGGCTATCGAGTACGACGTTGCTCTCGCTCAGCGTGAACATCACCGCCGCCCCGGGCTCGAGCGCGAAGGGTGCCGTGCGTCCCGGTGTCAGTACAACCTGGGCCGTGCCCAGAGGAGCATCGTCGAGGGCGCCTTGGTTGCGGAGGAAGACGTCGAACTGACAGGAAAGCGTGTCGGCGCGAGCTGTCTGCAAGTCGTAATCGATGTAGCAGCTCAAGCACCCCACAGGATCCCCGTTCGCGGAGAGTCCAGAGCCCGCGTTGTCGTCGAGCGTGAGCCGACTGAAGTGCAGAGACGGGCGGTCACGGTGGGTTGCGAATGTTCGCGCGAGCAAGGCGCGCTCCACGCCCTGCCAAAAACCGAAGGGGTTGTGCGAACGTTCATCGAAGTAATGCACGGCCGGCTGATAAATCGCTGCCAGGGCGGTGTACAGCTCCGGGGCGCTCGACCAGCCCACCGTCGTGTCGTTGCGGCCATTGATCGTGCGAATGATCGGGCCGGGCGCATTGAGCTGGAAGGGCGGAATGGCGGAGGCGTTCAGGCGGTCATAGACACGCAAGCCCGCCGAGGGCGTGCCGGCCGCGATTGTCAGGTTCAAGCCAAAGCCACCGAAGAGCCCCTCGATGAAGGCGATGTTGTTGACGTCCCGTGCGGTCAAGTTGAAGTTCGCGTTGCGCGCGAGGATCGCTGCGAAGCGATCCGGATATTCGGTGGCCAGGTAGTAGCTGCCCATGGCGCCCATCGAACCGCCCGCGGCGTACAGGCGATCGGGATCATGTCCGACCCCCAGACGTGCTGCAATCCAATCCGTTGTCCACATGACGCGACGCAGCGTTACGAAATGCACCTGTGCGTTCGGATTGGTCGTTGCCTTGGGATATGCCTCCTGGGCTCCGATCCAAAGGGTCCATGCGCCACCGGGGAAGGCGTCGCTGAGGGCCAGGATGTCGACGTCACTCTGCACCTCGAAGCGATGGGGCCAGCCGATCGTGTATTGCTGTCCTGCGGCATGCAGCCGCACCAGGAGTCCACGCGGACCCGGGGTGGTCCCCGGTTCGAAGATGAAGTTGTGTCCGTGGCTCGGCAGGATCGAAAGCGCCGGTTGGAAGGGCGTATCGACATGCGACGTCCAATGGGCAAAGATCTCCACGTTGCCGTTGACCAGCTGCAGGACGGGCTGAGGAGGTGCCGCGCTTTCCGCGGAGATACTCGTCGTATTCTGCCCAGCCGAGATCACGCGTGTCTCGGTTCCGCCCTGGACGGCCATGACGGCGTAGTGCCCCGTCGAGGTGCCGACGTTGCGTAGCGTGTGAACATAGAGCCCCACCGAGTCCGCCAATTGTGTCCCACCAGGCTGGATGATCCAGTTGATGTTCGCACCCCCACTCGCGCCAGAGCGCGGTCGGTTGTCGGAACTACGGTCATCGACTTCCCCCAACTCGACGGCGAAATTCAAGTTGGCCGCAGAGCGGATCGGAGCGTCTGAACGATAAACCCGATAACGCTGATTGGTACCCGCGAGTTCATTCCAGGTCAGGTAGGACTGACCATCACGGTGGAAGCCTTGCAGGCCGCTGACGGTCTGCGCATCCGCTGTTGTCGTGAGGAAGAAGAGTGTGGTGAGGGCAGCGATTCGGGAGAGGGGAAACTGAAGCATATGTGGGGAGCCCGGCCGAGTGACGACGCGAAGCCCTTTATTAGTGACCCAACTACAATTCTAAACCCCGACAACCTTTGACGGACCCGTGGCTTTCTTCTGTGCAGGAATGGTGGCGGAAAACCCGCCGCCTTTCCGTTCTAGTGCGTAGATGTCTTCTCTTTTGTTCGTAGGTAAGCCTTGAAGCCTACACGAGAGTCCGGCCCCTCAAGGACCCGGAGCGATCGGGCGCCACTATTTCTCGACGGGAGCGAACTCGTCCTTCCTCCACTCCTGCCACGAGCCGTCGTAGTTGGTCGGTTGCTGGAAGCCGAGAAGGCGCAAGGTCAGGTACGTCACCGACGACCTTTGGCCCGAGTGTCAGTAGGCGTGTACCCGTTTGTCCGAAGTGACTCCGGCTGCCGTGTATAGCTGGTGCAGGTCCTTGGGCGTCTTGAAAATGGGAACATCTCCCTTGGTGTAGTTGTCGAGCCACTCGATGTGCACGGCCATCGGGATCCGCCCGCCTTTGAACTCGCGCTGGCTGCGCGCATCCAGCATGACGACCTCCTCGTCTTCGACATCCTCGAGCACCGTATCCATGGTCGATAGGTAGCTCGCGGGCTGCTTCGGCTTGAACGTCCTGGAAGTGACCTGCGTCGCCTCCTTCGTCAGTTCGCGATCATCGGCTTTCCACCTGGCGAACCCACCATCGACTACACTGACCTTTCTGTGCCCGAAGACCTCCAGCGTCCAGAAAACACGCGCGGCCGCGGTACTCCTGCCTTCGTCGTAGAGCACGACCCTCGTTTCGAGGTCGATTCCCTGGGCACCGAACAGCTTCGCGACTTGCTCGGCCGAACCGATCACGCCGCTGGGCCCCTTGGGTGCGAACGTCGCCTTGGTCGGGATGCTGACTGCACCGGGGATGTGGCCGAGGCCATAGTCCCGCGCCGAGCGTACATCGACCAAGCGCAAGCCCTTATCGGCCTTGTGCTTTGCGACCCAGTCGGTATCGACCAAGAGGTGTCCGTTGGGAAACGCGTCGGTATCGACCAAGAGGTGTCCGTTGGGAAACGCGCCACGGGACGTCTCCTGCATGGCCGATCCGAATGGAGCCAACAAAGAGCCAACGACGAACGTGATAATGGATCGCATGCTTTGCCTTGGATTTCAACGTAGCTTTGTGGGGGCGTGCGTAGACGATGTACGCGCGGGACCCATTCGATGCAACAGGTATTGTGTCAACACCTCGGCCCGCGGGAGTGTGCTCAGGTTGCGGCATTGGAACTGGGCATAGAAACCACCCCCGGCCCGTCGCACTTCGATCGCATCGGAGTCACTGTCCAGGGCATGCTGGGTGTCTCCGTTTGAATTGGAGCGTCGCGAGGAGCGGCAGCCCAGTCTACCGGAGCCGGAGAGAGATCGCTGGTTCTTTGATCGACGCTCAGCGCGCGCTGGCTTCGCGCACGATCACCGCCCAGTGGGAATCGGCGTCTTGCCCCAGCGCCGGGCTACTTGCTTCACGCCAGCTAGCCCGCGTGTCCGCGAAGAACCCATCGTAGAAGAGGAGCAAGCGGCCATCTTCGACCAGAAAGGAGCGCGGATCGACATCGACGCGATCCCCCTGGACCATCGCCCAGGCACACCAGCCGCCGAAGGCCGGGGCGTATCGTTCGGCGTTCTCCTGGAAGCGCGCACGGTTTGCCTCCGTCGCGAAACGATACGTGAGTCCTACGTGCTGATCGATGATCGTGAGCCGACCTTTGCGCGGAAGACCACCACCCTCCGGGAAGTACGCAACCGGGTCATAGCCTTCGATCGCCAGGCCGTTCTTGTCGGCGTTGTGCAGGGGGCGAGACCCCGAATCTGCCCGGTTGCATCCGCTGAAGGCTAAGATAAGGAGGGTCAGGCACAGGGTGGAAAGGAATCTGCTCATGATGCTGCGGCGGGGAAGCGTCTAGCCAGCGCCGGCCGATGCCGCCGCCGCCGAGGAAGCCGCAACCGCGGCGGCCGCCTGCTGGGCTTGGATCAACGAGATGACCTGGGCCAGGTTGACCGCGTCGTTGATGATGTGCAGTTTGCGGTTGCGCACCGCGAAGGTGAGGAAGGTCGTTGTGCTGGCGAAGGTGAAACCCTCTTGCTTGCTGGGTTTGGGGCGCAGGCGTTCGCGCAGCGTTTCGCGGTCGCTGAGGACGCGCTGGACGATGGCCGACGGATCATGATCCAGAAGGCTCAGCGACGCAATCTCGTCGTAGTCACCACGGTGCATGTGCAGCCCCTCGTTCGCGAAGGCCTTGTAGAGAGCATGGAAGCGGCTGGCGATGACCTGATCCTCGACATCCGCGAAGTACAAGAGATGCGTGGCTAGTTGCAGGTCGTTGCCGCTCTTGAAGCGTAGCTGGCGCAGGTTCTCGTAGAGACTGCCGAGGCGCTTCTCGATCGTCCCCAGGTCGTCACCGCGTTGGGCCAGGAGTGCGGCGGCGGGGTAGTCGTCGGTGTGCGTGATAAAGCGGCTCACCCTGCGCATGCCTTGATGAACCTCCGCCAAGCGGAAGACCTGATCCCGGGTCGGGCGGCCGTCGGCACTGGCATCGATCAGGACGATAGTGGCGAGTGCTTCGTGAATCTCGCTGCGCGAGAGCTTCGCTTCGCGGAACCAGGTTCGGGCCGTGCCCAGGGTCTTGGCGAATTCGACACCGTTGCCTCCGTGGCGCAGGATCGCTGCGGCCAGGCAGAAGCGTAGGTCCTTGCCGATCGAAGAAAGCCAGCTGAAATTGTCGTCGAGCTCCTTCACGACTCTCTCTAGGCGCTCGACGAGCTCGACCGGATCTCCGGGAACCGTTTGCAGGCCGAGGGCGGCGAAGCGCAGCATGGACCAGCCGTGGAACCAGCGTTTCTTGGTCGCAATGGCTTCCGCCAGGGTCAGGAAACGCTGGAGAGGGTCCTCGGGGAATTCGAGCTGGGGCTTCATGGGCCCAGCCTACCGCCGGTGACGTTCCGTATTCACCGAGTTCGTTGAGTTCATCTGGCGATCATCGTTCGCTGCGCCTGAGCTTGACCACGCCCATGCCGGCGACGGCCAGGATCAGAACCAGGAGCCCCACGGGTGGCAGCGCCGGCGCGGGAAGAACGCCCTCTGATGCCCACAGGATTCCACCCAAGAGGTGCTGCTGAAAGGCAGGCGATAGATAGGCTTCCGTTCGGTGCCCCAAGGCCGTGTACCACGACCGACCACCTTCGAACTCGTGGCACCAGGTCATCGGGTGATCGCCCATGTTCCCGCCCGAATAGCTTGACTCGTCGATCGACACGAGCACATCGACGAAGGGCCGGGGGTTGGCCCGGAAGTTGTACCACTCGTCGGTGAACGTGCCGCCGCCAGGAAGGTGCGCCGTCGAGGGGTGGGAGTGGTCCTCGACGTTCAGCTGAGCCGATTGGATGTTCGGGTGGTTCAGGAACCAGGCGTTGCCGCCGATCAGTTCTCCATAGAAGGGCCAGCCGTACTCGGTGTCCGTGGCGGAGTGCAAGCCTACGTAGCCGCGCCCCGAGTGAATGTAGGCTTCGAAAGCGGTCTCCTGGCTCGCATCGAGAACATCCCCGGTCGTGTTCAGCCAGACCACGACTCGATAACGCAGGAGGTTGCTCAGCGTGAAGTCGTTCGCGTTCTCGGTGACATCGACAGCGAAGTTGTTTGCAGCGCCCAGGTTCTGAACCAGGGCTGTTCCATCGGCGATGGAGGAGTGTCGAAAGCCCACGGTCTTGCTGAAAACCAGGACCCTGAAGTCTTGCGCGGAGGCACTCCAGCCCGTGATCGAAAGGAATGCCGCGAACGCGAGTGCTCTCGAAAAAAGCCGCATAGACAGGCGATTATGCACCAGGTTGTATTATCGCGTAACCCGCAACGGCCCGCGAGGTCTCAGGTGCGAAAGGGATACCGTCTAAGTATCGGCCGACTACGGGCAGGTGGCGCAATAACCACCCAGGCCACCCCTGCGGTGGAAACCAAATCCGTTTTCGGGGTCGAGATGACTCTGGTCGCCCCAGGGGTCGTACTCGTTGCTTAGCAGCTCCTGGGACGTGAAGTCGTTCGTGAAGTACTGCACGTGGCCCGGGCCGACCTGAACATCATTACTATCCAGCAGCCGGAAGCGGAATTGATACACCGCACCGTCCGGATCGCCGGAGATGGGAAGCTCGAGTACGACGAACTCCGAGGGGCCGATGCCGGGATAGGTCGGTCCGTCCGGCGCGAAGTCGCCGGCATCGTGTTCGCCCAGGGACGTTGGGCCAGCTTGGGCTTGGTCCACTCCCGTCCGGTCGGTGGGGAAGGCCGTCACTGGCAGCGGATGGGAGAACACCAGCCGCGGCGCGGGATTGATGCTCGCCCCGGGTTCGGCCTGGAAGTGGACG
>CBFIHP010000033.1:18739-30531 GCA_965662355.1 Planctomycetota bacterium | reverse complement strand
GGCGATCTCCATGCGCTTCAAGATCGACGATCCGTTCGGCAAGCGCGGATGCGTTGGGAAGGGGATTCCCACCTCCAGCGTGAATTCGTATTCGGGAGAGCCGCCTCCCTCGCCGCCGGTTTCGGTGAAGCTGAACGAGCGAAGAGACGGTCCGTACAGGTCTTCGCTGTTGACGTCCCCGCGCACGAAATTGAGGTGCTGGTGATCGTCTGAAACGAAGAAGAAGTCGGTGTCCCCATCCAGGTCGAAGTCACCGGTATCACCAATGGAGCTAAGCGTGTTCGCGATGCCGCTCGCGGGATCCCCACCCAGCTCGAAGAGCGTGCTTTGCTCGAGATCGAGGCCGAAGCTCTGCTCGAACGGAAAGGTGGGGCTGTTCTGTCCATAGAGCAGGATGGCTTGCCCCGTCGTTTCGGTCGGGAACCACACGTCCAAACGGCCGTCGGAGTTGTAGTCCATGAACCCGAAGTGCCCCGTGTCCAGCGTGCCGAACGAGATCGGAGGCTCGAGGTCGGGATAGCGATTGTCGAAGACGATGCCGATGAACTCCGGAATCGGATTCAACTCCGCGTACCACAGCCCTCGATCCACGCCCAATGCCGGGTCGAAGAAGCGACCCAGGATCGACTTCACATCCTGTGCTGCAAGGGGTGCGGTGAGGTCGAGCCCCGTGGAGTCGATGACACGGAACTCGGTTGTCGTATGCACCAGGAGCTCGAGCCCGGCCAATCCGTCCCACTGAAAGAGTTCCCACTCGACGACGGGCTCGCCGAGACCAAGAGACAGGACCGGCGAGAAGCAGCCGACGCAAGCACCGAGGGAGAGCTCGCCGTAGGTGATCGTTTGACCATCGGCGTGGAGCATCCCGAGGAACGTGGCCCCGCCAACGGGATCGACTGCGAGATCCAACCCCAACGCCGCGGGAGCCAACCCAGGGATCGGCATGCCCGGTTCGGGTGCGCCGGAATCATCCCAGCCGTACACCGCAATCTGTCCGAGTTCGCTGGCGATGAGTCTGTCCGTTCTGATCAAGGGATCCTGGGGCCAGCGCACCGCATCGAGCGTTTCGTTACCGAAGCTGCCATAGAAGTACTCCTGTGACGGATCGCTCAAGAAGACGAGTTGCCCTCCTTTTTGAACCACGATATCCAGGAGCACGTCGTTGGTGTAGCGACCCGCCAGCACGTTCTTGAACGGTTCCCCGGCTCCGAGCGTGGGATTCCAGGCGTACTGCGAGGCGAAACCTTTGTAGTTGTGCGGCGGTTCGGCCTGGGAGCGGGCCAACCCCATCGGGGCAAACAGAGAGAGCAGTCCCAATGCGGTACGTAGGGTGGGACGACGGATGAGGCTGGGGAGGCTCATAGGGGACACTCTCGCTAGAACCAGTATTGCACAGGCTGTTTCTTCACGGGGCACAGGGCGTCGGAACGCCACCCCATTGATTGCCGGACGGCTTGCCCAGGGGTTTCAGAAACCTCGCGAAACCCTGGTTTCGTGCGTCAGCGCTCCGTCCGGAAGCTCCAGGAGAACGAATGCGTCTGGGATTGCACCTTCACGACATAGCCGGTGGCCGCCTTCAGGTGCTCTTTTGGAATGAGACACCAGGCGTTCGGCGGGACCAGTTCCTCGAAAAGGGCCTGGTCCGGAGACAGAAAGTGACATTCCACGGGCTTCTTGTTCTCGATCTCCAAGCTCATGCGAATCTCGAGCGCGTCCCGCCCCTGGGCGCGGAAGACCTGTAGCGTGATGGGATAGCCGAGGGATTCCTGGGAGCTACCCGGCACCGGATTCGGGAACTCGGGCTGGAACTTGCGCGGGACCCTCGTGAGTCTGTCTGCCGGCCAAGGGATCCAGTGGTCGCGCTCGAGGGGCGCGCGTAGGGACCGGCAGTCCAGGACATCGATTCGCTCCACGCTGGCGAATCCGATGGCGAACACGCTGGGATCGAGCAGCGGGAGTCGGTGGTAGAAGGTGCCCATCCACTGGCGCATCGCGCTATCGGGGGAACCCGTGAAGGCGATCACCGAGTTCAGGCCTGCCCGTGCACCCTCCGGGGTGAAGCCTGGGCGATCGATGTACTCCTCGTGCGCGTCGGGCCAGAGATACTTCTGCTCTTCGTTCTGGCGTAGGTATCGGGCATGGGCCCGTGCGCCCGCGTTGAGTTCCGGCGTTTCGACGACTTGCTCGAATTCGACCGGTTGGTTTCGAAAGGCCATGGCCCGTACCTTGTTCAGTGCGCGGACCATGTTCTTCGTGGCCTGCCCTTCAGACGCACTGCCTTCTGTTTGCGAAAGCAGTGTCAAGCGCTGTACCAGCCCGTCGCGCGATCCGAGAAGCCACTGACCCCAGCGCTCCTCGAAGGTGGGCAAGTCCGTTTCCAGAGCGGCCTCGAAAGCTCGGACGCGCTCGTCTTCGGCGCGCGTGGCCTCGAGCAGCGAGGCAAGCTGATTCGAACATGCGAGATACTCGTGCACGAGGGTCGTCTTGAAGAGGACGTCGTTCTGGATCTTGCCCAGTTGATCGACCATGGCTTTCCACCAGGGCGGGTCCTCGTTGCGGCGCACGCGTTCGATCATCCAGGAACGACACCCGTACAAGCCGCGCTGAGCCGAGCGCCAAACCGCACGTCCGTCCAGCCGCAGGCCTTTGGTCAGCGTGCGCTGATTGGCATGTGGGTCCAACCACATGACGTTGGGCAGCGTCGTTCCGTACAGCGCGAGCGTGATCCAGTTCATGTGCCCCGCGGCCAGGCAAGGCTGCGTCCCGTCTCCAAGAATCTCGCGCAGGATCATCCACAGAAGGAAGGACTGATACGCTGCCTCCGGGCGCCACGTGCTCGTACGCCAGCCGCGCTTGTCCTGGAACGACAGCTGGTTCGTGCTCTCGATTTCGGCCACATCCGAGAAGGAGAGACCCAGGTTCTCGACCGCTTCGGTCAGGGCGGACTCGAATCGGCTGCGCGAGTCCAGGAGCAGGAACTCATGTTCGCGCGACAGGTCGGGCACGGCCAGGGGCTTTCCGCGCATGGCTTCCGACAGAGCCAGTCCTTGTAAGACCCCGTGCAAGATACGGCGCAACTTCTGCTCGCTCTGCGCACCGTGCAGTGTGATGCCATGGGCGGAAACGCTTCGCCCTTCGCCGTATAGGTTGCGCACGGCCGTTAGCGAGCTCGGCTTCAGATCGATGCCGAAGGCGAGGGCGCGCGCTTCCTGCACCCGCAGGCTCAAGCGGCGGCGCCCTTCATCCAGTGCCAGCAGGTTCGGGCGGGCCCATTGACCATCTGGACTGCGGACGTGCCACAGCGACATGTTGGCAGATGCGTTTTGTGCATCCAGCAACAGCAAAGTCTCGGCGACTTGTGTGCGCAACGCCTGGGGCATCTTCGCGAGCGACTTGCTCAGACGTTCCGTTTCCTTCTCGAGGCGCGTGATGAGTGCGGACGAATGTCGCAACGATCCCGGCTCGCCCTCCAGGTGCTTCGCCAAGTTAGCTTGGAAACGAGCCAGGCCTTCCTGGGTCTCTCCCAGGCGCCGCAACACCTCCGCCAGCGTGGTGACTTCCTCCTCGCGCCCCAGCTTGGCCAGATCCGTGCCGATGCGGTGAAGAACCCTCAAGCGCGAGCGGGGTATCCACTCTTGAATCTCATCGACCGCGGGGGCCTCGACCGGCGACTGTGCCGCGAAGGCCACGCACATCAACGCGAAGTAGCAAGCAAGTCCCATCATGGGAACGCTAGCCTAGCGTCGTCCCGTGGTTTTCGACCCTGCGCAGACGGTGCGCTGCGTCAATTGAGGGTGACCGTCAGGCCGGTCGACGTGCCGATTTCGGTGTGTCCCGGGAAGGGGATGGTGCTGAAGTAGAACGGTACGCTCTGGAAGGTCAGCGATTGCCCGATCAGAATGGCCTCCGGTGGCACTGGCAGTGAGGCCTTGCCGCCGGGGAAGGGGCCGAAGGCCTGTACCGGGGCTACGTACAGGTTGCTTCCAGGAAGGAACGGATTCGACAAGGCGAAGGGTTGCGGAAGCGGGCTCGCGCCGACCAGCAGGATGTTCTGGGACAGGAAGACGTTGCCGCAGATGAACGGTTCCGGCTGGAAGTCGAAGTCGACGCGGCAAGCGCTCGTATCGAGGCTAGCGTTCAGGACACTATCCGCGCAGGTCCCCGTGCCGGTGCCGAAGCCGTTGAGCGTGATCCCCGAGAACGGGCATTGCTGGCCCTCGGCAGAGAGAGCCAGGGCGAATGTGGATAGGACGATGATGAGCGTGCGCAGCATTGGGCGTTCTCCGTTCCAAACACCCTATTCCAGAGCAGGCGTTGAGGTCACCTTGATTCGCTCGCGTTCGCCCTTTTGAACGCTCGGGTTGTGTCGGGTGAGGGTGTCGGTTGCGAAAAAGGCTGCACGAAGATTGCGTACGGACCCAGAAGCCCTCGCCGGCTGGACGGGCTCGATCCACGTAGGATAGGGCGAGCATGATTCCGGAAGTCTCGCCCTCCAGAGCCGACGCCTAAGCGCGGTTACCTCGTGATCCCACGTCCCGGTCCCGGGGTCCCCGGTAGCACTTCGAACTCCACATCCCTGAAGTTGCATACCGAGCGGGCCATCAGCTCCGGCGGGCACTTGCCGTTTGCCTCCCACAGGTCGTACATGTCCTGCCCCGCGGAGTTTGTGACGTTCTCATCGCGCAGGAACTCGATGTATTCCTTGCTGGTGGTCTGGTAGTACAAACGCACGATAGCGCGCGTGGCTCCCTCGGGGACGTCGTACGTCGTATCGTCCCAGTAGGCACCGTTCGGATAGAAGTACCCGACCGGGAGCCCGCCGAACTGGGCAAAGTTCAGGTTCGTGAAGCCGCGCGGCGGGATGCGGTTGTCCTTGTACGTCATGTTGTTCAAGATGAAGTGGAAGGACTCTGCCGCGGGCAAGCCTGAATGTGCGGAGGCGATGTCGTCGAGGCCCAGCTTGACTTCGTAGATCTTGGCCTCGCTGTCCTCGGTCAGGACCGCAGTACCGAAGTCATAGGCGCCCGATTCACCGACCAGCTGACCGGATGCATCGAGGAACTTCACGTTGAGCCACATGCGTCGGCCCTCGGGATAACCCGTCGGTAGCTTGTGTCCTGTTTCGTTCGTGATCCGCACGCGAACCAGCCCGTTTTCGTAGAAGCTCTCGAGCTTGGCCGCGTTGCGCAGCATGTAACGCGCGCGGTCGATGGTGGCTGCAAGGGCCACGGGGTCGACTTCTCCCGGATAGATTTGATCTATCAGAGAGGGGATCCAGGTGTTGCCGCCCGTGAGATCGTGCATGGGCAGATCATCGCGCACCGGGGCCGTCGGGAAGAGCGAGGGGTTGCAGCCCGAGCCCGTCGTGTCGCGCATGTGGCAGTCCTGGCAACTCGAGACGAAATCCTTGTTGCCGCCGAACTGGGGCGCGTATACGCCACCGGGTGAGTTGTAGTCACTGAAGAGCCACTCGCTGTACGTGCGCTCGATCGGGAAAATCGAGCCGTGCCCGAAGTTGACCGTCTCGAGGTCGAAAAGCGGTATGTAGGATCCGGCCCCGTTGTATTCGTAGTTCGGGTTGCTGACGTTGTGACACGTACCGCACATCTTCGAGGAGTTGTGATAGGGCGAGGTCAGGAAGGGGTGTGCGACCTGGTCGCAGACGGCGTCGTCGAACGGACCGCGACGCGTGCCGGCCGGATCGAGAACGAAGCGTCCGGTGCCGGGATCGTTCGGCGGGCCCGTGATAAGACCGGCGATGATGTCCTGATCCTCTGCTGGACTGACCCCAGCCTGGTATTGGGGATCGAGCATGCGGTGGCAGTGGTCACACGAAACGCCGATTCGATCGTCCGGTTCCACGGCCGAGCCGTCGGTTGGCACGGAGCGGCCTTCCAACCAGGCCTTGGGTATATGGCAGCGCAAGCAGAGATCGCCCGAGCCCTCCGCGTCCTGCTCGGAGATCGCCAAGCAAGCTTCGAAGAGCGGATCGCGTGCTGCATTGGCCATCATCGAACCGGACCAACCGAAGAACGGTTCGGTCTCATCGTCATAGCCGCCGTGACACGCGGAGCAGTTGAGAGGTGACTGTGTGTCGAGTCCGTGCTCGAAGGGTTGGGTGCCGGGTTGGTCGAAGTCGCGCATGGTCGAAGCCACGGTCGAGTTCATGCTCGTCAGCAACGTGGCCGCAAGGTCCTCGGTGCCCGAGTTCATGGCGCCGTCGGTCGACGCGAGGCGAATCACCACTGGACCCGGTCGCGTTGGCGGAGTCCATTGATAGCTGGTCTCGGTGCCCGGGAGGCCGACCGCGAAGGGAAAGAACGTCGTGCCGCCGTCGTACGACGCCAGGAGATCGATGAAGGAAACTCCCGAGGGATCGCTTGCGCTCCACTGCAACGTCACCGGTGCTTCCGGCGTCAACATTGTGCCCGAAGCCGGCAAGATCCAGGTGACCGAGGGTGGCGTGAGGTCCACGCCGGAAACCGTCACGCGCAGAACCGGTCGTGTGCCGGGGTTGCTCGAACCCTTGCCGTCGAAGCGCTTGGAAGTGTTCAGGCTGGACTCGTTGCCGAGCAAGACCCATCCGAAGTTCGTGCCGGGGCTGTCGCGCATGTCCAGAACATCCGCCGCCAGCTGAGCCGAGGTCCAGGTCCAGGGGCCGACGCCCGAAACGTTGGTCTGTGCCGAAATGCTCGCCGAGAAGTCGCCGCCAACCGTGCCCCAGAAACTCGAAGGGTAGAACGTGTGCAGCCAGGTGGCGTCGTTCGGCGTTGCCGGTGCACCTGCGCCTCCCGGGTCACCCGCATCCGATGTGCCCTCGCCCCAGTCGGAGCTCACCCGATACCAGCTCGCCGGCTGCGAGCCGCCGTTCGAGCGCGTACAGAACATCTCGATCTCGGCCGACAGGATCGTGGCCGCGCCGGGGATTCCGG
Source organism: Planctomycetota bacterium (assembly GCA_965662355.1). Taxonomy (GTDB): domain Bacteria; phylum Planctomycetota; class UBA1135; order UBA1135. Next base: position 23,599 of record CBFIHP010000033.1, on the reverse strand, counting down.
CTGCGACGTCGTAGGAGAGCAGTGCCCGCCGAATGGTATTGCCCGCCATCGAGCCCGTGCGGCCTGAGAAAATGCTCGCGCCGGCGCCGCTGCTGAGATCGCCCGCTCCCGTTTCGTAAAGCGTGTTGTCCCTCAGTCCCTGCAAGGAAACCGTCGTCGTCCCAGCCGAAGCCGCTTGCGATTCGGTGCTGATATGCTCGCGCAGGAACATGCCCATGCCCGAGCCGACCAGTCGGCTCAGAACCTCGGGCGTCAGCAAGAGATCCGAGGGATACAGCTGACCGTCCGGATGCGACAGTTCCCTCAACACACGGAACCCGAGCGGCAGGCTGCCATCGGAAGACTGCGCTTCGGCCTCCGCCAGGGAACGCGCGATGAGATCCGCCGATAGGACCTTGCCCGAGCCCGGGGGGGAAAGGGCCTTCCCCGTGACGAGGAGGGATCCCCCGACGAGGAGAACCGCGATCGAGGACAAAACGATCGACAGGCGACGTAGGTGGAGCGATGTCCACTGGGGGGGAGCGTTCGAGCGCATGGGGTCCTGGGCAAGGTGACCCCAGGGACGGGTCGAACTCCCATTGTCCACGAGGGGCTGGAATTTTGGGCCTCAAACTGCTCCGCAACCTCGCTTCCGCAGAAGCGGATCCCAATACTGAGGCGGCTCCGGGGGACTCCCCAGGGGCCTCTCATGCCCAGAGTCTTCTTCTTCGCCTTTCTGTTGGTCTTCCTGGGCGTCTGTGTCTGCGGGTTCTTCGAGCCCCGGTTCCTGTGGATTCACGCCGTGCTCCTCCCGCTCTTCGGGCTGGGCGTGAAGGACTATTTGCAGCGTCGCCACGCGATCCTGCGGAACTTTCCCATCGTTGGTCACTTCCGTTACCTGCTGGAGTTGATCCGACCCGAGATCAACCAGTACTTCATCGAATCGAATACCGACGGGCGCCCATACAACCGAGAGCAACGCGACGTCTCCTACCAGCGGGCCAAGAAGGTGCGGGACACGGTGCCCTTCGGAACCCAGCGCGACGTCTACGCGACCGGTTACGAGTGGATCAACCACTCCCTCGCTGCGCGCGAGCCGGCTCCGGCGCCGCGGATCAAGATCGGCGCGGAGCGCTGCTCCAAACCCTACGAGGCCTCGCTGCTGAATATCTCGGGTATGAGCTTCGGATCGCTTTCCGGTCCGGCGATACGTGCCCTGAACGGTGGCGCGAAGCTCGGGGGCTTCTTCCACAACACCGGTGAGGGCTCCGTCAGCGAGCATCATCTCGCGCCCGGCGGCGATCTCTGCTGGCAGGTGGGAACGGGCTATTTCGGCTGTCGGGCGAAAGACGGCGGCTTCGATTCCGGGGCCTTCGGCGAGCGTTCGCGGGATGGAGCCATCAAGCTCATCGAGCTGAAGCTATCGCAGGGTGCCAAGCCCGGCCACGGGGGCATTTTGCCGGCGGTCAAGATCACCCCGGAGATCGCGCGCATCCGCGGGGTTGCGATGGGTGCCGACATCCTCTCGCCCCCCAGCCACAAAGCCTTCAGCGATCCACGCGGCTTGTTGGCCTTCCTCGACCAACTGCGCGAGCTCTCGGGTGGCAAGCCGGTCGGATTCAAGCTCTGCCTCGGTACACCAGCGGAGTTTCTCGGCCTCTGCATGGCCATGCGCGAAACCGACACACTCCCCGACTTCATCACCATCGACGGTGGCGAGGGGGGAACCGGGGCAGCACCGGTCGAGTTCGCGAACTCGGTCGGCTCGCCCCTGACGGAAGGGCTCGTCTTCGTACACAACGCCTTGGTTGGCTTCGGTCTTCGCGAACGCGTGAAGCTGATTGCCAGCGGCAAGGTCATGACGGGCTTCGACATCGCGGCACGCTTGGCTGTCGGCGCGGACATCTGCAGCGCCGCCCGCGGGTTCATGTTCGCGCTCGGTTGCATCCAGGCCCGGCGCTGCAATGCGAACGTCTGCCCTGTCGGTGTCGCCACGCAGGATCCCTTGCTGGTCCGCGGATTGGATGCGGGAGACAAACAGGTCCGTGTGCACAACTTCCAGGAGGAGACGGTCGGGGCCTTCATGGAGATCCTCGGTGCGGCAGGGCTCGAGCATCCCGACGAGCTGCGACCCTGGCACATCTTCCGGCGCTCCTCGGCCATCGAGGTGAAGACCTACGCTGAGATCTACGACTATCTCGAGCCAGGCGAGCTGATCGAGGGCTCGCCGCCGCCCGCCTGGAAGGCATGGGTTTCACGCGCCAACCCGGATGCGTTCCTCGGCACGCGGACATTGGCCCGACGGGAGGGCCGACAGCCTGATCTGACGAGCTAACTATCTGCGAATAATAAGCTTACGGTGCTTTCTGAGGCCGGGAGAAAGATGCAGGTGAATGGACTTCGCCTGGTATCGAAGTGATATCATCACAATATCGACCCCCGACGAAGGTACCAAAGCAATGACACAGTCCAATTCCCCCCGCGAGAAGATCCTGAGCCCCAAGAGTGGTTGGGCCATGTTCGTCCTCTGGATCCTCGCCGTGGCCGCCTGCGTGACGATCGTGGCCCTCGGTCCGGTGCCGCTGAAGATCGCCGGGTTGTTTTCTCTTCTGTGCCTGCTGGTCTGTCTGGCCGGGTTCTTCATCGTGAACCCCAACCAATCGACCGTGCTGGTCCTGTTTGGTCGCTATGTCGGCAGTGTCCGGGGCGAGGGCTTCTACTGGACGAATCCCTTTACGTTCAAGCACAAGCTATCCCTGCGCGCCCACAACCTGGATGGCAGCACGCTGAAGGTGAACGACCTCCTGGGCAACCCCGTCGAGATTTCGGCGGTCGTCGTGTGGCGTGTCAGGGACACAGCCACGGCCCGCTTCGAGGTCGAGGATTACAACCATTACGTGCGCATCCAAAGCGAGGCGGCCGTTCGCCAGATCGCTACGTCCTATCCCTACGACGACCTGCAAGCCGAGGGTGCCGAAGTCACGCTGCGTGGAAGCACCGAGGAGATCGCGGCCGAGCTGACCATCCAGCTCTCGAATAGACTGGGGCGGGCCGGCGTCGAGGTCATCGAGGCGCGCCTGAATCACCTGGCCTATGCACCCGAGATCGCCTCCGCCATGTTGCAGCGCCAGCAAGCCAAGGCCATCGTCGCGGCGCGGCGCCAGATCGTCGAGGGGGCGGTCGGCATGGTCGACATGGCTCTGGGCAAGCTCAAAGAACAGGAGATCCTCGAGCTCGACGACGAGCGCAAGGCGACGCTGGTGGGCAATCTTCTCGTCGTGCTCTGTGGGCAGGCCCACGCCCAACCTGTCGTCAACACCGGCTCTCTCTACAACTGATCGTGGGTGGCTTCCCAGAAGACCGACCTTCGTCGGGCGGAGCCTCCGCCCGCAAGGGGTTTCTGTTGCGGCTCCCTCCCGAACTCCTGAGCGAGCTGCGGGGCTGGGCCGTGCAGGATCTGCGCAGCCTCAATGGCCAGATCGAGTTCCTTCTGCGCCAAGCGCTGGCGCGCCGCAAAGGCAAGCCACCCCCAGATCCAGGAGAAGGCTCGGAATAAGAAACGGGCGGCCGCGACTCTGCCGTGTGCGGCCGCCCGTTCCCAAGAGCGCTGTTTTCTAGCTGAGTGGTGTTGTCGTCTAGCGACGGCGGCGGAGGCTGACGCCGACCAGGAGTACCAGACCGGTGACGATCATGCCGATCGTGCCGACGGCCGGAACTTCACCCGTGGCTCCACAGTCGTGGACACCGGGGGTGGTGTTGTCGAGGATCAACTGCAGCTCTTCCACGTCGTCTCCGGTCTCGAGGGAGTTTGCGCCCCCGATGGTCCACTCGGCAGCATCGAACGTAGCATTCGGGCCCTCGCCGGCATTGCGGAAGGAGAAACCGTCGGTGTACTCCCAAACTTCTCCGGTACCGTCGACGCCGAGGACGCCGTAGACGTCGTGCAGCGTGGCGTCGGAGCCGTCGCCCGTGGCCGCCCCGAAGAACAGCGCGATGACGTCGTCGCCATTCACGAAGGCGCCGAGATCGAAGTTGTCGGGGTCGAAGCCGTATACGTCGAAGAAGATGCCGATACCGGGCGAGTCACCCGATTCGTACGAGATGACGTAGGTATCGCCCGGGGCCAACATGCCGCTGAGCACGGTGGAAGCACCGCCTCCCAGGGTCGTGCCGCCGTTGTTGAAGTTGCCGATGCTCCACTCGGCCAGATCGACGTCGTCAATGCCACAGTTGGTCAGCTCGACCCATTTGGGGAGACCACCGGGCAAGGTGGCGTCCACGACTTCCGAGATAATGAGACCCTGGGCCGAAGCCAAGGACCCAAACATCAGGGCGAGGCCAGTAAAGATAGTTCGACGCATTGTGTTGTTCCCTCCTGGTTGAACGGGGTCCGCGATGACTCTCCAGAGAATCTCGCGGATGCGCGTTTAAGGATATAGAGAATCTCTGATTTCGCACTTGTTGCGGGCTTTTCTCTCGCGTTTGGAGGGCCTTCCATTTGGATAAGGGGCAGGCAGCCCCTACGCCGTTGTGCGTAGACCCCCCAGCCCAGGTTCGGGACCCGCTGTCCCTCCAGGAGCGCGACTGGGGGCGATTGGGGCACTAGGGGTCCATCAGGGCTGAAAATGGCACCGGAAACGGCCCGGCCTCACCGAGTCGGGCGGGTCTCGATGTGCATCAGGCTGTTCAGGGCCCCCAGGGCCAGGCCCGTTTCCCCGGCGACTCCGATCAGGGGCGAGCCCAGGAAACCGCCGCCCTCGAGGTGCGCGGCCAGAATCGCCTCGAACAGGGGGATCGCGTGACGAACCTGCTCCTCGACGGGGATCGCGGCGACGGCTTCGGCCGCGAAGCGTAGTCGAAGATGACGTAATGCGAGCCCTT
>CBFIHP010000033.1:0-18641 GCA_965662355.1 Planctomycetota bacterium | reverse complement strand
TGGCTTCGGCGCCGGTGTGCATCAGGGCCGGCGACCCAAGTATAGAACCCCGTCCCGTTTTGTTCGGCATGCCTTGCGCAGGAGACGGCGCGTCTCCCGGAGTTGGGAGGCGAACTAGTTCTCGGGAAACTTCCAGCGCTCCGACGCTTTGTACATCTCATCCATGCGCGTCACCATGGCTTGCACCCGTTCGGGATAACGCTGGGCGAGGTCGGTCTCTTCTCCCAGATCCTCCTCGAGGTTGTAGAGACGTACTGGAGAATCGAACGGTTGCTGGATGCTCTTCCAGCTGCCCTGTCGAAGTGCTCGAGCCGAGCCGCGTTCATAGAAAGCCCAATACAGCTCGGCATGCTCTAGCTGGTCGGGCTTGCCACGTAGTGTCGAGAAGAAGGAGATTCCGTCGATGTCAGCGGGCACCGCCGCGAGCGCCTTTTCGCCCGCGGCTTCCGCCAACGTCGGCAGCACGTCTTGAAAGGCGGAGATGTGTGCGGATTCCGTTCCGGGTGCGATCACGTCGGGCCAGTAGGCGATCATCGGTACGCGAATCCCGCCTTCGGTCAACGCGCGCTTGATGCCATTCAAGGGCCCGTTGGAGTCCTGGAAGTTCGGATCGTTCCCGCCCTCTCTATGGGGCCCGTTGTCCGAGGTGAAGATGATCAGCGTGTTCTTGTCTATCCCGTGCTCTCGCAAACGATCCACCAGACGTCCCACGTCGCGATCCATGCGTGTGATCATGGCAGCGAGTGCCTTTTGCGGCTCGGGCCAGTTCCGCTCGGCATAGGCACCGAGTTCCGGGACTTCCATGCCCGCCTTGCCGGCTTCGTTGTTGGCGTGGGGGATCGTCAGCGGCAGATAAAGAAAGAAAGGCTCGTCGCGGTGCTGGTCCACGAAGGCGAGGGCGCGGTTCACGATGAGATCGTGGCTGTACTCGCTTTTCTCCGACGCCCGGCCCTGTCCCCACTTGCCTTCCTTCGGAACGACATTGGACAAAGCCACTCGCCGTTCGCCGTCGAGCAGAAAGCTCGGGTAGTAATTGTGGGCGTGGCTCTGATCGAGATAACCGTAGAACTCGTCGAAACCCTGGCGAGTAGGAATGCCGCTCGAGCCTTCGTGCCCGAGGCCCCACTTGCCGAACAGCCCGGTCGTATAGCCAGCTGCCTGGAGGGTTTCGGCTATCGTGATGTCCTCCGGGCGCAGGTTGTCCTTGCCGTTGCCACGAATGAAGGCGTGGCCGGTGTGGAAGCCGGTCATCAACACGCAGCGCGAGGGTGCGCAGACCGTCGATCCGGCGTAGAAGTCCGTGAAGCGCAGGCCGCCTGCCGCCAGTTTGTCGATGTTGGGTGTGCGCGTGAGTTTCTGGCCGTAGCAACCGAGGTCCCCGTAGCCCAGGTCGTCGGCCAGGATGAAGATCAGGTTCGGCGCGCGGTATCCCATGTCCTGCGCTGCCTTCGATGGCGCCTGCTCGGACGCGGTGCAACCAAACGGGAGAAGACCGAAGAAGAGAGAGATGAAGGGGGTGCGGTCGAACGGCATGCGTGCGGTACGGTAGCAGGTTCCTCGCTACCCGCGCAGCATGCTGAACCCCAATCGCCCGATCAACCCGTCGCGCTCTCCCGTGTTCTACGGATGGGTGATCCTCGGCTGGGCGACGATCGGCGTGATCATGAGCATCCCCGGTCAAACGATGGGGGTCAGCGTGTTCTCGGATCACTTGCTGCAAGCCACGGGGCTTTCGCGGGTGGGCCTGGCGAATGCCTACCTCGTAGGGACCCTGGCCAGCGGCCTCTTGTTGCCGTTCGGTGGCCGCTTACTCGATCGCTTTGGAGCACGCTTGACCGCCATGGGCGCCTCGTTGGCGCTCGGGGTGGCACTCGTCACCTTGAGCCGCATCGACCATCTAGCGCGTTCGGTCTCGAACTCCGAATGGGTCATGCTGGCGGCGCTGGCCGTGGCCTTTTCGCTCCTGCGCTTCAGCGGTCAAGGTATGTTGACGCTCGCCAGTCGCAACATGGTGCCGAAGTGGTTCGAACGCCGCCGTGGGCTGGCCTCGGGTATCTTCAGCGTGTTCGTCAACCTGGGTTTTTCGTTTGCACCCGTAGCACTTGCTGCCTTGATTGCAACGGCGGGGGGTTGGCGCGAAGCGTGGATGGGATTGGCCCTTGCGTGCGGTGTCGGTATGACCCTGGGTGCCTGGGTGTTTTATCGGGACAACCCCGAGGAGTGCGGCTTGCGCATGGACGGTGCGGCTGCCATCGATCCACGCGACGGTGGCGAAACGGATGTAACCGACCCGCGACGCTACACGTTGCGCCAAGCTCTGCGCACCGGTTCGTTTTGGGCCGTGACCCTGGGCATTTCGATCCAGTCGGCGCTCGTGACCGGGGTCACGTTTCACATCGTCGATCTCGGTGCCGAGGCCGGATTGACCCAGGCCCAGGCCGTCGGACTGTTCCCGCCGATCGCCGTCATCAGCATCCTGACCGGGTTGCTTTCGGGCGCGGCGACAGACCGTTTCCCGTTACGCCCGATCGTGTTTCTTTTGCTAGCGGGCGAAGCTCTCGGCTACTTCTCGCTGACACGACTGGACGAGGCGCCGTACAAGTTGGCCACCATAGTGGGTTTAGGCATCGCCAGCGGTTGCTTCGGTTCGCTGGCCACGGTCGCGACCGCGAAACTGTTCGGCCGGCTGCACCTTGGAGCCATCTCCAGCGCACAGATGTCGAGCCTCGTCCTCTCGAGCGCCCTGGGTCCATCCTTCCTGGCCCTATCCCGCGAACATTTTGGCTCGTACGGACCCGCACTGACGGCCGGCTCCATGTTGCCGTTCGTTGTGTTGGCCATCGCCCTCCTGTCTCGCGATCCCGGGAAGACAGAAAGCGAACCTGGCGTTTGGTAGGCACTCGCGTATCCTGCGATAGAGCCTCCATGAAAGCCTTCCTCACCACGTTCCTCTTGTTCGCAAGCTCGATTGTCGCGAAGGCCCAGGACGAAACGGAACAAACGCTCCTGCGTTCCAGCGAGTTGCTGCTTTCCCTCGATCGCAAAGTCGCTAGTGGCGACCGCATCGGGCTGTGGTACCGCGATTCCGAAGGCGGCATGACGCGTGTGTGGAAGGGCGAGCCCTACGATAGCCTTTGGCTTCTGGACCGTACGGTGCTCGTTGTCGAGCGCTGGAGTGGACGGGTCGTGCACCTGTCGGACGAGTTTCGGGAGTTGCGCGTCGTCGATGGTTTTACGACACCGGTCGATGTCGAGTTGCACCCAAAGGGACTGTGGATCGTCGTCGAGCAGCGACCCGGGCGCGTCGTCGCCGTGGATCCCGAGACCGGTTCGCGGGTCTGGGAACGCTCCGGTTTCAACGGTCCCTTCGATGCGACGTACCTGCGCGACGGAACGCTTCTCGTCGCGGACTCCGGCAACGATCGCCTCGTCGCGCTAGATGAGAACGGTGCGATCGTGCGCACCTGGACCGGAATCGACTTTCCCAACACGGTTGATTCCACGAACGACGGTGGCTTTCTCGTGACGAACTGGACTGGCGGCCAGGTGCGCCGCTTTGACAAGCGCGGCGTGTTGTCCTGGCGCCGGCGGGTCGACGGCACATTGCAATCCGCGGAAGAGCGCCCCGACGGCCGGATCACGGTCAGTGACGGCTATCGGGGACGCATCTTCTATCTCAGTCGCGATGGGCTCGTGGAGAAGGTGGAGTCGTTCGGGAACGGATGTGTCGACTGCGAGACGATTCTCCGGCCCTGAGAACGAGCGAGCCTACCGTGCGAATCCTTGGCCGGATGTGCCGCACGCAACGCCCTGGTCGGCGTTCTCGATCGCGTGGAAGCCACCGGTTTGCTGGAGGCCTCGTTGGGAGCCGTCCGTGAACACCTGCCTGCCTGGCATCCCGATCGACTTGCGATCGAGGACCGGGCGAGTTCCATGTAGTGTCTCCGCGCTAGCCTCGTTGCGGCGAGCTGGCTATGATCCGCCCCTGTGAGCGCTCCGGGCACCATGTGGGCTGAACGTTACCTGCCGCGCATCGTTCTCGCGATTCTCGGGGTGTGCTTCGTCTTCGTTTGGATCGAGGATCTCTGGCGACCCGCCTGGGACAGTGCGATGTACTTGAAGACGGCCCAATCCCTGGCGGAGGGCGAGGGCTATCAGTTCGCGGGGCGAACCTTCTTTCTCCGCCCGCCGGGGGTTGCCTGGGTCCTGTCCTTCTTCGAGGATGACGGCTGGGACTTCAGGGTCTTGAATCGCCTGATGGGGGCCTTTGCCGCAGCGACGATCGCGGCCATTTATCTCGTCGTGAAGCAGCTTCACGGCAAGTGGATGGCGCTCGGCGTGGCTCTCTTGTCGGCCACATCGCCCCTGTTCCTCAGCTATCTGAACTGGGTCATCTCGGAGTTTCCGTACTTGGCGCTGTTCTTCGCGACGCTCTACCTGCTGCATCGAAGCATGGAGCCCGCTCCCGAGAACGGGGGATCATCGAGTTCAATGGTTCCCTGGTGGACCCTCGCGGCGGGGCTCTGCTTCGGTTGCACGCTCTACGTTCGAACGGCGGGCCTCCTGATCGTGCCGGCCGTGGTCTGCTTCGTATTCGTTCGCCGGAGACAGGTTTCCCTGCGCGGGGCCATCGTTCCCGTCCTCGTTGCCGGCGCGCTCCTGATTCCCTGGCTGCGCTATTCGAAAGCCGCCGAGAAAGTGGCCGAGCGTCCCGTGGTGCAGATGAACCTCTTCACCTACTCCACCGGGATGTTCCACGAAGATCCGGGCGACCCCGATTCTCCGCGCATCGGACTGGGCGGGTTCTGGGAACGCGCGCTGCACAACGACGGGATCATCATCACCGACGTGGCGAGCACTCTGCCCTGGATGCCCGAGCCGCTGGAGCCCCTGCTGATCCTGGCGCTCGTTCTCGGCTGCGCCTGGACGGCATGGAAGCACCACTCACTGCTCGAATGGACCGCCGCCGGCTATTCGGCGACGATTCTCTTCTACTTCTCCACCGAGCGCCGCCTCGCGCTCCCACTGGTTCCTTTCGTGTTCCTCTACCTCTTGGCTCCACTCAAGGGGTGGTGCGAACACCAGGCGGGAAGGCCCGGGTGGCATCGGATCCGCGGATTGCCGGTGGTTCTGTTCGCCTTGCTCTTCGTTGGCAATCTCATCGTCATGCCCCACAGCCTGACACCCCAGGTCTGGCCCGATGACTATCCCCAGGCCACGGTGAATTGCGCAGACAAGATCCGTGACATCGTCCCTGAGGACAAAGCCTTCGCCGCGCATGCCGCCCCGCTCCTCAGCGTGCTGACGGGCAGGGAGGCGTACACCTACAAGGGTCGCGACTTGAAGTCCCTGGTCGGCCTCGACTTCGACTACGTCGTGATCGACCACGACGCTTCTTCGGCGCTGCAGAAGTTCGTCGCCAAGCGGGCGGTCCAAGCGTGGGTCTTTGAGGCGGACGCGTATCCTCTGCAGGCTATTTATCGGTTGGATCGGTCGGGGGCTCTTGGGGAATAGGTCCTGACAGAGCGCTACGTGGTGCTTTGGTCCTGACACCGGACCGCCATGCGACGGACAGAACCTGGCCCTGCAGGACGTGCCCACGCTAGACCTCGCGAATCCGGACCCTCTTCGTTTGGCGTTGGAGGCGACGGTGCCGCTACCCCCGCGCAACGGTGGCATGCGCGTTCTCTAGCGCGGTAGTTCCACGACGCGGTCTTCGCGCGCAGAGCGTTCGAGTGCCGCGCAGATGCGTTGTGTGTCGAGCGAGCGATTGACCCAGCTCGTTTCCTTCTTGCCGGAGGACACGGCCTGGCAAAAGCGCTCGATCATGCAAAGCTCCTGCTGGGCTGGTTCGGAGACATGTTCGCTAGGCCGAGCCTCGGCGTCGTGAGTCCAGAAGCGTTGCTTCTGCACGTCCCAGGGCCCGACGAAGTCGTCGCAGACAAGGGAGCCTTGGGTGCCAGCGATCTCGAACCACTTGCGGCGTGCGATGTCGAAGCCGCAATCGAAGGACGCCATGCGTTCGCCTTCATACCAGAGCATGCCGCTGAAACTCATGTCGACCTCGCCCTGGTATCGCGCTGTGCCGAAGACGCGCGTGGGAAGGTCGCCGAAGACCCATTGGGCAGCGCCGATGCAATACCAACCGACGTCCATCAGCGCGCCGCCGCCGAGGTCACGTTGCAAGCGTAGCTCGTGCTGGTGTGGATTGGCGCCCGGCGGAGTCCGGGGCGGGTTGTTCCGTAGATAGCTCTCGAGCTCGATTCCGACCGCCGCCGTGACACGGCGTGGTTCGCCCAGTTCACCGGAGCGCACGTGCCGCGCCATGTCGGCCTCGCGTGGCGTGTGGAGCCACATCGTGGCATCCATCAGCTGTACGTTGTTCTCGCGGCAGGCTTCGACCATCCGCTCGGCTTCGCCCACGCTGATGGACAGGGGCTTTTCGCAGAGTACGTGCTTGCCCTTTGCGGCCGCCCTCGTCGTCCATTCGCAGTGCAGGGCTGGAGGCAACGGTACGTAGACGGCGTCGATCTCCGGGGCGTCGAGCAGGGCTTCGTAGCTTCCGAAGCACTGCGGGACTTCGTGGCGCCGTGCCCATTCGGTCGCGTGTTCTGCGTCGCGGCTGGCAATGGCATGCAACTCGCCACCCGTGCTGGCTTGGATCGCCCGGGCTACCTTGGTGGCGATGCGTGCCGTCCCGAGAATCCCGAACCGAACCGTATTCGACATGAGGCGAGCCTACGGAATGTGCGCTGCAACGCAAAGCGCCGGCTCCCATCCTGCGGGAACCAGCGCTTGGCAAGGGCTCTGCTGCGCACGACTTCAGGAAGCAGGGCGCTTGAGCGGAAGCAGCATCGGGACGCGCTTTCTGTAGTTGGCGTATGAGTCGCCGTGCTCTGCGATCAGCGTGCGCTCTTCCACCTGGATTCCGAAGAGGCAGTATCCGGTGAACATGATGCAGAAGAATAGATGCGCGACGGTCATCTGGGGCGTCGCCCAGAAAGCGATGAGAAAACCGAAGAGCAACGGGTGGCGAATGTAGCGGTACAACGAGCGCTCGTAGAAGACCGGCGGAGTCAGCGGCTTGTTCCGGAAGTACATGACGACTTGTCTCAATCCGAAGAGGTCGAAGTGGTCGATCAGGACCGTCGCGAGCAATACCGTTCCCCAACCGATGCCGGCGATACCCAGGATGACGTAGGCCAAGGAGCCTTCGACGTGCCACACCTCTCCGGGAATTTCGCGCCACTGCCAGTACATCCCACACAAGATGGCGGAGGTGATGAGGACGAAGGTGGAGCGTTCGATTTGCGCCGGGATGATCTTGGTCCAGCACTTCTTGAACGAAATGCGTGCCATGATCGTGTGCTGGATGGCGAAGAGTGCCAGGAAGCCTCCGTTGACCAGCAGCGCCTCGCTCAGCGGCGCTGGGCGTCCGTCGTTGATGGATTTAGGGACACCAAAGCCAGTCAGGAATCCGATCGTATAGAGGAAGGTTCCCAGGAAGCAGGCGTAGGCGAGCAGGCCGTAGAGCAGGGTGAAGAGGCGGCTCGAAGTGGAGGGTCGGGTCGTTTCAGTCATGGCGGGATGCAGGCTAGAGGCTTGGATGGCGGGCTTTCTTGCCCTTCACCTTTCCTGGCGTGGAATGGGTCCCACGGCTGCCACCCAAATAGCACTTTTCTCGGGCGCCTACCCTGCCGATGGACCATTTCATGAAGCTCCCTCTGCTTTCTCTCGTCGCCCTGGTGTGCCTCTTCAGCTCATCGATTGCCCAGGAGTCTCGTTTTGAGGAATGTCTCAACAGCGGTCGCAAGGGCCTGATCATGGACGGGTTCGATCCCGTTTCCTACTTCAGGGAAGGGGGCGACAAGCCCAAGAAGGGCAAGAAGAACCTGCAGGTCGTCTATCGCAAGGGGATCTACCGTTTTGCCAGCCAGCGCAATCACTACTTGTTCTTGTCTCATCCGTCGCGCTTTGCCCCTGCCTATGGTGGATGGTGTGCGTATGCGATGGCGAAGAACAAGCTAGTGGGCATCAACCCGAAGTCCTACCTCTTCGTCGACGGTTCATTGATGCTGTATTTCGATGGCTTCTTCGACGATACGCGTGCTCATTGGATAAAGGAAGGTGCCAACTTGAAGCTGCCACAGGCGGACAAAGTGTGGTTGCGGCGCTCCAACGAGTCACGGATTCGTTCTGTCGCGATGTATCACCTGAACGGTGACCTGGCCCTCGGCGGCTATGACCCGGTGTCCTATCACAAGGCCGGGGGGCCGCTCGAAGGCAAGCAATCGCTGTCGACGAAAGATCGTGGTATCACCTACCTGTTCTCCAACGCCGAGAACCGCATAGCCTTCATCGCGGATCCCGACAGCTACGAGCCGGCATTCGGCGGTTGGTGTGCCCTGGCAATGGCCAGCGGCAAGCGCGTGGCATCCGACCACACGGAGTTCACGATCCAGAACGGTCGCCTGTTTGTCTTCGCCAAGGGCGAGCTATCCCAGGTCGAGATCTGGAAGATGGACGCGGTTCGCCAGCGGGCTACCGCTCTGAAAGCGTGGCGCGGGATGCAGCAGAAGACTCCCTGAGGAGAGCCTCAGTCGGTGACGAGCGTATCGGTTTCCTTGGCAATATCGCCACGCCACATCGAGTCGCGATTGGATTGCCCGGCCTTCTCGCGTTTGGCTTCACGCTGGCGATGAACCAGGTCTGCGTGAGTCGTGAAGTAAGGCAGCGACTTGCCCACGAGATCCACGGCCCGGGTCACATCGTGTTTCTCCATGTATGCGGCCAGCCCGTCACACAGGCCGTGGATCATTTCATATCCCTGGAGCATGGCACCCGTGCAGACCTGCACCGTGTGCGAGCCCAGAAGCATGAACTGGATCGCGTCCTCGGCTGTTTCGACGCCGCCCATGCCCGAAATGGCCGTGCCCGGGCACGCGCGCGCGACCTCCATCACTTGCCGTAGTGCGATCGGCCGCACCGCCTGGCCGGAGTAGCCGCCGGGTTCGGAATAGCCCTCGACGGTCGGCATGGGGCGCTGCGTATCGAGGTTGATTCCGATGATGCAGAGGATCGTGTTGATTGCACTGATGCCATCGGCGCCACCGTTCACCGCGGCGTGCGCGGGAATCGTGGGGTCGGTGATGTTGGGGGTCAGCTTGGAATAGACAGGAATGCTGGAGGCTTCCTTAGCCCAGGAAGTGACCTCTTCCACGATCTCGGCGTTCTGACCCATGGCGGCGCCCATCTTTCGTTCCGGCAAGCCGTGGGGGCAGGAGAGGTTCAATTCGAAGGCGTCGACACCCGTTTCCTGCGTGCGCTCGACGATCTCGATCCAGGCCTCCTTCCGGTATTCCTCCATGATCGAGGCGATCAGGACATGGTCAGGGTAGGCCTTCTTGCATTCCGCCAGCTCTTGTAGCCACACATCGAACGGTCGATCGGAGATCAACTCGATGTTCTGGAAGCCGATGACATTCTTGTGGTCCTTGCGATTTTTCAGCTTGCCGTAGCGCGGAACACAGTTCGTGACCTTGTCACTCTCGAGGCTGATGGTCTTGCAAACGATGCCGCCCCAGCCCAGCTCGAAAGAGCGCTGGATGACCTTGCCGTTCGTCCCCGGCGGGCCCGAAGCGAGGACGAAAGGATTGGGATAGCGGATGCCACAAACTTCAATGCTGAGATCGGTCATCTTCTGTCCCGCCTCTTAGGCCATTGCTTCGAAGGATTCGCCCAGGATACGCAGCGCTTCGTCGACTTCCGATGCACCGACGATCATGGGCGGCGAGATGCGAATCGAGTTGCCGTGCAAGCCCCCCTTGCCGATCAGGAGGCCGCGGGTCTTCGTTTCCTCGAAGAGCCGCGCCGTTGCTTTTGGGGCGGGTGTGCGATCTCCGGCCGTTTCGTCGACGACCAGCTCGAGCCCCTGCATCAAGCCCAGGCCGCGGACGTCGCCGATAACCTTCGGATGTCGTCGCTGCAACTCTTCCAGGCCGTCGCGCAGGCGCTTGCCCTGGACCTCGCTGTTTTTCGGGAGTTCTTCGCGTTCGATGTATTCGAGCGTCGCGTTCGCCGCGGTCGAGCAGATCGGATTGCCGCCGAAGGTCGAGATCGTCAACTTCTGGAAGCTATCGGCAATTTCAGGCGTCGCGATTGTGATACCCAGGGGCATGCCGTTGGCGACGCCCTTGGCCATCGTCATGATTTCGGGTTCGACGCCCCAATGTTCGATGCCGAACATTTTCGATCCGCAGCGACCGAAGCCTGTTTGGACTTCATCGCAAATGAACACGCCACCGTGATCGCGCACGATGTCGACCGCGATCTTGAAGTATTCCTTGGGGGGTGTGATGAAGCCTCCGACGCCCTGGATCGGTTCGGCGATGAAGCCGGCGATTTGACCGGTCGTCGTGGTCTGGATCAGCTCTTTGAGGTCCGTGGCACAGCGCACTTCGCAGTCGGGGTACTTCAAACCCAGGGGACAGCGATAGCAGTAGGGTGACATGGCGTGCTTGATGCCCGCGACCTGCGAGGGGATGGCACGCCAGGGCGCATGGGCCGTCAGGGATTGCGAGAGCACTCCGCGACCGGAGTAACCGTGGCGCAAGGCGATGATCTCCTGGGATCCGGTGAAGATCTGGGCCAGGACAACCGCTGTGTCGTCTGCCTCGGACCCGGACGAGGTGAACATGCTCTTCTGAAGCTTGCCGGGCGTGATGCGCGCCAGGCGTTCCGCCAGCTCGACGATCGGCATGGTCGGATACAGCGTCGAGACATGGCCCAGTCGATCGATCTGAGCCTTCAGGGGTTCGGTTACCTCCGGGTTGCAGTGGCCGACCGACACGGTGAGGATGCCGCCGAAGAAGTCGAGATACTCACGTCCGTCGATGTCGCATACGTGCATGCCCGAGCCCGAATCCAGAACGATCGAATCGGCATAGTAATTCGATACCGCCGGCAGCAGGTACTTGGCGTGCTTGTCGCGGACTTCCTGGCTGCGGCTTCCCTGGGCTGTTTGATCCATGGTCTTGTTGCTCTTGTCCGGCTTACTCTTCGAAGCGGCTCTTGCGCCGTAGGTATTGTCCACGGCCAGCCTTGCCCGTGAAGCTTTGTTTTTCGACGATCACCTCGCCGCGTGAGAGAACCGTCTCCGTGACGCCTTTGACGCGCCGGCCCTCGTAGGGATTGTAGTCGACGTTCATGTGCAGGCTCTCGACCCCCAGAACGGTCTCGGCTTCTGGGTCGAAAACGACGATGTCCGCGTCGCTGCCAGGCGCGATGGTCCCTTTCCTGGGGAACAACCCGAATAGCTTCGCCGGCGAGGTCGAGGTCAACTCGACCCAGCGATTCACCGATATGCGACCGGCGGCGACACCGCCGTCGTAGGTCAGGCTCATGCGCGTTTCGATACCGGGCGCTCCGTTCGGGATCTTGCTGAAGTCATCCTTGCCGAGTTGTTTGCCCTCCTTGAAACAGAATGGGCAGTGGTCCGTGGAAATGGCCTGCAGATCGTTGTACTTCAGTCCGCGCCACAGGTCCTTTTGTTTCGCCTTGTCGCGTAGAGGTGGGCTCATGACGTACTTGGAACCCTCGAAGTTGGGCTCCTCGTAGTTGTCGTACGACAGGAACAGGTATTGCGGGCACGTCTCGGCGTACGTTTCCAGCCCGCGATTGCGCGCGGCGGTGACTTGCTCGAGGGCCTCGGCGGCGGAGAGGTGCACGATGTACACCGGTACATCGGCCATCTCGGCCAGGGCGATAGCGCGATGGGTCGCTTCGGCCTCGGCCCGCGGCGGGCGGGTCAGGGCGTGGTACTTCGGCTCGATCTGGCCGCGGCGCAAGGCCTGCTCCACGAGCACATCGATGACGATGCCGTTTTCCGCATGCATGCAGATGGTCCCGCCGATCTCGCCCGAGCGCTGCATGCATCGGAAGATGCCACCGTCGTCCATGTAGAAGACGCCGGGGTAGGCCATGAAGAGTTTGAACGATGTCACGCCCTCGTCGACCATGGCACCCATCTCTTTCTCGAGATCGGGTGTGTGCTCGCTCATGATCATGTGGAAGCCGTAGTCGATGGCAGCCTTGCCCTCGGCCTTGCCTTTCCATGTGTCGAGAGCGTGGGCCAGACTGTGGCCGCGTTCTTGAATGGCGAAGTCGACGACGGTCGTCGTGCCGCCGTGGGCCGCGGCGATCGTTCCGGTTTCGAAATTGTCGACGGAGAACGCGCCGCCGAAAGGCATGTCGAGGTGCGTGTGGACATCGATGCCGCCGGGAACGACCAGCCTGCCCGTGGCGTCGATGACCTTGTCCACCTTCTCGGCCTGGGCCGAGAGGTCCGAGCCGATGGAGTGGATCGTTTCTCCGTAGATCAGGACGTCGCCCTTGTACTTGTCAGTGGCCGTGACGATCGTTCCGCCTTGAATCAGGATCTTCATGCAAGCTTCCAGGAAGGTTGGGGGGCGACAGATCGTAGCGGTTGTGCGTGTGCAGGCAAGCGAGGCCTGAATCCCGCCTTCTCGAATCGAAATCGACTATGGTGATGGAGATGAATCGTGGCATGCCGGTACTCGTTCTTGCACTCGGTCTGGTATTGGGTGGGTTCGTGTTCTGGATGCTTCGCTCGAATGCGGGCGAGCGGCGAATTGCAGCCCCCGAGGATCGGGTCGAAGCGGCTGCCGACCGCGTCCCGGTCGAGTTGGGGGGTGTTCGCCCGATCATGCAGGCGAACGACAACGGACGGGCCGATCCAAGGGGGCATGCCACCCGCGAGGAAGCGCAGCCCGACACCCGCCGTGCCGAGGTCGTGAAGTCGGGTTTGTTTCTTCCTTTCCGGCTCGTCAACGATCTTGGCCAGCCGATCGAGGCGTTGAAGGTCGCGCGCCAGCGTGAGGGTTCCTCCGATCCTGACGAGTTCGAGCTGGTGACGAAGGCGGGTGACCTGGATCTTCCGATACCCTCGGCAGGGACGTGGTCCGTGAGTCTCGAGGTGCATCTTCACACGCGCGAGGATGGCATCCGCTTCGCGGAGTTCGATGCTCCGTATCAGGGCGAACGCATGTTCGTTCGATTCCTGCGGAACGGGGAAGTTGCGGGGTGGGTGATCGACGATAGTGGTGCTGGCGTACCCAAGGTGGATGTTCTCGTGCGGCCGCGGGACGGTGGGGACGGCGCAACAACGGAGACTGGCGATGATGGCAGCTTCCGGATTGCGTACATGTCCGCGGGGCCGGTGATCGCTGCGGTATCGACGGAATTCGTCAAGGATTCCGTCGAGTTCGAGTTGGCACCAGGTGGTCGCGCCGAGGTCGCACTACACCTTCCCAGCGGCGGCTATATCCAAGGCCATGTCTACGACGCAGAGGGCAAGGCGTTCGAGGATGCGGTGGTGCTTCTCGCCACAGACTTCGACATCCGGGACAGCGATACCGACGAGAGGGGCTTCTTCCACATGGGCCCCATTCCCCCGGGCGAGTACACGGTCTTCTGTGTTTTGGATATCGACCCACAGCCGCACATTCTCCCTGGTGTGGACGTGCAGGTCGTTGCGGGGGAAACGATCGAGATAGCTCTTCGTCCGGCGGAAGAAGAACCGCACATCCTTCGGGGCCGTGTCTTTCTTGGCGGCGTGGCTCTTGCCGAATGTGAGATCATGGCCTTCAACGAAAGCCAAGGCATGATCGAGGGCTTGCGCGCCACCGAGACGGACAACGAGGGCAGCTACACACTCGAGCTGACAGGCTCTGGAGCGCACCTCTTTTACTTCGAGCCGGACAAGGACCCACGCAGAGATCCCGCCGCTCCTCAACGTTGGATCGTGGGTCAAAATCAACACACGCTGGACTTTCAGTTGCCCCTGGGCGAGATCACCGGTCGTGTTTTGACGCCCGAAGGGGACGGGGCCTCCGGTATCAGCGTGATCGCCTTTCGTGAAGATGGTTATCTCGACCAGGTGTTGCCCTTCGATGACGGATCGGTTCGTTCGGCGAAGGATGGCCGCTATCGACTTACGCTCCTGGATGACGGTCTCTACACGGTGGCAGCCTACGGCAAGCGCGCCTACAGCAGGTGCACCGGCATTCGCGTTTTCGGTGGTGTTGTCGATGACATCGATCTCGAGCCGCGCAGCACCGGTCGCGTCGAGGGCATCGTGTTCGATGCGGACGGTCAACCCGTGGACAGGGCCCTCGTCTTCGCCCGCGATGATGAGGGTGAACTGCTCTGGGGCCACACCGATGACACCGATTCCAAAGGCCGCTTCGGATTCACCGTTCCCGCCGGCAGCCTGACGCTCTTTGCCCGTATGTGGGGAGCTGCCTCACCAGCGACGGACAGCCTCACGGTCCACGCCGGCAAAATCACCCAGGGCATTCGATTGCATATCGTCCCCGCCGCTCGCCTGACCGTCCAGACACAAACCGCCGGTCAACCCACCCCGGCCACCATCCGCGTCTACAACGAACAGAACCACGAAGTCTCGCGTGCCAAGATCGACCTCGAGGGCATGGCCGGCATGCTCAAGGAGCCGCTCTCAGCCTCCCAACGCGTCATCGGCCCACTTCCCCCCGGCACCTACCGCGTGACGGCCACCTTCAGTAACGGCCGCACGAAAACCAAGGCCGCCAGCTTGGGGACCCAAGACCTCACCGTGACGTTGTCCCTCTGACCCTAGGGCAGGAGCTCGGCCATGTCGTGGTACGTCTCGGGACGGCGATCGCGATAGAACTGCCAGGTACGGCGGACTTCCTCGATGAGTTCGAGGTCCATTTCTGCGCTGATCAGCTCGTCCTGATCTTCCGAGCCCGTAGCCAGGAAGGAGCCGCGGGGGTCGACGAAATAGCTGGAGCCGTAGAACTTGCCGATGCCCCAGGGGGCCTCACTGCCGACGCGATTGTTGCAACCCATGAAGTAGCCATTGGCGACGGCGTGGGCGGGTTGCTCGAGCTTCCAGAGATACTGTGAAAGCCCGGCAACGGTGGCGGAAGGGTTGAAGACGATCTCGGCACCGTTCAATCCGAGCAGCCGCGCGCCCTCGGGGAAGTGGCGGTCATAGCAGATGTAAACGCCGATCTTCGCATAGCGTGTCTGGAAGACGGGATAGCCGAGGTTGCCCGGCTTGAAGAAGAACTTCTCCCAGAAGCCCGAGGTGTGGGGGATGTGGTTCTTGCGGTACTTGCCGAGATAGGTGCCATCAGCGTCGATGACGGCAGCCGTGTTGTAGTACACGCCCGCTTGCTCGCGCTCGTAAACGGGCACGATCAGGACCATCTCGTATTTCTTGGCGTAGGGCACCAGGGCCTCGACCGTCGGTCCGGGTACGGGTTCCGAGGCGTCGTACCAGCGCTCGTCCTGGCTAGGACAGAAGTAGGGTCCGTTGAAGATCTCCTGCAGGCAGAGGATCTGCACGCCCTCCTTGCCCGCCTGGTCGATCAGGGGCAAGTGCTTGTCGAATGCGGCCTTCTGAATGTCGGCCACGGGCGTGCTCTCGTCGTTGATCGGATTCGAGCACTGGATCAGTCCACCTTTGACGATGCGAGCCATGTTTTGAGCCTCCTACCAGCGAGAGATGACGACCTTGCGATCCGTATAGAAGTCGAAGGCCTCGCGGCCATGGGCCTTGAGATCTCCGAAGAACGAACCCTTCGCGCCGCCAAATCCGAAGAACGACATGGGAGCGGCAACGCCGATGTTCACGCCGGCCATGCTGGCGTCGACGTTGTAGCGGAAGTCGCGCGCGCTGCGACCGCTGGTCGTGAAGATCGAGCTGGCGTTGGCCAGCGGGTGGTTCTTCGACATCTCCAGTGCATCATCGAGTGAATCGACCGGCGAGATGCAGAGGACCGGACCGAAAATCTCGTCGCGCCCGATCTTCATGTCCGGCTTGACGTTGTCGAAGAGCGTCGGCCCAACGAACGAGCCCTTGCTGTCGGCTTCGACATTGCGGCCGTCGACGATGAGATCCGCACCTTCCTTGGCGCCTGCTTCGATGTAGCCGACGACCTTTTCCTTGTGGGGTTGGGAGATGACCGGACCCATGTCGGTGTCCGCATTGGCCCCATCGCCCACGCGAATCTTCTTCATGCGCTCGACCAGCCCGTCGCGCACCGCGTCGTGGCAATCACCCACGGGGATCACGATACTGGCCGCGAGGCAACGCTCGCCCGCGCAGCCGAAGGCCGATTCCGTGACGGAGTCGAGAGCTTTGTCCATCTCGGCGTCCGGCATGATGATGATGTAGTTCTTTGCGCCTCCGAGCGCTTGAACGCGCTTGCCGTTCGCCGCGCCGGTCTTGTAAACGTATTCCGCGACGGGGCTCGAACCAACGAACGACACGCCCTTGATGTCCGGGTGATGCAGAATGCCGTTCACCGCATCCTTGCCGCCTTGCACCATGTTCAGAACGCCCGGCGGGAAGCCGGCTTCGTGGATCAGCTCCCACACGAGCTTCTGGCTGAAGGGCACCTGCTCCGAGGGCTTGCAGATGAACGTGTTCCCACAGGCCACGGCAAACGGGAAGAACCACATCGGCACCATGGCCGGAAAATTGAAGGGCGCGATGCACGCGAAAACGCCCATCGGCTGGCGCACCGATTCACAGTCGATTCCGCCGGCGATGTCCTCCAGGGCCTGACCCATCAGTAAGGAAGGAGCGCCGCAGGCGACCTCGATCATCTGGATGCCGCGACGCACGCTGCCCCGCGATTCCGGAACCGTCTTTCCGTTTTCGCGCGTGACGATCTGTGCCAGTTCCTCGGCGTGCTTCTCCAGCAGGAACTTCAACTGGAAGAGACTCTGAACCCGATCTTCGACCGGCGTCCTGCGCCAGGCGACGAAAGCGTGCTTGGCCGCCTGGGCCGCCGCGTCGATCTCGGCGGCGCCGCTCAGCGGCGTCTTGCCCAAGAGCTGGCCGTTGGCGGGGTTCTTGACCTCGTGGAATTCGGAGACGTCGGGAATCACCCATTCGCCGCCGATGTAGTTCTTCAGGATCTCAGCCATGTCGTCTTATCCGGGAATTCTGCTTCGAGAGTCCGGGAATCGTAGCCGGAGAGCCAAGGAGCGACAATCGGGTTGCGTGCGATTCAGGGGGCAACGCTATTGGAATGAACGTAGAAGCCGTTGGCCGAGGCCCGAAGACTCAATGCGCAGCGCCGTCGAAAGATAGTCACGGCTATAGACCTCAAAGCCCATGGTCAGGAGGAATGGCTTGATGCTCCGCGAGAAGGACGGCTGCCGCGCCAGTCAGCCATTTCGTAACGAGCCACGCGGCCAGGTATCGATCTCGAGAAGGCATAGCCCTCGCTTGCCCTTGAAACTCGAGGTGGCTGTCGCGACCAGCCGTGCGACCGTCCGAGCAGTGTGTGAACCCATGGTCCTGGAAGGTCGCGGGTAAGTACTCGCCGACTTTGGAGGCTGCATCCGCTTCCGACTTTTCGGTGATGTGGAAGATCGTGCTGGCGGTCATCGATAGGGCCATCCCAGGAATCGGTTTCGTCCACTTCAGGGTTGCACACCTGGGAACGCTGCTTGGCACGGCTCGCGCGTTCAAAATTGCAATTATACCTTGGCTTAGCATAGTCAGACTGCCGAAAGACAAGACCAGGCAAGTGGGCATCGGGGGAAGTCCGCAATGTGTAGTTCTAGGGCGACTTTGGAAATGGGGCTTGGGTGAGAGGAAGATACCGGGGGAGAGCGTTGGGCTGCGTGGGGAAACGTCTCACGAGCAACGCAGGACTGAGCCTGACAGAGGCCATCCTGTCTTTCGGCGTGATGTTGATGGTCATGCTGGGTTTCATGCGAGTGTTGCTGTCGACATCGCTTGCGACCAAAACGAATCACGAAGCGACGCAAGCGAAGCAATGTGCTCGCCAGATGATGGAGGTGCTAGCGTCGGATTCCTTCAGCACGGTTTTTGCGCGCTACAACAATGACAGGGGCGATGACCCAGTCGGCTTCAACAGCCCAGGCGTTGGTTTCGCTATTCCGGGACTGACTCCGGTCGATGGCGACGCGGATGGGTTGCCTGGTCAAGTCATCTTTCCGACCTTGGCTGCTGCTCCGGGGGTCTTGCGTGAGGACCTCGAAATTCCGGCCTTGGGTCTTCCAATGGATCTGAACGCCGACGGTTTCGTCGACGACCTCGATCACTCGACCGACTACGCGTTCTTGCCCGTTCAGATTCGCATCGAATGGGACGGAGCCTCGGGCCCCGGGATCCTCGAGTTCGAAACCCTTATTGCCAACGACTGATGAATCGACGCATCTCTTCCTCGCCCAGGGCCGGCTTCACGATGGTGGAAGCCATGATCACCCTGGCGATCCTCGGCATGGTCGGCTCCATGGCCATTCTCACCATTACCGACGGGAACAGCAGCTTCGGGACGACCAACAGCAGCGCAGATCTCGAGGCACGCGTTCGCCGTGGCCTCGATCGAGTGGCTGCGGAGCTCTTGACTGCGGGAGACGGTCAACTGAACCCCGACCCAACGGGCAATTTCGGCTCCTCGGACATGTTGTTTCGCCAGGCGGTGGGGCTGACGGGTACCGCCATCGACTGGAGCAATCAGCACCGGCTCGCGTTCGAGTACGACACGAACGAAATTGATGATGGCGTCGACAACGACGGCGATGGGCTGGTC
>CBFIHP010000032.1:0-40444 GCA_965662355.1 Planctomycetota bacterium | reverse complement strand
TCTGCGCCACATCATGATCCTACCCCCCACTCGAGTCCTACCCAATGGAACCCCGGATTTCCTTGTGGCCCACCCAGGGACTCCTGGGGCCGTCATTGAACCCGACATACCAGCCTTGGGGGGCAACAGGTACTGCACCCCAACATCTTGGGGGCATGAGGAGCGGTCCCATTTCTGAGAGAAAGCAAAGGAGCCACCCCGCACTCCGGCGGGGTTCCGCTCTGGGCTTCGCTCAGCCCGCGGCCCGCTCCTCGGTTTCATGGGAATCGACTGCACCGGGGTCCTCGTCCCCGTCCGCCTCGCTCGATTTCTGGGGCCCCGCCTCAGGGCTCTCTGCGGGGCTCTCTGCGGGGCCCTCTGCGGGGCCCTCTGCCTCACCCGGGGGCTCGGGGGCCGGCGGAGGCGGCGCAGGAGCCGCCAGGAGGTCCTCGACGTCCGCACCTTCGAAGATCCGTGTCAGCTCCTCGCGCAGCTGCAGGGAGCGTTCCTCGGAGAGATCGAAGACCCTCACCTCGATGGCCTCGGTACGCCGCGGCCGCCGCAGGACCAT
Organism: Planctomycetota bacterium; assembly: GCA_965662355.1. Lineage (GTDB taxonomy): Bacteria > Planctomycetota > UBA1135 > UBA1135. The sequence continues at coordinate 39,894 of CBFIHP010000032.1, read as the reverse complement.
GGCCTCGCCATCGTCGTTGCGGACGACGCGCATGATCTTCAGCCGCTTCTTGCGCAGGAGCAGGAGCGACATCAGGTAGCGCAGCTCGAGAATGCGCTCCTTGTCATGGTCTGCCAGGGCAAAGAAGATCTGCTCGACAACGTCGAAATCGACCGCTAAACGCCGCTTTCCCTGGGGAGGACGGTGGGTTCGCCAGAAGATCGTGTTCTTCACGTCCTCCTGGACCTCGGTCGGATCGAAGCACTTGATGCAGCGATCCTCACGGGCGATCGAAACACTCTCGATGAGGAGGCAGGAATAGAACGCCTCCTCCTCCTCGAATTCGCGCTCGCAACGGACACAACCGTCCTTGCGCTTTCTGATCTTCCAGTCCGACATGGACTGGATACGGTGCCAAGGCGGGGGGTACGGAGCCAGGACAAAAGCCGCTTGGGGGCACTGTGAGGGGGTGAGGGCTCCGTATTCCTAGCGGTACAGCTCTTCGAGCCGGTCCACGACCTGCCCCAGGGTCGGCACCTCGGGGCGGCCGTGGGAGAGGTGTGCGTAGAGGTCGGGGTCGCCGGCAAGGCGGCGAATGACCTCGGCCAGGGCCTCGTGGTCGCCGCGGGGGAACAGCAAGCCCGAAACCCCGTCTTGAACGCACTCGCGGATGCCGCCGAGATCGGTGGCGATCACCGGCAGGCCGTTGCGATAGGCCTCGTGGACGGTGATGGGCATGTTCTCGTACCAGACCGAGGGCAGGACGAGACAATCGACCTCGCCCAGGATCTCGTCGATCTCGCTGGGCTCGAAATGGCCGTGGAAATGAACCGGCGAATCGGCTGCAGCTTCCTCGAGCTCGGCCACGTAGTCGGGGAACCAGTCGAGGTGTCCGAAGACGTGTAGCTCGCTGAATACGTCATTCAGGTGCTGGAAGGCCTTCACCAGTACATGCACGCCCTTCGAGGGATAGATGCCCCCGACGTAGCCGACACGGAAAGCGCCCTTGCGCACGTGGGAACGGGCCGGATGCAGGGGGCCGGGATAACCCGCCTTGAGCACCTCGCACTTGTTGCGCTCGAAAAAGCCTGCCTTGGCAAACAGATCCGCGAGGAAGTTGGAGGGCGAGAGGACCTGATCCGCCTCGCGCAGGTCCCCTTTGTGTTTCTCCAAACGCTCCTGTACCGCCTTGGAGAAGAAGACCTCCAGATCCTTGGAATCGGCGCTTCCCCCCCACTGCTCGGGAAGCAACGGGTGACGGCGAATGCACTCGCTGCACTCCGCGTTCAAGCCCGCCTCGCACAGTTCGCCATCGGGACGCAGGAGCGTCCCCGCATCGCAGATCAGGTGGTAGTCGTGCAACGTGACCAGGACGCGCGCGCCGAATTCCTTGGCCACACGCACGGCACCCGAACCCCAGATGGCCAGGTGGTGAAAGTGCACGACGTCCGGTCGCTGTATATCGAGCAGCGAACGCAGTACCTCGAGGGACTCCTTCTCTTCCCATGTTTCGCGCACGTCAGCGTATTCGCGCTGGTGAACGACCTCGATGGTCTTGACCCCATCCAGCAAGCCCCGGCGCACCTCGCCCGGATCGGCGGAGAGATCGCGTTCCGTGAAGAGCGCCGTCACGTCGTGCCCGCGGCGGGCAAGCTCGGCACCGGTCTGGTGCGCGTGGATCTCGGATCCGCCCTTGTGATAGGGCAGGTAGTCATGCAAGCAGATCAGAATTTTCACGCGAGCCCCAAATCCTCCGGTGGAGTGCGCCCCAGGCTCTTGTCCCAGGCAATTTCGTTTTCCGTCTGCATTCGATCAACCCACCAATCGAGCCCAGGCACCACCTGCTTCGGGGGTGCGCCCAGCTCGATGACCTTCTCGTAGATTTCCCGCGATAGTTCGACGTGTCGAGCGACGCTCGTCAAGACGTCTTTCAGCGCGGGTAGAGCTGCACGTACTTTGCCGAGTCGATCGGGCTCTTCCAATAGAAGATCGAAAACCGCGGCCAGGGCATCGACTCCGGCCTCCTCTCCCTCGCCGCTGGCCGCGTCATAGAAGAGCGCCCCCGCCCCTTCCTTCAGGCGCTCCGCATAGGCGCCGGTGTTCGGGAGAATCATCGGCACGCCGAGGGCGCAGGCCTCGTCGAGCACGAGCCCATAGGACTCGTGGGCGCGGGTGCCGCTGACCATGGCGTGGACATCGCTCACGGGATGCTCGTCCAGCTTTTCGGCCTCGAACGGGCCGTGAAAGTGCACATCGAGGCCCTGGGCCGCGGCCCGCACCTTCTCGGCGTAGGGTGCGTAGGGCTCTCCACCAGCGATGTGCAGGGTGATCTTTTGTGCATTTCGGGCCCGGCGCAGGGCGGAGAGGATCCGATCCTGCCCCTTCACGGGGTGGACGTGGCCCCAGGCTCCGAGGACAAGTCGGCCGTGCTCGGCGGGCGTGGGTAGCGGCCTTCGCTTCAAGAGCTCGAGGTCCCGCCCATCGGGCACGAGCTCGAGGCGCATGACCCCCTCCTGCATACCGAGAAAGCGCGTCATAGCCGCCCCGTGGGCCTCGCTGGGCACGATGACAGCCCCCGCCAGGGAAAGCTCGCGAATCAGATCGCCCTTGTGCTGGGCCAGCCCCAGAAAGAGGCTTTCGCGCGAGACCCAGGGCGTCTTCGGTGGAACCTGGGCCGCGCAATCGAGGCAGGGGTACGGCCCGAGGGTAGCCTCGCAAAAAGCACCGGTGTCGGGACGGACCCGGAAAGTGATGAGGCAGCTCGTCCACAGATCGTGCAGCGTGACGACCGCAGGCACTCCCTCGAGGGCGGCCCGATACACGAGGTCGCGGGTCAAGCGGATCCACTGATGGACATGCACGATGTCCGGGCGCTCTTCACGCACGATACGCTGAAACTCCGTGGCTACCCGGGCCGACGAGCTCTTCTGCCAGTGATCGAAGAACAGATCGCTGCGATGGATACGCAGGATCTTGATCGCCTGCGCACCGGGAACGTCTTCGTGGGCGCTCGTCGTACGGAAGCCTCCCTCGTGCTCCATCGAACCGGCGACGACCACGACTTCGTGGCCAGCCATGGCGAGCCCGCGGGCCAGGGTCTGACAGGCCTTTTCGGTACCGCCGACCAGTTCCGGCGGATAGCCGTGCAATGCCAGGAGCACTTTCATGACCGCTCGCCCAGGGCTTGGGTGTAGCGCTGCTCCATCTCGAGGGCACTCCGTTCCATGCTCTTGACGGGCCCCGTGCCCTCCCCCGAGCTTTCCGAATCACCGAAGTCCAGAGAGCGCACGAACTCCGGATCGGAAAGAAAGCGCTCGAGCTGTATGGCGAGATCCGCAGAATCGCCCGGTCGAAAACGCAATCCGTGACGTTCGGGCTCGACCAGCTCGGCCATGCCCCCTAGATCGGAGACGAGCAACGGCGTGCGGGTCGCCAGGGCTTCGTGAATCGTCAAGGGAGAGTTCTCGAACCAGATACTGGTCACGACCAGGAGGTCGGTGTCCTCGAAGGCCTGACACAGATCCGCGCGGGCGAGCTCGCCGGGCAGCTCGGCGCCGACCTCCTGGGCCAAGCCTTCGAGCTTCTCGATGTAGTCCGGATTGTGTCGCTTCGGACCGTAGACGCGCAAACGCGCCTTGCGCTTGAGCTCGGCGGGCAACTTGCCCCAGGCCTCGAGCAGAATGTGCGGAGCCTTATGGGGCGCCAGGGTCCCGATATAGGTGACTCGGAAACGCTCGGATGGGATGCGCTGGAAGTTCGCGAACGGCTCCAGTTCCAGCCCGTACATCAGATGCTCGATCCGCTCGGGTTCGATGCCCCACTCGAGAAAGCGCTCGCGCAGAAAGCGGCTGGGCGCGAAGAAGCGCTCCACAAGCGGAAGCAGCCGCGCTTTCAACCCCGCGTCCCTGTGCTGCGCGAGAACCTGCATGTCCTTTGCCTGCTCGGGTGTAGGCGGCACGAAGTCGCAACCTCCCCCACCCTGGCCAGCGGAGCGTTTGGCCAGCTTCTGGGTGCCCAGGACGGCTCCGGCCAGGTTCACGCCGGTCTTTCGGCGCAACCCGGCGATCCACTTCGCGACGCGCTCCTGGGCCCTCGACTGGGAGTACTTCAGAGACACGAGACAACTCCCGCAACGAGCATGGTCGATCGTTTGACAAACCTCCCCGTCAGCGTGGATGCGCTGGCCAAAGCGCGCACACTGCAACCAGAAGTCGTGCAACGTGAAGAAGACGGGCAGGCCGCGTTGCGCCGCCTCTTCGATGCATCCCACCGACAGGTAGAGCAGGTGCATCGCGTGCACGATGTCGGGCTGGAACTCGTCTAGGACCTGCGCGAGGGCTGCGCGGGCCGGCGGCCAGTCCCAGGTTTGCTCGAAGCCCTCGTAGAAGTGATTGTTGACCAGCTCGAACACCGGCACACCCTCCCACTCGCGACGATCCAGCGAGAGATGCACGCGCGAAATGTCCTTCTCGGTCGTGAACACCCGCACGTCGTGTCCACGGGCGCGCAGGCGCCGCGCGAGATGACCCGAGTAGATCTCGGTTCCCGCCCCATGCAGGGGCAGGAAGTCGTGGCTGAGGAAGAGGATGCGCAAAGCGAAGGTACGGTATCCGGAACCTTCACCCGGCAAAAGGACGCGCGAGCAGCCACCACGCGCGCAGGCAGCCGTCGAGCACGCGGGCGCAGGCCCGCGCCCACGCCGAGCCCATCAGCGAGGGCGAAAAGGTCAGGGGCCCGCCGACGAGAAGCGCGCGGTCGGGCACGCAGCGTCGGGTCTGCAGCTCGCGGCGCTTTTCGAGGGTCCGGCCCAGGGCACGCAAGGCCGCCAACTTGCCCGCCATGGAGGCCCTGAGGTGGCCCTCCTTCAACACGAAGGCCAACCAGACACACTCGTAGACGAGAAGCCCTGGCAGGGCCAGAAAGAGGGTCCGCCAGCGATAACACTTCAGAAGAATCCACAGCCGGTTACGCGCGTGAAGATAGGCGCGCTTCTCGGGATAGCCTCCTCCGCGAAAGGAAAGGCCAGCCGTTCCACCGCGGTGCAAGACGAGCGCTTGCTCGACCGAGACCAGGCCCCAGCCCAGGGCGCGCAGGCGATAGGAAAGCTCGTAATCCTCGGCCAGATAGAAAAACGCCTCGTCGTAGCCTCCCGCATCCAGGACCATGTCGCGATCGACGAGGGCCGTGATGCCGATCAAGGCACTGGTCTCGCGAACCATCGGCGGAGGCGCTTCCGCGAGGGGGCGGTAGAAGTTGCGCAGGGCCAGCAGGCCCACGTAGTGAAACTCGCCGCTGTCGTAGTGGATGATCTCGGGCGTCTCGTAGATGACGCTGCGCACCATGGCGACCGCGCACTTCGGCCGCTCTTCGAGCGCTTCGCGCAGGAGCCGGGCGACGTTCGGTCGCAACACCGCATCGTTGTCGACAGCCAACACGAAGCGGTGCTTCGCCGCGCGCATCCCTGCGTTGCGCACCACACAGGGGCCGGCGTTTTCCGCGAGGGCGAGGATCTTCACCTCGGGAAAGCGCTCGCGCACGAGGGACAGGCTCCCATCGCTGGAGGCGTCATCGACGAGAAGGATCTCGTCAACGCCTTCCTGGGCCTCGATCGAGCGCAGGCATTCCTCCAGATACCGCTCGCCCTCGTAGTTGCAGACCACGGCGCTGATGCCCCCTAGCGGCCTGGGAGTGGAGGGTTCCTGAGGGGGCGTCGGCACGGGAGGATCCTAGGAAACGCCTTCCAGGAGTCGAGCTTCAGATCGCGATAGCCGCTGCCGATCCATGGGGAGCAAACGCGGGCACCCACGTTCCGCGAGCCCAGAGGCCAAGCCGACCCCTTCCCGATGTCCCTACACAGCCTCCCCCACCCGAGTCCCACGTCTCGCCCCAACACGGACCCGACAGCGCGAGACTTCGCCCGCGTCATGCACGAAAACGGGGTCTCCCACGTAGGCGTCGTCCGGGAGCGCATCCAGCACGAACCCGAGACGCGCATGCTCCTGGAATTTGGACTCGACGAGGCACCGCTCTACGCCCTCGGCGAGATGGTCACGATCAACTTCCCCGGACCAAAGAATCGTACCGGTGATACCCGCGCGCGGGTTCTCTTCCGCACGGAGAACAAACAGGTGCGACGCTACGAACTCCTTTTGGCTACCGGCCACGATTCCCACAACGAGGAGCGACGCCGATTCGAACGCCAGCGTGCCGAAACGGATGTGCACGCCACCCTGCGCGCAGCGGGAAGAACCAGCGACGTAGCGGTCACCGTCCACGACATTACGCTCGAGGGTGTCGCGCTCCACGGCGAGCCCTGGATCGACCGCACCCTGTTGGAGCTGGACGACGTCGAGCTCACCATCGATCTCGAGGACGACCAGGCCCCCGTCAAGATCGCCGGCCGTGTCGTCTACCGACGACTCGTCGATCAGCGAGCCCACTATGGCATCGAGTTCCGCCAGTCCGTCGACCGCGGTGTAGAGAGCATCGCCCGCCTCGATGGCTACCTCGGTGGCGAGGGTTTGCGACAGGCTTCCTAGATTGCCTGGGGGCCCAGGAGCTCTGGAAGCTGGCTCCCGCGCGGGTACGCTCGTTTTGCTCATTGGCGAGGAAGGACTCTTGTCCGCGGAGCTGGATCTGAAACGCGTGTACGAGGAGCGCCAGAACTTCGATCCCTCGGGACACTACGCGCGCCCGGACGTGCTCTCGCTACGTGTGAACCGCCAACGCCAGGGCGTGGCCGATTGGGCATAGAAACAATCCACTAATCTCCCAGCTCTTCGCTGCGCCAGGGTTGGATCCGTCCCCGGTTGTCCTCGCGAACCTTGCGTACCAGCTCCGGGGTCACGGGGTCGACTCCGTGGCCCCACTCGCGGCGCAAGAAAGTGGCCACGGCGGCTAGATCCTCGTCCTTGGCCACGAAGGCGGGCATCTCGGCGTCCCAGTTTTGGCCGCCGACCTGCATGGGACCGACCAGCCCATGCATGAGGATCTTCATCAAGCGCTCGGGGTCGCCAAGGACGAAACGGGTCTGTCGCAGGGTCGGGGCCTTGCCTGGTTCGCCGCGGCCAGAGGATTGGTGGCACTGCACGCAGGTCTCCGTGTAGAGCACCTGGCCGCGCTCGAAGAGACGCTGCTCTGCAGCGAGCAAAGGACGGATCGGTTCCTGCTCGATGTACCCGGGCTTGCCCGGCCAGACAAGACGCGAAGCCAGGACCGAGAGGTCCGAGCGCATCTCCATCCGGCGGTATGCCTTCGGTTCCTGAACGAGAACCAACGGCCCGGGTTCTCCCTGTGGCGTCCTGGGACACGCCGCCGCGACGCCTTCGATCAGAGCCGCCGCTTGCCAGGCACGGGCCCGAGTCGAGATATCGAAGAGCGTCTCGAGCCGATCTGCTTTGCGCTCGTTCACGACAGCCCGAGACAGCAGCTTGAGAAACTGCGCTCGGCCGGGATATTCGATGCGCCAGTACTGTTGCCCGAGCAGGTCCTCGAGAATCGCTATCTCGTTCCCCTGCAGGCCCGACAAGGCTGCCTGACGTTCCTCGGTGCTGTCCGCATGGCGCGTGAGGAGTTCGATCATCGCGATGTCGCGAGCGGCGCCACGGCCCTCTCCAAGAGAGAGCAGAACCTGGTGGCGCATGCGGCTCCTGGGCGCGGCCGAGAGGCCGAGGAGAAAGACGTGCTCGAGAATCTCCTCGTCGTGCAGAAAGGCCTCGCAGAGTTGCACGCCCGCGATACGCACGAGCTCTTCCGCATCACCCAGGGACGCGAGCGCGGTCTCTCGATCCAGAGCCCCAATCCCACCCAGTGCCCAGAGCGCGTGCCGGCGCCCCTGAGCTGCGGAGGCCTCTCGAACGGCCTCGCGTAGGAGCTCGATGGCATCCCGATCGCCACGCCCCTCCTCGACGATGGTTCTCTGGGCCACGTCGCGCTTCCAGCCGTTGGGCGAGCCGAGCTGGGCAACCAGATCGGACCAGGAGAAGCCCGACAGAGGCGCGTACGAGAGCTGCGCTTCGTCGCCAATCACCTCCGGCACGACGCGCCAGATGCGGCCCAACCCCACGGGCTTGTCGAGGCCGCGTTGGAGGATCTGCTTGCGCAGGAAGCTCGTGACGAAAACCCTGTGCTGGATGATGCCGCGGTACATGTCGACGACATAGAGCCCCCCGTCCGGTCCGTTCATCATGTGCACGGGTCGGAAGCGCTCGTCGCTCGAGGCGAAGAACTCGCCGCCCGCGTCCACGGGCTCGGCCCGCAAGGCGAGCCCATCGGATTGGAAGTCGAAGCGCTTGATCAGATTCCCAGCGGGCTCGCACACGAAAGCATCACCCCTGAACTCCTGCGGCAAGCGCGCGCCGCGATAGATCAAAGGGCTGCACGCGGCTGTGAACTTCGAGAGCGTGAAATCCTCGCGCAGGAGCCCTGCGTGATAGCCGCGATTCACACCCGGGTTCATGCGAATGGGAAAGAGCTCCAGATCGTGGGCGAAGCGCGTGTTCACTCCCGCCGCGCGACCGTGGTTCGGATTGCGCACCGCGTAGTGCGACGGAAACAGATCACCGCGCAAGGGATCGGGGTTCGTGTCGAAGAACATGCGCCCGAAATCGTCCTGGGCGAGTCCCCACTGACCACCTCCCGCAGTGCGGCGCTGGATCCAATCCCCCTCCACGCGCCGAAACTCGAACGAGGCGTTCGCGAGGCGGTACCAGTTACGGTGCGTGTAGACGATCCCGTTCTGCGCGTGCTCGGGGCTGTGGATACCACCCATGCCATCCGCGATGGTCTCGATCTCGTCGGCACGACCATCGCCGTCGGTGTCGCGTGCAAAAAGGAGCCTGGGCGGCACGATGACGAGCGCGCCATCCTCGCAGGGAAAGACCGCCCGGGGCAGGACGAGTTCGTCAAGAAAGCTCGTGCGCCGATCCATGCGCCCGTCGCCGTCGGTGTCCTCGAGCACCGCGATCACCCCGTTCGGCGTCCGTTCACCCTCCCCGTCGACGTTCGGCATGTAGCCGCGCATCTCGCACACCCACAAACGTCCCTCCCCATCGAACGTGGCCACCACCGGATCGACGACCAAGGGCTCGGACGCGACCAGCTCGACACGCAGACCCGTACGGACGCGGAAGCTCGCAAGGGCCTCGTCGGGAGACAAGACGGGTGCCGCGGGAACCTCCAGATCCTCTGGGAGCCCGGCCTGGACTTCCCCCGGCTGGTCACCTGCCTGCGCCAGCATGGGAGAGGCATGGGGCTGCGCGCCCGAGTCGAGAACGCACGCAAAGAAGGCTGCGTGCAAGACGGCGCAAGGGTAGCGCGGATAGATCACGGGGGACCATAACGTGCGGCTCAACAGCCGGGAAGTTCCAATTGCGGTGGCAATCTCGCGGCCGGGAGCGGAAACTCTGAGCTGACCCTCCGGTCCCGATCCATGCCCCAGCGGAGCCTCTCCCACGTCCTTTTCGCTCTCACCCTCGCCGCACTCAACGGGTGCGCGTTGATCCTGCCACGGGAGCATGTGCGCGAGGGCACGCGCGTTGCCCTCCGGTTTCCCTCCGATACCGAAGACGACAAGAGCTACCGCTGGATCCAGGAGTCCGGGCCCTCCGTCGAGATCCTCCAGGCCGATACCGCCGAGGCCTGGTTCATCGCACCGCAATCGCGCGAGAACTACCGCATGGTCTTCGCCCGACTCAGTGACGAGAAGGGTGCCGCCGTTTCGCGCACCTTCGGCGTCTACGTCATCGCCGAGAACGACGCGCCCCTATCGGAAGCCGGCGAGACGATCTTCACCGGAGAAGGCGAAATGGTGACGCTCATGGGCGTCGGAACGGACCCCGAGCAACACCGGGTCAACTACGCCTGGAGACAAACCGCAGGGCCGCGCGTCACGCTCGCCGGAACGGACGAGCCCGATGCAAGTTTCCATGCCCCGCAGGTCAGCGCACGCACCTATCTTCGTTTCGAGTTCGCGGTTTCCGATGATGCCAATCTCGCGGCCATCGACGAGGTCACCGTCGTCGTCGATCCGGTCGACTCGGCACCGTCGCTCTTCGTCGAGGCCGACGTGATCGTCCGGGAGCACGAGAGCGTGCAACTCGAGGCGAAGGGCGTCGACCCCGAAGGCGCTCCACTGGTATACGTATGGTCGTTGCGTACCGGAGCACCCGCTCTTCAGTTGACGGACGAGACGGGACCGACACCCTCTTTCGTTGCCCCAACCTGCCCGAGCGAGGTCGACTCCTATACGTTGACTTTCGATGTCACCGCCAGCGACGGCGCCAACTTCTCGAAGACCGAACGCGTCGTGGTTACGGTTGTCGCGGACGAGGGTGTGCCGGTCGCCGAAGCCGGCGACGACATGCGCGTAAAGGAGGGCGAGCGTGTACGTCTCATGGGCCGTGCCTCGCACCCCGAAGGCCTTGACCTGGAGTACATGTGGCGTCAGGCCTCCGGCACCGTGCGGGTACAGTTGAACGAAGCCAACACACTGACGCCCGTGTTCACCGCACCCAAGCTGCCCGAGGGAAGTCGCGCCATCGAAGCCGTACTCGAATTGACGGTCACCGACGGCGAGCACCGCGCCCGCGACCTCGTCAACGTCCACATCGAACCGACCTACGCTCCACGCCTGAAGCGCACGGCCCTCAACCCCGGCGCGATCGATCCGCTCTTGCACGTCGAAGCGGGCTACCTGCCGCGCTGGATCCGCGCGAAACTCAGCGCACCCAGCGCTGGGCAAGGCTTCTTCGCAGCCGGTGAAGAGACCCTCCAGGGGCGCTTCTCGCGCGCATCCGGGCACGTCTCGTGCGATCTACCCCCCGGCACCTGGCGCCTGGAAGGGGCCCTGCTCCTGAACGCAATCGATAGCCGCGCCGATCTCACCCAGGACGCCGGGCGCGGGGCGCTCTTGCGCTTCGAGACGGCGGAAGGCGAGGCAGCCGGTTTCGGGATCGTGACGCTCGGCCAGCGCCTGGGAATGCAGCTGCGCCGCATGGATCGCGACCTCTTCAGCGGGGATTGGCAAGTCGTCGAGAACCCGCTGCGGATCCTCGAAGAGGTCGAAACGCAGCAGGTAATGCACTTCCACGTGACCTGGAAGGACCTACGCCTCTCGTTTCAATTTGCAAAGGAACCGCAGGGGATCAAGGACGCGAAGGTGCACTTCGTGGATCTTGCGCGTTCGCCGGAGCTGTTGACGTTGCAGGTGGATCGGGCGCGGGCTTTGTTTTCGAAGCTGCGCCTGGTTGGCGGCACACAGTAGAGCGGACAGGGCGGCCTCAGCCCTTGACGCAGACGACCTGGCGCAGCGTGTGCACAATGTCGACCAGGTCGCTCTGAGCCGCCATCACCTGCTCGATGGGTTTGTAGGCCATGGGCGTCTCGTCGATGACTCCGGAGTCTTTGCGACACTCGATACCCTCCGTCGCGGCGATGTGGTCCTCGATCGTGTACTGCTTCTTGGCCTGGGTACGTGACATGACACGCCCCGCCCCGTGGCTGCAGCTGTGGAAGCTCTCGGGGTTTCCTTTTCCGCGCACGATGAACGAACGCGCCCCCATCGATCCGGGGATGATGCCCAGCTGGCCCTCGCGCGCGCTCACGGCGCCCTTGCGGGTCACGAAGACGTTCTCGCCGTAGTGCTCTTCGCGCTGGACGTAGTTGTGGTGGCAGTTCACGACCAACTCGTCGGCCTTGAACCTCGGCAAGCCCTTGTTCTTGCGCAACGCCTCGAGCACGGCTTGCATCATCAGCTCGCGATTCTTGAGCGCATACGCCTGGGCCCACTCGACCGCGAAGACATAGTCGTCGAAGTGCTCGCTGCCTTCGGAGAAGTACGCGAGGTCCTTGTCCGGCAAGTCGCCCAACTGCTCCTGCATGTCCTTCTTGGCACGCTCGATAAAGAACCGACCGATGCGGTTTCCAACTCCACGGGAACCCGAGTGCAACATCACCCACACGCGCCCGTCCTCGTCGAGACAGACCTCGATGAAGTGGTTCCCCCCACCGAGGGTTCCGAGTTGCTGTACGTGCTTTCCACGATCGATGCTCGGGAAGCGTTCCGTGATCTGGTGGTAGCCTGAGCGCATTCGTTTCCACACGTTCTCCGCGGCCGCGGGCGGACTGTCCCAGGAGCCCTTGTCGCGACGACTACGCATGCTCATGCCGTGCGGTACCGCGCGCTCGATGTCGCTACGAATGCCCTTGAGGTCGTCGGGAAGATCCTCCGCCGCAAGGGTCGTACGCACGGCCATCATCCCGCACCCGATATCGACACCGACCGCCGCGGGGATGATCGCCTTGTGGGTGGGAATGACCGAACCCACGGTGGCGCCGATACCCCAGTGCACATCGGGCATAGCCGCCACCCAACGATAGATGAAGGGCAACTTGGCCACGTTCCGCAACTGAGTCAGGGCGCCCTCGTCCACAGGAACCCCGCGCACCCAGGCCTTGATCAGGGCTCCCTCAGCCTTGTATTCGAGATGGTTGGTCAGCCTGGCGAACCCTTAGTTCTGGAAAGGCAAGCCCAACGAAGTAATGGTCGGCGAGACACGCGTGGAAATGTTGTTCTTGAACGAGATACGCAGCTGGATATAGCGCGCACCATCGATGTCCGAGAACTCATCCGTCCAACCGGACTCGCCGTTCAGGAAGTTGACTCCGAGTGTGCCGTCCCAGAAGTTGCCGTAGGGATCCAGGGTGCTGGCATCCAGGGAGGCGGCCTCGGACAGCGGGTTGAAGAAGCCGAAAGAGCCGCGTACCTCGATACGTACTTCGGTTCCGGGCGGCTGCTCGGAAGGTAGCGGACTGACGATGGGCAAGAGCCAATTGGAGGCGGCGCCCGCGTCGATCCAGACCGAGTGGATACGGCTCCACTTGGCGATCGTGTCGATCGCGCCGAAGTAGACGAGGTTGTCGGTCGGTGCGGATACCCCGGGTTCGCCGGTCGGGACGGGAGACAGGTCCGGGTTGACCTCCTGGCGGAAGCCCGCCCCATCCGTGAAGCCCGAGGAAATCGTGCGGTATCCCGGAACCGTGGCCGGAGCGGGACCCGGGAAGCCCAGGGGCAGGCCGACGTTGGATCGGGTCAATCCCAGAGCCGTCGTCGTCGGGAACGTCCAGATCTCGATCAAGAGCGGAAGTCCGATGGTCGGAACATTGCCCTGCCTCCTGATGCCACCACCGGACAACGGAGGATGCGGGGGCAGGGGGCTGAAGCCCGCGATCCCGAGGTCGGCTTCGATCGAAAGCGGGATTCCCACACCGATCGGATCGGCCACTCCGAGGGCGGCGGTGTTGCGCCAGGTGAAGGTCTCGGGGGGGATGACGTCTCCACCCGCGAGCGGATCCAGGGGATAGGGCACCAACGTCTGGCCGTTCGGAGACAGGCTCGCGTGCAACGAGTTGATGCTGTAGCCGAGATTCCGCGAGTGCACGATCATCTGGGGACTATCGGGGTCCACGAACACGTTATCGGAGAACGGACCCGCGGGATCACTCGCCCCCAGTCCGGTGTTGAGAGTCGGGTTCGGCTGGGTACCCAGAAGAGCCGAGCCCTCGTCCGGCTGATACTTCGAATGCGCGAGCCGCATCTCGAAGCTCTCGTAGAACTCCGACATCAAACCGCCGGTGGCGGCGGCCCAGCTCATGCCGATGATATCGATGTCATACTTCGACTCGTCGAGCAGACTGAAACCGAGATCGACATAGCGCCAGAGCTTCTGCATGCGCACACCGAGCGGGTTGAAGGGCTGCCCCGTTGGAGCGAACGCATCTGGACTGGACAACATCTGCGAGGTCACCGGATGGTTGGGGTGAATCTCTTCGGTGCGAACGATCGGGGGACGGCCCTGCAGCGTATCCTCGCCGACCACGGAAAGCACCTGGCCTCGGAAATCCGGGGCCGGATCATCCAACTCGTCATTGTCCGCGGGGAAGCGGAGCGAAATACCGCCGGTGCGGAGCGTCGCGCTCGTGGGTTCGAGCTGGAAGTTCGTGAACGGCAATTCGGAAGTGAGCGGGTTGCCCGCCAGATCGGTCACGCCGCGCAGGCGCACATGGTAGGTCTCGGCGAACAGGTTGACGTGATCCAGGGCCAGGGTCGGATCGAGGGAAAACACGTCCAGATCGGCCCCAGGAACGACCACGCCTACGATGAGATCGAGCGGATCGGGCGGGTTCTCGTTCATCGGCCCTACGCCGCGAACGACCATGAAGTTGTCGAAGCTCGACATCGAGGCTGTATCCATGGCCTCGCTGAAACGCACGACGATATCCGCCTGGGACAGCACCTGGGTGGAGGGAAGCGCCGCGGGAGTCGGGGTAAAGCTGACCCAGCACTCCTCGGTGGTGCCCCCGCCGACGAAGGCCGGATCGAATCGGGTCCACATCTGCCCGAGACCGGTCAAGGTGATGCCTGCGCCGACCGGAGCGGCCGCGCGACACTTGACGCCCGTGACCACCCCACCCATCGGCATACCGCCGAGCTCGACGACTTCGAGCGAAACTGTGTTGACAACCAAGATGTCGCGCAACTGGGGCTGGGCTTCGCAGGCTGATTGGAAGCTAATATCGGCCACGAAATCGAGCCCCGCGGTCCCCATCGGGTCCGCGCTCACCGTGTCGAAATTCACGGCGAACGTACCGAGTAGATCGGGCCGGCTGCTGTCTGCAAGGAAGCCGTTGTTCAGATCGACCCTGTTGCCGGAGCGCATGCCACGCACGACGTCCTCGGTCAAGGAGAGGAAGTCGACCGGCTCGTTCAGATTGGGATCGATCGAGTTGCCGACCAGGTTGCGCAGAATCCGGAATTGGCCAACACCGAAGTTTGTACGTGTCGGGATGCGGATGGACACGTTGGGACGTTCGGAACTGGTCGAACGGGCTGGGAAGCCAAGCAGGTTGGGCTGGGCGCCGGGCAGTTCGCTGGTAGAGATGGATGCATCGACGAGAACGCGGGTCGAGTGGAATTGCCCTCCTACCGTCGCGCCGTGGTTGGGATCGAAGAAGATCCGCGTCGCCTGCAACGAAATCGGCGGCTGGCCGGCCAGGACCCTCACGTTGTCGACGAGGCTCGCAACGGCGGTGGCGTCGTCATTGATGAGATCGTTGAAGCGTAGAATCAAGCAGGCATTCCGCGCGACGATCGAAAACGGCCCGGGCTCGCTGAAGAGATCGCTCTTCGGTTCGATGACCGGGAACGAATCCTGCGTGGCGCGCAAGAGGGTGTCGAATTTCAGCGCCTCCATCGCATCCGTGCTGTCTCTGCGGGCGAGCACGACGAGCCGCATGCGATGCGTGATCGGATTCGTTTCCAGCACGTATTCATCGAGCGTGCTGACGATCGTTTCATTGATCACGAAGTCCGTGAACAACGGCGCCGGATCCGTGACCTGGGGTATCACCCCGCTGTCGTCCATCAGCTGATGCACGTCGACGAGTCGCCCCCACAACACCTCGACCAAGGAGAAGTCGAGGGCCTCACCACTCTGGTTCTCATCGACGATGTAGAGCTTGCCCGTGGTCGGGTTCGACTCGAAGTCACCGGGGTTCTGGGCGGTAGCCCCCCCCTCGCCCGAGTGGCCGCACCCCGCGCAGAACGCGGCCGTCAGGCAGCCCAGGAAGAGGGCCAAACCCCGAAGGGCACCGCAGGGCTGTGAGAGGAGTCGGCAAGAGATCTGCTTGTGTTGCATCGGTTCGTGCAGGGGAGGCGGTTTCGGACGCGCCAAAAGGATACTGAAAAAGGAGCTCCCATTCGGGGCCCAAGTGCGTCCGCTCTTCAACCGGGAGGTGTTTGCAGTCCTTACGGGGACTCCCGGCGGGTGTGCGAAAACACTCACGACTAGGAGACGGAAGAAGCCACAAAAACCGTGCCTGGGAAATGATCGGATACTTGGGCGCCAGGCTTGAAGGGAACGCGGCCTACGCGTTACCTCCGCGACACGCGGGCCTCCGCAGCTGGCTGACGAGGCCCTACCAGCGATACAGGGCCGAGGCCCAGGTCAAACCGCTGCCGAAACTGCAGGAAAGCACCAGCATTCCCGGCTTCAGGACGCCCGCATCCACCGCCTCGGCCAACCCCAGGGGAATCGTGGCCGCAGTCGTGTTCCCGAACTGTCCCACGGTCGAGAAGATCTTCTCCTGGGCGACGCCCATCTCCTCGGCGTAGGCCTGGTTGATCCGCTCGTTCGATTGGTGGATGACATAGAGGTCCACGTCGTCCGGCCCGTAGGCGTTGGACTCCAGGGCCTCGAAGGATGCCTCGGGCATGCGCTTCAGACAGATTTCAAACAGCTCTCGCCCGCGCATTTGCGGGTGGCTCTCGGGTTCAGTCACGAGCTCTGGAGTGATGAATTCGCGGTTCATCGTTCCGGGGTGCTGCCACAGGAGCCGATCGAGAAACCCTCCGTCGGAGTAGAGGTGGGTCGAGTAGATGAACGACTCCTTCGAGGCGGGGGAGACATCGTCAACGTCGGTCGCCTGAACAACGACCGCGCCGGCGCCATCGCCGAAGAGCACGGTCACGCCACGTCCACGGGGACTCATGTCGAGCAGCTTCGACTGTAGCTCCGCCCCGACCAACAGCACGTTCTTGCACTGCCCCGCGCGGATATAGAGATCCGCCAGCGAGAGCCCGTACAGAAAACCCGAACACTGCTGGCGCACGTCGAAAGCCGGTATACCGGGCACGTCCAGCTTCTTCTGCAAGAAGCAACCCGAACCTGGAGCCGCGGCATCCGGCGACAGCGTCGCGAAGACGATCATGTCCAGTTCGTCCTTCGGCAACTTCGCATGATCGAGTGCAATCTTCGAAGCCTCGAAGGCGAGATCGGAGGTCGAGAGACTCGGATCACGGTCCGCCCAATACCTCTGGCGGATTCCCGTCTTGCGCGCGATGGACCGCGACTGGATCTCCAGCGGCTCCTCGAGCTCTTCATTGGTGACCAGGTGCGGCGGAACGTACCCACCGATGCCAGCTATGCGTGATCGCAGCATGGGGTTCTATTGAAGCGGAAGCTCGAAGTCCTCAGCGTTCACGGGGTGCCGATTGCGAATGCAGTAAGGAAGGTTCAGGAGCACCGAAAAGGCGGCCTTGCAGAGCACGCCGAAGGCGCCGGGCGTTTCCTTCAACGAATTGCCGATGCCGATGGTACCGGTGGCATCGGTGACCTCGCCTTCGGCTTCCTTGTCCGAGCCGCGCAGAAGCACCTTGGAAACGACCAGGAAAGGCGCGCGAAGTAGATCCTCGAGGGGCGCGTACTTGATCATCGTCAAGAACGCGTTCCGCGCGTGGTAGTACAGACTGCGCTTGCCCATCTGGATGCCGAAGGGCGTCTTGTGATACGTGATGATCTCCGGGTCCTGGAGAACCCGCGCCCCCAGGTTCAAGAGCCGGCAGGTCAGGTCGCGCTCGTTGCCGTAGATGAACAGCCGCTCGTCGTAGAACCCTGCGCGTTCCAGCACTTCGCGCTTGGCGAGGCTACCGCATCCGCGGAACGTGCTCATGTAGCGCCGACCTGCCGCGCGCGAGGCCTCGAGGTAATGCTCGGGCATGCCGGGCTCGACGATCTCGGTCGAGACGACCGCGGTCGACTCGGGCTCGGCCATCATGCGCGCGGTCGCCATCTCCAACCACGTGGGCGGCAGGGCGATGTCGTCGTCGAGGATCGCGATGAAGGGCGTCTGTGCACTGGCGAATCCGATGTTGAACGTCTCGCACGCGCCGTAGCCCGAGTTGGGCATGCACACGAGGTTCACCTCGGGAAACTCCTCGGCGATCATGCGCTGGGTGTCGTCGGTGCTCGCGTTGTCGACCACGACGATCTCCGCAAAGGGCAGGGTCTGCGCCCGCAGGCTCTGCAGATTCTCGCGCACGACCTCGGCCTTGTTCCACGTGCTGATCACCGCCGTCGTCGCCGGCCAGCCGCGGACTTCCGCGGGCGAGCCCTCCCCCCCCTGGGCCAGGTGGGCCACGTTGAGGAGGGTGCGTTCGTAGAGCTGGATATCGAGCGAGCGCAGGTCGGTGAAGCCCTCGACGAACTCGACCGCCGGATCCTCGACGTTGACCGTATAGGCCTGCGCTACCGCTTCGATCTTGCGCAGCAGATCCATGTGCTCGAGCTGGCTCGAAAAGCAGGCGATGGCCGCGCGCTTGCGCTCGTTGAGCGGCGTGATGTCGACCAGGAGCCCCGGTACCACCTGAGTGTTGATGCCGTACAAAAGGACACGGCACTCGGGCCCGCGGGAAAGCGCCGCCGTCAAGGCACGCGAGGTCGCACGGTGGTCGGGATGTAGCTCGGCCGGCGAAGGCCCGAGGACGAGCTCCGGCTGGAAATCCTCGAGCTCGGCAACGAGACGCTCGATCAGCTCGTGGGTGACCTGCAGCCCACCGTCGGGAAGATCGAGGAAGCGATAGTCCGAGAGGCCCAGGTGCTCGCCCGCGGCCTTCGATTCGGCGACGCGCGTACCGGCCAGATCCTCGGTCTGCCCGCTGGGATCGCCCATGCCGCCATCGGTCAGGATGATCACGCGAATCTCGGCCCCCGCGTCGGCCTGGAAGGCCAGCGTGCCCCCACAACCGAAGACCTCGTCATCGGGATGGGGGGCGAAGACCAGGACCCGCTTGGGGAAGGTGCGCGGGTCTCCGAAGGGGGGATAGAGGGCCTTCACGATCGGAAAATAGGGCGAGGGGGGGCCAGGAGGATATCGACTCGCGCCCCGTCGCGGACAAGTAGATTCGAAACCCGACTCAGGCCCGTGGGCGGGCCGAGAATAGAGATTCGTAGATCTCCTCGAGCTCGAGCACGGCATCCCGGGCGGTGCGGGGATTCTCGGGAACCGCCTGGCGCTGGGCCTCGAGGATGGAGGGATCCGCGAGCACCTGAGCGAGGGCCCGCGCCCAGGCCGTGGGATCCGCGGCCGGCAGGATCGCTCCGGCTGCCCCGACGCGCTCCTTGGGCGCCCCGCGATCGCTGATCCAGACCGGAAGGCCCATGGCCCCCATCTCGTCGGGCACGAGCCCGTAGCTCTCGTACGCACGCGAAGGAAAGAGCCCGACATGCGGTACCTCCGACTCCCCCACGCGCTCGGCGATCGATGCGGTCGTGTAGTTGCCACGGAAGTGCAGATGGGCACCTTCTCCCGCGAGCTCCAGAAGGCTGGCATCGAAGCCGTCCTCGACCTCGTCGCCGAGGAGCAGGACCTCGACGCGCGCGCGATCTTCCGGCGTCAACTGGCCCACAGCCGCGGCTACATCGTGCACACCCTTGACCCCGGAGCGATGCCCGAGAATGAGCAACCGTAGCCGTCCCTCGCCGTTCCAGCGCGGCACATCCAGACGCGCGAGGGCCTGATCGATCCCGTGCGGCACGCAGAAGAGATTCTCGTCGGCGATGTCGAGGTAGCCTCGTATTCCGCGGCCGTGGGAGTGGCTGGGGACGATGACCGCATCCGCCGCGTCGAGTTCTGCCTGATTGGCCTGGTCGCGCAGCACGAAGCCCTTGTGGATGTGCTCGGGCAGTACCCTTGGCACTGCGTCCTTGACGCAGGTGACACAGGTATCGAAGACACCCCGTTCGGGACACTGCTCGATGAAGGCGGGAGGCAAGCGGAAGTAGCGCGGGCAGGCGACAAAGTAGTCGTGGAGCGTCACGGCCACCGGCCGCGAACCCGCGAACTGCCGTACCAGGGATCCGGTCAGGGTCGCCCAGTGGTGGACGTGCACCAGATCGCTGTCGCCGACAAGCCGTGCGATGAGACCCTGCACGCGCGGACGATCCAGGGCCAGATCCATGTACTCGTCGGGTAGACGCGGCAGGAAGGAGACCGGAACGCCGTCGGCTTGTTCCTCCCAGACATCCTCGCCCGAGTGCGGCACGTCGGTGCCGCTGATGACGAACACCTCGTGACCGCGAGCCATCAGCTCGCGGGCCTGGGCGCGCACCACCGCCTCGGTCCCTCCTTCGAAGTCCGGGGCAAAGTGCTGGGTGAGGAGGGCGATCTTCACGCTATTCCGCGGAAGCCTCGAGGACGCCCACGTCGCCCAGGGAATCGACCAGAACACTGCGCAGCATGAGCAGGTCCCGTTTCAGCTCGATCCCACGGCGTTTCGCCTGCAGCCACATCTCGGGGTCTTCCTTGCAGCGTTGGTTCCAGCGCTGGAGCAGGTCCTCGGGGGGATCCAAGGCGATCAGCTCGACCATCCGCGCCGGGTCGAAGTCGCTGGCGATCCACATGGCGTTCAGCGCGACCTCGTAGCTCTTGTAGTCGGCATCGGTCGGCTTGCCGAGCAGCAACGTGTCGGCCAGGGCTTCCCGCAACGGACGATACAGACGCAGTCCCTCGAAGATCTGTCCGACGCGCCTGTAGAGGCGCTTGTGGGCGCTCGCCGGGACAGGCGAAGCGACGCCGACGTCCCCCACCAGGTTCTCCAGAATGCCCAGAACGTCGATATCCGGCATTTCCATCTTGGCCCCGGAGCTCCAGACCTGATCCAGGGAGATGCCCGAGTACACGTTGCCCTCGCGATCGGTGTAGGCGTGGGCGAAGGCCTCGAACGTCTCGCGCATCGAGCCATCGTCGAGCTCATCCAGAAGCGAGGCACGGACCAGATCGTAGTACGGCACGCGCCCTTCGAGCAGAGCCCCAACGGTGCGCTCGTAGGACGTATCGAGCCCCTCCGAACCGGCGCCGCGGATCTCGCGCCGCGCAAAGTCATAGGCCACGAGCGGATCGCGCTCCTGCGCGGGACGCACGCGTTTGCGCAACGTCACGAGCCGGAAGTCGTCCTCCGCGAGACGTGTGCGCGGAATGGGCAATTGGGGCGCGTAGACCTCGGGCTCGTAGTACTCGAGTTGAGCAGGGAACGGACCCTTGACCGTCGCGACGCGATACCAAGACAGCAGGCGCGCCAGGTCCGTGTCGTTGCTTCGCAGGCGCGTCGTGAAGGCCCGCGCGAGTTGTTTTTTCTTCTTGGCCGGTAGTTTCGCGAGCTCGACGCGCATGCTGTTCTTGCTCTTCTGAGCGAAGATCACATCCGGCATGCGTCGGCGCTCCTCCAGCCAGCGCTTCATCAGATCCGGCAGGTCCCTCAACAAGAGCTCGCCTCCCTCCAGGAACGCAGGACCGGCGGGTTTGTTCCTCCCGATGCGGTGCAACACGTTCGGCAGCATGTCGTGGCGCACCTCGGCCACGTAGGAGACGAAGGCGTAGGCGATCAGGAGATCGCGCGCCGTGAATTGATCGTGGGCTTTGTTCAGCGAGAGGTTGAGGACGATCTCCTCCTCCTCGTCACCGAAGAGCTTCGCCGCCTCCCCCGCCCAGGAGGTCTCCGGATCGATGAGATCGCCCCACTGCACGCTGCCCTCGCTCATGGGCATGTGGAACCAGGTCAGGCGTGTGTCGAGCAGCGACTCGGTCAGGTAGAGCCCAAAGCCGTTGGCAACCCAACCCTTGTCCATGCCGACGCCAAAGGCCGATTGGAAGAACCACAAGAGGCACATACGCACCAGGCCATCGGCTCGCTGTTCGGACGAGTCCGCGAAGAAGGCCTGGTCGGAGGTGCCTTGAATACCGCTGAGCTCGAGGCCATCGAACTGCGCCTTGTTGGCTGCCCCGATGTTCGGGTGCTTGTCGAGAAAGGCGTCCTTCTCCGCGGTCGTCATCAGAAAGAAGCGACAACGCGATGGGTATTCCACGCGTTGACCGAAGAACCAGCCGAAGACCAGCGCGACCGTATCGACGATCTCCGCCAGCTCACGCGCCTCCTCCGCATCGCCGGTCACGAACACCTGCCCGCCTGCGGGAGTCGCCAGGTTCCAGGTGAGGCCCATCGTGTTCACCTCGAGCACCTCGCCTTCGTACCTCGACTGGGCCCGAGCGTCCTCGCGCACCTCGCGCAGGAAGGCGCGCCCATCGAGACCGGACATGGTCTCCTCGAGAATCCACTTCCCTCCGAAGTAGACCTCGCCAAGCTCGCCACGCACGCGGCGCAAACGCTTGTTGCGTGGATCGACGGCCACGATGTCGCTCGAGATGCGATTCAGATCGGCATCGGTGAGGTCCGCCAGGTCGAGGAGCTTCTCGAGGCGCAGGACAAACTCGGCCATGGCCTCGCGCACGCTCTCGCGCACGTTGGCGAGCTCGTCGGGGGCTTCCGCGTCAACGAAGCTCTTGCTGGAGCGCGGTGGATTCCACACGCCCCCTCGCCCCTTGCGATAGCCCGCGCCCAGCAACGCGTATGGGTTCTCCTTGTCGAAGCGCAAGAGCAAGTCCGAGACGCGCTTGCGTTCCATCTGCAGCTTGTTTCGCTTGCAGACCTTGATCGCCTCCTCGAGCCGATGCACCAGCATCGTGTACGCACTCTTGCGTTCGCGCTTCAGCTCTTGCGCGGAGGCGGGGCCGACCAGCAAGCCGAGGCAGAATGCGGTCAGGAAGGGGACGACGAGAAATCGGAACATGCGGCTCGTGTGTCGATGTCGAATCACGGCCTAACGATAGCACGATCCTCCGGTGCGACATCGCCCAGGGGTCGAAACGCTTCCCCGTGGCGCGCATCGTCGCTGAGGTACATGGCACGGTGCGCACTCAACGCGAGGGCCTTGTGATTCAGGTCGCGACACTCGAGCTGCGATGTGTGCTCGCGCAGTGCTTGCGTCTTGCGTTCGTAGACGTCCGAGATGTCCACGATGCGCGTCGGCACGAGGGGCGTCCAGACTTCATAACCCCAGGCCTCGCCCTGAAACTCCGCCAGATGCAGCGCCAAACGCGTCACGCGGGCGAGCACCCAATGGTCGATGTGAAAATCACCGATCCAGGGCGCGTAGACGACGTCGGGAGCGAACTCGGCGACGACCTCGGCCAGCTCCTGGGCCCCCTGAAGAAGCTCCGGGCCCGAGGGTTCGTGGCCCTCGGCGTGGTTATGGAAAAGGTAGTCCTCGAGGCCCAGATGGGCTCCACCACGCCGCGCCTCCGCACGACGCATCTCGATGTACTCCTCCCGGCCGTAGCGGCCGTCCGAATCGCCCTCGAGACCGTCATACGCGACCAGGACCCGCACCGGATCGCCCTGCATGGCGTGCTTGCAAACCGTCCCCCCGGCACCGATCACATCGTCGTCGGCATGGGGTGCGAGCAGGAGCACGCGCCCGCTCGGCGGTTGGTTCAGGGTCTCGGGTAACGGCGAGCGTTCGTTCATGCCGAACGAGACAATAACCGTTCGCCCAGCGAATCGAGCTCGGCCATGCTCATCGCTTCCGTGCGGAAGCCACCGGTCTTGTGAAATTTCATGCCGAAGAGCACGCGGCCCGTGTCCAGATCGATGACCCGTCCGAAGTACGGGAGCGGAAAGAACCACTCCCACGATTCGGCAGGGCAAACCCACCGATCCCCCTCTCCGAAGACACCGCAACAAAGCGGGAACACGGGATGGACGGCAAATTCGATGAGAAAACGGCAGCTGTGCGGCAGCTCTAGCTCGAGCGGCCCCTCGAGCTCTCCGAGGTCCTTCATCGCCAACAGCGGCCGGTGGAGCTTCTCCGGAGGCCAACGGCTGACGAAGCGGTCCATCCAGGCCACGAGTTTGCGCCCGAAGGGGCTGAAGAACTTCTCGTAGTAGGCCTGGCGGCTGACCTCGAACTTCTCGTTGGGCTCGGGGTTGTCCGGACTTCCGATCTTGGCCGAGCGCGACCAATGGTGCAGGATCCTGGCCTTGGGGTGATGCACGATCTTGTAGCCCTTGGCCCGCAACGTACGGAAGAGGTCCGTGTCCTCGAAGTACAGGGGATAGCGCGGGTCCATCGCCTGACCGAGCTCCTCGACCACTTCGCGCCGCAAAAAGACGCAGCATCCCGAGAGCATGTCGGTTTCAATCGGGTGCTTTGCGGTCCACCACTCCATCGTGTTGCGGAAACGCAACCGACTGTAGAGCCTCGCGAAGAAGGGGCTCATGTACGCGAGGGTCAAGCGAATGTGCTCGAGCGGCGTCGGCAAATGGTTGCGCGGCAAGCGGAAGGTTCCCAGCGCATCGATGCAAGCATCCGGGTCGATGGCGCCCACATCCGGATGGTCGAAGATGTAGTCCATCAAGGCCGTGATCGAGCCGGGCAGAAAGACCAGGTCCGGATTCAGGTAGGCGACCGCATCGCAGGGGTTCTTCTTGGAGGCCTCGTAGCAAGCATTCAGACCGGCCGCGTAGCCTAGGTTCTCTCCCGAGCGGATCACCTCGACGCCACGCTCCTCGATCTGAACGAGCCAGAGCTCCTGGTCCTCCGGCGAGGCATTGTCGACCAGGATGATGTTCAGCTTCGCGCGCTCGCGCCCGGCAATCTCCCACTCCTGGATCAAGGAATCGATGCAAGCTAGGGCGTAAGCACCTGTGTTGTAATTGACGACGAGAGCAGCGAGGCTCTTGTCGTGCTTCATCAGGGCTTTTCCCATCAGCCGACCCTTTCCTTGGGGATGGAATCCTCGTCCTGATCACTCGCATCGCCGGTCGGAGCGTTGACCGCCTCGGCGTCTCGACTCGGAGCCAGAAGGTCCGACTGTGCCCATTCGTGATCGAGCCGGAACAGGCCGATGTCGCGCGTGTTCGTGCGCACGATCAGGTTGTCACGAAGGGAGTATTCCTCGTACTTGTGCACGCCCTCGCCGTCGAAGAGCACGACAGGTATCAGGAAGCGTCCGGACAGAAGCTGCACATCGGGCATCTTCAACACGAGACACCCCTCGTGCCCTTCCAGCTTGATCTTGTCGAAGTCCGTGCTGGCACCGCCGCAGGTCGTCATGTCCTGGCGCAGAAAGCCGATACCGATCTGAATCGGAGTCTCATCGGGACGGGGATTCTTCCACCAGACCCGAACCTCGAAGGAATCCCCCGTAGTTACCTCATAGGTTTCCTCGTTCGAGTCGCTTCGATAGATGCGCGCATCGACGATGCTGGGCAGCTCGTCCCTTTGACGACGCTCGGCAAGATCCGGGGCATCGGGCACGTCGTTGGTGACACCATCGGCCGTTTCGATGTGATGGCGCTGATAGGCCATGTACTCATTCGTGACCTCCACCGATTTACCCAGGGCCATCGGATTGCCGTGGTCCAGCCAGATCGCCTCGTCGCACAGTTGACGGATGTCATAGAGACTGTGGCTGCAGAAGAGGATGGTCTTGCCGCGCTGCTTGAACTCGTAGATGCGATCCACGCACTTCTTCTGGAAGTACATGTCGCCGACAGCGAAGACCTCGTCGATGATCATCACGTCCGGATCGACGGCGACAGCAACGCTGAAGCCCAGGCGCAGTCCCATCCCCGAGGAGTAGGTGCGCACCGGCTCGTCGATGTAGTCGCCCAGTTCGGCGAAATCGATGATGGAGTCCATCTTGCGCTCGATCTCGCGACGCGAGATACCCATCATCACACCGTTCATCACGATGTTCGCGCGGCCCGTGAAGTCCATGTGGAAGCCGGCACCGAGCTCGAGCAGGCTGGCCACCCGACCATTGATTCGATAACGCCCGACCGTGGGCGCAGTCGTTCCAGCAAGCACCTTCAAGAGCGTCGACTTGCCCGCGCCGTTCGCGCCACAGAGCCCGAAGGTCGAACCGGGCTTCAACTTGATGTTGACGTCCTTCAAGGCCCAGAACTCGTGGTGCCCCTTGAAGCGGCCGAAGCTCGCCGACTCGGCGATCCGCTTCAGCGGGCTCGGGTACATGCGGAAGGCCTTGCCCAGCCCTTCGGTTTCGAGGGAGTATTCGCTCAAACTAGACCTCGTCGGCGAAGCGCCGTTCCGACAGGGTGAAAAAGGCGTAGCCCACGGCATAGAGGCCAAAGGCCCACAGGGAAAAGATGCCGAGGTGATGAGCGATCCCGCTCGTGGAAACCGGGTGGTAGGGACCGTGTACGACTTCACCCGCCGTCCACGCCGGAATGACAAGGTCGCCCATCAAGGCGCCGCGCCAGGCCGAGACCAGGTGGTAGAGCGGGTTGTTGTAGATCACACCGATGTAGGGATCGATGCTCTCCCCCATCAGTTCGGGCACCCAGAAGATCGGCGTGACGAACATCCAGACCGTCATCACGATGCCCACGATCTGCACCGTGTCGCGCAGGAAGACCTGCAGCGTCGAGAGCAGGAGCGCGAAGCCGTAGATGAAGACGAGTTGCACCGCGAGAATGGCCGGGATCCAGACGACCGACAGCGTCGGCGCGCTCCAGATCGGGGTCAGCAAGCAGCCCAGAAGGAAGACGACCAATCCGAAGCTGTGCGTGACCGTGCCCACGAGCGAGATGTTCAGTGGCAGGATCTCGGCCGGGAAGGCAAGTTTCTTGATCAGGTTGCCGTTCTCGATGAACGTGTTCGCCCCACGAATCACTCCCTCCGAGATCGTCGCGTACGACATGATCCCGCAGAACATGAAGATGCCGAGGGCCGACTCCTGTCCGGCGGGGAGGTTCGGGATCTTGAAGTTCAGGAGCTTCGTGAAAATGAAGTAGTAGACGACGAACAGGAACATCGGGTGGACCAGCGGCCAGGCCCAGCCCAGCATCGTCCCACTGAAGCGCGCTTCCAAATCGCGCTTGACGCTCGTCGTGATCAGATCGCGATGGACCAACATCCGCACCGGCAAGGTGAAGATTCGCTGGAAGACCTCCAGCAACTTCGGCGCGCGCGAGGTCACCCAATCACCGGCGGGCACGGCACCGGGAGTCGCGCTACGGTCTCCGGGTTCCGGAAGACCGGCGCCTGCGCGGGTTTCCTCGGCCGCCAGCTGGCTCTCGGCTTGGGGGGTCATGGGGTTGCTCAGATCCTCGCAAGAAAGAGGAACTGGGCTCTCATCGGTCATGGGGCACCTCGGAACCAAGCCCGACCCCCGCGCGGGAAAGGATTTCCGAGGAGTCCCCTTAGTCTGAACTTCCGCGATACGGTAGCGGATGTACCCGGATCTGTGCGCTTCCACAGGCTTTTTGGCCCGCGATCAAGCTCGTCCGGTGGAGGGGCTCACTTGTCAGCGCGCTTGTTTAGCTCGTCCAGGGCATCCTTCTGTTTCACGAACTCCATCTCCGGCTCCATCAGCGAGGTGATGTGCGTGAGCAGGATCTTGGCGGAATTCGGGTCGTCCGACACCCACTCCCATTCGGCACGGCTGGGATCCAGGGGACTCACGAGGGCCTCGTTGACCTGCTTGGCCACCCTTGTGCGCACGGCCCAGCTGCCCTTCTCGATCGGCACGATCTCGACCTCA
Organism: Planctomycetota bacterium; assembly: GCA_965662355.1. Lineage (GTDB taxonomy): Bacteria > Planctomycetota > UBA1135 > UBA1135. The sequence continues at coordinate 12,678 of CBFIHP010000032.1, read as the reverse complement.
GCACGCTCGCGGTAGCCCTCGCCCTGGAAGGGGTGCAGCTGGGTCTTCCAGCCGCTCTTGAGCTTGCCCGAGGCCGGGTCGAGAGCACCCGCGCTGGGGAAGCGCATCTTGCGCAGCGACAGGCGCGACACCTGCCACAGGACGCGGTCCGAAGGTGACTTGACCATGCCCTCGGCCCAACGTCCGCTCGGTTCCTTGTTCGTCTGGCATGCGGCGAACGAAGTCAAGACCAAGAGGGCCGCCAGGGCCTTGGAGAGCAGCGGCTTGTCGAGGGCAAGAGAGCGCAGGATGGGGATCAAGGCATTTCCTCCACGGGGTTCTCGCGCTTGTCGCGCAAAACGAAGCGGACCGGAACCTCTTCGAAGCCGAGCTCCTCTCGCACGCGGTTCTCGAGATACCGCACGTAGGAATCACCGATCAGCTTCTTGTCGTTCACGAACAGGACGAATGTCGGCGGTGCGACATCCGCTTGTGTTGCATACTTGACGCGCACGCGGTGCCCTTTCGAAGAGGGCGAACGCGCCTCGAGGGCTTTTTGCAAGACCCGGTTCAATTCCGCGGTCGAGATTCGTTCCCGCGCCCTGTCGAACAGCTCGCGAGCCAGGGTGAAGGTCTTCTGAACGTTGAAGCCCTCCTTCGCGGACAAGAAGATCACGGGGGCGAATTGGATCCCGGGCAACTGTTCGGCGAGATAGTTCTGGAAGTCGGCGGGCTCGATGCCCTCCCTGACGAGATCCCATTTGTTGGCGGCGAGAACCACCGGCCGATAGTGATCCTTCACATAGCGCGCGAGCTTTTTTTCGATCGACGAAATCGGCTCGGTAGCGTCGAACAGCAGCACGACGACATCCGCCCGTCGAATGGCCTTTTTGGAACGCGCATCGGAGAAGAACTCGATCGCGTCCTCGTGACTCCTGCGCTTGCGAATGCCCGCCGTATCGATCAAGCAGATCGTCTCACCGTTGCGCTCCACGATGATGTCGAGGGCATCGCGCGTCGTCCCCGGAACCTCCGAGACGATCGAACGTTCCTCGCGAGCGAGAGCGTTGACGAGGGTCGACTTCCCAGCGTTGCGCCGACCGACGACGGCCAGCTTCAAGACAGGCATCTCCGCGGTCTCATCGCGCTTCTCGGCCGGAAGGCAACGCGAGATCTCTTCGTAGAGCTCGTGCATTCCATCGCCGTTCTGGGCGCTGATCGGGAGCGGCTCGCCGCCGACACCCAGTTCGCGGAAAGCGTCCACCTCCCAGGCGATGCGATCGCTCTCGACCTTGTTGCAAACCAACAGGATCGGTGTCTCGAGCTCATGCAGACGTCGGGCGACTTCGCGATCGAGGGGCGTGATGCCCTCGCGCGTGTCGACGACGAAGAGCACCAGGTCGGCGACGAGAAGCGCCGCGCGAACCTGCTCCTCGACGTGGGGGCCCAGGTCGTCGCGATCGACGATTCCGACTCCGCCGGTATCGATAACCTCGATCCAGCGCTCGCCGTAGGGGGTCGGAATCTTGGAGCGCACGAATACACGATCGCGCGTCACGCCGGCAGTGGGCTCGACTATCGATACGCGGCTGCGCGCGATGCGATTCGTCAGCGTCGACTTGCCCACGTTCGGTCGCCCGACGACGGCGATGCGCGCCAGCATGCCGTCTTGCGTCTGGCGGGCTTGCGTCTCGCGGGTGCTCTCTTGCACTTCCTTTTGCACGGGGTCGGTCTCCGCCTGGTCGTTCATGGGAGTCGGAGGCTCTTGTGGACTTGCGGAACCAGGCGCACGTTGAGGGATCGGCGAAGGGCCATCTCGGTCAGCTCCTCCATCAGCGCTCGCGACGGAGCACTTGCCCCCCCCATGGGGGTGATGGGCTGCAGAATGATAGGAAGCTCGGGAACGATGCCAGCGACGTCATCGAGAAGCACGGCATAGCGTTCCGCGGGGTGGTCCCCGGAGAAGGGGATCTTCCCACAAGCGTCTTGCCCGCGCAGAAGTAGAAGACTCGCCGCCCGCGCTTCGGCCCACTCGAGTCGACCGACGGGAGGCGCACCGAGGGTCCCGATCACGCCTTCCTCCAGCTCGCGGCTCGCGAGCGGCACGGGCGGACCGAGGTCCTCGGGGAGTTTCAAATCGAGACTCACGTGATCGACCGCGGAAAGCACATGGGCGAGGGCGCGTGGGTGGCCGCCGGCTGTTTCGAGGTGCACGCGACGCGGAGCGACATAGCGACGCAAGCTACGCACGAAGCCTGGCCACTGCAGCGGTTCCCCGCCGGTGATGCTGACGGTGCGCTTGGAACCGCCCTCGATCGAGGAGATCCAGGTCGCCGCCTTGAACGGACTGGCCCAAGCGGCCTCGCTCCGGCGTTCGTCCCCGAGATCGAGCCGCGCACGCGGCGTTTCCGGCACGTCGAGCGAGCCCAGCGTGTCACACCAGCGGCAGCGGAACGGGCAGCCATAGAGCCGCACGAACACCTGGGGTTCGCCGACATACGCCCCTTCGCCCTGGATCGAGGCAAACACCTCGAGAATCGGGGCCGTGAGGGACTTCGGTTCTGTGGCTTGGATCGCCGGCATGGCGCGAATCTGAATCTGAGATAGAGCGGATCAAACGGCAAGGCGACGCTCGAAGCGTCGCCCTTTTGTGTGCGGTGTGCGAGAGCGCCCGGTGAACGCACAGGGCTGGGCCGTTGCCCTACTCGTCTTTCTTTGTTTCCTCTTCTCCTTCTTTTTCTCCTTCATCGCCGGCTTCCGCGGCCTTGGCCTTCTTGCCGCTGGCGACCTTGAACTTCGTGCGGACCTTGGGGAGTCCCCACACCGAGTCCTTTTCCGCGTCGAACTTGCCGTCCTTGGCGAGCTTCTGGATTCGTTCGATGCGCTTGAGGACGCTGCGCTCACCGGTGAGCGTGTCTACGCCGCGCAGGCTGGAGTGAATGGTCATACCGTGCTCCTTACTTCTTGGTACTTCGTGTCGTTTTGGTTGTTCGATGTAGGGCGCCTGTCGGCTGAACTAGCGCTCGATGTAATTGTCGATGGGGACGCGATAGGCGTCGTGGTAGGCGTACTCACCGTCGCGCAAGAGCGTGCGAATGCGCTCCTCCACGGGTAGCAGATCTTTACCACGCGGGGCGGCGCCAACGAGGATCAACAGATACTCGTCCTTGACCACCGGCGGAAAGACCGAGAAGCCCTCGGAGCGCAGGTGCTCGAACGTGGCCCAGGCGTGGTCCGAGTTCGAATGCGTGTAGGTCTGGACAATGATCGTGTAGAGGTTGGCCGAATCGAAGAGCGGTGAGTCTTCGATCTTCGTCGTCTTCTCGTCGGCGTCGAGGGTGTCGCGCGTCCCTCGCGTCCCCATGTTGCGAGGGGCCTGCATGCCAGGACCTGGAGCACCCGAACCGGCGGGGACGATGCCGGAGCCTTCACGGCGCAGACCTCCTCCCAAGTTGGGATCGTTGTGGCGCTCCCCCGAGAGCTCGGTGATGTCGCCATCGGAACCGGCCGCTTCGACCTCCGGTCGAGAAGCACGACCGATAACCACACCGAACGCCAGCACCACCCCCGCGCCAGCTGCCAGGAGCAGGGCGGGCGGAATGTCGCCGGGAAGGATGGACGTACTGGGCATGCGCATGGAACGGGAAGCGCGGCGCGAGGCCGGCCTGACTTGCCCTTCGGCCAGGGATCGCTCGGGTCGACTGGCCGCGGCCTTGGCCGCGCGCTTCTTCTTGAAGTTCTCGAAGAGAGAGGGCTTGGGCGCGGGTGCGGGCGGTGGGGTGTAGTTGGGCTGGGGACGGGTGTCCTTGGGCTCAGGCAAATCGCCGGCGTTCTTGAACGCCTCGAGGAGGTTCTTGCGCTGTGCTGCCATGGAACTCGGGTCGCCTTTGGATTGCCGCCACGATGCTCCCTCCCCTGCGAACGCGGCCCGGGATACGGGAGCATGCGTCCATGGAAAGCCGAACCGGCGGCAAAGAATCCGACGAGGTTACCGGCCGAGGGGCTTCGCGGTCAACGGCACAGTACAGTACCTGGGATGGACCAGTGGACTTTCCAGGGGGGAACCTCTCCCCGAGTGCTCGCATCCGCTCTCTTGGCCCTCTCGGCTGCGGCCTGCGGCACGGGCGACGGCCTTTCCGCCCCCGAGCCCTCCAGTGACGGAGCCCCAGCTCCTCCGCGGGCCTTCCCCGATCAAGCCGGCGAGCTCGGTCTCGACTACGCCAACGTCTCCGGCTCCCCCCGGAAACCCACGCTTCTCGAGGCCAACGGGGCCGGCTGCGCCCTTTTCGACCTGGGAGCGGACGGCGACCTCGACGCGGCCTTCGGTCAGGGCGTCGAGAGCATCGCAGCCTTCGCGGCCGGGGAAGGAGCGAGCCTCGCGCTCTACGAGAACCAGGGTGGCGGACGCTTCCGGGCCACGGCGTCTCCGGCGAAGCGCGCGTGGTGGACGGGGCTGGCCGCGGGGGACATCGATGGCGACGGTCGCAGCGACCTCGTCGCGGGCGGTTTTGGCGCCCTCGATGTCCTGCTCCAGCACCCCGAAGAGGCCCGTATGGGCCAGGCCCAAGCGGTCGCCGCGGACGCGAAGGACGAGGACGGCGTCGCTCTGTGGCACACCAGCCTGGCCCTCTTCGACGCGGACGGCGATGGCTTCCTCGATCTCTTCGCCGGACGCTACGTGGCCTTCGACCCAGAGGCCCCCCCCCTCGTCGAACTCAACGGTGGCTCGGACGAGACGAGCGGGCTCGGGCTTCCGTGCTGGTGGAAGGGCCTCGATGTCTTCTGCGGCCCACGCGGCATGCAAGCCCAGCCGGATGCGCTCTTTCGTGGCGAGGGAGATGGCAGCTTCCGCGAGAGGAGCGCGGAATGGCTGCGCGAGACGAAGCCGGGTTACACCCTGGGCGTGGCGGCCTTCGATGCGGATCTCGACGGGACCACCGATCTCTACGTGGCCATCGACAGCGAGCCGAATCGGCTCCACGTCAATCGGCTCGAGACCCTGGGCTTCTTCGAAGAGCTGGGCTTCGCGGCCGGGGTCGCGGTCAACCCCGACGGCGCCTCCGAGGCGGGCATGGGGATCGCGGTGGGCGACGTGAACCAGGACGGGCTCTTCGACCTCGCCGTCACGAACTTCTCCGACGAGCCGACCCAGCTTTACCTGGGCGCGAGGATCGGCTTTGGGTGTGCAACGTATCGCAGCGGCCTGGCCCACGTGACCCGGCCCTACCTGTCATGGGGCGCGCACCTCGTCGACTTCACGGGCGACGGCCGGCTCGAGCTGTACACGGCCAACGGCCACGTCTATCCACAGGCGGACACCGAGCGCACCAACACGAGCTATGCGCAGGTCGATTCGCTCTTCGCCTTCGATGGCGACGGGGACGCGCGAGCCCTTGCCGTGCAAGGCGCGATTTTCGAAACACCGAGTGGCTCGCGCGGCTCGGCCGTCGGAGACGTCGATGGGGACGGCGCACCGGATCTTCTGATCACGCGCATCGACGGGCCCTGCGCCCTGGGCATCAATCGTCTGGATCCAGGGGCCAAGCGCCTCGAGTTGCGACTCACGGGATCGGGAACCCCGGGTCCCGCAGGCCGCAAGACGCCGCGCGATGCGATGGGAACACGGGTGATCTTGCGGCGCGCCTCGGCGGGGATCGCAACGGCTCCGCTCGTTCAGGAGGTGCACACCTCGCGTGGCTTCCAATCCGCCTCCAGTCCCTTTCTCTCCTTCGGGCTCGGCGTGGACGAGCGCCTGGAAGGACTCACGATCCTGTGGGCCTCCGGGCTTCGCGAGGAGATTCCCGGAGGCGCCGCGAATCGTCGGTTGTGGATCACCGAAGCTCGGGGCATCGTGCGCGAGGAGACGTTTTGAGAACGAGCATTGCGGAAAGAGCCCCCCGATACGTCGCTTCGATCGGCTTGCTCGCCCTCTTCCTTGGCACGGGCACGACGCCTTTCCAGGTGACGCAAGAAGATCCGGTCGCAGCCCTCGGACGACGGCTGCAAGAGCTCGTCGAACTGCGCGCGACCTCGCAGATCCCGGAGGAGTTCTTCCCCCACGTGCGCAAGGGCGGTGCGCTCGCGGCGGATGGCCGGGCGATCGCCATCGTCGCTCGGGCAGCGATCGAGACCGGGGCACTGCGCGACGCGGAAGTGCTCCTCTCCAGTGCCCGAACGGTACGCGAGTTCGAACGGGTCGCGATCGAACGAGCGCGCCTCGCTTTGGAGCGCGACGCCCTGCACGAGGCTTCGCAAGCGCTCGTCGTCAAGGACACCAAGGGAACGCGCATGCGCTATCCGGATCATCCCGAAGCTTGGATGCTCTTCGCTCGCACGCACGCGCGCTTGCAGGACTACGAGAACGCCGAGCGCGCCGCGCGCAACTATCTGCAACGGGCTCCCCGCGGTCGCGATTCAGCGATCGCCTGGCAGATTCGCACCGATGCGGCACTGCGCAGGGACGACGCGGAAACGGCCCATGCCTGTCTCGCAGAGGCGAAGAGGCATCGTCGCTGGCACGAGCTTCTGGTCGCCCGGCGCTTCCAGTGCCGACGCGACCCCACGGCTGAACTCCCCCAGCTGGGTTTGGCCCTGCTCTGGATGGAAGCCGAGCAATTCGACGAGGCCCGCCCGGTCCTCTCCAGGCTCACACAGAGTGCCCCGAACTTTTGCCGCGCTTGGTTCCATCTGGGCGAGACGGAAAGACACCTGGGTCGGGCAAAGGAAGCCGAACGCGCCTATTCGCGAGCCCTCGTCTGTGATCCGAAGCACGCCCCCTCACGCGCCAATCGCGCCGGACTGCGATTGGCTCGCGAGGATCTGATCGGCGCACGCCTGGACTACGAAGCGCTGCTCGGCGCCGCGGCCGGTATGGACGCGCGCTACCTCGAAGCCCACGTCGAACTCGCCCGGATCCTCCTGCGTCACGCGGCGCCCACCGAGGCCAAGAAGCGCTACGCCATCTACAGGAAGCTCGGCGGCCAAGCGGCCCTGCGTTGAGCCTCCAAGCGCTGGTCTTTCGTAGCGCTTGCAACTCTGGATCAAGGGACGCCTTCGGCGCCCGGTGTGTTGAGCGAAAACGTCGAAAGAGCGCCCTGGCTACCGTTGGCTGTGGTACGGAGAAGGGATGCTCATCCGCTTTCTCACTACCGCATTCTTGCTGACGGCCGCCCCCCTCTTCGCTCAGAAGATCTCGCTCCGAAGCGGCGCGGAACTCGCCGGCGCCGAGGCCAACGCCGTCGGCGTACTCGTGGCGGCTCCACCCGAGGGGCTGCGGACCCAGGACGGACCCGAAGCGCTGTTACAGGGTCGTTTCGACGAGTGGTACGGAATCCAGTACCTCGAAGGCGGAGTCCCGCGGGTTGTCGCGGGCTGTGGCAACAGCCCGGATTGGGGCGCACGCCCCTCGGTCGAACCCGTGACCTTCAGCCTCGAAGACGCGCGTTGCATCTCCATTGTGCGGCACGGGTCTTTGCGCGTGGAGACGACCCTCGAGGTGTCCCCCTCCGGGACGTTCCTCTTGGGGCTCGTGCGCTTCGTCAACGAGGGCGACGAGGTGCTCTCGGCACTGATGTACTCCCGCGAGTGGCGTCAGTTCGGCAGCGCAGGCTGGAACTTCCCGCCGGACTTCGTGCCTGACGTTCCGCGACCGGCGGAGATCTGTCGGCTGGTCTGGATGATGGATGACATCCCTGCTGGGTTGGATCTCGGCCTGCGCTTTTCCTATCGCATCGGCGAGGAGGAACAGCTCGTGGGACCGCCCGACGTTCCGCTTTCGCTCTTCACCGAAGAGCCCTGGGTCAACGGCGTGAACTTCGGCCCCACGAACGGTGTCTCCTTTGGCGACTTCGACGCCGATGGTTATATCGACATCTACTCCCAGGAGTCCGGACGTCTCTTGCGCAACCTGCAGGGCGAGAACTGGGTCTTGGCGACCGACATCGACAGCCTCATCAACAATTTCGGATTGCACTACGGCTCGTCCTTCGGCGACTACAACAACGATGGCTTGCCCGACATCGGCACGGAAACCCGCTCCGGCTGCACACACCTCCTGAAGAACCTCGGGGACGCCAACTTCGTGGACATCGCCCTCGACCCCTACCTGTTCGAGATCCAACCCTGTTCCGTCCCGGCCGAGACGATCTGCTGGGGGGACGTCGATGACGACGGCGATCTCGACATGTTCCTGCCCGTCTATCCGGGCTCGGCGGGCGGACCGGGGAACTACTTCTGGGAAAACCTCGGTCCCGATGAAACGGGTGAATACAGGCTGCTGGAAACATCCCTCGAGGCGGGGCTGAACAACCCTCCAATGACCGCGCGGCCCGAGGGCGCACAGTTTCTCGACGCGGACTTCGATGGCGACATCGATCTGTACAGCAACGGGGTCATGTACCAGAACAACTCGATCGACGAGCCCGACTTCGACGACATGATCACCGCAGGATCGGGCATCGGCTATCGACGCCGCCTCGACGAAGGTGCTGCTTTCTTCGACTACGACCTCGACGGGGACTACGACCTCTTCATCGTCTACAACGACCTCGGTGTCACCACCTGGGAATGCCAGGGCGATGGACACTTCTTCCTGGAGGACACCATCGTCGACGAGCCCTTCACCGGACTGACCCTGGGGCTTTCGGCCGCGGACTGGGACAACGACGGCGATATCGACTTCACGACGCGCCAGGTGTTCCGCCGCAACATGTATATGGAAACGGGACAACGCCACTTCTCGATTGCGACGCAAATGATCCCCTTGGCGCATCGGCGCAACGCCACGCCCTCGTGGGGCGACTGGGATCTCGATGGCGACGTGGACTGCGCGCTCGGGAACTGGATGAGCAACGGACGCTTCTACGACAACCACACGTACACGCCCGAGACCCCCCCATCGCAGAAGCCCTACGTGCGCGTGCGCGTGTTGCGCGATGCGGACGACGTGCCCCGTGGGCTCGAGACGGAATACGGTGCGAACGTGGAGATCGTCTTGCGCCACATCCCCAAGGGCAAACGCTTCAAGGCCTTCGTCTCGTCGGCCGGTGGCTACCTGAACCAGAACGAATACGCACTGCATTTCGCCCTGCCGCCGGGACCGAATGCGGAAGCGCCCGCCGAGGGCATCGTGTTCGATGTCGTGGTCGACTTCCCGAGCCGCCAGGATCGGGGCGTGCTCCGCATCGACAAGCACATCAATCCGGCACTGGGCGGCATCGATCTCGCCACGTTGCAGAACCGCGAGCTCCAGGTTTTCCGCAGCGGAAAGATCATTCGCGATGGCGTCACCTACGGCCCGAGCGCCCATGGTCATTCCCATCGCCTGCAAGTCACCGGCGGCGGATTGGTCCTGCCCACCCCCACGCTTGGGCCCCCGGAGCCGCAGCCGGCGCCGGGTTCCGATCACTGGGCCGGCATCGAGTTCGACACCCTGGGCGCAACGCATTCCGTGCTCGTGAAGGAGATCCTGATCGACGGCCAGACAAGCGCAGCGGCCTCCTGTGGCACGCGCAGCGCGAACTTCCTCGTGTGGGACGTGACCGACTCCGAAAACCCCGTCGCGGTCTATCAGGACGTGCTCGAAACGAGGGCCCGCAACAACCGGACCTCGTTCATTCGCGCCTTCAAGCTGGCGAAGAACCGCGTCTACCGCGCGGTCGCCCGAATCGCGAGCTTGCGTGCCACCAACATCGCCGCACCGCTGGGCTCCCCGGGGGAGAGCCCCATCAACCTACGGGGCGGCCTGAGCTTCCGCGACGGTACCCCGTGCGACGGCGAAGGCGCAGTCATGGCCGATCTCGACCCGCAACGCATGTACCTGGCGTTGCGTTACACGGCCGCCGAACCCATGCGTTTCCAGCGCTAGGACCTACTCTCCTCCGACGAGTTCCTCGAGCTCCAGATGCTCGAGCAACTCTCGAGTCGCATCGACCCACGTACCCTCGGGCGTGCCGTCCAGGTAGTCGGACAGCACCTTGCGCGCCTTGTCGTGCTTCTCTGCCAGACGCCAGGCGCGGGCGAGATTCAGGTGGACGGGATCGGGCAGGGTGATCTCGTCGTGTTTGGCTTGCTTCAGCACCGTCGCCCAGGCCCTCGCGGCGCGTGAATAATCCTCGGCGCGAAAGTAGGCGACACCCAGGTGATTGCGCGCTTCGAGGTTCTTCGGTGACAGCACGAGCGCTTCCTTGAACGCGTCGGTAGCGAGGTCGTAGCGCTGCTCATCGAAAGCCGCGATGCCGGTGTCGATCCATTCGAAGGCCTTGGTCGCGAGCACATCGGCACCGAAGCCGAGTCCTTCGTCATCGAGGCCCAACGCGCGAGCACGAACATAGTGTTCGGCGGCCTTGTCGCGTTGGCCTTGCAACAGGAGTCGCGTGCCCAGTTTCTGGTGCAAGAGGGCGCGTGTGTCGCCATAGCTCTTGCCGTCCTGCTCCAGGGTCTCGTAGATGGCGAGGGCTTCCTCGAAGAGCATGCTCGTACTCAAGGCCTCGGCTTCGAGCTCGCGAAACTCTGCGTTCAGCGGGTCATAGGCGAGAGCCGCGCGGACCAGGGACAGGGAACGTTCGGGATCATTGGCGAGAACCTCGCGTCCCACGAGAAGCCGTGCCTGGGACAGTGGAAAACCGAGGAAGGGAAGCTCGGGCGATTGTTCGTACGCGCCTTCGAGCGCCGCGAGAGCCTCCGTGGCCGCCCCCGGCGTACGCAGCAGGATCACACCCCGCGCGCGTTCGAGCACCGGCACATTGCCGACCCTGGCATAGGCCGTGCGCAGGCTTTCGCGGGCCGTTACGAGGCGATCGAGGGCCGCCAGAATCTCGACCTCGGTGGCGTGGAATTCGGCGATCCAGTGCGCTTCGGCTTCACGGCTCTCACCCCCGGCGCCCGCGGAGGGGCGCACGGTTTCGAGCTCGCGCATGGCACCGACGGCATCGCCCTCGACGATGCAAGCGCGGGCGCGCAGCAGCCCACTCTCCAGTCCGTCGTCTCCGACCTGCTCGAGCAGGGTCCATGCCGCATCCGGGAAGCCCCTCTCGATCGCCACGCGCGCGTCGTCCAGACGGGGATCGCGCCCCGACTCGGCAGCCGAGCTCTCGCTGGAAGCCAGAACGGCGGAGGTCTCCGGGCCACACGCGGAAGTGAGCACGAAAGAGAGCGCCGAGAGGGACGCCACGAAGCGGGTCGGGGAGGGAAACACGGTAGAGCGCGACATGGATCTGGAACACGCCAGTGTAACCCGCCTACGATGCCTCGCCCCCAACGACTCCATGGTCTCCCCTACCCCCGAGCGCGTTCGCTTCTACACCTTCGGTTGCAAGGCGAACCAATACGACACCCAGACCCTGCGCGCGGCCCTCCTGCGCCGGGGACTCGCCGAATCCCAGCGCGAGGCCGAGCTGGTCGTCATCAACACCTGCACGGTCACCGCCGAGGCCGGTCGCAAGGCACGCCAGCTTGTACGCCGCCTGGCCCGGGAGAAGCCCGATTGTCGCATCGCGGTCACGGGCTGTCTGGCCGAGAGCGAACCCGAGCTCTTGCGGACCCTGCCCAACGTCGAGTGGGTGCTCGGCAACGGCGAGGCCAAGCGTCCGGTCAATTTTCTGCGCGAGCTGGGCTTCGACGTCGACCCGGAGGAACTCGGCATTCCCGCCGGCATCACCGAATTCGTGGGGCACACGCGGGCCTTCCTGAAGATCCAGGACGGCTGCGACATGTCCTGCGCCTTCTGCATCATCCCCAGCGTCCGTGGCGCCAGCCGCTCGCGCTCGATCGAAGAGCTGACGCACGAGGTCGAGTGCCTCCTTTTAAGTGGACACCGTGAAATCGTTCTCTGTGGCATCCACATCGGGCACTGGGGCCGGGAGCTCGATCAGGACCTCGGGGTGCTCCTGGACGAGCTCTGTCGCATCAGCGTGCGCGATTCACTGGAGCGCGAAATCGACTGGCGTTTGCGCCTCTCGTCGATCGAGGCCACCGAGGTGAGCGGGGCCGTGCTGGAGGCCATGTCGCGCCATCCCCGACGCATCGCTGCCCACCTGCACATGCCGATGCAATCGGGCGACGACGATGTGCTACGGCGCATGAACCGCTGGTACGATTCAGCCGAATACCTGGCGAATTGTGCACGTATTCGCCAGACGCTCGATCGGCCCGCGTTCACCGCGGACCTGCTCGTGGGCTTTCCCGGAGAGGATGATCGCGCCTTCGAGAACACCCTCGCCACGGTGCGCGAAGCCGGCTTCTGTCGTATCCACGTGTTCCCCTTTTCCCCGCGCCCCGGGACCGCCGCCGAGAATCCGGCGAAGCTCGGGGGCGCCGTCGATCCGATGGCCGTCCGCGAGCGCCGGGCCGCCCTCTCCGAGCTCGCCTCCGAGCTTGGCCAGGAGTACAGGCGAAGCCTGAGCGGCCTGCGCGAAACCCTGGTACTCGAGGGTACGATCGGGCTCTGCGGGCGCTATCAGCGGGTGCGCATCCCCTCCGAGGCTTACGAAACGGCCGAAATCCCCCTCGAAGGCCTCTGGGACTGTGAAATCGTCCCCACCGAAAAGGCCTCGAGCGGGCCCCTGCAGGCCCCGCAGGCCCAGGGAGCCGCTGTGACCCCCGAAATCGAGCTGATCGCCCGCCCCCTCGCCCACGCCAAGGAGATCGCAATCCCGTGAAGGACCCCCAGGCCACCCGCGAGCTGAACCTGCTGGCCCACGC
>CBFIHP010000031.1:35813-42886 GCA_965662355.1 Planctomycetota bacterium | reverse complement strand
GCCATGGGGGTCTCCGTTACTGCTTTCGCTGCTTTCGCTCCACGAATCCACTTGTCCAGCATGCTCTGTAGATGCTCTTTCTGAACGGGCTTGGAGAGATAGTCATTCATTCCCGCCGCGAGGCAACGCTCGCGGTCGCCCGACATCGCATTGGCGGTCATGGCGATGATCGGAACTCTGGCACCGTATTTCTCGCGAATACGGTTCGTGGCCTCGAAGCCATTCATACGGGGCATCTGACAGTCCATCAAGACGGCGTGGATGTTCCCGCCGTATTGCTTGAACTTGTCGAGGGCATCGAGACCATCCTTGGCGACCTCGACTTCGTAGCCGAAGCGACGCAACAAGAGAGCCGCCACCTTCTGGTTGACCACATTGTCCTCCACCAAGAGCACGAGTCCGACTGCCCTCTTCGGCAAGGGCACTTCGACCGTGGTCGTTGCCTGAGGTGCCAGGGCCTTGTCACCTTGCTTCTCGAGACCGAGAACGTGCATCAAGGCCATTTCCAGCTTGGAAGCATTGATCGGCTTGGGAATCCAGGCATCGAGCCCGGCGCGCACGAGGCTGCTTGGCTTTTCCATGACCCCAAATGCGTTCAGCAGAATCAACCGTGAACCGCCGAGCATCAACTCGTTCTTGATCGTGGTGGCGAGCTCCTTGCCATCCATGTCCGGCGGATAGCGATCGATCAACACGAATTCAATCCTCTGCTTCTCGTCTTGGGCTTTACGCAGCATGACAAGTGCAGCCTCTGCGGTCGCAGCCTCGAGGATGTCCAGACCCCAGGATCGCGCGTAGGTCCGGACGACTTCGCGGTTCTGCTCGCTGGAATCCACGATCAGGGCACGCTTGCCATTGAGGGCTCTGGGCGCATCGCTGACATCGGGCTCGGGCTGGCGCAGGAAGCGGCCACGGAACCAGAAGGTCGCGCCCTTGCCAAACTCGGACTCATACCCGAGGCGGCCTTCCATCATCTTCGCCAGCTGATTGCTGATGGCGAGCCCCAACCCGGTTCCGCCGAACTTGCGCGTAGTCGAAGAGTTTGCCTGCGTGAAGGGCCGGAAGAGGTCGGGACCTCCCTCCTGAATGCCTATGCCAGAATCAATCACGCGGAAGTCGAGCACAACGTGATCGTCCTCGCTCTCGATGACCGAAACCTCCAGACGGATGTAGCCTTCCGTTGTGAATTTCGTCGCGTTTCCGAGCAGGTTGATCAGGATCTGACGCACACGCGTGGAATCGCCCAAGAGGTGCTTCGGCACCGAGGGATGGACCAGGTAGATCAACTCGAGCACCTTCTGCGAGGAGCGAGGACCAAAGAGTCCAATGACGTCATCCACACAATCGCGCAGATTGAACTCTGCCTGCTCCAGCTCGAGCTTGCCGGCCTCGATCTTGGAGAAGTCGAGGATGTCGTTCAGGATCGTCAGCAACCCCTTCGCCGAGGAGCGAATCGTGCGGCTGTAGTCGCGCTGCTCCGGAGTCAAATCAGTCTCGAACATGAGATCCGCCATGCCGATGATGCCGTTCATCGGGGTTCGAATCTCATGACTCATGTTCGCCAGGAACTCGCTCTTGACCCGGTTCGCGCCCTCGGCGTCTATGCGCGCTGCTTCGAGCTCGACACGTTTCGACTCCAGGGAATCGGCATGGGTACGAAGGCTGGATTCCGCTTGCTTGCGTTCCTCGACCTGCCCCTCGAGAGCCCGGTTCGCGCGCACCAGTCCCGAGGTCAACGAATCGAGCTGGGCTGCTCGGCGAACGGCGATCACGATGTATGCGCTTGTCAACCCAAGGAACAGAAGCGTCCCATGTAATGGGCCCCACGACGCCGCCACGAGACCAACGCATACGGACTCGCAGGCGAGGATCAACCCGATCTCCCAGGCCTTGGGCCAGAACCTGGTTGTCTCTTTGCTGGGAAGAGCGGGCATTGGGGAAAGCAAGAACGCGGGAAACTCCGGCTTCCGTCATCGGGCACCCGCCAGGCCAATAATTAGATCGACCCGGGTATTAGGATTGGTGGCTCTAGAAAGACCGAATTCGTCGGGGGACCGCTGCTGCTCGGTCCGAACTCGAATCCCGAAATTGCTTCCTACAAGAGCGGTAGCTCTGGAAAACCAGCGCACGAACCGGCCCCATCGCCCCCGGCAAGGGGCTCGGGCGGAGGCAGCTCGTAATCGAAAACGCGGCAGAAATGTTTCACCAGCAAGACCTCCCCCAGGAGGTTCGTCGGTGGCAAGTCCACGTGATCGGCCAGCCGAGTCATCACGTTTGCATCGAGGCCGCAGGGGCGGAACTGGCGGAAGGCCTCGAGGTCCGTGTGCAGATTCAGCGCCAGCCCGTGGTACGTCACCCAGCGTCGCACTGCGACCCCGATCGAGGCGATCTTCTTGTCGCCCAACCAAACCCCGGTCAGCCCTTTGCGCCGACCCGCTTTCAAGTCGAACTCGGACAAGACGCCGATCACAGACTCCTCGAGATCGCGCAGGTAAGCGTGCAAGTCGCGACGATCTTCGGGAAGGTAGCGAATCGCGTAGGCCACGAGCTGGCCCGGCCCGTGGTATGTGGCTTCTCCACCGCGTTCGACCTCGTGAACCGGCGGCGAAACACCCTGCACAGCCTCGAGGTCACTTCCACGCCCAACCGTAATGACCTGTTCGTGCTCCGTCAGGATCAGGACATCACTGATGCGTTCCTCGATGCGCGCCTCGACGAGCTCTTTCTGGAGCTCGTAGGCCTCCGCGTAGGAGGTGCGCCCCAGCCGGCGGACGTCGAGCTCGGGCTTCACTTCTGGTAAATGTGCACGGCCATCTTGTGGACGGCCTCGGCAGCCTCCATGACGGCTTCGGGGAGCGTCGGGTGGGCGTGGATCGTGCGCGCGATGTCCTCGGTCGTCGCCCCCATCTCGATCGCCAGTGTCGCCTCCGCGATCAGCTCGGTGACCTCGGGGCCGACCATGTGCACACCCAGCACTTCGTCCGTCTTCGCATCAGAAACGATCTTCACGAAGCCATCTGACTCCATCAACGAAAGCGCGCGACCCGAAGCCGCGAAGGGGAACTGACCGACCGCGATTTCGTGGCCGGCTTCCTTCGCCTGCTCCTCTAGCATCCCCACCGAGGCCATCTCGGGGGCGGTGAAGATCACCGCGGGCACGCACTTTGCGTCGTATTCCTCGGGTTGGCCGTCGATCACCGCGGCAGCGACGAGCCCTTCCTTGCTGCCCTTGTGGGCCAGCATCGGCTGGCCGGCGATGTCGCCGATGGCGAAGATGTTCGGCACTTGCGTCCGCATCTGCTTGTCTACCGACAGGAAACCGTGCTTGTCCGGCTCGAGACCGACCTTCTCGAGACCCAATCCGTCGTTGTACGGGCGCCGTCCGACCGTGCAGAGGATCTGATCGCACTCGATCGTGTCGGTCTTCCCGTCGCGTGATTCGATCTGGACGTGTAACTTGCCGTTGTGCTCGTAGCGCTTGGCCGCAGACTTCGTTATCAGCTTGATCTTGTTCTTCTTCATCGAGCGCTCGATGACCTTGACGCAGTCGCGATCCTGTCCCGGAAGTGCGCCGTCGGTGAATTCGACGATCGTGACCTTGCTGCCGATCTTCGCGTACAACATCCCCAGCTCGAGACCGATGTAGCCGCCCCCGATGACCAGGAGATGCTCGGGAATGCTCTGGGGAGCGAGGGCCTCGGTCGAGGACCACACGTGCTTGCCGTCGAAGTCAAAGCCCGGGATGGAGGAAGGCACCGAACCGGTAGCGATGACGATCTCGTCGGCCTTGAGCGTCTGATCACCATTGCTGGCCTTCACGAGTACCGTGTTGGCATCGGCGATGCTGGCGTGCCCCACAACGTGCTTGACGCCATGGTTCTTGAAGAGCACGCCGATCCCGCCCGTCAGTCGATTGACGATGCTGCTCTTCCATTCCACCAGCTTGGAAACGTCGAGGTCCATGCCCTGTACGGACAACCCCATGGCCGTGGCATGACGAACCTTATCCATCAGCGCCCCAGCGGCGATCATCGCCTTGGAAGGAATACAACCCACGTTCAGGCACGTACCCCCGAGGTATTCCTTTTCTACGACCGTGACCTTGTGACCGTATTGGGCCAAGCGGATCGCGCAGACGTATCCTGCCGGGCCCGCTCCGATGACGACGACGTTCTTGGCGCTCATTTGGGCGTTCTGTTTCTGAGAGGCGGCGGCCGCTAGAGCGGGAAAGCGCCGTCCCCGGGCTGGGCATCGCCGAAGCGTTCGGCGATGCGGATGAAATCGTTGTACTGCTTGCGCAAGTGGCGCGGCACCTCGCTGTAGACGTCCTCGACCAAGGACTTCAATGGCATCGGTGCGGCGGCTTCTTGCGTGTGAATCTCGGTATCGATCTGCGCCAGGAGTTCGGCCTCCAGGGTCGCGTACTCCCCGTCCTGCAAAACTCCGCGGCCTTCGAGAAAGCGGGTGAAGCGCAGCAGCGGATCGCGCTTGGCCCACATCTCGACCTCATCCGCATCGCGATAGCGTGTCGGGTCGTCCGAACTGGAGTGGCCCTGCATGCGGTAGGTGCGCAACACGAGCAAGCTCGGCCCGGCGCCGGAACGCGCGCGAGCGACCAGGGCTTTCATCGCCTCGTAGCACGCGAGCACATCGTTGCCGTCAACGACATAACCCGGCATGCCGTAGCTTTCGCCCTTGCGCTCGTACGCAGGTTGGGCGGTTTGCTCCTTGGAGGGCACCGAGATGGCCCAGCCGTTGTCAACACAACAAAACACCGCCGGCACCTTCCAGACACCGGCAAAGTTCAGTCCGCTGTGAAAGCCGTTGCTGCTGGTCGCACCATCCCCAAAGAAGATGCCGTGGACCTCGTCCACGCCGCGCAGCTTGGCAGCGTACGCAGCACCGACGCCGTGCGGAACTTGCGTCCCGATGACCGACGACCAGCTGGGATAGTTGCTTCCTTTGTGCTGGAGGTGGTTGCACATCTGGCGCCCCTTGGCGGTGTCGTTCGAGTTGCAGTACATCTGCGCGATGTACTCCGAGAGCGGCAAACCGCGCATCAACGCGGCCCCACCCTCACGCAGCCCCGACCACAGCCAGTCGCGCGATTCCAACGCGCGGCCGCTACCGATCATGGCGGCTTCTTGACCGTGCATGCTGCCGACGAAACCGACGCGTCCCGCGCGTTGTAGCTTCATCATGCGACCGTCGATACAGCGCACCATAAGCATGTGCCGCAGTAGCTCCTTGAGCCACTGCGGGTCATAACTCGACAGATCGGGCGCGCCGCGACCCTCTACATCAAGAAGGCTGAATTGCACGTTGGGTTTCGCCGCCACGGCTTGCATGACCTAGAGCGAGAGAAGGCCCGGGCTTTCGAGGACCTGGCGGAGGTACACGAGGAAGCGCGTCGCCGAGGCACCATCGACCAGGCGGTGGTCCACGCTGATCGAGAAGTTCATGTACTGGCGCACCTCGATGACATCACCATCCGGCGTCTCGACGACGCCCGGGCGCTTGATGATCCGGTTGACGCCCAGGATCCCGACTTCGGGGAAGTTGATGATCGGGGTCGCAAGGATGCCACCGATGTTACCGGCGTTGGTGATCGTGAACGTGCCACCGGAAAGCTCCTCCGGCTTGATCTTGCCGCTGCGCGTGCGCTCCGCGATCTCGTTCAACTCGCTCGCGAGCTGCAGGAGGCCCTTCGCCTGTACGTCGCGGATCACCGGTACGATGAGGCCTTGAGCGGCATCAATCGCGATGCCGAGGTTCACGAAATGGAAGGTGACGATCTCGTTCGTAGCCTCGTCCAGCTGGCTGTTCAACTCCGGGTAGCGGAAGAGCCCTGTCGCCACGGCCTTCATGATGAAGGGCATGTACGTGACCTTGATGCCGTCCTTCGCTCCCATCTCCTTGGCCTGGGCACGTACCTTGACCAGTTCGGTGACATCGATCTCTTCGACGACGGTGAAGTGGGTGGCCGTGTACTTCGAGCGCGCCATCGCCTCGGCGATCTTGCGACGCACACCGCGGAAGGGCGTGCGCGTTTCGCGATCGCCCACGGGGATCGCCATGGTCGGGAAGGACTTCTTCGCCGTCAGGGCCGCCGGGGCCGAACCAGCGCGACCCGGTGCCACAGGAGCTGCCTCCGCAGCGCTCTTGCTAAAGGCTTCGACATCGGCGCGTCGAACGATACCGCCGCGACCGCTACCCGGAACCTGGGTCAGATCGATATTCAGCTCGCGCGCGACGCGGCGGGCGCTGGGAACGGCGCGGACCTTGTCCTTGCCGTGGGTTACCGGTGCACTCGTCGCTCCAGGGGCGGACGGAGGGCCAGCCGGAGCGGCCGCCGCTGCAGCAACGGGTACCGCAGCGGGAGCAGCTACAGCCGCGCCGGTTTGCAGCTCGAAGATGACCGATCCAATGGGAACGACATCTCCGGCGGCAGCCAAGATTCTCTGGATCGTGCCGCCCGCGGGAGCCGGAATCTCGACTGTGGCCTTGTCGGTCATCACCTCGACGACCGGCTGGTGCTCTTCGACGCTTGCACCTTCCGCCACGAGCCACTGCACGATCTCCCCCTCGGCGATGCCCTCGCCAATGTCAGGCAACTTGAAGGCGAGGGTCTGTCCACCGACGGCCGGCAGAACCGCGGCCGGAGCCCCCGACGTCACGGGCGCCGCTGGCGCTGCCACTGCAGCGGGAGCTCTCGTGGGTGCGCCGGCTGCTTTGGCGTCACCCAACACGAAGAGGACCTGCCCGACCGGAATCACGTCGCCTTCACCGGCGCGGATTTCGGAGATCGTTCCCGCCTGCGGGGCGGGAATCTCGACCGACGCTTTGTCGGTCATCACCTCGACCACGGGTTGGTGCTCTTCGACCGTGTCGCCGACGGCAACCAGCCACTTGACGATTTCACCCTCGGCGATCCCTTCACCGATGTCGGGCAGCTTGAACTCGATTGCCATGGCTATTCTCAGAAGTTGTAGACGTGTTCGATCGCGTCGAGAACCCGGCGTTGATCCGGGAGGTAGTGGTGTTCGAGAGTATTCGGGAACGGAGTGTCGAAG
>CBFIHP010000031.1:31027-35714 GCA_965662355.1 Planctomycetota bacterium | reverse complement strand
CCGGTCACGCGTGCGATCGGAGCTTCGATGTACTCGATGCAGTTCTCCGCGATCAAAGCGGAGATCTCGCCGCCGTAGCCACAGAAGCGCGGAGCCTCGTGCAAGACGACGATCCGACCGACGGACTTGGCGTGTTCGATCACTCCGTCTTCATCCAGCGGCAGGAGCGTGCGCAGATCGATGACGCGGGTCTCGATACCGTTCTCAGCTGCCTGTTCCGCTGCCTTCATGGCCACGGGGACCATCGCTCCATAGCAGAAGACGCAGACGTCTTTGCCGGGGCGCGCTTCCCGCAGCGTGCTGAGATCGACCGAGTAATGACCTTCGGGCACATCGCCCTTGACCGATCGATAGAGCGCCTTCGGCTCGAGAAACAGCACGGGATCGGGATCCTCGATCGAGGCGATCAGGAGGCCCTTTGCGTCGTGCGGCGTCGAGGGTGTGACAACCTTCAGGCCGGGCGTGTGGCAAAAGTACGCCTCGCCCGATTGACTGTGATACAGCCCACCCTGGATGCCCCCGCCATACGGCGTACGGATCACCATCGGTGCGGTGTACATCCCGCCCGAGCGGTAACGTAACTTGGCCGCTTCGCTGACGATCTGATCGAAAGCCGGGAAGATGAAGTCCTGGAACTGGATCTCGGCGATGGGCTTGAGCCCGTTCATCGCCATTCCGATCGCGGTGCCGATGATACCGTCCTCGGACAAGGGCGTGTCGAAGCAGCGTTCCTTGCCGAATTCCTTCTGCAGCCCTTCGGTAACGAGGAAGACTCCGCCCTTGAGGCCGACGTCTTCGCCGAACACGAGGACCGAGGGATCATCCGTCATCACGGTACGGAGACCGTCGTTGATCGCTTGTAGCAGCGTCCGGGTGGTCATGGCTTGTCTTTGCGAAAATGCCCTTGGGAAGGGTGGTGTTCCTAAAGGGTTCCCTAGAGGGGGAAGGCCCCATCGCCTGCCTGAGCATCGCCCTTGCGGCTGGCGAGATCGAATGCGGCTTGGCCTTGCTTTCTGATGTGGTCGGGAATCTCGAGATAGACATCCGAGAAGATCGTCTCCAACGCCGGCGCCGGAACCACTTCCGCGTCGCGCGCGGCTTGCTTGATCTCTTCGGAGGCCTCCTCGTAAATGGCCTTGCCCTTCTCGGCCGTCCACAACCCCGCCGCTTCCAGATACTTTTCGAAGCGCGGAATCGGATCCCGTTCTGCCCAGTAGTCGAGAGTCTCCTTCGGTACGTAACGCGAAGGATCGTCGGAGGTCGAGTGGCCCCCCATGCGGAAGGTGACCGCTTCGATGAGCGTCGGACCTTCGCCCGCACGCGCGCGTTCGACAGCTTCCATCGTGGCCTTGCGGACCGCGAAGAGGTCGTTGCCATCGATCAGGACGCCGGGCATGCCGTAGGCCTGTGCTTTGATCGCAAAGCCGTCGGAGGCTGTCTGCTCTTCGATCGGGCAGGAAATCGCCCAGCCGTTGTTCTGACACAGAAAGACGACCGGCGCCTTCCACACGCCAGCGAAGTTCAGTCCGGAGTGGAAGCCGAGCGACGAGGTCCCTCCATCGCCGAAGCTGGCCAGGAAAACCGTGTCTTCGCCGCGCAATTGGGCCGCGTAGGCCGCGCCCACGGCATGCGGGATGTGCGTTCCGATCGGAGACGAAATCGAATAGAAACGAATCGGATCGTCGAACGAAAAGTGCACCGGCATCTGCCGGCCCTTTGCGCTGTCCTTGGCGTTGCCGAACATGTTTTGCATCATCGCCAGGGGCGTGACGCCGTGGTATAGAGCCATACCGAAGTCGCGGTAGCTGGGGAACAGCCAATCGGACTTCAGGAACGCACTGGCCGCACCAACCTGCGTCGCCTCGATCCCCTTGTTCGGGATCGAAAACGCGATTCGTCCGGAGCGCTGCAGCTTGAGACAGATTTCGTCGAAGACGCGCACCGTCACCATGGTGCGGTAGCAGTGGAGGAGCCCTTCCCCGCTCAACTGGGGGTCGTAGCCATTGACTCCCCCATCGGGCTCGATGACCGTCAGCGGTTCCTTGAGCGTCATGCCTTAGACCTTTCCAGGTTCCCGTCCGCACGGCGCTCGCGGACCATTCGTTCGAAGAAGAACTCTCCCGCCTTGTAGCTCGAACGAACGAGCGGACCGGAGGCCACGTACTTGAACCCCATCTCCTCGCCGGTGACCTGGTAGTCAGCGAAGGTGGCCGGTTCGATGTATTCGATGACAGGCGCGTGGTTCGGCGTGGGGCGCAGGTACTGCCCGAGGGTCAGGAAATCGACATCGGCATCGCGCAGCTTTTGCATCGACTCGAGCACCTCGTCCCGCGATTCGCCCAGCCCTAGCATGAGCGAGGACTTGGTCAGAACGCCCGGATTCAGCTCGCGGGCTTGGCGCAGGGTGCCCAGCGAACGCTCGAACGAGCATTTGGGATCGCGGATTTTGCGCTGCAAACGCGACACAACCTCGACATTGTGCGCCAGCACATCGGGCCGAGCCTGCATCAAGATCGCCAGGTTCGCTCCGGTGTAATCGGGGATCAGGGTCTCGACGACCGTTTCGGAACTGCGTGCGCGAATCGCGCGGATGCACTCGGCGTAGTGCTGGGCCCCCCCGTCGGGGAGATCGTCGCGATCGACGCTTGTGATCACCACGTAGCCCACGCCCATCTCGGCCACGGCGTGACCAACGTGCTCGGGCTCGTTCGGATCCGGGGCAGCGGGGTCCGGCCGGGTCGCAACGGCGCAGAAACGGCAGCGCCGGGTGCACTCGTCACCCAGCACCATGAGTGTCATGGTGGGCCGCGATCCACTCCAACACTCACCCACGTTCGGACAGCGAGCTTCCTCGCACACCGTGTTGAGGTTGAGAACCTTGGCGAGCCGCTTCAACTTCGCATAGCCCTCCCCGCCGGGCAGGGGGACTTTCAGCCAGGAAGGCTTTCGCTCGCGCGGGGCCCGCTTGCGTTCGGATGTCTCCGAAGCAGGGGTTGAAGTGATGTTTCGTACCATTGGGGCAGAATGGCCGCGTAAGCTACCAAAAACGCCTTCCTGGATCCTCTCTATAGGCTCGACAGAGGCCCCGAATAAGCCCTTCCGGGATCCTGAGGCCCTTCCGAGGCCATCCTAGCGCGATCACTTCTTCCCGAGAGTGTCAGCGAGCCGCAAATGCAGCACGCGGGGGAGCTCGTCCGCCTCGATCTTGCCGCTTCCGTCGAGATCCCAACGCCCCATGAAATCATCGGGGACCGCATCGACACCCAAGCCGGCGACGATGCGCAGTAGGCGTGGAATTTCGATCTCGTCCAACGAGCCGTCGCCGTTGCCGTCTATCTGGCGGAAGAGTTCCGGACGGTCCTTCATTTCGGCTCGCTCGATGCTTCCGTCATCGTTCGCATCGAAGGTCGCGAGCATGCGTTCGGAGGTGATTCCAGGTGGGAGCGCGAGCAGGACCTGGCGCTGGATCGGCCATTCGGAACCGGGCTCAACGAAACCGCGCTCGCGTTGGTAGTCGTAGCGACCTCCCACCAGCCGAACCAATCCGTCCTGGTCTGCATCGAGCGCGAGCCATTCGGCGTCAGCGACCTTGAACTCGCGTCGCGTGAGCCAACCATCCTTCTGCTTGTCCAAAGCGCGGAAGATTATCACGGCGATCTCGTCACCGAAGCGTATCTGCCGAGTGGAACCCGGATAACGTGACACCTCGTCGCGACTCAACCTGCCATCGCGATTCAGATCCAAGGCCTCATAGAAGGCCGTGTCGAGCTCCTTGCGACTCAAATGCGAGTCCCGATCACGGTCGTGGGCGAACGGGTTGACACCGTCCAGGAGACGCGCCAGATCGCCGTCCTCTTGGACCCGTATGATACCCAGCAGCATGTCCGATGGGGCTTCCTCGTCGTACTCGCTGGCGGTTACGTTCAATCGCATCAACCCGATCTTATCGGCCAGCTCGACCATCGTGATACGTCCATCCTCGTCCTTGTCGACCCCCAGACCGCCGGCGGGTTCGTACTCCTCGCCGCTCAAGAACCCCGATCGGTCCTTGTCCAGTTGGGATAGGTGAAGACGCGCCGTGGCGCCGAACTCGAAGTTCACGTCATAAAGGAGATCGGTGCCCAGGACCTCGGCGGGGATGTCCAGGAGCTTCTCGATCTCGGTCCGATACAGCCATCGCGAGTCTTCGTGACTGACGTCCTTGAGGCGCGCCCCGGACTCATCGATCATGCGATCCAGAGGGAATTCCTCCACCGCAATCACATAGGCATCGTCGAGCCCCGGAAGCAAACCGATCGGTGTCGGTTCACGAGACACCGAGACGTCGGTCAGATAGACGCCGCGTTCGCCCGGCGTCAAGAGCAGCCGCTGACGGAAGGGCGGATTGTAGTAATCAACGGCCACGGTTTGCTCGGTGGCATAGCCCGTCAAGACGCGTGCGCCACGCGGTGGATACTTCACGTTGCCCGCGTCCGTGGCGTCGTAGATGTTCAGATAGGAACGTCGTTGCTGCGGCCTTCCTTGTTCATACACGGCGTAGATGTAATCCTTCTCGCTGTTGCGTTCCCCCCCTTGGGCTTCCGCGGGATCCACCTGCGTACGCAGGGCGAGCCCACGCCAGGTGCGGTCCGCACGAGCCACCGAGCGCTTGAGGAACAGCTTCGACGGAAACAAAACTTCCGGCCGG
>CBFIHP010000031.1:27191-30928 GCA_965662355.1 Planctomycetota bacterium | reverse complement strand
ATCGGCTCGGTCACGTCGATGACGAAGGGGCCGCGCTTGTGATCCAGAACCACCGCCATGTTGCGGGCGAGAAGCCTGCGATCGATGGGCTTGTCATCCCTCGCCACAGGTCGACTGTACTGAAACAAGCTCTCGACCAGGATCGCGCGGTTGGGTTCGGGAGAATCTCCGTTGATGTCGATCGCAGTCAGGAGTCGCGGCGCGATCGGAGCACGCACGTCCAGAATCGCAAGACCACCCGGCCCATCTGCAACGTACGCCCAGGGCCAACGTACCTCGATGTCGTGGGCATCGAAGGTGGGGATGGCCCCGACCTGCTTGATCTTCTCAGGCTTGGAAACGTCGAAGATGCGGATTCCGCCCACGCCATCCGCCAAGTAGAGCAGGTCGCCAGCCAGCTCCAGGTTGCGCGGATTGATCGTCGCGACGAAGGCCACCTTCCGGGGTTGGATCGGGTTCCTGACATCGACCACGTGAATGCCTCGCACCCCCTCGGCGACATACAGATGATGGGCGTGGCCCTGCAGCGGGTCTGTGTGAACCGCGATGTCCACAACATCCGGAAGCGGTAGTTTCGTCAACGGAACCGAACGCCCTGGCTCGGCGCGATCGACCCCAACGATCTCGATCCCCCGACGATCCGCGACGAAGGCCAACTGGCGCCCAAGGCGGAAGTTGGCAGACCCCATACCCCATGTCGCGGAAGTTCGATGGCACTCGACACAGGAACGCGCGGTCGGCCGCGTGGAGTGGAGCTGGTGATGAATCATCGTCATCCCCGAAAGCCCCTCCGCCGTTTCGGGCAAGACTTGATCCAGGACCAACTCGCCCTTCTTGTTCCACACGCTACCCATGGTTGAGAAGCCGGTGAGGTAGGGAGCGATCGCGCCGGTTTCGTTCCTACCGGCATAGAAGCTCTTCCACGTTGCGAAGACCTTCTCCTGGGTCGTGACTCGTCCCGGAGTCCTTACACCCGAGATCAAGTCAAGCTGGCTGAACTGTTCGAGTCTCGAGAAGTGGAACCCCAGGAAGTTGACGTTCCAGCCCGCGTGACACGTGTAGCACTCGATATCTTCATGTTCGGGCACCATGGCCAGCGAAGCCTCGAAGTTAAACTCTTGCCGGCCCGGATCCAGCACGTGGACGACCTGGGGCACGACGTGCTCGTCGCCCGTGACCTTGCTTGTCATCACGACTTGATCCCCATCGCGACGTAGGTGCTCGAGCGGCGTACCTCGTTGGGTCGTCAGGGTGGAAGGCTCGTCAAAGGTACCGTGGCACGCCTGGCAGGAGATCTCGACGGCGTGCTCCATCTGCCCGTGCAGCATGCCGTCACCCATGACATCGCCCTTGGTGTGACAGTCGACGCAGTGCATGCCACGCTCGTAGTGCACATCAGGCGGGCAGATGGCCGGATCGTTCAGATAGAAGACCCGGTTCAGTTGGGTATCGGTCGTGCCCGGGATCTCGGGTCCACCGGGCGCATCCGGTGGCAGCTGCGACAGTCCTCGAAAGTGGAGGCCGATCGATGCATCGCCGTAGTGACACGAAGTGCATGTTGCCGTCGGCGGCGCGCGCGTCATCGTGTGGGTTCGCGGGTGCCCAGGCTCGTGCTTCGGTATATGTGGATCGTTGGACTCGGAAAGGCCCTCTGCAGCATAGGCAACGTGGCAGGCCGCGCACCCATCGCCGCGGTAGTCACCGTCGAATCCGACGCGGCCTCGAACCGCTCGCCCCTCGGACCAGAGGTGACACTGCATGCACTCCTTGCGCGGCAGGTCCGTGAAGTGAGCCGCAAGCCGATCGGCAGCCATTCCGCTCTGGAACTCAGGCACCTGCACGATCTTGTCCAAGCCGCCACCCTCTTTGGGAGCGCGCGCAACCGGAAAGACCCCGTACTTCGAGCCGCGCTCCTTGAACAGCCCCATCTCGTAGAAGCCGTCCGACAGGTGGCCCGCGGTGGTGCCATGCAGGCTGGCGAATAGATGATTGACGTCTCGCTGATGGCAGCCCGAGCACGTCCTGTCGACGATGCGCAAATCCATCGGATTCACGAATCGCGTCCAGGCCAGGTTGCGATACTTGGGCGGCACGCGTTCGGTCTCGATCCGGCCTCGTTGCTTGGGCCTGGGAACGTGTGCCTCCAGCTTCAGCTTGGCCTCGCCATCACCCCCGTGGCAGTCCACACAGCTCAGCTCAGCCTCGGGGTGCATGTCTTCGATGCCAGCATGACAATCCACGCAACCCTGTGAAGGTGCTCCGAAAACAACCGGCGCTGTGAATGAAGAGACCGACTCGCCACCCAACGAGGTGACCAGCACCAAGCCTAGCATCCCCGCGGCTACGAGGAGGCCCGTGGTTTCTTTGCGCTTTGCTTCCTGCACGTTACTCGCGGGCTGTCCCACGTTTTTCAAAGGACGGCATCAGCCCAGCAACCTGGGCAATCGCTTGCTGCGTGCATAGCGTGCCTTCGCGCCAAGAAGTCCGCAAACGCTGGCGCACACATCGATCGTACGGACCTCTTCATTGACGACCCTCCCCTTGCCGAAGTCCGGGCCCCAACCGACGAGGGACACGTAATTCAGGTCGTCTGAGCCATCGCCGTGGTCCAGGCCACGGCGCGTATTCAGGTCGGCGTCACGCCCGAATTCGGGCAGGACGAATATCGAAGTGGAGTCCCTCAGTTCAGGATCGGATCGCACCGCGTCCCACAGTTCTCCGAGCATCACGTCGTTGCGGCGAATGACCTCGACGTAGGCGTTGAAGTTTCCGTGGGCGACATCCGCGTCGCGCAATACGACACCCATCAGCTTCGGCCGGAAGACCGGAAGGAGATTGCGTGCAACTCGCATGGCCTTCGCGTCAGAAGAACCGGTTCCCCGTAGATCAACGGTTCCGCCCTTGAGCTCGTCAAGGATGTAGCGCTCGACCTTCGCGAAGGACTCGGGTGTGTTGACTCGGTCTTCCCCGGCACCCGAACCGATCGACGTACGCATCTTCTCGAGCAGATCGGTTTCCCGGTCCTTCATCTCGCGCGGCCGCCCGAACGAATCGAGAATCGATTTGAACTCAGCGTTGAATATGCCATCGCCATCGAGCGTGTTAGCTCCGTATCGCGAACCGTACTCAGGGTGATAGCTGGCGGAGTAGTTCGACTGCTGTGCGCCGCCAGAGGTGCTGACCCAGACATCACTGGCGCCCAACCCGAGATCTTTGCGCACGTACTCGAACAAGGTAGGGTCGTTGCCGCGAGTATTCTCACGGATGCCGCGCGCCTCCGAGATCCCCGTGAACAGAGATAGCGTCGCGCCGAAGTGGCCCAGATTGCTCGTCCGGGCGCGCATATAGGCCACTCCGTCGTCCGCCATGCGCTTCAGGTTGGGGATGTTCGCGAGCGTACCAAACGTCTCGCGAGTTCGTACGCCCCCGGCGAAGGCAACGAGAATGACGTGCTTGGTCTTGTATTCGAAACCGCTGGGCTGCGCGGTCCGAACGACTGCAGGTAGGGCGAGCGAAGACGCTGAAAGAACGAGCGGAGCTGCCGCTCCAAGAACGTCCCGGCGGCTGAGCTGAGGTCCTTGGTTCTGTTTCATTTTCTTGGGCAAGGGGCTTTTACCAGGTTTGGTATTCGGGATGCGAGACGATGGCGTACACGACTGTCTCAGGCCGGCATTCGGGGTCGTGGAACGCATGGACGAATGCGGCCAGCTCTTCCTGCCGAGCGGCGCGTCCCAGAA
>CBFIHP010000031.1:0-27093 GCA_965662355.1 Planctomycetota bacterium | reverse complement strand
TAGCGCACAAAGAGAGATCCGATCCACTGAGTCGGGTTTTCGATCTCCTCTTTCTTCGTTAGAACCACCTGACCGGAGTCGATCAAAAGGCGCGCGATCACCGAGCGCAGCGGACCTGCATCCGCCAAGCCGTCGAGTGCATTACGCATGCGCTGGGATTCGGATTCGTCTGGCAAGCGATCGATCAAGTCGACGAACAACGAACGAACATAGATGCGATTGGGCTGTGGCTGCCGCGTGGCGAGCCTGCGCTCGTAGTTCTCGGATAGAAACCAGGTGCGCAGCAACTCAGAGTACTTACGCCCCGTGCGACCGATTTGCCTCTTCCACTGGGCGACGTCGCGCGCCTCGGGCTCGCACCGCAACAGTCGTTCGCACTCACGCCGCAGGAAGTGTTGCAGTGAGCGCTTGTCCTCGACCACAATTCGAACGACATCTGCCTGTGATGATCCGGTGTGACCGAGAAAGGTTCCCCTTGCTCCGTCGTAGAGCCGTTTGCCGATCTCGAGTTCGCGCGGAATCTTCTGCACCGTCACTCCCAGCAACTGCTCCATCACCACCGTGACGAAGGTGTCATTGCCCGGATTGCGTCGATCGAAACTCGCGCAGATCGCGATACTGTGTAGCGCATCGCGCACGCCGATCTTGCCAGCGGCCAAGACCTCTGGGATCTTCAGCACGCGCTCCGAAGTCGGTGTGAAATTCTCTACCAGCAGGAAGTAGTAGAGCTCTTCGTCGAGCCAGTTCTGCCAGAACTCGACAGAGCTGAGAGCGACATCCAGAAGGTCGGACAGTCCGCGCCCGGCCCAGACATTCCGCTCTTCCAGGAAAGGCGGGCGACCATACAGATCGAGGAACGCCGATCGTAATCGACGAGCGTCGAGGGCGTAGGCGGGAATGGCTTCGGTCCGTAGATCGTCGTCGACCTGAAACGCGTCGGAATGGCTCGCGAGCAAGATCAGTGCGAGGGCGATGGACCCGATCGAACGAACTCCTAGCATGCTCCCGAACATAACCTCAGCACGGCCATTCGTAACCCACGCAGCCGGGAGAACTCGACGCAATTCTTGCAAGGTCAATCCCGAAAAGAAAACGGCGACCTCGGATCAAGGAATCCGAAGCCGCCGCCTTCCTAAATTGCGCAGGATCCCGAATGCGCCGCAGCAAGGAGCAGAAATGGAGCGCTGCGACGCGCATGGGATCAGGCGTAGTCAGTTGTTATCGAGGAACGGATCGAGAGTCCGTCGCAGATTGGGCGTGTCGAGTTTCGATTGGGCCCGGACTTGAATCTGGCGCACACGCTCGACACTGACGCCGAGCTGCTTGGCCACTTCGGCCAAGGTGTGTTCGCGGTCGTTGCCGACACCGTAGCGCATACAGATAACGAGTCGTTCGCGATCGGAT
Organism: Planctomycetota bacterium; assembly: GCA_965662355.1. GTDB lineage: Bacteria > Planctomycetota > UBA1135 > UBA1135. The sequence goes on along the minus strand of CBFIHP010000031.1, from coordinate 25,689 downwards.
AGTTCTCCGAGCGCATGGGCGATGCCTTCTTCCAAGCTGATGTCCTCGACGCGCGACGTGTAGGGGCCGCCATCGAAGGCCTCGTCGACGAGCAGGTCGCGCAAACGCGAGCCCTCTTCGCCTTCCGAGGAGAGATCGGCATCGATCGAAAAGCTTCCGCGGGCGGCGGCCATGGCAGCTCCAACGAGGTTCTCGTTGAGCTCCGAGCTTGCCGCGATTTCCGAAGGCGTCGCGTGGTCATCACCAAGGCGAATCGTCGCCTGGTTGATGTGTTTCAGCGCCTTTTGCAAGTACACCGGTACACGTACCGTGTGACTGTTGTTGTAGAGGTAGTTCCGGAAGGCCTGGTTCAACCAGTGAACCGCATACGTCCGGAAGAGCAATCCACGCCTCCAATCGAATCCGTCGACGGCGCGGAACAGGGAGACGCAGCCTTCCTGGATGAGATCGAGGCGGCTGGCGCCCGACTGGGCGTAGCGCTCCACATTGATCAGAACCAGGTAGAGGTTGCGCTCGACCATCTCGGTCCGCAGCGTGTGCAGCTCCATCGAACGGCGTGTCAGGCGTGCGGAGACGGGCTTTTCGAAGTTGAGCGGGTTGGGAAGCCGCCTGTTCTTTTTGGGCTTTCCATCGACAGACTTGCTTTCCGGCGTTTCCGGATCGTCGATGCCTTCGTCTCGCCTGGCCTTCTCCAACCGGAGTCGTGCGAACTCGATCCGGCGGGCTAGCTGTGCTTCTTCGTGGCGCCCCATGGTCTGGATCGCGTCGACGTCGGCACGGAACTGCTGGACGAAGGAACTCGCACGGGTATGCGCACCGCGACGGTAGGATTGGCTGTCCTTGACCTCGAGGTTTGCGTTTTCGATATCGAAACGCGCGATCAAGTCGAGGGCTTCGGCCTCAAATCGGTCGGGATTGGCCGCCAGAGGGTCTAGGCAGGCGTCCAATTCCTTGTGGGGTATGAACTTGTACACGTTGCTTCGCTCCTTTTCTTGACCCCCCCTCCCCCCCGGGAAGAGCCCCCTGCCGCACGCATTAGCGGGATGCGACGACAGTCCGTACGTACGGAATGGAGAAAAGGATGCAATTCACGAGTTGAATCCCACGAATCTCACGCTCGACGCCCTCACAGGCCCCGGAAAGGGCGATTTCTAGGGTTCCATTTCTGAAACGAAATCAACCCAGAGAGCTTCGAGCTCGTCGACGTCCACTCCGCTAAGAGCCACCTTGATCGCCGTCTCCCGTGCCTTCCGCGTGATCTCGGCCATCGCCTCCGGGTCCTTCCGCTTGTCCTCCCGCATGGCGTAGAGCCCCTCCTCGAAGGTCTGCTTCAGGGTTTCGAAGTACTGCGGGAGAATTCTCTTCCAGCGTGGGTGCCGCCGCACGAGCTTCGACTCGCGCAGGAAGTAAATCATCGACCAGGCCTGTGGGTAACAACGCTGTGCGTCCGCGTAGAACCCGGCCTTCTCGAGAAAGAAGATCTCGTCGAAGGAGACGTACTTGCCGGCCCTGACGTAGTCCTTGATCTGCTTTACCCGCCAGGGGTTCGGCCCGATCTTGGAGATGTCTCCGGTGCGGCTGAAGCGGGCCCCCGAGAAATAGTCACCGTAGCCCTCGTTGAACCAGCTGTGGGGCGCGACCTCGCCCGAGCTGTAGTAGATGTACTGGTGGAAGGCCTCGTGGTAGAGCACGATCCGTGAGTCGGCGCGCCCCTCGCCCTTGCCCTGATCATAGAAAACGAGTTCCTTGGCGGGCGCCAGCCAGTATCCCGCAGACCCCCTGGGTCCCCCGTACTGGTGATACTCCACCTGATCCCTGCAAACGCGCACGGCGGAGACCGCCTGGATCGGCTCGACCGGCGGAAAGAGCTCGAGGTAGGCCGTGCGAATCGCCTCAAGCTCGCGTTTCAAGATCCGGATCAGCTTCTCGTCCTTCGTGCTGTAGAGGAAGATGAAGTTCTCGGTGTCGTCCGCCCGCCATCCGCGCGGAAGCTCCGAGCGCAGCTTGGCCCGAAACGAGGGGTCCTTGAACTTCTTGCGGCGCTCGTAGTAGCGCACCCACTTCGGGTCGACGGCCTCCACCGCACCGCTGAGGACGATCTTCTTGGCGACGTGACTCCACATCCTCGACTGCTTCTGAAAGTCCTCCTCCGGGCAGAAGCCATAGATCGCGAAGATCCGCTCCTCGTCCTCGAGACAGTAGGCGCGACCCTGCAAGCGGATTGGCCCGGCCTTGAGGCTCGAATCGAACTGAGAACAAGCGAGTTCCTTGCGGGCCTTCTCGATGCGCTTGTCCCCGAGCGTCCAACCCACCTTGTTCTTCTTGCTCTTGACGGAATAGGCTTGTCCGAAGAAGCGGGGGAAACTGTTCACCACTCCCGAAGTGCGGCTGGCATCCGTGCGATCGCCTTTGGGGTCCTCCACCTTCGGGATGACCACGAGGTACATCTGGGGGCGCGTATCGTAGCGGCCGAAGGCCTTCTTGGACGGTTCACCGAACCACTTGCGAATGACGTAGGTCTCGTTGGGCTGCGCCGGCAGGCTGTCGTACTTGCGCGGGACCAGGATCTCGATGCCGTGCTGGGGAATCTTCTCTGTCCGGTATCCGCCTTGTGACGGTAGCACGGACATGCTCGCGAGGAAAAACACCACGGCGAGCGCCGTCTTCAACCAAGGAAGCACGCAAGAGGGCATCTCAGGATTGTAGCCGACTCCTGGGCTTATTCCCTGGCGAGGTTCTCTATCGCTCGCTGCACCTTGGTGAGTGCGGCCGCCAAACGGCTCTCGATGCGCCGCTCCAGTGCCGCGACGAGCTCCTTGTCCATGGCCAAGGTCGCATCACGCCCCCCGCGGAAGCGCTTCCAGACGAGTTCGGGGTCGCTCGTCTGTTCGAGTTGAGAAAGCAGGCTCTCCAGGTTGTGTAGCTTGTCGCACGCTTTTACAAAGGCTGCGTCACTCGACATCGAGGGCACACGGTCGATCGCTGCTTGCTTGCGTTCCGTCCACGTGCACGACTTGTCCTCTGTCAGCTCGGCCACGATCTCCGCGACGCGCGAACCGAACTCTCCGTGAAGCCGCTCGATGGTCCATTCATCGCAGTCTTCCACAACATCGTGAAGCAGACCGGCCTGAATGACCTCGTCCTCGGCACCGTGCTTAGCAAGCAAGAAGGCGACGTGCAACGGGTGCACGGCGTAGGGCGTGTCGCCCCCCCTACGAAACTGCCCTTTGTGCGCCACGATAGCAGCACAAAGGGCACGTTCGAGGGCCTCTGAGAACACCGTTGTAGGTACCCCGGTTAGATCTGGATGTTCAGTGGCTTGAGGAGGGCCACACCGAAGAGCATCGAAGCCACGATGAAGATCAGGAGAATTCCACCGACACCACCGGGCAACCACCCTAGGTCCCTGTCCGGATAGGCGAATCGAACTGCCTCGATGGGACAATCCGAAGCGAAACGCTCCTCGGCCGGCCAGAGGATCGCCGAGAAGAGCCCCGAGACGCGTTCTCCCTGCATCATGCGTGGAGGGCTATCGCCGGCGACGATCGACTTCGTTCCGATGACCTGATCGCCCATCAAGAGCTCGATCTCACCCTCGCCCGGTGACAGCGCGACCACCTCTTGCCAGGCGACACCATCGGTGGCGTTGACCACCATCGGCGTTAGCGCCAGGAAATTCTGGGGCAGCCGCAGGGTGAGCCCTTCGACCTCCGCCTTGCGGTCGGACTTCATCGTGATGGAGACCATCGTGCCTTCGCCGCTCTTGAGCCCAGCGACCTCTTCCTGCGGGGTCACAGGGATCGGGTCGAATGCGTAGCGCACGACGAATTGCGCGGCCACGAACCCAAAGGGGAGCGCCAGAGGCAGGATCGGACCGAAGTTCAGACCGATGTACTGAAAGTTGCGCAGGAGCACCGAGACCACGGACTTGCCCACGATCACGAGGTCATCTTGGTAGATGCGAATCGCGATCATGTGCCCCTTGATCTTGTCCTTGGTCGCCTTGATGCCGGCTTGCCAGCTGATCGACTTGAAGATCAGGAGCGCGACGATGCCGAAGATTCCCGACGTCACGATCAAAGCGAAGGAGCTACCAAGAAGCTCGAACGGCGTCAAAAAGACGTCGAAGAAGAAACTGGTGAGCCAGTTGAGGAAGTTCATTCGACCGGCGAATTGAGGTGCATGGGGGTGCGGTGTCGTACGTGTGCGGGAGTGCTAGCTGATATAGCCGAGGCCCTTGAGCTTCTCGACGATGTCCTCGTCGGAGCCGGCTTCTTCGAACTGGGCGAGTTCTTTCTCGAGCACGTGAACGATGAACTCCTCGTGGGATGCATAGCCGGCGACTTCAGCCACCTTCTTGATGCGATCCAGGAGATCGGCGTCGAGCTTGATCTTGTTTCCTCCACCAAACATGGGAGTACCTTTTCTTTGTCGTTTCTGTTGAGGGGTTGTGTTGGTTCTCGAAACCTATTCGAGCACGGGATGACCCTGCATCTCAGCCGGCTTCTCGATGCCGTACTGACGCAGAATCTCCACCGTGAGGTCTTCCAGTCGGTGGTCTCCGGCTCGAACGGGCTTGTTCGAAAGCAGCGTGCCGGCGACGACTTCGGGGGCCATCAGATGATTGCCGTTGAAGGTGCCGAGCTTGCCGCCGTGGGTGTCGCGGGAATTTTCCTGGATGAGCGCATGCGGGATGCGGCCCGTCGAAGAGGCATCCGAATTGCCATAACCGGCGTTGTAGCCAACCAGCATGTCAGGTGCTTCCGACACGCGCGGGCCGCTGTAGATTTCCTTGGCCAGGGCGCAGCGCAGGATGGGACCGTGGCCCGTCTCCTTGTGCACGAAGCCCTCTAGCTTGCGCTTGATCTCGAGCAGGAGGTCTTCGGCTTCGGCCTCGGTGACGATTCCGCTCTCGTCCTCGTCCGTCTTGGGGTTGTCCAGCTCGCGACCGACCCGGTTCAAGTACAGGCCGTTGAAGCCCATGCCGTAGGCCTTGGTCTTCGACCAATCGACCGCGCCGGAGAAGATGAACTGCTTCTTGAAACCGGACGCGTCGCGGGGGAGTTCCTTTTCGAAACCGGGCTTGAGAACGAGGTAGCCGTTCTCGTGCAACCAGGTATTCAAGCTGAACTCATAGCGGAACGGCGCGAAGCCGTGATCGGACATGACGATCAAGGTGATGTCATCTCCCAAGCGCTCGCGAACCGTGCCCAGCACCGGATCCATCTTCATGTAGAGATCTTCGACCGTGTTCTCCCACGTGCTGCCTTCGCGTCCGGTCCACCAGGAGGAATCCTCCTTGGCTTTTTCGGCGTCGTGCGCGGGGTGAGCGGGGTCGGTGTGCCGCCACATCATGTGGCAGCTGAGATCGACCGTGGAGAAATAGAAGAAGAGGAATCCGCCGTCGTCGTTCCCGGTGTAAAGATCGAGAGCGTAGTCCAGCATGTCGACGCGCTCGTTGTAGACGAGGTCGACCTGCTGCATGAACTCAGCGTCAGTCAGAATGTCGTTCTTCAGGGCGTTGACGTCCTCGGCCATGCCCTGCGTGTAGTAGCGACCGATGCCCTTCACGAGATCGGCACTGGCCGAGCTGGGTTCCGAGACGGGGAACGCGGGGGCTTCGGGGTCGAAGTTGACCGGCGAGGCGTACAGCTCGACCTCGGGATCGATGCTGCGCAAGTAGAAGCGCACGATGCCGCTCTGTGAGGCCAGCATGGGCATCAGCTCGAAGTCGAGGCGTACGAAGTTGCTCCACTCGCCGGGCTTCAGAATGACCCTCTCACCACCGACGTCGATCGCCGCGGCGCCGGCTTTGCGGTCCACGTAGATTTTCAGAGCCACCTGCTCTTGGACGTCGCGGCCGTCTTTCTTCTTCTTCATCGTGTTCGTCGGTCCCTTGATCGACGTATCGATGCGGCCGTTGTATTCCGAGATCAACTGCACCTTCTTGTAGTCGAGGTCGACGTCGCGCATGCCGTCCGTCGTCCAGAAGGAACACTCGCCGTAGGCCGAGTCGACGGCCGGCGTCATCATCCCGGGGAAAGAGACGCCCTTGGACGGTTCGACAGGGAAGTTGGCGGGCATGCGCCAGATGTCGGCGGGGATCCCGTTCTCGGCGAGGATCGTCCAGAAGGACTTGCCGGTGCGGTTCGCCGGCGCGTCGCCCCCGATGTCGATCTTGTAGGGCGTGAAGGGGAAGCCCACGCTCATGAACGGCTCTTCCACCGTCGTCTGCGACGAGGTGAGCGCGCGCGTCATCGGGTCGCGGTGGATGAAGTCGAAGATCCCGTGCCCACCGGGGTTCAACCCGGTGATGAAGTTCGACCACGCGACGGGGCTCTGAGGTGGATTCGACGTGCCCAGGGACTGAATGCCGTCTGCCTGCTCGGTCAGCCAGCGGAAGTTCTTCATCCGCTCGGGGTGCTCCTCGATCACCTTGGCCAGGACTTCGGGGTCAAGACCGTCAATGCCAAGCACGACCAAGGGCTTGAACTTCGTCGGACGGCTGACGAAGGAAGACGCGGTCTCGGCCGGCAGATCCGTGATGGTCACGGAACCCGCGTACGGGTCAGCGTCGCTCCTGGACGGAATGGCAGTGATGATCACACCGGCCAAGAGGGCCAGAGCGGGATAAACAGTCCAACGCGGAAGCATCATGACGCCGCCTTCTCCGAGGTGACGAACTCGTTTTCTGGTGCGGCAACGTCGGAAACCTTCGCGGGGCCCCCGGCACTGCGTTCGAAGAGGTTCGCGCCCTGCATGTACCCCGGCGCTTGCACGCCGAAGAGATCGAGGGCCGTAGGTGCAATGTCCAGGATATTAGGCGTCTCGGTCGCGATCTGGCGGTTGCACCAGAAGACGCCGGGAACGAGCCGCGGATCGACACAGTGATCGCCCGACCAGGACTTCGTGTTGTCGGTGAAGATCTCGGCCGTCACCGAGCCCGTCGCGCAATCCCATGAATGGCGGAAGCTCTTGTTGTAGCCGACCAGGATCTCCGGAGCCATGTCCGCGTACGGGCCCGAATGCATCTCGCGAGTGATGAAAGCCTCGCGTATGACGCGGTCGCCCGACTTGGGATCGACCAGCTTTTCGAGCTTGCCTTTGATCTCGGCGATCAGAGCATCCATCTCGGGGCCCTTCTCAACGATGCCCTTGGCTTCGCGGCCCTTCCTGTTGATGAAGATTCCGGTGAGCCCCAGGGTAAACGCGCGCGTCTTGTCCCAGTCGACCTGGGCAAACCAGTCGCCGGAAGTCTCCTGCCCTTCCTTCAGGACAAGGTAGCCCTCCTCCTTCATCCAGGTGTTGAGGTTGACGCCGCGGGTGAAGTTGCAAAAGCCGTGATCGGAAATGACGCAGAAAACCGTTTCGGGGTCGTCACCGACCTTCTCCTGGATCTCGACCAGGAACTTGTCCATCTTCGCGTAGAGCTCGGGAATCACGTTCTTGTGTTTCTCGGTGTCCTTGCCTGCGTTCGCCGGATGATCCGGATCGAGATAGCGGTAGAACATGTGCGAGATCCGGTCGGTCGTATCGAAGACCACCGTGACAAAGCCCTTCTTGGTCTTCTCGAGCACGTCCCAGAGCATCTGCTTGCGCTCTTCGAAAATCAGCCAGGCTTGCTTCAGGAAGGCCTCTTCGTCAACGACCCGCTCGTTCAGGGCCCAGGTGTCCTCGGCGAGGCCGAGCGTCGCGTACGGGCCGATCGTCTTGGCGAGATAGATCGAGTAGACGAAGGGGTGCGAAATCGGCATCGCCGGGCTGTCCGGATCGATGTTGATCGGCGTCACGTAGATACCGATGTTGTCGCCTTCCCAGGTCTGGATGTAGAAACGGCCGATGCCCGTGCAGTTGTCGAACGGGACACGCATCCAAGGCGTGTACTCACGGACACCGACGGTCGCCTTGTCGGTACCGACCTCGATCGTCACCTGCTTCTTCTCGGAATCGAAGGTGGCGGTAAAGGGACACTTCATCGCGTGTCCATCGCCGCCCGGAGGGCCGGTCAGTTTCGACTCGACAACTCCGTTCTTCATCCGAATCGTGTACTGCTGGCCGCCGGTGTGCTTGCTCTTGCGGCTCTCGGTCGAATAGAAGGAGAACGACCCCTGCGTCCCCTGCAAATCGGGCACGCACATGCCCGAGAGCAGCGTGCCGTTCTTGAACTTCTGCGGCGGGAACGTGATCGGAACGCGAATGATCGAGGACCAGATGCCCTGCGCACCGAGGAGCTTCCAGAAGGGTTGGCTCTTCTGCAGGAGCTTCTGCACGACCTTCGTGCCCCAGGGAATCTTCGCCAACCCGAGATTCAACGTGCGCGGAACCGTCTTGATGTCCGTCGAGGACAGCATCGGGAAGTAGGAGCAAGGGTCACGCGTCAGGAAATCGTAGATGTTGTGCCGCGAGGCATCGACACCTGTCGCATAGCTGGACCACGCCACCGGCGAAATCGACGGACAGGCGGTGCTCAACGGATAGAAGCAGCCTTTCTCGGCCATCTTCTTGAAGTTGGGCATCTTGCCCTCGTCCATGTACTTCTTGGCCAGCCCCGGATCGAAGCCATCGAATCCGACGACGATCATCCGCTTGACCTTGGGCTTGGCATTGCCGCGGTTCAGGAATAATCTCGCAACGAGCTTCAGCGGGTAGAGCAGGACAATGCCGAAGGCCAAGAGGAAGGTGGCCAGGAGCACCAGCACGCTACCCGCGGCCGCAAAACCAGCGCCGGGGCCGATGTAGGCGGAGGCCGGCTGTGATAGGAACATCGCTGCGACGAAGGTCAGTGCAGCGAAGCGAGATTTCCGCTTCCAAGCTTGCATGGTCGGTCTTGGGGCGTGGAGAAGTGGCGTGGGGAACGGGGCGGCGACCACGACTCGCGGGGGGTGGTCGGGAGAGGTCGAACGGGGTCTCGAAGTACCTCCTTCGGCCGCAGGAGCCCAAAAGCGAAGTATTTTAGGGCGAACCACGGAGAGAGGTGAGGGATCTGGGCGGGAATCGCCTGCGATGGCGCTGCATTGGGGAACGATACGACGGAAAGAACTGCCGTGTTGGAGCCGGCCCGGGCTCCCGCTCAGGGTTGTCGGAGCCGGAGGTCGATAGCTTCGACATGAATACGGGGAAATGGGGACTCCTAGGCATCGTTCTCGCCTGCGCCACGCTGCTCGGTAGCGTCGCGCTCATAGCGCCCGCCAAGCGGCCTGCACCGAAGATCATCTATCCGGACGGCAACCGGGCCGTGCGGGTTCCGTTTCCGGTGGTAGCACCGTTGCCGCCGGTGAGATAGCCGCACGGACGGTCGAAGCACCGCCTACCAAAGGGGCTGGCCGATGTTCTGGGTGACGCCGATCAGGATGCCAAAGTCGGGGGCATCGTCGACACCGACCAGAATGGAAACATCCAGCGAAAGGCTCGGTGAGTGGTGAAAGGCCGCGCCGAGGATCGTGAAGAGCTGTGTGTCGTCTTGCTCGGGGATGATCGTGGCCGCGACCTCGGCAAATGCGCTGAACTGCTCGTTCAAGGGATAGTCGCCGGCGAGAGCGACACTGTAACCAAGGTCGACGCCGGACCCGGAGTTTCCGAGGATGCCGAGCTCGTAGTAGGCCGTCACCGCGAGGTCCCCAAAGGCGGTCGAGTTGATGGCCGCGAACAACGCGTCGAGCTCTCCCGTGCCTAGCCCTTTGGCGTCGCTCGCGGTCGGTAGCTTGGTCGTGGATTGGACCGCCCAGGCCGAGCGCGGGCCCTCGTCACGCAGTCGATGGCGCACGCCGAACACGATGTCTCCGAAGCCTACTTCCGAGGGCGTGGTGGGATTGGAAACGTAGTTGAACGGTGAGAACCCAAGGAAGACCTCGGTGGCGGGACCGGATCCATAGCGGAGGGTCGTCGGCGTGAAGAAGCGGTCCCCGGGATCGATGGTGAACCCGGTTTCTTGCTCGAGGGTGCCGGGCGAGGCGGTGCGTGTGTCGGCGGAGAACGTCGGGCGCTGGGGAGTGACAGGGGCTTGGGACCCGGGATAGACACGGCAGGCGGGGAGGAGGACGAGGAGGGTCGTCAGGAGTCGGGCCCGAGCGCGCGGATGCGAATCGGTGGGTCTTTGGTTCGGTAGGCGGGAAGGCACTCTGAAGTCATCGGCGGAAATGCCCCGACTTCCCACGAAAAAACCGGCGCATGGGATGCCCCACGCGCCGGTCACGATCAATTAACAGTGAGACTATGCGCCTGCGCTCGCCGTGGCCGGAACCAAACCGCGCTTGCGCAGGAAGGCCAGAACCTTCTCAGCCGACTCTTCGATGGACTCCTTGGAAGTATCGACGACCACTTCCGCGTTCTCCGGAGCTTCGTAGGGATCGTCAATGCCGGTGAAGTTCTTGATGATGCCGGCACGGGCTTTCTTGTAGAGGCCCTTCGTATCGCGCTCTTCGACGACCTCGAGGGGGCACTGGACGTAAACTTCGACGAAGTCCGTCTCCGCCTGGGCGCGGCACTCGCGACGCACTTCGGTGTAGGGCGAGATGGCGGCGGTGATAGCGACGCAGCCGTTGCGGGCGAGAAGGTTGGCGACGTAGCCGATACGGCGGATGTTCGTGTCGCGATCTTCCTTCGAGAAGCCGAGGCCCTTGGAGAGGTTCTCGCGAACGACGTCGCCGTCGAGCACTTCGACCTTCTTGCCAAGCTCTTTGAGCTTCGGGGCAAGGAATTGGGCGAGGGTGCTTTTGCCGCTACCGGAGAGTCCGGTGAACCAGAGAGTCAGTCCTTTGTTTTCCATTTTGGGTGATGCGTAGTTGGGGTCTCTTTGATGTGTGTTCAGTTGTTGGGCAGCCCTAGCGGATCTTGCCCTCGAGATACGGAACCTCGAAGCACTTCTCGTGCATGATCGGTCCGTGGCCGAAGTAGCCCTTCTCGCCGAAGAGCTCGCCGTGATCGGCCGTAACGATGATGTGGGTGTTCTTGGGCACCATGTCGAAGAGCTCTTCGAACACGGAGTCGAGGTAGCGGACGGTATGGATCTGACGGTCGCGAAGCTTGTCCAGCTTGTCCTGATCGAAGAACTCTTCGTCGTCCTTCTGCAGGTTGCCGTCCTCGTCCACCGAAGCATTCAGCTTTTTGAAGACGCCGTTGACACCGCTGATGCGCGGCCACATCGAGGAGTCCTCGTCGGGCAGGGCATAGGGGTAATGGGTCTCGCCGACGTTCAGCAGATAGAAGTTCGGTCGATCGGAGCCGAACGTCATGGTAGGCAAAATGGCCTTCATGTCGTTGTGGCTGTCCATCAGCTTGAAGTCGTCGAAGCAGCGGTTGATGCCGGTCCTCGGGTTCAAGACGGGCAGCGATACGCGAGCGTTCGTCTTGTAGCCGAGGTTGTTTCGCAGCAGCTCCGGGAACCACAGGCCGGGCACCATGTTGGCGAACTCGATGCCCTTGGCACCCAGCCGGCTGTTGTAGTTGAAGAAGTCTTCCTTGTAGTACTCCGAGGCATACACCTGCTCGGGGCTGGTGTGCGGAAGGAGGCCTGTCAGAAGGTTGTAGTGGGACGGAGCGGTCCAGGATGCGTACGTGTAGCGCTTCTCGACCTTGCCCAGCTTCGAGATGACCTGGGATTCGGCCGCCATGAACGAGTCGTAGCGGAGGGAATCCAGGATCACGATGATGAAATCGTTGTCCGCCTGGGGATCGGGGTGAGGAGGCAGACCGGGACGCAGAAGCGGCCGCACCGGCGGACGCCCGGACGTAGCCGGCTTCTTTTTCTTGAAGATGTCAGAAAAACCCATGGTCTGTCCTCTCTTTGTCCTGCGGATCGGAAGTGGTTAGCCGTTGTTGGCGTAGTAGTCGACGAGGATCTTCGCGGTCGACGGACGCATGACGCGCTCGTCTGGCATTTCGCCGTTGCCCAGGATCTCACGCATCTTCGTGCCTGAGATGTTCACCATCGTCTTGCCTTTGTTGTCCGCGATGAGACCGACGCGGCCGATCTCCTCGAAGTAGGCTGCGAAACCCACGTTGGCGGTTTGAATTGCGAGCTCGCCACCGAGGTTGTTGAAAATTTCCTGGGCATCGAAGTCACCCCAGATGGCCGACTTGTCGTCGAACGGGGCGTCCGCGTGCTTGCGGCCGATGATGAAGTGGGTGAAGCCCAGGTTCTGACGGTAGATCGCGTGCATCACGGCTTCCTTGGGGCCGCCGTAGTACATGCGGATATCGAGACCGATCAGGTGGAGGTTGTCGTTGAGGTCCTGGCCCTTGGCGTTCCAGAGCTCTTCGTCCTTGTCGCCCTCACCGAGGAACTTGCCGTCGCAGAGAGCCTCGTAGGTTTTCATGCGTGTGGCGGCCGGGACGTCGTCGCCTTTGAGCTGGCCGACGAGCGGGTTCAGCATGACGCCGGTCTTCTTGCCGGTCTCGCGCAGGATCAATTCCGCGCCGTAGACCAGGGCGTATTCGTGGGCGCGGTGCAGCGGGTTACGCGTCTGGAAGCCAACGGACTGCTCGTAGCCGTGCTCTTCGAGGAGTTTGCGCGTCTTGTTCGGCGACATGACGCGGTTCGCGAAGGAGCGCTCGTCGACGAAGGGCACCAGCGAGATGCGGCCACCGACGAGGTGCGTGCGCGAGTCCTCGGTCCAGAGGCGGGCGCCGGGGTGATCCGTGCGCTCCGTGCCGTAGACACTCTTGATGAAGGCCTGCTTGTCCCAGGCGAACACAGAGTCGACTTCGAGCTTGCCGAAGGACTTGCCTTCGAAGTTCAGAGCGATCTCCGCGCCGGCGGTCAGGTGCTGGGCTTCGGCTTCGGTGACGGGCAGCACGATCGGAATCGACCAAGCCCAGCTCTTGCCGTTGCGCTCGATCGCGGCCTTCTCCAGGCACATGTTGTAGTCGGCCTCACCCATCGGGCCCTCGAGGGGCGAGAGTGTGCCGTCGGCGATCCGGTACAGGGTCGTGCGGTCGACCTCGTTTACGGCGATGGGAAAGAGCTGCTGGAAGGCCTCGGCCTGATCAGCGGACACGAAGCGATCGACGGGTGCGGAGAGGCCGCCGTGGACGGGAGAAATAGAAGCGACAGAGGTGCTCATGATGGACTTTAAATCGCGGAGGGGGGTTGGGCCTTTGCCTCGACTAGAGGTAGCCCAGGTTTTTGAGTTTGCGTTTGACCTCTTCGAGCTCGTCTTGATTGAACTCGTTGGCCTGTTCTTCGGCTTCTCCCATGAGGTCACGCAAGACATACACGATGAAGTCGGTCGGCGAATTGAAGCCGGAGCCGTCGACCACCTGCACGACCTTGCGGTAGAGCGGGCGCGGGATCTTCACTGTGACCTTGCTTTCTCGCACGGAAGTCTCCTTATCGGTTGGTGACCGGGGCGATCCGGAGGGAGCCTGCCGGGTTCCCTTTCGGCCGGCCAACACTCCAATCGCACCCCAATGACACTCACATAGTACTCCATATGGAGTGCGATTGGAGTGTAGAGCTCTTTTTTTCCCGTTTTGGCCCTATTGGCCCCCCCCAAGTTCTTGTCGAACAGCCACTTGGGGCTCGAGTGCAGGGCCTTCGCCGAACTCCAGGGAGCGGGGTAGGATGCCGAAAACGGAACGGTCTCAAGCTAGCGACCGGTCGCCACGGCCGCATTGACGGTCCCTGGCCCTCGTCCGATCCACCCACCTCTCCTTTTTCGACAAGCCATGCGCATCCTCTCGCTCGCCCTCTCCTGCCTCCTTCTCTCGGCGTCCTGCGGAGGGTCCGCGGACCCCAGTGAGCTGGCCAGCTCGGGCATGGAAGCTCTTCGCTCGGGCGATTATCCCGCAGCCGAGGCCAGCTTCGAAAACGCACTCACAGCCATCGGCGGGGACACGGCCCACCCTCAGTACAAGCGCGCGATGATGGGCGCCATCGAAGCCCGTGTGCACACGAATGTCGATCGCGCACAGTCCGATTTCCTCGCGCTGCATGCCTCCCTGGGCGCCAAAGTCACGGACAAGGACTTCCAGAACATCGCCAGCAAGATGGGCGGCGCAGGGAAATTCGAGGAAGCAACTGCACTCCTGGTGGCGGGACTCAAGGCCTACGAGGGCTCGGAAACCCTCGATAGGCTGGGCAATAGTCTCCGAAAGCAAGCCGAGTCTGCGGGGGACACCTCCACCACCAGCGTCCTCGATGGCCTCGGATACGTCGGCGACTAGGTTAGGAAAAGGATCGAGCCCAGAACCCTACGCAGGGTCGGAATGGGGCTCGAACATCGCCTGCAGGAGAGCCAACTCCAAAACCCCGCTATCGGCGGCTCCCACCGAGAACGTCGCCCAGCATCCCGCTGATCGAGCTCCCCCGCCGCACCTCGCCGCGACTCCCCCCCGCTGCGGCCATGACCCGGTCGGCGAAGCGCGAGAAGGGCGTGGTCTGCATCCAGATCTTCCCGGGGCCGCGCAGAGTTGCGTAGAAGAGACCCTCGCCACCGAAGAGCATCGTCTTGATGCCCTTGATCATCTTGATGTCGTAATCGACCGATTCCTGGAAGCCGACGATGCAGCCGGTGTCCACCCGCAGGGTTTCGCCAGCCACGAGATCGCGCTCGACGATATGCCCCCCGGCGTGGATGAAAGCCAGGCCCTCGCCCGAGAGCTTCTGCAGGATAAACCCCTCGCCGCCGAAGAAACCCGCGCCCAGCCGCTTGGTGAAAGCGACCGACACGTCGATTCCCTGGGCCGAGCACAGATAGGCGTCCCGCTGGCAAAGAACCGTCTGGTGGGTGAGATCGACCGGCAGGATCTTGCCCGGGTAGTCGGCCGCGAATCCGACGCGCGCCCGGGACGGACCGTGGTTCTCGAAGCTCGTGATGAAGAAGCTCTCGCCGCCGACCATGCGCTTGAGCCCCTTCATCATCCCCCCCCCGGTAGAGGTGTCCATCTCGATGCCGTCCTCGATCCACATCATCGAGCCAGGCTCGGAGCGCACGGCCTCGTGGGGATCCAAGGTGATTACCACCGCCTGGAAGTCGTCGCCGATGAGCTCGTAGTCAATTTGATCCGCCATCTTGGTTCTCCTTCTTGCGACTGGCCTACGCGAGTTCGAGGCGTCCATTCTCGTGTATCCTCGCCAAGTTCCAATCCCCGATTCCGAACGCGGCTCCGTTCCCACCCCATCTAACCCTCTGACCTTGATCATGGAATACCGGCGTCTCGGCAGGTCCGGGCTGAAGCTCAGCGCACTCTCCTTCGGCTCCTGGGTCACGTTCCAGAACCAGGTCGACGACTCAGCGGCCATCGAGATGATGAAGCTCGCCTATGACGCGGGCGTGAACTTCTTCGATAACGCCGAGGCCTACGCAGCCGGAGAGTCCGAGCGCATCATGGGGCGGGCCCTCAAGGAGCTGGCGTGGGATCGCAGCTCCTTTTGCGTGTCCTCCAAGGTCTTCTGGGGCGGAAGCAAACCGACCCAGCGCGGGCTTTCGAGAAAGCACATCCACGACGCCTGCCAGGCCGCCCTCGAGCGGCTTCAGGTCGACTACCTCGATCTCTTCTTCTGCCACCGCCCGGACAGCGAAACCCCGATCGAGGAATCCGTCCGGGCCATGGGCGACCTGGTTGCTCAGGGCAAGGTCTTGTACTGGGGGACATCCGAGTGGAGCGCGGATGAAATCGCCGAAGCCGCCAGCACCGCCCGCGCCCTGGGCATCGCGGGTCCGACGATGGAGCAGCCCCAATACAACCTCCTTCACCGCGATCGCTTCGAGCGCGAATACCACCGGCTCTACGACTCGATCGGCCTGGGAACCACCATCTGGTCACCCCTCGCCTCGGGCATCCTCACCGGCAAGTACGCAGACGGGATCCCCGCAGGCTCGCGCATGACATTGGCCGAATACGACTGGCTGAAAGAGCGCCTGGAGAGTGAAGAAGGCCTATCCCAGATCGCCAAGGCCAACGAGCTCGGAACCATCGCCAAGGACCTCGGCTGTTCCCTCGCACAGCTTTCACTCGCCTGGTGTCTGCTGAACAAGAACGTCAGCACCGTGATTCTCGGCGCCTCGCGCGCCAGCCAACTCGCGGAGAATCTAAAGGCGCTGGCAGTCGTTCCGATGTTGACCACGGAAGTCGTCGAACGCATCGAAGGCGTCGTGGCCAACAAGCCCGAGCCCTATCCGAGCTTCTGAACCGACCTAAGCCTCGACGCTGACTTTGTCCTTTGAGTTCTTTGAGTCCTTGGGATCCTCGAGGACGTGCTCTGTCAGCCACTTAGTGATGTAGTTGTGCGCATCCTCGACCGAGTCCGTGCGATAGAAGAGATCGAGATCCGCCGCGTCGATCGTGCCGAAGTCGACCAGAGGCTGCATCTTCAGCACGCTATCCCAGTATTCGGTCCCAAATAGAACCAACGCCACCTTCTTGCGGATCTTGCCCGTCTGAATCAGGGTCAAGACCTCCATGAACTCATCGAGCGTGCCGAACCCGCCAGGCATGATGACGAAGGCCTTCGCCAGATAGGCGAACCAATACTTCCGCATGAAGAAGTAATGGAACTCGAAAGCCAGGCGGTGGGTGATGTAGGGATTCTCGTTCTGCTCGAAGGGGATCGAGATGTTGAGTCCGATGTTCTCGCCCTTGGCCTCCGATGCGCCGCGGTTGGCGGCCTCCATGATCCCAGGGCCTCCGCCCGAGCACACCACGAAGCGTCGATCCGTCCCCTCGAGGGACTTCGACCACTCGGTCAGCTTGTGGGCCAGCTCGCGCGTCTCCTCGTAATAGCGCGACATGGCCAGATTGCGCTCGGCCTTGGCGACGTCACCGCCATCCTTCTTGGCCTCTTCGAGCCTCGCCAGCGCCTTGTCCCGGGGAAGGATGCGTGACGAGCCGAACATCACGATCGTGTCGCGCACGCGAAGTTCCTCGAAGCGCGACAGCGGCTCGAGGTACTCCGAGAGGATGCGCAGGCTGCGCGCAGACACTCCGCTCATGAACGCGGGGTTCTTGTACGCCTTGACGCCTCGAAAACGACTTTCGGACATGAAATGGAACGGGTCTGGGTCTTTGGTGCCGGGGAATCGGCGAACGAGACGAGAGCCTACCGCCTCGCGCTGGGCCGAGACAGGATCGTCTCCTACACGCCCTGCATTTCTTCAATCCCCCACGGAAACCCTGGCCATCACCTCGGAAACTTGGTTTTCCAGAGCACGCTTCGACGCGTATCGCAGGATGCGCCCGGGCCCCTGCGGAACCTCGAGCAGACTCCCGTCAGAGCCCGGGGAGAGCAACGTCAAGAAGCGAGCCGTTCCCGCCCGCCATTCGTGAAACACGAGCGTGCCTTCCCGCTCGGAGGGTAGCTCGGGGACTTTCCATACCGACAGCTCGAGCTGACGCGCCCAGGTACGATTGCCAGCGACCATCTCGATCGGCTCGAGCCACAACCGACCGCGCGAGTCCCGCAACACGAGCTCGTGCGGACCGGTCGAATCGGAACCCAGCCGAAAGACCCCGGCGGCGAGGGGCACCGGAGCACTCAAGCGACCCTGCTCGTCCTTCAGGTAGGCCGTCCACCCCTGGGCCGGCGAGCCATTGACGCTGAAGCGTCCCGTGAGGGTGTTCGCCCGTTGCGTTTCTTCCGCCCCATCCAAGACAAGCTCCGTCAGCTCGCCGGGATGCACGAGTGCATTCTTCCGCGCTTCGGGTACGCCGCCGGGATCTCCCTGCGTATGTCGAACCCCCGGCTGAATTTCGCGCTGACATAGGGCCGCAAGCCAGGGACCGGGGGCGAGCCCCTCGAAGAGCACGAAGCCCTCGGGCCCGCAGCGCCGGGTGCGGACATCACCATTGCCGTTCGCAAGACCAACGATTTTCCCGGTCGGATCCGCGGCCGGGTCCACCGGGACCACGATCACCTTCAAAGCGCCTCCCTGCAGAAGCTCGAGGTCCTTTTCCAGATGAGTATCGATCCCCAACCAGATGGGCCCGACTTCGAGCGGCGGCAGGCCCCCACTCTCCGCGACGACGTGGAAGCTCCCTGCGTGGCGCACGCCCAGGGCAAAGCGACCCCGCTCGTCGGTAATCGCACTGGAGTCGGGATCGATCTGACGTATCAGCGGGAACCCGTTCATGAGCGTCGGCCGTTCGAGAACGGGAAACAGCGCGACCTTGGCCCCGGCTACCGGAAGCCCCGTGAAACGTAGGGTCCCGACGAGTGCGCCGCCAAGCTCGAGCCGGCACATGATCGATTCCCCCAGGAGCTCCGCCTGCAGGGGACCGCTGCGATACGGGCGATACCCACCCCCGTGAACGTGGATGAAGAATTCCCCCCACGGCAGCGCAACGCGGGCGACCCCATCTGGAGCGTGCGCAACCGCCGGGAAACCGGGATTGGCACCCAGGCGCACATCGTTCCGATCGACCAGTTCAAACCCAAACTGCTCGATGGCTGCGCCGCTTGCATCGCGTACGTGGATCTCGAACCAGCGAGCCTCGGTCAGCAGCAGCTCGAGGAGGTACTCCGGAGACAGTCGTCCGACCCGACGCGTTTCCCGATAGCGCCCCAGGGGATCGCAGGCCCGCACCTCCACTTCCCGTTCCTCTTCCCCATTTAAAGGAAAGGTGAAGGCGCCCTCCTCGTCCGCGCAGAAGTCCTGGAAGCGCGTAGGCGTCTGGATCCGGACACGCGCATAGGGCACCGGGATCCCGGTCGGGTCGAGAACGATTCCCCGCAGCTCGGAAGACGGACAGACCTCGAGCCGCAGCAGCACGCCCGATACGGGCTCGGGGCCGACCTCGAGCCGTGCTGAGCGACCGCAAGCGCCCCCCCGGCCCGCGACCAGGCGCAACCCTCGGGCAGGTGCGGCCAAGACAAAGCCGCCATGCTCGTCCGTCTCCACGACTTGCCCCCCCGCAGCCCGAAGGCGCTCGAAGCCATCGCACCGGCGTAGCTTCCACGGTAGCTCGAGGGCGCCCTTGGGATTCTCGCGCGGGGTGAGCCGGGATCGGTCCTCGAGCACGGCGACACGGGCATCAGCGACAGGAACGCCGTTCGCATCGACGACGCTTCCGGCAACCTTGCGACCCGGAGTCAAAATCCAGTCACCGATCCAGAACGGCCGATCCCCGTCCCGCAGGATCTCCCGACGCTCGACGGCAAAGCCGAGGAGCCGGGCTTCGAATTCCAAACGCTCGAGCCCCGGGTCCAGCTCTACCAAGATGGAAACTCGGCCTCCCGCATCGCTTCGAGCGATGGCCTTCCGGCGGCCGACCCTATGCAGCAGAACGCCAGCGAGGGGTCGTCGGTCCGCATCGATGAAGCAAGCCTGTATCAGGCTGAGGTGCTCGCCGCCAGCTCGCGCTCCCCTCGCAATCGACTCGTCTTGTCGCAGGGAGACGAGAGCCTTGCGGGTGTCCGTTTCCCTGTCGAGCTCATACCTCCTCTCCTTTTCGACCGAGGGCTTCGTGACCTCGACAGGAGCGACGACGACAGGCTCGCTCCCGCGGGCAGGCGCATAGAGAAGCCAGGTGGCCAGGAGCCCCACGACCGCGAGCAAGGCGCCTAACAAAGAGCGCTTCATGTTCGTTCCCTTCCGTTTTGTTCCCAGGGATCCAATGAACCGGAAGGTCCGGCGATGGGTTCATCTCACCCACCGCCGGACGACTCCATTCACCCAGGCTCGGGGAACAGACACTCACACGTCGCCGACGAAGGGAAGCCCAGCCAGCAGCGGGCGGTCACACACCTGCAGCCGAACTTGCAGCCTGAGATCTGGCATCCGTCATCGGTGCCGAAGACGCACTCGACCGACTTCGCGGTACATCCACAGGCAATCGCCGGAGGGTCATCGGGCTGCTGCCCCGGAGCCTGCGCCGAAGCAACAGCAAGACAAAGCGTGGCACCCACGGCGACGAACCCGGAAAGGGTGCGGCTCATGGCCTTTTGAATCATGTAGTACCTTTCAATCAGAGGATCAGTTGTCGATGAAGAGAGGATTGGGAGGAGCGCGTTTTCAGAGCTGTCACCGCACGGTGTAGAAACCACTCACCCGGCTGGTCTTGGCGCTGAACGAATTGCACGAGGAGGCGCCCCCGATCCAGCTGGGGTGTTTCGAAACCCAAGACGAGGTCGAACCACTCGATCGGTACCGCCCGAACACGTTCCTGCCCGATGAAGTCCGGGTGCTGAGAACGAGGGGCTGGAATCACCAGGTTGTGGTCGATGAGCGAGCCCGCGAGCGTTGCGCGCAGTCGCTCGAAGGAGTCTTTCCATCCCGCATGCGTCGCCAAGGGCTCGCCGCGCATGAGGACAGTGTTCTCCGGTATCCAGCGCTGAACCGGGGGCTCTTCGTAGTAAGCGAACCAAAACCTGCGCAACGCCTCCAACCAGGTCTCCGGCGCTGGATCCGCCTGGCCTCCGAGCTGGTTGGCGAAACCGTTCAGTTCATCCAGTTTGGAGGCCTGCCTGTGTTCCGCGTGGACAATGTCAGGCGCCCTCAGGGAAAGGAACGCATCGAAGTCAGCTTTTCCATAGGAGGAAAGGAGCCGCGCGATGACGCCCACGTATCCGTCGAGGTCCGAGCTGGAAACAGCGTTTAGCTGGGGTGTGACCTGGCCCCAGACAAGACAGGAGACGGCGAGGTCCTCGTCCTGTCTTTCGACAGGGGTGCGCGCATAACGCACGCCCACATTTTCCATGCTGGTGATGTGTTCCGTGGCCCAGTACCCCGCACAGGCGAGCAGGGATCCCGCACAAACAACAGACCAAAGAAGTGGCTTCATCACACATCCCGGACTGCCGCACGCGTATTCCAGTTGCGAGGAATCCACGGAAACTACCCACCCTTTCCGAAACGCAAAACGACCCAGCTGCGTAGGAGCGGTGGATTCGGCGGAAAGCGCCGCCTTCGGGGCGCCTCCCCCACAAAACTCCTCGTATCAGGAAATAACCACCGATGAAAGCCGCACTCCTTCCGCTCACCGCAGGCCTGGCGTTGGCCACCCTGACGACCCTGTCGAACGCCTCCGAGTCAAAGAGCCAACCGGAGCTGAAGCCCCTGGCCAGCCTCGAGGCCGAGGCCCTGAAGGCCCGGTCGGGCCTGAAGCGCGAATGGATTTCCCCCGAGGCCCAGCTCGTCCTGCACTTCGACTTCGAGAGCTTCCAGAAGACGAGCACCTGGAAAATGCTCGTGGAGCACGAAGACGACATCAACATCGAGCTCGATGAGATTCGCCAGGAGTTCGGGATCGACCCCTTCACGGATCTGAAGTCCCTGACGGCCTACAGCAAGACCAGCGATTCCGACGACGGCGTGGCCATCATCACCGCCTCCGGAAATATCGATCAGGCGTTGGCACGCATCCAGGAAGAGAAGGAATACAGGCGGGTCACCGTCGAAGGTCTTGAACTGCACGTCTGGAGCGAGCGTGGAGATGATGATGCTGTCGCCTACATCCACCCGCTCACCAGCGGCGAACGGGTCATCGTGCTCTCCGATCATCAGGCCAGCACGATCGAGGCCGCAAAGATCGTTCGCGGCGAAGCACCCAACCACTTGAACGGAAACGGCCTACTTCCGATCACGCCCGCCCCTGACTCGTTCTTCTATCTCAGCACGGCATCGATCCCCGGTGTGGACGACCTCCCGCCCGCGTCGCGCATCGCCAGCCTCACGAAGAACATCCACATCGATCTCGGCGAGACGAACGGAACCTTGGACGCCACGATTTCGGCCATGGCCAGCTCTCCCGAGGACGCACTGCAGGCATCCAAAATGATCGAGGGCTTCAAAGCACTCGGCTATTTCGCCGCGCAGGAGTTCGGTGTTGGCAACCTGCTGGAGGCCATCCGCGTCGACACGCGTGGCAACCAGATCTTGATCAACTTCTCCTACAACGTGCGCAACCTGGTCGAGGAGATCAAAGCGCTCGAAGACACGCACGGGCCTTTCTAGGGCACAGGTCCTTCAGGAGATGAACGAAGCGGCCCAATCCGGTTTCGAGCACGAGTTCGAGACGCGCACACCCGAGGATCTTGCTCGGGAGGCCCAGAGTGGAAGAGAACTGGCGGCCCGTTCCTTCGAGGAACTGGTCGCCCGTTTCGAAGGCCCGCTCTATCAGTTCTTGCTCCTGCGCGTTGGGAGTTGCGAAGTGGCCGAGGAGATCGCGCAAGAGACCTTCCTGCGCGCTTGGCACAAGCTTCCCCTATATGACCCCTCGCGACGTTTCTCGACCTGGCTCTTCACGCTGGGCAAGCACCTCGCTGTCAGTCACGTGCGCAAACGTTCGAGCTCGGAGGAAACCCAAGCACCCGTGCATTGGGACTCTCCGGACGCCACGACGGACCCCGCCGATGCCGCGCAAGAGCGCGAGGAAGGCATTCGTCTCTGGCGTATCGCGTCCCAGGTCCTCAAGGTCGAGCAACGTTCGGCCTTGTGGCTGCGCTACGCCGAAGACCTCTCGATCGATGAAATCTCGCGCATCCTCGGCAAGCGCGCTGTCAGCGTGCGAGTCTTGTTGCACCGCGCACGGGAAGTCCTGGCAAAACATCTACCTCCGCTCGGGTTCGATCCAATGCAGCCCATCGCCGCCGGGGGCCCGGATGAAAATAGGGGGAACCGGTGCGCACCCGAGCCCTATCTGGTTCAGAATACGGGAGGTCGCAAATGAGACTCCTGCGCTTCTTGCTCCGGGGTACGACAACCGACCCCGAAATGACCTTGCCCTCCGAGAATCCCGAGCACCGGCAACGGCTCGAGTCCCATCTGCGCGATGGCGCACGGGCCCTGTCCGCCCAGACCCCCGCCGGACTCCGTGGGCGGATCATGGACCAAGTGCAGCGTGACCGAGTGCAGCGTGACTCGGAAT
The DNA here is from genome assembly GCA_965662355.1 of Planctomycetota bacterium. Lineage (GTDB taxonomy): Bacteria > Planctomycetota > UBA1135 > UBA1135. Next base: position 2,886 of record CBFIHP010000031.1, on the reverse strand, counting down.
CATCCACCCCAGAGCTCGTACGACACCCAGCACCGCGCTGGCAACGGATCCCCCTGGCTGCGACGCTCGCCGCCGCCGCGCTTCTGGCCTTCCTCTACACAAGGGAGGAAACCTCTTCGAAGGCTGAGTCCCCGGCCCCGATCGCCGAGCTGACCCTCGGAGTCTTCGACCTGATCGAGCCCATGCTCCAGGCCCCGGGAACGGCCAACCTCCAACTCGAGCAGGAAGCCCAGAACCTGCTGGAGGACTCCCAGCGCCTCTTGGTTCTCGTTCTGCCGACAAAGCTCAGCAAACCGCTCGAGGAGTTCTAGCGCAGATCCGTTTGCAGGCCCTCCCCTGCGATATGACGATGTAGACGCTCAGGGGCCCCCGATGAGTACTTTGCGTTCTTCACCCACGCGCGTCTCGACGGGGATTGTTCCTTGTCGGCCATCCGCATCCGCATAGCGAACTTCGAGCGATCCGGAAGGCACGACGTGGGCTTCCGAACCTTCAGATGCACAGGATCCGTAGGCGAGGAAGGCCCCGTTCATGAAGATGTCGTAGGAGGCCCAACGTGCTTCCGGATTCAGGCGCACGACGATGCGGGCAGCGGGTTCCAGCTTCAATACGAGCTCTTGAACGGATGCTCCGGCCTTGACCTCATGCCCATACCGGTAGGCACAACGACCGTCGTTCCGCTCCACATAGATGTCGTAGAGGCCTGGGACGAGGCCGTCGATGGAGAAGTAACCATCGACGCGAATGCCCACTCTTATCCAGTCATCCAATTCGTTTTCGGGGTTCCTGGCGGACACGAGCACCATACCCCGCGCATCCAAGCCCGTGGCGCCGAGTATCCGGCCACGGATGCCCCCGCCTCGGCGCAAGCGCAGTTCGATCGTTCCTTGCCCGGGAAGTACGGTCTCGGGGTCGGAGCGTGCGTCGGCGTAGCCCATGCCCCCCGAGGTCAGGGTGTAGCGAAGCTGACGCAAACCGAAGGCCTCGAAGCGTCCCTCTTCATCTGTGGTTATCGAGAACGTATGTCCATCCTCGGAGTCGAAGCGCACCTTCCTGCCAGCGGCCGGCTTGCTGGTGAAGTCGAGCACCCTTCCGCGGATCTGGAGGCTCTTCCAGGCGTTGACCTGCAACCTCTGCTGCTCGACACCTACGTCGAGCGAAACCGCGTTGCCCCAAGGGGCCAATCGCCGGCCGGGGCCTCGGTCGGTGGGTGCCGGGCCTACGAGCCAGAGTCCCGCATCGACATCCTGCAGCTGAAACTCGCCCTGCCCGTCGGTCGTCACGTGCCGACCGTCCTGAAGGTCGCCGGCTCGAAGACGTCGCCCACGGTTCCTCTGAGTCGGCACGAACCAGAGCTCGGCCTCGGGAACGGGCTCGCCATTCTGGTCGATGAGACTACCGAACAGGGTCGCACCTCGGCCGAGATGCCAATCCAGCGTCCTCGATTCGGAAGGCGCAAGCACGATCTCCTCGGAGTGCTTCCGTACGACCGTTCCGTCCACCACCAACCGAGCCTTGAAGGGCGTTCCAGCGTTGAGATCTGTGATGGCATAGGCCCCGTCGGCCCCGACCGATGCGATCCACTCTTCCTTTGAATAGCGGGTCGATTCCCTGGGGCGCGGACGCTCCACGTCGGAGTACTTGGCCTCGAACACGACCGAGACTTTCCCCACGGATCGGCCTAGCTCGACCCGACCCTCGACGCGCGCCGTGGGGGGCAGCTCGATCTCCAGGGCCGTGTCGCGCGAGCCGTGCCCCTTGCGCGGGACAAAAACAACTCGCCCATGGTCCGATGAGCTGGCCTTGAAGGAGGCCAGACGCCAGCTGGGGACACGCAGCTCGAAATAGCCCGCGGCATCGGTACGTGCATGCTCGATCGCCGCGGGTAGTAGGCACGCATTCTTCGGTAGGATGCGGGCATCGGCCACGGGTGTTCCAGTCGCCTCGTCGAGAACACGTCCGAAGAAGGTCACGTCCACCTGCGTCGGTAGCTCGACCCGAACCGTTGACGATTCCAACGGCTGTAGGGGCCCCACGTCGAGGACAGCAAGTCCGGCCGGCGGATCTTCTCCCCAGGCCTGAACGTGAACGACCTCCTCGGCGGGGACCTGGAGTTGCAATTCGCCAGCCGCGTTGGTGAGGTTCGTCTTCGCTTCGGAGTAGGCGACGAGGGCTCGATCTCGAACTTCCGGCATCACGGCCACGCCGGCCAGGGGCTTGCCCGTTTCCCTGGCGAACGCCTGGAACACGATCGTTGCTGCACCCGACACTGCCTGCGACGGCGCAAAGTGTGTCGGCTCTTCCGGCATCTCGACCGCTTGCCGCCCCGCAACCGCCGGCACCGAAGTGGCCACAACGGGCTCCGATTCCGACACCTCGGGTTGCACGGTCTGCTCGCTGGCGAGCTCCAAGAGGTCTCCTTCACGAAAGTAGGGAGCAGCCCACCAGGCCGTACACAGCAGCACGGCAATTGCGACAATCGTCTTCTTGAGCATGGCGACCGAAAAGAGGGATAGAGAATCGAGCGCAGGCACCGCAATCCCATCCCCCGCATTGGAAGTGAACGGAAGTAGGGCGACCGCCCAACTGCGCCCGACCTCGCGATCCAGTTTCTCGCGCATGGCGGCGATCCCGCGCCGAAGCCTCCAGCGCACCGTGTTGGGTGGAACACCCTGCCGTTCCGCAATCTCGTTGGGGGCAAGGCCTTCCAGAAAGCGCAACAGCACCGTCGTGCGAAGAGGTTCGTCGAGCGCCAACATGGCCTCGCCGAGGACACGCTGCAACTCGGCCCGCTCGCAAAGCTCGGCGCTCGAGGGACGCGCCTCCGGTCGAGCCGATTCCGATTCGCGAGCACGCCGGGCCGTTTCCGTGCGGCGCTTGCTGATC
>CBFIHP010000030.1:47993-50173 GCA_965662355.1 Planctomycetota bacterium | reverse complement strand
CTCGCCGCGAGCCCGGCGAAGCCGTTGGCGCTGGCCCGCAGGAGGGTCGCTGTGAAGTCGGTCGGGGACATGGACCATCATTATGCATTCCTGGCGGCCCCGACGGCGACCGGTCCGGGATCGCGATTCCCTCCTGAGGCCTTCGATTTGTCGCATCCAGCCCAGCCATGGGCGCGAATAGGACTCTAGCCGGCCAAGCGTGGGTGCAGGCTCGGCGCCCAGAGCCGAACAACTGTCGAATCTCGCCAGCAGCCTGCTCTCCCATCATGAACGGCCTCATTCTCCTGACCGGCCCCACTGGATACGTCGGTGGTCGGCTTCGCCGCCTACTCGAGGAGCGAGGCCATGCGCTGCGCTGTCTCGCACGTCGACCCGAGAGGCTCGCGTCCCGGGTGCACGCCACGACGGAGGTGATCGAGGGAGACGTGTTGAAGCCTGAAACGCTTGCTCTGGCGCTGGAAGGAGTGGAGACGGCCTTCTACCTCATCCACTCGATGGGGTCGGGTCAGGACTTCGAGCAGCACGATCGCGAAGGTGCGAGGAACTTCGCGGCAGCAGCGCGCAAGGCAGGCGTACGGCGCATCATCTACCTCGGCGGTCTCGCTCGCGGCGATGATCTCTCACCTCACCTGCGCAGCCGGCATGAGGTTGGCGAACTGCTCCGAGAGTCGGGGGTTCCGGTGGTCGAGCTTCGCGCCTCCATCGTGCTCGGGTCCGGCAGCCTCTCCTTCGAGATGATCCGATCGCTGGTCGAGCGTCTTCCCATCATGATCACACCTCGTTGGGTCGAGGTGGAGGCACAGCCGATTGCAGTAGACGATCTACTCGCATACCTGGTGGGAGCCGTGGATATTCCCCTGGCAGAGAGCCGAGTCTTCGAGATCGGCGGGGCCGATCGGGTTTCGTACGGCGATCTGATGCGTGAGTACGCACGGCAACGCGGGCTGCGGCGGTTGATGGTCCGCGTGCCCGTCCTGACCCCGCGCCTCTCGAGCCTGTGGCTGGGGCTCGTCACGCCCATCTATGCTCGCGTGGGTCGCAAGCTCATCGCGTCGATCAAGCACGCGAGCGTAGTGCAGGACGCTTCGGCACTGGACGCGTTTCCCATCCAGCCTCGAAGCATGCGCGAATCCGTCCAGGCGGCTATCCGCAACGAAGAGCGCGAGATCGCCGAGAGTCGCTGGTACGACGCCTTCTCATCGGGTGGCGGTGCGCGCGGCTGGGCGGGAGTGCACTTCCGCAACCGACTCGTCGACGCCCGCGAGCGAACGGTTCAAGCCAGTCCCAGTGAGGCCTTCGCCCCTATTCGCCGTATCGGCGGTGCGAACGGCTGGTACGCGTATGACTGGCTCTGGCGCCTGCGCGGCTTCCTCGACTTGCTCGTTGGCGGCGTCGGAGTGCGGCGCGGCCGTCCCTCTCTCGATGAGTTGCGGGTAGGCGACGCGCTCGACTTCTGGCGTGTCGAAGCCTACGAGCCCGACCGTCTCCTGCGCCTACATGCCGAGATGAAGTTGCCTGGACGGGCCTGGCTGGAATTCGAGGTCGAGCCACGCGGGGAAGGTGCTGCGACGATTAGACAAACAGCCCTCTACGACCCCGTCGGCTTGTCCGGTCTGGCGTACTGGTATCTCGTTTATCCCCTGCACCGCGCCGTGTTTGCGGGCATGCTCGACAACATCGCCCGCGTGGCCCTCATCGGTGCGCAGGACGTCACATCCGAGGTCGCCTGATGACCACAAAGGAGCCCGTCGAGCCCGGCTGCTGGAGCAAATGGCACTCTGGGGATCAACCGCTGCGTCTGGGCGTCTCCTCCTGCCTGCTCGGGGAGACGGTTCGCTACGACGGAGGGCATGCCCGCGATCGGTTCTTGACGGACACGCTCGGCCTGTGGTTCGAGTTCGTGCCGGTCTGTCCAGAAGTCGAGATGGGAATGAGCACGCCACGGCCGACGATTCGCCTGACCGATGAAGGCCAGGGCACGCGGCTCGTGGCGCCCTCCACGGGGGAGGACTTCACTGACCGCATGGTGGACTTCGCCACGAATAGGGTCGCGGAACTCAAGGCGCTCGACCTGGATGGGTACGTCCTGAAGAAGAGCTCGCCCTCGTGCGGAATGGAGCGCATCCGTGCCTACCGCAACGGCATGCCTGCGCGTCGAAATGAATCTGGAGTCTTCGCTG
>CBFIHP010000030.1:0-47894 GCA_965662355.1 Planctomycetota bacterium | reverse complement strand
GACCTCTGGCCGGCTCTACCCATCGAAGAAGAGGGGCGTCTGAACGACCCCCGGCTCCGCGAGAACTTCATCGAGCGCGTTTTCAACCGCAACCGGTGGCGCATCCTGAACGCACGAGGACTCTCGCGCCGGCGCCTGGTGGAGTTTCACACGGCGCACAAGCTGCTGGTCCGCGCTCACAACGAGGCCGCGTACCAGCGCCTGGGCAAGCTGGTAGGAAACGCGGGCAAGATGCCCGACCGCGATCTCTTCAGCGCCTACGAGGCGGAGTTCCAGGTTGCGCTGCGAACGCGAGCCACCACCAAGAAGCATGTCAACGTGCTGCAGCACGCTCTGGGGTACCTGAAGAAGCAGCTCTCCTCGGTCGAGAAGCGGGAGGTTCTGAGCGCCATCGAGGACTACCGTCGCGAGCTCTTGCCTCTCGTCGTGCCTCTGACGCTCCTGCGCTACAACATCAGGCGGTACGAGGTCGACTACTTGGCCGGGCAGCTCTACTTCGACCCTCACCCGAAGGAGCTGATGCTCCGCAACCACGTCTGAGGAAGGGATGGTGGGAAAGGCATGAGCCGAGTGCCCGAAATTCGGATGCGCGACCTGAACGGTGCGCCTGTGCGAACGGATGGCAAGTACGTTCTGTACTGGATGACCGCCACGCGCCGCGCGCACTGGAACTTCGCGCTCGACCGAGCCGTCGAGCTCGCCCGCGATCTCGATCGGCCGCTCATCGTCCTGGAGGGACTGCGAGCGGGCTACCGCTGGGCCAGCGACCGGATCCACCGTTTCGTGCTCGACGGCATGGCCGAGAACGTGCGCGCGTTCGAGGGCACGGGCGCGCTGTACTACCCCTACGTCGAGCCTGCTCCGGGCGCGGGAAGGGGACTGGTCGAGAGGCTCGCGGCCGACGCGTGCATGGTCGTGACCGACGACTACCCGGCTTTCTTCCTGACCCGCATGACGACGGCCGTCGCGGAGAGGCTCCAAGTCCGGCTCGAGGCGGTCGACTCGAATGGGCTCTTGCCGATGCGCGCGGCCAGCAAGGTGTTCGCCCGCGCGTTCGACTTCCGCCGTTTCCTTCAGAGGGAGCTACGGCCGCACCTCGCCGAGGCTCCGCGACGCAATCCGCTCCGCTCCACCCTGCGGCCACGTCGTCGTCTGCCCCAGGGCATCGCCGATCGCTGGCCCCAGGCGTCGGCTGCGCTTCTTGCCGGCAAGGCGAGCGCCATGGCCGGTCTTCCAATCGACCACTGCGTCAAACCAGTTTCCTTTGGCGGTGGCGCGAGCGCCGGGCGGAGTGCGCTTCAGCGTTTTCTCGCGGAACGACTCGAGCGCTACGCCGACGATCGCAACGTGCTCGCGTCAGAGACGACGAGCGGGCTGTCGCCCTATCTTCATTTCGGGCACGTTTCCGCCCACGAAGTGTTCGACCGTATCTCCACGAGCGAGGGTTGGTCGCCAGAGCGTCTCTCTAGTTCGAGCAACGGAAAGCGATCGGGCTGGTGGGGCATGGGCACGGCCGCCGAAGCTCTACTTGATCAGCTGATCACCTGGCGAGAGCTTGGGTTCAACTTCTGTGCGCATCGCGACGACTACGATCGCTACGAGTCCCTTCCCGAGTGGGCGCTATCGACACTCGAAGATCACGTGCGCGACCGTCGTCCGCATACCTACACGCTGGAACAATTCGAAAGAGCCGGGACTCACGACGAGTTGTGGAACGCCGCCCAGAACCAGCTGCGCACCGAGGGCCACATCCACAACTACCTGCGCATGCTGTGGGGCAAGAAGATCCTGCATTGGAGCGAGAGTCCGCGGATCGCTCTCGAGATTCTGATCCAGCTCAACAACAAGTACGCGGTCGATGGCCGAGACCCTAATTCGTACAGCGGAATCTTCTGGGTACTTGGTCGCTACGACCGCGCCTGGGGGCCCGAGCGCGAGGTCTTCGGCAAGGTCCGCTACATGACGAGCCACAACACTCGTAGGAAGCTGCGAGTAGACCACTACATCGATCGCTGGCTCAAACCAGCTGTGCCTTCCATGCCGTAACGCATAGCAAAGAGGACCGAGCCTGAATGGGCCAGTTCTCTCTTGAAAGTGGCAGCGGGGACGCTTGGCTCGCTCGGAGAGTGAAGCCCCCACCACCGCTCCGTCACCAACGAGCGGTCGTGGCGTTGCGGCCGCGGAGAGCCTCGATGGTGGAGCCACCCGACTGGGCAAGCAAGACACCCCCCTCCCCCAGGTCCGAGACCGCCGATGGTTCGAGATTGCCGCCGGCTGTTGGCGAGTGAATGAGTATTGAACCTGCATCCAGGCTCGAGCGGGGAGCGAAGAGTGCGACAGAAGGAGACAAGCATGATATTCACCCTTGCGCTCACCGCAGCCGCCCTCGCCTCACCGTCCGAACTCGACGACCTGCAGCCCCGATCCAGTGCAGCCCAGGTCGTGCGCAATGCGTTGGAACAAGCACCGGGCGTCGTAAGCCTCGCAACCGGGGTCGCGACAGCCCGGGCGACTATCGGCGAGCTTGGGCCGGGAGCCTTCTCAGCAACCCTGGAGGAGTCCATCACGGACGCCCGGTGGCTCGCATTGACCGACCCAATCCTGGCCGGGAAGCGTCTCGAACAGGACCTATGGACTGCAGTCGAGGACCTGGAATTCCGACCTGTGCGCGAAGCAGAGTTGCCCTCGGGTTTCCCCGAGCCGACTCCAGTCCGTGAGATAGCGCTCAAGCGCTACCCGAGGTATCGAACGGCGCGAGCGAAAGCGCCAGGCAGGGGATCGACCGACGCCTTCTGGAAGCTCCTCGGCCACATCAAGGAGAGTGGAGTTGCCATGACCGCTCCGGTGGAGATGACCTACGAGGGGGAAGTGTGGAGAGAATCGCAGATGGCCTTTCTCTACGGTTCGCCCTACATGGGAAAGCTCGGGCGCGTGGGGGAAGTCGAGGTAGTCGATGTCGAGCCTGGCTGGGTCCTCAGCATCGGTTGCCGCGGGAGTGTGAACCGCGCGAGCCTCGATGCAGCGCGGAGTCGTCTCATGGCCTGGGTGGAAGGGCAGGCGGAGCTGGAGGTCGCCGGAGAGTTCCGTTCGCTGGAATACAACAGCCCGTTGGTGACCGATTCGCGGCGGTTCTTTGAACTTCAGATCCCCATGCGCGCACGAACAGACGCCACGCCGGCCGAGGTCGTGATCGACTTCGGAGAGGAGAACGCGGCTGAGCGCTGGTCGCCGGTCAACGACGGCGTGATGGGCGGCCTCTCCTCGAGTCGATTCGTCAGCACCGGTCAGGGCAGTTGCGTGTTCGAGGGGCACGTCTCCCTAGAGAACAACGGCGGTTTCGCCTCGGTCCGTACCCGCCCCAGCGAGTTGGAACTGGAGGGCGCCAAGGCCTTGCGCCTCGCCTTCTCTTCAGGGCTGAACTTCCGTCGTTTCCGTCTCGGCATGTAAACATCCTCGCGCATCGCGCGATCTTGGGTGTCCACGAAACCGGGGGAAGGTCAGTCCGCACTGAGGCTGGTGTGTGGAAAGAGGCTCAGTTCGCATTCGAGGACTTCGTTCCGGTCTGGCGTGGTCGGCGAGTTCACGATGCCCCTGAGCTCATGGCCGGGAGTGTGACGGGCTTTGGATTCATGATCTCCGAGAAGCAGGCGGGCCGTTTCCGGCTCGAGGTCTCGGCACTCTCGAGGCTGTAGGTCTACATGGAAGCCGTAATCGAACGCATCGTGCCTGACTTGTGCCCGGACAGCACGCTCTACGTGGCGGATGAGAATCTGCAGGTGGTCTACACGAACGAGCAGTGGCGTCGATTCGCTCGCGACAACAAGGGCACGGAGCTCGTGGGGCCAGCGTGGAACACCAACCTGCTCGACAACATGAGCGGCACGCATCGTGAGCGGTGGGCTTCGATCTACGACCTTCTGCTTCGCGGAGAGCTTTCTCACTACGAGGAGGACTTCATCTGCTCCTCACCCAAAGAGCACAAGATCTACCGACTGCGAAGCACGCCAGTTCCGGGAGATAACGGCGGCAATCTGTTGGTTCACCACACCGTTCGAATCGACGACAACGCAACGGAGCGCGAAGCCATGCGCGGCCGCCTGCACGACCTAGACTCAAGTCCGGAAAGCGTCGTGCGGGAGTACCGCACCCGCGTGCTGAATCCTCGAGTTTCGGTGCCTGGTTTTTGCGTTGCGCAGTACATGAGGCCCCTCGGCGACGTCGGCGGTGACGTGGTGTGGCACCGTCAGTACGCGGACGGGACCACGGATCTAATCCTTGCGGATGCGATGGGACACGGACTCGAGGCCTGCCTGCATGCGGCGAAGATGGCCCTGATGTTGGACTCCCTGGCCGCACCGTACCGGCAGCCGCAGGACATCTTGGCCTCGCTGAACCGCGGGATGCTGCGTCACCGCGCGGTGCACGAGAGCGCTTTTGCCACGGGCATCATGTTCCGCTTCCAGCACGGCAGCTCGATGCTCCGGTGCGCGAATTTCGGTCACCACGCGCCGATCTTCTCGCGCTCCGGCGAGGTGCCGCTGGAAGCCGGCCTCGCTCTTGGCATCGTGGACAGCATCCCGGTTTGGCCCGAGATCGAGCTCGATCTGGAGCAGCACGGGACGCGCTTCTTGGTCTTCTCCGATGGGATCACGGAACAGTTCGACACGCAGGGCGAGATGTATGGCAGCGAGCGACTCACGCGGGCGCTGCACGGGTCGCTCGACCTCGACCTCGACGCCGCGCTACACCGGGTCGTGAATGACTGGACCGCGTTCAGGGGTAATGCCGTGATCAAGGACGATCGGGCGCTGATCGCGCTGGAATTGGGGCAGTAGATACCGAGGGACGCCGGAACCGAGTCGAATCGGCCGCCCCTAGAGCGCTCACCAAGCCCCACACGGACCTTCGAACCTGCGACCTCACCCGCCCTCACGGGCACAAAAAAGAGGACCCAGCCCGTTAGGGCCAGGTCCTCTCGTGTGCGTGGTAGCGGGGGCAGGATTCGAACCTGCGACCTCCGGGTTATGAGCCCGACGAGCTGCCAGACTGCTCCACCCCGCGACCTTTGTGGGCGGGGGATTCTAGTGCGCCCTCGGGTCCAGTCAAGCACGAACGGGAAGGTCCTGGAAGGAACCTGCCTTTTCTGACGGTGACGCACTCGAAGACATCGAAATCAGCGAATGCGCAATGGGTGTGGGGGCACTACCCCCCCGCCGTCAGCTCCAGGGCGTTCGTGTACTGGGCCCCGGGATCCCCAAAGATGAGCGCCTGTGCGTGGATGCTCTTGCCACATAGCAGCGGATCCAGGGGCACGGATCCGCTGAGGGCCGTGACACCCGCCGTGTGGCCGGCCATCAGCGTGAAAGCCGCCTGAGCAGTCGGATCGATGAGCAGCTCGCCGGCCCCCGTTTGGACCCCGGAGAGAGCGCCGTATCTGGCGACGACGATCACGACGCCAGGCGAGTGACCCCTCGCGTCGATCTCGAGATGCAGGGTCCCTCCCAGGGAAGGGCTGTTCGACGCGCTGAAGGCCAAGGGGTTCACCCCGCTGCCATTGCGCACGGCAACCTCGCCGGGTGGGCAGCAAGGCAGATTCGCGTTCGAGAGTGTGTTCCCGAAGACCGATACGTTGTTGTTCAGGGCTCCCGTACCGAGGTCGAACGAGGTGAAGATCAGGTCGTAGACCCCGGTGGGGACGACCACGGAGTAGAAGCCGAATTCATCGGTGTTGTCGCCGCACAGCGGCACCCCGATCCCGGTCGCATCGTTGCGGACGTCGAGGTCCACACCGGCCACAGGTCCGCCGACGCAGTCGACGACGGTCCCCGAGAGCAACACGCCGAAGTCGAGACCCACGAGCCCAGCGTTCACGGTGTCGTTCACGGGCACGTCGTGGAAGCGCCTGGAAACGAGCAGGGTCCCCTCAGGCGGACAGATCTGAATGTCGAAGAGCCCTTCGGAAACGATGATCGAGAAGAAACCAAAGGCATCGGTGTTGTCCCCGGGGGTGTAGATTTCTGCCCCCGTGAGCGAGTCCTCGAAGTCGAAGTCCGCATTGGGAACGGGCAAACCGGAGGGATCGAGCAAAACCCCCGAGGCCGTGAACCCGGGCTGCAAGATTACGTCGCCAAGGTCGAGATTGAACGGGGTCGACAACGCGAGCTCCTGGGGAGCGAAGACGCCAAAACCCGGAAGGACCGGCGAGGGATCGATCTGAAGCCCGATCGAACCGATCGGCACGACGATGGTGAACAGGCCGAAGGGATCGCTATTGTCGTTCAAAAGCAGGATCTCCTCTCCCGTAGCTTCGTTGCGCACATCCAGGTCCACATTGGCGACCGGGACGAAGCTCGCATCGACGAGCCGTCCAGAAACAGAAACACCGGGCTCGAGGGCAATGGTTCCGACCGACACGGCTCCGCTCACCAAGAGCGATTCGATTTCGCCCGGCAGGTGGGTCGAAAGGGGCGGCACAGGCGGTTCGAAGACGATGCGGTAGAGACCCGCCGGCAGCGTCGCCTCGAAGTTTCCGAGGGCGTCCGTGACCCCGTTCTCGACCACGGGATCCAATCCGGCAAGGTCCTGGACGTCGAGTTTCACACCGGCGATTCCGAAGCCGTTGGCGTCGACGATCTGACCCAAAAGGGTGTCGGCGCGGGCGCTATCGACGAGAAGAAGAGAGAGTGCGAGGGGGAGAATGCAATGTTGGGGGGACACGCTGATGGAACGATGGGCTGGGTGGCGAAAGTACCTGTGCGCCTGTAGGCGAAGGACGGACCACCGGAGGGAAAAGAACCCGCAAGCCTGCAGGGTTGGCGCCGGGGCAAGGGATTTTAGGAAGGCGGTTTTATGGAGATCGAGAGCGAACTCCCGGGGTGACGATACCACACTACCGCGATTCGAGCCCTGCCAGCTCGGCCATGATGCGCGCCTGCAGACTCGTCAGTGTCTGGAAATGCTCCGCTTCCCGCAGGAGCCCCGCCCAGACAGGGGGATGATCGCCCGAGTCCTGGGTCTCCTGGGGCTGGGTCTTGGGCATGTCGACAAGGGCCGCGGCCACGGCCGCGACGAGCTCGCGCTGCTTGGTGCCGATGGCGATGCTGCCCCAGTCCTCCAGATCCTGCAGGCGTACCGTGGGAGGTTCGCGGTTCCAGAACTTCATCCGGGCCAGGGTCGAGAAGAGCTCGCAGACCTCGCGCACGACGCTCGGATCATCGGCCGGGCCAGCTCCCCCACCCTGGAGGATCGCGATGGCGATCCGGACGTCGGGGACATGCAACGCATCGACGCGCAGCAACTCACGGAAGTCATCGAGCGCGCCCACGGTCTCCCCCACCTCCGCCCGGAAGCGTGCGCGGTCGCGTAGGACCAAGAGCCGCAGGTCGGAATCGCGGGTGAGCTCGTAGGCCTGCTTGAACGAACGCTCGATGTTTCCCTTGGCGCCTTGCTTGTCGGCCTTCAGATAGAGATGGGCCTCGACCAGAGCATTGAGGTGCTCGAGGGCTGCGGTCGGCAGATCGCCGATCTCCCCCGCTCTTTGGGCACGCGGAATGTGCATGCTCGCGAGTTGCGAAATGAAGGTGTCGTTCTTCGGCAGAACTTCTTCCAGGGGGATGCCGGCCTCGTGCAGCTGCCAGGCCCAGGTGCAGATCGAGCGGTGCTCGTCGGGAGTGAGCGCGGCAAGCGCCGCCTCCTTCAAGCTGGCCACCATGCTCAAGGCGTGCTGTCGGGCCGCATGTAGGGTTTCCTCGTTGCCGATGCTGGCGAGTTTGCTGGCGGCGAGCATCGTCAAGTGCGGACGCTCCTCCGCCAGCTTGGTGAGCGTCAATGCGAGCTCCGAGAGAGCGCCGCTGTCCTTCGCCAATTCGGGGAGCCGCTTCACATCCAGGAGGGGCTCGAGCTGTCCCTTGCCGAGGCGGCGCAAGAGCGCGAGCAAGGTTCGATCGAGGTCGGCGATCTCCTCCTCCTCGATGCGCTCGACGAGAAAACTCCGATCGATCGTCGCCACGTGGCGCTCGAGTTTTTCGTCCGCGAGAAGCTGCAGCGCACGTCGCCGCAGATCTGGATCGCGCGCACCTGAGAGCTGGGCCACGGCGGCAAGGATCTCGCGCACCTCGCGGGTTTGGGGGTCGAAGGTCACGAGCAGCTCGCCCGCCGCGCCGAGCAGGGCGTGGGCCACCGCGGGATCGGTCGCGCTCTCGAGCAAGACCCGGACGAACAGCGGGGCATCACTGGACAAGGCCAGGGGCCCGAGGGCCGAACCCGCCATCGAGCGCACCGCGGATCCGAGGGCAGCGTCCTCCAGGATCGAAATGACGGCATGCCGCGCTCTGGAACCACGTAATTCGCTGGCCAGATTCCCAGCCACCGCCCGGTCGCAGAGGACCTCGAGGGCCTGGAACGCATTCACTAGCGGATCGGGATCAAAGGCTCCCCGGCGCCGCTCGGCGTCGGCCAGATCGCGCAGGGCCTCCCCCACGAGCCCGATACCGCTGAGGATGTGGGCCGGCTCGTTCTGGCCGGTGGTCACCCACGGCAAACGCCCAAGGACTTGCACAGCCGACATGGACCGCGCATCGTCCGCGGAGGTGGCGACGTTGGCCAGGAGGTAGCGCAGCCGCTTCAGCTCGGGGGCGTGGGCATCCGCGAGCTCGAGCTGAGGCACGATGGCCCCGAGTGCCAGATGAAAGGCCAGCGGATCCTCTTCGGACTCGAGCATGTCGAGCAGCGACGTGTGGATAGCCTTTGGATCGGCGCCCGGAAGGGAGAAGGCCTGCCCGAGGATCCCCGCCGCCCCTCCGCGGATGCGCGGGTCGCGATGGGTCAAAAACCCCATGGCGCGGGAAGGATCGGTCTCGAGCAGGGCGAACAGACGTCGGCGCGAGAGATCCTCTTCGTCCGCCAAGCTCCCCAGGAAGAGCTCGGTATCCGACCCGGCGCGCACGTGTTCGAGATACGGCACCAACTCGTCCGCATCGACGAACCAGCGACCGAAGAGCGCGTGCAGGGCCGTTGCGGAAGCCAGATGGCGTGGCCCAGAAACGCCGGCGAGCATCGGTTGGGCGATGTATTCGGCGAATTCGTAGAGCTCGAGCTGGCCAGCGACGCGAGCGCTCGAGGACCAGAGTTCGTTGGATGTGCGCACGCTCTGGAACAGCTCGCGAAGGTGGCGCAGAACAGCAGAGCGGCGCGATCCGCGGCGCTCGATGTCGTCTCCGAGTCGCTCCAGGGCTCGCTTGCGCTGGGCATCGCGTTCGCTCTGACGCGCCGCGGGGAGCCCGGCCAGGCGGGGCCGACCCGCCAGCCAGATCCAACGCTCGATCTCCTCTGCCGTGAGCTTGCCGCCCACCCGACCGTCGTTCCGCTCGAAGTCGGGGGGCGGAACGGGCGGGGTCGCCCCCGGCTGGGATCGGACCGCCCGCTCGGTGTCCAGACTCGCTCCGGAGTCGGTATCCGCCCCCGGAATCGTCGTCCCGGGCGAAACGTCGGGCGCAAGCGGGTAGCTCGTTTCCGCCTGCTCGACCACCGCGGGAGATCCTGTGCCCTCTGTCAAGGCCGGCGTCTGCGTGCGACAGCCGCCCGAGAAGGCCACGAACGCAAGCCCGACGAGTGCGTTCCACCCGTTCGTTCGCGCTGTCCTCGTGGTCTGGATGCGTCCCATATCAGAGCGTTCGAAGATCCTATCCCCCGAACGAGCCTCGGTTGTGGAAAGACGGGAGAAAGCAACCATGCGTCTGCACTATGGAGTGTCGGCTAAAGTCCCGTTCCCCTTTTGGAATCCGCACAGAGCGGGAGAAGTTTTCCGCATTCCGCGCCCGAATCACCCAACGCAAAGGGCAGCGATCTCCTCGGCGATCGCATCCGGCGCTCGGTCGAAACACTCGATCCGCTGGCCCACCGCCCGGTAGTAGGCCTCCCGCTGGCGGCCGATCCGCGGCAACTCGGCGAGCGCGTCGCCGCCGCCAATGCCGCCCGTTAGGGCCGGCCGATGGGTCCCATCGGCCGCGAGGCGCAGCTGCAGCAATTCGATGGGCACGTCGAGCCAGAAGGCGCGCGTGGCGCGTTGCAGCCAGCTGCGATTGTCGGCACGCTCGACGACGCCACCGCCGGTCGCCAGCACGATGCGCGGCATGGGTTCGATCAATTTCTTCAGAGCGTTCGCCTCCAGGTCGCGAAAGCGCGCCCAGCCGGCGTTTTCGATGAGCTCACCCGCTGTGGCCGCTTCGTAGCCCGAGAAACGCGCGAAGCGTACGACCTCGGCGTCGAGGTCGCAGAAGGGCCAATCGAAGCGCCCAGCAAGCAGGTGCGCGATGGTCGACTTTCCGGAACAACGCAGACCGACGAGGGCGAGCGGACGCTCGACAATCGAGGGAGAATTCATGTCTGCGTGCTCTCATGGGCGTGTTCGAAGGCCTTGCGCATGAGCTCTTCATCCGGCTCCGACTTCGTGAACAGCCGAAACTGCGCCGCCGCCTGGCGACAGAACCACTCGCCTCCCGGAACCGGTGTACATCCCCGCGCGTGGGCGCTGGCGAGGAGCGGGGTTCGAATCGGGCGATAGACAGCGTCGAAGACCAGGCTGCCGGTGCGGATCCAATCGTCAGGGAGCACCGCTTTGGGCGCACCGATCGCATCCGAGCCGATCGGTGTCGTGTTGATCAAGACGTCGTACTCGATCTCGGGGATCTCCGACCACTCGCGGGCTTCGCAATCGAGCTCGTGGGCGAGGGACTTGGCTCGCTCGAGGGTGCGGCTTGCAAGGGTGACGCGTCCACCCAGCGAGCGAATGGCCCAGGCCGCCGCGCGAGCCGCTCCGCCGGCTCCGAGGATCAGGGCGTGTACCTCGGCGATCGTCCCGGGAACATCGGACTTCGCCGAGTGGATGTGCAGCCCTCGCTCCAGGGTTTCGCGTACGCCGGCGACATCGGTGTTGGCCGCATTCCAGTTTTCCCCATCGCGCACGAGCGTGTTGGCCGCACCCGTCTTCTCACTGGCCGAGTCGAACTGCTTCGCATGCCGATAGGCATCCTCCTTGAAGGGGGCCGTGATCGAAAAACCGCGATAGTTCTCGTCTTTCGTGAGCGCCACGAAGTCGTCGAAGGATTCGGGCTCGAAGGCGATATACACGGCGTCGAGCTTGGCCGCCTTGAGCGCCATACCGTGCACCCACGGCGAATAGGAATGGGCGATGGGTTTGCCGACGACACCGAGGATCGCCGTCTCCTGACTGATCCCCCCAGGTGGAAGCACGGCGTGCAGATCGTTGACCCGCAACTGTCCCGGCGCCGTCGGCTGCGCAACCGCGCCGGAAGCGTCTGGAATGTCGGCCGGCGCGCAGTACGTGAAGGGCGACCCGAAGATCGGGGCGAGGATGCGGGTGAAGCTCCCCGCTTCCCCGGAACAGAACGAGACGATGCCCTTCGTTCCACGCAACCACGCGAGCAAGCGCAGGCCGTCCTCGCACGAGTGGGCATGGGCCACCAGCTTGGTCACGTCGCCCTCGTAGAGCACCTCCTGAATCTCCTCCAGGTAGGTGTCGAGGTCTTCGGGTGTGCCATCGAGCAAGTGGCGCGAGACGATGCGGTGACAAGGTGCTGCGACCTCCCCCAGGGCGAGTGATAGCGTGTAGTCGATGTCGACGAATCGCGCCCCCACCTGCGCGGCATCGTGGTAGAGCTGGAACAGCTCGTCCTCGGAGCCCGCGAAGCTCCCGAAAGCTCCGGGACCGTTGCAGGCGACGATGACCGGCTTCTTCGACGCGCGAAAGAACTCGCCCATTCGCTCCTTGCCAGGATGGCCGATGCGATCGAGACGGATCTCGATCAGATCGGAGAGCGGCTGCTGGCGCAGGGCGCGTCGAGCCAGGATCTCGAAATCGTCCGCGATGTGGGATACGACGATGGCCATGCCGTAGAGGCTACTGGGGGAAGCGGGGAATCGACCCTCCTATCTCTCCAGGGCCTGGACGGCCCGTGCTCGCCCAAGAGCGGCACGTGGCAACCCAGAGTGCTCAGTTCTTGTCGGGAAGCGTGCGCGTGGCACTCTCGGCCAGACCACGCATGATCGGCAGCAATGCCCCGTAGAGCTCCGCCGCCGCGGGGTCCTTGGCTCCCAGGGCTTGCACATGCCCCTCCACGAGCTCCTCAGCCCCACGCGCCACCGGACCGGTCAAGGCCCGCGCCCCGAGCCCGGCGTGGATGTTCGCTTCGGTCGAGCGCATGAGCGGCTCCAGGCAACGCAAGGCAAACCGGGTCCGCTCCTCATCGCCCGCGGAGCCTGGACCGATCGAGCTTGGCTCGAGAGCTCCAGCCAGACAGCGAGCCGCAGCCTCCACGAGGGCGACATGGCCTCCGCTGACGAGACTGGCCGCGGCGTGATAGATCCTGTCGTGTTGCGCGCCGGCCTTCAGCCGCAAGGCCTGTCCTTCGAGGAGCGAAACGATGCGCAGGGCGAGATTCAGGGCACGCTCGTCTCCTGCCAGCCCGAAGACAGCGCCGTGTAGACGATCCTCTCCGGCCGCTTCCTGGGGCTCGCGTGGGAAGGAGAGCAGGGGATGGAGCTTCCCGCAGGCCACGCCGGCGACGCGTAGAGGCTCGAGGATCTCGGCTCCGTAATAGCCGCAGGTATGCCACACGACGGGAGGAGCACCGCCCGTGGCCAGGCGTTCTGCAACCTCGGTGATGGCCTCGTCGTGCACGCACACGAGCACCCCATCGGCGTGGGCGAGATCCTCCATGGCGACAGCCCCCACCCGGCCGGGATGGGCCGCTTCGAGCGCGCCGGTGAGGGCCTCAAGGCTCTCGCAGCGGCGCGACCAGAGGGCAACGCGCGCGCCGCGGGCGGCGAGGGCGAGCGCGAAGGCGCGTCCGACCGCACCACAGCCCACGATGCCGATCGTGAGGGGAGCCTTGCCGTCGGTTGGGTCTTTGGCCGGTTCCATGCCGCGCTCCACGTTTGCCCGCGGTCGTGGTGCGATAATCGCGCTAGGGGTGGGTGTTCTGCGTCTCTGGCTGGGCCGCCGAGTCCCTCTCGTAGGACTCGTAGTCCAGATCGTCGAAGGAAGTAGCCACGTACCCATCCTGTTTCGAGCGCTCCAGCTCGCTGCGGAACGAGTTCAGGACCTGCTCCTCGACGAAATCCCGCGCCCGCTGGTGGATGGGGTGGGAGATGTCGGCATAGAGCCGGATACGTCCACGTTCGTCGTGGGAACTGCGATCGTTGCGCAGCTTGTGACCACAATCATTACAAAAACGAGCTCGGAGGTGGTTCTTGCCTCCGCAGGCCGGACACCGATCGCACAACTTGCGGGAAGGCATGGCGATAAAGAGCCCGTTCGACCCCTCGATGATTTTCAAGTCGCGGATCACGAGGAAATTCTCGATCGTGATACTGGCGAAACCGCGGAGCTTGTCCGGTTGATTCTCAAGCAGCTTGATGCGAACCTCGGTGATGTTCATGGAAGCCGGATGTGTGACCCTGGGGCTTTCTCGACCCAAGTAAAGTGACGGCTTCTGGTTAGGAATTGCAAGCGGACAGTGAGCGTCCAATTGGAACTTCCAACCCGCATTTTTGCCCCCCTCTGGAGAGCCTCTAGGGACCGCTCGAAGTTTGGCCCGTAATCACAAGCGATTGTCCGCGAGCTCGCTGACAAACTCGTGTTCGAGCGAGGTTCTTCGCACAGGCCAATGTGGGAAAACGTATTGCCGCGATCCTGGACGCCCCCGTCCCCCACGGGGTGCGCTCGGCTCTGGTTTGGTTCTCGGAGACGTGCGACCGCTATTGCGTCAATAAGCGCACGCCGTGGCCCGCTGGCCGCGCGACACACTCGAAGATCGTCACGAAGTCCCGGGCCGCGCGCTTTGCGCGGACGACCTCGAGAGCCTCCTGGGCCTCGGACTCGCCCGCGAAGAGCGCAAAGAAGCTCGAGCCACTCCCCGCAAGGCGCCAGGAATCGCCCGGCGTTTCGCGCAGAAGCTCGAACCAGGCCTCCAGCAACGGTGCCGCGCGTAGAGCTGGAGCCTCGAGATCGTTGCGCAGATAGACCCGGCGTTCCCCGAGGGTCGCTTTCTCGAAGGCGTCGAGATCGAATCCCGCCCGTGCTCGGAAGGGCGGCGTAACGTTGGCGTACACCTCGACCGTCTTCACATGAAGCTCTGGGGTCACGACTGCGAACCAGAGCCCATCGGGCACAGGCAGGGCCTCGACGCATTCACCCCGCCCCGTGGCCAAGCCGAAGCCGCTCTCACGGGCTCGGACGAAGAAGGGAATGTCGCTGCCGAGCGTCGCCAGCTGTGCGAGGAGTCCCGTGTCGTCGGGATCGAGCCCAAAGAGCTTTGTCGCGGCAAAGTACGCGGCTGCCGCGTCCGCGCTCCCCCCACCGAGGCCCGCACCGGAGGGCAAGATCTTCCTGAGCTCGAGCTCGTAGCGCAGTCCGGGTTTCGCGCCCTGCTCGAGGGCGGCTTCGACGACCAGCCCCAGGGCGCGGACGGCCAGGTTGCTCTCGTCGCGGGGAACGTCCGGATCGGTAGCGTCCAGGCGAAAGGTAACCCGCGGGGTGCGCACCGTGGGTTCGGTATCGCGGGTCGCGCGCAGGACCAGCTCGTCGCAGCGATCGAAGGCGAGCAAGTGCGTCGCGAGCTCGTGGTAGCCGTCCGCGCGTTTGCCGAGGAGCTCGAGGGAGAGGTTCAGCTTGGCGGGAGCCAGCACGCGAATCTCGTCGTATTCCATGGGCGTTACCTTCGAATGGGAGGGCGTCGGGGCGTGGGCTGCAGGAGGGAGGAGTGCCGGACCTACCCCCGGGCTGTTCCTTGCGCATCCTCGAGCAAGCCTAGCTCGAGGTTGTCGATCAGGCGGACGAGACCGACCTTGGCCGCGACCAGAGCACGGGCCCGGCGCAGCACGCCCGACGGGGCCTCGGCGCTCCACCGCTCGGGATCCCGGATCTCACCGTATTCCATCTCAACCCCGGTTACATCGAGGTGCTCGTGGAGAATCGCGCGCAATCGGGTCGCGTCGCGCTCGCCCTCGGCCCAGGCCGCGCGTGCCGCGAAGAGGCTGCGCGAAAGCGCATGGGCCTGCTCCTTCTCTGCGGGCCCCAGCCGTTGATTGCGTGAAGAGCGGGCCAGCCCTCCGGGTTCGCGAGACGTTTCGCAGATCACGATCTTCGGAAAACCCAACTCCCGGGCCAGACGCTCGACCACGAGGCACTGCTGGTAGTCCTTTTCACCAAAGTAGGCCCGCGTGGGATGGACCAGCTCGAAGAGCAGGCCGCAGATCGTCGCGACACCTTCGAAGTGGCCCGAGCGAAACGCCCCTTCCATTCCCTCGGCCCCAGGGCCGGGATCACGCAGGGGGATATCCCCGGAAGTGAGGGCGTCGGGAAAGAAGCTCTCCAGGGTGCCGGTGAAGACCATCGAGCAACCCACGGCGGACAGGAGTTCGCGATCCGAGGCGAGATCCCGCGGGTAACGCTCGAGGTCCTCGGGGTTGTCGAACTGCAACGGATTGACGAAGACGCTGACGCAGGAGTGTTCGTTCTCGGCGACCGCTCGACGCACGAGCGATAGGTGCCCCTCGTGCAGGGCCCCCATCGTCGGAACGAAGCCGATGGATTCGCCGCGCTCGCACATCCCTCGACACCAGAGAGTGGCCTCGAGGGGATTTTCGAAGAGCGCACACGGTCCCTTCACGTTCTTTCTTCCTGTCGCCCTTCCTGTTCGCGCAGCTCTCGAACACGCTCGCTGACGCTCATCTTCGAACGTGGCAAGCGCATGTCCGGCTCCAGCTCGTTCAACGGCTCGAGCACGAACAGGCGTTCCTCCATGCGCGGGTGCGGCACAACGAGATCCGGGCTCGCAAGCTCCTCGTCACCGTAAAAGAGCAGATCGCAGTCGAGCGTGCGCGGTGAATTCGGCGGCACGCCCCGGCGCTCGCGTCCATACTGGATCTCGATCGCCTGCAGCAACCACAAGAGATCTTCGGGCGTCGCGTCGCACTCGATCTCGCATACGCCGTTCAGGTAGTTCGGTTGATCCGAAGGTCCGCCGACAGGTCGCGTTTCGATCCAAGTGGAGAAACGCAGTACCTCGATCCCCTCCACGACGGCGAGCGCCTCCAGCGCACCGTCGAGGTTCGCCTGGCGATCCCCGAGGTTGCTGCCCAGTCCGATCCAAGCTCGCGTCGTCCGCCGAGTCATGGGGTACTGTCCGAAGGGACGAGCTTCATGCGTACGAGCAGGGGCATCAGGGGTCCTGACAAGGTGAACCCGATCGCGAACAGGAATAGAAACAAAACGGGTGCGAGATAAAACAGGATGAAGAAGAACACGATCCCGACGAGAGTGAAGAACTGGGCCTTCGGTTTCATCAGATACGACACGGCGTGCACATAGCGCACGTTGCTGACCATCAAGAGGCCCAGAACGGGCAGCGAACACGCGAGCAGCACCGGCAGCCAGTCCAGAACCGGTGCCCAGTAGGGAGCCTCCATGAACGAGAGCGCGCGATGGAAGAAGGTCGAGGTCCCCTCCTCCTTCTCCAGCGCGGGCTGGCGCATCACCAGGTAGAGCCAGATGGTCGAGATCACCATCCCCGCCGCCGCCGGCGAGGGGAGCCCACGGAAGGTCTTCGTCTTGCCGGCAGGGCGCTCCTCGTCCGGTTCGAGGTTGAAACGCACGAGGCGCAGAATGGCCATGAGCGAGAACGAAGCCGAGGCGAGAAAGTGCAAGCGGGGGTTGCCGGCGTGGGCCGTCAGCCCGCCCTCGTGTTCGACGAGGACCTTGACGAGCAGCGCCGGTACGACACCGAAGGTCAAGGCATCCGAAAACGAATCCAGCTGGGCACCGAACTCGCTCTCCCCGCGTGTCATGCGCGCCACGAGGCCGTCCAGTCCATCGCAGATCATCCCCATGAACACGTAGAAGCAGGCCCGATCCATCTTCTGGTAGAAGACCATCGGGTCATCACCGGAGAGGATCAGGGCGTCGATCGCCTTGGACAGGGCCAGCAGTCCGAAAAAGGCGTTCGCCAGCGTGACCAGATTGGGGAGCAGAGAGATGGGGCGTCCCATGGTGTCCCTAGACGCTATCAGCCCGGGCCGCCTCCCCCCTAGCACCAGGCGCGAGCTTCATGGCCGCACGGAGCCGGAACCGCGGTTCCAAAGGCCTCGATACGAATCCCCAATTTCGGAGTCGCTCACGATGCGCCCGCCTTCCGGACCCTGCCCTGGGCCTCGGCGGACGCCGCATCTGGCCGAGAAGGCCTCGATCCAGCCCCCGTTACGCATGCTCTTTTCAGGGCCCCTCTTAATCGGCGGTGACGAAACACTACGATCTCCGCACCCCTGGAGAGGGAGTTTTGGCATGAGCGAGATCCTGGAAATCCGTGGGCGCGAGATTCTCGATTCGCGCGGCAACCCCACCGTCGAAGTCGACGTCGAACTCGAGTCCGGCGCGTTCGGTCGGGCAGCGGTTCCGTCCGGTGCTTCGACCGGCACCCACGAAGCCCACGAACTCCGTGACGGCGAAGGCCGCTACGGAGGCAAGGGCGTGCTCAAGGCTATCGAGAACGTGAACACCGAGCTGGCCCGGGGGCTGGTCGGCCTGGATGCCCTCGACCAGGGTGGCATCGACCGGGCGATGATCGACCTGGATGGAACCCCCAACAAGGAGCGCCTGGGCGCGAACGCGATCCTCGGCATCTCGCTAGCCGTGGCCAAGGCCGGCGCGGAAGAGTGCGGCCTGCCGCTCTATCGCTACGTCGGCGGAACCCAGGGCGTTGTGCTCCCCGTGCCGATGATGAACATCCTGAACGGCGGGGCCCACGCGGACAACTCCGTCGATATGCAGGAATTCATGATCATGCCCTTCGGGGCCACGCGCTTCTCAGAGGGGCTGCGTATGGGCACCGAGGTGTTCCACGCGTTGAAAGGCGTCTGCCGCGACCGCGGGCTCGTCACGGCCGTCGGCGATGAAGGCGGCTTCGCACCCGACCTGCGCTCGAACGAGGAAGCCCTCGAGTTGATTCTCTCGGCCGTCGAGAAGACCGGGCTCGGTGTGAACACCGACATCCGCATCGCTATCGATGCCGCCTCGGCCGAATTCCTGCACGACGGGACCTACAGGATCGAAGGCAAGTCCCTGACTCCGGGAGACCTGAGTGATCTCTACGCCAATTGGTGCGAGCGCTATCCCATCTTCAGCATCGAAGACGGACTCGATCAGGATGATTGGGACGGCTGGCGCAGCTTGACCCAGAAGATCGGCGACAAGGTTCAGCTGGTCGGTGACGACCTCTTCGTCACGAACACCGAACGCCTGCAACAAGGGATCGATCGCAAGGTAGCCAACGCCGTCTTGATCAAGGTCAACCAGATCGGAACCCTGACCGAGACCCTCGATACGGTCGCCCTGGCCCACCGCAACGGCTATCGTTGCGTGATGAGTCACCGCTCGGGCGAAACCGAAGACACGACCATAGCCGATCTCGCCGTTGGCTTGAACACAGGCCAGATCAAGACCGGCGCGCCCTCGCGCTCCGATCGCGTGGCGAAGTACAACCGCCTCCTACGCATCGAGGAAGAGCTGGGCTCCAGCGCCTGCTACGGTGCTCTGGAAATCAGCTGACGCCACCCCGCCCCCACAAGCGCGATGACTGCGATGGTCAAGAACACTGAACAACGTCCCAAGTTCGTATCCAGCTTCACCAGCTGGGTACCGCTGGTCGTTTCGTTGGGAGTGTTTTGCCAGCTGTACTCGAACGGCTATCTCCCGGCCATGGAAACGAGTCGGCATCTCGAACACGAGGAAGCCACGGTGGAAGCGCGCTGCGAGCTATTGTCGAAGGAGACCGAACAGCTCAAGGCGGAGCAGAGCATGCTGGAAGACGAGATCTACCGCGAGCGAGTCCGCCGCACGCTCCGCGAACCGCGTCAGGCGACCCTGACCCTGGAGCGCGCCCGCTCCCTGGCCCAGCCCCCGGGCTCGGCGCGTATGGAATCGGAGGGGCTCTGAGTCTCCCGAGTCCGTGACCCTCCCCATAGGCTTTCCGGCTTGCCTGCGCCCGGTCCTGTTCGGACTCCTCCCTTGTATCGCGCTGGCGGCAGCGCTGTCTGGCGCGGCACAGAACCGGGACGAGCGAAGTACGACCCCGCCGGGCGGTGAGGGCCCGCTCGACAACGATTGTTTCCTGCCGTCCCTACCCGAGGCGACGAAGGATCTACTCGCTGGAGATCGACTGCTGGAGCGCGCCCGGGAGGCCCTCCATCGCGAACGCCAGGCAGAGTTCGAGAGGCTCCTCGGCAACGGGTTCGAACGCTGGCACGAGGCCCTCGCCAAGGCGCCCAGTGGAGCGTCGGTCTTCATCGAAACACGTGCGGTCGCCGTACGCCGGGTAACCGAGGGGCTCCGGCACGCGTTGCGCAGACGGCTCGAGGAGTTGGGCGATGCGGAACGACACACCTGGACGAGGCGCTTCGCCAACTCGGGTGAAACCGCCTTGCAGATGGCCCTCGACCGGGGAGCTCTGGAAGCTGATCTCCTGGAGGTACAACGGCTCTTTCCTGGCACCCGTGCCGCGGCCAGCGCCGGAGTGCTCGCCTTCGATCGGAACCTCGAGTCCGGCCATGGGACCCTTGCCCGGGCACACATCTCACGCGCGCGCTGGCATGCACGCTTCTGCGAGAGCGAGTCGGCCCAGCGTGCCCTCCTTGCTCGTGAAGAGGTTCTGTTCCCTGTCACGGGGGAGCGGGAACCAGAGGCCTGGCAACGAGCCCATCGGCTGCGCTACACCGACTCCATCTCCATCCTCCCGGAAACGCCGCGTTCCCGGCGCCTACACGGACCGGGCATCGGAGTTCGGCCGGGACTTTGCTTCCTGGCCGACGGTTCGTTCATCGTGCAAGCGAGCAACCAGGTCCATCAGCTACGGCTCGACAAGGACGGTCAGCTCGAACGGGTGCGCGTCTTCGAGCCGGAGAAATTGCTCGGAGGCTTCGCGCCTTGGCTCGACGAGCGGCTCGTACGCCCCGTGCCGCCTGGCTGGGCACTGACTCCGTGTTCCGATGGACAGACGATCGTCTTCATTCACGGCAGAACCCTCGGCGATGGAGATCGCAACGCACTCTTCTGCGTCGACCTCCCCTCTCCCGAGGAGATCGAGCGGCGTGGAATCGAATCGGCCCCACCCCTGCCGCAGCTCGCCTGGGCCATCGTCGGTGACTTGCGCGTGCGGGCCGACGGTGAGGTCGAGGAGATCGCAGCGCTCGCCGACCTCCCACAACTCGAATACCAACCTGGAGCCGTGATCCACGGCGAGCGCGTCTTCGTCATGGCGCGGGCCAGCGAGGGTGACATTCGCGCCTGGCTCCTGGCCTTCGATCGCGGCGACGGGGCTCTGCTCTGGAAGCGGCTACTCGCGAAGGGGGCGGACCTGCTACCCGATGCCGGCCGCCTCGGTGGATCGGGGGGGCTCTATGGCGGCGCTTCCCAGGGACTTCTCTTGGTTCCGCAGGGAACCAGCGGGCCAGCTGGACAGGGCGAAGTCAGGCTCTTCTGCGGCACGCATCTGGGTGCCGGGGCGCTCGTCGATACGCTGGATGGCAGCCCCGTCTGGACGCTGAAGAACCGTCGTCGGGATGCGCGTGTGCGTGGCTGGAGCGGAGCGCCGCCCCGGCTCGGGGCGGACGGCACGATCCTCTGGAACCCCGCGGATTCCGACCGCTTGTACACGCTTCACGCCGGCCCGATTCCTCTCACGTTCTCGATTTTGGATGGGACGACGGCCCCGGGAGCCGAATCGCTTCCAGACACCACACACCTGTTCGAAGCACCCGTCCGCCCCCTGGGCGAAGCGCTGACGCTCTTGGGCGGCGATCGCGAGGAAAGCCTGGTTCTGGGGCGCGCCCGCTCGGAAAAAACGGTTTCCAGTCGCCGGCCGGGCCGTGATCGGATCGACGGTCTGTACCTGGCCCAGGAGGAGGCTTTCGCCGGCGAGGGCCTTGTCAGCCCCTCACGCTTGCTCTTCTCGACGACCCGCGGGCTCTACCTCTTCGACCGCGAGCGGGAGCTCTATCTCCTGGACTATCAACCGGTTCCGCGGGGGGGCGAGGCACCCGCCGGGGGTGATATCTACGCCCAGGGTGCATGGATCCTGGTGCTCGGCAGGCACCTCGTCTGGGCGTACCTGAGCGAACCCTGAATACAGCTCAGACAGGAATCAGACGAACTCCTTCCAGAGTTCTTCGGGTAGGCCTGCCCCCCGAACCGTATTAAAGGGAGATATTGGTGCCGGCCCGAATTCGTTTCGGCCCGCTCCGTTCGAAAATCTCCCTTCCTTCGCTCCACCCCAGGCCTCCTTATCCGTACCCAGAGCTCGTCCTAAAGAGCGCCCTCTTCTTCGGCCTCCCAGAGAACATGACTGACTCAAGCTCCACGCCCCAAGCCCTTTCCCGTCTGCGCGAAACCCACCAGCGGATGAAAGAGGAACTGCACCGCGTCATCGTCGGCCAGGACCAGGTCATCGATCAACTCTTGCTCGCCGTGCTCTCGAAGGGTCACTGCCTTTTGGTCGGCGTGCCGGGCCTGGCGAAGACGCTGCTCATCTCCAGCGTTTCGAAGACCCTGGACCTTTCGTTCAACCGGATCCAGTTCACGCCGGACCTCATGCCGGGCGACATCACCGGAACCGAGCTCCTGCACATCGACCCCGAAACGAACGAGCGACGGTTCCGTTTCGCCAAGGGACCGATTTTCGCCAACGTCATCCTGGCGGACGAGATCAACCGTACGCCGCCGAAGACGCAGGCCGCGTTGCTCGAGTCGATGATGGAACGCCAGGTCACAATCGGTGGACAACGCCACGTCCTACCGGATCCTTTCTTCGTACTGGCGACGCAGAACCCGATCGAACAGGAAGGCACCTATCCCCTGCCCGAAGCGCAGCTGGATCGCTTCATGTTCATGGTTCACGTCCCCTACCCCACGAAGGACGAAGAGCGTGAGATCCTGCGCCGTACGACCGGACAGGAAGAAGCGGGGCTCGAACAGGTCGTCTCGACAGAAGAAATCCTGGCACTGCAGCAAGCAGTGCGTTCGATTCCCGTCGCCGATCACGTCTTCGACTACGCCCTGGCGCTGACCCGCGGCACCCGTGTGCGCTCCGATGAACCGCTCGAGTTCCTGCGCGAATGGATCACCTGGGGGGCGGGACCGCGCGCCAGCCAGTTCCTCATCCTCGGCGCCAAGGCCCACGCAGCCATCGCCGGGCGCAACCACGTTGCCATCGAGGACATCAAGGCCGTTGCCCATCCGGTACTTCGTCACCGCATCGTGACGAACTTCTCGGCCGCCGCCGAAGGCATGACGCCGGACAAGATCATCGATCGCATCCTGCAAGAGGTCGATCCCTCCGCCGACGTCGGCGCGGGCGTTCCAGGTATCCAGGCCGCGAGCTAGCAAGCAAGTAGGCCCCTCATGCCGGACGCTAAATTTTCGTTGGACCCCGCGGTCCTCGATCGACTCAGTGGTCTGTCGCTGGTCGCACGGACCATCGTCGAGGGCTTCATGGCCGGGCATCACCGCTCGCCGCAGAAAGGCAGCTCGGTCGAGTTTGCACAGCACCGTCCCTACGTTCCGGGCGACGAGCTGAAGAAACTCGACTGGCAGATCTTCGCTCGCTCCGATCGGCTGGTCGTCAAGGAGTTCGTCGAAGAGACGAATTTCTCCTGCCACATCCTGGTCGATGCCAGCGAATCGATGGCCTACAGCTCGCTCTCGTACTCGAAGTTCGACTACGCGCGCTGGTGTGCAGCCTCCCTGGCGCACCTCGTAACCGATCAACGCGATGCCGCCGGGCTCGTCGTGTTCGATTCCGACATTCGTGACCGGGTTCCGCCC
Source organism: Planctomycetota bacterium (assembly GCA_965662355.1). Classification (GTDB taxonomy): domain Bacteria; phylum Planctomycetota; class UBA1135; order UBA1135. The sequence goes on along the minus strand of CBFIHP010000030.1, from coordinate 25,003 downwards.
TCCAACGGCACGCACCAGAACGCCGCCATCATCACAGCTCTCGAACGGGCCGAGGCCGGAGGCACGACCGGTGTGGGGCACGTCTTGAACTGGATCGGCGGACGCTTGCGCCAGAAGGGCATCGTCATCGTCATCTCCGATTTCTTCGCGGACCCCAACCAGCTCGTCGAGGGCATGCGCATGCTGACCCATGCCGGGCACGAACCGATTCTCTTCCAGGTACTCGATCCCCAAGAGCTCGAATTCGATTTCGAGCGGCTGATGCGTCTCGATGGACTCGAGAGCAGCGGCAAACTGAAGATCGACCCCAAGGCGATTCGCAATGCCTACCTGGAAGAGATGGAGAACCACACGGAAGGCCTCAAGCGTCACGCGCGGGCTCTTTCGTGCGACTTCGTCTCCCTGACCACGTCCCAACCCCTGGACGTGGTTCTTTCGACCTATCTGGCCCGCCGCGCCGCTCGAGCGCGTGCACGGAGTTGAGGATCTAGGAGTGTTCGAAGGCTTCATCCATCCGGCCCTCGCGTGGGGCTCGCTGCTCGCCAGCGTGCCTCTCCTTATCCACTTGCTGAATCGCCAGCGCCACAAGCCCATCCAGTGGGCGGCGATGCAGTTCGTGCTCGCGGCCTACAAGAAGACACGCCGCCGGGCGCAACTGGAGAACCTGATTCTCCTCTTGCTGCGCATGGCCGCCGTGGCCCTCCTGGCCTTTGCGGTCTCGCGGCCTTTCACCGGCGAGCGCAGTCCGCTAACGCCCTTCACAGAAAGCCGCCGCGACGTGGTGTTGATTCTCGATGCCTCCGCTTCGACGGGGTATCGCGAGAGCGTCAACAGCGTGTTCGAGTCGATTCTGGAACGCGCGCGCACGATCCTTGGCAACCTCGACGGTACGCGCGGAGATCGTGTACGTCTCGTCCAGGGAGCGCGCACGGCCCAGCTCTTCTCGTTCCGTTCACCTGAAGAGGCCATGGCGGTCTTGACGACCATCTCCACTCCTACCGACGAACGGCTGGATCTTGCCGCGGTTCTCAACGAGGTCGCGACGTACGCCGAGCAGGATGCCGGCTCCGTCGGGCAGAGTGCACTCGAGGTGCGACTACTGACCGACATGCAGAAGAACACGTTCCTGCCCAGGGAGTCGCTGCTCAGCGACGCGGGCGATGCAGACATTCCGCCCCTCGTGCGCGCACTGGATCGGCTACAAGAGCTCGGCTCCAAGGTCGTGGTCGAGGACATCGGACCGGTACCCTTGCAGCCCGCCAACCTGGGACTGGAACAACTCGCACCCACGGAAGAGATCCTCGGGCCCGGATTGACGAGCGACCTCAGCGTGCGGGTGCGGAACTTCGGTGCCCAGGGCCGCGCTGCGGTGCGGGTCGCACTGGTCGTCGACGGCGTGCGTCAGCCCAGCCAGAAGGTCGACATCAACGCGCGCTCGAGCGCCGAGGTGTCCTTCCCCTACTCGTTCCAGGATTCCGGTTTTCACACCTTGATCGCGACCCTCGAGGGGGATCGCTTGGCGCTGGACGATCGGCTCGCCGCGGTGGTCCAAGTTCCGCCCCCGATTCGCTGCCTGCTCGTCAATGGCGATCCCGCGAACGAAATCGAACGGGACGAACTCGGATACGTGCGCGCCATCCTCGAACCGCCCGACGACGATACTTACCTCACCGGCCCAGGTGGGCTCTACGCCCCGTTCCTCATCGATGAGGTATCGGCGAACGCTTTCGGCTCCAGCGACGACCTGAAGAATTACGACGTGATCATGCTGGCGAACGTGGCCTCGATCTCGCCTCGGCTCATCGAAAAGCTGGAAGAACACGTGGCCGGTGGCGCCTCGTTGATCGTGACCATGGGCGATCAAACGGCCGACCCTTCCGCGCAGGCGGCGCTCAACTCGCGCCTGTGGCGGGCCGACGGTACGGGGCTTCTCCCGGCGAAACTCGCCCGCAAAGTGGCCGTTCGCGCCCGCCGCGAGGCGTACTACCGGATCAGTTGGTTCGATGAGAATCACCCTGCCTTGAGCTTCTTCGCCGACGAGCAGTGGCGCCAGTTCCTGACCGAGGTGCCGATCTTCGAGTTCGTCTCGACGGAACTCGCCGAAGACCCCGGCCAGGATTCGCCGCGCACGCACGTGCTGGCGCGGATGGACGACGATCGCAAGAGCCCACTCCTCATCGAGCGCTCCTACGACCGCGGACGGGTCTTTCTATGGACCACCTCGATCGACGATGACTGGACGCGCATTCCGGAGATCGCCTCGACCCTGGTGCCTTTGATTCACGAACTCTTCCGCTACGCCGGGCGCGAACCGCTCGCCCGCCGCAACGTCCCCGTCGGAGCGAGCCTCGCGCTCGAAGTCAGCGACTTCCCCCGTTCGCCGACCCTGATTCCTCCGGGGGGAACGCGCAGGCGGCTCGATGGAGAACCGCGTCAGCTGGCGGAGGGACTCTGGAGCCTCCCCCCGATCGACAACCTGAACCGTACCGGGCTCTGGCAAGTCGAGCTCGAGGGCAACAGCAAGATTCCATTCGCCGTGCAATTCGACGTGCATGAAGGCGATCTCGAACGCATCGCGCCCGAAGATCTGGAAGCCTCCCACGACGCTTGGCGTATCCATCGCACGAGCGATGACTCCGAGGAGATGGGCGAGGAATCGGACACGGCCCGCGGCGAACTCTGGCGCTTCCTAGCGGCGGCGGCACTATTCGCCTTGATCTGCGAGACCCTGTGGGCGGCCTGGATCGGCCACGGAAGGAGACTCGTCCGATGATCGCTCTCTTCACACAGACAACCGACGAGGGCACACGCGCAGCTTTGCGTTTCCTCGATCTTCCCGCCGCGTGGCTGATCGTGCTCGTGATCCTGCCGGTCTTCGCCTTCGTGACGTGGATCGGCTATGCGAAGGAGCCTATTTCGACGACCCTGCGCGTCGTCCTGTCGATGGCGCGTATCGCCGCCTTCCTCCTGCTCTTCGCCGTTCTTTCCCGCCCGGTCATGGTCGAGCGTCGCGAAGAGGTCTTCCCGGCCGAGGTGATCGTGCTCCTGGACGACTCCGCCAGCATGCGGCGCAAGGATGCCTATACGGGCGACACCGATACCCGGCGCGGACTGGAGCAGGCCTCGGGGCTCACGGCTTCCGATGCGACACGCCTCGACCTGGCGCGCAACACGCTGATGCGCGAGATCCTGCCCCTGATCGAGGGGCGCGCGTACGTGCCCAAGCTCTTCAGCTTTTCCGAGAGCGCCACGCCTGTCAGCGATTTCGACACCGCTGCCGGACGTGGGGCCGGAACGCATCTGGGCGACGCCATCAGCCAGGCCATGGCGAGCCATCGCGGTCGCCATGTGACGGACATCGTCGTCGTCTCCGACGGACGCTCGAACGGTGGGCTGGCTCCGATCGAGGCCGCACGCGCCGTGGGAGCCACGGGCATCCCCATCCACACCTTGGTCGTCGGAGACACGCGTCCGGAACGCAACGCGGTCATCGAGCTGATCGAGGCCCCCGGCGAGGCCCTGCAGGGCGACGAACTGGCGGTCACGGTGCGGGTCCTAGGGCGCGGAACGGACATCGGAACCAAAACGACCGTTGTGCTCGAAGAGCTGGACACGGAGGCCGGCGGCGATCGCATCGTGGCCGAGGAGCGGGTCGAGTTGACCGAGGAAGGCAGGCGCGTCGTGCTCGTCGCTCCCGAGGCCAACTTGAACACGGGCGAACGCCGCTTCCGTATTTCGCTCCCGGCCCTCGAGGGCGAGACGATGGTCGACGACAACCGGATCGAGTTCCTCGTGCACGTCTCCCCCGCGGTGATGCGCGTGCTTTACGTCGAGGGTTATCCGCGCTGGGAGTATCGCTTCGTCAAGAACCTGCTCCTGCGCGCGGACAAGAACATCATCGCCCAGTGTTATCTGCTTTCCGCGACCCGCGACTTCCCCCAGGAATCCTCGCAGGACGTACCCCCGTTGACGGCGGTTCCCAACACGCGCGAAGAGCTGCTCGACAACTATGACGTCGTCATACTGGGCGACGTCGATCCGATGCAAATCGCGAACGATTCCTCGCAGGGAGCGCTCTTCATCGAGTCGCTGCGGGAATTCGTGGAGGCCGGTGGTGGGCTCCTGTTCCAGGCCGGCGAGTATCACAACCCGCGCGCCCTGCGTTCGACCGAGCTCGAAGACGTGCTGCCGGTCGTCCTCGATCCGATAGGAACGCTCGGTTTCCAAGGCGACACGCGACGCGAATTCCGTCCGGTCCTCGAAACCCCGCTGCAACCCCACGAGATCCTGCGGTTGCATCCCGATCCGGAAATCACGCGGCTTCTCTGGGAGGACCCGGAGGACGGGCTGCGTGGCTTCTACTGGTACATGCCCGTGCAGAAGGAGAAGCCCGGCACCGAGGTTCTCCTGCGCCACCCCGAGGATCTGTCCGTACAAACGGGCGAACACATTCCGTTGCTCGTCACCGGACACTTCCCCGCGGGCCGCACGATCTTCCTCGCCCTCGATTCGACCTATCGCTGGCGCTATCACTACGGCGATCGCTACCTTGAGACGTTCTGGCGCAACGCCATTCGATGGCTCGCACTCGGCCGTTTGAAGAGCGGTGATCGACGCTATCGACTCGAGACGACCCGCTCCTCCTACGACCTCGAGGACCGGGTCGTGTTCGAGGCACGCGTGCTCGACGAGGACTTCCGCCCCTCCCAGAACCCGAACCAGAAGATCTTCTGGAGCGGCCCCGAGGGTACGCCGAACGAACTGGACCTGGCGCTGGTCGAGGACCGCCCCGGGGTGTACCGCGGAGGTCTGCTCGTCGATCGGCCCGGGATCTACCGCAGCTGGATCGACACCGAGGTCCGCCAGGGGCGGGAGATGCGCCGCCAACGCGTTTCGCCCACGGAATTCGAAGTCCTTCTCCCCTCCCGTGAGAACGCCGACCCGTCCCCGGATCCAGAAACATTGCGGCTCCTGGCCTCGAAAACGGGGGGTCGCGCACTGGACCTCGCAAATGCCGGCAGTTTGGCCGATGAATTCCCTGGCGACGAAGAGCGCCGCGAACCGATTTCGTCCCGGCTCGAAGATGCCTGGGACAACTGGACGACGCTCCTGATCGCACTGGGTCTTCTCGCCCTCGAGTGGATCCTGCGCAAACGTGCGGAGCTCGTATGATCAAAGCCCAACCCGATCGACAACAAGGGACTCGCAACCCGGGCGGAACTCGGGATGCGAAGAGCAGCTTCGCTGCCCTGAGTTCAGCTCTGTCGCTGGTCTTCTTGATCGGGGTGATACCGCTGACAACCGCCACGGCCTCCGCCCAGGAGCAGAGGAACACCCACTTCTTCGCGCTGCACATGTCCCGTGACGCGCGGGTCTTGACCGAGACGGTCGAAGAACACCTTGCGGCCCAGCGCTGGAACGAAGCCATCGGTGGCTTGCAGACCCTGATTGCAAATCACTCGGGGGACGTGCTTCCCGAGGATCGCCGGCTCAATTCCAGTCACTTTTCCGAGTACGCAGCCCATCCGGGTGCCGCGCAATGGGCGCTCGAGCAATTGCACAAGCTGCCGAGGGTCGCCCTTTCGGTCTACGAAGCTCGGTACGAAGGCGAGGCCCAGCGCGTGCTAGCGGGCGCCCGCGCCAAGGCCGACCGGCGCGACCTCGTCAAGATCACGAGTCGCTGGCCGGTTGCTCCGGCAGCCGCACAGGTGTGGTGGATCCTGGGCGATCTCGAACTCGAAGAAGGACATCTCGACGCCGCCAGTACCGCGTGGATGCGCGGACTCGAACTCGACGAGCTTCTCGGAAACGATCGATCCAAGGCTATCCAGGCACGCAAGGACCTGCTCGAAGAGATGGCTGCCGCTCGAAGAGCCTCCGATGGTGAAGGTGGAACGCGTCCACGCGGTACGGGCGAGGAAATTCCGCGCAAGGACGCGGAACCCTGGTTGTGTGATCTGTACCTCGAGCCCTTCGATCGCCGCAGCGGAGGATCACGCTACCACCAAAACCTGTTGCCCGCCCTGGACGCGGAGCGCCTTTATGTGTGTTCCACTCTACGGGTCTTCGCCGTCGATGCTTTCACCGGGGACCTCGTCTGGCAAGCCGGGCCACCCCAGGGCTGGGGCAAGCTCGACAGCAAGAAGCGCGAACCGCTCTTCAGTGGCATCGACGACGAGACACTCCTCGTGCGGCCGGCAATCGGTGGCGGCATCTGTGTGGGGACGTTGCAGATTCCCTACAGCGAAACGGACAACTACGACTGGCAGGGAATTCCGATCCTCACAGCGATTCCCGAACGGCGCCTGTACGCTTTCGATTCGGAGACCGGAGAACAGATCTGGAACCACGCCCCGCACCTCGCCTGGCGCGTTAATCGCTGGAGCTGGGATCGCAACTTCAGTGACTATCGCGAGCGCATGCTGGTCTCGGGGCCACCGACGATATCCGGATCGCGGGTCCTCGTTCCGTGCTATCGCATGCAGGGGAGAATCGATTACCACGTCGCTTGCTACGAGCTACAAACAGGCGAGCTGCTCTGGTCCACGCCCGTCGTCAGCGGCCAGCGCCCGCGCAACATGTTCGGTCGGGCAAGTCGTGAATTCGCTTCGGCTCCGCTCGTCGTCGAAGGCGACCGGGTCGTCGCCCAGACGGATCTCGGAACCGTCGCGGCTCTGGACCTCATGACCGGTCGCATCATCTGGCAATCGCTCTACCGCCAGATCGCCCTGCCCAAGACCAAGTCCTACAACCCGCCGGATCGCATGAGGACGTGGCGTGTCGCACCGCCCGTGATCGTCGATGATCTCGTCGTCTCGACGCCTTCGGACTCGCATGAGATCTCCGCCTTTCATCTCGACGATGGACGGGTCCTCTGGTCCTACGATTCCTCCTCGTTGGCGCGTGCGGATCGCAGCTCCGACAACTACACCCACGACATCCTACTCGGTGCCGACCGAGACACGATCTACCTGGGTGGACAGAAGGTCTCGGCTCTCGAGAAGCCTGGGGGGCTACATTCGCGTACGGCCTTCATATCGAAATGGACCTACAAGGTTTCCGAACGCGGCGATCTCGAGATGACCGCCCGGCCCGTATTGACCAGCCATGCCGTCGTCATCCCCCGCCGCAAGGAACGCATCGTTCTCAACCGCGCGGACGGACGTCGACTCGGTACGCACTCGGGGAGTTGGCCGACGCCGGACTTCGGTAACGTCATTGCACACGACGGTGTCCTGTACGTACTGAACAACGACCGGCTGCTAGGCTTCTTCGACTGGGATGCACTGCTGGAACGACAGCGTCTCAAACTCGCCAGGAACCCGGGGGATGCGGACATCACGCTGGCCACGGCGGAACTCTATGCCCGCCGGGGCCGCTCGTTCCTCGATGACGAAGAGCTCAGCGGTGCCCTTGATTCGCTACGCGAGGCCCGTGAGTTGCTCGAACCCTTGCATCGCGAAGCGCGCGGAAACTCCCACGACGCACGGAGGACCCGGGGCATCGATCAGGAGCTACACCGGGTCTTGCGGGACGAGGCCGAAGTCCTCACGCGACGCGGAAACCGCACCCAGGCCCTGCGCCTGCTGGATCGAGCGATCCCGCTAGCCGCCTCCCTGGAGGCAGTGCGTGACGCCCTCTTGCAAAAGGACCGGCTGCTTCAACTCTCGCAGCGCCACGAGGATCGATTGGCGCTCCTGGCGGACATCGAAACACGATGTGGCGAGCTTCCTTTGCCGAATGCCGAGTTCAGTCGCAATCCTCCTTTGTGGCTCATCGGTGATTCCCCTATCAAGCCCAGCCTCCTCGCCGACTGGCAGAAAGCCGGCATCAGCATGCGTCTTTGGGCGCTACTGAACCGAGCCCAGATCCAGCTGGAGATGCACGATACGGAAGCGTGTCTGGATGAACTGCACACCGCTCTGGCGATCTACGGCGACCTCAGGCTGGCGGATACCGTCGACCTGGGCCTGCTCGTTCGTGAGCGGATCAGCATGCGTCGCCTCGCACCGGATGGAACCCAGGCCTACGCTCCCTTCGAGGCCCGCGCCCGCGAACTGTTGGGCCGGGCGATGTCGGAAGACGATCCCTATTTGCTGGAGGAGGTCGGACGACTCTATCCCCATTCGCGGGCATCCCAGGCTGCGCTGCGCGCTCGCCTCGATTGGGCGTTCGACAGAAGCGATCCCACCGCGGTGGCCAGCATCGTCGCTTCGTCCCTCTCGAACCCCGGTGGTGACCCCAACGTCGAGGCCGCGATGTTGTTGCGCCTCGGTCGTGCGATCGGCCGTCTAGGCAACGACGCGTTCGAAGGAGCCCTCATTCAGCGTCTGGCCGAGGACTTCCCGACGTTGATCTCGGACGTCGAGGAGCACAACGCGGCCACGTTGAATCAACTGGCGGTGCGGCTCCCCGCCCCTCCCCCACCACCGACCTTCGATACTCCCCAGTTCACGCCGCCCCTGGTTTCTTCCGGTCGACCCAGCGAAGGCTCGTACGAGTTCATCGGTCGCCTGAACAAGAACGAGCAAGGCAGGGCGGACAGCGAGCTGCACATTTACTACGCCAGCAAGCAGATCGACGCCTTCACAAAGGACGCGCCCGATCATCGAGCCTGGTCCTATTTCCTCCCCGACCCAATCCACAACCGCGGCGCCATCGCGATCAAGGGCCAACGCATCTTCTTCGGCGATCTCAAGAAGGTGCGCGCCATCGGCGCGAACGGTCGCGTGCTCTGGGAGCAGGATGTACCCGACGGCGTCGAGCACATCAGCGTCGACCAGGGCATCGTGGTCGCCAACCTGACCGACACGAACATCGCCGCCTTCGACGCCATTGCTGGCGTTCCCCTGTGGCAGCTCTCTTTTGGAGAGAGCAACTGGAAAGGACCGCTCGCCGGCGAAGGTCGTCTGGTCTTCCTCAAGCCCCAGCACGCCAAGCACGAACGGGCAGTCATCGTCGATCCCATTCGCGGGCAGGTCCTGCTCGAACTCGACCTCGGAAACGTGCAGGCCCGCCTGCAGGATGCCTGCTGGATTGCAAGCGGCAATCTCATCGTGCCGGACTTCGGGCGCCACTCCCCTGCGGAGATCTGTGCGTACGACCTCCGCACAGGGAAAAAGAGCTGGACGATCTCCTTCAGCGACGGCGAGACGTTCCATTCGATCGCGACCCACAACGACGAGGACTACCTCATCACAACGCCCGCGGAACTCGGCGGAACCTCGCGCGCCGCCGTCTATCGTCTCGACACACAGTTCGGAACGATCCGACCGGTCGAACGACTCCGTGCCGGCGAAGAGCCGATGGGCATCGATCGCGAGCAACGCGTCGAACTGCCCGCACCCTACCTGTTTGTCTACATGACCGATCCGGCCAAGGATGGCATTCCCGTTCGTGCCATCCATCTGCCCTTCAATGCGGTGTGGAAGTTCACTCTGCCCCTCTCGAAGAGGGAGAGCCGGACCAACATCATGCCCATGCCCGCTGTCTCGGAGAACTGCGTCGCGATCGCCTATTCGGTCAAGAACCGAACCGGTCTGGGACGCAAGCAGACGAGCCTCGTATTCCTCGACAAACGCGCGGGCAAGAAACTGGACACGCTCGACCTCAACGATCAATTCAACTATGCCAAGCGACTCGAGCTGCGGGGCCTCGGCGAAACCCTCTTCGTCATCGGCAAGGGCAGCAGAACCCTCGGCTTGCGCATGGAGACCCTGGAAAAATCCCGATGAAGGTCCGATCCCTCCTCACGATCGCCACCGCGACCCTCTTTGTTAGCGCCTCCGCTTCAGCACAGGAAACGGGTACGCGATACGACACCCAGCCCATCATCGTCACACCGGACCAGCGGACCGCGGTCGAACGCGGACTCGATTGGTTATCGGAGCATCAGGAGCCCAATGGCTCCTGGCACGCCAAGATCGGCTACAAGCTGAACGCCGACTACCGCACGACGAGCGACGGTGGACACGTCGGGGTCACGGCCCTGGCCGGCATGGCCTTTCTCGCCGGCGGACACCTGCCCGGACGCGGCAAGCATGGTGAGACCGTCGAGAAGGCCCTGAATTTCGTGCTGAACGCCACACAGGACGACGGCTACGTCACCTACGCGGGCACGCGGATGTACAGCCACGCCTTCGCGACGCTCTTTCTGGCCGAGATCTTCGGGATGACGCACCGCCAGGACGTACGGGTGAAACTCCAGAAGGCCGTCGACTTCATCGTCGACACACAGAATCCCGAGGGGGGCTGGCGATACGTCCCGTTCGCCCCTGAATCGGACATGTCCATCGTCGTGTGCCAGGTGCTCGCCCTGAGAGCGGCGCGGAACATCGGCATCCGGGTGCCGCGGTCGACGGTCGATCGCGCGGCGAAATACGTCGTCGACTCCGCCATCACTGAAAACAGCCGGCGTAGCTTCCACCCCAGCATGTATCAGGACGAGGTTGGCGCCTTCCACTATCAGAAAGGCCGCGGATCGCGCTCCTCGTTCCCCCTGACGGCCGCCGGGGTGACGGCACTTCACGGTGTAGGCATCTACTCCGACGATGCCATCCGCAGGGGCCTGGACTACCTGCGCAAGCACCAGGTGTCCTTCAATAGCCACTACGGGCGCAACGATGGACACTACTTCTTCTGGTACGGCCACTACTACGGTGTACAGGCCATGTACACGGCTGGAACCTCCTATCAGATCAATTACTGGGAGCCCTACTTCGAATCCGTTCGCTCGGAGCTCCTGGGAATGCAAAATGGGGACGGCTCCTGGCCGAACCGGGTCGGACCCGGCAAGGGCTTCGGCACAGCCATGGCGGTACTGATCCTCGAGATCCCCTATCGCTACCTGCCGATCTTCCAACGCTGATCCCCGCACCGTGGACTGAAACCCGTATGTCGAACGTCGATCCGAAGCTGGAAGCCAGCCCGCAGCTCGAAGCGCTCTTGAGATCGCTCCGGGCGCGCATCGTTCGTCAACTGGTTCTCTATGGGTCGGGGACAGTCCTGGGGGCGGCCGTTCTCTGGCTGGCATTCGCGTTCCTCGCCGACTGGGGACTGCGAGTCCCGTACGCGATCCGCATCTTCCACGGAGTCGTGCTCCTCGGGGTCGTGATGCTCTTCGCCTATCGCGATCTCATCCGGCCGTGGCGCGGTATTCCTGGACGTATCGGATTGGCCCTCCTGCTGGAGCGTGCCCATCCCGAGTTGCGCGAGCTCCTGATCAGCGCGGTCCAGTTCCAGCGCAAGTCAGACACGCTCGACACAGCGGACGGCGACCCGGAGCTGCGGCGCATGGTCGTGGCCGAAGCCGAGAGTCGCATCCAGGAGATCACGGTCACGGACGTGATCGATCGCGAGACACCCCGTGCGCGTTTCTTGCTCGGGGTGGGCGGTACCACGGGCTTGATCGTGCTCGCTGCCATGAACCCGCTCTACGCTGGGATCTTCGTTCAACGCCTCCTGGGACGTGACACGGCCTGGCCGCAACGCACTCAACTCGAGATCGAGTTGCCCGGACTCAAAAGCGCCGTCATCGAGAGCACCGTGGAGGACCTGCACGTGCGCGTCGCGCGGGGCACGGACATTCCGATCCTGGTGCAAGCGCTCGGAGTTACACCGAACGAGATCACACTGCATTTCGAAGGCGGCCGCGACCGCGTGCTCAGCCCCTCGAGCAGCAACATATTTCGCACGATCCTGCCCAGCTGTCAGGAAACGACCGTCTTCCGCGTCAGCGGTGGCGATGATCGCGACAGGAAGCCGCGCATCGAAATCGAGGTCCTCCAGCCTCCCGACGTCGAGGGCTTGGCGATCCAGATCCAACCTCCCACCTATTCGGAACTCGAGCCGCGCATCGTGTTCGACCGCGACGTCGAGGCCCTCGCCGGATCCACCGTTCGCATCCACGTCCTGCCGTCACCGGACACGGCCTTCGGCGTCGTTCGTCTTCTGCCCTCCGATCGCACGATCGAACTGATCGAAGCTCCGTTTCCCGACGGTCCGGCCGAATCCGGGGAGGCCGAAGCTCTGGACACGAGCCCCCGCACTGCCTACTTCTTCGAGACGATTGTCGATGAGTCGTTCGGCTATCGCATCGAACTGACGGATGATTCCGGATTGACCAATCCCGACCCGGGGCTGTTCCGGGTACGGATGCTCGAGGATCGGGTACCTGAGATTCAGATCCTCGCTCCGTCGCGGACCGAATTCGAAGTCGTGCGCGGCGGCGCGATCCCCTTGCGCGCCCGCGTGGAGGACGACTTCGGCATCCTGGACATGGCCTGGAGCGTCCGCCCGTTCCAGCCCGGCCACGAGCTCGACCCCGTCGCGAGTGGACAGCTCGCTCTCAAACGCATCGATGCCATCGCCGTACCTGCCAGGGAAGGCAGGCGCATGGAATTGCGACGCCATCGCGCTTTGGCCAACGTGCGCATCGAGGTCGACGATCTCGGCACCGAAGAGATCCCCGTGGTCGCTGATCAGCGCTACGTCTTCGATATCAATGCACGTGATAACCGCCAGCCCGATGCGGGTGTCGGTTATGCGCTGCCCATTCGGGCCCGGGTCGTGACACCCGAGGAGCTGCTCCGTCGCATGCAGGATCGCCTGGCCCAGGCGCGACTCGACGCGATTCGTCTCTCCGACCTCCAAACGGAAAAGCGCGCCCGGGTCGAGGAGTTGCTCGATTCGCTGGAAGGCGACGAGACCATGGAATCGGGAGACAGTCTCGTCCTGGCCTCCGCCCTTTCTGGTCAACGGCGCGTGGCCGGCGAAGCCCAATCACTCTCGTACGACCTGGCCGCCGTCGCGGAGGATATCCTCTACGCGCGCCTCGACGAAAAGGCAGTCGCCCTGCTCGAGTTCTATCACGCACGCACCCAGACCCAGACCGACGTGCGCTTCCTCGCCGGCCCTTGGCGCGAGTTGGCCAAGGCCTCGGACAGTGGATCGCTAGGTCCCGCCGGCTTCGCCGCCAACCTGGTCGAACTGGTGTCCATCGCCCTGGAGATCTCCGAAGACTTCCAGACCCAAGCGGTCGAACGCCTCGGTATCGCGGAACGGGCCCTCGATCCGGCCGCCGTACAGACGGCTTTGATGGAAGCCTCGGACATCCAGACCCGTGCCCTCGAGCGCCTCGAAGACCTGCTCGACAAGCTGGCCGAGTGGGACAACTTCCAGAACATCCTCGCCCTGACCCGCGATATTCGGAATCGTCAGAAGGCGCTGCGTGAACGCACGCAGCAATTCATGTCGGAGAAATAGCACCATGAGTATCCGTCGTCCGTTCCCCCGCCCCCTACGCGGTATTCTTGGACTCCTCGTGCTGCTCCAGATGGGTCCCTTCGCCCTCGGCATCACCTTCGCCGCTCCCCGCCCCTATCAGGCAGACGACACGATCAACAATCGTGAGCTGGCTGCCATCGGCGAGGAACAGTCGATGCTGTTGCGCCAGCTGGATCGCTTGCGAAATACCATGGAGGTGCTTCTCGGTCGCATCGAGGCCGAGGGACGCACGCGCACGGCCGAACTCCTGCGCGATGCGCTGTCGATGCTGGACGAGCGGGCCAATGCGGACGATGGCTCGCCCATGACGATGGAAGAGCGCATGGAGCAGGCCAGCACGGCTCTGAAGGACGGTCAGGTCATGCAGTCCCTCGAACGCCAACGTGAGCTCGTCGACGAATTGGATCGACTGCTCTCGATCTTGCTCGACAGGAAGAACCTCGAATCCCTCAAGGACAACATCGCCGAGCTGCGTCAGATGCAGAAAGAGCTCGGCGAGCTGGCCGATCAGGAATCCGAGCTGCGCAAGGAGACCGAACAGCTGCGTGAGGATTCCTCCAACGAGACGCAAAAGTCACTGGAGGAATCCCTCGAGGAGCTCTATCGCCAAGAGCGTGACCTCTTGGAACAAACAGAATCCCTTGGCCGCGAAGCAGGTACGCTGAGCCTCGAGCAGCTCGAGAAAGAACTCGCACGCTTGATCCGCGACCAGGAGATGGACGTCGATGTCATCCGCCGCTGGAAACCGGAGGAAGCCGCCACCCTCGAGCGTGCCTCTTCGGAACTCTCGAAGGCGATGCGCGCGGAAGCCCAGGCGGCAAGGCTTCGAGAAGCCGCCAAGGAACTCGAAAAAGCAGCCGTCGAACTCGATTCCAATCCCGATGCACTGGAAGCGATCGCCGAGGACCTGGCTGGCGATGCTGAGCGTGCCGAGCGTCATAGCAAGGTGTCTGCGGACGAAGCAGCAAAGAAGGCGTCGGAGGCCTTGAAGCAGGCCGCCCAGGATGCCCAGAAGGCTCAAGATTCTCAGGAACAGGGCCAAGCGACCTCCCCCCGAGAACTCGCAGAGGCCTTGCGCGAGCAGGCCGACGCCTTGAAGCAATCCGCTGCGCAAGCATCCAAGCCCGCCTCCGGCGCACGCGACAAGGCCAAGGAGGCCCTGTCGGAGCTGTCCGAAAATCCCGAGAGCGGCGCGGCGGAATCAGCAGCCGAAATCGAGGAGATGCTCGAGCGTGCGCAAGAGGCCGCCGAGGCCCCCGAGCGTCAGACAGAAGCCTCCCACGCCACCAGCAAGGCCTCCAGCGCCCTCGAGCAAATGCGCGAAGACCTGTCGTTCCTGGGCGAGGCTCTGTCCGGATCCCAGGCGGAGGGTGCCGAGCGTTCGGAACGCCTCAAGCGCAACCTCGAAACCCTCCCCCAGTCGGAGACGGAAGCCGGGGAGAGCGCCAAGGGCGCCCTGGAGCGCGCCGCCGAGGCCATGCGAGAATCCAGCGCGGCCGCACGTGGCCAGAAGACCGAACAAGCGGCCGAGAAAGCCGCAGAGGCCCTCGAGGAACTCGAGACAGCCCGCACGGCCCTCGAAGATTCGCGCGGCCAGTCGAACCAGCAGAACAAGGCGCAGTCCGAGGCCCTGGCCCAACGCCAGGAAGAGCTGAAGAAGCAGACAGACAACGCACGCTCTCAGGCCGCCCAGGGATCGATGACTCCCAAGGCACAGGAAGCTGTCGAGGAAGCGATGCAGGAAGCTTCGGAGGCCATGGAACGCGCTTCCGAAGAGCTGAAGGAAGGGCGCTCAGCTTCGGCCGCCCAGTCCCAACGTCAGGCAATGCAAGCCCTTCGCCGCGCCTCACAGGAAGCGAACGAGGGTGTCGAGCCGCAATCGCAAGAGGACCGAGACCGCGCCGAGGAACTGGCCCAAAAGCAGGAACAGATCCGCGAACAGCTCCTCGACCTCGCGCGGCGCATCCGCGAACGCGACAACGCCCGCCCGACCCCCAACCTCGACCGCGCGGATCAGGCCGCCCAGAGCGCCAGTAGCGAAATGCGCGAAGGGGACCTCGGGGAAGCCCAGGAACGCGAACAGGAGGTCGAACAGGAGCTACGCCAAACCCAGGAACAGCTCGAGGAAGAGGAAGAGCAGTATCAAAAACTGCGCGAGGAAGAGCAGCTGTTCCGCATCGCGGAGGAGGTTCAGGAGATCATCATCGAACACCGCGAGAACATGTCTGCCCTGCGCGAGATCGACAAGGAACGCAAGCCGGAGCGCGCACCTTCGCGGGCCCAGAAACTACGCTTGCGTAGATTGTCGCGACAACACAATAGCCTCGCTTCACGGGCAGATGAAATCGCGGCGGCGATCAAGGAGGAGGGTGCGATGGTCGCAGGGGAATTGATGGGCACCGCCAGCTCCGATCTGAGCCGAATCGCTCGCAACATCTCCGACGAGGGTGAGTATCAAACCGGCGAACGTGCCCAGGGTCTCCAGCGCGATGTGGAAGAGGCTCTTCTGTGGCTGCTAGAGGCCCTGAAGCGTGAGCAATCGCGACGCCAACAGGATCAGAGCGGCCAACAGCAACAACAACAGGGACAGAATCGCCCCGCGATCATCCCCGATTCGGCCGAGCTGAAGCTCTTGCGGCGTATGGAACAGGACAACCAGCTTTCCGTCGAGCAGCTCCTGGCGCTGTACCCGGACCTGGAAGACTCCGCTGCAGACGACCCCTTCCTGCTGGACGACATCGCACGCCTGGGAGGCAGGCACGAAAAAATAACCGAACTGTTTCAGCAATTGCGAGAACGTGTAGGAATCCCTGCCCCCGAGGACGATGAGGAGTAAGTCCGCATCGACCCCTCCGGGAATCTCACCATGTTGAAGTCACTCGCCTTTCTGCTGCTTCTCCTCGCACCGTCGCTTTCCACCGGAAACACGACGTACAGCTTCCCGAACCAGGAAGCTCAAGAGCAAGACAAGCCGAAGCCTGCGCAGGAAGAGGACAAGCAAGAGAAGCCCAGCGTCCTTGACGAGATGGACGACATGATGGGCGGTGACGACCAAATGCAAGAGCTCATCGACCTCTTCCATGAGGTCGAGCGCGCTCTCATCGACATCGACGATCAACTCTACGAAGCCGGAGCCACCGGCAAGCCTTCGAGTGTCCAGGACTCCGGGCTCGTGAAGCTCTTGCGCTCGACGCAGGACCAGAGCAAGAGTGTCATTCAGGGCATCGATCGGATCCTG
The DNA here is from genome assembly GCA_965662355.1 of Planctomycetota bacterium. Taxonomy (GTDB): domain Bacteria; phylum Planctomycetota; class UBA1135; order UBA1135. The sequence continues at coordinate 8,481 of CBFIHP010000030.1, read as the reverse complement.
GAAGTCGCAAGCCAGATGAACGCATCGCAGTCATCAGGCTCCGGCTCCAAGGACCCCTCCACCTCCGAGAGTCCGCTGAACTCCGAACGCGACAAGGGGCCGCAACAGCGCGAGCACACGCCCGAAGCTCCCGACCAAAAGAAGGAGGGTCAGGGAGCCCAGCCGGAACCGCAAGAGAAAGAAGAGGAAGGAAAGAAACCCGAGCAAAAAGGCGAGAAGCCCTCGGGCGCCGACAACTCGAACGAGAAGGGCGAGAACAAGCAGGGGCAACCCAAGAACAAATCGCGCGGCGAACGGCAACCGCGTTCCGATGAATCAGGGCGCTGGGGCGAGCTACCCCAACGCGTGCAAGACACCTTCCGTACCCAGGGGCGGGACGATCTTCCGGCCCAATACCGCGATTGGATCGACGCTTACTACAAGCGTCTCAATCGTCGTCGCTGACGATGCGCGAGGTTCTTCTCTTCCTGGGCATCGCAGTCCTTGCCTGCCCCCCGAGTCTCGCCACGACCCCGCCTCCCGCGTGGTCCCTGAACAATGCAGCGAGCGCAAGGGAAGAGGACGAGAAGGACCAGGTGCAAAAGCACCTGCTCGAGCTTCCAGCACCCTACTGGTACAAGGACGATTCCCTCGGACGCGCTGCGCGTCGCTCGCTGGATGACGGTCTCGCCTATCTCGCCAAGCGCATGACGGAGAGCGAAGACGGCGCTCTGCCCGTCTCCGATGGACGCCGCGAGGAATTCGCGCCCGTCGGAATCAGCGCCCTCGGCTGTCTGGCGTTCATGGCCGTCGGTAGCACGCCCGGTCGTGGACCGTACGGCAACGAAGTCAACCGCATCCTCGACTACCTCCTGCGCCACACCAACCTGAGCCCGGGCGAAAGGGAGTTCGGCTACATCTCCGCCCAAGGGGATCTGAAATCCGAGATGCACGGACACGGTTACGGCACACTGGCACTTGCCGAGGCCTATGGAATGACTGGCTCGGAACGCCTTCGCCCCGCGCTGCTCGCGGCCGTGCGCTTGATCGAAAAGACGCAGGGCTCCGAGGGAGGTTGGTACTACAACCCTCGGCGCGAAGCCCAGCACGAAGGCTCGATCACCATCTGTCTCGTGCAAGCCCTGCGAGCAGCTCGCAACAGCGGAATCAGCGTCGATGGCGGTGTGATTCGGACCGCCGAGGACTACGTGCGACGACTTCAGAAAGACGACGGAACCTTCCGCTATCAGCTAGGTGATGAACGCTCCAGCGTCGCCTTGACCGGGGCTGCCATCACAACACTGAACATGGCGGGTCGGTATGACGACACGATCATCCAGAGCGCCATCGACGCCATCTGGTCGGGGCTGGGCCTGGTCGAAGAAGGTGTTCGACGCACGGCGGATTGGACGTTCTACGAACGTCTCTACATCGCCCAGGCCTTCTGGCAGCTCTCGGACACGAGCCATTTCGAACGCTGGTACGACGAGGAGCGAGCGAAGATCGTACGTACCCAGCGCAAGGACGGCGGTTGGCGCGGAACGCGCTTCGGCGATTGCTACGCGACATCCATCAATTGTCTCGTGCTGGCCACTCCGGAAGGCGTGCTGCCGATCTTCCAGCGCTGATTGCAGGACATGAGCTACGACGTACGCGTGCGAAGACTCGGGGCCGCGCTCTCCGGACTCGAGGATGTCGTGTGCGCGCTCTCAGGAGGTGTCGACTCCGCTGTGCTCCTGCACGCCGCCCACGCGGCTCTCGGAGAGCGTGCCGTGGGCTGGATCGGCGATTCCCCCTCGCTCCCGAGACACGAGCTACAGGACGCGCGGGCCGTGGCCCAGGTGATCGGCGCGAGAGTCGTCGTCGTCTCCACCGGCGAACTCGAAGTGCCCGGGTATCGAAGCAACGACGGGGCGCGCTGCTACTTCTGCCGGCGCGTGCTCTTCGACACCATGCATGCCTGGGCCGGCGCGCAGGGCTTTCACACCATCGCCTACGGTGAAATCACCGACGACCTGCAGGACGTCCGTCCTGGCCGGCGTGCTGCCACGGAGCTCGGCGTCGTGGCGCCTCTGGTCGAGGCGGGCTTCACGAAGAACGACGTGCGGCGCTACGCCAACGAGCAAGGACTGCCCGTGGCCAACAAACCGGCCTCGGCCTGCCTATCCTCGCGCATCCCCATGGGCACGCCCGTGACGCGCGATAGGTTGGCTCGTATCGAACGCTCCGAGGCGACGGTGCGTTCACTTGGGTTTCGGGTCCTGAGGGTCCGCGACCACGGTACGCGCGCTCGGGTGGAACTCGGCTCCTCCGAACTCGAGCGTGGACAGGCTCTCTTCCAGGAACTCGCGGCCGCCCTGGCCGAGGAGTCATTCGAACAGATCGAGCTGGCCGTCTACGTGACTCCCGGCTCGCAGCGGATAGACGAGCCTCCCGCGAACACCGTGCAGCTGTAGTCGCCTGTTCGGACCCGCTCGCCCGGAAAGACGAGGCACTCGGACAGCCGAGCACTGGACTCGATGGTGGCTCCCGCGAGCACCACGGAGCGTTCTAGCTGAACTCGCTTCCCCACCGAAGCCGTGGGCTCGACGAAATTCTCGAGGCCCTCGCCCTTCAAGGCATGCAGGTTGAGCTGCAGGAGATCGCGCACCTCGGAAAGGTTGAAGTCACGAGCGGAAGTCTCGAACGTGCGCAGCTTCGCGCCACGATCGACAAACACCTGAATCGCATCCGTCAGCTCATACTCGTTGCGCAGGGAGCTGCGCGGAGTGCCATCGATCGCATCGAAGATCCCGGGATCGAAGGCGTAGAGCCCGGTGCCTTTCAGCGTCGTCACGGGATCCTGCGGCTTCTCGATCACACGCTCGACGAAACCCGCTCGTGGGCCGTCCTCCGCAAGCTCAACCGTGAAGTTCTTACGCACCTGGTCCAGGTCGCTTTCGTGCTGCACCACGAGAACGCCCTGGTTGTCCTGTGCGCGTAGAAGAGACAACACCCCCTCGAGATCCCCGGGCGCAAAGAAGATGTCCCCGAGCAGCAGCACAAAGGGCCCCTCGATCGCATCCTGGGCAAAAGAGAGGGCATGGGCGATACCGTTCGGCTCCGTCTGCTCGCGATAGACGAGCCGCATGCCCCGCTCGCTTCCGTCCCCCAGGGCCGCGCGGATGCTCTCGCCCAGGTGCCCGACGACGATCACGGCATCGTCGATCCCGTGGCGTTTCAGGGCCTCGAGCTGCCAGGAGATAATGGGACGACCGAGCACCGGCAGCAGGGCCTTGGGGTAGCGCTGCCCCAGACGACCGATTCGGCGTCCAGCCCCAGCGGCAAGGATCACCGAAAAAAATGCGCCGGGCGTCGGTTCGTCAACTCGCAAGAACGAACCGTACCCGGCGCGAAAGGATCGAGCAATGCCACCTATCGCTCGACCCAGGTCTTTTTGTTTTCGACAGGCCGCCCCGTGGTGGACGGGTTGATCGGCCTGGTTCCTCTGCCTCTAGTTTTGGATGGAGAAGCTCGTGTTGTAGCCGACCCACGTAAACGGAGTCCGCGGAGAAGACAGGATCAGTTCCGGGAGGAAGTCTCCATCCAGATCGCCGAAGCTCGCCGAGGTCGTATCCTCGGGAATCGGCATGGCGCCCCTGTCAGCGGGAAGCATGGTCGGGAAGGCGCCTGCGCCATCGCCAAAGAGCATGCGCAACTCACCCTCGGTCGTCGGGATGATGAGATCGAGGTTGCCGTCGTAGTCCGCGTCGGCGACGACGATCGTGCCGGGCCCGGGCGAAACCACCACGGGCTCCGAGCGGAAACCCAACGCACCTTCGTTGTAGAAGAGGAAGATCGAGTCGTGGATCAACTCGAGCTGACCGACGACGATGTCGATCATCCCGTCTTCGTTGAAGTCGCCCAGTCCGAGGTCACCGGTGCGACCGTCGACAGGGTAGGTGTTGACGATCGTCAAGCCCCCCGAGCCGTCGCCTGCAATCACGATGACGTGGAAGTTGTCGGACGCGTCGCTGGCCGTAACCGCCGCATCGAGATCGCCGTCGTTGTCGAAGTCGCTGCAGATCAGATCGACGGGGCTCATTCCGAGGTTGAGCGTATTGGTCAGAATCAGCTCACCTTGGCCGGCGCCCAGGTAGAGCTCGAGCGAGTTGTCGTTCATGTTGGCCAAGATGACGTCCGGCTTGCTGTCGTTGTTGAGATCCGCCAGGTCGAATCCCACCGGTCCGCTACCGACATTGTGGATGTCCGCGGGCAAGGGGCTCGAGAAGGCTCCGATGTCGCCGTAGTTGCGATAGACTCGCAGCTCGTTAGCGGCAAAAACAGTGACGAGGATGTCGAGGTAGCCGTTGCGGTCGATGTCGATCAGCTCGATGAAGCCGATGTCGTTCTCCGAGGCGAGGGCCAGCGGCAGGCTGGTGCGCGTGACGAACGTGCCGTCACCCAATCCCTCCTGGATAACGAGCGCCTGCTGTTGATTGGTGATCGAAACGGTGTCGAGATCGCCGTCGTTGTCGAGGTCGACGACCTCGGTGAAAACCGGTGCTCCCTGCCCCGTGGTGAAACCAATGGCGCCGCGGAAGCGTGCGTCCCCCATGCCCAACAGCACGGAAAGATCCTGAGCGTTCGCGCAGAGCAAGTCCGGAGTGGAGTCCCCGGGCAGGTGAATCATGCCGATGGCGCGCGGAGCCACGCCGACGTTGTAGTGGGTCGGTTCGTCATAGACGAGGGGCGCCGAGGCCTTGTGAACCTGGATCGAGTTCTGATAGAGCACCGTGCCCACGGCTTCGGCCAATCCATCGCCATCGAGGTCGGTGAAGAGCAGCGAAGTGGTCTCGCCACCGAAGTCGAGCGGGTAGAGCGTTCCGCTTGCCAGGCCGGAGGCATTGGCGCCGAACAGGAAGACTTCCGTGCCCTCGAGCTGGGCGACCGCAAGGTCGTCGAAGCCGTTGTTATCGACGTCGCCGACGTGCCGGACGACCGGGCGGTAGAGCGGCATGTAGACGAGTTCCGCAGCCTGAAAGCCAGCGGCGGTACGGGCGAATTGAACGAGGCGATCGGGAGATCCGTCGGCGACATCTTCTTCGCCAACGACGAGGTCGAGCATGTTGTCCGCGCCGAGGTCGATCAGGGCCAACGAGAACGGGCCACCGGCGGAGCCGAGGTTGGCCGAGTTAAATTCACCTGTCTGGACGAGGTTACCCCCGACGTCCAGGGACAGGCGTAGCACGCGCCGCTCGGGGCGCACAGCCACGTAGAGTTCGTCCGGGCCGCCGGAGCCGGGAATACCGGACATGGGGCCGCTGACGATCTCCTTGGGGTCGGCGCTCATGGCGAAGGTCGCCGAGCCCGAGAACTCAACAACACCGGGGCCTTGCACGAAGACCTCGACGGCCTGTTGCGCGCCCGACTGGTGATCGCCGCAGGCGACCGCGATGTCGACGAGCGCGTCGCCGTTGAAATCGCCGGTCGTGACCGAGAAGCCGTGGCCAACGGTCTTGAGCTCCAGGTGCGTCGAGAACGTACCGTCAGCGTTGCCGAGGGCGATCGTCAGGAAGCGCGTTCCGAAGTTCGATTCGATCAGGTCCTCGATACCGTCGCCATTGACGTCGGCGTGAACCATGTCACCCAGGAAAGAGCTTCCCAGGTGAAGATCGGTGCGCAGACCGAAGTCGACGACCAAGGGCAAGTTGCCCGGAGGGTTCGGCCCTTCCGGGACATTCGGGTTGCCTCCCCCACTACCGCCCCCACAGGCGGTGAAGAGAAGGGTAGAGAGACCAACCAAGGCAATGCCCAGGGGTCGCTGGATGCGGTTCGAGCGCATCTTCTGAATAGCAAGGTACTTCGTCATCGTAGTGGCTTTGGCGCCGGTGGGCGCCCGAATCAAAGTTGCAGGTGCGAGTTGCGAGTCCAAGCCGAATCCGCCGCAGGTCGCTGCAGCGGGTCGACAAGGTAAACCTACCCCGTAATCAGGGACGGGGTCGGAATCACTTCGATGATCGACTTCAGGCGAGGTCGTTTGGGAGATAGAGACGTATCTTTCGCACGTATCCCTCGGCACTCTCGGAAATCATTTCTCGCTCGGTGGGATGAAGCTCCCGAATGACCTTCGCCGGTACACCGGCGACGAGCGTACCGGCCGGAACCACGAAGCCTTCACGCACAACAGCGCCGGCTGCGACAATGGACTCGCTGCCCACGACCGAACCGCCGAGCAGCACGGCTCCCATCCCGATCAGGGCCCGATCTCCCACCGTCGCCCCGTGCAAGACGCAGCGATGGCCCACGGTAACTTCTTCCCCGATCGTGTTCGGCACACCGGTGTCCGCGTGGATCATCGTGAGGTCCTGAATGTTGGTGCGACGCCCAACGGTCAGGGGGGCATCGTCACCACGCAGTACACACGAGAACCAGATGCCCACGTCTTCGCCCAAGGTAACGTCCCCGGTGACGACGGCATTCGTGGCCTTGTAGGCTCTTGTAGCGCCTGTGGCTGCGCTTGCTTCCAGTACTTCGAACAGTCCGCGTTGAAGGAAGTGCGTCATGACGTCAGGTTCCGTTACTGAAGGCCAGGGCCAAGGTCAGCCCGTTGTTGAGCACATGGACGCAATAGGGCGCCAGTAATCTGTGAGTGTGCACTTGTAGCCAGCCCAGCAAGAGACTGAACAGAAACAGCGGTAAGAGCACCTGGGTACCGTGCAGCAGAGCGAAGAACAGGGCACAGATGACGATGCCGCCCGTCTCGCGAAAGTTCTGCACCAGGAGTGGTTGGAGAAAACCACGGAAGATCAGTTCCTCGAAGAGCGGTCCGATGAGAATGGCGAAAACCAGTGCGCCCACGAGTGCTGCACCCTCGAGTGCCAGAATGCCCTCGAGCACGGGCTGCACGCCCGTCTCCAGCTCGAGGACACGGGCGAGGTCAGGCCACAACATCATGACTCCAAAGAGCGCCGGCCAGACGAGCGCGAAAGCCACGACCCCCGCAACGATGGCACGCACGTTCCCGCCCCTGGCAAATCCCAGGGCTCCGATTCCCTCGGGATGCAATTTTCTCGCCAAGCCGAGCACGATGGCCGCGAGTCCCCCCATCAACAACACCGTGCGGGCGAGCGATATCGTCGTGCTCGAAACGTCGCCCGGTATGACCAGAGGACCGAGTCCAAGAAGAACGACGCCGGATAGAAGTAGAAACGCCACGTGGGAGAATCCCCAGCGCGCGAAGAACACGCCTTGGCGCGGCGCGATCCGGCGAGCAAAGCTCAGCGCCAGCGGAACCAAGGCAATGGCGCTCGAAGCGAGCACGAGACCGGCTTGCCACAAACCCGCCTCTTCCTCCAGGGGCGCGTTCAGGCGTGCGCCCCTTCACCCGAGACGGGCGTGCCTTTTCGGGCGGCCGGTGCGATGACCCCGGTCCCGATGAGTCCATCGGTGGGAGAAGACGCGTTCGCGTACAGGCGCTTTGGAATGCGACCCGCCAGATAAGCTTGACGCCCCGCACGGCACGCATCCCGCATGGCGGCCGCCATGCGCAACGGCTCGCGCGCGCAAGCGATGGCCGTGTTCAAGAGAACCCCATCCACACCGAGCTCCATCGCCGCCGCCACATCACTCGCCGTCCCGACGCCTGCATCGACGATCACCGGCACATCCACGAGCTCGAGCAAGATGCGAATCGCATTGGGATTCAAAACCCCCTGCCCCGAACCGATCGGCGAACCGGCCGGCATGACCGCCGCCGCCCCCAGCTCGGCCAAGCGCACGCCCAGCCGCGGATCGTCAGAGGTATACACCCAAACCTCGAACCCCTCCTCCACGAGCGCCTTGGTCGCCTCGAGCGTACCGACCGGATCCGGCAGAAGGGTCTTCTCGTCACCGAGCACCTCGAGCTTGATGAGCGGGGTATCGAGAAGCTCACGAGACAGTCGCGCGGTCCGCAGTGCGGACTCGACATCGAAACAACCGGCGGTATTCGGAAGCAGGGAGATCTTCGATCGATCGATGTGATCGAGAAGGCTCGGCCCTTTCGAAGCATCCAAGTTGACGCGACGAAGGGCGACGGTGACACACTCGGTGTCGGACTCGGTATGGGCGCGCTCCATGGTTTCGAGGTCGGCGTACTTGCCGGTCCCTACGAATAGGCGCGATTTGAAGGAGTGGCTGGCGATCTCGAGGGGTGCGTCGGCGAGGGGGTCGGTCATGGGGTCGAGGGGGTGAGTGTTTCAGGCACTCGGGAGAGGATACGGGGCCGTGGTGTGGGACCCAAGGCGGGAGTGGGGATCGAACAAGCACTCCCAACGCAAAACTCGATACTCACGCTCCCACCCAAACTCACCCCCCGATTCACCCGCCCCCGATTTAGCCGCCCCCGACCAACGTCACCACTTCCAACTCATCCCCATCCTCCAACACCACCCCCCCAAGGGCCCCCTTCCTGACCAACTCCCGATTCCTCTCCACCGCAACCCGCCCCGAATCCACACCCAACACATCCAACAATTCCAC
>CBFIHP010000029.1:0-51509 GCA_965662355.1 Planctomycetota bacterium | reverse complement strand
CCAGGGGAAGTGCTGTGTTCCACCGGGATCGCGCACGATCAAGTCGAGGTCGTTGATCAGCGAACCGAAGACGTTCGGAGTGCCGGGGACATCGTCCCATGCCATCGTGACCGCGAGATTCTCGGCGCCGCTCACGTTCACGGTATAAACGTACGCGCCCGCGGTGTGGGCGATCGTTTCCTCGGCGAAGCGGCCGGTGCGCATGTGATCGATCGCGTCACGGATCTGGACCGCGCCGTAGCCGAACTGATAGTCCGGGCCGACGTTGCCGTAGTCGATCGCGGTCTGGGCCAGGAGCGACTTCAGGGTCGAGTTGCGCGGATCGTTGGTCGCCGGATACTGGACGCGATAGTCCTCGAGAAGCAGCGCCAACGAGCCGGTGACCGAGGGGGCAGCCATCGACGTGCCGCACAGGGTGCTGTAGGCGGTGTCGTTGGCCGAACCGGTCGACGTCAAGCCACCGTCGCCGCTGCTCTGGCAGCCGGGGCCGCTGATGTCGGGTTTCAGGCGGCCATCATCCGTGGGACCCCAGGCGCTGAAGCTCGTCATCGTGTCGTTGTTCGAGTTGAGGGCACCGACGGCGATGTGGTTCTTCGCCGTGGCCGGGGGGGCGGTGCTGTAGTAGTCACCGAAGCCCTCGATATCACAGGTGCTGCCCTGACGTTCGTTGCCGTTGGCCCAGACGATCCGGAAGGGCGAACCCAGCGAGCCACGTACGACAGCGTCGATCAGGCTCGACATCACGCCGTAGTCGCCCTGGATGTTGCAGGGAAAGCCGTTCGATTCGGTGTTCGTACCAATGGAGTTGTTGGCCAGGTCGACACCCAGAGTGTTGATCGCCTGGTTGTAGTCCGACTCGAAGTCGCCCGGGTTCGTGTAGAGGAAGATACCGGTGCCGTCATACTCGAAGCCGTAGGACTCGATGGTGACGGCGGGTGCCATGCCGGCGCGCAGGCCGCCACTGGCGGATCCACTGCCGCCGACGGTTCCAGCAACGTGCGTGGAGTGGTTGGAGAGTCCCGAGGCATCGCGCACGGTCAGGCGTCCGCCGAAGTCGACGTGACTGCCGCGAGCCGAACCGCCGTCGTAGACCAGGACGGAGATACCGCTGCCATCGAGGTTGTAGGGAGCCGCGTTGGCAAGATCCGCCTGGATCGCCGTGCGCGCGCTATCGTTGGTTCCGGTCATGCGCGGCAGCGGGGGCTCGACCCACATGACATCGTCGAATTCCGACAAGCCGACGAGTCCCGCGTGGGGAATTTCGACGACGAGGCCGTTAATGCTCTCGAGCTTGTCTACCACACGGCCGCCCAGGGTCGTGACGGCAGCGACGCCTTCGGTGCCGAGGGCGACGTCGGTATGGAAGAGGACGTATGCCGCGATCATGGGCTCGTTGCCCGGGGTTGCACCGACGAAGGCCCAATGCGGAATCTCGCCACGGGCGATAATCGGGTGCATCTTCCAGATCGCTTGTTGCTGTCGAACATCGACCAGCTCACGAATCTGCACAGCGCGGCCACGGTTCAGCCGCGGTCCGGCCGCTGCGAAATAGGCGTTGTCGCCCAGCGGGCTGAGGAGCTCGATGCCGGCGGCTCGCAAGCGATTGCGGGTATGCCTGTTGACCGGGCGGTCCATCTGGACCACGAAGTGGTTGCGATCGCGTTCCGAGGCGATCCGGTCGATTTCCGCGCCCATCTGTGCCCGCGACGGCCGGGCCTTGTTCGAGGAGATCCCAGGAGACCTCCAATCGAGCCGCGATGACGTTTGCGAACTTGCCGGGACCACGAGTACGGCCAGAACGGCCGCCAGGAGTGAAAAGAAAGTCCCTTTGCACTGCATGGAAGTCTCTCTTGGGGGGGGTGACGCTCACCGCCGGTGGGGTGGGCGGCGAGCCGGGGTGGCTGACCGACTATAGGGGGATATGCCGTTTGAGGGGGCCCAACAGGCTAGAACTGAGATGGGCCCCGGCATGCCCCCGTAGGGCACGCGAGGCCCGTGGTGTTGTCCCCTGAGCTCTTCCCTAAAAGAATGCAGGTCCACTCGAGCGGACAAACACCACCCCTTCGGCTTCCGTATACTCCGCCCGATGCCGGGGCAGAAACGATTGGCACTGGGGGGGATCGCGCTCCTTTGTTCGCTCTTCCTCGTCAGGTCACTCCATCGAGCGTCAGAGCTCCCTCCGCTGCACAACTGGGACCTGACCGCTTATGTGGCCTTGGCGATCGCGTATGAAGGGAGCGAACCCGAGGAGGTTCATCGCCGTACCTACGAGGCCTTGCGCGCCGAACTTCCGCCCAAGGTCTTCGCGGACCTGACGAACGGTGGTGTCAAGCGCAAGCGCTTCGAAGACCCGGCGGCTCTCTACCAGCACCTCGGTTTCTATCGCGCGCGGATCTTCTTCACCTTCCCCGTGTATCTGCTGAACAAGCTGTTTGGCGTGCCGTGGACGAACGCAACGTACTGGATTTCGCGCGCGTCCTGGATCGGGTTGGCGCTCTTGATGTGCCTTTGGGCCTCGCGCTCTCTCGGCCCGTATTGGGGGATGCCAGTGGGGACATTGCTGGCCCACGCACCCTGGTTCGTGGCCTCGATGGGGTTTTCGTCTCCCGACCTCCAGGCCTCGCTGTTGACGTGCCTGGGCATCTATTTTCTCGTCGAGCTGCGAAGAGACCTCGTAGGAGCGGCGTTGCTTACAGCGACCATCGGCGTGCGTCCCGACACCGTCATCCTGGCCCTGGTTCTGGCTGCGGGGATCTGGTTCTTCGATCGTGAGCAGCGTCCCTCGCGGCGCTTCTTCGCGATCTGGTGCGGGGCATCCCTCGCTGCGTACTTCGCGGTCTCGAAGTACGCGGGTGCGTACGGCTGGTGGCCGCTCTTCTGGATCTCGTTCGCCCAGAAGGAAGAATTCCCCGCGCAGATCGACACCTCACCCAGGTGGGATCTCTACTTCCAGGTCCTGCGAATGAGGTGGGAGGAAATCCCCGGGCACGGCTACTACGCGACTCCGCGACGCGTGACGGGGTCGACGGTGCCCCTGGCCTTCGCCGGCGCGGTCCTGGCGGCGGTGGCCCTGATTCGGCGCAGTGGGAACCCGGCTCTTGCGCGCTACACGGCGCTCTTCGCGGCGTTCTTCGTGACCTACTCGGTGCGCTGGTTGCTCTTCCCGCAGCTCTGGGACCGTTTCTTCACGGTTGCCTATGCCTGTGTGCCGTTGATCTTGTTGTCGATTGCGAGCGGGGTCACGCCCTCCGGTCCGCCTCGCGCGCGCTTCGCGGGAGCGGGTGGCGATGAGCGGCGAGATTCGCCCGAGATGGATTGAGAAGGTTTGCAACCCGCCCTACGGAGTCGCATCCTTCCTTCGTGCTCGTCGAACTGACCATCCGCGATCTGGCCCTGATCGAGGCCGGCGACCTGGCCCTCGGTGCTGGGCTGAATGTGATCACCGGCGAGACCGGGGCGGGCAAGAGCTTGCTCGTGGCTTCGCTCGAACTGGTGCGGGGCGAGACTCCGCGCGGTGGGGCGTCGCAGTGGATCCGCAAGGGTGCTGTCGAGGCCCGTGTCGAGGCTTCCTTTCATATCCAGGGGGGAACCGCCATCGCTCGTGTCAGCGAGGTCTTGCACGAGGAGTTGCCGGCACTGGCCGACGAGTTAGGGCAGGAAGGCGACGTTTGCGAGTTGATCCTGGGTCGGACCTTGACCGGGGCGGGCCGTACGAAGGCCCACGTCAACCAGCGCCCGGTGCCGAAGCGCGCCCTGGCACGCCTGGCCCAGGCCCTGATCGAGATCCACGGCCAGAACGATCACCAGGAGCTGCTGAATACGCACACGCAGCTGCGGCTGCTCGATGCTTACGGAGGCTGCGGCGAGCTGTTCGAGGCGTACACGCTCGAGCGCGAGGCCTGGTTGGTGCTCCAGGCGCGCAAGGCTTCGCTGGAGGGCGAGCACTCCGCGCGCGTCGAACGCGCCGACCTCTTGCGCTTCCAGAAGGAAGAACTCTCCGCCCTGCAACCTCGAGCGGGCGAACACGCCCAGCTGATGGAGGAGCGTGAGCTCTTGCGCAACGCCACCGAACTGCAGAACGAACTAGGTGGGGTGGTTCACGGACTCGAGAACGCGGACGACGCCCTCTTGGATCGTCTCCGTGGGATGCAACGTACCCTCGAACGATGGTGCGAACGATTGCCCAAGCTGGCACCGGCGCTCGAGGATCTGGCGCAGGCCGCCATTCACATCGAAGAGGCCGCGGGCACGATCCGCAACCTGGTCGAGGGGGTCGAAGCCGATCCCCAGCAGCTCGAGCTAACCGAGAATCGCCTGGCCGAATACGATCGTCTGCTACGTAAGTATCGTCTGGACCCGGACGCCCTCGGCGAACGACTCGAGACGATTCAGGCCGAGCTCTTCGAACTCGAGCACACCGACGAGGCGCTGGCGGAGATCGAGACCCAGCTGGTCCAGGCCAGCCAACGCTTGGAGGAGGCCGGGAGAGCATTGTCGAAGAAGCGCCGTGCTCCGGTGAAGAAGTTGGCCCATGCGGTTCACGAGTCCCTGGCCCAGCTCGGACTCGAGAGCGCCCGCTTCAGCGTCGTGTTTGCCGAGCATCAGCGCGATGCGAGCAACCCCGAGGAACGCTACGCGGCCACGGGCATCGACGCCGTCGAGTTCCATCTGGCGGCCAACCCCGGCGAGGATCCGGGACCCCTGGCGCAGGTGGCCTCGGGAGGGGAAGCGGCGCGCATCATGCTGGCCCTGCGCACGGTGCTCTCTGCGGAGGATTCCGGGCGCACCCTGGTCTTCGATGAGATCGACGCCGGTGTCGGCGGTCGCCTCGGTCCCGAGGTCGCGCGCCATCTGCAGAAGCTGGGCCAGAAGCATCAGGTTCTCTGCGTGACGCACCTACCGGCCATTGCCGCCCGAGCCGATCTCCATCTGCATGCCTTCAAGGAGGTGCAAGGAGGTCGTACACGGACCAGCGTCGTTGCCCTCAAAGGGGACGAGCGCATCCGCGAGGTGGCCGACATGATCGCGGGGGGCGCCGATCAGGAAACAGCGCGAGCGGAGGCGCGGCGCTTGCTCGGAGCTCAGCAAGAGAAGCCCGCCAAAAGGAAGCCCGCCAGAGACGTGGCTACGAAAAAGCCGGCGTCCCGAAAGACGCCGGCTTCGAGCCCCGTCGGCAAACGAACTAGGGCTGAGAGTAATTCACGCCGTAGTTGATGCCGTTTGCGTCTCCCCAGACCCATCCATGGTCCAGATCGTTGTCTCCATCCAGGAGCCTGTTGACTGTCTCCAGCATCGAGGGATACGTTCCACCTAGCTCTTCACGTGTGCCCAGAATGACCTTGGCCTGCGAGTCGCTGATGATGTCGATGTCGTACGTGCCACCGTTCTTGATGCGCATCGGGAGTTCCTCCAGATAGGGGCCGTTCCAGCCCTCGGAGTCGTCGCCGGAGATCAGGTGGCGGTAAGCCGCGTCCTTTCCCGATTTGGTGATTCCTGCGATATCTTCGAGCGGCTTCAGGCTGCCGGTATCGCTGTAGTAGCTGATCAGGGCGTTCTCGAGCGTACCTATTTCCTGAGCGATGTCATCGAATCTGCTCTTCTGGACGAAGCCCATGAGGGGGGGGCTGACCACGGCGGAGAGAACCGCAAAGGTGGCGATGACAATTACGAGCTCGACAAAGGTGAAGCCCTGGGAGGCTCGACGGACGTGGGTTTTCATGCTCAAAGGGGAGGGAAAGCGTTTCCGGCGAGGAGGGGTCCACACCGCAGTTGAGCGCCGATATCGAGCCAGATGAACCCTCGTCTTTAGTCCCAACGGCGGTCAAAACGCTTCATTCACTCTCGAGGCCTCGAGAGCGAAAAGCATTCGCTTTTGGACAGGTTGGAGTAGATTGGATGTCGATAAAACGCGACATGTTGATCCCGATCGAACCTCTTCTTTTCGAACGGCACTTCGTGGCGAAGGTCTGGGGCGGTCGAGCACTCGAGCAACGCCCCGGGATCGATCTTCCCGGCACGAAGCCCATCGGTGAAACCTGGGAGATCGTCGATCGCCCTAAGGAAAATTCGGTGGTCAAGTGCGGCCCCTTCAGGGGGCGCACCTTGCACGACTTGATGGGGGAGTACGCCGATCAGATCCTCGGCTCGTCACCCGTGGGCAAGGACGGGCGCTTTCCGCTGCTGGTCAAGTACATCGATGCCAACGACAACCTCTCGGTGCAGGTCCATCCCGACGAGCCCGCGGCCGTGCGGCTGGGTGGCGATGCCGAGGCCAAGACCGAGGCCTGGTATGTGCTGGACAGCAAGCCCGAGGGAGTCCTCTACTGTGGCCTGCGCAAAGCGGTCTCGCGTCAGGACTTCGCCCGCGTCGCCGACGGCCCGGGCGTGGTCGAGGCCATGTCGCGCTGGGACGTGCAGTCCGGACAGTGCATGTTCGTGCCCGGGGGCACCGTGCATGCCATCGGCGCAGGAGTCACCATCCTCGAGGTACAGCAAAACTCCGACACCACCTTTCGCCTCTGGGACTGGGGTCGCGAGGGGCGCGAGACCCACGTGCCGCAGGCTCTCGAGTGTGTGCGCTTCGGCGCGGACGAGCGTGGGCCCGTCGTCGCGGATCGCGATCGGGCCGACGTCGTCGGCGAGGGCTTCCGGGGCACGACCCTGGCCAGCTCCGATTTTTTTTGCATGGCGGAGCTCTCCGTCGAGGGGGAATGTCGCCGCTCGACCGAGGGTCGCTTCCGGATTTACGCGGTTTCCGCGGGGTCCGGCCACCTCGGACTCGAGGGGCGCGACGAAGAATGGACCCTATCGACGGGGGACGTCTGGCTCGTTCCGGCGGTTTGCGGCTATCATCTCCTGCGTCCCGGCACCGCCGGGCTGAGCCTGATCGAGATGCACACCCCTTGATCCCGACTCCCGGGATCCTGTGCCCTCGGAGCTCACAGAAGCTCTCAGAGATTCCGAGATGAAAAAGCGCACTCCGGCCGTGAGGTCCGAGTCCCCCGCGTCGGATAGGGAAACCGTTCGCCTGAACCGCTATCTGGCCCTCAACGGCATTGCCTCGCGGCGACATGCCGATTTCCTGATCGAAAAAGGCGAGGTCATGGTCGACGGTGACATCGTCACCGAACTGGGCCTGCGTATCGATCCTACACAGCAGCGTGTCGAGGTCGACGGCATTGTCTTGCGCCCCGAAGGCGAGCAACGTCGCTACTACGTTCTGCACAAACCGCCCGGCGTGGTTTGCACCAGCGACCCCCGGGAAAATCGCCCGCGTGCCGTGGACATGATTTCCGATCGCAAGAAGGGGCGCATCTACACGGTCGGTCGCCTCGACGAGGACACCACCGGTCTTGTGATCCTCACGAACGACGGTGACTTCGCGAATCGTATCGCCCATCCGCGCTACGGCATTCGCAAGACATACCGCGTGACGGTACGCGGCCGCGTCGATGGTGTCCGTTTGCAGAAACTCCGCGACGGTGTGCGTTGTTCGGATTTCCGTTCGAGCTTCGAGCGCGTTCATCTGGTCAAACGTTCGGAGCGTCAAACGACTTTGCTCGTCACGTTGTCGGAAGGACGCAACCGTGAAATTCGGCGTACGTTCGCCCGACTGGATCTGCCTGTCACGCGTCTGCGTCGGGTCGAGATCGGTCCGTTGCGGGAGCGCGGCTTGAAGGTAGGCCACTGGCGGCCCCTGACACGCGAAGAGGTGCGCGAGCTAATCGATGCCGGTGAGGCCGAAAACCTCCCGCCGAGAAAGCCGCGCCGTCCGCTTCGTCCCGCGCGTGGCGCAGCCGGTGCTGGGCGTCGTCGCCCGAACATCGGGCGAAGAGGGTCATAGGGATTCAAGGAGGCTCGTTTCGCGCCGCAGTTTGGCGGAACCAACCGGGCTCGATAGGCGGTATCATCTCGCCCCATGTCCCCGCCCCTCCCCGAACCTCGCCGGCTCTTTCGTAAAGACGCCGGGGGATCCGTACAGATGGCGGGTGCCGAGGTCAGCGAGCATCGCCTGAAAAACGGGATGCGCATTCTCATCGCGGAGCGCCATGCCGATCCGGTGGCTTCCAGCGTGCTCTACTATCGTGTCGGGGCGCGTAACGAGACCGAGCGCGAGGCGGGCGTGTCCCATTTCCTAGAGCACATGATGTTCAAGGGCAGTCGCGCCTACGGTAAGGGCGAGGTGGATCGCTTGACGACCGAGCTCGGGGGGCAGAACAACGCCTTCACGGGCTACGACCACACCGCCTACTGGTTCGAGTTTGCCTCCGATCGCTGGGAACAAGCCCTGGACATGGAAGCGGACCGGATGCAGGCCCTGCTCCTGGACAACGACGAGTTCGACGCCGAACGGGCGGTCGTCATGGAAGAACTCGCCATGGGCGAGGACGAACCGTGGCGCCATCTCGCCCGTCCGATCGAGACGGCTTTGTTTCCCCACCACCCCTATGGGCGGCCGATCATCGGTTTCTTGGACACGTTGGCCGGGATGACGCCGGAGTCGATGCGGGATTTCTATCGGCGCTTCTACCACCCGGCGAACGCGACCCTGGTCATCAGCGGCGATGTCAATCCACGCCAGGCGTTGAAGGCAGCACGCGACCGCTTCGGTTCGATCGAAGCGGGAATGCCTCTCGAAGATGCCGATAGCTTTCGCCCGCGCGTGATCGAACCCGCGGGCGAAGTGCGTGTCTCCGTGCGTTGGGATGATGCCGGGCAGCGTTTGATCATGGCCTGGCCCTCGACACGCTGCGGGACCGACGAGGACTACGCCAGCGACCTGATCCTGACCATTCTCACGAGCGGTCGCATGTCGCGGCTCTATCGCCGCCTGGTCTTGAAGGAGGGGCTCGCAACAAGCATCTCGGCTTCCAATGATGCGCGCGTCGAGGCTGGCGCCTTCTGGCTCTATGCCGAGGCGGCACAGGGAGTCGAAGCCCAGGCTCTCGAAGCTGCGATCGATGAAGAGCTCGCCCGCCTGAGGACCGAGAAGGTCGCTCCCGAAGAGCTGAAACGCGCCAAGGCCCTGATGCAGGCCTCGGATGCTTTCGACGGTGAAACCGTCTCCGATGTCGCCGAGGAAATCGGTGAATGGGCCGTTGATGACGATTGGCGCATGGCTTTCGACGGTGGCAAGCGCCATGTTCGCATCACCGCGGAGAAGTTGCGCAAGACCGCAGCGGAGTTTCTACGCCCGGAACGTCGCGTCTCCGGCTGGTGCCATCCGGAGGATTGATGAAACCGAACAAGAGTGCCCGCCAGCTCGCCATTCCGGCTCTGCCCGTCGAGCGTTTCGAGCTTTCGTGTGGCGCAGTTCTTCTGGTCTCGCCGCGCGCGGGCGCACCGGTGTGTGCCGTGCAGGCTCATTTGCGCGGTGGGCATTCACTGGACCCCGCCGACAAGGCCGGCATTGCCTACTTGACCGGCAGTCTCGTGGATCAGGGCACGCGGAATCGCACCGAGGTCGAGATGGCGACCGAGCTCGAAAACGCAGGCGGCCACCTCAGCGGCGGCGGGACCGGAGTTGCGGGAGCGATGCCGTCCGCGCACTGGAAACTGCTCCTGGATCTGCTTGCTGACTGCCTCCTCGCGCCCGTTTATCCGAAAGCCAATTTCGATCGCCAGAAGCAGCGCTTGCTGGATCGATTGACGGTCGATCGTGACGAGCCGCGCGTGCGCGCGGCCCTGCTCTTTCGCAAGCTGGTCTATGGGGATCATTGGCTGGGTACGGCCGAGATCGGTGACGTCGACAGCGTTTCCAAGATCCAGCGCCGGGACATCGTCAGTTTCCACAAGAAGAACTGGAAGGGGCGCCGGATCGTGATCTCGTTCAGCGGCGCCGTCGATCCGAAAAGGGTACGTCGCCATCTCGAGAAGGCGCTGCACGATCTTCCGCCCGGTGAACCGCTGGGGCCGCCGAACATGGAATTCCCGCCCCTGGCGCCGCGCACGGCTGCGTTCACGGCGGATCGCAATCAGGTGCATTTGTTCCTCGGCCATCTCGGGGTTCGCCGCGAAGACCCGGACTACCCAGCACTCATCGTGATGGATCACGTCCTCGGTACAGGACCGGGCTTCACCAGTCGCATCACACGCCGACTGCGGGACGAGCTGGGACTCGCCTACACGGTGTATGCCGACATCTCCGGTTCAGCCGGCGTTCTCCCAGGCATGTTCACCGCGTACATAGGAACGTCGCCCGAGCACGTCGAAACCGCGGTCGACGGTTTTCTGCACGAGATTCGCACGATCCAGAAGAAGCTCATTCGCGAGGACGAGCTGAACCTCGCGAAGAGTTACCTGACGGGGTCCTTTCCGCTCGGTTTCGAACGGGCCTCGCGCCGAGTGCAGACCCTGATCCTTGCCGAGCGTTGCGGATTACCGACGACGCACTTGAGCGATCTCGTGAACGCGCTGGTTTCCGTCACGCGCGAGGACGTGAGGCGTGCCGCAAGGAAGCACCTGGATCCCGACCGGGTCTGTCTCGTCGGCGGCGGGCCCGTGAAGCATTCCCAACTGAAGGGTTTGCTCAGGAGTTGAGCATGGGCCGCGCGCTCACCGCACTTCTTCTCGCTCTGAGCGTCAGCGTGTGCAGCAGTGCGTGCAGTGGGGGAGAAGCGCTCTTTTTTGAGCGCCAACCGCTGCGCGGAACCCTCCCCGCTGAAACGGCGCTGGCATGCTTGCGCACCTGGGTCGATGCGGCGGGGGCCACCGTTCGGCAGGACGACGAACCGGGCGCGTTTCGAATCGAGCTCGCGCTGCCGGAATCCGCCTGGACCGAAGAGCCCGTGCGCGTCTGGCGAGCCACGGCTGACTTCGGCTTCGATCTGCGCCGGCTCGAAGCAAAGGCCTGTAAACTGGCCTCAGCCCTGGATCATGCCAACTCCGCTGTCCTCAGCGAGCTCGACCAGGACGGCTTCGAAGAGGGCCAGCGCGGCTACATCGTCGAGCAGTCCTCGATTGCGGTGCAACTCGCGGAGGGCGAGACGTTGCCCAAGGGGCTGCGTCTTCTTGTTCGCTACTTCTTCGCGAAGCTCAGTCCGGCGGCCAATGGCAAGAGTGCCTGGCGGCCCTTCGTTGGCGGTCACACCGGCGAGGGCTTTCCGGTGCCCTCGGGGGCGCATTTCGAGATCGAAGTCGACGTCTTCCCCGGTTCCTACCTGCGTTTCTTTGCCGTAGCCGAGCCGTTGGCCCTGGGTTTCGACGATCTGGAGGAGTGCGACGTCCGCTTTGAAGTCGCCTACGACGATCGTGTTCTGTTCGAACACACCGATACCGCGCGCCGTCTGGGTGGGGGAGCCTGGCACGAGATCGCTCTGCCGAAAGAGGGCAAACGCAATGCAAGCCTGCGCTTCTCGGTCGAGGCCCCACTGCCCTGCCTCGCGGCCTTCCTGTCGCCTTCCATCGGCCCGGCGACCCAAGTTGCCGAGACGAAGGACACGCGTCCGGATCTGATGCTGGTCCTTCTGGACACGTTGCGCGCCGATGCCCTGGGGTTCTATGGGGGAGATCCCGAGGTCGCACCCAGGCTGAATGCGTTCGGCGAGGACTGCGTGCGTTTCGAACGGGCCTGGTCCAACGCATCGTGGACCCTACCGTCGCAATCCTCGATGTTGAGCGGGCTCCAGCCGGAGCAG
Source organism: Planctomycetota bacterium (assembly GCA_965662355.1). GTDB lineage: Bacteria > Planctomycetota > UBA1135 > UBA1135. Next base: position 39,873 of record CBFIHP010000029.1, on the reverse strand, counting down.
CACGGTACGGTCACGGCGACGAACTCATTGCCGGGATCGGTCGTGACCCTGGCCGAGCACCTGCGGGCTCAGGGCTATCGAACGGGAGCGACGACCGAGGCGCTGTTCATCGCCCGGCGCTACGGCATGGACCAAGGCTTCGACTTCTTCTTCGAGAACCGCCGACGGAAGTTCAAGCGCACCCTGGAAGCCGCGGATGCTTTCCTGGGGGCCGACGATGGTCGGCCGACGTTCTTCTTTCTGCACACGTATCGAGCCCACACTCCCTATCGTCTGGGTCCCGAAGAGGATCGCGAGCCGATGCGCCGCTTCCTGGCGGATTGGGAGGCGTGGAAGGCGGGTCCCGAACAGGACATGAAGAGCGCGATCGAACTAGGGGATCGATTGCGTGGGCTCTACTACGGGGGCGTGAGCGGGTTGGACGTGGTCCTCGGGCCCTGGCTGGAGCAGTGTGAAGCCGAGGGGTTCTTCGAACGCGGCTACATGATCTTGACCAGCGATCACGGCGAGTCTCTCCAGGAGCACGACGTTGTCGGTCACGGCGGTCGGCATTGGGAGGAGCGTATTCGCATCCCCATGTTCGCCCGTGGCCCCAGTCTCACGCCGGGCGCGATTCCCGATCCGGTAACTCTGGTGGACCTGGCCCCGACCTTCACGGTCCTGGCGGGAGCCGCCCCGCACAGCTCCTGGGTCGGTTCGTCGATGTTTCAGCTGCAAAAGGGTCGGGTCGTCTTCACTTTCAACAGCGATGCCAACGAGCGGGCGGTCACCGCCCACGATCTCGATCACAAAGTCGTTGCCCCGATGGATGCAGATGCCATCCAGGCCGGGCGTCCGATGGCCGTTTTCGATCTGGCATCCGACCCCGAAGAAAACGAGAATCTCTTCAAGTCACCCCCGGCCTGGGCTACGGAGTTACTGCGCGCTCAAGCCAGCGCCATCGAGTTCCTGATGCAGCCCACCGTGCAAGCCGAAGAGGTCGATTTGACCGAGGAAGAACGCGCGGAACTGAAGGCGCTCGGGTACACAGGGGACACAGAAGACTGATATCTGGGGACGAAACGAAACAGAAGAGAATGTCATGACCGACTTGATGCACTACGAGAGCCGCGCTGCCCGCGCGCTCGTTCTCATGCAGGACACGCGCCTGCGCGAATTCTTGCCCATCTGGCGCGAGGCCAAGCTCGCCGATGTCGTGCTACCCGAAACGAACGACCCCTCGTACGCCTCGCTCGACAAGCTCCTGGTCCATGTCCTGGGAGCCGCGCGCGGCTATATGGTGTGGATGTGCGAAGTGCTGGAGCTATCCGATCCGGGGATCAAGAGCACGCCGGGGGTCGATCGGATCGAGGCGGAAGCCGAGGGCTACCTCAAGCACGTCCTCGAATGCTGGCGCGGCCCTCTGGCGGAGGTACCTGGCTCGAAGCTCGAAGGGGATGAGTACACGTCGCGCTGGGGGGAGAGTTTCACGGTCGACTCCATGCTGGAGCACGCCGTGATGCACCCCGTACGGCACGGGTTTCAGCTGCAGGAGATGGTGGCGACCAGTACGAGCGCGAGCGCGACTTCGTAGGGGCTACCCCGCAAGCAACGCTTCCAGCTTCGATAGCTGTAGCTTGCGATGACTTCCGACGAAGCCCTGGACCTTCAGCGCCTGAACGGCCGTCTCCGCGAAGAGGCGCGCATCTTTTTTGGCTCCGATCTCATCCGCGGCCTGAGCGATGAGGAACCACGCATCGGGATCCGGCTCCTGCAAGAGCGGCTCCAACTCCTTGATCGCGGTCGTGGCGTCGCCCCCCCGCAGGCGGGCCTCGGCGACACCCAGCAGGGCTTCACGGTGCTCCGGTGACATGCAGAGGGCAATCTGGAATGCCTCGGCAGCCTCGCGTGCCTTGCCGAGCAATAGGCGCACGGTCCCGAGACGCGTTCCGGCGGCCCAGCTCGTCGCTCCGGGAAGCAAGGGGCTGATAAACAGCTCGCCCTCGCGCTCGATGCAACTCTCGAGACAGTGCTCGGCTTCGACCAGGGGGTCATTCGCGTTCGGCTGCTCGAGAAAGCGCAACTCGCACAGGAGGGCGCGCAAGAGATCGAAGTTCGGATGGTTCGTGGCCAGCTCTTCGGCCTGTTCGAGCACGGCGGCTGCTTGATCGCGTCGGCCAAGCTTTGTCAGGAGAAAGACGAACACCGTCGCGGCCATGACGGGATCACGGTCCATCTGGACCTGGAATCGGTCTTGCACGTGGATGCTCCACGCGCGCTGGGCGACTTCGAGAGCTTCTGTGGTCCGCCCCATGTCCTCCAGTTCACCGGCGAGGCGCGCGTGCATCAGCCCGTCGTCGGGGTATTCCGCACAGTGCTTGCGAAGCAGTTTCACGTTGCGCGCGTGCTTACCCAGGCGCTCGCGCTCGGAGGGAATGCCGCCATAGTGAATGATCGAAGCGTCGATTCGCCCATGCTTGCGTCCGCCGCGCAACAACCATGACTCGACGTTTTCGTGAATCGTGCCTTCCCAGCACAGGTCTTCGCTCCAGCGAATGAAACGCGGGAGGAGAATCGGTTCGCCATGGCGCTCCCTGCCCGAGACGATATTTTCCGGCGTCGAAGTCGATGCTCGAGCGTTGTGCAAGGTCAGTAGACCGAGATCGATGCGCCCGCGTTCCGCTTCGCGCTTCAAAGCCTCGCCCGCCCCGGGCGCCAAGCGCTCGTCCGCGTCCAGGATGAGCAGGTAGCTACCCTCCTCTTTTGGCACGTGGGGCAAGGCGGCGTTGCGCGCCGCGGAGAAGTCATCGCACCACTTGTACTCCACGACCGTAGCGCCCATCACGTGCGCAATTTCCGCCGTCCGATCTCCGCTTCCGGTATCCACGACGATGACCTGATCCGCTACGCCCTTGACGGATTCCAAGCATCCGGGAAGCAACTTCTCCTCGTTTCGGGCGATAACACAAAGCGTGATCATGAGTTGCGATCCTCGAGTGAAGGGCCACCGGCGAAAGACCACCGGCACTATCGTGCCCCTAGCCCCTTTCCTTGAGCCTCCGCGACTTCCCGTCGAAAGTGTCTGACGCGGCAGGTTGGGGGGGGCGTACAATTTCGAACCTGATGGGACGGTGGGGTGCGTGGTTCGTGGGGCTCTTGGGGGCGGGGCTCGGTGTGGGCTGTGGGGGGCCGGAGGGATCGCTTTGGGTGCGCCTCCATGCCGAGGGGCCGATCCAGGTGCTGGATGTAGGGCAGTGGTCCGAGGAATTGGAGTGCGGGGTCGAGCTGGATGCGCAGGGGACGGGCGTTTGGCTGGAATGGCGCTTGCCGCAGAGTGCGTGGTGGATCGAGAAGGACGGCAGCTACTCGGCCGAGAGGCCCGGTATTCCGCGCTTGTCGCAGGCTCCCGGGAGCGTGTTGGCCATGCAGGCGGGGGGCCAGGCGCTCACGTACCGACCCATTGCGCAGGGCGCCTTTGGTAAGGTGGAAGGCGTGTTTCCCTTGGGTGAGGGAGCCTTTGGGCTGGAAAAGAACCGGCTCATCTGGCGTCTTCAGGGGGGGGAAAAACCGAGCCACGTCAGCTTCCGCGAGTTCGTCCCACGCGGCCAGGCGAACGCGCGTGGCACCCAGGTGTCCCATGATCGCGTTTCGGGGCGTGGCCTATCCGTTTGGCCCGGCGAGCGCTGGAGCTTGCCGACGCACATCCCCGAGGAAAGCGCGCTGCGCTTCTTCTGTGCGGCACGTGGTGGAGGGGACACGCTGAACGTGCGCTTCTCCGTCGCTCTCGAGGGCGAGGTTCTCTGGGAGCTCGAACGACCGCTCGGTCCCGATGACGATCGTTGGGTCGAGCTGCCCTTGCCCGCGGAGGGGCGCAGGCAGGCCACGATCGAGTTGCGCGTCGACGGCCCCCCGGCCTTGACGGCCTTCATGGAGCCCATGATCGGCCCCGCGCGGCCCAAGCCCCGTTCGATCGAAGAGGGTCGTCCCAACATCGTCGTGTTCCTGGCGGATACGTTCCGCGCCGACAACCTCGAGGTCTATGGCGGGGCTCCCGAGCATGCGCCTGCGCTGAATGCGTTGGCCAATGAAAGCCTCGTCTTCGAGCGTGCCTGGGGCACGAGTCCATGGACCTTGCCCTCGCAAGCCTCGCTGTTCACGGGGCTCTATCCTCCCGAGCACAGCGCAACCCGACGCGAGTACGTGCTACCCGAGACCTTCGATACCCTGGCCGAGGTGCTTTCGCGCAATGGCTACCGCACGGCCGCGGTCACCGACGGAGCGTACATCTCGAGACGCTTTCACATGAACCAGGGTTTCGACTGGTTCCTCGAGCACGATCCTGGCCATTGGGACCTGAACGAGACGCTCGCGCGCGCCATGGAGTATCTCGAGAACACCGATGGCCGACCGATCTTCCTCTTCCTGCATACCTATCGTGTGCATACGCCGTATCGCGTCGGACCCGAAGAGTCACCCGAGGAGTATCACGCTTTCCTGAAGACGATCTACCATCAGATGAAGCGCGACAAGGACATCGCCGAAGACCAGCGCCAGGACCTCGCGAAGCGATTCTACGACTTCTACGTCGAGGGGCTGGTCGATCTCGACACGGAGTTCGGGCCCTGGTGGCAAAGGCTGAAGAGTCTCCCGATGTGGGATCCCGGCTACTTCGTCTTCACCAGCGATCATGGCGAAGCCTTTTACGAACATGGCAAGCTCGAGCACGGCAACGGATTGTACGAGGAGTCCATACGCGTTCCCCTGTTGATCCATGGCCCGAGCCTTGCGCCAGGTGTCCATCCGGTCGACGCTTCGCTTGTCGACCTGCCGCGAACGTTGGCGGCGATCGCCGGTGTTACGCCCTCGCCCGATTGGCGCGGCGTCGATCTCATCGCTGGAGCCAGCACGGCTCCGATCTTGGGATTCTGGCACACGAGGGCCCACCATCGCGTGGCCTTGGTCGATGGTCAGAAGAAGCTGATCGGTGACGCGGATTTCGAGAAACTCCGCGCCGGCGAGGTATTGAACGCCTATGACCTCGCCTCCGATCCTGATGAGCAAACCGATGTCGGGAACGAGGCCGCATGGCCCACGAAGACGGCGCGCCAGCACGCCGACCTCCTGCGTCGTATCCTGGCAGCCGCACCGGACGCTCCCGAGACGCTCTCGGAATCGGAACGTGCACAGGTCCTCGCCGAGCTGGAAGCTATTGGTTACACGGGGGACTAGCGCGGCTGCATTTCGACCGCGCTGGGCATGGACTCGGGGGGCATCAAGATGACCTCGGAGCGGAGGGACTCCGGACTCGCAAGGTCGAGTCCCTCGATCAGATCGAGAAACGCGTCGCCGCGCATGGCGTGGAAGGCTTCGCAAGCCTGGGCGCCCGGTGCCAGGGGTGCTCGCAAACGTGCGACAGCTTCCGCGATGCTCTTGTAGTCCAGAAGCGCGAGCTGGGAGGGATACATCGAAAGCAGGCGCAGTTTCTCTTCGAGCTCGTTCGTGATGTCGATCACGACGCCAGGAGGGGCCAGGGACCATACCTCGTAGCCATACACGATCGGTCGACGCCCGGAGTGGCGCAGGGTCTTCGCCAGGAGGTGGTTCGTGTAACGATGATCGCCATGCACGTCGCCGTAATAGGGTAGGAAGACGTGGTCGGGGTCGACCTCTTCGATGATGGAGCCCAAGCGCTCGACGAGTTTGGCCTCGTTTTGGTGGGCGGTGAAGGTGCGCTCGTCCGCTGCGATGAAAATGGGCTCCGGCAGCCCGAGAGCCGCTGATACGGCGCGCGCTTCTTGCGCACGGGTATGGGCCATTTCTGCTTCCCCCCCCGGCTGGGCGGTGGTGCAGCCGTCGGTCATGTACGCCAGACGCACCGCAAATCCGCGGGCGAGCATCTTCACCAGCGTGCCACCGCACCCGATCACGATGTCGTCGGGGTGTGGAGCGAGAAACAGGACCCGCTTTGCTGGAGGCACATCCACGAACTGGCGATGCACCAGGTGCCGTAGATATTCCTGTTGCGCCAGGGTCCGCGCCTTGGTCTGGGCCGTTTTCTCGGGAGCAGGCGAGGGGGGGCGGAAAGGAAGTAGCTCGTCTTTGTCGTCAGTCACGAAAAACCTTCTCGGAGCGATTGTGGCACCCGGCAAGGATTTCCCGCAACCGCTAGGCATCCAGTACAGGCAGGTAGGGGGCCGATATCCACTCAGAGCTCTCGGTATCCCTACTACTCAGGTTTCCCTTGGAAAAATTTTCTGCATCCGCCCAACTCTCGCCGCTCGACATCGCCCAGATGCTGAGCGAGAGCGCCAGGCTGCTCGCATCGTTCACGAACACCGAGGAGCACGGCGGCACGCCCAGCGAGTTGCCCGAAGAGGTGCTGCAGCGCCTCGAGCGCAGCGCATCGCTCTTGCACTCGGCGATCCGTTCGGCCGTGGGCCCGCAGACCGACGAGGCCGAGACCGCGGCCGACGAGGCCCGTTCCGACGACACGCTGTCGAGCATGTGGATCGACCAGGGCTTCGACGGCATTCAAGGCCATAGCCGGGCCGTCACGGTTCCCGAGTTCCTGAGTTTCATCTGCTCCTCCCAGAAGAGCGGCATTCTCAGCATCAAGTCGCAAAAGGAGAACTTCCTCGTACAGGTGGAAAACGGCGCCGTGGTCTATGCCCGCGGGGACCGCACGCCCAAGGAGGAGTCGCTGGGGCAGTTGCTCCTGAAATCCGGTGCTTTGAAACTCCTCGAGCTCGAGTGTGCCCTGGAGAGTCGTGGTGAACGTGGCGATCACCTGGACGAGATGCTCGTGAAGCGCAAGATCATCTCCGGCGAGCAACTTCGCGCCGCCCTCGGTGAACAGGTGCAACTTCTGTTTCACCGTCTCTGCGACCCGGGGGACAAGCGTTTCCGGTTCTTCGAGGGGCTCCGGATCGAAACGCGCCCGCGCGTGCGTTTGAACGTGACGAGCCTCCTGCTCGAATGCGCTCGAGTTTGGGACGAGAGTGCGCTGACCTCCAAGCTCTTCGATGCGAGCGAGCAAGAGGCGCAAGCCCCCGAGGAACCGGTCAAGGAGACGCCCTACCACACGATCGATGAACACCTCGATCAACAGCTCGAGGCTGGCGAGATGCAGCTGCCCCTCCTGGGCAACGCCGCGGCCGATCTACTCGTGCTGTGCTGGGAGGAAGAGGTCGATTCCAATCGCTTGAAGACCCATATCCTGCGCGACCAAGGCCTGTGCGCGCACCTTCTGCGCATCGCGAACTCGGTGGCCTTTGCACCGACGGTCAAAATAACCTCCATCCAGCTCGCCATCGCTCGCCTCGGGCTCGACAACATCCGCGAGATCGCACTGGCCATGACGGTCAAGCAGAAGGCCTTCAACGTACCCACACATGCAAAGGAGCTACGCGCAATGTGGCGCCGCGCCTCGATCACCAGCGGATTCGCGAAGTCCGTTTGCCGCGTGCTCCGGCTGGGGGCCGTGCGAGGAGGGCTCTTCGGTCTCTTGCAGGATGTCGGCAAGCCCGTGGTCTTGAATCTGGTTTGCGAGTACCAGGAGCGCTTTCATCTGGAGCTCGAATGGGACGAGATCGAATCCCTGATGGACGCCTACCACGCGCGCGTGGGGGGGCGGTTGGTTCATCAATGGCAGATGCCCGATTGGCTGCAGCAGGTCGTGAAGTTCCATCATGACTACGAGGGGGCGGATGACTTCCGTGCCGAAACGATGGTCGCCAATCTGGCAGATCGACTTGCGGAGTGGGCGGAGAGCGGGCGGGAGGCGACCGCCGAGGAACTCGCGGATTGCCCGGTGTGTGAGGCGCTGGACCTGGATCCGGAAGTGCTGCAGACGGTTCTGTCAGATGCTGACCGGATCATGCAGTTGGCGGATGTCTACGGGTGAGAAGGCGAGCCAGACGCTGCTGAGAGCAGCAACGGATGCTCGGGTCGTTGGGCGGTTCAGCTCTGCAGGTGCCGCTGCAGCAGGTTCATCAATCGATTCCATTCGGCGTGCGGCGGACCGAGAGGATCGTCTTCGGCAGGATCTTGGGCCAGGTCGTACAGCTGGAATTGGAACTCGTTCGCCGGGGTCAGGAAGCGTCTCAGCTTGTAGCGACCGTCGAACACGGCTTGGTCGTCCAGGTCAGGGCGCCGGTGGCCTAGGTAGATGAATTCGTGTCCCCTTGGCTCCTGAAGGGGTATCCCGTCTCCCGTCACGGGCAATCCGGCAGACCTTTGAAAGGTGGCGTAGATGTCGACCATGTGTGTCAGCCTCTCCAGGCTAGCGTTGGAGGGTAGCCCCGGGCCCGCCAGGATCAGCGGTACATGGACACCGCGTTCGAACGTCGATTGCTTCGCTTTTTCATACTCCGGGGCCACGTGTTGCGGCGTGCCGTTGTCACTCACAAAAATGACCAACGTGTGGTTCAAGTCAACCGCGGCCATGATCCTTCCTACAGCGTCGTCGATCGAGACGACCATGGCTTCGTACATCGAGCGCGGTTGGCCATCCGTTACGAAGCCGGGAGGGTCGTGGAACGGTTCGTGCGCACTGTTGAAATTGACGTTGAGCAAGCTGCCCTTCGCGTGCGGCGCGCTCAACCACAGGATTGCCTCGTCGACCTGCACGGTGGTCATATATGTCTCGTCCAGGGTGCTCACGCCGTTGTCGACGCGCGTCCAACGGAAGTAGTCTCGTCCCGCTCCGCAGTGCCGGGGGCTCGCAGTACTCTGGGCGCACCACGAATCGTATCCATGCAACCCGGCGGCGGTTGCCCACGGTTTTCCGAGGTGCCACTTTCCGATGAACCCACGCTCGCCAGGGAACAGCTCGGCCAAGGAAACCAGTGCGGGATCGAAGGCCGGGGCCTCCATGGCGGAATTGTGGGGCGTATGGCAAGCGCTCGTGTAGTGCTGCGAATGATACTCACCAAAGAAGATCGTCGAGCGTGTCGCTGCGCACGCCGGCATGCTGTAGGCCCGAGTGTATGACACCCCTTGGGCCGCCAAGGCATCGATGTTAGGTGTCGGAATCTCGCGAATATCTGAATACCCGATATCGTCGGCCATCAGGATCAAGACTTGCTTCGCCTCGATCTGGTTTCTTCGCGAAGGGCTGCGCTGCATCACCAGAGCAGGACATGGCGTCGTCGCCTTCCAGGCCGATGGTTCGGAAGCGGTGCCGACGAAAAAGGCAGTCAAGAACACAACCTGTGAACGGATGTTCATAAGAGACCTCGATAGACAAGCAGGTGAATAAAAAGCGGACGTATCTCGCCCGGCACACAAAAGTCGTGGACCTCGGGCTTCGCCAGGTGAAGCGAGAATGAGCGGGGGTGGGGGTAAGGGGAAACGACACGAGAAGCGCAAAGATCCGGCCAGCGCCAGATTCCCCTCCGGGCACTGCATCCAGACTCAACGCAGGGGGCCAGCCATGCCCAAACCCGATCCCTCACAGTTGAGCCGCCGCGAACGCCAGATCATGGAAATCGTCTGTGCCCTCGGTCAGGCCACCGCGGCCGAGATCCTCGAGCGTCTTCCCGATCCGCCCAACTACTCCACGGTGCGAAAGATGGCATGCGCGATGTACTCGATCGTCACCTGCTCCGCCTGGTTTCTTCCCGCGACCAGGCAACCGAATGCCATGAGCATGGTGCCTCGCTCGAGGGCATACGCCGCGATTCGATTGGGTCGCCGAGAATCAGGCCTGTGGGTTTCGTGAGGGGTTTTTGCTTCGGATCGTTCAGGCGAAACAGGATCCGGTCGAAAAAAACTCCATGTCTAGACCGGTATCGATTGTGGTCCTCGATGGCGAGGTGGGGGAGCTCGGAGAGGGTCTCCTTGCGCTGTGGGAAGTCTCGGCTTTCCGCGAGCGACTGGAACATCTTGGTGAGGTCGTCAGCTGGGGGATCACGACTCCCTACTGGGAGTGCATTCGTGATTCCGCCGAGCTGAGTCGCAGGCTGCAGGAATCCGAAGCCGAGAGCGTCATCATCGTCGAACCGACGCAACTGTTCCTCGACGAGCATCTGGCCGCGGAGGGGCTGGAGATGTTCGATCCCAAGGTGCACGACGTTTTCACGCAATGGGAACACTGCCGCTTGCCCGTTGGCGTCGGCGTGCGCGCCTTCGCGGCTCGGACCTGGTTCGAGTTGGTTCCGGCGTCGCCTGCGGATCTCCTTGGTCAGCTGCGCGACAACCCAAAGGGGCGCAAGTTTGCCTACGACACTGGACACCGCGTCGACTACAGCGCCAGTCTGCTGGACGCACGCTTCGACGGACAGGTGCAGGAGATCCTGCGCCGAGAAGAACTGCCCTCATGGGGCCTGGAGTCTTTCCTGGCCCTCGCGGAGAAGCTCGATGATGTCGAGCGATCGGCGCTCTGCTACCAGCCCGCGGATCAAGGCGCACGCGTCGACGAGCGGAACATGCCAGCCGCCTACGGCTTCGAATCCGCGGCGTGCGCCGAATTTCCGACGTATGTGATGTTCGACATCACCAACGTTTGCAACGCCGCTTGCATCCACTGCCCACAGTCGATCCGAGCCGACGACGGGGCCCGCCCGGGGTTCTTGTTGAAGCGTGAGCACCAGACAATGGACGCTTTCCGCAGAGTCATCGACGAGTGTGCTCAGCACGATGTGCGCTTCGTGCGCATTACCGCCGATGGCGAGCCTCTGGTGCACCCGGATCTCTTCGAGATGCTGGAGTACGCCCAGGAGAAGGGGGTCGGGCAGGTCGGCCTGACCACCAACGGCTCGCTCGTGCGCGAAGAGCAGGCCCGGCGCCTCCTGAAGTCGGGCATCGCCATGATCGACTTCTCGCTGGACGCGGTGCGCGCGGAGACCTTTCATGAGATCCGAGTCGGTCTGAAGTACGACAGGGTGCGCGACAACGTCCTGCGCTTCGTGGAGATGCGTGACAGTATGGGCGCGGAGGTCAAGGTCATCGTCAGCTTTGTCAAGCAGGAGTCCAATCTCGACGAACTCGAGGAGTTCAAGGCGTACTGGGGGCCCCGCGTCGACGAGATTGTCATACGCGAGATGATCTCGAACGTAGGACTAAATGACCCCTCCGAGAACCTGTGGCCCGGCTGGGATCAACGGTGGCCCTGCGCGCATTTCTTCCGCCGCGTCGTCATCAATCACCGTGGCCAGCTGAAGGCCTGCCCGATCGATTGGGAGCAGCGCACCGTCAACCAGCACGTGGCCGAGGCCAGTATCTTCGAACAGTGGCACGGAGACTTCTACTGGTCCCATCGTATGCAACACCTGAACGACGCCATCGTCAAGGAGAGTGCTTGCCGCGAATGCCCGGACTGGGCAGGAACGCCTTGGGAACTTGGCTACGAGAAGATCATCGAGCGATTGTCGCAACCCGAGGCTGTCTAGACCGTGACCAACACCAAAGACCGTGTCCTGTTCTTTTCTCCGTATGCCCGCTGGCACTACCACACGACACTGGAGGTTACGTGGGCCCATGCCTTGCGCCAAAGGGGCGCAGAGACGAAGTTCGTTCTGTGCAATGAGGTCCTGCCCACGTGTGACATTTTCCGGGCGAACCTGAATCCACGTCGAGGGACGTCTTGTCTGGAGTGCCAGGCCGGTACGACGAATCATCTCTCGCAAATGAACATGCCCTTCGAATGGCTGGGCGACTACCTCCCGCGTGAGGTGCGAAGCCAGGCCAGGAAGTGGGGGCAAGCGTTGCCGAAAACCGACCTTCTTCAAGCCGAGTGGGAGGGCCTCCCCGTGGGGGAATGGGCCGCGACGTCGGCCTACTACCAATACCGCACATCAAAGCTGGACCTCGATGATCCCGCCGTGGAAGAGACCGTGCGCGGACTGATCGTTGGCACTGTGCATACGGCGAAGTCGTTCGAAGTACTCCTTGATGAGTACCGTCCGGACACGCTGGTGCTTCTGAACGGGCGCTTTTTCTCGCACTGGACGGCCATCGAGATGGCCAAGAAACGTGGTGTTCGCTTCGTCACCCATGAACGCGGGATGCGCAAGAGCACGGTGCGCTTCGCGGAGAACTACCGCACGCACGAACTCGCTCCGATGCACGAGCTTTGGTACCGCTGGAAGGATGTCCCTCTGAGTCGATCCGAGGTCGACTACGTCGCGAGCGTCCTTCAAGATCGTAGCCTCGGCCGGAACTACTCATTTCTCGTGTTCAGCCCACCGGTAGATGGGGAGAATCAACCCTCGTCCTTGCGTCAGTTTCTGGGTTTCGATTCACGCCCGCTCGTCGCTGTGTTCAATTCCTCCGACGACGAGACGGCGGCTTTCGACGACCGACGGGAAGGCGCGTTCCCTAATTCGCGCGACTTCCTCCCGGCCGTGCTCCAACTGGCCCGCAAGATGCCGGATGTGCAGTTCGTCATCCGCATGCACCCGAACATCCAGTCGCCCCTGGGGACGAACGAGGCCCAGCTGCAGCATGCGCGCGAGATCCGCGATGATGCACCCGAGAATGTGCACGTGATCATGCCCAGCGACAACCTCAGCTCGTATCTCTTGATCGCCGAAGCGGACGCGGGGGTCGTGTACGGCTCGACGGTAGGGCTCGAAATGGCCTGTGCCGGCAAACCCGTTCTGTGTATGGCCCAGGCCACCTACTCGCACGTCGGCTGCACGCGTCAGCTGGATGATCCGCGTCGCTTCGCCGACGAGCTGGAGCGCGCCCTCGCCGAGGGGCCGCGCGTGGAGACCGCGCGGCTTGCCCTACGCTGGGCCTGTCGCTACTTCCAGCACTTCGCGCAACCCTTCGATCTGGTCGTCGAGGAGCCCCAATCCTGTGGCAAGCTGAACTACTCCAACACCGGTAGTTTGGCACCGGGCGCAAGCCCTACTCTGGATCGTATCTGCCAGGGGTTTCTCGGGACCCGTTCCGTGATTCCGCACCCTTCGCCGGCCGAGCGCACGCGGTCGAGCGAAGAGGAGGATCGATTCCTCCAGACCTGGGTGTCGCGCGCGCCAGCAGGCTCTGCGTAGCGGCTCCCGTCGCTGTCCCGGACCGATCGATTACGAGGCTCAGACCTACAAGTGTGGGTTTGTAGATGCGGAAATGGCCACAAGGCATCAAACTACAGTGGCCTGCTCTTCCGACCCTTTATCCAATTCGGTAAAAGCGCCTCTCCATCGCTCTTTCGGCCTCCGACGGCACCCCTATGACCAAGTCAATGGCAATCGTCTATACGCACACAGACGAAGCACCCGCCCTGGCCACGGCCTCTTTTCTTCCGATCTTGCGCGGCTTCGCAGCCTGCAGCGGAGTCGAAGTCCGCTCGAGGGACATCTCATTGGCCGGCCGCATCCTCGCCAGCTTCTCCGATTGTCTGGCAACCGAAGAGGTCGAGCTGGACGCGTTGAAGGAACTGGCCCAGCAGGTAAAGCAGCCGGAGGCCAACATCGTCAAGCTGCCCAACATCAGTGCCTCGATTCCGCAGCTTCTGGGTGCGATCGCCGAGCTGCAGCAGAAGGGGTTCGCCTTGCCGGATTACCCCGAGGAGCCGACGACCAGCGAAGAACGTGACATCAAGGCGCGCTATGACCGCATCAAGGGAAGTGCTGTCAATCCCGTCCTGCGCGAAGGGAACTCGGATCGCCGCGCACCGAAGGCGGTCAAGCAATACGCCAGGCAGAACCCGCCGCCGATGAAGGCTTGGGCCGCGGATTCGAAGACCTACGTGTCCACGATGAAAAGCGGTGACTTCTGTTCGAACGAGAAGTCCATCACTATCTCGAAGGCTGACAAGGCGCGCATCGAGCACCTGGCTCTGGACGGAACCACTACGGTGCTGAAGGATCGGATTTCGTTGCAGGAGGGGGAAATCTTCGATGGGACGTTCATGAGCAAGAAAGCGCTCGTGTCCTTCATCGAGCAGGAAATTGCTGGCGCCAAGGCAAAGGGAGTCCTGTTCTCGTTGCACCTCAAGGCCACGATGATGAAGGTCTCCGACCCCGTCCTCTTCGGCCATGCGGTTCGCGTGTTCTTCAAGGACATCTTCGAGAAGCACGCCTCCGTGATCGAGGAGCTGGGGGTCGACGAAAACAACGGCCTCGGTGACCTGGTCAGCAAGATCGCCTCTCTGCCCGAGGCTCAGCGCCAGGAGATAGAGAACGACATCCAGGCGGCCATCGACAACGGCCCGGCCATGGCCATGGTGAATTTCGACAAGGGCATCACCAACCTGCACGTTCCCAGCGACATCATCATCGACGCGTCGATGCCACCGATGATTCGCGACGGCGGCCGCATGTGGAACGCTGCCGGCCAGCTACAGGACTGCAACGCCGTCATTCCCGACAGCAGCTATGCAACGATCTACCAGGCCGTCGTCGAATCCTGCCAGAAAGACGGCGCCTTCGACCCTGTGACCATGGGCACGGTGCCGAACGTGGGGCTGATGGCCCAGAAAGCCGAAGAGTACGGCTCCCACGACAAGACCTTCGTCGTGCCTTCCGACGGGACCGTGCGAGTGCTCGATGGCAAAGGCGATGTGCTGATGGCTCACCGGGTGGAACAGGGCGACGTCTGGCGCGCCTGTCAAACAAAGGACGTGGCGATTCGAGACTGGGTCAAGCTTGCGATCACTCGTGCGGGCGCTTCCGGCACACCCGCGGTCTTCTGGCTTTCCTCGGAGCGGGCCCACGATTGCCAGTTGATTCAGAGGGTCGAGACCTATCTACGGGACCACGAAACGAAGGGTCTCGAGATCAAGATCATGGCGCCTGCCGAGGCCATGAGCTTCTCACTCGAGCGCATCCGACGGGGCGAAGACACCATCTCGGTTACGGGCAACGTTCTGCGCGATTACTTGACCGATCTCTTCCCCATCCTCGAGGTCGGTACCAGTGCGAAGATGCTTTCGATTGTTCCGTTGATCTTCGGCGGCGGGCTCTTCGAAACTGGCGCGGGCGGATCGGCACCGAAGCACGTGCAGCAGTTCGTGCAGGAGAACCACCTGCGTTGGGACTCGCTCGGCGAATTTCTCGCCGTTACAGCATCCTTCGAGCACTTTGCCGACCGCTATCGCAACGAGGGTGTGCGCGTCCTCGGAGAGACCCTTGACCAGGCGATCGGGGACCTGCTCGAGAACGGCAAGTCTCCGCAGCGCAAGGTGAACCAGCTGGACAACCGCGGCAGTCATTACTACCTGGCGATGTACTGGGCCCAGGCCCTCGCGAACAACACGAAAGACGCCGAACTGGCAGGGCGGTTCCGTCCAGTAGCCGATGCGCTCGAGGCGAACGCCGAGCGCATTGTCAAGGAGCTACTCGATGTCCAGGGTGCGCCCGTGGATCTGGGCGGTTACTTCCGCCCCGACCCTGACAAGGTCGAGAAAGCCATGCGTCCCAGCGCGACGTTCAACAAGATCATCGAAGCGATCTAGAAGGGCCAGCTACTCCAGGAGATTGCCCTGGGGGAAACGGTAGTAGACCTCCAGGCACAGCGCGGCCAGAGCCGTGGAGTAGACCCGACCACCCACGTAGGCCCAGGGTCCTATCGGATCCCATGAACCTCGGGCGTGGCCATTCGTGCTCTGAGATTCGAGCAAGGTCGCGCGCATGGCTTTGTTCCACTCCTCCCAGTCCTTGCCACCGATCTGGAACATGGCGTACGTGCCGAAGTAGCAGTAGTACATGTCGTTCGCCAGCTTGCGGGGTTCGTAGGCGGGCAGGCGCGCCATGAGGAGAGCCTGGTGCTTTTTGATCAAGACGTTCGTCTTGGCCGTTTGTCCCGCGATGAACCGACACCACAGTCCGGCGGCAGTCATGGCCTCGCCGCTCTCACGTCCGTAGTCTTTGTTGACCACCGTCCGCGAACTGTGACTGCCGGTACTGTTGTAGCCGATGCGTCCGGTTTCGAGGTCGCTGGCGTGATCGATCCAGAGCAGCATGTCCGTGAGGGCGCCTTTCGAGACCGTGTATCCCTCGCGCTTGGCGGTGAAGAGGGCGGCTGTCATCCAGGTCGTCACGGAAGTGTCGCTTTGTTGGTCGCTGCTCTGGTCGTACCTCCACCCACCGTCGATATTTCGTAGGCGCTCGGTTGTACCGACGGCCGCGGTGATGACCTTGCGAACAAGAGGGTCATTGCGGCCACGGGACGCCTCGCACAACGCCGCCAGCGAGATCGCGTGGTCATAGATGTAGTCGTGGCCCGTGGTCTTGCCGAAGATGCCCTTTCGTGGATCGAATTGAGCGCGCACCCATTCCGCGGCGAGGCGCACGGCTTCGGAGCCGCCTGGCTGGGCCGAGTTCGAATAGGTGTTACCGCCTCCGACCAAGGCCATGAGCGCCAAGCCCGTGACGCCCAGGTCATGCACTTGATTGCCTTTGCCATCGCAGGGAGGCCCTTCGAGATCACACTCGGAGCCAAAGCCATTTGCGGACCAAAAGCCGTCCTTGTGCTGATGAGCGATCAACCATTCGAGAGCGGGACGCAGCGCTCTTTCCGTACCATCGCCGCCAAACTCGGCGCGCTTCGCGGACGTGACGATCGGGGGAGGCGGGGGGGTGCTCAGGGGCTGGGCTGTTGTCGCGGCGAAGGTCCCGATTTCCACGACCGCCGGTAGCCAGGCGAGGAACGCAGCGCCGGACATGGGCTCGGAGCTCCGCACCGCTTCCCAGAAGTCGTCGTTTTCGCGCGTGAGCTCCCACAGGGAATGCCAGCGCAGGATCGTCAGGCGGTTGCTCGCAATCGCATCCGCATCACCGCCGTCCATCCATCCCAGGTCGTGCCCGCCGATGGCGCTACTCAAGAGCTCGGAATTCAAGCGGTGCCCGATGAGGCGATCTTCTTCTCTCTCGAGATCGAGCTCGATCATGTGCTGCAGGAGGAACGGCACGGCGATGTGTTCCCATTCCTTCAGTTGCTTTGGGTATTTCGGGTCGGTCGTGTTCAAGGACATGCGGACGATGCCCCGCAGGCGTTCCTCGGTTTCACTCGTGACGATTCCCGGCAGGCTTGGGCTGGGCAGGGTGCTGAAATCAACTCCGGACGGATCGTCCTGTTGGGCTCCGGTTGAACCGAGGCGCTGGTCGCGCTTGTAGGAGCCTGACAGGAAGTCGCTATCTCGCAAACCGCCGGAGTGGTAGTAGCTCCAATCGCCTTCGCGCTTTCCCTTCACGTAGGTGCCTTCGTAGCGGAGCGAGCCGTCCTGGTGATACCACGTCCACTTATCGATCTTCTTACCGATGCGATAGGTGCCCTCGAGAGCTACGCGGCCGTTCTCGTACCACCAAGTCCAGTGGCCATGGCGCAGCTTGCCGCGATTCTCTCCGGCGGATCTCTGTGCGCCGCTCGGATAGTCTTCGAACTCGGGTCGATACTTGCCGCTTTCTCCCAGGCGTTTCCCGGTCTCGTCGTGGTAGTTCCATCTCTGGATGCGCAGGCCGCGACGGTAGATACCGCTGGCGGCAACACTTCCGTCGGGGTGGTAGGTGTCCCATCTGCCGACCTTCTTGCCGTCCTTGTAATTGCCGCTTTCGTGGACCTGTCCGTTTTCATGCCAGCTCTGGAACAGGCCGTGATTCCATGGAACTCCCTCGGAATCCCGAATGACGTTGCGCTTCGATTTGGGCTTGCCGCTCGGGAAGGACTCCTCGAGGATCTCGGTTGCCGGGACGGAGTCCTGGTTGACGGAAAAGCCGTTGCCCGGAAAGAGAGCAAGGCACATCGGTATGCAGATGACGTAGCGCAGGAAGACCATCGAAGGAGGCCGGACTTTGGTTGCGTTTTGCAAACGCTCGGGGAGAGTAAACAGCATGCAATGGCGGATAATAGCCCATCCCTGAGTTGCGTGTCAGGCTATCCTCGCGCGGTCCCCGCTGCGAATTCCCGACCCCCGCTCATGCTCAAGAAAATCAGTCTGTACTTCTGCTTCGTCGTCGCGCCCTCGATCTCCCTGGGCTTCGCCCAGGGCTCGAGCGATTGGCCCCAGTACATGGGGCCCGAGCGCACGGGCCGTACGGAGCTGTCAGGTGTCGACTTCCAATGGTCGGAAGACGGCCCGGAGATCGCCTGGCAAATCGAGGTGGGCCCGGGCTTCGGTGGGGCATCGGTGCGCGATGGCGAGGTCTACCTGTTGGACAGGGAACCGGGCGAGCTCGACATCCTGCGCGTGATCGAGCTGGAAACCGGAGAGCCGATCTGGGATGCCATCTATGAGTCTCCCGGGCGACTGATGTATCGCGGGTCGCGAAGCGTTCCTACCGTCACGGAGAAATTCGTGGTCACCTGCGGCGGGATGGGGCGCGTCATGTGCTTCGACCGCGAAGACCAACTGGATGTGTGGAGCATCGACCTGGCCGAGGAGTACTACGGCAACCTGCCGACCTACGGTTGGTCGTGCTCACCGCTCGTGGTCGACGACATGGTCGTCATGACCGTGCTGGGTGACGATATCGGTCTCGCGGCCTTCGATCTTGCCAGCGGAGACAAGCTCTGGACGACCAAGCCCGTGGGGACCAGCCACTCGACCCCCGTCCTGTTTGACCTCCTGGGCGAGCTCCAGATCGCGTTTGTTTCGAGTCCGCCCGGAGCCACGTCACTGAACGAGGCCGGTGTCTTCACGATCTCGAGCTTCTCGCCGAAGGATGGGAGCCTCCTGTGGGAGACCGAAACGCTCGGCTCGACCTATCCGATTCCCGGGCCGGTGCAGGTCGGCAACGACAAGCTGTTCATCACCGGTGGCTACCGCGGTGGCTCGGCACTCTTGCAGATCACGAAGAAGGGCGACGAGTACTCCTTCGAGCGCCTCTTCTACAGCGAGCGCGGCGCCCAGGTGCACAATCCGATCCTGTACGACGAGCATCTGTATCTCGTGGTCAACGAGAACTGGAACCAACCGCGAAACCTGCGCAAGGAAGGCGGGCTCCTGTGCCTGGGGCTCGACGGCACCGAGAAGTGGCGAACCGGCAGCGATCCCTACTTCGGCCGTGGCAACGTGATCCTGGCCGGCGATCACCTCCTGGTTCAGGACGGTTTCAACGGCACGCTGCGTGTCGTCAAGGCCAGCCCGAAGGGCTACGAGGAGGTCGCCTCGGCGGCCATCTTCGGTGAGAACGTACGCGGCGACAAGCAGATGTGGGGCGCGATGGCACTGGCGGGTCGCCATCTCCTGATGCGCAGCCAGGACACCCTGGTTTGTGTCGAGCTGGAGTAGCGTCGCTTCAGCGTCTTCGAGGGCGTTTCTCAGGCTCGGGCAAGAACGTCCTGCTTGTTCATGTGGAGGATTCTAGCTGCCGTAGCCTCGCCCAGGACAGGCGCAGATCCGGTAACGTCTCCGAGGCAGGGAAGAGGGCCTCGAGGAGCTCCTGGGAGGGGGGCTCGGCTTCCTCGATGACACTGCGGCGGAGTGCTTCATGTTCCAGCTCGCGTTTGCGAGCCGAGGGATCGCGTAGGTAGTCACAGCAGGAAAAGTCCCGGATCCATCCGGCGAGCTCGTCGATGGGCGGCTCACATTCGAGCGGCATCAAGTTCAGCGGCGTATCCAGGGCCTTGCGTGCCACTTCGTAGCCCATCCACGTGAGCTCCGGGCCCGCGAGGGTTTCGATCGTGCGAACTTGATCTTCGTTCAACGCGGCGCGCCACTTGTCGACGGAGTCCTGGTAGATGCCTTCACCAGCATCGAATGAGGAGTTGGGGGTCCAGGCGCCATTTTCCGAAGCGGAGCGGTATGTCGAGGGCTTCAGCATGGACTCGTGGAACGTCAGCGGGCTTGTACTGCACAGTCGCTCGAGAGTCGCCCGCGGCTGGCAGACAAGATCCTCGTAGCGCACGACATGCGTGCGTCCGCGCAGCTCGCTGTGGTGTTCTGAAAAGGCCTTCGCGAAGGCGACGCTCTTGCGCCAATGACGGATGTAGAAGAGTAGCGGTCGCTTGCCGATGCCCGCGCCGACACGACTCTCCTGGGAAGCGACGATCGAGCGCAGGTCACGGACCAAGAGCACGAAGTGCGTCTCCGGGAAGGCACGCCCCAGGGCCGGGAGGTATTCCTCACACCAGGACAGCTTCGTCCCGGCGACCTCGGTCGCGGGGGATCCGTAGAGTTCGATGCACAAGCGAACGAGCTGGCGATACACCTGTGCGAACGTGCCCTGCTGCAGCTCGTCGAGTCGGCCGCATAGCTGTGGGTGCTGGGCGGTTTTCCAGGCCCGGATGTCGCCGATCATCCGTTGCAGGTGCGCGACGGGCATGGTCTCGGAGAGGTCCGCGCACAAGATCGCCGCATCGACCTCGGGGTAGCGCGACAGGAAGTGATCGGAAGTCGGTTCGTCCGGGCGCCAACTTCCGGCGGCGTGCCGCTCCATCTGGAAGTTGCGATACGCCTTGAAGAAGTACACGAACGGATCGGTCACGAGAAGGTTCTCGGGCCGTGCGCTCAGCATGCGCGAGAGTAGCGTCGTTCCGCTTCGGAACATGCCTTGTACCAAAAGGTCACGCATGACTCGGTCGGCCCTCGCGAAGCACTTCCAGTGCGTCGGGCCCGTGGTTCGCGATCAAGTCCAGGATCGAGAGATGGGAAAGGAAAGGCAGCTCCTCGCCGCCATGAGCTTGGCCGTAGTCCGGATGCTGGTAGTCCTGGTAGGCGCAGTCGATTCCGGCCTCGAGAAAGCGTGACTCATCGAGGTAGGCGGCGGAACCGTTGTTGGCAAGGTACGAGGTCGCGTTCACGCTCTTTGCCAGGCTGAGCAGCTTGTCGGTCTTCTTGCCTTCGCAGCCGGTCGTCGAGGAGCGCTCGAGTGCCGTCGTGATGCCGAGGTATTCGCAGATCGTTGCGATCGAGCCTACGTTCAAGTCCCCCAGGGTGACCTGGGGACCCTCCAGGCTCGAGCGCAGGAGCTCGAAGGCGTCCGCGAAGTGGGCGGTTCGACGGTAGACGTGTCGGAAGCCGTCCATGTGTTGCTGGCGCCAGGGCGTATCGGCGATGCGTGCGTCGCGGATCCAGGTCCCGCGTTGATCGGTGTGTTCGATGGGGACGGACAGCCACTTCGTGTCCGCGCTGCGCGCGTCTTTGCGGATCTTGTTTCTGTTCTTCCACTCACGCTTGATGAAGTCGACGTCGTCCAGGAAGACGAACAGCTCCACCCGGTCGATCATCTCGAAGTAACCGATCCACGGGAGGTAGTGGGGCTGACAGATCGAGACTTTCTTCTTCACCCGCAGGACTCGGCGTTCAAGGTCTCCGCACGCAGCCGGCGGGTCGAGGGGGAGCGCCAGAAGTTCTCGATGCTGGAAGCGTCGAGGTTCTCGGTGGCGCCGGCGGAGCCAACCATGAGGTGCCCGATGTTGTCTATGACGATACGCTGGAAGGCGTCCTCTGAGGTGTCGGGATGTTCAAGGCATGCGACGCGGTCGGACCCGAGGCGCATCTTTGCGAGGCGCGCGATGTCCTGGGCATTTGATCCCGCATCCGAACCGATCACGAGCTGCGCTTCTGGGTGACGCTCGAGCTCCGTCAAGAGGGTCTCGATCAGCTCGATTCCAGAATTTTCCTTTGTCAGGTTGAGTACGACTTCAGCAGGGAACAGGGCCTGGGACGCATGATGGAAACCGCGTCGACGTGTCGGTGCAACTGTCTTTGTGGAGCCGACGCCATCGGGGGAGGTCATGGCGGGCAGGGGACCCGCCAGAAGCGATGACGTGCACGCTTCCACGGTGCGCAGCAAGAATTCCTGGGGGCTCTCGCGTTGCGTGTTTGCTCCAGCGTCCAGGAACAATGGGCGCCCCGTGGCCCATGGGGAGTCGCTTGCGTAGCGCAGTCCGTAGCGCTCCTCGCCATGGCAATCGAAGGTATCGACGACAACGACACCGCGTGTCGCTTGCGCAGGGCATTCACTCGTCGCCAGGACGAGGTCGTGCCCTGTGGGGGGGCCTTGGCTCAACCCCTGGACCCACACCCGACCGGCGCGCGCATGGTCGATCAGTTTCCGAGGTTGTTCCGCGTAGGGCACATCGCGCAGGAGGGACTCGAAAGCCAGGAGGCGTTCGTAGTCGATCTCGTAGTCGAGGGTGACGCTCAATTCCGGCAGTTCGAGTCGCTGAGGTGACAGTTGATAGCGAACCCGGAAGTCCTCGGGATGGTCGAGGCAGTAGTTTTCGACGTGTTCGCGATGAAGAGGTTCACGGGCTTGCTCCTCAATACGCTCGAGGGTCTGGCGCTTCATCGCGACGAAGCCGTATCCGAAGGGATAGGTCGCGTATTCGAAGGGCGTGATAATATCCGCGTCTTCGTCGATCAGTTCGCAGACCCCTTCGTTGATCACGGAGGGCATGACCAGGGGGTTATCGGCGCACGCCCGGATGACGACGTCCGGAACCTCGCGCAATTCGCTGACCGCTTGCATCATGCGTGCGACGACGTCGTTTTCGTCGCCACGCACGACGGGAATACCTTGTTCGCGCCCGGCTTTCTCGATCGCATCGTCCGCGCGGTTCCGGCTGGTGGCAAGAATGATCTCGTCGATCGAGCGGCAAGCCTTGAGGCGCTCGATGACCGAGGACAGCACGGTGCCGGTCCCGAACGGAAGCAGCATCTTGCCAGGTAGACGGTGCGATCCCTGGCGAGCAAGAATGCAGGCGGCGATACGGCGTGAGCAATACATGGGATCCTCAACTCGAGGGGACGGGTGTTCTTCCGAAGACGGCCTCTTGAACGCGCTCGAACCCGCGGCCGTCGACGACGCTGCGCGCGCGGTACGTGCGAATGCGACGAGCTTCGGCGCTGGCGAATTCCCTCAGGCCCCGGATGATTTCGCATGGCTCGACGTAGGCCATGTAGCCCAGGTTGTTCACGCCCGCCCGAGCAGCGAAACCCTCGGCCAGCGGGATCTGATGCCATTGGGCCGACATCATCAGGAACGGCGTTTGCGTCAGAGCCGCCTCGAACTTCGTGTACCCGGCACTGGTGATGGCCACGTCGCAATCCCAGAGCTTCTGTTCCAGATCGTCAACTCCCTCGAGAACGACGGCTTCCGGGAGGATTTCGTGCAGGCGCGCTTCCAGGTCGGTCTTGCCGTATCCCAGGACGAAAGTCGCTTCC
Source organism: Planctomycetota bacterium (assembly GCA_965662355.1). GTDB lineage: Bacteria > Planctomycetota > UBA1135 > UBA1135. The sequence continues at coordinate 16,841 of CBFIHP010000029.1, read as the reverse complement.
AGAGCGGGTTCGAATGCGCGCAGGGCGAGAGCTGCCTTCAAGTACCCCACGTCGTACGCGCCCCCGCCGAGGGTGATTAGCACCTTCCTCACGTGTTCCGGGAAGGAGCGCGTGCGATCGGCGAACGGCAGAAACTCCGGGCGGCACAGGAAGTACTCGGGGCCGGTCAGAAAGCGAGTCTCGGGGGAACTGAGAACCTGATTGGCATGGGAGGGGAGCGACTGGCCGCAAACGACGAGGTCTGCATCGTAGATGTTGTCGCACAGGTCATCGAAGATCACGAGGCGTTCGCAGTGACGTCGCAGCAACTCCTGGCGCTCGGGCGTGATTTCGAGCATCTCCACGAAGCTCACGTGCGCAGAGCCGTAGGCTCGGAGGATGCCCCTCTCCAGCTCGAGGTCGATTCCGTCAGCGAGCGCTGTGACCTGAAAGCCACGTTGCTCGAGGTACGTCACGACCTCGGACGGGCCTTCGGCCAGGAAGGTGATGTCTTCGTGCCCGGCGTCGCGGCATGCGGAGGCAAAGGAGGCAAGGCGAAAGACGTTGCCCCAACCCTGCGTCGGTCCACCGCGAGTACGGAAGAGAAGCCGTTCGCTCTTCATTGCTTGCGCTGACCTCGCTCAGGCCGTGTGACGACGGAAGGACCACATGTACTCTTCGGTTTCGATCTTCGAGATCGCACCGCTGCCCATGTACTGCTCAGCTTGACGGACACGGAAGATAATTTCGCGCAGTTCCTCGGGCGTGATCGAAAAAGGATTGTCCGATTCACGCAGCTTGGGGTTGATCGTGAAGTGCTTCTCGATCACGTTGGCTCCGGCGGCCACGGCCAGGGGCGGAATGTCACAGCCGCGGGTGTGATCGGAATGGCCGACGGGGTGATCGTAGCGCTCTCGTAGAGCGGGAATCATGCGCACGTGGCTGTCGCCCTTGTTCACGGGATAGGAGCTGATGCAGTGCATCAACACTGGCTCGGCACCACCCGCTTCTAGGATCTCGATGCAGCGATCCAGCTCGTCGAACGAGGCCATGCCGCGCGAGATCACGACGGGCTTGCCGAAGCTCGCGAGGGCGCGGACCAGCTCGAGGTTCACGACCTCGAAGGCAGCCAGCTTGAAACCGACCGAGCCCATTTCATTCGCAAAGGCTGCACTGTCCGGATCGAAGGGGGACGTGAAGACGGTCGCGCCGAGGCCGTGGGCGTGTTGCCACAGACGCGCTTCTTGTTCGCGGGTAAACTCCCAACGCGCGAGATCAGCGATGAAACGCTCCGCCTTGGGGTTCTTGCCGCGGTCGTATCGCGCCTCGGCGGTGTATGTCTGAAACTTCAGGATGTCGGCGCCGGCTTCGACGGCGGCATCGATCATCTCCCGGGCCCGTTCGAAATCACCCAGGTGGTTTACGCCCAGCTCGGCGATGACGCGCACGGGGTGCCCATCGCCCAGGGTGAAGGAGCCGAACTGTACTGTTCGCCGTTCGTTCATCTCAGTGTGCCGATCTTGGCCTTCGAGCCGGTCCTCTCCAGGCATGCCGCGAGAGCGTCCGCGACACATTCGATCTGGTGTTCGGTGATGTCCGCGAATAGAGGCAGGGTCAGGGCCCGGGCCTCGTATTGCACGGCGCTCGGAAGTCGTGTTTCGTCGGCGGCCGCGTTGAAGACCGGCTGGCGATGGAGCAGGGGGTAGTGCACGTGGGCGTTCACGCCGTGATCGCGCAACTCTTCGAGGATCCACTGGCGTTCGGTGCTTTCCACCTCGACGATGAAGAGATTCCAGCTCGAACCCTGGGGATGAACGGGCAGATGGACGCGATCGCCCAGCGCGCTCAGGCGCCGCAGCATGCGTTGCCCCGCTCTCTCGCGTTGACGGATGAACTCCGAGCAGCGTCCTAGTTGGACCAACCCCAGGGCCGCTTGCAGTTCGGTCAAGTGATGGTTGCTGCCGATCTCGGTGGCCATGTAGTCGTAGCCACCTCTGGACCCGGCGAAGTCGCGTGTGATACCCCCCGAGCGAATACGCCGTATGCGCTCGGCGAGCCTCGCATCGCCGCAGGTGATCATTCCACCCTCGGCGGTCGTGATGGTTTTCGCCGGATGGAAGCTGAAGGTCGTGGCGTGGGCCGCGGCGTCGTTGCCGACGGGCGTTCCATCGTCGTAGGTGGCTCCAAACGAGTGGGCTGCATCCAGGATCAGACGAGCTCCACATTGCTCCGCGATCACCCGCAGGGTGTGGGCGTCACAGGGGATTCCCGCGAAGTCCACGGCGATGACGGCCCGCGTGCGCTCGCTCCAGCAAGCGAGCACCGTTTCCGGCGTCACGTTGCGCGTCACCGGGTCGATGTCCGCAAAAATCGGCTCCGCGCCGACCAGGCGCACGGCCATGGCGGTGGCGACCCAGGTCAGCGTTGGGACGATCACCTCGTCGCCGCGCCCGATGCCCATGCCGCGCAGAGCGATCTCCAGGGCCGCACTACCGTTGGTGCAGCTGATGGCGTGCGAGGCCTGCATACGCTCGGCGCAGGCGGCTTCGAAGTCCTTTGCCCTCGGGCCCCGAGCAATCCAGCCGCTTTCCAGCACCTCGACGATAGCGGCCGTTTCGGCCTCGCCCAGGGACTGGCGGCAGTAGGGGATGCGCGCGGAATCAGGCATAGGTCAGGCCGAGCTCTTGCATGCGGTAGGCGACGGTCGCGGCCAATCCGTCCTCCAGGTTGGTCGTGGGGTTCCAGCCGATTGCCCGGCGAATACGGCTGATGTCCGGAACGCGGCGGGGGATGTCCTCGTAGCTCTTGCCGATGGCCTTTTCGTGAGAGATGAACTCAAACTCGCTCTCGCTGCCGCCGGAGATGGACGCGATTTTCTGTGCGAGTTCGAGCACCGTCGTCTCGACGGGGTTGCCGATGTTGTACACCTCGTTGTAGGCCGATGGCGTCGACAGAAGGCGCACGATGCCATCGACGAGGTCGTCCACAAACGTGAAGCATCGCGTTTGCTGGCCATCGCCGTGAATCTGCAGTGGCTGACCGCGCAGCGAGGCATCGATGAAGCGATCCAAGACGCGGCCGCGCAGGCGTGGTCCGTAGCAGTTGAAGACCCGGACCATCAGGTACTCCAGCTGGCCCTCCAGGTGGCAAGCGCGGATGTAGTGTTCGAGTACGGCCTTGCTGGTCGAGTAACACCAGCGGCTGACGTCTACGCTGCCGAGCACGCGATCATCGTCTTCTTTCCAGGGCACCTTCGGATTGCGACCGTAGACCTCGGAGGTCGATGTGAAGAAGAGCTTCTTGTCCGTCATGCGCACCATTTCGATGATGTCCAGGCCAGACAAGAGGCCTATGTCCATCGTCTTGCGCGTCTGATTGACGTATTGATCCGGACAGGCGACGGCAGCCAGATGGCAGATCAGATCGCACCGATCGATCAGCTTGGCTACCGTCTTCTTGTTCTTGATCGTGTCGACGACCAGGTGGAACTTCCCGTACTCGCGCAGCTTCTTTGCGTGCGGTGGTTCGAAGAGGTCCAGTGCCCACACCTCCTTGCCCATGCCGAGCAAACGCTCGCAGAGATGCGTGCCGAGAAAGCCCATACCGCCCGTGATCAAGACGCGTTCCATGACGCGTGTATCGAGCGCAGGAAGAAATTACCTGAGGCTTGAATTTTGGGGGGTGCTTGTGGAGGGAGGCGTGTGGGTAGCGATAGGGGAGAATCTGGCGTGATTCAGGGCTTTTTGCGCTGGGGTGTGGTGGCGGACAGTGTTTGGCCACTGGGCAACCGCATCCGAAAGCGAAACCCATGCATCGTAATTACGGTGCACGTCTGCCCTCAATGAAAATGGATGATGCAAACCCAAGGCTACCCATCCAAACTGAGGGCATGAGCTCTCCGGCGGGACAGGCGGCTGAAGCGCTTGCCGCGGCCAGCGCGCTGTTGCCCGCTCGAGTCGTCTGGGGAAGCACGCTCGCTTACATGCTGATCGGCGGTAGTGTTAGCTTTCTATGCATGGAGCTCGGCGTGGCGCTGAGTCGGAGGTGGCTCTTTCCCGCTGCGTCGGGTGCCTCGGCGGATCACTGGACGGTGTTGGCGCGGCGGCGTGTGGAGAGTTTGGCGGCCGTGAGAGCGGCGGTCATCATGAGCACCTGCATCTTTGCGCTTTGTGCTTCCCGCTTCGTGGGTGTCTTGACTGGGCTCGCTGAGTTTCAGTTGGCAGGTTTGGCAGTTGTGATCGGAGTCGGGGTGGGCTTCCTGGTGCGCTGGCGCGACGAGGGTAGAGTGCTCCCGCATGGCGCCAGGACGTTGAGGGTGTTCGTGCGTGAATCGGCGGCGACGACGGTGTTTCTCCTGACGCCCCTGGCACCGGGGTTGGTCTATGCATTCGCCCTACCGCCCCGGCTCTCGCCCTGGGAGCTCGTGTATGTGATCCCGGCCATGGTCTATGTCATCTGGGTGACCTTCGTCGGCCAACCGCGCGTGCTGGCTCTGTTCGGGTTGGCGGCCCCGGGCTCGGCCGAGCTCGTTGCGCTGGTGGAGAAGTGCGCACAGGACGCCCAGGTTGCGATGCCGCGCGTTTGGTCGTTGCGGTTGCCGACGGCCAACGCGTTTGCCTATGTGTTCAGTGGGCAAGTCGCCGTGACGGAGCGCGTTCGGGAGGTTCTCTCGGAGCAGGAGCTAGCCGCGGTCCTGTATCACGAACTGGGGCATTTGAACGAATCGAAGCGCACGAAGGCGTTGCGGGCTCTGGTGGTCATTCCTCCCTTGATCCTGCTGTGCCTGCGCCCAGCCTACCTGCTGGTCGGACCGCTGGCAGTGTTCTTGCTGCTTGGCATGTTCCTCGTACCACTGCTCATCGTGCCGCGCATTAGCAGGAAACACGAAGAGCATGCGGATCACGCCGCCCACGATCACACCGAGAGCCCGGCGGTCTTGGCCTACGCCCTCGAGAAGCTACATCGGAGAAACGCCGTTCCCCCGGTACTCGGCAAGGGCACGACGCACCCGGATCTCTACGATCGCATGCTTGCGGCAAATGTGCAGCCGGACTACGAACGGCCAGAGCCTCCTTCGACACTTCCGAAGCGCATTGCGCTGACGAGTGCCTTGCTGCTCTCCCTGGCCGCGGCGTTCGGTGCGGTCTGGCTGCGCTCTTCCTTGGTCCGAACCGAGCGCACCAGCGAGGCCTACAACTTGCACGTCATGACGTGGACGGGAGGCGATGCCTGGGATCTGGCTCGGCTTTGTTTCTGGCGCGAATGGGCCGGCGAGTCGCACGAGGCCGAGCTCTTCTTCCGAGCCGCGAGGGCTATCGATCCAGGAAACCTCTGGCATCGACTCATGTACGTGGAGGCCCTGCTCGACGCGGGGCGTACGCCACAGGCGCGGGCGCTCCTCGACGAGTCTGGCGTGGAAGCGTCCGGATTCGTCGGACAGCAGGATCCCGAGGGGCTCGAGTCACGTTGGATGGAGGCCTCCGAGCGCCTCACGTCCCTCGAGCGAGAGTCCCCCTAGAGAGAAACGAGTTCGTCGCCCCGCCGAGCCGGAGTTCCAGCGCACAGAGGGGGAAGGGGGGCCTGCGCCTTTCGCCCGAAGAGCGCTCAGCCCGCGGTCTCTTTCTTCAACACCTCGAGCACAGCGTCGATTCGGTCGCGGTGGGTTCGAAAGCAGAGAACAGACAGCCGAATCCAGAAGACGCCATCGATCGTCGTCGAAGACAGGAAGACACGGCCATCCTTCAAGATGGCTTGCAAGAGGCTCTTGTTGGCCTCCGTCGGATCTGCACCATCCTTCGGCACCCAGCGGAACATGGCCACCGACAGATCCGGTTCCGGGCCGACTTCGAAGCCGAGCTCTTGCACTTCTTGGTGGAAGAGCTGACACAGGAGCAGCTTCTCCTCGAGCGCGGCCCGAAAGCGCACCAATCCGTGCACTTGCAACGGCAGCCACATGCGTAGGCCCCGAAAGTGCCGCGTCAATTCGGGTGAGAGGTCCGCGGGGGAAGGCTCGTCGAGGATGTCGTTGGCGTCCTGCAGGTAAACGCCGCGCAAGCCGTGGCTCTTTCTGATGTGGTCGGTGTCGCGCACCAAGACCGCGCCCGTGCCGTAGGGCAGGAACATGCCTTTGTGCGGATCGATCACGATCGAATCGGCGGCTTCCATGCCACGGAAACGCGGGCGCATCTCGTCGATCAGCAGGAACATGCCTCCGTACGCAGCATCGACGTGGTACCAGAGATCTTCCGCTCTGGCGATCTCCGCCAATTCGTCCAGGGGATCGAGTGCTCCGGCGTCGGTCGTGCCGGCCGAGCCGACCAGGAGGAAGGGTTGCAGCCCCTGCGCCCGGTCGTTGCGAATCATCTCGCGCAGTGCCTCCATGTCCATGCGATAGCGATCCGTGACCGGAACGTGTCGCAAAGGGGCGTCGACCAGGCCAGCGATGGCCACGGACTTCGCCACGCAATGGTGTGTTTGTGCGGTGATGTAGATCGGCGAGCGCTCGATGAGATCGCCCTTGATGCCCTTGGCATCTCGCGCCGACACGATCGCGACCAGGGTGGCGATCGAACCGCCGGAGGTCAGGGTGCCGAGGGCTCCGGGGGGAAAGCCGACCAGCTTGCACAACCAGCGCAGGAGCATGTTCTCGACGTGCACGGCCCCCGGGCTGGCGTAGTGAACACCCGCGTAGCGGTTCGTGATCGCGGCGATGTAGTCGCCCAGCGCTCCCGGATAGATACCGCCTCCCGGGATGTAGCCCAGGTGTCCACCCGAGGCGGGTTGCAATCCGGCCCCGTCGATCTCGCGTACGACCAGGTCCATCACTCCGTCGAGATCCGCCGGCTGTTCCGGGATCCCCAAGGCCAGCAGCTCGTCCCGCGCGCCTGGTCCATTGGCCCAAACGGGCCGATCCGCCAGCTCGTCGAGGAAATTGTCTGCGAAAGCGAGAACGCGGTCGTTCAGATCCTTGCGCTGGGCAGGCGTTTCCTCGAGGGCCAGGGCGTCCGGCTCGATCTCGGCCAGGCGTTGAAGAATGAGGGAGCTGGTGTCGGTCGATTCCATTTTGGGCGCAACACGGTAACGCCCCGGCGGCGATCAGGGAATCAGCAGCCGGCCCGGGCCACTCGAAGGGGTGGAACACCGCCTGTAGGGGGTGGAGAAGCGCTTCGAGCCGGGAGGAACGGCCTTGGGCACGCCATCCAATGCGAGTGGCTCGTAGATTCGGTTGTCTAGATCCAAAAGATCCGCCAATGGACCCGGAAATCTCGTGTGGGGATAGCCGTACCCCCGGTTGGACGAGCCCCGTGGGCCGTGCCACGTTGTTTCTAACCCCTGCTTACGCCACAAAGCGCCAATGAAGCTTCTCTGGTTTCTGTCCCTTCCTGTTCTTCTTGTCAGCGCAGCGAACGACGACGCCGCCCTCCGTGGGTCCGAGATCGAGCTGGGGGCCGAAGAGAAGGCCTCGCCAACGGCACCGACATGGGCCAGCGACGTGGCGCCGATCATGCGTCGCAAGTGCGAGACCTGTCACCGCCCGGGCCAGGTCGGTCCGTTCGCGCTGCAGGACTACAAGCAAGCCAAGGGCTGGGCCGAGATGATCGGTCACGTTGTCGAGGAAGAGCGCATGCCGCCCTGGAATGCGCCCAAGCGCTTCAACGGTGTTTTCGAGAACGAGCGCCGTCTCAGCGACAAGGAAAAGGAAACGATCCTCTCGTGGATCGCAAACGGAATGCCCCGGGGAAACCCGGACGTAGAGCCGGCTCGCAAGGAATGGCCCGATGTCTGGCGTATCGGCCAACCGGATGTTGTGTACTCGATGGAGAGGATGCTCCTGGAAGACGAGCAGCTGCCGGAGAAGGGCTATCGCGTTCCGCGCGAGGGTGTCATCGACTATCAGTACTTCTACACCGAGACGAACTTCGCCGAGGACCGTTGGGTGCGCGGCATGGAAGTCCGTCCCGGCGCGCCGGATGTTGTTCACCACGTGCTGGTCGTCGTGCACGATCCCAAGAAGGGGAAGTTCAATCCAAGGAGTCGGGCACTCCTGAACTTCTTTGCGCTGGCGGTGCCTGGGGACACGCCGTCGCTTTATCCCGAAGGCTATGCCAAGCGCCTGCCGGCGGGAGCGACCGTGATCTTCCAGATGCACTACACACCGAACGGCAAGGAACGCTTCGATCGTTCGTCGGTCGCGCTGATATTTTCGAAGGAAGAGCCGGCCTTCGAGGTCGTCTCGGACGCAACGATCAACCGGCGCTTCAAGATCCCGGCCGGTGCGACGAATCACGAGGTGCGCTCCACCCAGTTCTTCCGCGAAGACACGGGCCTGCTCGCGCTGTTTCCCCACATGCACACCCGCGGCAAGGACTTCCAGTACATCGCGCACTATCCCGATGGGACCAAGGAAGAGCTGCTCTATTCGGATTACGATTTCAACTGGCAGGAGTCGTACACGTTCCTCGATCCCAAGCCGATTCCCGCCGGTACGAAGATCGAGTGCATCGGTCACTACGACAACTCGGCGGCAAACCCGAACAACCCCGACCCTGACAGCCCGGTTTACTGGGGCGATCAGACGTTCGAGGAGATGTTCGTTGGGTACTACGACATGGTCGTGCCGCTCGACTGATCAGGGAGTCGAAAGTGAGGAGGTCTGCAGTTAGACTCCGCACTTCCTCGAACCCCTTTTACACGACTCTTCCGCATGCGCCTTCCTGCTCACTTGTTCGTCACGACGTTGTTTCTGGCCCCCGCGCTGGTTGCCTGTGCCAGCTCCTCTCCGACCCTCGTCTCGGATGAAATTCCCGAGTCGGACTGGAGCAAGGCAGAGCGCGGTATCCTCGAAAACCATGTCCAGCTGACGTCTTCGGAGCGCTTCCGCAAGGCGGGTGAGTGCTACTTCTCGCCCGACGCGAAGCAAATCATCTTCCAGGCCGTCGAGAAGAAGAAGAACCCGAAGCTGGAAGAGGCCTTCTACCAGATGTACGTCGCCGATCTCGTCTACGACGGCGACCGTGTGCGCGGCATCGACAACGTCAAGCGCCTCAGTCCTCCGGGATCCTCGAACACCTGCGGTTGGTTCCATCCCACCGAAAAAGGAGTCGTGATCTTTGGCTCGACCGTCATTCCTCCGGCCAATCCGGACAAGACGGGCTACCAGCGCAACTCCAGTCGCTACGTGTGGCAATTCCCCCAGGAGATGGACATTGTCCGCTGCGAGATCGACAAAGCCGATGGCACCGCGGCCACGCTCCAGCGCCTGGTGGAAGACCCCGAGGCGTACCTGGCGGAATGTGTGGTAGCGGCCGACGGTCGTCACATGGTGTTCTGCGAACACAAGGTCGACGAAGGGCGCAATGGGGGAGACCTCTTGATCCTCAACTTCGCCTCCCAGAGGCGCGTCTCCGTCACGGGAAGCGAGGGGTACGATGGCGGTCCGTTCTTCTCTCCCGATGGGAAGCGGCTTTGCTACCGCTCCGACCGGCGCGGCGATGACCTGCTACAGATCTTCGTCGCGGAGCTGACCTTCGACGCCCACGGTGACATCACCGGCGTCGCCCGCGAGTTTCAGTTGACGGACAACGGCCATGTCAATTGGGCTCCTTACTGGCATCCGAACGGCAAGTATCTCGTGTATGCCACTTCGGAGATGGGGCACGACAACTACGAGGTCTTCATCGTCGATGCCGATCCCGGTACGGATGGCGGTCCCACGAAGTACGCGACACGCCGTCGCCGCGTCACCTATGCCGCCAAGTTCGATGGCCTGCCGGTCTTCAATAACGACGCATCCAAGATGATGTGGACCTGTCAGCGCGATTCGGACCAGACCTCCCAGGTCTGGCTGGCGGATTTCGTGATGCCCCTGAATCAGGCCGAAGAGCACAGGAGCGAGCCCGTTGCCGCCAAACCGGAGAAGAAGCGGCCCGAAAGCTCCCAGAGCGAAAGCCAAACCCAGGTGCAGGACCCCGACACGGGGCTCTACTACATCTACGACATGGCCACCCACGAGCTCTCGGAGTACGACCCGAAGACGCACAAGGTGCGCAAAGACCTTTCGGAGGCCGAGCTCAAGCACGCCATGGAACTCTTCAACAGTCGCCAGGACTGAGCCCGCCACTCCATGCGGGGAGCGTTCACTCCCGGGGCGGGAGCTCGTTCAGGAGAATGTTCTGTAGCGTACTCAGGAGTTCCGGGTAGCGCGGGTCGTTCAGGCCGATCCCGTGTGCCTCGCCGGGATCCTCCTCGAGATCGAAGATGGTCCGGCGGTTGTTGAAGATGCGCAGCTTGTAGCGCTCCATCACGATCGCGCGATCGTCATTGGTTTCGTCGTATTGCTCGGCGAAGATCCATTCCCGCTTGCCGGGCCGCTTGGGCGCGCGAAAGCTGGGCGCGAAGGACATCGAATCCTCGGCTCCGCTCTGGAACTTCCCGATTCCGAGCACGTCTCCGATGGTGCGCACGACATCTGTGGCGTTGACGAGGTTGCGGCAGCGCTTTCCCCGGACGACGCCGGGGCCGGCGACGATCATGGGGACGCGAATGCCACCCTCGTAGGTCGTGTTCTTGTAGCGGCCCAGGGGATCCAGGACCCCACCACCCCCACCGCTGTCTCCGAGTGCCACGCCGCGAGGCGTGCCGTTGTCGGAGATGAAAAAGACGAGCGTCTCGTTCAGGTCGACGTTCTCCATGATCTGTCCGATCGATGTGTCGACGGCGATGATCATGGCCTCGAAGCGCTCGCGGTTGTTGGTCGGTGTCGGCCAATCGGGCGGTAGCATTTCGGGGGGCGGTGCCTGGTACGGACCGTGGGGTGCGCTGAAGCTGACGACCATCAAGCGCGAGCCTTCGGTTTGATTCCACCAGTCGATGGAGGCGTCGCGCTGGGCCGCCGTTGCGTATTCGGTCGTGAAGTCCGAATACCCATCGTCGATGCGGAACCAATCGTAGTAGCCCGAACCGCCACCACTGCCCAGGTTCGACATGGTGCCGGCGCGGAAAGCGTCGAAGCCGTGCAGGTGCGGGCTGATCTCGAGCGTCGATCCCAGGTAGTCCAGGCCCAGATGCCACTTTCCGATCATGGCCGTCTGATACCCCCGCGCCTTCGCCAGCTTGGGCAGCGACACGAGCTCGTGATGGGGCGTGGGGTTGTCAGGTGCCGGCGGCAGATACGAGGTGATGATCCGGCCGATCCCATCGCGGCGTCCATAGCGGCCGAAGAGCAGCTCATAGCGTGTGGGAGAACACGAAGGCATCGAGTAGAAGCGTTCGTACTGGATTCCCATCCGTCCCAGCCCGTCGATGTTCGGCGTGGGCACGGAATCGAGATCCGGCCAGCCCACGTCGTCCACGACGAGAAGCAGGATGTCTGGTGAGTCATTCCGGGCCGCAGCAGGGGGCGCTTCCTTGGGATTCGGAGCGCTGCCGAGGGTCAGCACCCGCACGGGCTGTCCGGGAGTCGAGCCCTGGCTCGTCGCGTGCTTGACAAGCAGAGTCGGGGTCAGGAGGAGAGCGACAAGAAGTCGTATCGAGAAGCGTTCCATGGACATTCCATTGTAGGGGACTTTCGTTTCCTTGCTTGTCCCGCTGCCTTTCGCCGTCTCCCTTCGGGACGTCCTGAGTACCGAAAGAAGTTCCGTCCTATCTCGCACCGGGCCCAGATGCCGGGGCGTGGAAGTCTACGGGTGTAGCTCCAGGGTCGAGCGTGCTCCTTTTCCGATCGCCTCTTCGCTCCACAGCACGGGGCGCGTGAGGTCTTGCAGATAGAGTTCGAGCTGGTCGTCGTAGTGCTCGTCGAAGGGGTGTCCCGATTGCCCCACGGGCAGGATGGCTGTCGAGTTGTCGGGATTCTGCGTGTCGGCAATCCAGCGCATGGAAGCACCGTGGACGACCGCAATCGAGGGCTGGCCATCCCGAGCACGGGTCCACGGCCCGGAGAAGACGCCGATTGTCGTGCCGCTGCCCGGCACCTCGTGGGGACCGCGTTGGAAGAACGTGCCCAGGAAGGGGACCGCGTTCATCGGGTGATAGGGCAGCCAGGTGTGCAGCGCGCCGTAGTCGAAGAGCGCGGGATCCTCACCGAAGCGCGACGTGGCACGTTCCCAGGCGCGGGCCAGCGTTCCTTCCAAAAGCATGTCGGCGGTCTCGATCGCTTCTGTTCGTGGGTCGTCGCTCCAAAACCCGGTTAGTTCGCCGGCCAGGAAGCGTGTGATCATGGGGATCCGCTCGGGGTAGGCGAGTTCCTCGAGGGCCACGGCCACCAACGGTCTGGACAAGGCCTCCGTCAATTCCGCGTCGAAGATGGCGAACAACGCGGCGGGCCCCTTCGTCTGCATGTCGCCATCCCAGTCAGCGAGGACCCGGCGGGCATGCTCGGCGTTGGTCGGGGATTCCCCCGAACTTGCCAGCGGCACGCGCAGGTATGCGCAGACCTCGCGCGCGTACAGCGAGACCCGATCCGCTTGCAAGCGGGCCATGTCGGCGACGCTCCAGCGCGATCGATCGAGCAGTTCATCGCGGATACGGTCACGGCGATGGGAACTTGCGAAATCACCCGTCAACTCGCCTTGATAATCGGCCGCCCGTGGATCGGCATTCGCCGTGGCGAGCATGTCTTCCGGGGGGTCGATGATGCGCGGGGAGGCGGCATGGGATTGCAGCCCGTTCCAGTGTTGCCTCGTATCTCTGGCCAGGCCCGGAAAGCGACCGTCGCCGTGTCGGCGTTCCGGGAGCCGCCCGAGGAAGGTCGATAGCAGCTGGCCGTCGCGCGTTCCGACGACCAGGTTCTGCAAGGGGCACAGAAAATCGGCGGCGCTTCGTTCCACGGCGTCCAGGTCCTTTGCCCGGGCCAGGCCGAGAAAGACCGCTATGGGATCGAAAGCGTAGTACGCAGTCCACGCGAGACTGCGTGCTGGCAGGAGCGGTTCGTGCTCGACCAGACGTTGTGCATCTCCGGGCGAGGTGGAATACACGTAACCCAGCTTCAACGGATCCAGGAGCGGACCGATATCCGTCTCGCGCACCTCCAGGGGGAATGGGTCCCTACCCCGGATGGGGATCCACTCCGTCTCCGCGTGGATCCGTCGCCAGGCTCCACCACGCCTTACGGAGGTGCCCTCCTCGTCGAGTTCCTCAAAGAAGAGATCGGTCACATCGATCTCTCCGTTGGTGAAGGCCCACGCCAGGTGGGCGGCTTGTCCGATGACGACGATCGGCAAGCCCGGAAGGGTCATGCCCGTCGCTTCGTAGTCCGACGCGCGGAGGGTCGCCTGGTACCAGAAGCCCGGATGGGCCAGGGACAGATGCGGGTCACTGGCAACGATCGGATATCCGCTCTGCGAACGCGATGAACCGACAACCCAGTTGTTGCTACCGCGCGAGCCGACAGCAGCCGTGCGCCGTGCGGGCCAGTCGGGATCCGGGATACGCCTGACCCGTTGCTCGCCCTCGCCCTGTGGAATCTTCGCCCGTTGCGTTTCGGCCAGGGCTTCGAGTTCCGGTGCGATGCGCGCCTCGGGATCGCCGAGCAGCTCGAGTGTCTTCTCCGGACCGAGTCCCACCAACCATGCGAAGCGGCGTTCCTCGTAGCGGCGCGGGTACGTCAGGTCCCGGGCCATCAGGAAGTGTGCGAGCAGACTGTCGATCGGCTGCCACGGCTCGGGATCGATGCCCAGCAGGCGCAGGTCGGGAGGCAAGTCTCCGTCGCGTTCCTCGAGCCAGGCGTTGACGCCCTGGGCGTAGGCTTCGAGGAGCTCTCGGCTCTCGGGTCCGAGCGCTTTCCACATACGCTCGGCCGAGTCTCGAAACCGCAGCACTCGCGCTTCGATGTCCCGCCCCAGGGCCATTGGACCCACGGCTTCCGAGAGTCGCCCGGAGCCGGCGCGGCGTAGGAGCTCGAGCTGGAACATGCGATCGTTGGCATGCAGAAAGCCCATCGCCAGGGACAGGTCCCGCATCGACTCTCCCGTGACATGGGGGACGCCAAAAGCGTCAAACCGAACGCGGACTGGTGCGTCGAGTGCGGGGATCGTGAGGCTGCCACTGCGCTGCGGAAGCCCCCCCTGGGTCCACCAGTGATAAGCGCCTCCCAGGCCCAGGACGACGAAGGCGGACGTTCCGAGTGCGATCCGGCTCCACATGCGTTTGCGCATGGCCGGATCGTAGTGAGTTACCTGGTCCTACAGCACCAAGAAACGCCCGATGACCAGCACGACGGAGCGACCGATCCACGTGAGGAGCAGAGCCGTTACGAGCCAGATGGCGACGATTGCGATCGAGCGCGTGCTGTCCCGCGAGGAGTGCAGCTCACGAACTTCCGCAGGGAGCCGTTTCAGAACTTCTGCCACCCACAGGGCGCCTACGACGAGCAGCGCGCTGTGAAGCAGGATGTTGTTGAGAAAGAGGAGCACGGGAGTTTGTAGGGCCGGGGCAGGGGAAAGTGAATGAGGCGAACCGATGTTCCTCCGAACCGCCCTGTGCGTTGATCCACCGTCTTCGGAGTGGGAAGCGGCTCTTGAAATGTATCCCGCTATAACAGGGCGTGAAGTGGAAAGAGCTTCGCCTGGCAAAACGGCGGGTCCGCTGCGTTATCCTGTCCGGCCGATGACACCCGCTGCTACCGACATCGACACCCTCGAGATCCAGTGCCAGAATTGCGGCGCGACCTTGCGCGTCGAGCCTCTTCTGAGGACGGCGGAGTGTCCCTATTGTGCTTCGACGTCGATCGTCGAACGCTCGGCTGGCGAGGGCTATGTCGATCCTACCTTCGCTTTGGGATTTGTCGTGGCGCGCGAACGTGCGCGCGAGATCTGCGTGCGCTGGATTCGCAGCCGAGGGCTTTTCACACGCGGTGATTTCAAGAAAGCGATGCCGCAACGCGGGCGCGGGTTGTACATGCCGGCCTATTTGTATGGCGCGGTCGCGCGCTCCAGCTATCGCTGCGACATCGGCGAGAACTACACCGAGACCTACACGACGACCGACGCGAAGGGCAATACCGTTACGCGTACCCGCACCGTGACGGAATGGCGCGAACTGCGCGGCGAGACGTCGTCCTATGTGCAGGACGTGCTCGTGACCGCTTCCAAGGGCGTTCCCAACGAGCTGCTCGAGAAAATCGAGCCCTTCGACCTGCGCGCCCTCCTGCGGTATACGCCGGCTATTCTGTCGGGCTGGATTGCAGAGGAGGCCTCGTTGAGCGAGGGGGAGTGCAGCGCCCTGGCCCATTCGGAGAGCGTTGCCTCCGTGCACCGCATGCTCGGGGGGTTCATGCCCGGTGATCTCCACCGCAATCTGGAGGCCCGGGTTTCCTTGCACGACGAGGTTTCGGAATCGATCCTCTTACCGGTGTGGGTCTTTGCCGTACGGCATTCCGAGGAAGAGCCGCCCGTGCAGATTCTCGTCAATGGCCAAACCGGTGCCGTCGATGGAGTCGTTCCACGTTCCAACTTGCGCATCGCGGTCGCCGTGCTCCTGGTCGTGGCCCTGGCTGTTGCCGTTTTTGTCGTCGTCGGGGGGGCGTTGGGCTGATGGTCGATGCGATTGGAACCTGCTCGCGGTGTTCGAGCCCGATCGAACGCGGGGACATGCGCTGCGCGATCTGTAGTTTCGCGGTACCGGCCTCTGCTTCGCAGGAGCGCGAGAAGACCGAGGTTCGGGTCCTACGCTGCAAGGGCTGCGCGGCGGCCGTCGACTATGACGCCGAGGCCCAGGCGCCGCGCTGTGTCTTTTGCGACTCGGTGATGCAGCTCGAGCGCCTGGTCGATCCGCCCGAGCAAACCGAGCTGTGCTTGCCGTTCACCGTCGATCAGCACGAGGCCCACGGGGCCGTCAAACGCTGGTTGGGTTCGCTCGGCTGGTTTCGACCCTCCGATCTCAAGGAGAAGGCGCGCGTCGAAGGCGTACGTCCCTTGCAGTGGGTCGGTTGGGTCTTCGACGCCGAAGCGCTCGTTTCCTGGACCGCGGATTCGAATCAGGACTCATGGCGCGCTGCCTGGGCGCCACATGCGGGAGAAGTGAATCTGCGCTTCGACGACATCGCGGTGTCGGCCTCGCGGGGGTTGAGCGACGATGAGGTCTCCTCGATGATCTCGTCCTACAACCTGGCCACGGCGCACCCTCTGGACATGAGCACGGACCCCGAGGGCACGACGCTCGAGAAGTTCGATGTGCAACGCTCGCAAGCGCGGGCGCGCGTCTCGAGCGCCATCGAAGCCATGGCGCGCACCACGGTCGAAAAGCACCACGTGCCCGGGACGCACACGCGCAATGTGCGCGTCGTGCCGCTCGTGCGCGAGCTGGTCACCCGCCGCTACTCGTTTCCCGCCTGGATCATGGCCTACAGGTACAAGGGCGAGCTCTACCGCGCCGTCGTCTGCGGCCAGGCGGCGAATCTCGTCATCGGCAAGGCTCCGTATTCGGTGTTGCGCATCCTGGCCGCGGTCTTCGCTCTCGTGATCGTCGTCCTGGTGGTCCTCGTGGCCCTGGCGGGCTAGGCAGCTTGCCTGGCCAGGAAGCCGCTCAGCAGCCCGCCGAATACGTTCGAGAGCGCACATTCTTGCCTCTGGGTGTGCTCCGGGGGCCCGGGAGAGCCGCCTGACGCACTGGAACGGCTCTTGCTAGGATGCGGGTGCAGGACCTGACAGTTACATAATAAGGACACCCTGGTGATTTGCCTTTCCGCCCTCTTCCTGACCAGCGCCCTTTCCCTCCCCCAGGATCCGGCCGTCTGGGAGGTGCTGCCTCTTGATGCTCCCGCCCGGCCCCAGGGGCCCGATGGTGGAGGTGTGACCCCGCCCGCACCCGGTGGAGGGGCTGGGGGATCGACGGCGCCTCCGTCGGGGCCTCCGCCGGCGCCCCCGAGC
>CBFIHP010000028.1:0-58569 GCA_965662355.1 Planctomycetota bacterium | reverse complement strand
CCACGCTCTCTTTGCGGATCACGAAGAAGGAAGGCATCCCGGTCGAGCTGGTCCCGGAAGGCACCCCGGATGCGGCGGTCGTGGGGGTGAAGCGAGTCGACGAACTCGGGTTCTACGAGTTCGGCAGAGACGACATCGCCAAGCAGGTCGGCCTGACGCCGCCCAAGACCTCCGCCTCCATCTGGTATCTCAAGCTCAAGGACAACCAGAAGTTCTTCAAGAGGTTCCGAGTCGGCGGGATGCACCACGAACGCTTCTCGCGCCACGCCGCCGCGGCGATCAAAGAGATTCTCCAGAAGGAGGACATCGCCACTATCTGGGAGAAGTACAAGGCCCGCGACTCATAGAGGAGTGCGATAGCACCATGCGCCCGACAACTGAGTTCCGCAAACAGATGCTCGCTCGGCGAGCCCAACTCCTGAAACGAGCCGAGGAGTCCATCGCCCATGAGGTCGAATGGCTCGGATCGAGAGTCCCCAAGTACGAGGGACACCCCATCCTCCCCCACCTCGTTCGCGCATGGTGGGAGCGTGCGAGCGGAGATCCGCAGCCTGGGTGGCATGAGGCCCTTCCTGCGTGGTGCGTGGAGTTCTTCGAGAACGCCTCCTGGCTCCGCACCTCAAAGCATGACGATGGACGACTCTCGCCACGCCGTTGCCGAATGGCGATGGGCAAGCAGGCCAAGGATCTTTCCGACCAGGACCTGCGGTTCCTCCGGGATCAGCTCTACGTTCTCGCAGAGACACTCGTCGACCGCGTGGCGGGAGCGACGTCATGAGGCGCGCGCTGCTCTACCTCCGCGTCTCGGACCCGAGGCAGGTTCACAACCTGAGTCTCGACACTCAAGAACAGATCTGCCGCGACTACTGCGACCGAGAGGGAATGGAAGTCATCGAAGTCTTCCGCGAGGAGGGCGAGAGTGCGAAGACGAGGGACCGCACTGAACTCAAGCACCTCCTGGAGACGTGCAGTGAGCGCCGGGGCGAAATCGACGTGGTCGTCGTCTACAACCTGAATCGCTTCGCGCGGAACAAGCCCGACCACTACTTGCTCCGGGCTGCGCTTCAAGGTGTAGGTGTTGTTCTACGATCGGCAACGGAGCCCATCGACGAATCGGAAACGGGATCGCTCATCGAAGGTGTGCTCGCTTCGGTCCACCAATTCGACAACGACCTGCGTACCCGTCGCACGATCGACGGGATGAAAAAGGCGCTGTCTATGGGCAGGTGGCCTTTCAAGGGGCCGCTGGGTCTACCGAACTCTCCGAAAGGCAGTGGGCTGGCCAGCCTGATCCAGGACCCCGTGCGCGCTCCCTTGATCCGGCAGGCTTTCGAGCTGATCGCCACGGGCGAGATGTCCAAGATCGAAGCTCTGCGGCAGGTAACCGCCCTCGGGTTGACGACCGCGACAGGAAAGCCAATCAGTTCACAGCACTTCACCAAGATCCTGCGAAACAAGATCTACGCGGGCTGGATCATCCTGGAGGATTGGGACATAAGCGTACGCGGCGACTTCGAACCCATCGTGAGCGAGGAGACCTTCCAGCGCGTGCAGGAGGTACTGGATTCGCGCGGGCTCAAGAAGAGTCACCACACTCTCGACAACCCGATGTTTCCACTGCGCCGTTTCATTCGGTGCTCATGGTGCGACACCCCCATGACGGGCAACGCCCCGAACGGCGGTCCCCACCGCTACTACTTCTGCCGGAACTCCGCGTGCAAGGGTGACGGCGAGAAGCGCGTGAGCGTCAGGACGGAGGATCTGGAGCGGACCTTCCTCGACCTCGTGGGGAGCATGGTTCCGCGCCCCGAGCTTGTGTCGCTGTTCGCCGAAATCGTCCGGGACGTGTGGACCAAGCGCCACCGGGCGCAGGCAGTGCGCCGTGACCAGCTCGCCCGCCGCCTCGACGAACTGCGCAGTGCCCGCAACGCGCTCGTCGACGCCCACGTCCACAAGCGTCAGCTCGACGCGGACACGTTTCAGGAGCAGATGGAGCGCAACCGCTCCGATGAGGCCCAGCTCAAGCGCCAGCTCGCGGAGGCGGCTCAGAAGGTCCCGGAAGTTGAGTCGATCCTACCCTTCGCGGAGCGCGTCCTGCGCGATCCTGGGGCCCTGTGGGAGGACTCGGAGCTGCCCCGGCGGCAGCGCCTCCAGCGGTACTTGTTCCCCGAAGGGCTCCGCTTCGACGGCGAGTCGTTTGGAATCGCCGTAAGGTCCCCCGTCTTCGAGACTTTGGGCTCGTTGGGAGCGCGAAGAGAGGAAGTGGTGACCCCCAGGGGATTTGAACCCCTGTCGCCAGGATGAAAACCTGGTGTCCTAGGCCTGACTAGACGAGGGGGCCACTCTTTACGCCACCAGGTGGGCGCGAAGGCGGAAAGTTACTCAGGGCCCGGGGGGGTGTCAACGCGGGTGGAAGAAAACCGGGGGAGTTCCTGTGGCTTCTTGGGGCCGCCTCCGACGAGCTTCCAGCCGGCGTGGTCGAGCCGTTCGAGAACGTGGCGGTATTCCCGCTCCAATCCCTCCAGCAAGGCACCGGGGCCGCGCAGGGAGGGGTCGAGGACGTTCCAGGTGTAGGTCTCGATCTCGACGTGCAGTTCCATCGAACCCCAGCGCTCCGGGGCGGACAAGGCGGCCTGGAGGGTGGCATCGGCCTCGGGGCGAGTGGTCCGCAGGCCCTTGGCCCTGGAGTCCAACTGGAGGTCCACGGGGACGTGGAAGTGGCAGCGCCACTCATCGCAGTCCCGCCACTCCGAGGCGCCTTCGGTGTAGGCCTCCGCCAGGGGACCGAGGTCATGGATCCGGGGCCGGAGATCCCCCTTCTGGCCCGTGACCTGGTGCAGGTAGACCGGCTCGTCCAGGGCGAGAAAGTGCTCGCGGGCGGTGTGGTTTTCGTCGGGGCGATCGAGCACGAGAGCGCTCGAGAACTGGAGCTTGCCCAGGGGGGCGCCGCCCGAAGTGGCGCCGCGAAAGGCCTCGTCGGGTGCTTCGAACTCGACCGCCGCGTGGCATGCGTCGAGGCAGGTGCCAATGTGGTGGCGCACGATGTCCTCGGCCACTTCGCGCAACTGGGATTGTCCTCCGCCGATGACGGCGGGCGCGGCGGCCAGGATGCGTTCATGGAGACCGGCGAGCTCACGCGTGTCGTTGGCGGCGGAGCGCGGTTCGGGCTCGATCGCGCAGACGATGCGGTCGCCACTCTCGTCCTCGAGCTTCGAGAGGTTCAATGCCAGGAGACAGAAGTTCTCCGTGATCTCGCCCCAATGCGCAGCGGTCAAGTCCGCCGCATAGCCACCGGAATGCGTGCTGATCGAGATGTGTCCAGAGTTGCGTCCCCCACCGCAGACCTCGTGCAGGCACTGGGCGATCTGGGCTACCGAGATCGTGAACGCGAGCCTTTCCGCCGCGGCCCAGGTGGGGCGAAAGACGCCCGACTTCAGCCCCGGCTGGTGAAAGCCGCCATACGGAAAAGCGTTGTAAGTGAAGGGGTCGAGTTCGTTCTCCGCGAAGAATTCGACGAAGCGGTCGAGATCGGGCGAGCCCTCCTCTCTGGTCAGCTCCATGGCCACGCTGGCGGGCAACCAGGGTCCGACGCCGAACAGCGAACCTCGGACGCCCAGCCGCTCTCGCAGCGGCAAGGTGATCGTGCGCATGCCCTCGAGCACCCCGTCGAGATCCTCGGCGGGATGCAGGTTCAGGCAGTACGCGAGCCGGACGGAGCGCCCGGGATGCTCGGGGTGCTCGAAGCGCATGGGAGCCCCGGTGTCCGGATCACCCCGGAACCGGAAACCCTTCCTCGCTGAGCAACACGGGTATTCCCTGGCGCAACGCATACGCGATCGAACCGTCCTCGCGTACGAGGGCGGCCTCCAGGGTTTCGGTGACGGCGGCGCCGCCAACGTTCTGCAAGGTGCCCTTTTCGATAGCCGCATTGAGCCGATCCACGAGCCCCTGGTCCGCCTCCGCGAGGGGTTGGCGGGTCTCCGGGCAAGCCAGGATCTGCAACAGGTCCTTCTTGATCACGTGCGTCTCCACGAGTCCTTTGGGTGGGTGGGGGGGCGAGGGGAGCGTCCGGCGTAGTGTAGCCATCACAGGCCCAGGTAGGTCATGGGCGCTTGGCTGTGTTGGTGATCGGGTCGGTGTCCTATGCTCTCCGCGCCATGATCCGCCCGCGTCTTCTACGAGCACTCAGCGGCGGGGCGCTCCTCGTTCTCGCCGGCGAGCTGACCCGCGGGCCCCGCTGCCAGGGGCACGGAGACCAGGGGGTCGAGCTCTTCTCGGGCAAGCTGACGCTACCGCCCGGCGACGTCGCCGAGGCCTTCGGAAAACTGGATCCCGAGCAGCAGGACGTTGCCTGGCCCGAAGGCGTGTGGCCCGCGTGGGGTCCACGGACCGAGGCCCGGGGCGAACGGAACGGGTGGGACCAGGA
The DNA here is from genome assembly GCA_965662355.1 of Planctomycetota bacterium. Lineage (GTDB taxonomy): Bacteria > Planctomycetota > UBA1135 > UBA1135. The sequence goes on along the minus strand of CBFIHP010000028.1, from coordinate 54,143 downwards.
GCTTCCCTGGCGCCAGTGGGCCGAGCTCGTGCGCGCCGAGGCCGCTGCCACGGATCCGGAACGCCGCGGGCGTCTGGCACACCTGGCTCGGCTCCAGGGCCGTGACGCGGACGGCTGGCAACACCTGGCACGGGTGGGAGATGCAGCCCTCGTGGGCAGCCTGTTGCCGTTGTTTCTGCCAGGCGTAGCTCCCGACCAGCTCGGGCTCGAGGCGTATCCCGAGGGAATCCTGCTGCGCCCCTCGCTGCCCCCGCCGGCGGACGCCTCGGATGGAACCCTGCGCTCGCTGGTCGGTCGTCCAGCGAAGGTCGATCGGATTCGCATCGGTGAGAGCCTGATCTCGCTCCAGGTCGTCATCGAAGCCGATGGCGTCCAAGTCGATCTGGCGCACCTCGCCGGCCCCCCGGTCGAGCTTCGTCTCGAACCCCCGGTCCCGCCCGGGGTCACCCTGGGCCTGCTCTACGCCAACTGGGAACGCGTGGAGGATCCGTACGCCTCCCTGACGCTGCGTCTCGACGAAACGGAGGAGCTGCGCGAGTGCGCCGTCTGGGGTCGTTTCCGTCCCCGTGAGACGCGCTGGCCCCGGTCCCAGCCAGGGCTCGCGCCGACCCCACGGGCCAGTCTGGAGATCGTGAAGAGCGGCGCCCACGAACCGCGGCTCGCACGCTTCTGCGAGGCCCTCGAGGAGCTCTTTCGACGCCCCTGCACACTGGTTTCCGATCCGCGAGCCAGGCACGGTTTCTTCGAGCCCATCCGACTGCACTTCGATGGCTTTGGCGAGCCCCGCGCCTTCGAACACAAGTTCCGTTCGATGATCTCCCTGGCCGAACGCTGGGCGCTCGCGGGAACGCAGGCCAGGGCGTCGAAGACCCTCGCTGGATCCAAGCAGGAAGAGTAGCTTGGGCGGATGTTCGCCGACCATCGCAAGCGACTTCTCGATCTGCTCCACAAGGACAAGGCCTGCTGCATCGTCGCCTCGGGGACGTTGAAGGCCCGCAACGCCGACTGTGACTACCGTTTTCGCCCGGCGAGCGACTTCTACTACCTGACCGGCTTTCGCGAACCGGATTCGATCCTGGTCCTCTTGCCGGAGAGCGTCGAGCGGGCGGTGCTCTTCCTGCGCGAGAACGACAAGCACGCCGAGATATGGAACGGCCGCCGGCTGGGCATCGAACGGGCCCCCGACGCCCTCGGTGTCGACGCCGCATTCTCGATCGACGAGTTCTGGGATCGGCTGCCCGAGCTGCTGGTCGGACATGGCCGCGTGATTCAACGCATGGGCGAGGAACCGGAACGGGATCGCTTGCTCGGAGACGTCCTCAGCGAGCTGCGCGAAACCAGCGGCAAGGCTGGCAAGACGGTCCCCACATCCTGGAGCGGCCCGGACGAGCTCCTGCACGAAATGCGACTGTTCAAGAGCGCAGGCGAAGTCGAGGAGATGCGCCGGGCGTCGCGCATCACGCACGAGGCCCACATCGCCGCCATGCGCGAAGCCGCGCCGGGCAAGAACGAGGGCGAGATTGACGCGTTGCTCGAATACACGTTCCGCCGCCGTGGGGGCACGGGCTGCTCGTACAGCAACATCGTGGCCGGGGGCAAAAACGCCTGCATCCTGCACTACATCGAGAACGACCAGCCCCTGCGTAACGGCGATCTGCTGCTGGTCGACGCCGGCTGTGAGTGGAATTTCTACGCCAGCGACGTGACGCGCACCTTCCCCGTCTCGGGCAGCTTCTCGAGCGAGCAGCGGGCCATCTATCAGCTGGTCCTGAAGTCCCAGAAGCAAGCCATCGATCTCGTGCGCCCGGGCAACACCTACGCTCAGGTCCACGAACGCTCGGTCGAGGTGCTCGTGCAAGGCTTGATCGAACTCGGGCTCCTCGCAGGGCCGCTCGAAAACGAGCTCGAGGAAGGCAACTACCGCCGCTTCTACATGCACAAGACCAGCCACTGGCTCGGCCTCGATGTCCACGATTGTGGGGCCTACTACCGGAACGAGAAACCGCGGGTCTTCGAGCCCGGCATGGTCACCACCGTGGAACCCGGTCTCTACATCGGCGCCGACGACACGACCGTCGAGCGCAAGTGGCGCGGCATCGGCGTCCGCATCGAGGACGACATCCTGGTCACCCCCGAGGGACACGAGAACCTGAGCGCAGCCATCCCCAAGGAAATCGACGACGTCGAGGCGGCATGCCGTGCAACGCCGGCGAACGAGCTCGTGGAAAGCCCGCTGGCTACCTAGCCTGACGTGAAGGCTGGCGAACGGGCGGCGCCACCCATGACCCCATGGGGGTCCGTCGGCCAAAGTGGCCGCGGCTGGGTGGTGAGCGCACCAGGGATCGAACCTGGGACCTACTGGTTAAAAGCCAGTTGCTCTACCGACTGAGCTATGCGCCCGTTCACGTTTCCGCCCCATCCTCACGGACGGGGGCGGGAATATACGAAGTCCCCCGGGCAACTTCAACGAACCGGATCCGAGGAAACCCTCTCTCAGACTTCTTCGATCTCCGTCACCTTGTGCTTCAAGGTGTCGTCGATCTGCCCCTCGAAGTCCTTTAGGAGGCTCTGGATCTCGGTGTGGAGTTTCTTGTTGTCGTCTTCGGTCAGCTCGCCAGTCTTCTGCATGGCGTCGGACTGCTTGTTGAGGTCCCGGCGGGTGTTGCGCAGCGCCACGCGGGCCTCCTCGCACATTTCCTTCACCTTGGCCGCGTACTTCTGGCGCTGCTCGCCCGAGAGAGGCGGCAAGTTCACGCGCAGGAGCTTGCCGTCGTTCTGGGGCGCGCTGCCGAGATCCGACTGCATGACAGCCTTCGAAAGCTCTTTCAGGATCGAAGCGTCGAAGGGCTTGATGATGATCTGGCGCGGCTCGGGGATCGACACCGACGCCAGCTGACTGACCGGGGTCATCGTGCCGTAGTAATCGACACGAATGTTGTCGACCAGCCCGGTGGTCGCCCGTCCCGTGCGAATGCGGGTCAGGTGTTCCTTGAGGTGTTCGAGGGTCTTTTCGAAACGGCCCTTACCCTCGGTTCTGACTTCGGCAATAGACATGCGTTTTAGCTCCGGATCGTCGTTCCCAGCTTCTCGCCCTGGACCACTCGTTCGATGTTGCCTTCCTCGAAGGAATTGAAGACGACCACCGGCAGATTGCTCTCCATGCAGAGCGTAATCGATGTGCCATCCATCACTTGCAGCCGTTCACGGAGCACGTCCATGTACTTGAGCTCCTCGAAGCGTTCCGCCTTCGGGTCCTTCATGGGATCAGCGTTGTAGACTCCATCGACCTTGGTCCCCTTCAACAACACTTCACAGCCAAGTTCGCTCGCGCGCAATGCCGCGGCCGTGTCCGTCGTGAAAAAGGGGTTTCCGGTGCCTCCCGCCAGGATGATGACACGCCCCTTCTCGAGGTGCGCCAGGGCCCGGCGACGGACGAAGGGCTCCGCGACCTGCCGAATTTCGAGGGCCGTGAGCACGCGGCTCTCGGCTCCCTCCTCTTCGATGGCGTGGGAGAGGGCCAGTCCGTTGATGACCGTGCCCAGCATGCCCATGTAGTCCGCGCTGGCCCGGTGGATCCCGCTGGAGCGAAAGTTCGCTCCCCGCAGGATGTTCCCACCTCCACACACGAGCGCCACTTCGACGCCCATGCGGGAAACTCGCGCGACCTGGCGGGCCAGCAAGCTGACCGCGTCGGAGTCGATTCCCTGCCCGTTCTCCGGATGGCCCAAGGCCTCGCCCGAGACTTTCAGTAGAACGCGTCGATAGGACACCGAGTCTCTCCCCATGGATTTGGCCGCCTCTGGAGCGTCAGCCGAGGCTGACGCGGACGAAGGAATCGATCGTGGTTCCCTTGCCCAGCTCGGCCTCGAGGGCCTTCTGCACGCTCTGCTTGTCGTCGTGGATCCAGGGTTGGTCCGTCAAACAGCAACCGGCAAAGAACTTGGAAAGGCGACCGGTGACGATCTTCTCGCGGACCTCCTCCGGCTTCGACTTGATGTCGTCGGCCTCGGCGATGACCGCCTTTTCGCGCTCGAGGGCATCGGCGGGGACATCCTCGCGTTTCGCGTAGGCGGGCGAGAAGACCACGATGTGCTGGCAAAGAGACTTCAGAGCCTCGCCAACCTTGTCCGCATCGGCGCTCGTCGTGACCGAGACGATGGCCCCTTGCTTGTAGTCGTGGTGCACGTAGGCACCCACGCGGCCGGACGCGTTCTCGAGACGCACCATCTGGGCCACGCGCACGTTCTCTCCGAACGTACCGACCTGCTCCTGGATGAGCTCGACAACCGGCTTGCCCTCACCCTGCCAGCTCTGCTGGTACAGCGGGCGCGAGCCGTCCTCGACCCCGTCGGGATCGTGATTCTCGACGTGGTTGCTGAGCTGCGACACGAAGTCGATGAAGCCCTGGGACTTGGCCAGAAAGTCGGTCTCGCAGGCGATTCCCACCATGTGGCCGCGGCGGTTTTCGACCGTGATAGCGGCAAAGACACGCCCTTCCGCGGTCTCACGGTCGGCCTTTTTTGCGGCGGACTTCATGCCTGCCTTGCGCAGGTGGTCCTCGGCGCCGTTCATGTCGCCGTCCGCAGCGGTGAGCGCCTTCTTGCAATCCATCATCGGTGCGCCGGTTCGCTCGCGGAGATCGCGCACCATCTTGGCGGTAATTGTCATCGTACTGTCGAGAGTTCTGTCTCTAGGAATCTGCCCCGCCCGGACGAACCCATGGCTCGATCCGCTGGCGGGGTCTTCGGGTTCTCGGGAATGAAAAACGGGGCGACTAGGAGGCGGATCCCTCGCCCGTGGCGACCGATGTGGTCGCGTCTTTGGTGCCGTCGGCCGGCGCCCCCTCTACGGAGGCCGTACCTTCGGCTGCGGGCACTTCGGGCGCTGCCGGTGAAGATACCTCGGGTGCTGGTGCGGGTGCGGCCAGCGTTTCGCTTGCTTCGGCCGGGGCCTCGGCGGGCTTCGTCGCGGGGCGAGTCACGCTCCGTCCGCGGGTCGGACGCGGTTCCTCGCCGGCGGGCTCGTCGCTCGAGCGTTGGGCCGCGCCGGTGGTAGCCATCCGATCGCGGTGGGCGGAGGCGCCCTCTTCGACCGATTGCACCAGGGACTCGACCAGCAAGCGCACGGAACGCAACGCGTCGTCGTTGCCGGGGATGACGATATCGACACCGGTCGTATCGCAATCCGTGTCGAGCAGACCGATCACGGCCAGGCCCATCTTGTTGGCCTCGCGCACGGCGTTGTATTCGCGGCCGGGGTCGACCACGACCATGGCGCCGGGGATGCCCGTCATCTCGCGGATGCCGGCGAGGTTGCGGGTGATCTTGCGATTCTCGCGCCTCAAGGATGCAATGGCCTTCTTCGAGTACTGGGCCATCTTGCCGGTCTCTTCCATCGTCTCGAGCTCTTCGAGGCGACGAAGCCGGCTGCGGATCACGCTGAAGTTCGTCAGCGTGCCGCCGATCCAGCGTTCCGTCACGGTCGGCATACCGGTCCGCTCGCCGGCGTCATGAATGACCCCCTTGATCTGACGCTTGGTGCCTACCCATAGGATCTGCTGGCCTTCGGAAACGAGGTGGTACAGAAAGTTCTGCGCGCGGATCATGCCCCTGACCGTTTCGCGCAGGTCGATCACGTGGATCAGGTTTCGACGCCCGAAGATGTACGGGGCCATCTTCGGATTCCACCGCGATACGCGGCATCCGAAGTGCACTCCGGCGTCGATCAGTTGCTGGATGGAGATTTGTTCCATTGAGGAGTTGGTTAGGTGGCCCTTGATGACGCTCGAGGAATGACAAACGCCGGGACCGAATACGATGAAGACTCCTCTCGCACGTCCGGGGGGCTCGTCCTGAGACTTGCTTGTGAAGAGTCAGAGCCGTTCGGGCAAGGTCGCGGTCATTCGCGAACCCACCCCCCGGACCCCTTCCTCTCCTCGGACGCGCTCGATGAGGCCTTCGGAAGAAGACGCTCGAAATGAGCGTGCCTGAATTCGCGACCAGCACCGTTCTGCGACACCCCTCTCAACTGGGTCGGGACACGGGATGACGTCCGGATCTTTCCGGAACCGTTCGATGGTGGACGAATGAAGGCATCGCGAATTGTAGCGGCTCCGGGCCGTGCGACCAACACCGACGGGCAAAGTTCTCCGGAGGGGACGGGGTTCCGGCCTGCAGCCGGGGCGGGGCCCCTCGTTCGACGGAAGCCCTTTCGACGGCACGGGGGCCCCGGAACCCCCGGGAGGGACCGGGGGCATGGGGCAAAGCGACTTGGTATGATTGTCTGTAATGGGTGGATTCTCGGCCGATCCCGCCCGAAACCGTACGCTTCCCGAAACCGCACTTTTCTGGACCGGCCCCAGACGACCCTCACCCGCCACTGGAACGCCCCCACGGGGGGCTCTTTCGCCTTCATGACGGCCACCCCTCTCCGGATCCTCGTCTGCGACCACCGCGGTGCGGGCGTCGAGACACGCTTCGAGGCGTTGCGAGGTGGCTGCGAGGTGCGTGTCACCCACTCGGTTCGGGAATCGCTGCAGGTCCTGGCGGGGTGGAGTCCCCACCTGATCGTGCTCGACCCGTTGACGCGACGCATCGTCACCGAGCTCGCCACCCTCACCCAGGCCGGGGTTCAGGGCGAGGAGGCGGCCCCCTTGCTCGTCATCTGGGATCGGGACGAGGATCGCACCGCCCGTCGCCTGGCGGAGGAGCTCGGTCCCCGCCCCTGGGACCTCGTCCACCGCGACGCTCCCTCCGAGGAGTTCGAAGTCCGGCTCCGGCAACTGGTCGGCTACGGGCGCATGCTGCGCGAGATGGGTCAGCTGCGGCACCGGGCGGTCCACGACGATCGCACCGAGCTGCTGCGGCCCCAGGCCTTCCAGGCACGTCTCGACGAGCACTTCGCCGCGGCGAAGCGTCACAAGCTCGAGCTCTGCTTCGTGCTGATGGACCTCGACAAGTTCGGCCAGATCAACAAGGACTACGACCACACGGTCGGCGACAGGCTCATCAGCCGGGTGGGCGAGGTGATCCGTACCAGCCTGCGGACCGAGGATGTCGCAGGACGCCTGGGTGGCGACGAATTCGCGGTTCTGCTCCCCTACACCGGCAAACTGGACGCCGTACCGGTCGTCAACCGCTTGCGGGAGCGCATCCACGGGCTTACCGGCCCGTTCGAAGGCGCGAACGAGGACATCCTCGTCAGCACGAGCATCGGCTTTGAAACCTATGACGGCTCCGACCTGGACTCGGTAGAGGAACTGCGTCACAACTCCGAACGCGCACTTCGCAAGGCCAAGGTTGGCGGCGGCAACAAGGCGATCTACTTCCGCGCCCTCGACGACTAGCGCCCCGACACTCCCGAGAATCCGCGGCGTGTCAGTCCTTCGCGGCGGGCTCGAGCAGGAGCACGCGGCCGGTGACGCTGCCCGCCCGGGGGGCGTCGATTCGCACCTGCACCGTGCTCTCCGTCTCGCCGCTAACGATCAGGCGCACGCGCACCACCTCCCCCCCGGCCTGGGCTCCGAGCAAAAGGCGCAGGTCGTCGGAGGGTTCATGGAGGTTCGTTTCGTCGAACACGCCCGTGTGGAAGCTGCGCGAAGCGGCACTTGCGATCAGGGTGGCTCCCGTCACGGTCAGCTGGGTCTCCGCGGGAACGCGACGAGCCTGGGCCAGGCTCGAAAGCGTCGGGATTGGACTTGGATTGCGCAGCTCCAGATCGATCTGCCACACCCCCGGCCCCAACCGACGCGGCTCATCGATACTGAGCTCGAGACGCGGCAGGCGCGCGACCAGGGCCTGGACGAGGCCCAGCAGGCGTTCGCCGAGAGCCGCTGTCGAGGGCAGCGCGGCCGAAGAGCCGGGCGAGCCCGCCGGCGGCCGCAGGGAGAACGCCAGGCCCGGGATGCCGTGGGCCTGATAGGCGATGTCGAGAAACCCCCCGCCCGGAGATGCGACACGCGACCAGGGCAGAGCTCCCTGGGCACGGCCGATCCGCCCAAGCAGGTCGAAGAGCTCGCCGTCCGCCAGGGGCAGCTCGCTGGCGATATACGGAAGTCCGCTCCGGTACGCGGGGGAAACCCCGATCACGAGGGCCAGGCGCCCTTCGCGTCGCAGGAGATCCGTAAAGGCCACCACGCCCGCCTTTTCGAGCGGGGCGAGGCCCGCTCCCTCGACGAGCGTCTCGGGTTGCCACCCCAGAGGAAAGTTGCGCGCGAAGGAGAGCCCGCGCGTGGCTGGATCGGCCAGGGCGTCAGGGTCGGGCAACGGCGCGATGAGGATCGCGGCCCTCTGCAACAGAGCGAGTACTTCGGGATCGCTCGCCGCCCGATCGATCACCAGCCGGGCAAGGCGCGCGAGCCCCTCCGCGCCTTCGGCGGAGACTCCCGTCTCCTCGATGAGAAGAAGCGCCGGACGCTCCATCGCTGAGCCCGTGTTCAGGTCCGTCAACGTCAAGAGCGGAATCTGCCGCCCCCCACGCGAGTGCCCCAGGGTCTCCAGACGCGCCCAGTCGGGACGGTCGCGTTCGACGGCGCGCAGAGCATCGGCCACCTCTTGCAGCACCTGCCCCCCGGCCGTGGAGGCTTTTGTTGCGCTCTGCGTCACGGGCACTTCGACGTCCTGCGGCGGATCCGTCGCCTCGGATGTGCTTTGGGATTCCCCAGTCTCGGCGCCCGTCTTTTCTTGCTTCGGGGCCGGCGCGGGCTCTTGCTCTCGAGACGCAGGCGGCGGGGACGGCTGCGGCAGATCAGGATCGGGCTTCGGAGCAGATGTTTCCTGACCACCCGCTTGCCCTGTCTCTTGTTCGACCTCGGGGTCTGCGCTCTCCTCCTGAGCACTCGGCCCGAGGAGCAGGCTCGCGAGGAGCCAACCGGTACACATGCTCGTCAGGCTCACAGCCGCTCCCCGACTTTCACCGGCGGACACCAACGCGACTCGACCACGAACTCGAAGAGCGTGCCCTCCGGAGCCGAGAAGAGCCACGAGAACGTGGGGCTGGTGCCCTGCCCAGGCACGTGACCGAGAAGGACCTCTTCGTCGCCGGCCAGGAGCTCGACCCCCGGCGGCAGGAGCACGCGTACCTTCGTCCCGAAGCGCTCGCCTCCGGGACCGACCCCACTCGGAAGCAGGCCGTGGTTGCGAACGCGCGCACGGAGCTGGCGCACGCGACCGTTTTCGGATTTGTCCACGATCTCGAACGCGAGCTGTGGCAACCCCTTGGCCAGGGAGATGCAGAACTCGTCCAGGCCGCTCACGAGCTGGGACAAGGACTCCGGCACCGGATTGATGCAGGTGTTGCGCTCCCAACCACCGACGAGCGCCTTCTGGCCACCGGCCAGGTCGTACGGCTGCCAGGGCACGAAGCCCTTGCCACCGCGGGTCTCGTCGAAGTATCGCGCCCAGGCCTCTTCCGTGTTCTCGAAGCCCTCGCGTTCCGCGACCCCTTCTTCGCCCATGGCACCGATGCCCCACACCGCGAGTTCGGCGGACATCGAACCCAGCGCACGATAGAACCAATCGATGGCGGTTCCCGGTCGCTCGTAACCCCGCGCGATGCGTTGGGTCGGCAGCTCCACCTGGGTGCGCTTCGTTCCCTTTCGATACGTGTCGAGCAGAAAACTGTAGGCCTCGACATCGCTCGCTTGCACGAAGGATTCAGCGGACGCCAGCCCGCCCGGCGAGGCCAGCCAACCGTGATTGCCCTGGAAGGCGAGAAAGACAGCGCACCTACGCCGGCGCGCGAGATCGACGATGGCGCGCGTCGACTTCTCCGACATCGGCAGCGCACCCGAGGACACACCGCTCCACGGCCCACGCCAATCGACCGGGAAGTTGTGGTCGGTGACCACACCGCCTGCTTCGTCCTCGTTGTACAGGCCGTCGCCGTCTTCGTCTTCGCCTTCCCGTGTACGAACATAGCGGGGCGCCTGTCCAACCTTTGCCGGCCTCAGCACGCGCTTGTCCGGACCGTGCACCCAGCCGCCTGCGCCGTCCTCGATGAGCATCTCGAGGACCTGTCCGTCCCCATCGACGTCGTCCGCGCGGTCCTCGTCCATGCGTCCGTCGCGATCATCATCGACCGGACGATCGTTCCGCCCCCCACCGCAGCCGGTCTCCATCCAGCGCGCGAGCCCATCGGGGTTGGCCCAGGGGATGGCGACGAACGCCATCTCGGGGGGCAAGCGTTCCGCGGATTCGAGCAGCTTCGAAACCAGCCGTATCACGGTCTCGGAACCGGACACCGAAACACCGTCGAGACCGCCGACGAGAAAGACGCTCGTGCGTTCCGAAAGCGCGCGGTCACCGGCGGCGCCGAACTGCACGGCGAAGATTTCACGCCCACCGTAGCTCGGGCCGAGGGTCAGGGCTTCGACATGCCCGCTCGATCGCCAGTCGTCGAAGAGCGTCACCGCTTCGTCGAGGAAACGGTAGCGCGGAGTTTCGGGAGGCTGCGGCTCCTTGGCGGTAGGAGGCGCCGCGGCCTCGGACACATCGGGCGTCGCGCTGCCACTGCCCTGCTCCTGAACTTGAACGACGTTCGCTCGAAGGACCCTCGAACTCCCCGCTTCCGACTCCTGGGGCGCGCGAGCCCCGGAGACGTTCGTGGCGAGCAGAAGAATCCAGACGAGGGCGCTAGGAGCGCACCCCTGCCAGCTCATGGGCGAAGTCATCGCTCCCATCTTCACCGGATCCATCCGGCTTCGAAATCCCTGTCGCATCCTCATCGGGGCCTTTTTCGGCCGTATGGGGCCTGATCACTCCATGACCTTGGCCGTTTTTTTGCTCTTCGTCTCCCGGAATCTCCTCGGGGGAGGACTTCTTTTCGGCCTCGGAATCCCGTAATTCCGGGACGATCTCGTCGATCTCGTCCAGCGAGACGCTGACCACCCGTGAGACCCCACGAACCGCCATGGTGACCCCGTAGAGCAGGCGGCAGGCCGCCATCGTGCCCTTGTTGTGCGTCACGATGACGAACTGGGTGTCCTTGGTGGTGTGCCGCAGCATGGTCAGGAAGCGGGCGATGTTGGCATCGTCCAGGGCCGCGTCGACCTCATCCAGGATGCAGAAGGGCGAGGGATGGGTGCGGAAAACCGCGAAGAGCAGCGCCAGGGCCGTCATCGTTCGCTGGCCACCGGAGAGCAGCGTGATCGGCAGGGTCTCGCGCCCCGGAGGCCGCGCGGTGATCTCGATCCCCGCGTCGAGCACATCGGCTCCGTCCATCAACTGGATGTCGGCCTTGCCGCCACCAAAGAGCTGGCGGAAGAGCGCACGGAAGTGCTCGCGGATTTCCTCGAAGGACTCGAGGAACCGTCGCTCGCTCTCCTCGTTCAACTTCCTGAGCGTGCTGTACAGCGAGCGCTTGGCATTCTCGAGATCGGCGCGTTGTCCGCCGAGGAAGGTCAGCCGTTCCTCGACCTCTTCCAGCTCCTCGAGCGACTCGGGGTTGACGGGACCTAGCTTGTCGAGACTGCTGCGCGTTTCGCGCACGCTGTTCTCGACCGCGCGCAGGAGCACGGGATCCGCCAGCTCCTCGTCGGGGACGACATCCTGCAACCACTCGTCCAGCTGGATCTCGAAGTCCTCGGCGGCACGCCGTGCGACCTCCTCCCCTTCGAGTTCGACACGTTGTAGATCGAGCCGCACCTCGCTCAACTTGGCGAGGCACGCTTCGAGTTCGCGGGTCAGCTCTTCGCGTTGATTGCGCAGACCGTCGATGCCCTGGCGCGCGGAACGCTCACGTTCGCGTAGCGCTGTCAGGCGCTCCTCGCATTCGCCTTTCTTCGTCAGCCAGGAGTCGCGTTCCTCGAGGAGCTGCGCGATGCGCCCTTCACCTTCGTCCGCGCTGCGCTGGTGCTCGTCGGTGAGGCCGCGGGTGCGCTCCAGCTCGGTTCGGGTTTCCGCAGCAGCGCGATCGGCGGAGGCGCGCTGGCGCCGGGTAGCGTCGAGACGCTCCGCAAGCCCGGCCGCCTCGAGTCGCGCCTGGGCCTCTTCCTTGGCGTGGCCGGCCCGCTCCTCCTCGATGCCGGCTCGCTCCTGTTCGAGCTCCTCGAGACGCAGGCGTTCGGCCACCAGGCGCTGGTCGATCTGCTGCAGCGCCTGGGTCAGCTCGGCGCGGCGAGCGATCAACGCCTCGCGCTCGCGGACCAGCTCGGCGCATTCGGATTCGGTCTGGAGCAGGGCGCGTTCGAGTTCTTCGCGTCGCGCGCGGTGGGTCTCCGTATCGGCGCGAGCCTGGGAACGCTCCTCGCTGAGCGAGAAGATGGCGTGGTCCAGCTCGCCCAGACGGCCCGAGTGCTGGGAGCGATCGGCGGCGAGTGCCTCCAGTTGCTCCTTGATCCGGCTGAGCTCTTGCTCTCGTTGGTGTCGCTGCACTTCGAGCGCAGCGGCGAACGAACGCCGTCCGACGGGACCCTGGGCCACCTCGACATGACCGGCGATCTCGCCGGCGACATCGACCAGATCGCCCTCCGGCGTGACGAAGCGCCAGGCGGGGTAAGCCGCGGCCAGCTCGCGCGCACGGGCCAAGCCGCGGACGAGGAGCACATCGCCGAGAAGTCCCTCGGTGAGCCGTTCGAACCCCGGCTCGGGACGCGCGAACTGCGCCAGGGGTCCCAACACGTCGGGCAGGGACAGGAGCTCGCGGGGCAATTTGGCATCGGGCTCGGCCGTGGTGCGCGGACCGGCACCGAAGACCAGCGAAACCCGCCCCTCCGCACGCTCCTTCAGCCACGCGACGATGCGCTCGGCATCACCCGGACGACCGACTACCAGGGCCTGGGCCCGCGACCCCAGAGCCGCGTCGATGGCGCGAGCCGCATGGGTGTCGGGATGCAGGTGATCGGCGAAGAGCCCGGCGATGTGCAACGGACCCGCGGCCTCCTCGCCCGCGACTTCTGGGCCCTCGGGTCCACAACCGTTTGCGAGATCCCCTCCAAAGGCCTCGGGGCCTTTCTCGAGCTCTGCGAAGAGTGCCCGCGCTCCGACCTCGAGACCGGCGCGCTCCTGCTCCCAGTCGCAAAGCGTCTCGACCCGACTCTGCAGGCGCGCGATTTCGAGCCCGGCTTCGCCGGCGGTCGATTCCAGTTCGCCGTGATGGGCATCCAGCCCCTGGATACGATCCTGGAGTTCCGCGCGTTGGGCTTGGAGCTCGGCCTTCTGCGCCTCGAGCAAGCGCAGGGCCTGGGACGCCTGTTCCTCGGACACCCGGGCCTGGTCCGCCTCTTCGCGATGTTCCGCGCGGCGCTCCTCCGCCCGCTGCGCCCGTTCTTCGAGCGGCGGCAGGGACTGGGTCAGGTGCTCGGTGTGGTTTTCCTTGTTCGTCTTCTCGGAGAGCAACGCGAGACAGCGTTCGGACTGGGTCTCGAGGGACTCGTTGCAGATCTCCAGCTGGGCCGTCAACGCGGACACCTCGCCGCCGAGGGAACCGACGCGGCGCGCCGCCGTTTCCTTCTTCTCGGCCAGGCTCTGGATCTCGGCCTCGAAGGCCGCCAGCTCGCCGGTGCGTTCCTCGAGCTTGCGCTCGAGCTCGCCCGCGCGTTGGCCCTCTTCGCCTGCAGCCTGGCGCCAGGCTTCGATGCGCGCGCCGAGCTGGGCGCGGCGTTCGTCGAGGGCACGTAGCTCGCCACCGGCGCTGGCGGCGTCGTTGACCGTGCGCTCGAGCTCGCCTGCGAGGGCCTCCTGCTCCTGCTCGCGCGTGCCCAGTGCGGCCTCGGCCTCCACGCGTCGCTGGCGCATGGCCTCGACTTCGGCCTCTTGGCCATGCAGCGCCGTTCCCAGCTCTGCGCAGCGCAACTTGGCCGAGCCGGCCTGGTGTCTGGCCAGACGCATGCCCTCGACCAGATACCGCTCGCGAGCCTCGCGATAGCGTTCCGCCTTGCCGGCCTGGATCTTCAGCGATCGCTTGCGACGCTCGAGCTCGCGTAACACGTCATCGATGCGGAGCAGGTCGGCTTCGACGCGGGTGAGTCGCGATTCGCTTTCCTTCTTGCGCTGACGATAGCGACTGATGCCGGCGGCCTCTTCGAAAATGGAGCGGCGCTCCAGCGGATTGGCCGAGAGGATGGCGTCGATCTTGCCCTGCTCCAGCACGCTGTAGCCGCGGCTACCGAGACCGGTGCCGTAAAGCATCTCGCGCACGTCCTTCAAACGCACGCGTTCCGCATCGATCAGGTACTCGCCTTCACCCGAGCGATAGACACGGCGCGTCAACGCAACCTCAGGGCCGCGGCCCTCCATGGTGACGTCGGTGTTGTCCAGAATGAGCGTCACTTCGGCCACGGCCAGGGGTGTGCGCGAAGCCGAGCCCTTGAAGATGACATCGGCCATCTCTCCACCCCGCATGGAGGTCGGGCGGGTCTCGCCGAGCACCCAACGCACGGCATCGACGACGTTGCTCTTGCCGCAGCCATTGGGTCCAACGACACCCACGAGGGGCTGGTCGAAGTCGAGGACGGTTCTGTCCGCGAAGGACTTGAAGCCGAACAGTTCGAGTCGCTTTAGGCGCATATCGCGGCGTCAGACCTGGGGCCGAAGCGTGGTGGAATCCACAGGGCTCTCGGTCACGTCGTCGGGCCCCGCGGCGAGCTGTGTCGTTGCCACGGGCGTCGGAATCGTGAAAGGACCAGTGGGGAAGAGATCGGCATCGGAGGCATCCGTGCCTAGACATTCGCGGCGGCGCTCTTCGAAGCGTCGCCACGCGGCGATGTGGGGGCGTTCCTCGGGGCTGTCGAGGGACGGCAGCGAGACCATGGAAAGGGAACCTGCGAACAGGGTCTTCGAGACCTCGGCCTCCGCGCGGCCACTGGCGGAATCGATACCGAGTGAGCCCATGCCGCTCGTGCCCATGCCGGATGTGAACGGTGAAAGACGGATCCCCGTGCTGTACGGCCGCGGCCGTTCGCGGGCGAATTCCTCGTCCTCGAAGAGCCATCCTTGATGGCCACCCGCGTGCCGCTTGCGCGCATCGATCCAGGCAAAGCGCTGGGCGGCTGTGTGGGCGAAGACCGAGCACGGCGCGGCGCCGACGATGTCGGGCACGTCGGCCGCGGCAAAACGGCGCGCAGCTTCGGCGAGCATGCCACACAGGCGCGCTCCCACCGCTGGGTCGGCGGTACCGTCGCCAAGAATCGCCAGGGCTTCGCGCAGACCGACCGGGACGAGGGCGAAGGCCCGGCGCGTGTGCAGGCCGGCAGGCGAGCGAGCCACCTCGTCCTGCAACTGGGCCAGGGACTGGGCCAGCTCGATCGAAGCTCCGACGAGCTCGGCCAGACCGGAGAGCACCATGCCCTCACGCCACGGTCCCGCCCGCCGGGCGAGGCGCGGCAGGTTCAGAGCGATCGCCCCACCGCAGGAAAGCACGCCGGGTTCGGATCCAAAACGATGACAACCGGGGCCGACATAGGCCTCGTGTTCCGTACCCCATACGGCCTGCAGGATGCCGCGTGCGAAGAGACGCTCGACGACGTCGGCAAGGTCCGGACGGAAGCCGAGCAGCTCCTCGATCTCGGTGCCATCGAGATACAACCACGGGCACGCGGGATCGTTCGCCCCGCTGGCGAGGGCTTCGACGAGCTGTGCGGTCAAGCCGCTGGGCGCATCGCTGCAGGAACCCAATGCGATCCGCGTCCCCGAGGCTTTGGAGATCGCGGTGAGCCCGCACAACCAGTGTTCGAGGGCACGGCCGCCTTTGGAACGGGGATCGCCGGGACCGCTGGTCCCTTGTGTCAGGGGTTCGAGCAGACGCGCGGGCCGCTCGAGCACCAGGATCTCGCGAACCTCGCGGGCGAGCTCGCCGGCGGCATTCAGGAGCCCGAAGGCCCCGCCGATCGAACGATCGCTTCCTGCCAAGAGGTCCGCAGGTACGCAAAGCGAGAGCGGAAGCTCGGGATGCTTGAGGCCGACGACGTGCAGGTCCCCCGCACGGTGCAACTCGCCCGCACCTTCCGAAAGGACGTCCTCGAGACAGAAGCGACGCAGGAGTTCGCCCGAGAGCTGCTCGCCGACATCCCGTACGGAACGACGCGCGGCGCTCCGTGTGCCCAGCGTGCTCCCGGTGAGACTCGCGTCCCGCGGATGCTTGCCCAGGCGCTCCGGCTCGCGCCACGCTTCCAGGGTGGTGCCGCGTAAGATCTGTTCGACGTCGTTGCGTGCAATGCCCACGATGCGCGTCGCGCTCAAGGCGCGAATCCAGCCCCGCTCGAAGAGCTCCACGGCGACGAGCTCGCGAATCAGGCCGGTCGTGATGCACTTGGCGCCGGAATCGAACACGCGGTGTTCAACGGCCGAGGCCACCTCCTCGGCGGCGTCCCGCGAGAGTTCGGCCTCTTCCATCAGGACCGAGACGATGCGCCCCTTGCTCCACGACGAAACCCCCTCGTCCTCGCGCACGCGAAGCCGTGCATGCAAGGCGTCGGAGCGGTGGACCTGAACGGCATCGCGAATGCGCCCACGGCGATCGCGATAGAGAATGTAGGCCTTGGCAACGCGCGGACGTCCGAGCTCCATCAAGGCGCGCTCGACGAGATCCTGAATCTCCTCGATGGTAGGCACATCGCCCTCGGGGGAGCGATGTCGATCCGGGGGAGCGGACGCGCGCTTCTCGAGGGCGGGCCGGCGACCGATGCGCTTCTTCACACGCTCGAGCAGCGACATCTCGACAACGCCGGCTAGCTCCTCGGCGAAGGCCTCGTCGAGCTCGCCGACGGCCTCCATCGCCGCGCGAATGGCCAGGGCGATCTTGGGGCGCTGAAAGGGCACACAGCGGCCGTCGCGCTTGCGTACGCGTTCTACGTGGTGGGAAGCGCCTTTCGATCGGGGCGTGGCGATCCCTGTCCCCCCTCGTTTTTGCTTGGTCATGGATCTGGGCTAGACCGAGTCCTTGCCCTCCAGGATGGGCTTGAGCTCGTCGAGGAACTGGGAAACGTCCTTGAATTCGCGGTACACGCTGGCGAATCGCACGTAGGCAACCTGGTTCAGCTTCTTCAGCTCTTCCATGACCAAGTTGCCGATCACGGCCGAGGGAACCTCACGGTCGTATTCCTCGTGGCAGCGGATCTCGATCCGCGCGGTGGCCTCCTCGAGATCCTCCATCATCACGTCGAGTTTCTCGCAGGCGCACACCATGCCCGAGAGGATTCGTTCGCGCTCGAAGCGCACGCGCTCGGAGTTCTTTTTCACCACCCGCAGGGGCGTGTTCTCGATGCGCTCGTAGGTCGTGTAGCGCAGGAAGCACTCCAGACACTCCCGGCGACGACGGATCGCCGCGCCGTCCGCGGAGGCCCGCGAATCGACGACCCGATCCTTGTCGGTCTTGCAGCGAGGACATCTCACCGGGGGCTCACTGGGGGCTTCTCACGGGTGGCACACTCGACAATCAGAGAGGCGGGGCGAAGGGCGCTGGGAGACGCTTGGCTCCCCCAGGCTGCGAAGAACTCCAGAAGAGCACTCAAGATGTAGTGTGTCAACGGGGCACACGCCTTTGAATACGCCACCCCTTGGGCCTTCCCCAGGGCCAATTCGCCAGAACGTAGCTCGGTTCCCCGGCTACCAGACGGTGCTGGGCGCCTACTTCCCGAGGCAGAAACGGGCGAAAATCCTATCCAGGAGATCCTCGGCAGTGGTCCGGCCCTCGAGATCGTCCAGGGCCGCGAGTCCCTGTCGTAGACCCTGGGCCACGAGATCCAAGGGCACTCGGGCCAGGAGCTCGTCCCGGGCCCGGGAAAGCTCGGCCCCGGCGCGCTCGAGTGCCGCCCGGTGGCGCGCGAAGAGAAAGCGCCCCACATCCCCCACGCCAGCACCGCGGGAGCCTTGTTCGGCGCTGAGTCTGGCGCCCACACGCGCGCCGAGTTGGGCGAGCCCCTGGCCCTCGAGGGCGGAGACCTCGACCCACTCCAGGCCCCGCGCTTCTCCAGCTTCCAGATCTTCAGCATCCCGGACCTCGGGTTTGCCTGCATCGGGACGGTCGCACTGATTCCAGACCCCGAGCTTGGGAATGTCCCTCGTACGGGGGTCGCTCAGGTTCGCCCGCGTGCCCCCTTCGAGCCCCCGGCGTGCATCGGCGACGACCAGATGCAAATCGGCGCCCTCGATCTCCTTCCTGGCGCGCTCCTGGGCCGTGCGATCGACCCCCCGGGTCTCCGCGTCGAGTCCCGGCGTGTCGCACAGCCGACATCCGCCTCCGTCGAGACCCTCGAGCTTCCACAGCGCATACAGAAGATCCCGCGTCGTTCCGGCGTGCTCGCTCGTCAACGCCTGCTGTGTACCGAGCGCATTGAACAGCGTGCTCTTGCCTGCGTTCGGTCCACCGACGAGCACGACCCGCGCCAGGGTGCTGGGTGGTTGCCTTCGCACCTCGAAGGACAGTGCCTCACGAAGCGCTGCCCGCAACGCATCCAGTCGTGCTTCGAGCTCCTCGTAGGGCACCGATCCGGTGTCCTCCTCCTCGAAGTCCAGGCCGGCCTCGCACAGGCTACATAGATCCGCGAGCTGTTCGCGGATCCCATGTACGCGCCCACCGAGCCCGCCGCTGAGCAGTCCGATCGCGGCCCGGCGCTCGGCATCGTCGCTGGCCTCGACCAACGCCAGCACGCCTTCGGCGCGGGAAAGATCGATCCGTCCGTTCAGAAAGGCGCGCCGCGTGAACTCCCCCGGCACCGCGGCCCGGGCGCCGAGCGCCAGCACCCGCTCGAGCGCCCGCTGCAGGAGCGGTGCGGATCCCGGCAGATGAAATTCGACCACGTCTTCGCGCGTGTACGACGCCGGCCCGGGCATCGTCAGCACGAGGACCGGCTGTGTCCCGATGCCGTCATCGAAGCGCTCGAGCACGGCCCCGCGCTGCAGTCCTCCCGCGGCCATGGCAATTCCAGGCACGACGCGCCCGACGCTGGCCCCCACCTCCGGTCCCGACAGACGAATCACACCCCGCCGGGCTCCTCCCGGAGGTGACGAAACGGCTGCTATCGTGCCATCCACGTCCGTGCTCTCTCCTACCTCTTCTTGCGCTTGTTCTTCTGCTTCGCTTGCTGGCGTTTTTGCCCTTCCTGCACGGCCTGGATACGCTTCATCTGCTCCTTCTGTTTCGCCGCCAGGTTCTGCATCATCCCGCTGAAGGGACCGCAGCCCGAGGGCTTCTTTTTCTTCTTTTCCTGCTCCGCGTCGTCGACCGGCCAGACCTTCTTGATGACCCGCTGTTCGAAGATACCCAGACCGGAGCTGGTGATCATGTAGAGCGAGAGACCGGCCGCATAGTTGTAGAGGAAGAAGCCGAACATGATCGGCATGAACATCATCATCTTCTGCATGCGCGCCTGCTGCTCGTCGCTCGGTTGGGGCATGCCGCGCTGCTGCAGGATCCAGAGCACCACCATCAGGATCGGCAACAGGTTCAGCCACTCAGGTCCGATGAAGGGAATCTCCCAGCCCAGGTAGAGCAGCTGGTCGGGGCGCGAGAGGTCCTTGATCCAGCCGGTAAAAGGTTGCTGGCGGAGTTCCGACGCCGTCCGCAGGGCGGAAAAGAGCCCAATGAAAACGGGCATCTGCAAGAAGATCGGCATGCAGCCGCCCAAGGGCGGAAAGGCGCCTTCCTCCTGCATCAAGCGGGCCTGGGCCTCGCGCTGCTTCTGGGAATCATCGGCATACTTCTTCTTGATCTCCTCCATCTTCGGAGTGACGCGCTTCATCTTTGTTTGATAGCGCGCCATCGATGTCTGCGAGCGACGGTTCAGCGGGAAGAGCACCACCCGAACGCAGACGGTCAACATGATGATCGCCCAACCCCAGTTCCCGACCCAGCCGTGGAACAGGCGCAGGACCGAGAGCAGGCCGCGGGCGATGAACGTGAAGTCGAAGAGAATCTTCATCTTCAAGTCCGCGTCCAGAATCCGTTGATGGGGCTCGTAGTCCCCGACGAAGGCCTTCTGCTCCTTGGGCCCGGCATAGATAACGTAATTCCAGGAGCGCTTTTCGCCTTCGGGGGGTAGGCGCAAGGAAAGCGGCACTTCAAGCACCACCATCTCGCGCTGATCGAGGACGTCCTTGACGGGCCGGTAGGTGGCCCCCCTGATGGTCGGCTGGAATGCTGGATCCAGGTCGCGCATCACGAAGGCGAAGTACTTGTTGTGCACCCCGGTGGCCAGGATGGGTGCAGACACATTGTCGAGCACATCGGTCTTCTTCAGGCTAGGCGCCGTGACGAAGTCGATCTGATACTCATCGCCCTTGTTCTGGCCCAGCACGAAGCCCTGGGGCTCTTGATAGAACGCATCTTGCAACTCGGGCGGAACGCATCCCGCCGGCGTGAACAGAAACGTGCGGGCTCCTTCCGCGCCGGCCGACTTGTTCTCGAGTCCGAGCTCGAGATCGACGTGCCAGGTGCCCACGGGAAAGCGCACGGTCTTCTCGAAGACCAGCGCTCCGCCGGGGGGGCTGTAGGTGAAGCGCACACCGCGCTCCGGCGCCGCCAGCTCTTCCATGACCCACAGGGCCTCGACCAGGGATTCCTCGGAGAGCCCGGTCGAGGACAACCCGACATCCCAAAGGAGCGATCCCAACTCGCCCTCCTGGGACTCGATCGGCTCGAGCAAGGGAAGCCAGAACGTGTGGTCCGCTTTCTCGGCGTCCTTCAGGCTGACGGACGTGAAGTAGTCGCCGAACTGGAGATCGCGCAGACGCGCTCCGCGATTGGAGAAGGTCGCTCGGTAGTACCCGGGTTCCCCGGGAACACCGACGGTCAACTCGAGCTGACGCTCGATGTCGGCCGCGATGGCCGCCGGAGCCGATGGAGCCTTCTCGATGGTCTTCGAGGCGCTCCCGGCATCCAGAGTTGCCTGCCTGGCCGTGTCACCTACCGCAGGCTGCGGCTTGGGGGGCGGCGCGAAGAAGGACTGCCATCCCACAATGACCAGGAACGACAGGAACAAGGCTAGCGGAAGACGTTTTTCCACGTTGTACGAATAGGCAGAGTGTTGTGATGCCGACTAGCGGCCGACGAGCAAACGGTCGGCGAGATAGTCGGGCAATTCGGTGACGTTGCGGATCGCGTTGGAGGCTTCCTCGACGTCGTACTCGAGGCGAACGAAGGTCAGCTCTTGACCATCGAAGAGCACGTAGGAAAGGCGCTTGTCTCCATCGCGAGGTTGACCGATCGAGCCGACGTTGACGATCACGCGTACCTGATCGTCGGCCAGCTCGAAAGGTCCTTGGGTTCCCTGGGGTCGAAAGAGGCGCTTGTCCTCGAAGAAGACCGCCGGAACGTGACTGTGCCCCACGAAGCAGACGTTCCGCGTCATACGGGCGAAGAGCGCCTTCATCTTGGGCTCGTCGGTGATGTCGCGTGGTAGCAGATACTCGCGAACGGGATCGCGCGGTGAACCGTGGGAGAACATTGCGCGACCATCGTCCGCGGAAGGCTCGAGCTCGGCCAGGAAGTCCCAGTAGGCGTAACGCCGATCCGCGTCTTCATCGCGATTCAACTCCTCGCGTGTCCATTCGATGGCAGCGCGTGCCTTGGGGTTGAAGTCCTCGGCCGTGTTGAGCAACGCGTACTCGTGATTGCCCTGCAGGCACAATCCCGGCTTCAGGGGCGCAAAGCCCTCGGGGGTCTGCGGGTCGGCGACGCACACGCGCATCACGAGATCCAGGTTGTGGCGCGGACTTGCGCCGTAGCCGATCACGTCGCCGAGGCACACGAAGCGCTCGACGCCACGCTCGCGCGCGTCGTCGATCATGGTCTCCAGGGCAGGGGCGTTGCCGTGGAGATCAGAGAGGATGGCAGTCAGGGGGTAGCTCAATGGAGGGGGCTCTCCGCCCGAAGCGTGGGCCTCAGGACACGGAGGGCCAGCGCGAGATTATTCGCGCGAGATGTCTCGTGGGCAAGCGCCGGAAGCCGGTGCCCAGCGAAGGAGCAGCAGAAACAGCCCCCCGCTCAGGAGAAAACCGAGACATCCCAGCCAGGAAGCGCCGCTCTGGAGCGCCAGGCCCCAGCCCAGGAGCGCCGGCAGCGCCAGGCAAACCTGGAGCGCCGCGACTTGCAGCGGTGCCAGCCCCCGGGCCGCCAGGCGGTGCGCCACGTGGCGCCGATCCCCGATCCAGGGGCGGCTCCCCTGGCGCAGACGCACCACCGAGACCCAGAAGAGGTCCAGGGCCGGCACGAAGAGCAGACCCCAGGCATGGGGTGTAGCCAGCACCAGGGCTCCGGCGACGAAGGCGCCCGCGTCGCCGAGGTAGGCGGTGGGGCCCCCATCACCACGACGCTTGGCATCGAGATTCCAGGGGACGAATCCGAGAAAAGTGACCGCCGCCTGGGGCACGGCGATCAGAAAGCCCACGACCCCGAGCGTACCCAGGGCACCGTCGGCGTTGTCGAAAGTGTTCAAGACGTTCAACGAAACCAACCCGAGCGCGAACAGCCCGACCGCCGCCACCGGCGAAAAGTCCCCGAAGACCGCGGCGAAGAGCAGCGGTGAGAGGGCCAGGGCCTGCCCAACGAGCTTCGGCAGCGGCGCCAGGCCCCGCCAGTCGTCCCACAAACCCACGAGAAAGGCACCGAGCACGACCCAGACGAGCACGAGGGGTCGTGGGGAACAAGCGGCGATCCACGGCGCGCCCAGGGCCACGTCGGGGGAAGCCACCTGGCCCGCCCCGAGCGACTGGGCCAGCAGAAAGGCAAAGCCTCCGACGAGCAGGATCCAGCCTCCAACGGTCGGCACGGCGCGCTTTTGCAACTTTCGCGCACGTTCCAGAGCATCGACCGGCGCCTCGGGGTCGTCCACCCACTCGAGGCGCAGCGCGAGACGCGCAATCAAGGGGGTGGCGCAGAAGGCGAAGAGAAAGCCGATGGCCAGGCGCGGATCGAGGGCGAGGTTCACGTCGCCCTAGTAGATGTCCTGGCTCCGCAGGTATTCCAGCAGATTGCCCGGAAGCAGCTCGCCCGCATTCCGATTCTCCTCATTCCGATTCACGGACGGGCTCGCCGCCCGGGGCAACGCTCCGGCCTCTTCTCTCGCAGCGCCCTCGCCGGCGAGGGCCGAGCGAATCTCGGACGAACTGGCCTCGAAGGGCTCGACCTCCAGCCGGCCCCGGGCGAGCTTCGCGCGTGCCTCGGCCGAGAGCGCAGCGAGACTCTGCGGTTCGGGGTCCCACCCCGCACGCACGCAAACCAGTGGATCGGCGCGCTGCAGTAGCTCCTCGATACCCCGCCAGCTGGCAAAGCCCTCGAGGTTGTCGGCGCCAAGGATCAGGAAGAGCTCGCAGGCCGAGGGGAGCTCTTCCTGCAAGGCACAAACCGTGTCGAGCGTGTAGGAAGGACCCTCGCGGGCCAGCTCGGTGCTCCAGATCGAAAACGCCCCGTGCCCCTGGAGTAGCAGCTCGAGCATACGACAGCGCTGGTCACCACTGGCGAGCTTGCGCTCGAGCTTGTGCGGCGGTCGAGCCGCGGGCACGAAGATCACATGGTCGAGCCCGAAGTGCATGCGCGCCTTCTGGGCCACGTAGAGGTGGCCCCCGTGGGGCGGATCGAAGGAACCGCCGAAGAGCCCCAGGCGGCCCGCATTGCGGGCGCCTGCGCTCAACGAGGCATGGGCCTTGGCACTCTGCATTACCCTAGAGCAGCGCTCCTTCCGTGCAGGCCTCGATGATGTAGGCGATGCAAGACTCCAGCGGGAGTTCCTGCTGTTGCTTTTTCTCGAGGTCCTTCAGCTGCACGTTGCCGCGTTCCTTTTCGTCCCCACCGACGAGCACGCAGAAGCGCTGACCGCCGCGGTTCGCCGCTTTCAACTGGGACTTCAACGTGGCCCGACCCTCGACGTCGTAGATGGCGGAAACGCCGCCCGCGCGCAGCGTCTCGGCGACGACGAACACGTCCTCGTCGAGCCCTTCCCCCAGGGAGGCGACATAGGCGGTGGCCGTCTCATCCACGAGCCCCAGATCGAGACCGGACTCCCGAAGCGCCACCAGGGTCGGCGTGAAGCCCACGGCACAGCCGACCGCACCGAGATCCGGCCCGCCGAGCTCCTCGATCAAGTGGTCGTAGCGCCCACCCCCACAAAGTGCGCTGCGCGAACCGAGGCTCGGCAGGTGCACTTCGAAGACGGTGCGCGTGTAGTAGTCGAGCCCGCGCACGATGCTGGCATCCACGACGATCTCGTGGCCGAGGGCGCAAAGGGCTTCCTGGACGGATTGGAAGTGCTGCGCATTCTCCGTCGAGAGAAACTCGAGGATCGGCGGAGCGCCCACGATGAGTTCCTGGCACGTCGGGTTCTTGCAGTCGAGCACGCGCATGACGTTGCGCTCGAAACGCTCCTGGCACAGCCCGCAGAGCTCGGAACGACGTGGCTCCAGGAAATTGCGCAGCGCCTCGCGGTAGCGGTCCCGGTCCCCCCCGTCGCCCATGGAATTGACCCGAATCTCGAGCCCCTCGAGCCCGAGGGCTTCGAAGAAGGACGCGGCGACGTGGATGATCTCCGCATCCAGCCGCGGATCGAGGCTGCCCAGGGCCTCGATATCGAACTGGGTGAACATGCGCTCGCGGCCCTTCTGGGGTCGCTCGTAGCGGAACATCGGCCCGGTGTGGAAGAGCCTCTGGACCGGCTGGGTCTTGGCGTACCCTCCCTCGATATAGGCCCGGACGATGCCTGCCGTGCCCTCGGGCCGCAGGGCCAGCTCGTTGTCCCCTTTTTTCAGGGTGAACATCTCCTTCTGGACGATGTCGGTTACTTCCCCGACGGAGCGGGTAAATAATCGCGTCTCCTCGATCAGGGCCGGTCGGATCTCTCGGTAGCCCCGCGCACGGGCCAGATCGCCAGCCGTGGCTTCGAGGTGACGCCAGAGCGGCCCCTCTTCGGGCAGGATGTCCCGGATCCCCCGGGGAGCTCGATAGTTCTCTCGTTCTTTCGCCATTTGACCCCCTTCGTACCGGCAATTACACTCTGCCGCAATCGTCTCTCCCGTGGGACGCCCTTCGGAGGGATTCCAGCATCTTGTTTGGAATCCCGATAGCCGACTCCGTTTCGCCAACTCCTCCTGTACATGTCCATGCGTCTTCGCCACCTCCTCGGGCTCTGTCTCCTCACCGCGGTCTCTTGCCAAAGCGGCTCCGACGTGCGGACCACTCCCAACCACTGGAACGTCGACAGTGTCGGTCCGCGGATTTTCCGCCATCTCACGGGCTATCGCCCGGACCTGCACGGCGATTTCCCGAGCTATCAATACGGCAAGAAAAAGGACATCAACCTCACCCTGCGCCGGCATTTCCTGAACAACAACCCACGGAATCCGCTGCAGGCCGAGGACCCCTCCCAGGTTGAGGCGCGCCGCAACGCCAGCATTCTCCCGGACGTACCGAATTACTTCCACGTCGAGTCGCTCGCCCTGGGCGGCACACTCCTCGCGTGGTCCGGCGCGTTCGTCCCGATCCCGCTCGAATCCATCCTGGCCTCGATCATGGTCCCGACCGAGTTCGGCGGCGGCGTCAGCGACACGTTCAAGGGCAAGTGGAGTTCGCGCCAGTTCAAGGTGCCCTCCCCCTCCGAGTTCACGGTTCAGAACCGCTAGGACCGCCGCTCACGGCTCTAGCGCCGCGAGCGCCTTGTCGATCCCGTCCTCCTGGCCGGGATCGATCCATTCAAGGCCGAACGTGCGTTCCAAACCCCGGAACCAGGTTCGCTGGCGGCGTGCGAACTGGCGGGTCTTCAGTGCGATTTGCCGCGCGCACTCATCGGCGTCGAGTTTGCCATCGAGATGCTCGAGCACCTGGCGGTAGCCAAGGGCCTGGATCGAGGTGGGCCCGAAGCCCACTCCATCGCGAATCGTGCGCACCTCCTCGGCCCACCCCTGTTCGAGCATACGGCCCGTGCGTTCACGGATGCGGCGCTCGAGTAGCTCGGGGGGGCGGAACAGCCCGACGATGCGGTGCGGCCGAACCCGCGCCGCTCCTTCCCATCCCCAGGTGTCCTGGAGCTTGCTCAGGGGCTTGCCGGTTTGCCGCTGTACCTCGATGGCGCGCAGCACGCGCTTTTTGTCGTTCGGGTGAATGCGCTCGGCCGAAACCGGATCGAGCTCCCGAAGTTCCTCGACCAGAACCTCGAGCCCCTCGCTCTCGACACGGCCCTCGAGCTGGGCTCGCAGCTCGAGGTCGACCGCAGGACCCTCGAAGAGGCCGTTGATGAGGAGCTTGAGATAGAAGGCCGTGCCGCCCACGAACAGCAGGCGTTTGCCCGCCGCGGAGGCCTTGGCCTCGGCCTCGGCCACGTCCCCGAGGTAGCGCTGGGCGTCGTAGCGCTCCGGAGGATCGACCCGGTCGATGCAAAAGTGCGCTATGCGGGCCTGATCCTCGGCACTGGGCTTGGCCGTGCCGATGTCCATCCCACGGTAGACCAGCATGGAATCCAGCGAACAAATCCAGGCCCCGGCCCGTTCCGCGAGCTCGAGGGCCAATTCGCTCTTCCCGACGGCCGTGGAGCCGACGAGAAAACACAGCTCTTTCTCATCCAGCATGGTTTCTTCCGTAGGAAGACCCGCAGTGTAGTCTGCTCGTCATGATCCATCGCGCTCCCGTTCTCCCCAGATTGCGACTATCCAGCCTGTTCGCAGCCGCGCTGCTGGTCGGCAGCTTGGGCGCCCAGACGCCCGCGCCAGAGCAAGCACAAGAGCCCGACCCGACGGAAAGCGTTCTCGCCCAGGCGACGCCGATGACGCGCGAGACCTGGGAGCTTCTGTGCCGTGCGAGCCTCGGTGACTCCGCCCCCATCAGCGCCTTTCGGATCGTGGCGAAGACCAAGATCCGTGAAGGGGACAAGCGCAACGAAGGGATGATCTCGTACAGCTACATGGCTCCCCATTGCTTGCGTTTCCAGCTCACGAAGAAGAACGAGATGGGACGCTTCGGTCGCAGAAAGAGCCAGTACTGGATGCGAGAGAACAAGGAGGTCATCTGGCTCAAGACACGAGACTACCAGGCGGATCGCGAGTGGATTCAGGGCATGGCCGCGCTGGCGCGCAACTACATCGCTCTTTCCGATCCCAAGCGACTGCGACTCGAGCGACTCGAATTGATGTCCAAGCCCCCCGCGGAAGCACGCCAGGCGGCCGGCCGGGACTACAAGAAGCTCACCTGGGTTTCGATCACGAGCCCGGACTTCGCACTACTCGAGAGCGACGCCGCCCCTGCGGCGCCGCAAAGCTATCGCGTCGACCTCGGGCTGCGGCCCCGCGGCGAGGAATTCGAGTGGACACCGGCGGTAGCCATCGTGCGGACCCTGCCCAGGGAAGGCGAGGGTTCGGGGGAGCGTGAAACGGCGCGGTCCGTGCTTCTGCGCCTCTACAAGTACGCCGAACAAGACGGCTTTCGGATTCCCTTCGAGCTGGCGGTCCACCATCGCGACACCTCGCGCATGGGAATGCCCTTCAAGGAATTACCTGCCCAGGAAATCTGGATCCAGCAAGCCGACCTACGCGCCGAGTTCCAGGTCGAGGACTTTCATCCCGAAGAGAAGTAGCTGCGAGCTACTTTCGATGAAAGGCCTTCTCCAGATCGGACAGACGAAAGCGCACTCGGGTCGGTCGACCGTGGGGACACGTCTGGTCGTGGGCGACCTCGCTCGCGTGGCGTAGCAGCGAGAAGATCTCGTCCTGATCGAGCTCGTCGCCGGCCATCACCGACGAACGGCAGGCCATGCTGTGCAGCAGGTCATCGAGGAAATCCCCCGCCTTGGGTGGCGGCCCACCACGGGAGCAAAGGCGCACGGCATCGTGCACGATCTCGTCGGGGTCCGGCCGGCGCATCAGGGCCGGCAAGCCCTGCACCGCGATGGTCGTGTCGCCGAATGCCTCGAGTTCGATCCCGATGGCCGTGAGCGCGGGGAGATGTTCCGAGAGGAGCGTCACCTCGGAGCGGGAGAGCTCGACGAGCTGCGGCACGAGATAGCGCTGCACCTCGAGGCGACTCTCGGCGAGCTGCTGTTTCAAGCCCTCGAAGGTCAGGCGCTCGTGCAAGGCGTGTTGATCGACGATCTCGAAGCCATCCGGAAGGGCACGGATGATGTAGGTCTTCGCGACCTGCACATAGGGTCCACTCAGCTCGTCCTGCGCCTCCCATCCGGTGACTTCGACCCCAGCAGCGACCGCAGGGACGGCCCTTGTCAGCGACTCCGCAGGGGTCGGTATGGGGGCCGAGGAGGAATTCGAACCCGGGCTCGGTAGCTCGTAGGGTGTCAGCTCTCGGGGAGCAGCCGCGGGCACGTTCTTCGAGGCGCCGAGGGCTCCCGGGTCCGGAAGATACGAAGGCTTCCAATCGCCACGACGTTCGACGCGCTGCAGCATGCGCTCACCCGGCGTCGCCATGTCGGTGCGCGCCACCGCTTCGCGCAGTGCCTTCACGAGAAACCCGAACAGCCGACGTTCGTCGCGGAAACGGACCTCGGACTTCATCGGATGCACGTTCACATCGACGCTACCGGGATCGACCGACAGCGACAGGAACGCTACGGGGTGCTTGCGCTCGACCTGAAAACCATGGTGGGCCTGGCGCAGAACGCTGACGAGGACCTTGTCCCGCAACGAACGACCGTTGAGAAACCACATCTGGCGCGAGGTATCCCCACGTGAGAGTCGCGGGGGAGCGACCAGGCCCTGGATACGGGTGGTGCCGTCCGCAGCATCGACAGGCACCAGCGCATCGGCGAGGTCTTTCCCGAAGAGCCGACGCACGCGCCCGGACAGATCCATCGAGGCCTCGATGTCGAATACGCGAGCCCGGTCATGGGTGACGACGAAACCGACTCCGACGTGGGCCAGGGCCAGGCGCTGCAGAATGTCGAGGCAACGTCCCAGCTCGGTGCGTGTGGTCTTCAGAAAGCGCCGGCGCGCGGGGGTGTTGAAGAACAGATCGCGCACCTCGACGGTCGTCCCCAGCGTTGCCCCGGCGGCACGCACCTCGGACAATTTGCCGCCCTCATCCTCGATCGTGAAGCCCTCCGCATCCTCGGCGCGGCGCGTCGTGATTCGAGCCCGCGACACGGAACCGATCGAGGCCAGGGCTTCGCCGCGGAAGCCGAGGCTGGCGATGTGCTCGAGATCCGTGACTTCGTGCAGCTTGCTGGTCGCGTGGGACGTGAAGGCCAGGGTCAGGTCCTTCGGTCCGATCCCGGAACCATCGTCGCTGACGCGGATCAGACGGGCCCCGCCCTCCATGAGCTCGACCTTGATCTCCGTCGCTCCGGCATCGAGAGCGTTCTCGACGAGCTCCTTGACGACCGACGCCGGGCGCTCGACCACCTCGCCGGCAGCGATCTGGTTGCGGACGACTTCCGGTAGCTCGGCGATACGCCGCAGATCCCCGGAACCGGGATCGGAGGAGGAGGAGGATGCGTTCGAAGCACTCATGCGCTGCGCAATACTAACGCCTGGCATGCGCCGGCTCGACGGCCCAGCGCAGCGCGAAGGCCGAGAAGTCCTCCGCCAACAGACCGGAGCCGAACTTCGCGCGACGCTCCAGATCGGCGGCTTCAGCGAGCAGCGCTTCCCACTGCCCCGCCGTGCGCGTCTTGGCGCGGGCCAGGATGTTCTGCAGGGTGATCGGCGCCCCACTGATCCCGGCCTGGGCCAGGGCTTCGCGATCGCCCGCGCCGCTAGCGAGGGCCTGTGTCAGGTGCAGCCCCTGGCGCACGTTGCGCTGCAGCGAGGCCGTGAGCATGGTGGCGAGGGCCGTAGGATCGAGCAGACGCCGACCGCTCTTCTCCTGGAAACCTCCTTGAAAGAGTGTCTCCACCCCGCTCAGGCCGCGCGCCAGGTCTCCCGTCGCCAGGTGTTCTGCCACGGTCCAGGGCGCCGCGGCGGCGTTCCAGCCGACGATCTTCTGGAGCTCGCCAGGGGGCGCCCCCCGCAGCCGCTCCAGCTCGTCGTCGATGGCGAAGAGCCCGCCCGAGACCGCGGCACAGATGTACACCGCGGCTTCGGCCGAGATACGTACTCCCAGCTCCCGTGCACGTGCCTGGGTCCACAGACACACCTCCGCCTGGCGCGGGTCGGGATTCCAGGGCGGCGGACTGTCCCACAGCTTGCGCAGGGACAGGACCTCGCCCCCCGCACCCTTGATGGCCTTCACGGATTCGTGATCCGCGCGAAGAGTGGGCTCCGACAAGCACACCACCCCCAGATCCTCGGGATTCGTCACGAAGGCCGCGATGGCCCGCGCGAGGGGGCTGGATTTCCTGTCGAGCTTCTTCAGGTGCGCACCCGCGCTGCGAATGCAAACGAGCCGCCGCGATGCGAAGAGCCCACCACCGGAAAGGTCGTCGATCAGTGCGGACAGGCGAAAGTCCCCTGCTGCGCCCTCGGCGTTGTGGGAACAGATCTCGAGTCCCGCGGCCTCCGCCGCCGTACGCACCTGGCCGAGCGCCTGGTCGCGGAAGTAGCGCTCCTCCCCGCGGAAGACGTAGCCGCGTTTCAGCCCGTCCGAGAGCGAGCGAGCGAGCTCGCGCAGTTGAGAAGGAGGGTCGGGTTCGCGTTGTTTACGGGCGGCCATCAGACGGTCGAGGTTTGCAGGGCGAGGTCGAGCACGGTTCCGAGAAAGAGACCGATGCCGACCCAGCCGTTCAGGGTAAAGAAGGCCATGTCGGCCCGGGAGAGATCGTCCGGAGAAACGATCCGGTGCTGCCAGATGAGAAGCGCCGCCGCCACCCCCAGCGCGCCCAGAAAAACCCAGCCGAGCCCTCCCTGCCAGGCGAACAGCACCAGCAACGCCACGGTCGCCGTGTGCAGCAGACTGGACAGGCGCAGGCTGAAGGCGATGCCGAAGCGGGCCGGGATCGAATGCAGCTTCGCCTTGCGGTCGAAGTCCGCATCCTGCGAGGCGTAGATCAGATCGAACCCGAAGACCCAGGTCAGAACCGCCAGGGCCAGGAGCAGGGGCGGAGCGATGTTGCCCTCGACGTTGCCGCGCACCGCGACCCACGCGCCCAGGGGCGCCATGGCGAGCGACAGCCCCAGGATGCCGTGGGCGAACCAGTGGAAGCGTTTGACGGAACTGTAGAAGAGCAGCACCGACAGCACCGGAAGGGACAGCTTGCCCGCTAGTGGATTCAGCGCGAAGGCTCCCGCCACGAAGATCGCCGACGAGACCAGGACGAGCAGCAGGACCGAGTTCGGGTGCAAGAGCCCCGCCGGGATCTCGCGCGAACGCGTGCGCGGGTTCGAGGCGTCGATGTCTCGATCCAGCCAGCGATTGAAGCCCATGGCGGCCGTTCGCGCGGACACGGCGCAAACGACGATCCACACGAGCACTCGCACGTCGGGCACGCCTTCGGCCGCCAACCAGGCGCTCGTCAACGCGAAGGGCAGGGCAAAAATCGAATGGCTGAACTTCACCAGCGAGAACCAGGCTTTCAGCCGAGGTGCCCGCCTCGCGGGCGGGAGGGTCGAGCACTCGCTCATGACTCGGCTCCCCCGATCCTTGACTGCATCGTGGACTGTTCTGGTTCCTGCCGGAGCGCACGCACGATCCCCTCTTCGGCCGGGGGTTCGAGCTGACCACTCCAGCGCCGCGTACCGCTCCAGGCCGTACGTACCTCCAGACGATCGAGCACCTTACCCACGAGGTGGTCGAGCAGGTCGTCGATCGAACGTGGATGGTGATAGAACCCCGGGGCCGCGGGGATGCAGACGGCGCCCATACGCGCAAGCTTCAGCATGTTCTCCAGGTGAATCGTCGAAAGCGGCGCCTCCCTCGGAACGAGGATCAAACGCCTGCCTTCCTTCAAGGCCACATCCGCCGCGCGCTCCACCAGGTTCGATGAAAAGCCCACGGCCACGCGTGCGAGCGTGCCCATGCTGCATGGACAGAGAACAACGGCGTCGATGCCTGCCGTTCCCGAAGAAGCCGGGGCCTCGACGGCGTCGGTGGGAAAGAGCCGCAAGGCGTCGCCGGGCACGTCCCCGATCCGTTCTCCGATCGCACGCAAAAGGGCCCCTTCATTCGGCTCGAGACCGAGCTCGTGCAGCAGCACTTTCTTGCCGGCGTCCGTGATGCACACGTGCACTTCGTTTCCGGTGGCGATCAACGCCTCGATCAAGCGCAGTGCATAGGGGTGGCCGCTGGCCCCCGTGAGCCCCAGGAAATACCTCGCCATGGCGACATCGTGCCATAGCGACTTCCCTCAGCGGAACACCCCGGGGCCGGCTCCGAGGGTCAACCCCAGATTGAAGAGCCCGTGGGCCCAGGCAGCGACCCCCAGGCCGCGCCAGCGATAAAGCCCCGCCAGCACCAGGCCGGCCACCAGACGCCACAGAAAGGCCGGGGAAGGCGCTTCGTGCTCGAGCCCGATCCAGCGCTGCAGGTTTTCGAGATGAAAGGCCGCGAAGATCACCGACGAGCCGATCAAGCCCCCGATGTCCCCGATCAGGTGCGACAGGGGCCGAGCCACACCGAAGAACTGCACGGTCCGGCCGATGATGAGAAAGAGAATCGAATGGCACCCCAGCCGAAAGACGAGTTCCTCCCAGGCGGCGGCGCCGAAGATGCGCAGGGCCGTCGGAAGCCGCGGAGCCAGGGGCATGGGATCGACCTCGAGCTCTCCCGGCCAGGCATCGAAGATGCCGAGCAATACCATCAGAAAGGGCCCGAGCAGCATGCCGGCCAGGAGCCCCTCACCGATGGTGCGCAGCAGCGTCGTGCGCAGGCTGAGCTCGCTGCGTCGAAAGTGGACATAGGCGAACACACCCGCCCCCAGGAGCAACAACCAGCGCACATAGCGCTCCGCACCCCCGAAGAGAAACAGGCTGCGACTCAGGGTGAGCTCGGCCAGATTCCGCCCACCCTCGGGGTCCTGCAGGGCGAGGCCGAACTCGTAGAAGAAAAAGAGCAAGAGGCAGGCCAGGAATCCGGGGGCCAACGGCGGTTGCGGCATGAGGATGCCGCCGAGCTCCTCGTCTTCATACTCCTCTTCATCCCAGTCGCTCATGAGCGTATCGGGCGAGTCCCAAAGGAAAGACAGGCGATGCCGCCACTCAGGCGCTGGTAGCCACAGTCCACGAGCCCCGAAGCTCGCATCTCACTCGCGAGCTCGTCGGGACTCGGCCAGGCCAGCACCGTGTCGGGCAGATACCGGTACGCCTCGGGCGATCCAGAGATCAGCCCCCCGATCCGCGGCAGGACACGCGTGAAGTAGAACCGATACAGCGCCCCGAGCCAGCGTCCGGGCGGCATGCTGAACTCGAGCACACATACGGTGCCGCCGGGCCGCACGACCCGCACCAGCTCCGCCAACCCGCGTGCCCGATCGGCGACATTGCGAATGCCGAAAGCGATGGTCGAGGCATCCACCTCGCCGTCGGCAATGGGCAGCTGCAAGGCATCGCCGTGCACGAAGAGCTCGCCACCTCGTGCGCTCTTCCGCCGCGCCCGATGCAGCATCTCCGGCGTGAAGTCGACCCCGATGACGCTCGCCCCGCGCTGCTCCAAGGCCAGGGTGAGATCTCCGGTGCCACAGCAGGAATCGACGACCCTGGCCCCCTCCAGGTTGCCGATACGCCGCAGTAGATGCCGGCGCCAGCGCTGATCGATGCCACAGGAAAGCACGCGATTCAGGAGGTCGTAGCGTCCCGCGATGCTGGCGAACATCGAGCGGACTTGTCCGGGGTCGGGCATGGGGGCTCTTCTAGCCGAGCGGCGCGAGGAAGGAAAGCCTGCTCGAAAACGAACTCAGCCGGCGGGACCGAAGTCCTGCCGGCTGAATGGTTTCTGGTCCTGGTCGGCCTACCGAGCCTACGGGCGGAAGTAGTCCATGAGGACCGTCACGTTCGGAACCGGAATGCTCTGGGTGCCCGGCACGAACGGGTCGGTGTCCACGCGCTCGATGGTACCCGAATCGATATTGAAGACGTCGACCACGCCGGGCGAAGGAATGGCCAGGAACATGAATTGCGCAGCCGAGGCCGGAACGGTGATACCGACCGAGTTGACCTTCACCTGGCTCTTGCCGTTGATCGAGATATTGATACCCGGTGAGAAGTTGCTGCTGAAGTTGTTGAGTGCAGTCAGGTTACGCTGGTTGTCGAAGGCCATATCGACAGCAGTGCCACTCAGGCCTTCCGGCCCCTCCCCCAGGGAAAAGAACACGTTGAACTCGAGGTCCCGAGCCTGGGGCGCACCGAAGATTCCGGGATCCAGCGGTTGCGGGCCGATGCCTCCGCCACCGATACCGACGTTCGACATCGCACCGCCAATCGTGGCGACGTTGCCATTCTCGTCGAGGGAGTTCTCGTGCAATACCCACACCGCGGAGCCCAGCGAGCTCATGTCCGGCTGCAGCGTCTTCGGACGGAAAAAGGTGAAGGGCAGCGAGGCGATGACGTCGTCGAAACCGATGCCGTTGATGCCATCGGGGCCCGACTCGTACACCGCGATGCGGCCGTCCTGGTTCAGGATGTAGGCGAAGTAGACGTTGCGGAAGAATCCGAAGTTCAACTGACGCGGCGTCGTGACCACCGCGATCGGGCGGCTGATCTGGTTGCGCAGCACCTTGCGGACCTCGAGGTTGAACGACGAGACGATCGAAACCGTTCCCTCACCTTCGTTGCAGACGAAGATGTCCTCGTTGCTACTCTCCCAGACCACGGCTGTCGGACCGATACCGACCACCGTGGTCTTGATGACCTGGTGGAACGAAGCCGAACCGGGGTTGACGTCGATGAACGAAATTTGATCGGCACGCTGGTTCGTGACGACGATGAAGTTCAGGTTGGGAGAGATGGTGATCTCCGTCGGATCGGGCGTCCGGATCCGGTCGATAACCTGGAAGTTGTTCGAGTTGAAGACAACGATCTCACCCACCGCGCGGTCGACCACGTACAAGAACTGACCGATCTGCTGGCGCATCATGTAGGTGAAGCAGGCCTGCAGGTTCGTTTGCGGCGGTGACGGGCCTTCGAAGAAGTTGTTCTGCTCGAGGCTGAGCAGGCCCTGGGGCGGAAGGCCGATCTCCGGCAAGCCCAGGGGGAACGGTCCCGGCGTCAGCAGGTTGCGCAGCCCCTTGCCTCCGAGAGGCACCGGAATGATGTTGTCGACCGCGCTGGGCTCCTGGCCTTGGATGAAGGGCGCCGTGCACAGGGGCGGGAAGATGATGGGCGGCGGGTTCGGGTGCGGTGCCCAGGAAACGAGGTTCTCGGGGCCGATCTCCGTCTTGAACACGGGAATCAACGGGTTTTCGTTCACCGACAGGACCGTGTTCGGACCACCGGGGATCAGTGCGACCTGCTTCAAACCGGAGGCCGCGCAGATATTGCCGCCACCGGCCTGACAGCCGAAGGGCTGGGCGTTGTTGAAGGTCGAGTCGAGGGCGTGCCCGAGCAGCATGTCTCCCACCGTCTCGAGCACGGGGAAACCCGTGACCGTGTCATTGAGCGCGCTGTCTCTCACCAGCGTGAACGCGCCGGAGGAGCCACCGTCGAAGGTGCAGCTTCCCGGAGCCAGCGGCGGAACGAGCACGGCGCCTTGCAGCGCCACGTTGGGGTTGTTCGGGAAGTTGGAGTTGCCCGGGAGGATCGGGTTGACCGGATCGTAGGCCGGGTTGCCCGTGCCCTGTCCAAAGCCGTTCAGGTCGATGACAGAGATCGCCTGCTGGCTGCCACCGCGCCCCACGTAGATCGTATCGGGGCTGACCGGCGCGTTGACGAGGCCCGGCCCCGTGCGCGTCACGAACCCGGTCGAGGGTGCCAGCGTGTTCGTGTTGCCGACAAAGTCCATGAACTGGGCCGGGTTCACGATCACCCGCACGTCGGCGAAGTTACCGCAATCCACTCCAGGGACCGGGGGCGCCGAGCCGGGGAAGGTATAGATCGGACGCAGCTGGAAGCGGCTCAGGTCGAAGACCGAGAACGGCATCACACTGTAGGGCACGTTCACCTGCGAGGTCGTCGGGCCGAACTGCAAGAGGATCGAAGCCGAGAGCGAGGGCGCGGATCCGTCGTCGAGATTGCCAACCGAGAGGATCTGGATCGGCTCGGTGAAGGTCACCTCGATGTTCGTTTCGGGGTCGACGTCGATTTCGCCGTTGCCCGGAATGATGATCGGCGTCTGGGCCGCACCCGCAACCATGACCTCGGGGGTGACCATGTCCGGGCCCACCGTCGAGGAGGCCAGGGCCGGATCAGCAAGACGCGCCGCGGAGACCGACAGAACCGCCTCGGAGATCTTCAACTGGATCTGCACGCCCGCCGGGAAGGTCTCGTGGGTATTCAGATCACCGTCGGAGTCGACGACGAAACAGAAGACGTTGTCGCCCAGCAGGTCGCCCGCACCGTTGAAGCCTCCCTCGGTGCCGGGGAAGCCGTCCCCCGGGAAGGCGCCATTCACGGACTGCGCTGCGTTTTGGTTCTGGCCGGGAAGCTCGCGGACCCACTCTGTCAGGAGGAAGGCCGTCGGATTGTCCGGATCGACCGTGGGGCCGTAGGTGCGACCACCGACGAAGCCGATACCGGGCACGGGGATCGTCGTGCCGAGCGTCGAGTTGACCTGCAAGACCGAGATGGCCCCGGTCAGGTTGTTGTCCACGCCGGAGGCAACCGATTGGTTCAGAACCGAGTTCACGTCGATGTTCTGGCTGAACCGGGCGTAGATGAAATGGTTGCCCGCCAAGTTGCTGGGCAGGATCTCCGTCTCCGGCCATTCGGTCACCGGCAGGATCGGGTTGGTCGGCGTCAGGTTGAGCAGGAGATCCTCGATCTTGATGATCTCGAGCGTCGTTCCTGAGGGCATCCCGTTTTGATCCGCCACGGCGATCTCGTGGGGCAGGAGTTTTCCGAACCCGTTCGAGACCTCGAGCAGGTTCATGGTCCCCCCGACGTTGGTGCCGTCCGCGTTGGAAATCCCGTCCGATCCTCCACCGCAGGAAACGATGAACAAGGAACCGAAAATGAGAGCGAGGCGTGTCTTCGAGTGCAGCATGACGAAGGCGTGGTTGTGCTTGTCGGAGAAGGCTAGGGGATTACTGGCGGAAGTAGTCGACGACGATCGTCGCATTCCTGACGGGGATCGACTGGATTCCGGGCTCGAACACGTTGGTGTCGAAGCGCTGGAGTGTTCCGGTCTCGAACTCGATCACGTCCACGAGCCCCTCTCCGGGGATCGGCAGGAACATGAACTGCGGGAACTCGACGGGGATACCGCCACCTCCACCCGCCTTGACGATGGCCTTGCCGTTGTAGGGCAGAGGCGAACCCGTCGAGAACTGTGAGGAGAAGTTCGCGAGTGCGCTGAGGTTGGACAGGTTGTCATAGCAGATGTCGACCGGCACACCGGAGAGCCCCAGGTTGCTCTCGCCGATAGCAGCACGAACGCCGATCTGCAGATCCCGTAGCGAAGGGTCGCTGAAGGCACCCAGCGTCAACGGCACGATACCCGCGAGCCCGCCGACGATGCCGACCAGGCTGATGGCGCCACCCGACTGACCTGTTTGTTGACCCTCGAGGTCGATCGGGTTCTCGTGTACGACCCACACGGCCGAATCGACCTCCGACAACGAGGGCTGAATAGCCTTCGGTCGGCTGAAGGTGATCGGGAACGAGGCGATGACATCATCGAAACCGAAACCGTTGACGCCATCGGGCCCGGACTCGAAGAAGGCGACACGCCCATCCGAGTTCAGGATGTAAGCGAAGTAAACACCACGGCGGAAGCCATAGCCGAATTGACGCGGCGTGATGGCCACGTCGATCGGCGAGGAGATCTGGTTGCGAACGGTCTTGCGCACGTTGAGCGTGAAGGCCGAAATGATCGAGACCGTGCTGTCACTTTGGTTGCAGACGAATATGTCTTCGTTGCCCGGCTCCCAGGCGATGCCCGTCGGCCCGACGCCCACGCGGGTCGTTCGCGTGACCTGGTGGAAACGTGCGGAGGAGGGATCGATGTTGATGAATGCAACGAGATCCGCACTCTGGTTCGTGACCGCCAGGAGATCGAGGTTCGGCGACATGGCGAGCGTGGTCGGATCGGGGAGGCGAATCCGATCGATCACCGTGAAGCGGTTCGAGTTCAGCACCACGACTTCGCCAGCGTTGCGATCCACGACGTAGAGAAAGTGGCCGACCTGCTGGCGATAGTTGAAGAACTGACAAAGGCTGGCGCTGGTCTGTGGAGGCGTCGGGCCCTGGAAGAAGGCCGTCTGGTTCGAGGACAAAAGATTCTGCGGCGGCTGGTTGATCGCCGGATCACCAAAGCGGTTGCCGCCCGGAACCAGGAGGTTCTGGTAGAGGAAACCTGAGTCGACGGACGTCGGCTCCTGTCCTGCGATGAAGGGCGAGGTGCACAGCGGCGGGAAGATGATCGGCGGCGGGTTCGGATGCGGTCCGAACGAAGCCAGGTTCTCGGCTCCGACAATCGTCAGGGTCGCAACGGCCGAAGCCGACTGTGTCAGCGTACTCGCCGAACCGAAGGCCAACAGCACGCGCTTGAGACCCGTGGTGGAGCAAATGTTTCCACCCCCCGACTGGCAACCGAAGGGTGCCGCGTTGTTGAAGGTCAGATCCAGCGAGTGGCCGATCGCCATGTCCTCGACGGAATCGAGAATCGGGTTGGTGGCCAGCAGATCGTTGAGAGTGGAATCCCGCGTCAACGTAAACGCCCCCGCCGAGCCACCGTCGAAGGTGCAGCTTCCCGGAGCCAGCGGCGGAACGAGCACGGCGCCTTGCAGCGCCACGTTGGGGTTGTTCGGATAGTTGCTGGCGCCCTGAGTGATAGGCCTGGCCACGTCGTAGGCCGGGTTGCCCGTGCCGCCGCCGAAGCCGTTCAGGTCGATGATGGAGATGCCCGGGTTCGCGCCCCGACGGCCGATGTAGACCGCCTCGGGTACGACCGGTGCGTTCACGAGGCCGGGCCCCTGGCGCGTCGTGAAACTGGCCACTGGGGCCAGGGTGTTCACGTTGCCGCACAGGTCCTGGAACTGGGCCGTGTTCACGACGATGTCCACGCTGGCGAAGTCGCCACACATGTCCTCGTCGCCGGGCGCCACGGGACCATTGCCCGGGAAGGGAAAGATCGGCGTCAGCTCCAGGCGAGTCAGGTCGAGCAGCGAGAAGGGCCGCACGTGGAACGGAACCTCGACCTGTCCGGTCGAGGGTCCGAAGCGCAGCTGAATCGCCGCCGTGACGATCGGCGGCTTGCCGTCGTTCAGGCTGCCGACCGAGAGCACCTGGAGCGGCTCGGTGAAAGTGATCTCGATGTTCGTCAGCGGATCGACATCCACGTCCCCGTCACTGGGGATCGTGATCGGTGTCTGGGCCGAACCGGCGACCTGGACCTCGGGCCCGACCATGTCGGGGCCTACCGTCGACGACGCGAGTCCGGTGTGCGGCATGTTCTCGCCATCGATCGAGAGCACCCCCGTGCCGATGCGCAACTGGATCTGAACGCTGTTCGCGGGGAAGGTCTCGTGGGTGGCCAGGTTGCCGTCGGTGTCGGCGACGAAGATGAACGTGCTGTCGTCGACGAGAACATCGTCACCGGCAAAGCCACCGTCCGTGCCGGGGAAGCCCTGGCCGGGGAAGGCGCCGTCGATGTCCGCGGCCACGATGTTGCCCATGGGATCCAGGCTGACCCACGTCTCGAGGGCCAGGTCGCCGGCGCTGTCCGGGTCGTCATCGAAGTTCGGTCCGAAGGTCTTGCCGCCGATGAAGGCCACGCCCGCAAGGGGCTCGACCGTGCTCTGGTCGAGCACCTGGACGACGCTGATGTTGCCCACCAGACCGTTGGCGCCGCCCGCGCCCGTCATGATCGACTCGACATCCAGGTCCCGCGTGAAGCGTACGTAGATGAAGTGGTTGCCCTGGCTGTTGTTCGGGAGGATCGCCCCGGTCCGCCATTCGGTCGGCGGAGTGATCGGGTTCGCCTGGGTGAGGTTGTCCAGGAGGTCCTCGATCTTGCGAATCTCGATGATCTCGTTGGTCGGGAGACCCAGATTGTTCGCCACCGGAATGGTGTGTGGCAGGAGCCGTCCGAAACCGTTCGAGGCCTCGATGATGTCGAAGCCGCCGTCCCCACCTGCGGAGGAGCTACCGCAGGCCGAAAAAATGAACACGCTGAGCCCGAGAAGGGGCAGAGTGGCGAGGGGCGCCAGGGTCGAGCGGTGATTCATGACAGGCTTCTTTTTTTGGGTGAGCGCAGCTGAAGGCGTCTGATTGGCGGGGCTGGGGAGCCTTCGAAAGCGTCGATGGCCGTCCTCCGGGGTGGAATCGGGCGCGATGGCAAGGCCGAGTCGGCCATGGTGGGAGACAGTGGCAAGCCCTGTGCCAGGGCCCGGATCCGGGATCGAGTCGATTCCGTTACTCCTTGAAAACCAGGTAGTTACGGATGTTCATGAGGGAACTCTTACCTTCCTCGACACAAGGATGCGCGGTCTGGAGTGTGCGGCCGTGTGCGGTGTTGCACGAAGCCGTCGCAGAACCAGCGTAGGGCGCGCTCCTCGATCCCGAGAACAGGGGCAAGGCCAGTCTAGGCGGGGGCCGGGGCCTGTCAAGGAAGGTGGAACAGCCCCCCGCAGGGGCTACTCTATCCGGGCGCGGGGGGAATCGCGCTCGTGGACACCGTCGTTTGGCGGGCACGATCGGGATCGACACGCCGTGGAAGCCGCCATCGGGCACTTCCCTCCTCCCCCGCAGCGATCCACTAGAGATCCACACCGAGAGTCCCTACAGCCTTGAGCTCCGAAGAGATCGTCAACCATCAGGCCTTCGCGGACATGCCCGAGGCCGCCACGACTCCCGTCGCCCAGATTCGCGACCAGGAGTTCGAAAACGCATTACGACCGCGGCAACTGGCGGACTTCGTCGGCCAGCAGCGGGTGGTCGACAACTTGAAGATCGCCCTCGAGGCGGCCCGGGGCCGCAACGAGGCCCTCGAGCACGTGCTCTTCTCGGGGCCCCCCGGCCTCGGCAAGACCTCCCTGGCCCGCATCCTGGCCCATGAGCTGGGCTCCTCGCTGCACGCCACGGCGGGCCCCGCCCTCGATCGCCCGAAGGACCTGATCGGGATTCTGACCCAGCTGGGCACGGGCGACGTGCTCTTCATCGACGAGGTGCACCGCATCCCCGCCGCGGTCGAGGAGTACCTCTATACGGCCATGGAGGACTTCACTGTCGACTTCACCCTCGACCAGGGCCCCAACGCTCGCGTCCTGCCTCTGACGCTCAAGCGCTTCACGCTGGTCGGAGCCACCACGCGCGAAGGGCTCCTGTCCGCGCCTTTCCGCGGTCGCTTCGGTCTTCTGGAACGCCTCTCCCCCTACCCCACCGAGGACCTGGTGGAGATCCTGAACCGCTCGGCGAGGATCCTCGAGATCGAGCTCTCGCCCAACGGCGCCTCGGTCGTGGCCGAGCGCAGCCGTGGAACCCCGCGCGTCGCCAACCGCTTCCTGCGTCGGGTGCGCGACCTGGCCCAGGTGCGGGGCGAGTCCCGGGCCGACGCCAAGCTCGCGGCCGAGGCTCTCGAGCGACTCGGTGTCGACGCCAACGGCCTGGAGGATATGGATCGGCGCATCCTCGCCTGCCTCGCCCAATCCGAGCCGGAGCCCCTGGGGCTCAAAACCATCGCCGCGGCCATCGGCGAGAGCGAGGACACGATCGAGGACGTCTTCGAACCCCACCTTCTGCGCCAGGGCTTTCTCCAGAAGACGGCCCGCGGGCGCCGGGTGACCGGCGCCGGCCGCGAGGCGATCGGACTTGCGCGACTCGACGGGCCCAGCGGCCCCGGCCAGGGCAGCCTGTTCGTCCAGTGAGCTCTTCCCGGACCTCCATCGGAGATCGGGTCGGGTTCTCCTACCGCGAGTCCGCCCGAGCCAGCGACTCGCGGGCCCGCAGCGGCGTCTTCACGACTCCCCACGGTGAGATCCGGACCCCGGCCTTCATGCCGGTCGGCACCCGCGCTTCGGTCAAGGGCCTGCAGCCCCACGAGCTGCGCGAGATCGGCACCACCATGTTGCTCGCGAACACCTACCACCTGGCCCTGCGCCCCGGGGCGGAGGTCATCCGCGAACTGGGGGGGCTGCACCGCTTCATGGCCTGGGACGGTCCGATCCTCACGGACTCCGGTGGTTACCAGGTCTTCAGTCTCGGCCACCTCGGATCGATCGACGAACAGGGCGTCACCTTGAAGTCCATCATCGACGGCTCCCCCCTGCGGCTCGAGCCCGAGGGCGTGATCGACATGCAGCTCGACCTCGGCGCCGATGTGATCATGGCCTTCGACCACTGCCCTCCGGATCCGGAGGATCGGGCGGGGGTGGAAGCGGCGACCCAGCGCACGCACGCATGGCTGGAACGCTGCGTGCGGCGCTATCGAGAACAGGGTGGCCCCGAAAAGGGCCGCGCGCTCTTCGGCATCGTGCAAGGCGGCGCTTTCGAGGATCTGCGCCGACGCTCGGTCGACGCCATCGTCGCCCACGACCTTCCGGGTTGCGCGATCGGCGGCGTCAGCGTGGGCGAAGACCGCGAACAGATGCGCACGGCGGTCGCCAGCGCCGCCCCCTACCTACCGGCGGACAAGCCGCGCTACCTGATGGGCATCGGCCAGCCCCTGGACTTCTTCGATGCGATCTCCGAGGGCGTCGATCTCTTCGACTGCGTGACGCCGACGCGGCACGGAAGAAACCACCAGGCCTTCACCTCCCAGGGCCGCGTCAATCTGCGCAA
This sequence comes from Planctomycetota bacterium, assembly GCA_965662355.1. Lineage (GTDB taxonomy): Bacteria > Planctomycetota > UBA1135 > UBA1135. The sequence continues at coordinate 11,478 of CBFIHP010000028.1, read as the reverse complement.
TCGCCAGTGGATGAGGGACGAGCGTCCGTTGGATCCGGAGTGCGATTGCCGCTGCTGCACGCTGTATTCGCGCGGCTACCTGCGTCACCTGGCGAAGACCGGGGAGATGCTCGCGGCCATCCTCCTGACCCTGCACAACGTGCGCTTCTTCCACCGCATGTTCGAGGACTTCCGCGCGGCCATCGCGGCGGGAAGTCTGGCTCCCCTGCGCGCGCGTGTCGAACGAGCCCAGGCCCAGGAAAACCCGGGCACCTGAGAGCGAGAGGCCCCTATCGGGGCCGGTAGTCCAGGCACTTCATCGCATTCGGGCGCTCCGGGCGTTTGCAGGCATCGCCGTAGTCGTAGCGACAGTTGTCACACAGCGGGCGTGTGCGCGGGGCCAATCCGCGCAGGAGGTTCAGCAACTTGCGCAGGAAACCTCTCAACGACGCAGAGCCTGCTAGCGGCGCTTGAGAACCTCGACGCGCACGACATCGATGCGGTCGACGCCGGGTTCGAGCTCGCCGGTGTTCGTGCCCTTGACGCCGATTTCATAGTCGGCGAAGCGGGAGAAGTCATAGCGTCGGGAGGAGCACAGAAGCTCCGCCCGGGTCTCGAGGCCGAAACGCAGGAAATAGCGTTGCTGACCATCGCTTCCTATCCGGCGTTCGAGCACGCCACGGGCGAGGAAGACCTCGCGCAAGGGATCGATCTCTCGACTGCGTTCCCAGGCCTTCTCTTGCTTTTCGAGGGCTTCGCGTTCGATCTTCTCGCGCACGCGATAGAGCTCCTCTTTCATGGCCAGGGTTTCCTCGAGCCGACCGAGGCGCTGGAGGACGGCCTTGGCCTCGATGGCCACGGCGGTTCCCGAGCCGTCCTTGACGGCCGCCTCGAGCTCGTCGCGGATGCGACCGAAGTCGGGGGTTTGCTTGCCCGCCTCGATGTCGAGGTCACGCTTGGCGGACTCGAGGGAGGCCTTGGCTACCTGGGAGGCCTCGGTGATGGGCGCCACGGCGGGGACGGCCTGGTTGCCGGGGGGCGGATAGGCCGGAGCCTGCTTGATGCCCGCCGCGAGGGCCGCGCTCCAGAGTTGCGGGCCGTCGTCGCCGGCGGCGAGCTTGCGCACCTGATCGGACCTCATGAGACCGCGCACCCCGGGGGGCGACCAGATACGGACCCAGGTCGTATCCATCGGCTGGTTCTCGACCAGCTGGCCGATGACCGCGACCTGATCCCGTGACTGGAGCCTCTGGGGCAGCGGAAAGCTATTGGGATCGCTGTTGGGCTCGGGCCGCATGTTGACCGCATTGCCCGTGACCTCGTAGATGCCCGCCAGCGCCGTCGGCTTGAGATAGCGACCGAAGACCCAGACGGCGAAGCCACCGGGGATCTCGACCTCGATCCAACCCGCGGCGTGCTCGCGGTGCACGGCGATGACCGAGCCGGCCTTCGGTTCCGCGATGACCTTGCCCTTGGTGTCGGGCAGGTTGTAGACCCTGGCCGAGTCGGCGACCCGCGCGAAGCGCAGCGCCGTTTGGGGCTTGGCGGAGACTCCGGGAGCCAGGAGGGAGCAGGCGAGGAGGGTGGAGAGAACGGGCGTGGCGATGTTCATCTAGATGGAACGTCCGGGTGCGAGTGCCGTCGGGCGGAGGAGTGCATAATACTAGTCACGACCCCTCGCACTTCAACGCCACGCTGCTCGGGAGTTCACCAGCTGCTCCGTTCCGTGTAGGTTTCCTCGAATCCCCATGAGCGAGCTTCATTTTCCGTACATGTTCTGGGCCCGCCAAAAGTCCGCCCGCACGGCCCATCCGCTGTCCCAGTCTGGCATGCCAACGGCCACAGCGGAGCTCCTGGGGCTCCCCCACGACCCCGCAGCGGACCTGCAGGCGCCCCTGGACTGGCTCCCACGCCTGGAGACGCGGATCGCAGCCCATGTGGGGGTCGATCCGGCCCGGGTGATCGTGACGGGGGGCGCCACGGGAGCACTGCACCTGGCGGCCCTCAGCACCTTCCCCAACGGCCACGTCGTCACGGAGATTCCCTCGTACAACCCCTTCCGGGCCCTGGCCGAGCTGTACGGGCGCACGACAACCCCCCTGGAGCGCCGCCACGAGGACGCCTGGGCCCTCGCTCCCGACACCGTCGCCCGCGCCCTCTACGCCCGCAAGGGGCCGGCCCACGTGTTCCTCTGCAACCCCCACAACCCCTCCGGGGCCCTGGCGGACGAGGAGACCCTGCGCGACATCGCCGAACGTGCCGCGGGGACCGACGGCATCCTCGTGGCGAACGAAACCTACATGGAATTCGCACCGCCCGAGCGCCGCTTCCACGCGGCGAAGCTCGCCCCGAACACGATTTCCCTCGGGAGTCTCACGAAGGCCTACGGCCTCGGGCCGCTCCGCATCGGCTGGCTGGTTCTGGGCGAGGGCCTGGCCGGAGAGCGGGAGCGGATCCTCGACCGCCAGTACCTGGCCTCGGTGGACAACCCGACCTCCTCCCTGCGCGCGGGGTTGCACGCGCTCGAAAACCTGGAGCGCTTCGACCAGCGCGTGCGCGACGTGGAAACCCACAGCCGTCCGCTGTTCGCACGTTGGCTCGAGGAGGAAGAACGCGTCGAAGGACATCTACCGCCCTATGGCATCGCGGCCTTCCCGCGCATCCGGGGCGTGCGCAACACCGCGGCCCTTTCCGAGCACCTGGCGCTGAACTGTGACGTCGACGCGGTGCCCGGCGAGTTCTTTGGAAGCCCCGGACACCTCCGTGTCGGCTTCGGTGTGGCACCGGATCTCCTGCAACGCGGCCTGCGAAACCTGTCCGCGGGTCTGGCGAGCTTCGCTCAGTCGTAACGTTCGCGTACGAGGGCGATGGCCTGGGCCTCGATCTCCCGCAACGGGCGTCCGGTCTTCTTGGCGATGCGCGCCAGATCGTCGTATTCGGGCGAGATATCGAGCGGCCCCGGCGAATCCCCCGAACCGCGCACCTTGACGCGCACCTCTTCGTCCTCGCCGCGCACGCGCACCTGCACGCACACTTCCTGGCGCGCGCACTCACTGCGCTCGACGCGACTCCAGCGCACGCCGAGGGTCGGTGAATGCGTGAAGAGCAGCTCTTCAAGCGGCTCGCGCCGCTCGCCTCGACAGAGCAGCGACACGATGGCTCCGGGCCGGTCCTTCTTCATCTGCACGGGGACACTCCAGACCTCGAGCGCGCCCTCCGCTCGTAGCTCGCCCATGAGAAATCCGAGCTCCTCGCCGCTGACATCGTCGAGATTGCACTCCATCGCCCAGGCCTCCGCGCGCGTACGCCTGCGACGCTGCGGGAGACCCGCTTTGGCGCTGCCATGCAAGAGCGTTACGCGCACGAGATTCGGCGGTCCTGCGCTCGGTTCACGCGTCCCGGCGCCATACCCGATGGCCTCGATCCGCCCGTCCTCCTCGAGCTCAGCGTGCTCGGGGAACAGCTCGCACAACAGAGCCGCGGCGGTGGGCGTACAACGTTCTCCGCCGGGGCCGTAGCGCACGCGCCGACCGTGCAGCAAGGCCGCCGTCGCCGGCGCAGGAACCGGCAGTTCGCCGTGTTCGCAAACGACCGTACCACCGCCGAGATAGGGCGCGGTCGCGAGGGTTCGCTCGATCCCGAGACACTCGAGCGCATGGACCGCCCCCGCCACGTCGACAAGCGTGTCCACCGCGCCGATCTCATGGAAGTGCACACGCTCCAGCGGCACCCCGTGAATGCGCGCCTCCGCTCGACCGAGTCGCGTGAGCACGCGCGCGGCATCCGCTTTTGCCGCGGAAGACAGCTCACTCTTCTCGAGCAGCGACAGCAGGTCCTTCAAATGTCGCTGCGGCGGCGCCGCGGATTCCGGGGTGACGACGCGCAACACCTTGGCCCGTATCCCCGAGCGCTGGACCTCTTCGAGAACGAGTTGCAGAGACTCGGGAACGAGACTGCGCGCAAAGCGCTCGAGACGAGCGAGGTCGAAGGAGGTGTGTTCGAGATCGCAGAGGGCGGCCAGGAACATGTCCCCGGCCAGACCACCGAAGGGTTCGACGAGTAGGGTCTTCAAGGGCGCATTTGCACAGGGATGGCGTCCGACGTCAAGGGCCTCGACCTCGGGCGTTCGGCCCGCGCCAGGGCCAGGACGGAGACCGACGCCGGCGCGGCCTCGCGCAGGGCATCGCGACAGGCGCGCACGCTGGCCCCCGAGACGACCACGTCGTCGATCAACCACAGATGCTTGCCGACGAGCTGGTCCCGCCAACGCCGGACGAGACGAAAGGCCCCGCGCACATTCGATGCCCGCGAGCGCGCTCCGGGGGCTCCCTGGGGCGACGTCCAGCGCCCTCGCCGCAAACCCCGCAGGGCGCGGGCATCCGCCCCCAGGCAGCGAGCAAGGCTGCGGGCGAGGAGCCAGGCCTGGTCGTATCCGCGCTCGAAGCGCCGCAGCGGATGGGCCGGCACGGGCAGGCAGACGATGTCACGCGCCGTCGGCTCGAGCACTCGAAAGCGGGCGGCCATGAGCGCCCCCAGGGGTTCGGCAAGATCGGCTCGGGAACGGTGCTTGAGGGCAAGGATCCAGTCCCGGGCCACGGGATCCTCGTGATAGTCGAAGAGCGCGCGCACGCGGGGAAGGGACCCATCGCGCCGACAGGCCGCGCACAGCGACTCGTCGGGTAGCAGCGTTGCGAGCCGCTCGAAACAACGCCTGCATCGGGGTCCTCCCGGAGAGCCGTCAGCGTCGTGGACGAGCTGGTGCTGCTCGCATCCGAGCCCTTCCGCGAGGGCTCCGCAGAGCGGACACAGATTCGGATAGAGAGCCTCGATCCATTCGGCACCGAAAGCACAGACGTCCGCTCCGAAGCGCAGCGCACGGTCCTGGATCCCACGCCGAATTGCCGAACGAGAGCTCATCCCCCAAGGACCGCGCCCAGGGCGCGCGGTTACGACCATTACGACCACTAGGAGCCGGGGCTGGATTTCGTTTTCAGACGAGCCCCTCCTCGGGCCCCATGCTGCGGAAGCTATCTCCGGGAACACGCACGGAGCCCAGCTTCCCGCCGGAACCGACGTACGCCGGCGATCCAGCCGGCAAGCGCTCTTTCGAACCGGACGAGATCGGTGATCCTCCCGGGACACCCTCGAGCCCGACCGCTCGACGCACGCGCGTGAGGTAGCTCTGCACGGTGTCGTCCCCTGTCGAGGGGATTCCGAACAGATCACCGAGCTCGCGGGTGAGCGCCATGTCCGTTTCGAGATCCGGGGGGTTGACGCGGAAGTACTCGCGCAGGTAGCGACGGAAGAGCGCGTGGGACAGCAACCAGCCACCGACTTCGAGCACACCCACCGCCACCAACACGAAGCCGACCCAGGAAAGCGGGAAGCCCGTTTCCACGCCTGCTTCCAACCCGGAAGCCGTCGCCGGGAGATCCGGACGGTAGTAGTGACCGTACAGCTGAAAGCCGAACCCGAGCAGCAGGAACAGAAAGCCGAGATGGATCTGCAGACGGTGGAAGATGTAGCCGCGAATCGAAGTCAACTTCCCCCGCTGCCCACCGAAGAACTCGGCCAGGAGCGTGCGCGGGTGACGAAAGACGATCGAATTGGCGAGCAGGAATCCACCGACCGATGCGAGGACCAAACCGACGCCAATCGCGTCGCTGGGGCCCTCCGGCCCCGATGTGGCGAAAGCGAACATGCGGGAACCCTACGCCAGGCCCGACCCCCCGACAAGTGCAACGGGCGACGGCGGCCCTCCAGCTGCGTAGAATCCCGCCCCCATGGCTCCCGACTCCCCAACAGCGCCTCGAAACGACGATTCCGCCCCGCCCACGGCCGAGGCTCTCGAACGGGTGCAGAAGCTCAGCGGGCTCGCCCGACTGGACCTCCAAGCGGATGAAATCGCCGCCACGGCCCCCCACCTGGAGCGCATCCTGAAGGCCTTCCAGAAGCTCGAGGACAACGAACTCGGGCCCCAGGCGACGAACGAAACCCCGTCCCCGAGCGTCTTGCGCGAGGACCTGCAGCGGCCCTCGCTCACTCCCGATGAGCTGCTGGCCAACGCACCGGAGCGCCATGACGATTTCTATGCTGTGCCGAAGACCATAGGAGGCTCCTCGTGAGTCTGCTGGACGCAACGGACGTCAGGGATGCGACACGCGACGGTTCGCGAACGGTGCACGAAACCCTGGACGAAGTCCTGGCGCGTATCGAGCGCGACGACGAGCGCTTGCAGGCACTCGCCTCGCTCGATCGCGAAGGTGCGCAACTGCGGGCCGACGCGCTGGAGGCCAAGCGCAAGAGCGGTGAGCCCCTGGGCGAGCTCTTCGGCGTGCCCATGATCGTCAAGTCCAACCTGTGCGTGCGCGGGTGGGAGACCCACTGCGGAAGCCGCATCCTCGAGGGCTATCGCCCGCCCTACAACGCGACGGTCATCCAACGCGCCCTGGACGCGGACGCGCTCTTGATCGGCAATGCACAGATGGACGAATTCGCCATGGGCTCGTCCGGGGAGAACTCCGCGTATCGAACGACGCGCAACCCATGGGATCTCGAGCGCGCACCCGGTGGTTCCTCGAGCGGCAGTGCCGCGTCCGTCGCGGCGGGCATCGTGCCGTTGGCACTCGGTTCGGACACGGGCGGCTCCGTGCGCCAGCCGGCAGCGCTCTGTGGTATCTCCGGCTTCAAGCCGAGCTATGGACGCTTGTCACGTTTCGGCCTGGTGGCTTTCGGCTCGTCCCTCGACCAGGTTGGAGCGCTTGCCCGAAGCACGCGGGATCTCGAGCTCGCCCTGTCGGTCCTGGGTGGAGCGGATCCGCGGGATGCGACCTCGATCGACTGCGGCGACACCGGAGCCGCGGCTCCGAGGAGCCTGAAGGGCCTGCGCATCGGTATGCACCGGGAAGCGAAGGCCAGCGCGGGGATCGACCCGGGCGTGCGCGAGCGTACCGAGGAGGCCTTCGACCTGCTTCGCTCCCAAGGCGCCGAACTCGTCGATTTTCAGCTCGAGACCAGCGAGCTGGCCATCCCCACGTACTACGTTGTCGCCACGGCGGAGGCCTCCTCGAACCTGTCGCGCTTCGAAGGCGTGCGCTACGGCCAGAGGGTCGAGGGCGATGGCAGTCTCGCGGGCATGATGGCTCGCACGCGCGCGGTCGGCTTCGGGCCGGAGGTCAAGCGCCGTATTCTCTTGGGCACGTACGTACTGTCCGAGGGCTACTCCGACGCCTGGTACAAGAGGGCCCTCGACACGCGCCGTGCGATGGCCGCCGAGTTCGCGCAGGCCTTCGCCAAGCTGGATGTGATCGTCTCCCCCACATCGCCTACGCCGGCCTTCCGGCTCGGGGAACGCACCCGCGATCCGCTGGCCATGTATGCCTCGGATGTGATGACGGTACCGGCCAGCCTCGCGGGCCTGCCGGCGGTCAGCGTGCCGTGCGGCAACCTCGGTGAAGACGGCAACGAGCTTCCGGTCGGACTGCAGTTCAGCGCCGCCCGCGGAGCCGACGAGCTGTGCCTCGGCGCGGCGCGACTCTACGAAGAAGCTCGCAAGAGCATCTGGCAAGCCCCGAGGTCCTTCGCATGAGTGCTCTGGAAACGGTCATTGGACTCGAAGTCCACTGCCAGCTGGGAACGAGCACCAAGCTCTTCTGCGCTTGTGCCAACACCTTCGGCGAGTCCCCCAACTCACAAACGTGCATGGTCTGCAGCGCCCAGCCAGGTGCTTTGCCCGTCTTGAACGAGCAGGCGGTGGCGCTGGCCGTGCGCGCCTGTCTGGCACTCGATTCGGACGTCGCCAGCGAGAGCATCTTCGCGCGCAAGAACTACTTCTACTGCGACCTGCCCAAGGGCTATCAGATCTCCCAGTTCGATCGCCCGCTCGCCTTGAACGGCAGCGTGCCACTGCCCGATGGCTCGCGCGTGCGCTTCACGCGCATCCACATGGAAGAGGACGCCGGCAAGGCCATCCACGATCGCGGCGAGCGGACGCTCGTGGACCTGAATCGAGCTGGCGTGCCCTTGATCGAGATGGTGACCGAACCCGACCTGCGCACCTCCGCCGAGGCCAAGACCTTCCTCACCGCGCTGCGTGAGATCCTGCGCTATGCACGCGTCTCCGACGGCGATATGGAGAAGGGCAGCCTGCGTTGCGATGTCAACGTCTCGTTGCACGAGCCGGGAACGCCCTTGGGTACCAAGGTCGAGATCAAGAACCTGAATTCCATCCGCCATGTGGGCGACGCCATCGAGCACGAGATCGTACGCCAGCAGGCCGTCCTGGATGCGGGCGACAACATCGTCCAGGAAACGCGGCTCTGGGATCCGAACAAGGCCGAGACCCGCACCATGCGCACCAAGGAAGACGCGGACGACTACCGCTACTTCCCGGAACCCGACCTGCCTCCCCTACGCCTGGCCGCGGACTTTCTCGAAGCACGGCGAGCGGAGGTTCCGGAGCTCCCCGGTGCGCGTCGTGCACGCTTCGAGAGCGAATGGCACCTGTCCGCCTACGACGCCGAAGTGCTGTGCGCCGATCGCGCGGTCGCCGACTTCTTCGAAGCGACGCTCGAGACAGGCGCCGAAGCCAAGGACGTCGCCAACTGGATCACGAACGATCTCATGCGGGCCCTGGGCGAACGTGAACTCGAACTCGAAGCAGCGCCGATCACCGCGACCAGGCTCGGCGAGCTGATCGGATTGGTGCAGGGCGGCAAGATCAACCGCAACGGTGGACGCGAGGTGCTCGCGCACATGCTCGACACCGGAAAGGACGCGGCCCAGCTCGTGCGAGAGCTCGGACTCGAACAGGTCAGCGATCCCGGAGCCATCGAAGCCTGGTGCCGCGACGCGCTCTCCGGGCGCGACGAGGTCATGGCCCAGGTGCGAGAGGGCAAGCTGAAAGCCCTCGGCGCCCTGGTCGGCCCCGTGATGAAGGCCTCCGGAGGCAAGGCGAACCCCAAGGACGTACGCGACACGCTCCTGCGCTTGATCGAAGACGACGCGGGATGAACGGCGAAGAGTCCCCCGCCCCCCAAGCCCACGTGCCGATCTCCGAGTTGATCGACCTCGTCGAGCTCGAAAGGGGCCGCCCCGCCCTGACCCCGCGCGAGATCCGCGCCCGGCTACCGCGCGGCTGGGTGCTCGACCCCGATCATCGCCACGCCCACCGCGACGTGCGACTCTTCTTCCGCGAAGGCTGGATCCTGCTCTCGGGCCTGGTCATCTTCGGCATCCTGGGCGGGATGTTCGTCTGGGGAGGCTTGCCCCGCGGCTGGCATGGGATCCTGAAGCTCGGCCTGGGGCTCGTGCTCGTGCTCGTGGCCGGCGGCATCGCGGGCCCTGCGATTACGAAGACGCTCATGCGCAAGTGACTCCGTATCAGGACCATCCACCGCGCGGTTTCGAAAAGAGAAACTCATTCGCGGCGGGATTCGAGAAGCGCATGCGCTTGCCGTTCCAGTGCAGGGTCTCGTGGGGGAAGCGCAGTGCGATGTTGCCCAGGAGGGCGATCTCCGTCAGGTAGGCGGAGTATTCGAAGGGCGCGCTGGCCACCCCATCACCGCGACAGGCGTCGACCCACTGGTGCCAGTGGTTGAGGCCCTCGACCTCGGGGATGGTGACGTCCGCGAACCTCTCCTCTGGCAAGAGCCTCGGCGCTGCATAGGGATCGGCCCACATCGCTCCTTCCGTTCCGACGAGAAGACAACCGTTGGCAGGCAGGGTGACGGGCGGTTTGCCCTCTTCGGGTTTGGCTTCCCCCTCTTCACCCTCTTCACCCTCTTTTTTCGGCGGCGGATCGACGACGCCGAGATCGGAAAGGAGCTGCTTGGGGGCCTTGCGGCCGCCGTCGTACCACGTGAAACGCAGCGGCCCCTTTGTCGTGTGCTGGTTGCCGGCGAATTCGTACTCAATCGTCGACCACAGGGGATAGGTCTCGCCGTTCGGTGTCGGCCCGTCGGAGCGAATGCGCGTCGGTGCGCCCAGCTCGAGAAACCAGAAGGCCGGGTCCATCAGGTGACACGCCATATCGCCCTGGGCGCCGGTCCCAAAATCCTCCCAACCGCGCCATGCAAACGGATGGTACTGGCCCGCCTTGAACGGGCGTTTCGGGGCGACGCCGAGCCAGAGATCCCAATCGAGCCCTTCCGGAACGGGATCGGAGCCGTCGGGGCGGCCGACGCCCTGGGGCCACCAGTTGTTCGGCCGATCGGTCCAGACGTGGATCTCGTAGACCTTGCCGATCAGGTTCCTTTGAAAGAGCTCGTGGGCCGAGCGATAGAAGGGCCGCGAGCGATTCTGAATCCCCATCTGGGTCACCACGCCGGCGCGCTCAGCCGCGCGGGCGACGGCTCGGGCTTCCGAAACGGTGCGCGTCAGAGGTTTTTGACAATACACATGCTTTCGATCCGCGAGGGCCGAGAGCGTGATCACCGCATGCATGTGATCGGGCGTCGTGACGTTCACCGAGTCGATGTTGTCGCGCTCTTTCTGGAGCAGCTCACGCCAATCGCGGTACGTACGCGCATCCGGGTGCTTGGCTTTCGCCGCGTCGAGCTTGCCCTGATCGACGTCGCACAGAGCGACGATGTCGACCTCGGGGTGGGAGGATATTTGTTCCGCATCCGCCCCTCCCATGCCCCCTACGCCGATACACGCATGGCGCAGACGGCCCTGGACGTGGCGGATGGGGCGGGCGCTCACGCACCCGGTGGCGGCCAGACCGCCGATGGCCGAGGCGGCGGAGGCATAGGAGAGCGCGGTACGGCGATCGAAGTGATTGGGCATGCAAGGAATCTCTGGTGAGGGTTGACTACCTTCCCATCCTCACGGAAGAAATGCCAATCGCCGCCCCCGAGGTGGAGGTTCCACAAGGCCCAGGACCCCGGGTTCGACGGATTTACCCTTCCCCTACCGGCTGGCGCTAACAAGTCGCCTATCCTTTAGCGTATGGAGTCGTCCCGCCCCGCGCGGGAGCTGACCGACCGCCCAAGCCGATTTCTACCTGACACCAATAAGACCACGAATGAAGCGACTGCTCCCCCCCCTCTTGCTCGCCCTGTGCCCCGGACTCGTCCTCGCCCAGGATTCATGTACGAAGGACGCCGCCGAGAACTGCTCCGAGGCCAGCGTAGCCTGCGAAGAAGCCCTGGCCGCATGCGAGACGAAGCTGGTGGCCTCGGCCACCGCTGAACTCGAAGGCTTCTATGCCAAGGCCCGCGTGCAGCGCGCCAACGCCGAGCTCGCCTTCCTGCAAGCCGAGCTGGCAGCCCTCGAATCCGAACTGTCTTCCGTGCGTCTGGAAATCGCATCGCGACGCCTGACCGAGTCCACCGAGAAAGTCGCCACCGCGGCGACCGACTCCGACATCGTCCTGGCCGCCGCCGGCACCTGCAGCCAAGCCGCCGAAGAGAAGAGCTGCTCGGCCAAGACCGCCGCCATTCTCGCCAAGGTCTCCGACGAAGGCGAAGGCCAATGCTCCTCGCAAGAGGCAGCCAT
>CBFIHP010000027.1:0-66126 GCA_965662355.1 Planctomycetota bacterium | reverse complement strand
CAACACGGCCAGCGGCGTCGACTCCTCGGTCAGCGGCGGGGACGGCAGCACGGCCTTCGGCCCCTCCTCCTCGGTCAGCGGCGGGTTCCGCAACACGGCCAGCAGCTTCAGCTCCTCGGTCAGCGGCGGGTACGGCAACACGGCCAGCGGCGACCGCTCCTCGGTCAGCGGCGGGTTCCTCAACACCGCCAGCGGCCTCGACTCCTCGGTCAGCGGCGGGCACACCAGATCGGCCCTCAATACATACGACTGGGTGGCCGGGTCGCTGTTCGAGGACAACTGATGCTGCGGGCCCTGCGTTGCGAACCGCTGCGCTAAGCCACAAACAAACGATCCCCGGCGGCTACACGCGAGGCTGAGGATAGGAGAGCGCTTCGGAAACCGACCGTTTGGCGGCCGTGGGCACCGGCAGGTTCGGGGGCGATTCGTATTTTCTTGGCAGGGTGTCGCCGGGAATTGCGTGGAAGGGGAAACGGAATCCGGAGAAAGCCATGAAAAATCCCCTACGCATCCTTCAATCGACCCTGCTCCTCATCCTCCTCCAGGCCGGCGCGCAGTCCCAGGCTCCCGAGCCGTCACGCTCCTTCGGTGAACTCCAGGATCGCACCGTCGTGGCCTTCGAAACCCCTGCCGGGTTCCAGATGGCCGCAGCGCGGTGGTCCGCAAGCGTCTCCGGAAGGAGGATCTCCTTCCGAACGGCGGCGAGCAGCGAGGAGCTGTCACTCACCCCGCTCTCGTTCGAGCGCGAGGGCTGGCAGTACGCCCTCGATCACGGCCTGCTCACGGGGGAGAGCCCCGAGTTGGCGCGTAGCGTCTCGCCCTGGGCGAGCGAGCACTTCGATCTCAGCGCCGAGGGCCTCGAGCTCTCCTACGTCTTCGAAAACCCCCTCCCGGGGAGCGGTGACCTGGCCGTGCGGCTCGGCGTGGAATCGTCACTGACGGCGCCGGCGGGTACCTTCGGTGAAGAAGGGCTCGTCTTCCGCCGTGGCCGAAGCGTGATCGAGGTCGGCGCGGTCTTGGGTATCGACGCCGACGGCAACACCTGCCCCGGCGAGCTCCACTTCGACGGTGACGAGCTCGCTCTCGTGTTGCCCGCCGAGTTCGTCGACAGGGCTTCGTACCCGCTGGTGCTGGATCCGATCATTCGTCCCCCTGTACGGATCTGGACGGCGACCAACGACTCGCTCCCCGACGTCGCCTACGACGAGTCGACGGGACATTGGGCGTGCATCTGGGACCGTGAGTTTCCCGGCCTTCACCTGGTCTTGATGCAACGATCGAAATTCGACGGAGTGCCTATCGGCGCACCGATTCTCCTGGGGAACGAACCGGAGTACACGGAGCCGGTGCTGGCGAACTGCACGGGCGTCGATCGCTTCGTCTTCGCCTACTTGGCGGGTGCGTCCTTGGGAAGCGGTCCGGCCGAGATCGTGTCCGGAACCGTTCGCGCTTCCAGTGGACTCTACGAGCGGTCCAAGAACCACACGATCAACCACCCCGTGACGATCGGCTCCATCGACATCGGCGCGAGCCCCCAGGACCGGGCTCAGATCGTTCTCGGGGCCAACCCGGGCGATGTCGAGACCATTGCCCTCGAGATTTCGGTGTTTGGCGAGATTCGCGAGCTCGGCCGCAAGGCCCTGCACAACGGTTCGACCTTCTTCGGTCTTGGCCACGACGTTCAGATTTCGGCGACCTGTGGTCTCGACGGCTTCTGGGCGCTCGGCTGGGAAGTCGAGGACCGGGGTTTCGATCCTGAATTCATCAAGGTAGCTATCGTCGATCGCAGCGGCTCCATCGTACTACCGGGCCTGGACCTCGAGTTCGAGCCCGACTGGAGTTATCGGGATATCGCCTGTTCGATCGACGGTACGCCGACGGGCCCGACCCTGCCGAACTACTTCTATTTTTCCTTCGTCCGCGAATCGGCAAACCTCGATGAAGTCTGGGTGCGCCGCATGGGCTACCTGGGCGGCACTCTCTTCTCCGCAGGAATCAACCTCACCCACACCGTCTCGCCCGGCGAACGTGTGGCCGGTACGGCGATCGAGTACTCGGGCACCGGCCTGGCGGTCGCGTGGCGCGAACGAAGCGCCGTGGGAGACCGCATCCAGGCCACCTCTCTCGACGCGATCACGACCCATCCGTGCGAACCCGTCGTGCCCATCGCCTTCGGCGACCTGGGTGCCCCGCGCATGTATGCGATCACATCTTCGGGAACCACCGTGGAACCGGGGCCGGCACGCATCGTCTGGTCGGAAGATCCCCCCGGCGCTCCGAGTGCAATCCACAATCTTCTGTGGGAGGCCTGCCCCTGAGAAGAGAGGGTGTCGGGGATGGGCTCGAGTTCAACGGGCCTCGAGTTCCTCCCGCCAGAAGTCGGCGTCTTCGGGCCGCTCCCAGCGACGATACAGCTCGACGAGCCGCTGAAGGATCGCGGGTTCGAGACTCCGCACGCTTTCGTCCCCGTGGGCGCTCTCTAACGCCAGGGCCAGTTCGTGTTCGGCGTCTTCGAAGCGCTCGAGCTCGATGAGCTGGGAGCCGTAGTCGCACAGGAGCGCCAGGTGGGTGTAGCTGGGGAGCTCGGTTTCGATCGCCCGCGCGCCGAGCACCTCTTCGTAGATCGCACAGCCTTCCTCATGCCGACCGAGCCGGCCCAGCACCTCGGCGAGCACGCCGCGGCAACGGCGCAATATCGGATGCTCTCGTAACGGTTCAGGTGTGAGCTCGATGGCTTCGCGCAGGACACGTTCCGCCTGGACGAACTCCCCGTTTCGCTGCAGCGTTTCACCGAGGTTGATCGCCATGACGATGAGATTGGGGTCATCGCTGTCCAACACGGAGCGATGGGACAGCAGGCTCTCGGCCAGGATGGGAGCCGCTTCGTCGAAGCGCTCGAGCGAGGTCAGCGCTGCACCCAGGTTGGCCGCGGCGCTGAGGGCATCGTCCGATCCTGCCCCCAGCCGGCGGACGTAGCCGGCGTGTGCCTCGCGCAGAAGCGGCACGGCGGCCTCGGCTTCGCCGACCTGGAAGTGCAGGTAGGCCCGCGTGGCCAGGCAGTGGAGCGTCAACAGGTGGTCCGGCTCGAGCACCCTTCGGCACCTCTCGAGGGCATCCTCGAGGTGCCCCTGCGCGTCTTCGTAGCGCCCGTAGTTGACGAGAAGGAAGCCGAGGTTGCGCTGGACCCCCAAGGTGCGCACGTGGTTCGGGCCGAAGAGAGCCAGCGTGCTCTCATATACCGAGCGAGTCGCCTCTTCGCTCGCCGGTGAATAACCTTCACTGGAGCGGACGGCCTCCAGGTTGCGCTGCATGGACAGGACCTTGCTGTGCTCGGGCCCGTAGTCTCGCTGGTATTTCTCCAGGGCATACACCATCAGGTCTTCGGCCCGCGCCCACTGTTGGGTTTCGAAATAGAGCGCCGCCAGGCCGTTCATTGCCGAGAGCACAAAATCGTGCTCTTCGCCGTACACGCTGACCATTGCGCCGATTGCTTCGGAGAAAAGGCCCTCGGCCACCTCCATCCTGCCGAGGTCGCACTCGATCCGTGCGAGCCGAACCACGGAGAGCAGCGTTGCGGGGGCCTGGTCGCCGTCCAGGCGCCGGCGCGTGTCCACGAGTTCGCGCGCCTTTTCGGAGGCGGCCTTCAATTCGCTCTTGCTGCGAAGGACTCGGATCTCCATCTCCAGGCTCGCGAGGCCGATGGCCGATTCCGGGCCGAACCGTTCGCAGGCGAGCTTGCACAGGGAGCGAATGCGATTCGAAGCCGCGTCGACGTCAGAGAGCAGGAGGTCGAGGGAGGTGGCCGACAGTTCCAGGCGTAAGAACTCTTGCGAATCGGTGACGCCGGCGTCGGACGCCAAGGCGCGTCCCCGTTCCAGGGTCTCTTTCGCCTCGTCGAAACAATCGAGTCGAATCTCAGACTCCAGCAGGGTTCCAAGGGCGGCCATGAGCTCGCGTATGTCGTGCGGCTTGTCGTTCTTCCAGATCTCAAGCGCGTGATCCGCGTGTTCCCTGGCCTTTTTGTAGAGGCCGATGCCGCGGTAGCTGTTGGCGAGCGAGCCGTGGAGGCTGGCCGCGAGCGGTCCTTCGATCTCGGCCTCGATTTCGGCTGCCAGGCCGTCGAGCAGGTCGGCGACCCGCGCGTTGCTGCCGTCTTCCTCGGGGAGCACCGAGGCGATTGCCCGCACAAGGACCCGGTTGATCTGCGCTGTCTTATCAGCCTGGGTGGCTGCCTGAACGGAATTGAGCGTTGCCAGAACGAGGCCGCCGAAGAGCGAGACGAGGGCCACCGTGCCGGCCACCGCGGGCGCACGATGGCGGCGAACGAACTTTCGCAGCCGATAGGTGGTGCTCGGGCGTCGCGCCAGGACGGGCTCGTCGGCGAGGTAGCGCTCGATGTCACGCGCGAAGTCCGCGACCGACCCGTAGCGCCTTTCCGGTTCCTTTTCCAGGGCGCGCAGCAGAATCCACCCGAGTTCGTCTTTCACCACGCCGGCGACGCGCGGCTCTTCGTGATGAACGGTTTCCGTCGCTTCGGTGACGCTCAGGCCATCCAATTCGTACGGTCGCCGTCCGCAGAGGAGCTCGAACAGGACCAAGCCCAGCGAATACACGTCGGTGCGCACATCGATGTCGCCCGGTGAACCCGACAGTTGTTCGGGGCTCATGTACTGCAGTGTCCCAACGATCTCACCCGTCCGTGTCCTGCACGAGTCTTGGCCGACCGCGCGAGCGATGCCGAAGTCGATGACCTTCGGCCTTCCACTTGCGTCGATGAGCACGTTCGCGGGTTTCAGGTCGCGGTGAATCACGCCCTTCTTGTGCGCATATTGGACGGCGTCGGCGATGGCGAGAAACAGTTCGAGCGTGGCGCGCTCGTCCAGGGATCGGGAAGACACGTAGCTGGCGACGTCGCGGGCCTTCTCGACGTACTCCATGGAAAAGTACGGCGTCTCTACGCCCAGGCCCGTGGGATGCAGGCCCGTCTCGTAGATCTGTGCGATGCCAGGGTGGCGCAGGTGAGCCAGCACTTCGATCTCCCAGGCGAAGCGTTCCAACGCCTGGGGAGCCAGGAGTCCCGCGTTCATCATCTTGAGCGCGACACGGCGGCGGGGGTTTCTTTGCTCGGCCTCGAAGACCGTACCCATCCCGCCCGTGGCGATCGGAGCCACGATCCTGCATCCGCCGATCTCGTCGCCTGCGCTCGATTGCGACAAGCTGGCCAGGGATTGGGAGGGAGGCTCGAGGAAGCCGTCGGCATCGAGCTCATCGGCCTTCAACAGCTCGAGGACTTCGCGATGCATTCGAGCATCCCCGGCCGCCAGCCTCTCCAGGGCCGCGGTGCGCTCGCCGCCGGCGAGAGGCGCGATCGCCTCGAACGCGGTTCGGACCTCCGCCCAGCTCGTATCGCTCACGGCCGACTTCCTTCGAGTCGCTTCAAGAGCCAGGCGCGCGCCGTTCGCCAGCTACGCTCGATCGTTCGCAACGACCGGCCCTGGAGGCGCGCCACCTCTTCGTGGGTCAGGCCGCCGTAGAAGTGCAGTTCGACGAGCTCGGCCAGCGGGGGATCCATGGCCGCGAGTTCTTCGAGGGCCTCCTCGAGGTTGACGAGGTCGATCGCCCGCTCTTCGAACGAGAGGACGACGTTTTCGAGCGGCAAGCGCTTGCGCCCTTCCGTTCGCTTCTGAGCCCCACGCCGGCGTGCA
The DNA here is from genome assembly GCA_965662355.1 of Planctomycetota bacterium. Lineage (GTDB taxonomy): Bacteria > Planctomycetota > UBA1135 > UBA1135. Next base: position 60,421 of record CBFIHP010000027.1, on the reverse strand, counting down.
TGATCGACCAGGACCGAGCGCATCGCCTTGGCCGCGATACTCAAGAAGTGCGTCCGCCCCTCGAAGGTCCTTCCGCCCCGAAACACTCGGATCCACGCCTCGTTGACGAGGGCCGTCGGCTGAAGTGTGTGGTCCGGGCGCCCCGGAGTCATCGCCCTCTCGGCGATGGTGTGCAACTGTGCGTAGACGAGTGGAGCCAGCTCCTCGCCGGCCCTTGCGTCCCCTTCCCGTAGCCTGCCCAGGAGGCGTGTGATCTTCGAATCGAGCATCGCTCTCAATCATAGAACGTCCCTGCGACCCATGGTCTTGTTTCCCGTGCCAGGGCTCCACACCTCCACGCGCCGGAGCTCACAAGCCATACCGCGCCCCTTTGGACGGCCTACCCGCCTATCTGCGGCCGAAAGGGCGTTGCTGCGCGAATGGCAATGAACCGTCAGATCACCAGCTCGTTTGTGCGCATCCAACGGCGTGGATTCTCAGGTTGTCAGGGCCCCGGCGTCAGGATGGATCGGGCGCAATTCCGCAGTACATGCACAAGCCCGTCCGGATCGAAAGAGCTCGAGCGCATTGCGGACAGGACTCGGGGGGGCGGCCTGTCCCTCCGAAGGAATCCATGCGCTGGTCGATGTCCTGTACCAATTCCCCCAAGCGTTGGTCGTCGGTACCGAGCTTCTCCTTCATAACGAACCACATGGCCTCGGTGATCAAGTAAAGACGGTCGACTTGGCTCCGCAGTTGATCCAGCTCGCCTTGATTCTCGCGCGACTCTTCTCGGGCGCGGCGCACCATGCGGCGGGTCTCTTTGCCTTCTTCGGGACCCCCCATCGAGTGGTGGAAATGCGGATTGAAAATGAATGTCATGGTCTGGATCCTCCTGGGGGGAGCGACTGTACCTGAAGTGCACGCAGAGACCCGGACACTCGGAGAACCCGGCCCACCCAAAAGAAAAAGGCACCCCCTCCACAAGGGAGAGAGTGCCTGTAACTCGACTGCGTCGAGGTAAGCGCTTGCCTACGGGTTGGCGAGATCCACCAGTTCCTGGTTCGGATCCAGCGGTGTACGCAGCGTGCCCAAGAAGGCCAGCAAAGCGTTCTGATCCGGAATCGACATCCCGAAGAAGTTGTCGCGGGCGAACTGGGCTTCACCGCCGTGGAAGTCGATCGCCTCGATCAGAGTCATGGCGCGACCATCGTGCAAGTAGGGAGCTGTGTCGGCAATGCCCCACAGACGCGCGGTCGTGAACTCGTCGTTGGCGATTTCGCCGAACTCGAAGTCCTCGGCCAGTCTCGCGCCCATCTTGTGGCGCTTGAGGTCGGCGAAGAGCGGAATGACCAGGCCGCCACCAGGGATAGGTTCGAAACCGGCGGGCACCAGGGCCAGACGGATGTAGACGTTGGCATCGGGATCGTTCGCGACCTCGGGGTGTGCCAGGGGCACGCGACGACCTTGGGTCTGGATCGAGGGAATGTGGCAATCCGCGCAACCGACCGATTGGAAGAAGCCGAAACCGGCGGCCTGGACGATACCCAACGGGTCCGTGATCGGACTCGGGTTCGTCACGCCGAAGACGTGCAGGGTCGTCATGTCGATGACGGAGACCTCGTTGGCCTTGCCATCGCCGTCGTCGTCGATGCCTTGCCCCACGACTTCCACCGGCTGCATACCGAAGTGGAACTGCATGGCTCCACGATCGAAGTCGCGCATGGAAAAGTTCTCTCCTTTGCGCCCGAACGGACGGACGACGAGGACATCTTCGTGGGGTACGCCAGTGATGTCTTCCGGACCGACGCCCTCCGGGTGGAGTTCGACGGTGCCAGCGTTATCGATCGTCTCGATGTAGCCGAAGTTGACGCCGTGCGTATCCAGCATCGTGATCGTGCCGTTAGAGGCGCCCTGCGCCTGCTTCAGAAGGGCCTGGAGGTCGAGTGTCATCTCTTTCCCGAGAAGCTCGACTCCGCCCCCACCGAAGAGGAAGGGCGGGTTCGCGAAGCGTCCATTGTAGTCGGCGTCGCCATCCGCAACCATGGGTAGGTTCGGGTCATGACCCGGCGCGAACTGTGTGCGTTTATCCATCGAGTCACCGACATCGATAACGGTCGGAAGGATGATCGCGTTGTTGACAACACCGCCAACTCCACCGATTCCGAGCGTCGGCGGCGTGTCACCGTGGCGGATGATCGCGTGGCACTCGTTGCAGCTTTGGGCATCGAGCCCGTTCACGCGCAAGAGCAAACCGTTGTGCTGGAGCGTCGGGCGATGGCCGGGGAAATTGACCGGCAACTCAGCCGGATCGTAGGGACCATCGCCGAAGCCATCTGCCGTGGTGAACGGGGTCGTAAAGACGAGCATTCCCAACGTGCGAATGATGTTGGTCAGCCCGGGACCACCGCCACCGCCCATCAACTGGACGAGGTCGTCGTGGGAGTAGTGTCGATACTGACTCCACGACACGGCCTGCTGGCCACTCAACTTGTTTCCACCACTCAACTTGTTTCCACTGTGCTGTGCGTTGACAGTCGCAATGGCCGAAACGGCTACGAGAGCCGTTGCTGCCCACTTATGGACGTTGCTTCTCATTTCGAACCTCCGGATTCATTGGGACCCCCCGGGACCCCGGACCCCCCCCCCGGTCCAACGTGCATGAGAGCAACCAAAATACTCTAGTTTGCACATATTGGATAGCACTATCGCACAAATGAACCCTCCTATATTCCCCTGTAGTTTCCTGCCCAATCAGCCCTCTATCACACCAAGAGGACCCAATCGGCTATGCCTGCCGCACGACTCGCTACGGGGATCCCGCAATATGGACCCAACGAAATGGATCGAGATAGGAAGCATCCAGCCAGTAGATCTCGCAGCGCTCCGATGTTTCCCAGGTGTTTCCGTAGCGGCGCGTGAAGAAGAGAAGCTTGCCGTCGGGGCTCACCATGGGACAAAAGTCGGTGTGCTTGGAGTTGATGAGCGCTCCGAGATTCTGAGGCTCGCTCCAGGTTGCACCTTGCGCAGGCGATCCCCCCGGCTGCCTGAAGGAAACGTACAGATCGCCTTGCCCCAATCCCCCCGGGCGGCTCGAGGTCAGAATCATGTAGCTCTCATCCGGAGCCACGAACGTGTCGCCTTCTCCGCTCACCGAATTGACAGGAGCCCCGAGGTTTTGCGGCTCGCCGAAGCTTCCGTCGGACAGCCTCTGAGCGCGAACGATGTCGGTACTGCCCAGGGAGCCAGGACCGTCCGAGACGTAATACAAACTGCCATCCGCGACGACACACGGGTAGAACTCGGCAGCTTCGGTCGAGACCGGATGAGGAACGAGGCTGGCGGTCCCCCACCCTTGTCCCTGGCGCTGGGACACCCAAAGATCCAAACCAGGGTTTTCCGGAGATAGCGAACTTGGAAAGCGACCGAGGAAATACAGACTCTGACCATCGGGCGAAACGGCCATGTCCACCGCCAGTGCGGGCTCTCCTCCGGGGTACAAGAGCAACGCCTCGGGTTCGCTCCACGCGCCGTCTCGATAGACACAGCGGTGCATGGTGAAGTCCCCGTCGATGACACGCGTGAAGAAGAACTCCGAGCCATCGGGGTGAAACACAGCATTCAGCTCGATGGCGTCGGTGTTCACGACCCCAACAGCGAAGAGCTCTGGAACGACGCCGGGTGCTTCCTGGTCGAGATAGGAAAGAGGTGGACTCGCACAGGCGCTGCAAAGGAGAGCCGTGATCATTGTCAGGCAGACCACCGGCCTCTTTTTCGAATCTGTTTTCTCGAACATGACGAGGCACATCCTGCCGTAAGCCGCTTGGACTGTGTGGAAGGGCCCCTCGAAAAAAAGAGCCGACTGCGGCCCACGCCCCATGGGGGGACTTGCGGCGCCCATGCATCGAGACGATTCCTGGCTCACGCTCGAATGCGGTAGCGATCGATGAATTCAAAGTTGCCGACTCGGTATTGTGTCCTGTCATTCGGATGGACTCGTGAGTTCATGCGGGGCTCGTCACGCATGAGCCCGGGTCAAGGGCATGGGATTGATGCACCAACGCCCCCAAAGGGTCACAAGCCATTCCTCTTCAAGAGCTTACGTCCAATTGACAGGAAATAGGCGAGGACCGTGATGGAGCCTCCAGTCCCGCTCCGTGTGTACGGGTGAGAACGCCCCAACACACGAGCTATGAAACCCATGTCCATTCTGCTTCGAGTGCTCCTCGTCACGCTCCTCCTTCCCTCCGCGGCTACCGCCCAGGAGTTCTCCTTCGCAGACGACTTCGAACGGCCCAATGGTCCGGTGGGAAACGGCTGGCTCGACTCGCCGGACAACATGGGACCGGGTCTGGTCATCAACACTGGACGGGTGACCACCCTTTTCCCTGAAGACTGTATCTACCACCCTGTTGTCATGGGCTCCTCCCTCACGGTGGAGGCGGACGTCGAGGTGTTTCCTTCCTACCACGGCCCTAGCTTCTTCGGGATCTCCCTTCTCAACGATGGTGGGAACGCCTTCAGTGACGGGTATTGCTTGTTCATCTACCGGGATGACTTTGGCAATCAGCGCTTCATGGGGGTCCTGGACGATGGGGCTGGGGGGGACTTTGTCTACGCGTCTTTCGCCGGTCGCTATCGTCTGAGGTTCACGCTGCACGAGAGCGGGGAGATCCAGGGGTGGGTCAGGTCTCTCGACCCCTTTGGCGAGCCGATCATTCCCGGCTCCACCTATTCGTTCCAGTTCGAGGCACCCCCGACGATTTCGGCTTCTGGGACGAACCTGGCGTTTTCCTCCGCTGGGGATGCCTACCTCCACGGGATCTCCATACAAGAGAACCCCAAGTCCGATTCCCGAGGTCGGGGGAACTTGCCTTCTGGAACAGGAGTCGTGGACTTCCCCTGGGTCGGTCCCACGATCCCCTCGGTGCTTTCGCACCAGAAGATCAACGATATCGAGGGGACCTTTGGCGGCATGCTCGACGACGAGGATCGCTTCCATTCCACAGCCCGTCTGGGGGACCTGGATGGGGACGGCATCGACGACTTGGTCGTCGGGGCAAACAAGGATGACGACGGCGCTCTGGACGCGGGTGCGGTATGGATCCTATTCATGAACGCCGACGCCACGGTCAAGGCCGAACAGAAGATCTCCGCGATACATGGCGGGTTCACGGGCAACCTGGACACCGACGACAACTTCGGCATCTCGGTGGACTGCCTCGACGACCTCGATGGGGACGGGACCGTGGACATCGTGGTCGCTGCGACGGGCGACGATGACGGTGGTACGGATCGGGGTGCGGTGTGGATCCTGTTCCTGCAGGCCGACGGAACCGTCAAGTCCCATCAGAAGATCTCCTCCACCGCCGGTGGGTTTCCAGCCGACGGCCTTGACGATTCGGATCGGTTTGGAAATGCCTGCAATCTCGGCGACGTGGATGGTGACGGCGTCACCGATATCGCTGTCAACAGCCGCTATGACGATGACGGGGGCGTCAATTCAGGAGCGCTTTGGATCTTGTTCCTGGAGGGCAATGGAACCGTGAAAGCGCACCAAAAGATCAGCGAGACCGAAGGAGGCTTCTCGGGCTTCTACTCGTCTTACGACGACTTTGGACTGCAGCCCTCCAGAATCGGAGACCTCGACCGCGATGGTGTCGTCGACATGGTCGCGGGCGCGAATCGTGACGACGATGGCGGGGGCGACACGGGCGCCATCTGGATCCTGTTTCTGAACAGCGACGGAACGGTCAAGGCCGAGCACAAGATCTCCGCCAACGACATCGATGGAACTCCCAACCCGGGCGGACGCTTCGGGATTTCCTCGGACGGAATCGGCGATGTCGATGGCGACGGGAATCCGGACATCGCCGTCGGCCAAGGGAACGGAGGTCCGAACGGGGAAGGTGCCGTGTGGATCCTCCTGATGCACAAGGATGGAAGGGTCAAGGCACAGCATGAGATCACCGAGGGGATCGGAGGGTTCCTCGGTGACCTGGACGCTCAAGACCAGTTCGGATGGGACGTCACGAGCCTGGGCGACTTCACCGGCGATGGCGTGGTCGACCTCGCCGTCGGCGCGCTCGGAGACGACGACGGCGGCCTGGATCGCGGGGCGGTCTGGTTCCTCTCTCTAACGACGGAGCAGTGATACCGTTGCCTATCGGCGAGCAGCCCCGCGAGAGCGGGATCCCGCCCCCCTGTGTGGGTCCACCGCTCTCGGCATCCTTGCGGTGGTGTCGTAGCCCCCCTGGCGATTGTCCCCAGAGGAGGTCTTGGGGGGAGCTGGAGTCAAATCGGTAGCCCTCACCATGTGGACTTCGAGCGCAAGAAGGTGGGACGGCGCAACAGCGGTGTGGGGACGTGATAGGATCGCTCCTCTCGGCACGGAGGAACATGCTCGTGATCAACACGCTCGTCTCAATTTCCAACGCCGTGCGAGTTTCCTGGGGCCCTACGCAACAAACCGCACTTTGAACCGCTCATGCTCTTGCACGATGCTGGTGTCTGGAGGATCTGGGCTCCCCTCTATCGCATTCGCGAACGCTGCAACGGCTACGCATTCCACGTCGCTCTGCTGATCAGCATCAGCTTCGTCGGCCTCGCGGGCTACCACTGGAGCAATCTCCTCGCCGAGGAGCGTGGCCTGACCGTATGGGATCCGACCAGCGAGTGGGACACCACCGTCCCCCCGCTCCCCTGGTCGATCCTCATCTACCTCACCCTCTACTTCTACTACCCGCTGCCTTTCCTGGTCGCCGGCCGCACTCAGCGCGGACGCAATGAGCTCGCCCTTGTCGCCCAGGGGACAATCCTGCTCTTCCTGTTCTCCTACGGGTTCTTCCTACTCGTTCCGGCCGAAGTCGTCGTGCGCACCCAGATGGAGCACCTCGTCCCCTCGATGCACCCACGACTCGCGGACCTCTACGACCTGGTGTATTTCATCGACCGGCCCTGGAACTCCTGGCCGAGCCTTCACGTTTCCGCGAGTCTCTTGATCGTGCTCTTCGTCCAGCGTTGGCTCTCGATCCGGGCCGCCGAGTTCCGCCGCCGACGGCTCTACACCGCCACGATCTGGGTCGCGTGGCTCGCCCTCTCACTGAGCGTCGTGACCACCAAACAGCACTTCATCTGGGATATGGTCTCCGGTGCCGGGATCGGCGCGCTCCTGTGGTGGGCCTACATGCTGCCCAGACTCCGGGTACCGAGTCAGGACAAAATCCAGCGCATGCCGTAACGCGCTGCCTACCCCAGCCCGGGCTCCACACCTCCACGCGCCGGAGCTCACATGGCCTACCACCCCTTCGCTGGCCTGCGCCCATCGACGGGCACTGGCTCGCTGGACGGGGCCACCAACCCGTCAGCTCGGTGCCTGGCTCCGTACCTGCGCAACGTAGATCGTGTTGACGTCGTCCACGTTGTGCAGGGGGTTGTGGAAATGGACCGCCTGCGCGTCGACGTCGCCGAAAACCTGCCGCATGCGCTCGAGGAAATCCCCGAGGACAGGTCCCGCCGTCCAGAGCGCGAAGACCCCTCCCGCTCGCAAGGATCGGCGCGCATCGGCGAGCCCCGTCTCCGTGTAGAACGAACCGTGACCCGGGCTGAGCAGGTGCTCGGGCGAATCGTCGATGTCGATCAGCACGGCATCGTAGCTTCCTCCGCTGCCGTCCCGGATCCACTGGAAGCAGTCCCCCTGCACGATGCGGCAGCGCTGGTCGCCCTCCAGCGCCGCGGCCAGCGGCACGAGCTCGCGCCGATGCCAGTCGATCACTTCCGGCAGGTACTCCACGACGTCGATCGTCTCCACTTGCGCCCAGGTCAGCACCTCGGCGACGGTGTGGCCGAGGCCGAGCCCGCCCACCAGCACTCGCCATTCCCGACCCTCGAGCCGCCGCAGCGCAAGCCGCGCAAGCTCGTCCTCGCTGTCGTGCACGAGGCTGGACATGAGGAAGCGATCGTCGAGCTTCACCTCGTACACCCAGGTATCCGGCATGGACATCGGACGCCGACGGCGCAGCATGAGCTCGCCCAGCTCCGTTTGGCGGAAGTCGAGCTCCTCGTAGAACGGCCGCTTGGTGTTGCCCATGGCGTCCCATCGTACGGCCGCATCGCGACCGGAGCATGCTCTGCTCGGCACCTACTTCTTCCCGTCATCCGGAGGAGGCGTCCGAGTAGGAGCGTCTCCTTGTCGACGTCAGTGGCCTATCGTGCTACAGGGTCCAGGGACGAGTCCGCCGTCCCCAACGGATTCATCGCCCGAGAGTGTTAGACTCGTGGGCGATGAAAGCCCTCAAGTGGATGTTTGTTGCAGTTCTCTTCGGCGTGGGGTTCACCGTGTTCTTCGTGTACCGTGAGCCGACGACCACGCTGATCGATGCGGCCGGCGAGCGCCTGACCGCAGGTGTGGACGAAGGTGCCGAGGTCTTCGCGGGCGATGTCTTCGACGAGGCGCGGGCCTTGATGGAGGCCGGTGACTACGCCGCAGCCGAAGCGAACCTGGTCCAGCTCGTGAACGAATCGGAGCGCGACGGGGAGGCGTGCATCTTGCTCTCGGAGGTCGCTCGCGAGCTGGAAAAGGCGGACGACGCCGCCGACTTCGGTCTCAAGGCCGTTGAGCTCCTCCCCGAGAGCGCCGAGGCCCATCTCGTCTATGCCCAGGCCATCGGAGCCCAGATGATGAGCGGCGGCGGCGGGCTCGCGGCCCTGGCCAGCATGGCTCCGCGTTTGAAGCGCATGAAAGAGGAGTGCACGCGGGTCATCGAATTGAATTCGGACGACACCGAGGCACGCACGATCCTGGCCATGACGTTTCTGATGCTGCCCAGGTTGATGGGCGGCGATCAGGAAAAGGCCCTCGAGTTGTGCCGCGAGGTCGAGGCACGCGACGCCATCGGCGGCAAGCAGTTACTGGCCATGGCGCTCTATCAGACCGGGGCAAAGGACGACGCCATCGAGCTGTGCCGCGCTGCGTTGGTGGAGTATCCCGACGAACGCGGCTTCCACGTGACCCTCGGTGGATTCCACGCGGAGGAAAAACACTTCGAAGAAGCGGACGCCGCTTACAAGGCCGCGCGTGCTGGTGACCAGGACGAGCACTACTACTTGGCGCTCTACATGCAAGCGCGCATGCGTGTGGAGAACGAGTTCGAGTCGACCGAGGCTATCACCATGCTCGAGGAGTTCATCGCCGCCGAACCGGAGGGCGAGTTCATTCCGTCCGTCGCCCACGCGCTGTGGCGTAAGGGGGTTGCCCACGAGCTTGCGGGGGATAGGGCGCTGGCGGAAGGGTGCTACGAAGAGAGCCTGCGTCGGGACCCGGGTTTCGATAAGGCGGAAGGAGCGCTGGCTGTTTTGCGCAAAGGGGCTGCGGAGTGAGTAGGGTCAACCAGGACAAGCGCGGCTAGCCCTGCAGTTGCTCGGCTCGCTCGCGTTCCGGGTCGTATTGGGCTCGTCGGCGACTTGGACCGTGTGTGTCGGAGCTCCCTTCGTCGAGTCTTAGCCGAGCTCCTTCGGAATTTCCTACTCGGGGCTCCTAATGCGGGAAACGTGCTAAAATCGGGGGAACTCGAATGATGGTGCCTTATCCCCTGCCTGGCGGGATCTCTGGTTCAACACGGATGGCTCCGTGATGCTCTGCTGCGGCAACACGAAACTGGTCGAAATCGAGAGCATCGATGACATCGACGATCTCTGGAACGGCGAGATTCTCCAGAAGGTGCGTGAGGGCTTCATCACCAAGAAGAACCTTCCCGCTTTCTGCGAGCGCTGCGAGCTGTTCAAGATCCTCCTGAACAACGTCTCCTACGCCGAGGGCACGAAGAAGGAGAACCCGACGGCGGACGAGCATCTGGGAAAGGGCAAGTACTTCACCCGGCAGATGCCCGAATCGATCACGTTGAACATCACGAACCGCTGCAACCTGCGCTGCACGATGTGCAACAAGTTCCCGTACACGCAAAAGGAACTGAACGACGAGGCACCCTTGGCGGCGATCGAAAAGATCATCCGCAAGTTCGGCCCGACAGCGCGCTACCTGAACCTGTGCTCCGACGGCGAGTTCATCATGCACTCGCAGTACGAGCAGATCATGGAAGTCTGCGAGGAGGTCCAAGAGCAGATCGGCCGCAAGATCTTGATCGGGGTGACGAATGGCATCCCGTTGAAAAACCAGGCGCGGCTCGAACGCATCATGCGCAACTACCACGAGCTGCGCTTCTCGCTGGAGACGACCGACGCCGATACGTATCGCCAGGTGCGTGGTGGTGACATCGAAGTCATCAAGGATGTCATCCGCCGCTGTGTCACCTACGTGCGCGAGAACAACCTCGAGTGTCGCATCGGCGTCACTGCCGTCGTCATGAAAGAGACGCTGCCGACGCTAGAAACGTTGGCCGACTTCGCGATCGATGAGGGATTGGACCTCTTCCACTGCCAGCACATCATCCCGATGGCCGACTCCGACGTTAACCGGCGCGTGGACAGCGACCCGCAGCTCATGGCGCTGTACAACACCATCTACGAGGCGATCGAAGCCAAGATGAAGAAGAATCCCAAGGTGGCCTACTTCATGCCCCAGGTCTTTGATTCAACGGAGCCTATGTCGGCCGAAGATGTCGCCCGCATCTCGACCGAAGCTTGGTTGAAGGAAGCGGAAGTCGCTCCGGCACCCGAGCCGATGAACTAGCTCAAGCACTCGCTCCGAAGTCCAGAACCGGAGGAGCGCTCCTGAACCCCGTCACGTTCTTGGCCCCTCTCCCGCCTCCGGGCCCAGCGCGCTGCGTCACGCGGTGGAAACGGACAAGGCGATGTGCCCCAGGATGAGAAGCGCGTTCAGCACTCCGGCACCGAGTCCGACACGCACGGCCCCCGCTCTCTTGGACCGGGCGCAGGACATGGCGACGAAGGTGAGGACAATCTGAAGGGGAATGTTCAAGAAAACGACCTTGATCCAGTCCGCATCGACGCGATCTACCGTCCGCGCAAAGAAGCCGTCTTGGCCTTGCTTCCACAGATAGACCGCGAGCCAGGCGAGGGCGGCACGGATCAACCAATCAAGTGCGACCTTCTGCGGAGAGTCGCGCTCACCGGAAACGGCGGTTTCGGTCGGGGCTTTCATCCGGTGTCTGTTCTCAGCGTCCCGGGTCGCCCCCAGCACGAGATCCGTGCGTATGGCCGCCGCACCCGCAGATCAGAAGATGCGACTAGGGTATCTCGACCGTGGTGCTTTGTGAAGGGGTGGCTCGCCGATCGACATGCTTCCTCGAACTCGCGAGCTCGAAAGTGATGACGTTACCACCGGTGACTATGCTCGGTGTCTGTAGCATCGGCGGCGTGCTTCCATCCAGGGGAACCGTGAAGAGCTGGACGACTCCACTGGTCAGCGGATCGCCGATGAACACGACGTCGCTCCCATCGGAGGTGAGTTCGAAGGCCAGGAGCTCTCCCGGGAGGAGCGCGGTGAGCGGGCTCGAGGGCTGGCTGCCGTCGATGGGGATGCGGCGTAGCTCGTTCATGCCGTTACGCCTTCCATGGACGAGAACCTGCGTGCTGTCGGGTGTGATTCTGTAGGCCACGATGTCTCCGTTCGGAGGCAAAGGGCTGTTGAGTTGAACTTGTTGGGACGGCGCGTCGAGGGGGACGCTGAATACATTATCCGGCCCATTATGATCTGGCCAGGAAGAGATGTAGAGCGCCCGACTCGAATCGGGGCTGATCGATGTGGACATGGGAGGTTTCGAAAAAGGCAGGGTGAGAGCAACCGGATCCGAACTGTCGATGGGGGTAGCACGCAATCTCCAATCGGGGTTCCGGGCAATATAGACCACGCTCCGGCCATCCGGAGTGATGATCGGAAAGCTGGGATCGTCCGTAGAGTCGCTGAGTAGAATCGTCGGCGAAGAGTCAGCGAACCGGGCACTCAAGAGCCATGGCCGATCTTGATAGACAAGGCGACTCCCGTTGGGGCTGATGCCAAACCCGGGGGGGACATCCTTGTCTAGCGCCAAGGGGAACATCAAGGTGGGCAGCTGGACGTGGGAGTAGTGTAGGTTGTAGATGTAATATTGTTCGTGAAAACCGACGAGGTAGCGGTTCAAGAGAATGATCAGGCTGCTGTCCGATGCGATTTCGAAGTCATAGACCTCGTAGTTGTTGGGAACGAAGCCACTCATGAGAATGGGCGTGCTCAACGTCGAAGTGTTAAGGATGAATGCGTCCCAGCTGTCGGTGATGTAGACCATCGACTGTCCGTCGGGGGTGATCTCGTATTGGATCGGCGTTTGCCCGGAGGGCGGGTTCAAGGCGAAGGCCGCCTGGCTTCCATCGATCGGCGCCCGCTGGAAGGTCGTGCCGCTCAAGTAGATCACAAAGCCACCGCGGGGACTGATCTCGAAGGACTGGACAACGTCCGGGTCCATGCTCAGGCGGATGGGGGGCTCGCTTCCGTCGATGCGTATGGAATAGCAATGGCCTCCCGCAACGTAGGCCACTCGGCGGGCGTCCGGGGTGACGCCGTAGGATGCGACCGATCCGTCGAGCGGTTGGGTGAGTTTGATCGGAGACTCGCCCGAGCGCATCCTCAGCGCATAGAGCTCGAACAGCTCATCCAGCTCCTGATCCGCCCGAAAGACGAGCCAGTCCGCCTCCTGGGCGACCAGCGGCGAAACGCCCCCCGCTGGGCTCTGCGCGGCCTGGGCGAAGAGAGCGCTTCCGAGCATGAGGACCATGGTCCAATCGAACAGCAGGCGGGCAGTAGTCAAACTCATATCAGGCCTGTTCCACAGGCCCATGGAAACGTTTCAACGAACCACGTGTTTCTTGTGGCTCCTGGGGGCGCCACACTCAATCACGCTCTCGCCGGCGCGTGGGGCCGATCTCCGCCAGCGTTTCGCGGCTGGGCGCGCTCATCACCGCGCCCGCCGTGCGTTCGTAGACGGCCCAGAACTCGGGCATCTTCTCGCGCAGTTCGGCGGACGTACGGATCGTCCACTCGTCCTCGTTCGGGCCGTAGTCCTCTTGCAGGTCCCAGGCGGTCGAGATGAACCAATAGGCAAACTCCTGCAGGAGCACGCGGTGGTAGACGTCGCGGGGCGCGTCCTCTTCGATGTCGCGGTAGGACTCGATCTCGTAGTAGCCCGCGTCGATGGCGCGCTGCATGGCTCTCCACAGTTCCGACTCACGCGAAATGCCCCACTCCTTCGGGAAGCGGTAGTGCAGGCCGACGTCGCTGATGGCGTGCAGCAAGTGCTCGACGACTTCCATCACCTGACCCTCGGGCACCGCAGCCATGATGATGTCGCAGGTGCTGTTTTCGTCCATCACGCGGTCCATGGCCTCGGGATCGCGTTGGAACAGGCGCTCGAACTGGGGTTCGGTGCTGGGCACGGGCAGACACGCGCGGTAGCGATGTAAGTGTTCCAGCACCTCGCGTTGGGCCTTCGTGTCCAACGCATCCTTGGGCTGGAAGATTTGCGACACGGTCTCGCCGACGAGTTGCAGAAACAGATCCGGCACCTCGGAGCTCGCGACCAAGGCGATGCCGCAGGCGTTCAAGCGCTTCGGCAGGGGGTGGTGCCTCTCAAGCGTGATGTCGCTGACGGCGTAGGGATCCGTGGGGACGACGCCTGTGGCTTGCCTCAGGATGCAGTCGCCGATTCTATTGGGCTTATCGCGCCTATCGGCCCCGTCCTCCCTGTCGGACGCGGGGCCCTCGTCCTCGTTCTCGAAGTGCACCGAGCTTTCGCTGGCCACGGCGGCGCGGCCGGGATCCCAATCCTCGTCGGGGAAGATGCGCGCGCACAGCTCGTAGAGCATCGGATCCATGCGCTTCAAGTACGCGCGCGGATCCTCATCCGTCGGCTGCGCAGCGCGAAACCAAAGCGCCACGCCTTCGGCCCAGTACTCGTTGGGTTCGGTGCCACCGTATTGATTGCGCCAGATACCCGACTCGAAGGCGTTGTACCAGGCCTCGGCCAGGTCCGCACTGAAGGTCCCTTCGGGGGCCAGCAAGACTTCGTGAATGACCTCTTCGCCGTAGGTCTCGACGGCTGCTTCCATGTCGAGCCCGTGCACGGCGCGCACGCGTTCCGAATACCAGGCCTCTTCGTCGTCGGCCCCGCCGGTTTCCATGTACTGGATGGCGGAGTGATAGATCCCGTGGCCCATTTCATGGACCAAGGTATGCGGCGAACCGACGCGCAGGGCGATGAAGAATTCACCGATGCAACCGCCCAATCCGTCGGCCTCTTCCAGTTCCTCTTCCCCTCCCGCGAACTCGGGTAGGTCGAGGAAGCGCGCTTCGGGCGGAATCATCAGGATGCGAAAACCGCTGGCGCGATGGGCAGCGCGAATATCGATCGGTTCACGTCGCGAGGTCATGTGGTCGTAGACCAGCGCCGCGATGTAGAGGTATTCCTCGTCGACGCCCTCGGTGCCGAGGATCGAGATTCCGTGGATCTCGAGCGCCTTGGTGTAGACCTCGGCGGCTGGACCTCGTCCCTGGACGCTGAGGGTGGATGCGAGAAGAAGAAGCGAGGCGAAACGACATACGCCGTTTCGAGCGACCTCAAGGAGGTTCATGGGATCGGAGCTCCCGCGGTTTGAACCCGGTCGGGCGGTGGCATCCTCTGGCCCCGCGGCTCCGACGAAGGCCCCACGAGCCTATCACCTCCGTCGTTACGCGCGATCCCGTTTTCCGAATCGCACAGGTATCGATCGCAGTCCGTGCTTGCGTGCGTCGGACGAGTTCACGGAGTCGATGGTCGTAGGTCCCCTGAGATCGAGACATCCACTCATGATTCACGATCTGGCCATCTCGCGCCCCCGGGCATGGGCTGGGCGGGTTCGTCGCTTTGGTGCAGAGAAGGACTTCCCAAGAACGTACTTTGGAGCGACGATCGTCCACGGGCCATCCCACCTGTCCCGGTCTCCCGAAACGCCGCATCCAAGCCGGCCGCAAAATGAACCCGAAACCCGCACTCATTTTCCTTTCCCTCCTCGGAGGCCTCGCTTCCGCTCAGTCCCTCACCGTCCTCGGCGAAGGGATCGCTCAGGGCATCTCCGCCGATGGGACGACCGTCGTCGGAGGCAGCAACTTCAACGGTGCCTGGAGATGGACGGCGGGCGCTGGGCAACAGAGTCTGTCGGGTAGTTCGTGGGCCTACGGGGTTTCGGGCAACGGCACCACCGTGTTCGGCGAAGACGCGGGTTCGGATGCGGGAGCCGTGTGGACCATGGGAACCGGCTGGCAATCGATTGGCGGCCTCGTCGGCGGAAGCGGTGGATGCCCGGGCCTGGGCAGTCCCTACAACATCTCGGACACGGGCGACGTTGCTGTGGGCCTCGGCTGGGACGGCTGTTCCGCCTTTGCGTACAAGTGGACGCCCGGCGGTGGGCTGGGACAGCTTGGTCAGCTTGGCCCGAACTCCTCGAGGGCCAACGACGTTTCCGGAGATGGCACAACCATCGGTGGTTGGGACGAGGCCTCGAACGGAAGCCGCCGCGCCGCGATCTGGTTCTCCAATGGGACCGAGGAGCTGATCCTCGAGGATCCTGGAACCAATCCCACTGGAAGCGGGGAGGTTTGGGGACTGAGCAGCGACGGTACGTGGGCCAGCGGGAGCGACTCGCAGAGCGGACAAGCGTTCCGATGGTCAGAGAGCACGGGAGTCGAGCTCATCGGAAGTATTCCAGGCTTCAACGGCACGACGGGGATGGCCATCTCCGATGACGGCGAGACCGTCGTCGGCTTCGCAGGTATCGCCTTCTTCGGCATTACAGCATTCATCTGGACAGAGAGCGGCGGCATTCAGCAATTCGCCGACTATGCCGCCAACTTCGGCATCAGCCCTCCCGCGGGCGAGGACTTCCAGGTGCTGCACGACATGACCCCCGACGGGTTCAAGGTGGTTGGCTACTACGCGGTAGACGCGGGACCGTTCAGCACCAAGACACCCTTTGTCTTCGACCTTCCGACCTGTCCGGGGGGGAGTGCGACCGTGGCCAGCTACAACGGCACAGGCATCAATCTCGATCGGCTCTCGTCCTCGCCAGTCGTCGTGGGAGCTCCGTTGACGGTGACCCTGACCCTACAATTGGCACGGGATCCAGGCAGCTGGTTCATCTTGGTTCGTGACTCATCCGCGGCCGGGCCGATCATCGACATGGGCCTCTTCCTCCTGGGCGTATCCTCGGGCCCCTCCGAACTACTCGTCGCTGGTGGGGTCATCGCGAACCTCGTTCCGCCTCCACATGCAGGCGGCGGTTCATCGGCCACGTTCACTACAACGATCCCCAACAACTGCGGGCTCGTCGGAGTCGACTGGTTCATGCAGGCCCTCGTTACAGGCAACTTGCCCGGGGCCCCCGGCATGTTCGATCCGTGGTTCTCTACCGCGGCCAACGGGATCGTCGGAACGTTCTAGGTACCTGGAGGTCTCAGGGGTTCGATTCCGGAACACCAGAGAGCGGCGCCGCGTTCCGGCTACAGCCTGCGGCGTTGGATGCGCGGCCTGCTATCGGGGTCCGCCGGATCGCTACCACCGTCGCGCTCGTCGCGATCGTAGAAGCCATCCCCATCGCGGTCGAGACCGATGCGGGTGCCCGACCCGAACGGCACCACTGTAAGGGTCAACTCAGCCCCTGGCCCGACCTGCGTCAGTAACTGGGTCAAGCTCGTACGCTCGGACCGCCGATCGAGCTGCCAGTTGCCGTTACCGAGGAAGAGCCCGCCGCGCGAAACGCCACCCAGGCGTACCCGCAGAGTGATCGCGATGTCGTCCTCCTGCGCTTCTTGCTCCCAGACCGACAAAAGGGCTTGTTGCTCGGTCGAGAGGGTCGTCTGGTCTAGCGTCATCTGCATCCCTACCGCGGCATGCGTCCACTGTCCCACGTCACCGGGGGGCGTATCGATTTCGTCGAGGACCGTGCTGATCTCGGTCTCGCCGCTCATGGACAATACGAAAGCGATGATGTCGGCAACTTCCTGATCGTTCTCAACGGAGAAAACGGAACGTGAAACAAAGCGCGCGAGGGAGTCGATCGCTCCGTCATGGCGCAATCCGTAGGCGACACGATTGTCCGCCGCCATGTTGTTGTTGCCCGTGCGCTTGTAAATGGATCGAAGTTGGGGAACCTTCAAGTTGAAGTCGACGGCGGCGATCGGGCCGATCACGCTGTGGTGATCCTCGCCGTTGGGCCCGGCGGGGATCGGCTGGAACAGCTCCCCATCCCACGACTTGTTGGTTCCCAGTCCGGTCGGCAAAGTGTGGCAACGCCCACAGGAATTGTTGAACCCTCCCAGGCCATTGGCTGCATCGCCGTTAGGCAGCGGCGTTCCCGCTGGGGAAAACTTGCCGATCGAGAATTCATTGATCTCTACATCCGTGGCGAGCGAGTTGTCCGAGTTACGGAAGGGGTTCGGCGGAAAGAAGATCGTCGCCAGGAACGCCTTGAATTCGGCCATCTCCTCGTTCGAGAGTTGTTCGTCGTCCCCCATCAAACTTTCGAAGGCGCCGTTGAATTCCTCGATCCCGGCGCGGTCACCTCGCCAGTGGAAGGGCTCCTTTCCGATGATGTCCTGCAACGTCTGCGTCAGCATCGGGCCTTTCATCGGGTGATAATCGATGAGGGTAGCTGACGTTCCCGGCAAGCCTTCTTCTAGATTCTCATCTCCCAGAGGGCGTAGGTCTCCGGAAGGATCACCGAGATCCCAGGCCAGGCGATCCCAGCGAGCATCGACGTGGCACGCAGCACATGAGGTCAATCCCAACCCTGAAGTCTCATGGGCATCGTACAGGTGCGGCCGCCCCGCCTTGATCGCCTGGGGAGTCGGATCGAAGAAGGGCACACGGTCTGCTTCCGATGGCGATGAGATATCGATCACGGAGATCGAGCCCTCGAACTTGTTCATCACATACAACCGGCTACGCGCTTCATCCAGGGCCAGACCTGTCGGCCCTGCGCCAACTTCGACCAGCGGCGTCCGTCCTACGCGATCACCGTTAGCATCCACGATGAGCACGTTGTTCGTGCCCATGCCCGAGATGTAGCCACGCGTCCCGTCCGAGGACCAAACGATCGCGCGGGGGTCCGAAAGTGTCTGGTCTCGCAAGCCTTGGGCAACGGTCGATTGCGCGTAGTCCAGATGTCCGTTGAGATCGCTGATCGTCGGCGTCAACGCCAACGCGTCGATGCGAGCCAAGTTCACACGCAAGAATCTGCCTTTGAGGATCGGCTCGTAGCGAATTTCGTTCGTCGCATCAGTACCGACGACCGTGATCTCTCCGCTGGTCGGGTGAACGGCAAGATGCATGCACATGTTCATCGCATGTTTGGCGTAGCTGATCGAGAGATCGGTGGTTTCAATGACCACCACATCATTATCGGCCACACTCCATCCGGGCGCGCGTCCAGAGAGGATCGAGAAGTCACCATCGACCAGGGGTCCCCACTCGGTCCCGTTGTCATCCAACCAACTGCCCGGGCTGGTGGAGCGCACGATCAACGCCACCTGGGGAGGGGGAGGCGGAAGTGCGGGGTTCAAGGTCGGCTCGAAATCCGCACCGTCGTTGGGAGGTGGGTTGACACCTCCATAGGGACCCGCCGGCAATCCGACGACGTCCGGAGGATAGTCCTGCAGCGGCACACCACCGTTGCCCAAGGTCGTCGTGAGGTTACCCGACTCGAAGATCGCACAGAACACGCGTTGACCATCGGAGCTTTTCGCCAGGGCGCGCGGCTCCTCCGCATTGATCTCGAGACGCACAGGTGCAACCGAAAGATCGGAAGGATCGAAGACCAGGATCGTGCTGGGCTGCGCACAGGACACGTACGCACGCTCGGGCGAGCCCGCAAAGATCACATCCGCCGGCTCGTCGTCCGTCTGCAGGGTCGCTCGCACGTGGCACGTGGTGAGGTCGACGATACTGATCGTATCGGAGATGTGATTGACGACCCAGGCCTCGCTATTGCTCCGCACCCGCACTGAAACGGGATCGAGACCGACCGGCACGGCCACCTCGGAAACGGCCGACCCGGAGCGAATGTCGAAAACCTCCAAGCGATTGTCGGCAAGGTTGACCGCCAGGAGCCTGTTTCCGTCCGGCGTCAGGTCCAGAGGATGGACATGGGGTGTTTCCCAGTTGACGAACGGCCCCTGGGGAAGGGCGCTCGGGAGGGGGGCGAAACTGGCTGTTGCGAGGAGAAAATGGACGAGGGTGACGGGCTTCATATCTGTTTTGGATCCCCCGGAGGAGGTTCAAGAAGACGCGGATCGCGACGGGACTCCAAGCCCAGTGCCTACGGCTCTTCCAGCGTTGCAACTTTCCAAGAAACAGGTGCCGACACGGTGAAGAGGCGGCGCGAACGGGTCATTCTACGTGAATGAGGTCGAACTTGCGTTCGATATCGAGCCTTCCCGGCTGCTGGGTCGCGGCACCTCCGAGCTTCGAGTCGATGCCCGTCATCCCGAATCAGGTGCGAGCTCAACGTAGGCGGAACGGAGAACGTTCGATTCGCCCTCCGTGGTGCCGCGCGAACCAGGGCTCGCTGAAAGGCGACGCGAGGAGGAAGTCGAGCAGCCGGTCCGCCACCTTGGCCTCGCCGGTGGGCGAGGGGTGCAGGCCGTCGGATTCGTAGTCGCTACATTCCCAGATCAATCCGTCGCTGCGCGGTGTCAGCCCATCGGCCCAGAGATACGGCCCCCAGGCCAGCCAGGGGGCAGCTCCGTCGTAGCCGAGATCGCCCAGCACCGGATTCACACCGCCACCCGCCATTTGAGCGATCTGGGCTTCGATCAACCACTTCACGGAGAAGCCTGTTTCAAAGGCAAAGGGCTCCGGGTTCGACGGACCGAAGACGTAGCCGCCGTAGTGGCGGCTCGAGAAGAACACCTGTTGCATGTTGGGATAGCGCGTCTTCAACGCCCGCACTACGTTGGTGAGCCCGAGAAACAGGGCATACGCATCCGCCTGTAGCGACGGCAGAGAGATCGAGGGGAAAGCGTTGATCAGCTTGACCCAGGCGACCTGCACCTGAAGCTCGCTCATCCCCGCCGGGTTGAGCCAGACGTCGCGAATCCGGTCATAGTTGGGATCCGTCGGTGATTCCCAGTCTTCGGTAACCTGCTCCGTGAACGCGCCATTCACCAGCACCACGCGTGGGTCGACTCCGGGATTCCCGAGCGCTTGGCCCATGAAGCTCCAGGGCTCGCAGGGCGGAAAGCTTGTGCTGGAGCAGAACTCCTGTGTGGTGGTCGACATTCCGATCGACACCACCACGACCCTTCCGTGCAGATCTGGATTGCCGAAGACATCGAGGGGCCGCAGGGCCGCCCCGCGAGTGTTCCCTTCCAGGGCGTGGGCCGCCGGCGCGTCGTTCGAGCCGCCGGGGTAGAGC
This sequence comes from Planctomycetota bacterium, assembly GCA_965662355.1. Taxonomy (GTDB): domain Bacteria; phylum Planctomycetota; class UBA1135; order UBA1135. Next base: position 40,045 of record CBFIHP010000027.1, on the reverse strand, counting down.
CCGCCTTCAAACTGTCCCAGGTAGAGGCCGCTGCCCAGGTCGTTCAACGGAACGATCCCCGTCGAGGTGTTGTCGCAGACGGCTTGGGGGCTGAGTAGGGACGCAGAGCACAGAACGGAGGCGAACAGCATCGGGAGTCTCCAGTGGAACGGGGGCCGGTCGACTCCAGGTGCCGGGGCGGGCTCCCGTGTTTCAAGAATCAGGGCTTTTCAGGCGACCCTTGGCCCACGGTCGGCCTTCGAGGGCGAGCGCTTCACTCCTCGCCACGAGGCAGCTGCAAGCGTAGGCCGTCGCTGCCGGCCGTAGCCGAAGCCTGCGCAGGGAGCGTTCATGTTCCCGGAGGGAACGCTGCTCGACTCAGCGCTCCAGCGACGAGAGGGCGACGCTCACCGCCCGGTCGACGACGTCGGGATCGACCAGCAGCGTGGCCGGGTCGACGTCCTCGATGCGGTTGGCGTTCCAGCGTCGTAACAACCCGATCCCGCCGAAGCCCTCGAAGAGCCTGTTGCCCTCGGAATCGGCGATCGAGATGTAGAGGGACAGCCCCTGGACCTTGCCCCTGTAAGTGTCCGTCAGTCCGTAAGGACCGGACGTGGGCAACTCGAAGTCCACCTCGACGCCGTCCCATTGCGCGTCAAAGTTGTCGAAGAGCGCATCGCGCGCGACCAGTCCCTTGAGGAGCACCGCGTCGATCTCGTTCGCGCGGAGCTCGGCCTCCTGGGGCTGGCTCCCATCGACCGTGCCGAAACCGTGATCCGCCAGGACCTCCATGACTTCACGATCGATATAGCTCAGGTGGGCCGGATCGAACTCGGGGCCCTCCATGGGCATAACGAGCAGCGTCCTCGTCGAGGCGAAGAACTCGTCGCGGTCGACATGGAACTTTCCCGTCGAGCTCGCGCAGGAGCTCGCGACACAGGCGACCAACGCAATTGCCATTTTCGACCACATGGCACGAGAATAGCACTGGCAGCCTGCGGTGACGACGACTGCACCTGGAGATGGTCGAACTTCCGTTCGATATCGAAGCCGCAGGGGCCCGAGGCGCGCAGCCAGACCGTGTGGCGTTGGTGCAGGGATCGAAATGGAGCCGATCGATGGTGCCGTATGCGGCATCGCCCGTGATGCTAGCCGCCTATACTCCCCGACCTCATGGACAGTTTTTACCGTTCAAAGCGCAATCGAGCATTCGTTCGACGAGAGCGCTCAATTCGTTGGTGAGCGGCATCCCCAGGGAATCCTCATCGATAATGAGGGCCCTTGGGGTGTGGATCGAAGACACGCTCAGCACTCTTCCTCCACCCCTGTGTTCGTAGTAGACGATGTTGCCTAGTCCCTGGCTGTCGCAATCGACGAAGCCCTGCGGAGGGATGCACGGCCCAGGATTCAGGTTACAGGGATCGATTGCGACATCGTGTGCGAACCTGAACTCTTCAACCTCGTCATGGCTCGTCGCCGTGAAGATCTTGTGGCACCACCAAACCGAACGGAAAGACGATGTACGACCCACCCCCTCGCCTAGGACGACGACATCCGTCCCGGGCTTCTTGAAGGGGAAGTCGGCTGGCAGGGGGATGCTAAGAGGAAGAGTGCAATTCAAGACGATCGTCCCTGGCATGGGCCCCATGGCGGGAATGAAACAAGGCGGATCACCAGGGCCGTACTGCCACCATCGGAACTCCCCTCCCTCGATGAACCCATCCGCTTCTCCACTTACGACCGCGTCGAGGTAAGGGAAGGTCTGATTCTCAGTCACGCCCGAGCCCCAAAGAGCACTGCCGGCGGAGAGAACTCCCCAAGTCCCCCAGCTTGCCGGAGCGTCGGTGAACCCAGTCGCGACTTCTTGCAGCGTGCCAAGGACGTAGTCCTTGTGCGTGCCACGAATCTGTTCCAGCATTCTCCAATAGCCGGTGCGATTGCTGTCGTTCAGGATCTGATCATGGTTGCCGTCACCGGCGAGCAGGCTGATGCTATCGTGGGTTCCTTCCGGTTTGTTATTGGGCCATTTCTCAGCCTCGAGAACGAGGTTGCCCTGCATGTCAGCGATCTCGCTTCTCCAGATGATCGCATTCCCTCCGATATTGATGAGGTTTGTCGTCTCGGGATTCTTGTTCGCGGGGTCGTCCAGGTAGAGGTGAACGGCATCCAGCATGCGTTGCGACCAATACTCGTGGTGCCCGGAAACGATAACGAGCTTGTATTCATTGAGCCCTGGGATCCCCAGATCGAGATCGACGTCCGCATACGCGTCGAAAGCTTGCGCCCCTGTCAGGACACCGCCTCGGGGTTGGCGAAGCCACTCGATGGCGCGTGCGTTCATGACTGCGCCTCCCCCGTTGTTGTTGATCTCCGGACCACAGTGGAGAAGGATCTCGGTGAGGTTGCCTAGAACGGGGCTCGCTTCAAGATTTGGACGTCTCCAGGAGCTAAAGACAGCCCCAGAATAGATGCCATTGCCTCCCTGCGAGATCGTCACGAGCGAGCCTTGGATCTCTCGGCGACGTTGGGTCAGCCCACCCGCGGAGAAGTAGCCCTTCGCCTCGCCGTGTACACCGGGCCAGGAGTTATAGGCCATCCACGTGTTCGTCGGGAAGATCATGGCGATATCCCGTTTGTCGCAACTGCCAGGCTTTACGACGAAGCTCGTGAAGTGATCAGCACGCAGATTCTCGGCTGAAGTCGGGGAGTAGGTGCCACCATCCTTAAAGACGGCCTGAATAGCGTAGAGACCGGAGTCACAGGAGCTCGGAAGCGGAATCGGGACCGATGGAAAGCCGGCATCGAAGACTTGATCGTGATTCAGCCGAAGCCCCTGCCCATCCCTGGAAACCCCGGCGACGCCTGGAGTTCCATGGTTGAAGATGTATCCATGCGCACCGGAACCAGAGAAGTCCTGAACCTTGGGCCATGGCTGGCCGTCCGCGGTGTTGTCGATATACACCCCGAGCCCTTGGAGGAGAGGGTCCTCGAAGGTCAGAGAAGCCAAAGCTTCGTAGCCTGCCAGAGAGGCGGTCGGGCAGCATGTGATCGGAGCATCGAGTGTCTCGTTCACTCTCGTTTGGAGCCGTTTCCTGGTTAAGCCGACCGGCCAAACACCCCATTGATCGAGCCTCCCGGTAAAGCACCCCTTCATGTCACCGGGTGCGTCGGACCGTGCACCGATGCGAAACTCGAGATAATCGCTGGTTACCGCACTCGGCGGGCTTCCCGGTGGTAAGGGCGGTACTGGCAGGCGAGCGCGAAGAAGGTTCGGATATGCGGGGGCTGACAAAGGACCAGCTATGAGCTCGACGCACGGGTTGACGCAGTCCACACAGGGGTCGTCGCACGACGCGTCGATGTTCGCCCGAAAGAGCCTCAGTGTGCGCGATCTCCAAGTGGCCGCGACGTAACACCACTCATCCAATTCCACAGATTCCGTGCTCGTGACCGTCAACGTCTCGCCAGTGGTGCGAACGAACGCTTGGAGCTTCCTATCTGGAGTGATGACGATTCCTGCCACGCTCTCCGCTGGGTCCGACGACATTTGACCCGCCAGTGCGATATTCTCGGTCGGAAAGGTCTCGCCGGGATCCAGGATCGACACGTTGCTCGAGAGGCTCGCGACCGCAAGGTCCAGATTCATGTCGCCGTTCAGGTCACCGATCGCAACGGAAAACGGCCCGTCACCCGCGGCGAGGTTCGTCGGCCCGCTGAACCCGCCGGCACCGTCGCCCGAGAGGATCGACACGTCGTCCGAGCCGCTATTCGCGACCGCAAGGTCCGGCTTCATGTCGCCATTCAGGTCAGCGATCGCGACGGATCGCGGAGCGTCACCCACGCCGAAGTTCGTCGGCCCGCTGAACCCGCCGACACCGTCGCCCAAGAGGATCGACACGTTGTCCGAGTTTACGTTCGCGACCGCAAGGTCCGGCTTCATGTCGTCGTTCAGGTCACCGATCGCGACGGAAAACGGAAAGTCACCCGCGCCAAAGTTCGTCGGCCCGCTGAACCCGCCGGCACCGTCGCCCAAGAGGATCGACACGTTGTCCGAGTTTACGTTCGCGACCGCGAGGTCCAGATCCATGTCGTTGTCCAGGTGACCGATCGCGACGGAACGCGGAGTGTCACCCACGCCGAAGTTCGTCGGCGGGCTGAACCCGCCGAAGCCGTCGCCCAAGAGGATCGACACGTCGTCCGAGCCGTCATTCGCGACCGCAAGGTCCGGATTCATGTCGCCGTCCAGGTCAGCGATCGCGACGGAACGCGGACTGGGACCCACGGGAAAGTTCGTCGGCGCGTTGAACCCGCCGGCGCCGTTGCCCAAGAGGATCGACACGTTGCCCGAGTTTACGTTCGCGACCGCGAGGTCCAGATTCATGTCGCCGTTCAGGTCAGCGATCGCGACGGAACGCGGAATGGAGCCCGCGACGAAATTCGTCGGCGCAAAGAGAAATGTCGGTTTGAACCAACCTTCAATGGTGAAGTCTGTTCGGCCGGAAACCGACAACGGTTCCTTTCCGCCGACGCCTGGGAAATAGACGAAAGAACCGTAGTCGGGGGTCAAGAGGGGCCCGTACGACACCTCTGGCCCCTCGTCTATGATCGTCCAATTGGTCAGCGGGCCATCGTCCTCGTCCGCGAACCCTCCGACCTTGAGGAGTCGATACCTGACAATTTCCCCGTCCCAGTTTCCATGGACCTCTAAATTGTCCCCCGGCTCATAGGAAGGGCGGTCCGTGTAGATCCCCTGCGGCGGCAGCTCGGCTGGTATCCTAGGGGGCTCGCCCGGGGGGCAGACCACTTGGGCGTGCGTGGCAAGGGCTAGAAGGGTCGAGACCGGGACGATAAAGAGCACAGTCTGGAGGGGCCTCATGATTGTCGACCTGGAGGGGCCTCATGATTGTCGACCGAAAAAAAAACGGGGGGTAGATTCCACCCTTTTGTTGCTGTCGGGTTAGGGGTTAACGGTAGCACGATTCGACAATTGCGGCTGGCCCCATGGGTCGTCGGCGGCGTGAAGATTCCAGAGGCCTTCCGATCGGTTTCGCCACTGCTAGAAAGCGCCGCGCCGTCTGAAACGGGTCACCGGTTCTCCTTGTGGCCGGTACTCTTGCGAGGAGAATGGGTGCAGTCTCCTGCTCGCCCATGTCGCAGAGGTCGGCGTGGCCTTCAGGCTGCAAGAAACCCTGGGCGACCGAATTCAAACATTCTGTTCAGGATGTTGCAGGCGATCAGCGCCTCAGCCCTCTGAGCCTTCGAACTACGCACTCGTAGCGGAACCACGCCGGGCTCATCCCCGAGCGAGGGGCCTTCGCCTTGAAAGCGATCACCAACGCCGAGAGCTTCGAGCTACTGCCCTAGCTGGCTCTCTCGAGCTCACCTCGCGAAAGGCGCAGCAGGCGCGCTCAGCGTAATCTCCGTATAGGGATACAACGTGGCGACACCCAGCCCATCATCGACTGTGATGACAAGTCGCTCGGTGCCCGCTTTCGATCCGGCGGTCACCTTGAAGGAATAGGACCCGCCTCCGTGGTCTCGAATCGCGGAGACCTCCACGAGCGAACCGGAACCGGCTTGTGGTTGAACACTGACGAGCGCACCCCCAGTCGTCAGCGAACGCTCGTCGATGTCGCGCAAGACGATCTTCACGGTCCGACGAGCGTGGCCATTGGCCGGAAGTACACCGACCGTGGAGACGCTCGACAGAACGCCGTCAGGGCGGTCCGCCTGTCGCTCGCGCCAGACGTCGTACCTGGCTTGTAACTGGTCGACGGGATCGGGGGCTTCGACCGCAGCGTTTGGGCCCTGGATATTCAGCGTCAGGTAGTAGTCGCCCTGGGCGCAGCCGTTCGAACCGCAAGAGCCGGTGGTGTCTCCATGGCGCGCAACGATGACGTACCCGCAGTGCCCCGACTTGAGAAACCCCGGGGGTGGCGCGCCACAAGAAGTCGGTGCCTGGGGAGCGCAGGAACAACGCCCGTCCCCACCAAAGCGCTTTCCCGCTTGCAAGCCGGCGAGCATGCGTTGGCTCATGTCACCGCTCTCCTGCACGAAGGCTGCCTCCGTGGCGAGAACGACGACGGCGCCAGTCAATCCGGATCCCTGGATGGCGTAGATGTAGTCGCCAACCTGACCCGTGAGGGCGTGTCTGCCATTCTGCGATTGCGTCCCGAGGACGCTCGTTGATCCGTGCCCGATCGAAACGATCCCGTATACCCGACTCGGATGAATCGGGTCGCTCATACCCAGCATGTCGAGGATCTCATCTGTACGGATCCCATCCCGCAGACCGTTACGAATGAGGCGCCGGTTGGCGCCTGTAGTGTCCACGATGCCCTGGGCGGAAGCCGCACCCCTGCCGATCACGATCACGGGAGTCCAGCGACGCAAGTTGAAGTTCGCGAGGCAAGTGGCTGACGCTACACCGACCTCGCCGGTACGCGCATTGACAACGACGATCGACCAGGTGGCTCCCGAAGGGGTGACCAGAGAGACGAGGGCCAAGAGAACAAAGAAGAAAAACCTGGAACCCTTCATCCGCTCCAGCATCGGCGAAAGGCTCCAATCTGTCAAATGGGAGTCGACGTGCGCTTTCAGCGCGCGTAGCGCGAGTTGCGCCCAGCGCCAGATGATATTCGCCGAGGTGAGCGAAGCGGGTTTCTCACAGGACTCGAAGCCGCCGCGTCACAGCCGAATATGTGGACAGGACGCCGAGCGACCTAGGGTAGAAACCGACGTGTTTTCGCCATGTAGTGACGGTACTCGTCACCGAAGTGCTCGATGAGCATCCGCTCTTCGTGCGGGACCCGGAAAATGGCAATGAAGACGATGAAACCGACCATTGCCACGCCGACAGTCCAATTGTCGGTGAAGAACAGCCACGTGATGCCCCAGAGACCAAAGCCAGCGTACATGGGATGACGAATCCTGGAGTACGGGCCGTTCGTGGCCAGCTTCATTTCATCGAACGTGACCAGGCCTTTGGCTCCCGCCATACCGATGCTCTGGAACACCCAGATGAGAAAGCCGCTGACAGCCAGCGAGGCGGCAAGCCCCACCCACCGGACGACGCTTGGCAACCCCATGTACATCCACGGCAGGTCGGCGGAGAGAAGGTATGCACCAAGCGTGTAGATGATGGCGACCCCGAAGGGGAGCCCACCAATGAGGTAGACGCGTGACTCCCTCCATTTCCACCCCTTCGCCCGCCCCCACTGTAGGCCGGCGAACAGGGAGCGAGCCAAGGGAACACCAAGAAGCTCGACCAAGAAGGCCGCTCGCATGAAGCCATCTATGTCGCTGGTCACGGTGCGTCCGCCTCTGAGTTCATGATCGTAGAGGGCAGCCAGACTTCGAGGTGTGCCTGGTTGGGGTCCTCGCTTGGGCGGTTGGGGATGAACGCCACTAGCTCCGCGCCGTCAAGAGCGCAGGCTTGCTCGAATAGGTTCTCTAGGTCTCGTTCCATACTTCGTTCTGGCCCCTTAGCGCAGTCCGCCGCGAGGTCTGATCGCCGACGCCTTCGATGGATCCTAGCTGAAGGCACTCATCACTACTCAGCTTGGAGATCGAGACATCCCTCCATGATTCACCGCCTGCTACTTCGGGGTAGCTCAGGTAGCCTTCAGAGCCGAAAACCGACGGGAACTCGTCGCGGATGGTTTCGAATGTCGGTATGGGTAGACTTGCTATGATTCATGGGTGATCCGAAGCCCCCTCCTCTCTCTCACTCTGCTTTTCTTGGCACCTCCCGCCGCCGCCCGTGAGCCGGTGCGCGTGACCGTCGTCGGTACCGTCGATTTCAACAGCATTCCCTTCCCTCCGCTTTCGGGTGCCATTCCCGGCAACCCGCTGGAGATGAGTTTTCTGATCGACTCGGCCGTGTTCATCGACAGCACGAGCTTTCCTACACGCGGATATCCGATCGACTCCAGTTCCTTCACGATGGATGTGGATGGGATCGCCGTGGCGCTGCAGAACCCCTTTCCTGGGACCCCGTACTTCGTCCTGCGCGACAACGACCCCGCAGTCGACGGTTTCTTCTTGGCGAACAACGTGGATTTCCCGACGGGCGTGGCCACGGATCAGGTGGGCCAGTTGGGACAATTCATCAACAACTTCTCCGTGACTTCTGGAGGGGCGGAGCTCTCTTCGCTCGATGTCCTGGGTGCTGTCGGCGTCTACGATTTCACCGGTCTCAGCGTTTTCAACTGGACCCTGGACGACGGTCCCTTCCAGCCCTTCGGCGGGCTCTTTGCGACGATGACTATCGAGACGTTATCCACCGGCGTTCCAGGCCTTTCACCCGCGGGGATCGGCGGGCTGGCGGTTCTGATCGGCGGCGCGGGTGCTTGTGTGTTGCGCCGTCGCACTCCCCGCTGAATGTCCCCGTTGTTGGCAGGGCCCTCGACACAGATCTCACGCTCGGTGCGGTCTGTGCGCCTGCGCCGGAAGTCAGCGGAAGTAGTCGCTTCCATGGTCAAGCACACGCGCGAGAAGGATGGAGAACCCGAGCGAGAGGACGAGTAGCGTGGCCCCAAGGGATGTGTTCGAGCGATTCAAGTCTCGTTCGCAGGCGGCTCCCGCAGACAGGAGGAGGAAGGGTAGGAACGCCAACCACAGTCGCTCGTTCTCACCGCGAACGATGCCCGAAAGTGCGAGGATCCCGAGCACACAGAACGTGATCTGCCCCAAGCGATCGTGCACGAGCGATCGAAATGCGTTCCACGAGACGATTGGGCCGCTCCAGAGAAAGAAAGCGAAAGGGCCGAGCAAGAGGAAGAGACTGTAGGGTCGGTTTGGGCCATCCACATGGTGCCCGACCGCGCCAAGGAACCGAACCGCGGGGTTGTAGCCGAGAAGCACCGGGCCCAGAGCGACGAGCCCCAGAGCTCCCGCGCCGAGCGCCAGCCCATGGATCGATCGCCGCTTCCAGGATAGCCCGCGGTGTGCGAGGACCACCCCGAAGAGCACGAACCCCGCCGCTCCGCTCGCGAACGAAAGGAAGGTGCCGGCGACTCCAAAGGCGCCCGCCAACACCGTGAAGCGCGGGTCGTCCTCAGCCAGGCCCCTTTCCAAGACCAACAGGGCGGTGGCCAACAGCAGCGGAAGCAAGCCTTCCATGCACGGCGCGATGACCAAGAGTGAAGGAACAACCGCCCCGAGCGCGACCGTGACGGCCCCCGTGCGCTCACCCCAGCGACGACGTGCGAGACGTCCGAGCGGAAACAGCCAAAGCCCGGCGATCGCGGGGAGGAGAAAACCCGAGATGCGCGCCCCCTGGACGAAGGTCCGGTAGCCCCCATCCTCGTCTCCGTGGAACATCCCACCCACGCGCTGCGCCAACCAGAACGCAGTGACGGCGCCCGGTGGATGCGTACGACCATGACCCGTCATCCGCTCCTGAGCGTCGTAGGCATTCCAGATCGTGCTGAATTCCTCGAAGAGATATGCATCCTTGGCATAGCTAATCGTGTGCACGCGATGAGCCAGGACTTCGAGGTTCCCAAACTGCGCGTAGCCGATCGCCAGAACGCCCAGGTATCCGGCGAGATACGCCGTCACGACGAATTGTCTCCAACTCACGCTCCTGCGTTGCCAGGCGTTCACGGCCCACCCGAGCAGGACGAGGGGGAGGACGAGGACCCAAGAACGGATTGGGAACACAGGCCCGGATCGCGGGCCGAGGTTCATCGTAGGCACGCTCCAGCCCTCGGGTCGAAGGGGCGAGTGCGGCAGTGCCACGATGAGGCCGAGGACCCCGAGAACGAACGCTATGACGAGGTCTCGCGGTCTCATCTCCGTTGCTCCTCGCCGTCCAAGAGGGCTACATTCTCATCGAGCCAGGCGATCACGGACGCGGTGGATTCCAGCCCACGGAGTTCCTTCCTGAGCACTCGCAACTCGTCCAGTGGGCCGTCGAGCCGGGCGAGACCCCTGCGTGACTCTCTTCCGGAATTCGCATGCTCTAACGTTTCGCGAAGACGATCCACGGCGTCTTCCGCGGACTTCGCATCGCCCGAGTTCACAGCATTGCGAAGTTCGATGAGATTACTGACCAGGCGCGTGGACACGAAGAGCCTGTGGAAACGGCTTCGGTCGTTCTCCCGTGACAGAAGTCGCGCGAATTCTCCCAGTTCCAGCCAACGCTGGGGCTGAAGCTCTTCGAGGAAACGGTTCTGCCAAAGCGTACGCGGATGCAGCCCGCACAGTTGTTCGAGCCTCTGGATGAACGTCAGGTCGTAGCCGTGGGACCCGAGCGAGGCTCGCAACGCCTGATAACGGAGTGAAGGTCGTTCCTTCTCCAGCTCACTGAGCTCAACATATACCGACAGGGCCTCTTCATAGCGTTGCCCTCGGACCAAGTGCTCGAACCATCTCGCGCGGTGCGGGGCATCGTCACAAGCGCTGCACGTGAACACGAAGCCGAGAAGTAGTGTGAAACGCAAGAGCATGGCAAGGGCATTCATGATAACCCTGAGGAGGAGATTCAAAGCGCCGTTCTCGACGACGTCGGTGCATGGACCCAAGTAGGTCCAGAACTCCCCCACCATCCCCGGTTTTCACGTCCGGATCGCCTTCGATACCAGCCGACCGGGTTCGAGCACCCGGTTCAGGACATTCGAGCACCGCCTCAGCCCTCTGCGACTTCGGATCGAGAACTCGTCACTGAGAGTGTTGAGTGTTCGCGTTGGCGGCACGGCCAGGAAGGGCGGTGTGCTTCGCTTTCAAAGACTTGGATGCCCAAGGCCAGCTGGCCGCAAAGGCGGGGCGCAGGTCTTCGATCCACGACGCCGAGGGATCGTAGTGGGCGAAGAAAACCTGATTGACGAGGCTCGGATCTCGGGCCTGAATCAGTTTCAGCACAAAGACTTTTGTTTTCTCGACTGTAGCTACGCCGTCGACGAGCACCTTGCCCGGCGTGCAGGACATCACCGGGCCGCGCACCGTTCGTGACAAACCAGACACTTGGGAATAGGCGCCAGTGAAGATCTCGAGAGCCTCTGCGAGGGGCACTCGGAAATGCTCGTAGGCTCCGGTATCCCTTTCCACAAACATGTAGTAGGGAACCACCCCATGCCGGACTTGTTCGCGCCAAAGTGCCGCCCAGGTCTCCGATGAGTCGTTGACATGGCGGACGAGCGGAGCCTGCCCGCGGATGATCGCGCCGGTATCCCGAATACGGCCAATCGCTTGTTGGGCTAGGGGGACCTCGAGTTCACGCGGGTGGGAGTAGTGCGCCATGATCGTCAGGTGTTTGCCTGACGCGCTGATGCTGTCTAAGAGCCCCATGAGTTCGTCGGCATCCGAAGCGGATACAAATCGCTGGGGCCACCAAGCTTGGCTCTTCGTTCCTATCCGAATGTTCTGAACGGTCTCGATCTCTATGATCGGATCCAGCAGCCTCTTCAGCCGCTTAGCTCCCATGATCATTGGGTCGCCGCCCGTGAAGATGACATCCGTCACCTCAGGATGGGCTGACAAATAACGCGGAAGAATGTTGGCTTCCTCGTTGGAGAACTTCAGGTCGCTGTCGCCGACAAACTGTGCCCAGCGGAAGCAATAGCTGCAATAGGCATGACAGGTCTGCCCCTCGCGCGGGAAGAACAGAACGGTTTCCCGATACTTGTGTTGGATCCCCTCAGCCCTAGCGCGCGACAGCGTCGGGACATTCAACTCGAGTTGACCGCCCGGATGTGGGTTCAAGGACGCCCGGATCCTCTTGATCTCTTCGTCAATGTAGGCCTCGGGAGCTTTCGCACGCCGCAGGTCGAGGACCGCTTGGAGATCCGAATCAGGGAGCATCCCCGGCTGTGGGAAGACAAGCTGAAAAATCGGGTCGTCGGGAACCTCTTGCCAATCGATGAGCTCTTCGACGATGTAGCGATTTACCCGGAAGGGCAGAACGGAAGCCACCGCCTCCAAAATCTCGATGATCTCTTCGGAAACGCCCCGCTCTCGAAGGAGTCCGCGAAGGCTGGAGGCATTCAGTGCCTGATACTTAGCAGTCAAGAGGAGTTTGCGCCCAGAAGCGCCAGGCGCGTAGTGTACCGCGCTAGGAGCCAACTCCAAGACGGCTATCTTTCATCAGAGGCGGATCGCGTTTACGAAATGGGCCAGATCGGCTCCGAATTCGCCGGTGTGATGGGCCTTGGTGCATGGCTCCACGTAGGGCCAGAACTCCCCCACCAGCTCGGGTTTTCACGTCCTGATCGCATTCCTCAGCTCTCTGCGCCTTGATCGACTTATGCCTGTGGAGGGCGTTCTCCACGGTCGAGCCTTCAGCGGCGGGCTACCTCACGAAGCCCTTCGACCCACGCGAACGACCTCGTGGAGCGTCGCTAGGCCCACTGCGGACCACGAGCCCCGTCACGGAATAGATTTCTCTCAAGGATGACCGGGGTGCATCCCGACCAATCCCCGATGGTGAAGAAACACTCCTTCCTCAATCTATACGTCCCCCTCCTGCTGGGGCTCGCCCTCACGAACTGCGCCAGCGACGCGCCGCTCATCCTTGCCTTTCCCGAGGACGCGGACCCTATCGAGACCATGCACGAAGCCGCCGATCTCCTACAGGCACGCGAGGAGCACCCCGCTGGTCGGGTGATGGTCCAGCACCTGTTGGTGGGCGTAGGCTATGCCTTCGGCAATCGCGTACCGATCGATGCCGAGAAACGTGCGGCCAAGATCCTCCAAGAGCTCGCTGCCGCAAACGGGACGAACTTCAGCGATCTCGTAGTGAAGTACACCGACGACGAAAACCCGGGCATCTACACCATGACCGTCCTGGACGATGCCAACTCCATGGCTGATGTCTATTCACGTAAGCACATGGTTCCTGCCTTCGGCAACACCGCCTGGAGGTTGCGCGTAGGCGAGTTCGGCATCGCGCTCTTTGACCCACCGCCGCCGGCAGGCAAGGGAACGTCGAAGTTCGGAATCCACATCATCAAGCGACTGCAGTAACGCGCGCGTCGGTTCCGCCGAGCATGCCTTCCCGTTCCACCGCCGTGCGCAACTAACGCGTTCGGTGCGGCGAGCGAGTGCTCCCCGAGCCAATCGAAAAGGGGGACCGCCCGGCCGAAGCCGAGCGGCCCCCCTGTAGGAAGCCTAAGAGCGCAGATCTCTAGTTGATTGCTGCCGTGGATGTCGATACGGAGGTATTTCCGAAGAGATCCGTAGTCGTCAGCGTTACGGTAAAGGTACCGGCAGTGGCGTACTGGTGCAGTACCTGGAAGGGAGGCAGTTGGTTGCTTGTCGTGCCATCGCCGAAGTCCAGTTCCGAGGCAACCGCAATACCATTCAAGTTACGCACCCGTACCCTGCCTACGTTACCCCCACGGGGTTGTAGACGAACTTCGGATTCGAAGGCGTCGACCACGATCGTCTGCGTCGAGTTGCTTGAACCACCGAGGTTTTCCACCGTCAGCGTTGCCAAGAAGGTTCCCGCAGCGGAATAGGTATGGGTCGTGCTCAACGCTGCCGCCGGCGCTCCCATCGAAGTGACGGCCGGAGTCCCGTCCCCGAAGTTCAGCGTGCGCGAACTGATGATGCCCGTCGAGTTGTCGGCGAAGGACACCGTCAACGGTTGCACGCCCGCAGCCGGAGCCGCGCCGCCCGTCAACGCGCTCAACAAAGCCAGCGGAGCCGGAGGGGCATCAACCGTGATGAGCGCCGAGGTCGAATCCATGGCACCGCCGCTTCCAACCACCGTCAGTTGCACGGTGTACTGTCCCGGCAATGAGGGCAGGGCGAAGGTGTGGCTGGGGTTCGTCGCCACCGCGAAGGTTTCCGCAGGAGTACCGTCACCCCAGTCCCAGATGCGCGAAATGATGGTAGCGCCAGGTCCCGATGCGATATCGGAAATATCCTGGAAGGTAACCACCAACGGTGCAAGTCCCGTAGTGGTACTGGGAACGAAAGCCGCTATCGGAGGAGCAAAGGGAGCGGCCCCCATGACCTCGAAGTTTTGGTCGTCCGTAAAGAGGGCGGAAGATCCACCGGGGCCGGTAGCAATCACGCTGGCCGTGAATGTTCCGGGCGTCCCAAAGATATGCGTCACGGGGTTACCGGAACCGATTTGGCCATCACCGAACTGCCAAGTGAAGCCCGAGGCCGGCCCTACAGTAATGCTGTTTGCAGGTACCGCGGTCGCCGTGAATACCACGGTTCTCAACGCCTCGGCATCCGCCAAGTCGAAGGGACCAGTAACATCGGTCGTGATGTCAGCCACCGCAGGGGCGGGAGCAGTAGGGGCTCCCGCTTCCGGGAGCGGTGTGATCGGGAAAGGAGGCGGAGCGAAGGCGATCAGACCAGGATCAAGGCTATCACCAGGCCCGAACGGGAAGAAGCTGAACGGCTGGGACGTGATATCCGACAATGCGGTACCGGCGTTGCCGGGGCCGAAAGCGTTTCCAGTGAACATGCCGAGAAATCCGACGGGGTCGAGGCCGGAAAGCGGGAACGGATTCAGTGCGAATCCCCTGCCCGTATTCGGATCGGTACCCGTCCCGAGCTCCGTACCCATAAGAAGCGAGGGGACCACGGGGGCGAGTTCACCGTGGCCACCAGTGCCAAGACGACGGTCCAGGAGCCAGGGTGCGCCGGCGAAGATGTGCGCCTGCGCCCAAGCTCCCATGTCGACCTCGCCCATCTCAGGGTGGCCGAAGCCTACCGGGGTGAGGTACTCGCCCCATGTAGCAACGTTTCCACTGACGTCGAGCACGACGAGGCTTTCGCCTGCGACGTCGTCCAGAGTGCCGAGGATCCCATCGGCCCCCGCGCCAGCGAGGTCTGCTGCTTTCCTACGCGAGCGACCGATGCATTCGCGCGGGTTCGGAGTCATCAAGTGGATGTTCTCATCGATCGTGAAACCGCCCAGGGGACAGGGGCTCACCAGTTGCGCATCGGGATCGGGTGCGATAGGTCCGTCGTCTCCCAGGAAAGTTCCGGGGTTTAGCGGATCCTCGCCACCATCGTCCATGCCATTCGGACCGAAGCCGGTCGGGTCGGGGATCATGACATTTGCGGCGATCAGGGTCTGGCAGGGTGCCCTCTTCGGACTGACGCCCGCGAACGGGGGGTCGATGAAGTCGAGGTCGATGTTGAGCTTGAAAGCGCCGCCCGCGTGCGGTTCAACGCCAACACGTGAGAGGTTCGGATCGCCACCGAGCTCTGCGCCGGTATTCGGATCGACACGCCGAGTCGTTGCAATGATACGTTCCGTGTTCTCGCCGGTCTCCGGATCGACGTGCAGCCCAAACACATCGATTTCCGCGCTCCGCGTCGTGTTGAAGCCGATGTAGAGGCACTTGATTCGCAGGTTGGCGTAGTTGGGCGCGTCCCATTCGACCTCATCCCAGACCAGGTAATCGGGCTGAGTCGGGTCGATATCGGTGTTGGTAAAGAGTGCATCCTTGACGACCAAGGTGTGGGCGGAGAGGAATTGAGCACCGGCGATTTCCTCGAAGTTACCGGCTGCAATGATGTTGTCGCCCACCATGAGGGGGGCGAACCTCGTGGAATCCATAACGGTCGTTATGCCATCAGGACGGTTGGTTTGCGGGGCAAACGGATCGCCCGCTCCCGTCATAGCATCCGCACCGTTCAAGGTGCTGGGGATTCCCACCGGATAACCGGTCACGAAAAGGACCGTGTAGTTGTCCGGATCACCGCCGAAGCGGACATCGGGGCTGCAGTTCTCACTGCCCGCAAGGCATCCAAGACCTTGTTGCAACGAGTGACGGCCAGGAGGGTCGTTGATGCGGACCATCTTCCCGGTATTTGGATCGTTCGGCTGCCCGTTAACGCGGAAGTAGCCTTCTTCGTAGTTGATGTAGGTCACCTGACCTTGCATTTCCTCCGTATTCTTGTCGATGACGAGCTCGCCGGCGATGTAGTTGCCGAAGGCCGAACGGTTGGCGATGGCGGTTCCGATGCCCGTGAAGCCGCCGTCATAATCGTTTGTGGCCAATCCACTCTTACCGAGCGTCTTCGCAGGCTCCGGAGCCTGGTCGAAGAGCTGAAACAGCGTCAAGCGGTTCGCCGGCAGATCGATCAAGAGGTTTTCGGGGACGATAATCCTGACGCCCGCAATGGTGATCGTTCCGCTGGACCAGAAATACGTAGGGTCGTCGATGGTCATCTCATCGATCGATCCGGCGATACCGAGACCGACGCCGGTGACAGGGAAACGTGTTGCAATATTGCCTGTCTGAGTGGCAGTACCGCCGTCTTGGCTTGCTGCAGGGGGTGCCTGAAGCGTGAACAGAACCGCGCTGAGCACGGACCACATTATTGTTTTCATAGAGAGAAACCGCCTTGGGGGGAACACAACTTGGAAGTTGTGACTTAGTGACCATGAGTTACACGCATGTAACGGGGGGCGGAAAGCAACCTGCATGCCAATTAAAAACTCCTATCCTGCGGGGTTGAGCGGTGGCATTGGCTCTTCGCAAGGCACCCCCCGACTCTCATTTTGAGAAGTGTTTCAAATTGATATCCATCAGAAGTGACAGGCATGTAACCAGGGTCATGAGGAGTGCACTTGTAGATTTGTGTATGGCACGTTCCTAGATGGACAACCTCGAGCACAGGCCTCTAGTCATGGCAACTACTCCCCAAAGAGGTAACCTCCGATGTTTCGCAAGTTCCGTACTCACCGCAAAGCCACAGCTTTGGCATTAAGCATTCCCCTTTCCGTCGCTGCCCTTGTGTCACGCCGCCGTCCGTGGGCGGAACGCCTTGGTTCACGGTGGTGGGATTACCGAAGGTCGAGCCGAGGATCCGTTCGTGTTCCAGGCCCGTGGTTGGGTACGGTTCGTTACTGCGAGTTGATGGAACCGATACCCGGCGCATTTTTTTCGGTGATCCTTGCCGCCGGGGGTAACTCGTCGCCGAAAGTGCTAAGTGTTCGCATTAGTAGCACGGCCCTCGACGGCAACACTCACGCTCTACGGTCTACGCACCAGCTCGTGGCGAATGCGAGAAGCGTGATGAGAACGCGTGAAACAGATACCTTATCTGTTTGAATCGTTGCTGCAGACCCCGAAACCAAAGGGTCGGACCACGAGGTCGCGAGTGGGGTAGGTTTGCGCTGGCGGCACAACGATCTAGCGGGGTGGTCCTCTAGCCTTTCTGCGTGCCGTCAACCCACGAGGTCGAGCACGAAGGGTGACAACCGGCCTCACCCCCTCGTCACCCTCTGAAATCGAGGTTGGCGGGGGGTTTTCACCCCGCTATCCCAGGTTGGAGGAACGGTGCCTAAAGCTCCAGCGCCGCTTGCAGCTTTCGAGGATCCACGACGTGATCCCTCGGCGACCCTTTGGCGATCCTGTTCCTTCTCCGCTCCTGCGTGGTCGGAGGAGCGCAAGCCAAGAACAATGCCCCGACGACAGTCAGGGACGTTGCGATTCGCATCAGGCCTGCACGGCCTAGAACCCAGGTTCGGCCGTTTTCTCATCCAAGCGCGTACGCGCGACATCCCTCAGCCCATCCCAGCCCGGATGTATTGTCCTTGTCCGCGCCCATGATCGAAATTCGTAGGCGGTGCCCGGCCTTGATGACCATCGCCGTCGGGAGTAGGTCGAGCTGGATCTCCGTCGGCTCGTCCTCGGGAAGAGACTCGTGGTCCTCGGCGATGCAGCGTTGATAAGGTAGGCCCATGTCGTGCTTCGAGCCCTTCATGGACAGCAGTCTTGTGCGCTTGCCTATGCCTACTGCAGGGTCACCATCTCGACATTCGCGGTGAACTCGCCAGTGATCGGGGGGAAGGTGAAGACGACGCCCTGGATGAAGCGCGACATGCCGGCCAGGGCAGGGTTCGTTGGTAGCGTACCCGACTGCACATAGGGGCCAGCAGCGGGAATCGCACCGCTAGGCAGGAACGTAAGCGGCGGAGTAACCCCGAGTAAGCCGACGATCCCCGGAACCAAAGTGTTGGTCGTGCCCGCTCCGAGGAATGGGAATGCAGCCGCACCGACCGGGCCCGTGATCTCGATCGAGTACGAGTTGCCCAGGGTGCCGTCCCCCAAAAATGCGATCGTGGGTTCGATATCGGCATCGCCCTCGAGGACGTGGACGACGATGCTGGTCTGTGTGTCCTGCGTTCCGGCCACGACCTCCGGACGGCCATCGCCGTTCAGGTCGCCGACGGGGGCGACGCTGAAGACGCGGTTCAGCGTGTTGAAGGCCCAGAAGACCTCACCCGTGTCTCCGTCCAGTGCATAGACGTGGTAGTCGAACGAGCCGGCGATGACGTCTTGTCTTCCGTCACCGTTCAGGTCGTCGACAGCCCTGGAGGTCCAGACGTCCCCGCCATTGGTTGTTCCGACCGTTGTCTTCCAGACCAAACTGCCGTCACTGCCACTCAACACGGTCACCGCGTTCTCCCAGGAGCTGACAATAACCTCGTCGAGGCCGTCGTTGGTGACGTCCTCGAGGACATGGGCTTGCATGCCAAAGCTGCCGACCGAGGTGCTGCTCCAGACCAACGTGCCATCGGTTCCATCGAGACACCGGATCGCACTACCCGCACTGGTCCACAAGACGGCCAGAGCGTCGTCCACTCCGTCGCTCGTCACGTCAGGTAGCACACCACAGGCGAAGACGCTCGTTCCGGGGTTGTAGGTCCACAGCACGCTTCCGGTCGGCGAGACGCTGTCGCCCTCGAGGCAGACGATTCGATCGATATCGTCGCCCACGGCCGCCAGGATGTCGTCGCTCCCGTCCGCGTTGACATCCCCAAGGTTGCGCACCGAGTAGACCGCGTCACCTGCGGGATACTTCCACAGGATCGTCGCTTGCGGGCCGGGACCGGCACCGTCGATCAGGTAGACCGCGTTGCTGTCGGAACCCGAACCGAATGCATATTCGGGAACGCCGTCGCTGGTCAGGTCGCCGATCTCGCACAGTGAGTAGATCCAGCCGGAATCGACGTCGAGATAGGTGTCGTAGCGCAGTACTTCGCCCCCCGCCAAGGAGTCCAGGTTGTACGCCGTGCGACCGCCCCAGGCCGTCCCGATGAGAAGGTTCGTGTCCCCGCTGGACTCGGTGTCGGAGACCGGCACGATCGCCTGGTCGCCATAACAGGAACCACCCGAAACGCCGCCGGTCGTTTCCAGGGACCACAGGACGCTCGCCGCCAACATGCTGGCGCCATCCAGACAGAAGAGGTTGTCGGTTCCACTCTCGCCGATTCCGACCACGATCTCTTCCCGCCCGTCAGCGTTGATGTCCGGGATCGAGCGCACACACTCGGCGTTGTCGCCCCCCACCATGCGAAAGAGCCGGTTGCCGGAACCGATCCCCGACCAAACGCTGACCGGCTCGTGGGGCTTCTCCGCCCGGGCATGTAGCGTCGCCCGGTCGTGATCGAGGTCCTGGGAAGCAAAAGAAACGAAGCTGGTGAGCGTCAGGGCTAGGAGCATGGCGAAACAACAGGGTGCTTGATCCGAGATACCTCCCAACCTAACAAATGAAAGGCGTTGTTGCAGGGGCACCCGGTGGCGGAATCATGATGTCCCAGCTCGTGGATAGCGCTTTGGTCCGATCAGCTCGATCAAGTTGCCGTCAGGATCACGCACGAGCGCCAGATAGTCACTGTCGGGGCGCTCGCCCAGGCGCAACGAACCCTTGGCCAGTGGCTTTCCGCCCAACTTCCACGGCAAGACAAACCCGAACTCACGGACAAGGAACTGTAGATCAGGCCGTCGGAAGGATTACGATCACGCCCAACACGTCCCTGCGCCGGGACGCCTGATCACCGACGCAAGTGGAACGAGGTACACCAGCATGCGCGAACGCCGCACCTACTGCCGCTTCTGCTATACGCGCATCGCCAACTACCGCGGCGCATCGATCCCCTGTCCGGGTTGCAACCAGTTGCACCTGCGCGCCCACGAGGAGAAGCGTTGGACGCTAGAGCCACGGCTCTTGAGACTCGAGCGTCTGGCCAAGGGCGCGTCAATCGTCTTCGCCATGGGACTCGGCTGGTGGTTGTGGGTCAGGGCCAGTGCCAAGGCGAGCCTTGGTATGGGTGAGATGTACGCCACCCTCGCACCGCTCCTGGTGCTGCTCATTCTCTGGATGAGCGCGTCAAAGATCACCCAGCGACCCACGAACTTCCTCGCCGGCATGATGTGGTCGGTCATGCTACCCCTGGGCGGTGCAGCCTCGGCCTTCCTCGGCGCCTCGACCTGGTCGTCGGAGGACGGGTCGCGTGTCATCGCGAGCCTGCTCTTCGTTTGCGCAGCGCCCGCGCTCTTCTTCGGTCCGTTCGCATTCAAGACGACCCGCTGGCACCGCGACTGGAAGGCGCGCTACTTGGCGGAACGCCTGCACGAGCCTGAAGCCTGAGCAACGGCGGTTTGCAGGTTGCGGCCCATGGAGCAATTCATGGCCTCACCAAGGACAGGCCGCCACCTGGTTCCTGGCCTTGGAGAACGAAGACCTCTCAGCTCTCTCCCAGCGCCTGGCAAAGGACGGAGTCGACTTCCTCGAGGCTGGCCGCAGTGCACTCGAGCGTGCCGGAAATGCTGCCTGGAACGCAGGCAACGCACGGCGCGACGAACTCTTGCTCGGGGAGTTCCTGATTCGCCAGGCGGTGCTCGAGGTGTTGCGCGATGAGGGACTCCTGTAGGTTGGCGGCTTTCCTCGATCTTGGCATGCATGCAGGTCGCGGATACCATCGTCTGCGATGGAAGCGCCGATCGTAGAGCCAGAGTCGGATTGGGAAGCATTCACACTTCCCTTCGAGATCGGATCGGGCCGCTCGATGTTCGTCGAGACGCCGAACGGCCCGACGATCCGTATGCGTTTTTTCAAGCGCAGCTCGGACGCGTCTCTTGTCGGTCGGGTGTGGTTTGGAAGTGTGACCTTCGGTCCACCCGGTTTTGTTCACGGGGGTCTGGTGTCTTTTGTGCTCGACGAAGCGATGGGCTCTTGTGTCTGGCTCCGTGGTTACCCCTCGGTGGCGGCGAACCTCAATTTTGACTTCGCCGAGATGACGCCGCTCCAGAAGGATTGCCTTGTCGAAGCGAGGATCGTCAAAGTAGAGCCCAACAAGCTGCTGGTCGAATCCACGCTTTCCCTGGAGGGCATCACCCTCGTCAAAGGTCGCGGCGTGTTCGCGCGTCTGAAGAAGGCGTACGTCGAATCGGTGTTTCACGAAGCCGAAACCACACTTTCGAATTTGCCGGACTTCGAATTCGCCGAAGGCTCAGGCTAGGCGCGTCTCACCTGGAGCACACGCGTCCTCATCGGCTCGCGCGCGCCTCGGCGAGTAAGCACAGGATCTCGTACATCATCGTTGCGCCGACGAGCGCCGTGTTTCCGCTAGGGTCGAACGGCGGCGAAACTTCCACCACGTCGCCGCCGATCAAGTCCAGGCCGCGCAGTCCGCGCAAGAGGGTCTGCGCTTCGATCGTGGTCAACCCCCCGACCTCCGGCGTGCCGGTACCGGGCGCGTAGACGGGGTCGAGGCCATCCACGTCGAAGGAGATGTAGGCGGGCCCGTTCCCTACCACTCGGCGCGCCTCCGCGATGGCGGCGTCCACGCCCATGGCTGTGAACTCCTCCATGAAGACCACGCGCATGCCCGTCTCGATGGAGTAGGTCCAGCCCTCCTCCGTGTTCTGGGCGCCACGGATCCCGATCTGAATCGTCCGCTTCGGGTCGAGCAAGCCATCCTCAACGGCCCGGCGGAAGGGTGCACCGTGGGTGTACTTCGCGCCCATGAACTCGTCCCATGTGTCGGTGTGCGCGTCGACGTGGATCATCCCGATGGAGCGCTGAGCGGCGATGGCCTTGAAGATCGGGTACGTGATCGAATGGTCGCCGCCCGCGCTCAGCGGGACGGCACCGACCGCGTGCACCTCGCGGTAGAAAGCCTCGATGTCATCGACGGTCGCCTCCAGGTCGTAGAGATGCTTGAGCGGCACGTCGCCGAGGTCCCCCACTCTGCAGAGCTGGTAGGGATCGACCCGCGTCACGTGGTGGATCGACCGCATCAGGGAAGACTGGTTACGAATCTCGCGCGGACCGTGGCGGGCCCCCGGGCGGTTCGTGACGGCGTTGTCGACTGGCACGCCGATCAAGGCGATGTCGATGTCGGCCGGGTCGCTCACCGCTGGGGCACGCATGAACGTGGGCACGCCCATGTAGCGCGGCGCGGACATGTCATTTTTATCGGGGGGCATCGAGACTCCAGGGTCCACTCCCCTTGCAGGCGATGTGAAGGAAGACGAAGCAGTAGAGAACCCCGAGCTCGCCATGATTCACGATCGGAAAGAAGGCGGAGTCGAACTGGAACTTCCAGTGATACTGAAAGTAGGCCACAGCCATCGTGCCGCTTGCCAGGAACGCGACCAAACGCGTGGAGAATCCAACCGCGATCGCCGCGCCGCACACGAGTTCGAGCAGCCCTCCGATCCATAATTGAGACCACAGCGGTGGTTGGTGGTCCGTGAGAACGCCAAAGATCTTCTGAACGCCGTGAAACGTCAGCATGGCACCTGCGATGATCCGCAGGAGCGCGTACGTGCGTTCGGTGAAGGGGGCAAGCAGGTCTTTCATTGCAGGCAAGCTACTCGGTATACAGGGGACCCGTCCACCAGCATGTCGTCAGTCCTCGATGCAGTGGGAGGAGGGGCCCGGGTCGGAGAGGAATGGGCAACCTTCAAGGCACGCTACGCCGACTGAAGCCGAGCACGCGACGGCTGATCATCGACGTCGGAAAACGGGAAAAAGAACTCCCCCCTTCGGGTCTCGATTCCGCTACCGGGGTAACTCGGCCAATAGAGGCGGAAATACCGGACACGGAGAACCACGATGAAGAACCTGCTCGCGACCCTGAGGAACACCCCGCTAGCCACGGCGGCCTGGCTTGCCGGAGCCCTGCTCCTTCTGATCACGGTCTTCCTGGCCAATGCGGAGATGGGCCCCGGCCTGGTGTAGAGCGCAGCGCTAAGTGTTGCCTCTGTTAGCGATAGCGATCGACGGCCGCCTGGGCAAGGGGGTCGGCCAAGGAGAACATTCCGCGCGCCCGGTAGGCGTCGAAGTAGGCCTTCAATTCGGTCGGCGTACGGGCGCCACCGTTGTCGGCATACTTGCCGATGAAGGGGATCAGGTCCGGGTACAGCGCTGCCGTGCCCTGCCTGGGCCAGGGGCCGTGCAGCGTGGTCTTGACGTAGTTGCCGATCATCAGATCGTCGAAGATGCGATATTCGATACTGGTCATCAGAGAGGCGCGCGGGGCCTCGAAGGTGATACCGAGGGCATGCTCGGAGTTGAGTACGATGCGATTGTCGCGTCCGCCAACCCTGAAGTTGATATAGCCCAGAAAGCTATGCAAGTGCGTGATCGGTTGTAGATAGGCCTCGACCTTGGCCCGATCCTCGGCGTCCAGCTCGTCCGACCAGTTGTCGCCGAAATGCTCGCAGGGAATGACCACATCCGGACGCGCGGGCGGATCGATAGCCGTGGCCTCATCGCTCACGAAGTCGAAGCGACAGAAGGGTGGCAGCATCTCGTGCAGATCGGACTGGAACTGCCCTTCGTAGGCGCTGAGCGGTGTGGCGCAAGAGCGCGCCCAGACACTGTCAGAACGCTGATAGTTGTGCTGGGCGGAGAAGGGCACGTAGTAGCGAATACCGAAGTTGCGAAGGTGTGACTCGATGCCGTCCAACAGCGGCTCTTGCTTGAGAGCTGGCGCCGGGATGCGTTCGCCATTCTCATCGAAGAAGTTGATCATATCCGCGTCACCGTATCCGGTCAGACACATCAGAAAGCTGACGTCATAGGTGTCGATGATGCTCTTGACGAAAGGTCCGGCCCCCAGATCGCTCGCGTCATTGGAATTGACGATCAGCCGGCCGTCGATGTCGACCAGCAAGGTCGAGTCCTGCTGAATGTCACCAATCGTCAGCACTCGCACGCGCTCGGAGAGCTGCATCCACTGACCGTCGGACATGACCGTCACATCGAAGCCGTCATTCCTCAGATCGCGGGCGATGCGGCCGCCATAGTGATCCGCGAGCAGGATCTTCTTGTCCTTTAGCTGCCCCAGTGATTCGTGGCTGAGGTGATCCGGATGGCCGTGGGAGATCCACAGGAACTCGGCGGCTTTGATATTCGCGTACTGTTCGTCCGGGATTTCATGGGAGGTGATCCAGCTGCCGAAATAGGCCGGCCCCTCGATCCAGGGATCGGTCGCCAGGACCGGTCCTTTGTCGTGGACGATCAGGCATGCATTTCCGATGGTTTCGAGTCCGAGTTCCATGGGCATAGCCTACCATTCGCTAGCGCTCGGCCCACTGCCTACGACCTGGTCATGGTGGTGTCACGCTGGCCAGAATGTCGAAGCGTTTTCGTTCGGGGAGTATGCCCAGGCAGCGCATTTCGGCGGCATCGCGCTTGTCGCTGACGTAGCTTCGCCGTGAGCTTTGGCAACGTGCGGTTGGGACGGATGCGAGCGCCGATCAATCTTCGCCGCGGTCGCAAACGTCACGAAGGGCCTCCAGATCGCGAAGCATGCACTTCTTCATCGTGCCCTTCATGAGCACGTTGAAAATCGGTGACATGATCTTCGTTCCCAGTGTCTGGGCCGTACCGGAGAAGGTCCAGCTGACCTTCGTACCTTCCCCATCGGGAGTGAACGAGAAGAGAGTCGAGTAGCGCATGCCGTGGGATTCGGCATCGACGGTATAGCTCTTGGGGGGGTCAAAACCGGAAACCCACATCTCCTCGGTCGCCTCCTTCTTGAACATGACCCGGGTCTCGCGCCAACGCGTTCCCTCGCCGAAGGGGCCCTCGGTGAGGACCTCGAGGCTGACGATGTCCGGGATGCGCTCCGCGGCCTTGTCGAGTTCGGTATAGACCTCGAAAGCTCGTTCGACGGGAGCGGAGACATGAGTGCTGACGGTGATGGCGGCCATGGGATCGGTTGCGCTGGGTCAGGCGATGAACGGTACTCTTCAATCCTAGCTGGCATGCCGTGGATTCTGCAACCGTGCCTACCTCGACCCCGGTTCAGAGAACAATAACGAACAGGCCACCCACGACGGTGTTCCGCGGCAGCACGAGCACCTGGAAGCCACAGGCCGCGCTGTTGCCGGAGGCGTCCGTGGCGATGCAGGTCACGTCGGTGACGCCCCACGGGAATATGCTGCCTGAGGGCGGACTGCAAACGACGACGGGACTGGAATCGCAGCTGTCGTTGGCCGTGACGGAAAAAGTCACCACAGCCGCCGGAAAGTTCCCCGAGGCAGTCAACACTCGCCCCTGGAAGACCACGATGTCGTCAACGCACTCGATCGTGGGCGGCGTCGTGTCCTGCACGGTGACATCGAACATGCAGGCGGAGGAATTGCCCGAGGCGTCGTCTGCAGTACATGTGACCTGGGTCGTCCCGAGGGGAAACACGGCTCCGGAAGCTGGCGCGCAAACAACCACGGGGGTGGGGTCGAACAGATCGGTCACCGTCGGGGCGAACGTGACGACTTCGCCCCCCGGGTCCGTGCACTCCACGATCATGGCGGCGGGACACGTGATCACCGGAGCCTCGGTGTCCTCCACCATGAGTGTGAACTGTCCGACGAAGTCCACGGTTCCGTTCGCGCCGGTCGTCATCTCTCCGACCCGGTCGGTGTTCTCGACCGCTGGATCCGAAAAACGGTACGCAATGAGCTCGACGGCGGTGGTTCCGTCGTCGAATGTGAGCGTACCGGCTCCCGGAGTTTGGGAGATCGCGTCCTCCGTCCAGGTCGTGCCGGAATTCGAAAAGAAAGTCGGGTCAGCACCGGTGCTCGAGGTGTCTCGGGCGGCAAACGCGGAGATGCCCGGAGTCGTCGCTCCATTGAAGAACAGGTTGATCCCGAAGTGGGTCGAAGTGTTCGAATCCGAGTTGGTGAAGATCGAGAACGTGTGCGAACCGGGAGGTAGTAGCACGCCGATGTCCGCATCGACATCACTCGGCCCGTTCAGAAAGGGCCCCGCGAGACCGCCGTCGACAAGGCCCAGATTCCATACGAAATTGCTGGGATGGGCGTCCCAACGCGAAAACGTGGCGTTGCCCGAGGAATCCGACGCAAACTCGACCAGCCCGCTAAGGGTGGCTTGTGCCTTGAGGAAACTGCCGGTCGCCACGAAGAGCGCCAGGAAAAGAAAGAGCTGCTTTGCCAAGAGTGTTCTCCAAGATGAGACGTAGTTGCGGTGGCCATGTTGTCGCTGCCAGCCACCGTGATCATCACGATCCCCCTTACGGAACGCCCCGGAATGGTTGGGGGAATTTTATTGAAAGTTCGTGCATACACGGGAGCCTCCCACCCGAACCAGTCCAGATAGGTAGAGCCGTTGCCCTCGAACAGCTTTCCCTCAGGACCCACGACGCTGAGATCGAGCGGCAGGCGGGCACACACGTCGGGTACACTCCCTACTTCCACAATGTCCCGGAGAACGGGGTTGTTGCCGGAAAGAGTCTGCGGGAGAATGGTTGCTCGGTTTCTCCATCACCTCGATGCACGCATCCCGTCCCCTGAGCTTGCTTCTCGCCGCGCTGCTCACGCTCTGGGTCGCGTGCGCCTCGAACGAACCGGCGCCTCCACCGGAGTCGCTCTTGATCGAGGCCGAGTCGTTCGATCGACTCGGTGGCTGGGTCCTCGACCAGCAGTTCATGGATCTCATGGGTTCGCCCTACTTGCTGGCCCATGGCATGGGGGTTCCCGTCGTCGACGCAATGACCCAAGCCGTGTTTCCCAACACAGGTCGCTACCGGGTCTGGGCACGGACGCGGGACTGGGTTGCGCCTTTCTATGCCCCGGCCGTCCCGGGGAATTCGAGGCCACAGGAAGCACCGGGACGATTCCAGGTGCTCGTTGATGACGAGCCCCTGGCCGTAACCTTCGGTTCCGAGCGCGCCGAATGGCACTGGCAGGACGGTGGTTACGTGGAGATTGTGGACACCCACGTTCGCGTTGCACTTCACGACTTGACGGGCTTCGAAGGACGGTGTGATGCTCTGTTCTTCACGCAGGACAAGAGCCTCCATCCGCCGGAGGATCTGGAGGAACTCACGCCCTTCCGACGTGCTGCCCTGGGTCTACCGGAGGTGCCACGCAACGGGGGTAGCTTCGACCTGATCGTCGTCGGCGGCGGCGTGGCCGGCACCAGCGCTGCCGTCACGGCCGCACGCCAGGGGCTCAGCGTCGCATTGATCCAGGATCGCCCCGTACTCGGCGGAAACTCGAGCTCCGAGGTGCGCGTCTGGCCCGAGGGTCATGTCAACCAGCAACCCTACCCACGCATCGGCGATGTGGTCATGGAGTTGATCCCCGATCGTCGCAGCGATTCGGCCAACGCGCAGGGTTCACACGTCTTCGACGACGATCGCAAACTGCAGGTCGCGCGGGCGGAGGAGAACATCACGTTGTTTCTCGAACGACGGATGAACCAAGCGACCCAGCGCGACGGACGCGTCCTCTCGGTCGTTGCCGAACACGTACGCAGCGGCGAGCGCACGCGCTTGCACGGTCGCTGGTTTCTGGACAGCACCGGAGACGGCTCCCTCGGCTATCTGGTCGGCGCCGACTTCGAACAGACCGACACGGGGCACATGGGTGCCAGCAACCTCTGGAACATCCAATGCCTCTGCGAGGACGAGGAACCGCTCTCCTCCGAGCTCGCACAGGCAGTGGCGGAGGCCGAGTTTCCCCGCTGTCCCTGGGCCGTCGACCTGAGCGAGCGCCCCTTCCCTGGCCGCGAACGCGGAGCCACAACACCGGAAGCCGGCGCCGGGCCAATCTCGCTCGGCAACTGGTTCTGGGAAAACGGTTTCGACCGCGATCCCATCCATGACATGGAGCACATTCGCGACCAGAACTTCCGCGCCATGTACGGCGCCTGGGACGCAATCAAGAACGTCGAGGGGCGCTATCCCGCTCACCGTCTCAACTGGGTCGCCTACATCGCGGGAAAACGCGAATCGCGCCGCCTCCTGGGCGACGTGATCCTCACCGCCGAAGACCTGCGCGACGGCCGCGTCTTCGAGGACGGTTGCTTTCCCTGTACCTGGGGCATCGACACTCACCATCCTGACGAGCGCTATGCCGAAGGCCACGAGGGCGACGAATTCATTGCCGACTACACGCGCGGGAAGGGCTATGAATACGACGGCCCGTACTGGGTTCCTTATCGCTGCCTCTACAGTCGCAACATCGAGAACCTGTTCATGGCCGGGCGCGACATCAGCGTGACCCACGAAGCGCTGGGCGCGGTGCGTGTGATGAAGACCACCGGAGCCATGGGTGAGATCGTTGGATTGGCGGCTGCGGTGTGCAAGCAACGAGACTGCGACCCCCGCGCCGTCTACCGCGAACACTGGCCAGATCTCGAGGCGCGCATGCAACTCGGTGCTGGCAAGCCGCCGTTCGCCCAGGAAGGACAGGGTGGCCTGCTCGTTCTCTCCGCGCGCCGCGCAGCGATACGAGGACGTCAGCTACGTTACGAATCCGAACGCGACTGCCTGGGCTACTGGCGTACGTCGGCGGACTATCCGGAATGGAGTGTCCAACTCGGATCCCCGCGCCGCTACGAAGTCCGCGCCCTGTATGCGTGTCTACCGCGCGAGGCCGGTGCTCCGGCGGAGATTCGGGTGAACGGCCAGTCCCGACTGGACTTCACCATCGAACCCACGGGATCCTGGGACGACTATGCCGAGGCACGACTCGGATTCTTGACTCTGCAAGCTGGTGAGCATCGCGTCACGGTTCATGGAGAGAAACCCGAGGGGCCGCTCATGAAGCTTCGATCCTTGCGGCTGGTTCCGCTGGAATGACCCAGATGGAAGCCACCCCAGAAAGCGCGATGATGATCCTGATTCGCAACATTGGATGTCGTCTCTGGTTGAAGGGTCGCACGAGTCTAGCTACAGCCAATCCGGATGTGATCGCAGCTTGAGTCGTCTCCCCGTCGATGGGTGCTGCACGCTCAACGCAGTTGCGTGCAGGAAATAGCCGCCCTCGCCAGGCCGGGCATCACTGGTGGGTACGCCACCGACTCCGAAGAGGGGATCGCCGACAAGAGGTGCTCCGCAGGCCGCGAGATGGATGCGGATCTGGTCCGCGCGGCCGGTGATCGGTTGGGCTGCCACGAGGGAACTCCCGGCGGTAGGGTCGCGCGCGAGGACGCGCAGCCGCGTGATCGACGCCTTGCCGTTGGGATCGGCGCAGAAGATCCGCATCGGGCCATGGGTTCGGGGACCGATCGGGTAGCGGGCGACACAGGAGAGCGGCAGCTCCGTACCGCGAACTCTCGCCAGGTAGGTCTTGGTGGCGCGGAAGTTCTGGAACTGGGCCGAAAGGCAAGCGCGCGCGGCAGAGTGCTTGCCGAAGAGAACGAGACCCGAAGTACCGCGTCCGAGGCGGTGCACCGGTGAGCTCTCCGCGCGCGAAGTGGAGCTGGAGCGCACGAGGTTCAGGAGCGTGTTGTTCAGAAAGAGGCCCGCGGGTAGGACTTGCAGGCCAGCGGGCTTGTCCACGACCAGAACCTCCTCATCCTCGTAAACGAGACGGAACTCGCGGGGAGTCTCCGGTTCGACCCAGGGATGGCGGTAGAACTCGAGCTTGTCGCCCACAGCGAGGATTCGATCGGAGTCCACCACGGAGCCATTGAGGCGCACCTGCCCGCCGTCGATCCTGTAGCGCCAGTCCGCCCGCGAGGAGTGCGTGAAGCGCTTGGAGTGATACGCGAGCACATCCAGACCGGCATCAGCCGGTGCGACTTGATTGCGGTAGAGATAGCCGTTGTTCAAGGACATTCGAGGAAGGCCCGCCCTCGGGTGATGCCCTCGAGACGCTCGGTGCTGGGCAGGATCCTCAGTCTAGCCTCGCAACTAACGCGTGATCACTTCGGAGACACGGAATCCCACGTACGCTCCGGATCAAAATGGCTGTTTCGAGCCTTCCAGTTACCGAGGGCGGCCAGAGGTGTTCGGAGCGAAAGCCGTGGCGGCGAAAGAAAGCTTGAGAAACCCCTCCCCCCTGCGGGCCCGGATTCCGCAAGGGGGGTGCTGGTGGAGACGCCAGCCCAGCCCCACCCCAAGCACACAGGAATCCCCCATGCGCTCAACGCAGCCGCCTGGGCGATCGTCGATCCGGAGAGCTCGATCGAAGACCGGAGACTCGACCTGGCCATGGGTGCCGCACTTCTGGCCAACAAGCTGACCAGGAACCGCGACGCCGCGATGATCGACACACTGGCCCGCTGCCACGCTTGGTCTGGCAACTACAAGAGAGCCTTGTCGCTGCAGAAAAGGGCCGTGCGCTTGGCGCCCGATAACAACAAGAGCACGTACCAGTCCACGCTGCGTGAGTACAAAAGGGACCTGAAGGCGAACCGATAGTGATCGTGCCCAGGTTCGCGCTCTTGCGCAGAGTTGAATCGTCGAATATCGTCCTCACGAACTTCCAAGGGGCCCTTGTGTCAGGAACGGCTTTCTAGAATGGGATTACTTGCCACAGCACTACTCTCTCTACCCCTACTTTCTCTGCAGGACAACGCTGACGAGGTACGCTTCACAAGAGCACGTACCAATATCAACGCGCTGATGAAGCGAGAGAAATGGAAGCAGGCTTCGGATGCGCTCATACAGCTCGTGCGCGAACAAGAAGGCTCGACCCTCGTCCTCCGCGATCGAGCGCAAATCATCGGCGACCTGAAGAAGTGCCTGTTCTCACGGACCTACGAGCCGCCCGATCCCAATAGCCTCATATCGGGTGAAATCCTCTCCTGGAAAGAGAAGAGCGGCAGGATCAAGTTGCGCTACAAGCGGGGTCAGTTCGGTGACTTTCAGAAAGCGGGGGATTCAGGCCTGCTGCACCCAATCACCTTCAAGGGCTCTTACTCGGTCACGGCCAGCGTTCGGAGCTACGCCCCAAAATACCTTCCCTCCATCGTGGTCGGCTGGAATACCGAGCAACCGGAGACGTTCTTCGAAGACGTGACACTCTCCTATGCCCAATCCTGGGCGGTGGTGCACTTCCTCCGGCACAGCTCCAAGTACCGATCGCGGTTCGAGGACCTTATCGAGCGCCTGATGGTGGAAGCCTCGGTCGCCGAAGCCATTCGAGGGGCATTTGAGGGCCTGGATTTCGATCGAGCCGAAGCCGATTTTCGAGCCCATCTCGGAAAGCTGTGACATCAGAGATCGGACCGGACATGTCCAGAAACGCAGAGAGGCCTCGAAAACGCGCGAACCCCGAGGCCAGTATTCTCGCAGGCCTGACCCCCCTGGAGCGAACGCCCGCCCAGGTCAGAAAGCGCTTTCGCGCACGGCTCGAAAAGGGGGCCACGCTGCGGCCAGCCGGAAATTCCCGTCGCGATCCGAGCGTGCTGCTCGGGTCGCGCTATCTACCGCGCTACGAGCTCCGCCTCTTTGACGCGACCTTCTATCTGACCGACTTCAAGCACGACGACGGCCTTGGCTTCCTGATTTCCTACGTGGTTCTGGGCGAAGCGAGCGGGAGGCCGGCCAAGGCCATCTACCCCCGCATCTTCTACAAGGACTCGTCCTTGATCTGGCGCGTGGCCAGCCACTTCATCCACAGCGCAGAGGAGTACTGGATCGGCAAGGGAGACGTCCGTACCGAAATATGGGATGGCGAGGAATACATCGTCAGCGTCGAGGAAACGACGGACCTACCCTTCGAGATGCAATTCGCACTGGACGATGTGAGCCGCCGCAGAGCGCGGGTCCGGGACGACGATGCAATCGAGCTGATCCTGCGCCAAGGGAACTCCCAGCGAACCGCTCCGTACGCCGATTTCACCCGCCCGAGACGCGCCGCCGCCGCGCTCTACGCGATCAACGGTGCCCGCCCGGTAGCACGTTTCGGCCGATCCGGTGATCCGGGCTCTCTTATCTTCACACGAGGCTTCGAACCCGATTTCTCACGAGGCTTGCTCGAGCAGAGCTCGGCGGAGAGCCGTTTCTTCGGAGGCACGCTTCGCAAGTACCGAATCCTGTCGGTCAATCGGCAAATCCAGTACCTGTTCTTCGCGACACCCGATCACGCCTGGCTCACCCATCCCCAGGCCTTGTCGAGCGAGCTCTCCAGCTACGGAGTTCGCACCGTGGACGTCCTCGCACCAAACGATCTGGCCATTCCGGGCTACGAGTACCACGCAGACACCGACAGCCAGATACCCTCGGGCTATGCCGGCGCCCCGCACCCGAAGGATCCGAACCGAGCGGACGCTTCCGCCTGGTTGGACGAGATGCCAGTGATCCGCGAATTCCGCAAACGAATCCTCGGGGGCAAGCGTCCGAAGCGTTCCAACTAGGAGCCTGCCCCTGTGTGAGCGACCTGTGGATTGTTCGCCTTGGAAGCAGCGCAAGAGAATCGAGATCGCTATTCTAGGATGTGCGGGTGCCCCGCACCGAAGCGCTGACCGCATCCCGGATGACCCTGATGAAACTCACGATCCCGATCGCCCTCGTCGCCCTCGCTCTCCATGGCTGCCAGGCTTCGAGCTCAGTAGAGTCAACTGCAGAAGTTCGCATAGCCGAAGGCCGAACCGTTGGAGAGTCGATTGAAGCAAGCGAAGTCCACGCACTAGAGGTCATTTCGGCGACCCCAAGCGCCTACTTCGAACAGACACTCCTCGTCGAAGCCGAAGCCGTGGCTGTCTGCCAGAGCAAGGGCTGCTGGATGAAGGTCAAGGATGGAGATTCCACCGCCATGGTCCGCTGGGAGGATGGCTGTGATGGCAAGTACGCCTTCCCCAGCGAGATCGTGGGCAAGCGCATCCTGATCCAGGGCTCGTTCTATCCCAAGACGATCTCGGACGAGGACGCCCAACACCTCGAGTCGGAAGCCGGTGAGGGCGTGGCCATCGAACGTGAAGGCTTCGAGTTCAACGCTTCGGCGATTCTGATCCCACAAGCGGAGTGAGCCCCGACTCCTAGAGTTCGAGGGCTCTTTGGACGTCCACGATCTCCGCCCGCTGCACAAAATAGTAGTCGTGCTTGAGCTCTGGCGGTAGCTGGCTCGTGATGTCCATCGCCTGAGCGGTTGCCGAGGCGATCGTCAAGACGCTTCCGCTGAGTCTCACGCATACGCGCTCTCCTCCGCTACGCAGACTCGCTGCGTGCTGCGCCAGTACCTCTTGAAGACTCGCAAGTACGTCGCCGTTCGAGGGCACGATATCCATCTGCCGTGTGAGCGACTGTGCGGCCGCAGCTCCAGGAGACTTGCACTCATTGAAGTCCGGATAGCGGCTGTAGATCGGCTGTGCGTCCGCCATGCTGAGCCCCACGAAGGTGATCTTCGACAGGGCGTCCGGCCGATCCATGGACAGTCCGCCAAAGACCATGTACGTCTCCTCGATGGCTTCCTTGCGCTGAAAGACGACCTCCATCTGTGAAGTCGTCACATGAACCTCATTCGGAGTGACAATGGGGGCGGGTGTGGAGGAGGATCCACAAGCAGACAGACAGGCAACAGATAGAAGAATGAGGTATTGACGTTGCATAAGGCAGCACTAGAAAGGTCCGGAGGAAGAGTTCCTCGAATGCTCTCTGTTCGCCTGCCTGCCAAGGTCAACTTGAGGCTTCCGGTACGTTTCCTACAGGCCGTCGTCCTGGCTCTTCAGCGTCGGTCGAGGAGATGATGGTGTTGTTCTGGATCACCAGATTGCCGGCCAAGCACTGGTGGTTGGCGTTGAGGAACGGCTGAGGTGCATAGACGGTGTTGTTGCACACGAGAGAAGGCTAACGAGAGCGCCCAATCGTGCCTCCTATCGCAGGGATCCGATCATGCGGCCATGAGAGCAGAGACGTGGGCGAGGACGCAACGGCGCACGACGCTTGCGTTGTAGCCACCCTCCAAGATCGAAACAACCCGCCCATTGCAATAGCGATCCGCCACCCCGGCAAGGATGGTGGTCATATCGACAAAATCCTGCTCATCGAGCCGCCAGCCTCCGATGGGATCGCCGGCGTGGCCGTCGAAGCCGCAACTCACGATAATGAGGTCTGGGCGACAGGCCTCGGCCGCGCGCGTGAGCAGGGGTTCGAAAACGGCGCGGTACTCCTCTCCAGTCGTCCCGGCCGGAAGGTTACGATTCCAGATCGCCCCCTCGCCCTTGCCGCGACCGACTTGCTCTTCATGGCCAACGGTCTCGGGGAAGAGCCCTGTCTGGTGCAGGCTGAGGACATGCACATCTGGATCCTCGTAGAAGATCCCCATGGTGCCATCCCCCGGGTGGACGTCCCAGTCCACGATCATGACGCGCTCGACGCCATAGTGAACACGGGCGAAGGCGGCGCACACCGCCGCATTGT
Organism: Planctomycetota bacterium; assembly: GCA_965662355.1. GTDB lineage: Bacteria > Planctomycetota > UBA1135 > UBA1135. Next base: position 5,730 of record CBFIHP010000027.1, on the reverse strand, counting down.
TGAAGATGCAGAAGCCCCGTGCACGCGCCGTTCCGGCGTGATGACCGGGAGGGCGAACGGCGGCAAATCCGTTCTTCACGGTTCCTTCGATCACGTCACGCACCAGGCTCAAAGCACCCGACAGCGACCGAAGCGCCACGTCGAAGGTATCTTTGCGCACCACCGTCTCACGCGTAGCATCCAGAGCCTTCCAGCCATTATCATGCGCGGTCCGGACGTGTTCGATGTAATTGCGATCATGTACACGTCCCACCCAGGGACGGCCGAGCTGCGGCTCGATCCGGACGCGCCGGAGTCCGGGCAGCAGAACGGAAACCTCACGGTAGGCGAGCTGCGCTACCCGCGATGGACGCTCGGGGTGAACCGTGGAGGTCTCGTGACCCAGATAGAGTGGGTCCCAGGCATATCCTGTCGTGCTCACGCGTCCAGATTCTCTCTTGGATTGGGAACGCACCACGGAGTGCTCCAGCTCTTGTGCATGCATTTGATGCACTGCAGCTTCAACCTCCGTAGGCGCTTGTCGTATTCTTCCCGAGCTTCGGCCGCGAAGGCGGAGCGATTTCCTTCATCGATCTCGAGCGAATAGAGAGGCGCCTGCCACTCGCTTATACCCGAGAACCCGAAGTGGCTGACGAATTTCACAACCGAGGGATGCAGCGCGATGGTGGAGTAATGCACCAACCGCTCGCCTAACTCCTCGATCGAGTGCAAGAAGAGCCCGGACATCAACAGTGCACCGATGCCGAGACCACGGCAATGAGGCAGGGTGACAACAACGTCAAGCCTTGCCTCGTAGAAGCTGGGTCGGAATGGAAGTTCGGTGTGCGCGTAACTGATAGCCCCAACAAGACGTCCGCAGCTGTGGAATCCCAGCACGCCGACGCGCTCCGCGGAGTTACTCAACTCCGCCTCGTACTGGGAAGAGAGATTGCTTCCGGTTTCCTCCGAAAAGGAATGCTTGCGGACCAACTGCATGAACTCAGCTGGATCAATCGGCCCGAACTCGAGCTCTCCCTTTCGACTTGTGGCCACGCCCACCTCCTCGGCCTGGCCCACAACGAACTTGACTCGACCCCGAAACGGCGTTCCGAGGCGGATGCCGTCTTCCATGATCTGGGAAGATAGGCCGCGATTCCGCTGATTCCTCCCTGCTGACGATGTAGAGAACCCGTAGCTCCTGCAGGTGCGCTGGAGCATGAATCGGACTGCCCCGCGGCGTACACACCGGAGCTGAGCCCAGATCCCCGTCCCTCCCGGGAGGTTCCCAAAGACCATCGCCTGCGCGAACCAGCTGCTGCCGAGGAGGCCACAGTTCGCCGGGACGTGCACCGCAAAGTCGGCTGTGGATCCTCCACCGCCGTGGAAGGGTGGTGAGAAGTTGGCCAGGAAGGCTCCAGGATTGACCAGCAGCTCGGAGGCTCCCGCCGCCTTCATAGGTCCGAGGAAAGTGGGAAGCGGGACCGAACAGGAAACTCTCAAGAAAGTAGCCCGACCACGAACCCACTGTGGTCGACCCCTAGGAGCCAGTATCGTCCGCGAGCAGCGGACCTAACTGACGGGTCTCCAGGAGCCGCATCTTCTCGGCCAGGCGCGGCAGCGTGCGCTGGAAGCGCATGCGCGCCGCGTCCTCGCTCCCCCCCAGCTCGGCCGCGATCTCGGCGAAGGAAAGCCCCTTCCATTCGCGCAGGACGAGCACGTCGCGATCCTCCGGTTCCAGGAGCTCCAGGGCCAAGCGCAGAAGGGACTCCTGCTCGGCATTCTGGACTTCGATGCTCGGGCTCTCGACCTCGGCGACGGGGGGATCGAGGTTCAACACGCTGTCGCTCGCGAGGGGTCGCTCTCTGTCGATGGAACGCCGCAGGGCTTGGCTCCAGTGGTGCCGACAACGCAGGACATTTTCGACGATGCGGGCCATCAGTCCGCGAAAGTGATCGCGATCGGTCATCTCGAAGCGCGGCGCGTAGCGCAGGACCTCCAGCACGGCGTCCTGAACGAAGTCCTGGGATTCGTCTCGCTTGCGAAGCTCCTTGCCCAGCCGTAGCTGCACGCGCTCACGGATCCAGGGCAAGTCGCGTTCGAGGAGTTTGTCCAGGGCCTCGCGCTCACCCGCGCGCCAGCGCCGCAGGAGCTGCAAGGTCTGCGCTTCCTCCATGGTCACTGGGAAGCCTCCGGGACTTGGAGATTGACCCGACGCGCCGGACGGATGCCTGCTTGCTGAAAGAACCTCGGACCTCGGACCATTGTCAGGCCTGCACCTATAGGCCTTCGGTAGCAGCCCCCCTCCAAGGAATGCGCTCCTCTGCTCATATCGAATTCCCGCCCGAACTCCTCTTCCAATTCCTCGCGGTCCTCGCGGTCCAGCTCTTCCACCATCTCTTCGGGACGCCGACACCATTCGGAGACATTGCCAAGCATGTCGTGCAGACCAAAGGCATTCGGAAGGTAATGCCCAACAGGTGCGGTGAGGGCAAAGCCGTCGTCGAAGTTCGCCTTGGAACCTCTTGTTTCGTCCGCCGGGACCCAGCAACTGGCGTCGAAAATGTTGGCTACCTCACCAGGCTCCTCGGCCGCGTCCAACCATTTCCATGGATCATCGCAGCCAACGGCCATTCGCCATTGGAATACACTCGGCACTTCGAGATCGATCCGTCTTAGTGCTCTTGCATCCACGAAGCTCACGGCATCTACCGGATTCGTCCATGTCAGTTGTGCGCGGATGTGCTCAAGCCGTATGCGTTCGAGATGATGGGGCCCCCACTGACTCGGGTTGGTTCCGGTGAGGCGTTTCCATTGGGCTTGGGTCATCTCGAACTTGGAGAGAAAGAACGGCTCGACCTCCACCCCACCCGGCAGGAGCACGAGCACGAGCCCTGTTTCCGGCTCGATCTGGATGTCCCCTTGCCCGCTGGGTCTCACGCCACTTTCCACATGCCAGAACTCCCACAAACCCGACTTCGGGTTTCGGCCCAGAGGCACGAGTCCCAATTGCACGGGCATCTCGAGTCCTTCATAGAGGGGGCATTCCTCCCTGTTCGCAATCGAACCAAGCGCCTCGTCCCAGGCGTTTCGATACTCCCCGGATATGGAGCGCTCAGGCAACGTCTGCGCATCGTTCCGGCGTGCCTGGATCTCAAGAAGGAGGCCCTCGAGATCCCCGAAGTCAGCGCTGATGGACGATTGCCGCTTTCGGTGTGCCTCGGATCGCGAGAGCAAGCCCCGCGCCTGGACGAGCCACGCTTCCATAGCCTCCACCTTCTGAGGAACCGCGGGCCAGAGTCGCTGCTCTTCGAGCAGGAGGTAGTCGTAGAGGGCGATGTCCCCTGTCAGGATCACCTCCTGCTTGGCGCGTGCTTCGGTGCGTGCGTTCCAGTAGAGCCCTGCGAACGCCGAGAGCAAGAAGAGCAGGCCCAACCCCGCGATGCTTCGGTTTCGATGCACCCACTTGCGAAGCTCGGCCAGGGCCCCCGATTCGTAGGCGCCCACCACACGTCGATCCAGGAAGGCGCGGAGATCCGCCGCCAGCTTCTCGGCGCTCGCGTAGCGGCTTTCTGGCCCGCGGGCCATGGCCTTCTCGCAGATGGCGACGAGCTCGACGGGCGCGTCGGGAGCTTCCTTCGACAGCGGCCGCGGAGCCTCCCGGGTGACGAGGTCCACGATCCTACGCGGATCCGTACTCTCACCTGCCATTGCATAGGGCGCATGCCCCGCCAAGAGCGAGTAGAGAATGGCCCCCATGGAATACACATCGGAAGGGAAGCCCATCTCGTTCAGTTCGCCGCGAGCTTGCTCGGGCGACATGAAGGCAGGGGTCCCGACGACGTCCCCGGCCAGTGTCAAGAACTCGGAGGAACCATCGCCTTCGCCCAGCTCCGAAGAGCTCAGCTGCCTTCGATTCAACTCTCCATCCCGCGCTTCAGGCGCATTGACGAAGCGGGCCAGGCCCCAGTCCATCACATACACCTCGCCGAAGCGCCCGACCATGATGTTCGCGGGTTTCAGGTCGCGGTGCAGAACACCCCTCGAGTGGGCGTAGGCGAGTGCTTCGCAGGCTCGCAGGATCACGTTGAGCACGCGCATCTGATTCCAGCCCTCGCGTTCGGATCGCGCAAGCTCTAAGACCTCGCCCAGCTCCTTGCCCTCGACCAACTTCATCGTGAAGAAGGCTCGATTCTCCGCGTCGATGCCGAACTCGTGAACGGGAACGATTCCGGGGTGATCCAGGCGTGCCGTGATCTCCGCTTCGTCGATGAAGCGCCGCACACTGCGCTCGTCCTGATCGTCGGCAACCCGCTTCATGGCCAGGGTTCGCCGCAGATCCTTGTCGCGCACCTCCAGCACCACCCCCATCCCGCCCCGTGCAATCTCGCCGACCCGCTCGTAGCGAGTCCCCGGTTCCGCGAGCTCGCGTTTGCGCTCCTCGAGAAACGAGGCGGCGGTGTCTTTCTCTTGGTTCCCAGCACGGGCCAAAAGTCGACGCAACCCCGCCCACCGCTCCACGAGCATGGATAGCTCTTGCGCATCCTCCGGGTGGGCCCGGCAAAGGGCTTGGGCATCGATGTCTTCGCCCGGCTGCAGGCCGTCCACGTAGGCCTCCAGAATTTCCTCGCACCGAGATCGCTGCATCACGGCGCCGATCCTACCTGATGGCCAACCGAACTGCCGCGAGCCCTGCTAGGTGAGACTTGAGAAAGGACAGGGTGCTGCTGCAGCGTCCTCGAGCTCCCACTGGGTGGATCGGAATGGCAACGTACCCGTCATGAGCCTCGTCCTGTCCCTGTCGCTCCTGCTCCTCAGCTCCACGAACCCCCAGGAGCTGCCGGAGGGGCACTCCGGCCACGGCCAGGCCTTCGACGAGGGCCCGCGCCAGGCGGCCTATCTGATGCCGAACAACGGGATGGTCCACTTCCCGATCTCGACAGAGGACGGGTACGTGCAGGAGATGTTCGACCAGGGGATCGGGCAGCTGCACGGCTTCTGGTACTTCGAGGCGGAGCGTTCCTTTCGGCAGGTGGCGGCGCTCGATCCCGACTGCACGCTGGCCTACTTTGGCATGGCCATGGCGAACCGTGAAAACCCCGGGCGCGCCGGCGCTTTTGCGCACGAGGCCTGGCTGCGCCGGGACCTCGCCACGGAGCGCGAGTACCTGTATGCGCAGGCCATCGCACGTCTGTACGACGTGAATCGGGAGGAACTGGACCCGGACGACGAGCTCGAAACCACGCCCACGCGTCGAAGCGCATTCCTCGAGGACCTGGAAGCGATCGTCGAGGCCTACCCCGACGACGTCGAGGGCAAGGCGCTGATGGTCAACCAGTACTGGCATGACTCGCGCGACAAGACGATGAGCAAGAGCAGGCGCGAAGAGCTCCTGCAGGAGGTCCTGACCCAGCGCCCCGACCACCCCGCGCACCATTATCGCATCCACCTTTGGGACGAGGCAGCGACGATCGAACGCGCGGTCGATTCCGCCGGCCAGGTGGGTCCCGCATGGCCGAGCGTCGCCCACCAGTGGCACATGGGTGGGCACGTCTACGACCGGCTCGACCGCTACCTCGACGCGGCCTGGCAGCAGGAGGCGTCGGCACGTGTGGACCACGCCCACATGCGGCGCGACCTCGTACTCCCCGATCGCATCCACAACTTCGCGCACAACAACGAGTGGCTCAACCGCAGTTTGCGCAAGGCGGGTCGCGCGCGCTACGCGATCGAGCTGGCGAAGAACGCGATCGA
>CBFIHP010000026.1:0-69291 GCA_965662355.1 Planctomycetota bacterium | reverse complement strand
CGGAGCCATCGTACAGCCAAGTTTCGGCAGCGGGTACGGAGTCAGGACAGAATTCCACGCCTAACCGCAACCCGCCACGTCACCGATCGTCTGTATCGTGCGGAACGATCCTGTGGCAAGAGTTCCTCGACGTGACGAACCCGGCGCCTGGCATCAATGTGAGAGCATAGGTGTTCCAAGCTCAGTTCTTACCGTGCGCTCGGTGATGCAGGCGATCGCTGTGTTGGCGCGGAAATCGGGCGGCCTCGGCATTCTCGCGATTCTTTCCGGTGACTTTCAATACGTCAACCCGAGTCGCGGCGGCGAATCCCGTCCCACCAACAGGTTGCGACCATCCGAATCACCGCAAAAAGATGGGGCCTGACGAGAGTTCCGAACACGAACAAGAAAAGAGCCTCGAACGACTCGGCGCGCGCGACCCCTCATGGGCAGAGGTCGCACGCAGTGTCCCCTTCTGCCCATCATCACGGCACACGGAGGTTCCGATGGCGATTCACGCACGAAAAGTACTCGGTGTCATTGTCGTTTTGGTTGCCTGGATCACCCTGTTTCCCGGGGTGGGGATTTCGCAGGTCGAGCAGTTTCAGATCAACCGTGTGGAGTGCCACAGCCCGGATCGCAGTCCCCACGGGGCAAGTGTCGCCTACGTACCGTCGGATGGCGGGCTTGGGTCCATCACGATCGATACGTTCGTCTTTGTATGGGCTTGTGGAATACCACCCACCATATTGACCGCGGACAGCGAAGCGTCGTGTGGACCTTCATGTGACGAATTCCCGGTGATCGGAAACCCGTACCTGCGGCGGTGGAATCAGCACCTGGGATTTCTGGACGATCATGATGTCAGGCTCAATAGCCCGGCCGCAGCGAGCGCGGTTAACTTTCTCCCGTCTTGTGCGGTTCAAAGGAGCGAGGATCCCTTGATCAAAGTCGTCTGGTCGCACTGGGCTGACCCGCACTATTCCGTGCCGTTTCAATGGGCCGAGATTCCGCCCTACCCGTTTCATGCCGAGCCGATTGACTTCACCGAATTCTCACCGGTCGTGCATGACGCAAGCGGCGAGGCCGACAATAGTCACGCTCCTTCGACGGCATTCAGTGAAACCAACTACGTGACCGTGTGGAACGAATATCACGGCCTTTTCTACGACGGTCCACCGTCACCGGGAGGTGGGGGCATCCCTCCAAGCATCGGAGGAACTGGAACGGAGCTTGCTACCGATCGAATCGGTCCAGGATCCCTGCCTTGCGTGACCGCCGGACTGAACGACCGGTTCGTGGCCACGTGGTGTCAGGCGACCGGAAATCCTCCCTACGGAATCCGCGCGTCGAGGATCGGAGAAGGATCCGCTTTTCGGGTGGGTTCGACCCAGGTACCGGTGAACCCCGCAATCGCGGCTTTCGATGACGCGAGTTTCGTCATCGCGTGGGTCGACGGTCAGGACGTCAAGATGGCGCGCTACACTTCCCCAACCCATGCAGCGGTGCTGGATCGTCCGGCCATCGTCGTCAACGATGACGGTGATAATTGGATAAACGGACAAGAGAAGAGGATGACGGTGGTGGCCCCAGGATCGGGACTGAGCGATCCCGACGGGCGCATCGTCGTGGTCTGGACGGTCTGGGGTACACCGTCTTGCGGAGCCCTCAAGTACCGGACTTTCGACGCCAGTGGAACCCCGCTTCACGAAACTCTGAACCTGGTGGACCCAGGCCTGCCGGGGGGTGGAGGGGGAGGGCTCGCTTGGCTGGGCCAGCCCGGCATGCATCCGGCCGTGTTGCGGGAGGACAAGACGCTCGCCGTGGCCTGGCAGAAGTGTGCCTTGAACGACAAGAACCTGTACGCAACGATTCGCGTGGTCCCCTAGGGGGGCGTTACCGAACCAGGTTTGTCGCCGCACACTCCCGGCCACCGATAACGGCGGTCCGCCGACCTTCGACGGTCGATCGAGCGCTCGCAACTCCCTTTCCCAATCGCACCTCAGCCCGTGAGCTGTGTCAGTGAGAAGGAAACCAGGAAACCGAGGACCGCGATCAATCCGGCCCAGTCGTGGGTCTCGGAAAACGCCTCGGGGATCATGGTGTCGACGATCATGGTCAACATCGCACCCGCTGCGAGAGCCGTCGTCGACGCGAGGATGAAAGGAGAGAGCCCGTCGAATAGGACGTAGCCTGCCAGAGAGGAGAGGCCACAGGCCGTTGCGATCGACACCCAGACGCCGAAGACATAGCTGGCCGGCCGACCAGCTTTACGCATGCCAGCCGAGCTCGACAGCCCCTCGGGGAGATTCGAAAGAAAGATCGCCGCTACGGTGGCCACGCTCACCACGCCGCCATGCAAGATGCTCAGTCCGATCGCAATGGACTCGGGAATCCCATCCAGGAGTGCACCGACGGCGATGGCCACGCCGCTCCCTGATTGCCCTGTCTCCTTCTGCTGTTGGTTGCCCGAACGCTTGCGATGTTTGGCTCCACGGCTTGCCAGCAATCGATTGGCCACCGCATACAATAGGGCTCCGGTCAAGAAACCGGCTGCACTGGCAGGCAGGCCGGATTGCTCGTAGGCCTTCTCCATCAGCTCGAAAGACAGAGCTGAAATCAGAACGCCGCTTCCGAAGGCCATCACTCCGGCAACGACCCGACTCGGCACATCGCTCAGATAGCCCACCGCTGCCCCTAGGACCAACGCGCCCCCCGCGATGAATCCCCAAAGAGTCGCTTCGTAGGCCGGACTCATGACGGGCGGAATCCTTGCCGGATCCATTTCCACAGGTGACTGCGCAAAGGCAAGAGCTCGGACCTAGTGAAAGCAGAAACGGCCAAACCTGAGGTCATGCTGTCTGCGCCCAACGCGAGGAATTTGCTCTGGGCGAATCCCGACGAAAAAAAAGCAGGACGACGGCTGCACCCGACACTCCACCCAGGAAAACCAATAGTGCCCCCAAAGGCAAGGCGGGCACTGCGGCGGAAGCATTCGCAGCCTCGATGTAGTCCAACTCCGCCTGCCAAAAAGCAGGCAGGGTATCCCAGGGATTGCCGTCGGGAGGGATCGTGTCGTCCGTGACGTAAACGTACTTCGTGCCCCGTGCGATCGCCAGGTCAATGGCGTTCTCCATCTGCACCGTATCGGCGGTGGCGTGGACCAACATCGCCAGACGATCGGGATAGTTCGGTGCGTAGGTGCCAGGTGTGTGAATGCTCCACGCTGCATACGTGGATTCGAAATCGACTACGACGTCTGCAGCCGGCAAGCTCAAGTACAGCTCGTCCGTCGTTATTCCTGGATTGATGATGACGCGCTCGATCTCAGGCTTCGCGAGAGCGTAGTCGTACAGATCCTCGTAGTACGTGATGTCCGCCGGATCGGTGGAAGCTTCGTCGAGGAAAATTCCGTTGACCCCGTGACCGCTCCAGTTGACGGCCCATTCGTCGATCTCGGCCCTCACCGTTGCGGCATCACGCGCTCCGTAGTCGGTGTAGACATAGCCCACCATCGAGACGTCGGCAGCAGCCAGATCACCGGTCCCGACAATGTAGTCGGCATTGGGGCCACCGACACCAGGCCCGTTGGATGCATTGACGATAGCTGTAATCGGAACCTGGGACCGGCCAACCGCCAAGTCATCCCAGAGGTATGTTCCGGGATTCCAATGGGTCGGATAGAAGTACGCCGGGATGAGTATCTCGAGCTGTGGAGTCCCAATGGGAGCTACAGAGCACAGACCAGATAGAGAGGTCAGTGCAACTAGGGGCGCTAAGCGTTTCCAATTCATACTTTGCTCCGTTGCTACTGAGCGAGTGTATCCCTCTTTCGGGGATTCTGTTTCATGCGCGCGAAGGTAGCGCAGGAGATTCAATGGGCCGTTTTCGCCTCAGACGCCCCACTGCACTCCATGAAACCGGAGGCGCTGCCCCCTACGGCACTTTTTCAAGGCGCCTCTGACGCTACAACCTGTCGCAAGTAGGCGCTCAAACCAGCGCCCAGGCGACCACGGTACGAGCCTTCGAACGCAAGTGCCCTACGTGGAACTACTCGAGCTTCTTGTGAATCGCCACCGTGTACTGCGTGCCGGGCTTGCTCTCGAAGTCCTCTGGGCGATCCTGTCCTGGACTGCCGAAGCTGATCGTCAGCCTGTCGCTTTCCACCAGGTAGATCCCTTTCAAGGTCCCACCCTTGAAGCGACCGTTGTCAACGAACTCATCGATGGTCCTGGGCTTTGCCTCGATGTCGATCGTGTACCTTCCGGTGATCGGCTGGCCATTCATCGACTTGATGCTGTAGGTGTTCTCGCCGATTTCACGAACCGAACCTTCCAGGTTATCCAGGTTGATGTCCTTCCCGTCGCGGTTGATTTGAACTAGCAGCCACCTTCCCATCAGCGCCGCGTCTTGATCCTTGGGCGATATGAGGTTCTCACCTCGTTCGGGGTCACCCTGACCTGCCTGACAACTCATCAGCGCTAGCCAGATCGCCACCAAGGTCGGAATGAATCGCATGTCATTACTCCTTCATGCAAAATTACTGATTGGCTCGAGCCACACGCCTACAACGTAGCACAGCGGCTCGAGCCAGACGGTACGGAGCCAGGCACCGAGCTGACGGGTTCGTGGCCCCGTCCAGCGGGCAGGAGCGCGCGGAAGCGGCGACATCGGTGTGAGTCTCGAGGACGCTGCGCCTTGGCGCTTCCACGGTTCAGCACGTGAAACCAGGCATCCGGGTGGTCGCTGCGGAGAGCACGAGAAACCTCCCGTCGAGCGGCGCAGGTCGCGGCCGTTGCCGAAGGAACGGCGAATTTGGAGCCTGACGGGCCGATCGACCCGTCAGCAGGGAGCCTGGCTCCGTACTTGCCGTACCATATGCGTCCAAGATGAAGAAGAAGCTCTCCCTCGCCCTGGCGGGCAGCGTCCTTGCCATCTCTGGCTGCAGTGGCTCCGGCGACGCGCACCGTGACCTTCCCAACCTGCTGCTGGTAACGATCGACACCGTCAGATCCGACCGTCTAGGCGCCTACGGCTACGAGAGAGCCCAGACCCCTGTGCTCGACTCCCTGGCGGAGCGTGGGGTCGTCTTCGAGGAGGCCTACTCGCCCGCTCCCATGACCTTGCCGGTTCATTCGACCTTGATGACCGGTCTCTTGCCGCCTGAACACGGTGCGCGAGTCAACGGGATGCACAAGCTGGCCCAGGAGGTTCCGACCCTGGCCGAGCACCTCTCCGCCTACGGTTACCGAACCGGCGCCTTCATTGCGGCCTTTGTGCTCGACCGTCGCTTCGGATTAGACCGTGGGTTCGACGTCTACGACGATGACCTTTCGGAGGCCTACGAGCAGAAGCTGCACGAGGGACTGTCGACGTACCGTCCCGCTGACGTTGTCGTCAGCTCGGCGCTCTCATGGCTGGAGGCCGGAGAATTGGACCAGCCCTTCTTCGCCTGGGTTCATCTCTACGACGCTCACTATCCCTGGCACCCCCACGGTGCGGACGTGACGGATCGTAACGCCGAGACCGGAACCTACGACGGCGAGATCGCCTTCGTCGACGCACAGATCGGGCGTCTGGTCCAGTACCTACGGGAGAACGGCCTCGAAGAGAACACCGTGGTCGTCGCCCTCGCGGACCATGGAGAGGGACTGGGCGATCACCACGAGATCGAGCACGCCTATCTGCTCAACGAAGAGGTCCTGCACGTCCCGTGGATCATGGCCGGCCCTGGGATCGACGAGGGGCAGCGAGTTCGTGCATTGGTCACGTTGGAGGACTTTCAACCCACGGCGCTCGAGTTGGTCGGGTTCAACCAACCGGGCAACCCGCGCAGCCTCGTTCCCGCACTTCGGGGTGAGACCCGCGACGCTGCTGAGAGCTATGCCGAAACCGACCTACCTTGGACCGCCTTCCGCTGGGGTCCGCAACGCAGCTTGACGACCGAGGAATGGAAGTACATCCGTTCGCCGCAGCCCGAACTCTACAACCGCGCTACAGATCGCGGCGAGCTCGCGAACCTGGCCACAGCTCGCAAGGACGTCCTGGCGCAACTCGAAGCACGATTGAGCGAGATCGAAGCTGCTCTCGTGGTGCGCGAGAGCGACGTCGCTCCCGTCAGTAACGAAGAACTGGAGCAGCTCGCTGCGCTGGGCTATGCCGCCGGCACGGAAGCCGAATTGCCTGGCGGAATCGCTGGTCTCGAAGGCCTGGCAGACGTAAAGGAGCGCCTTGGTATCAAGGACCTAGCGACCGAGCTGCGTAAAGCCGTCGAAATGGGCACGATCGCACCCGAGGTTCGGCTCTCGATGGCGCAACGCCTCGTCGAGGCGAGCCCGGAGACCCCCTCGTTCCACAGCCAACTTGGTCGCGCATTGGTCGAGATCGGTGCGCGTGAGCGGGCGTTGGCCTCCCTGGATCGCGTAGTCGAGCTGGCCCCGACCGATGCGGGCGCGCACTACGACCTCGGGGATGTGCTGCAACAGCTGGGTCAAACCCAACGGGCGCGTGAGCACCTGGAGCTTGCGCTCGAGATCGCTCCCGAGATGGCTGCGGCCCACGTCGGCATGGGCAACGTACAGCGTGCCGAGGGGCGCCCCGACCTCGCGGCTGGCGAGTACAGTGAGGCTTTGCGTCTTCGCCCCGGTTATGCCGAGGCCTACTTCAACCTCGCCCAGACTTTTGTCGACCGCAACAAGCCGCAGCAAGCACTCGAGCACATGCTCTTGGCGCTGGAACACAAACCCGGCTGGGATCTCGCCCATCGCGCCATCGCAAACTCCTTCATGAGCATGGGCCGCGTCGAGGAATCGATCGAGCACTTCGAAGCTGCGTGCGCCTCTCTTTCAAGTGACGCGAACCTGCAAAACGACCTGGGGGCCGCCTACTATCAGCTCGGCCGAATGCAGGAAGCGTACGAATCCTTCGTGAGAGCGCTCGAGATCGATCCAAAGTTCTTTCGTCCCTACCTCAACCTGGGGAACCTGGCCTTCAACCACGGGCGAGATGACGTCGCCCTTGAGCGCTATGAAGCTGCGCTTCAGTTGATCCCAGGTCTCCCCGAACCTTACGCGCGGCTGGCACGCTTTCTGGCGACGACGGGATCGGACCAGCACTTCAACGGCCCGCGAGCGGTGGCCCTTGCTGAGCGCGCAAACCAGTTGTCGGGTGCGTCGAACTCGCTGGTGCTCCACACCTTGGCCCTTGCCAAAGGAGCGACCGGCCACTTCGAGGAGGCCATAGCGATCGCAGGAGAGGCTGAGAAGTTGGCTAGGCGCTCCGGCAATGCCCAGCTAGTGCAGGAGATCCAGGCACACATCGGACTCTTCGCCACTGGCAAGGCCTTCCGGCTTCCGCCGTCGACCCTCGCGGGGGAGGCTCCTGCTTCGACACAATCGGTTTCAGAGCAGTCTCCCGATCAGACGGACGAGTCAGAGGAGCGTTGAACATCCGGGACTGGAAGGGTGAGCGCTTTCTCGCTCTTTCTTCCCATCCGGCGCGAGTGGCGTCACGGCAGCGCCGAATGGTTTTGGCAAATCCCATTTTCTCAGTTACCGAACCAGGTTTGTCGCCGCACACCCCGTAGGCCTGAGCTGGTTGTAGCTAGATGACGGGACTGCAGATAGCCGCGGGTCCAAGCACCCCCATCAACTAAACTAGTCTCTCACATGAGGGCGCCAGCTCTCAACCATTCCTCGTCAGTTGCTACTGCAACCACAATTCACAGGAGACGACCAATGCTCGCGACGATACAAAACATGGGGGGCACGGGGATAGGACTCATCATCCTCGCTTGCTTGATTCTCATACCGCTGTTGATCGCACTGTTCCAGTGGCTCTGGAATATCACCATGCCACAGGTGTTCAACCTCAACACGATCACGTTCTGGCAGGCATTCCGCTTGCTGCTCATCTCGTCTTTCCTGTTCAGGGTGACGGGAGGTGAATGACGTTACCGAACCAGGTTTGTCGCCGCACACCCCGTAGGCCTCTCCTCCGGAAAAATTCGAACCGTTGACGATTCGAAGCCCGCTCAGCGTATAGGAGCCGCTGCCGACCATCCCGAAGCGTTGGACGTCCCTTCGCAATCGATGATGCAGTTCGAGTTTGCGTTGCGGGAACGAATGGTGATCGTTGCGGACAGTCCGACTCCGCGGTTGCCGGGGCCGCGATAGATCCCATCCTCCAGCAAGAGTATGTCTCCCGCCTGCGCGACATCGACGGCCTCGCCGAGCGCGTCAAACGGATGGGCGAGAGAACCATCCTCGAGCGGATCACTGACCGTCGGATCCCCGGGTAGGGGATCTCCCGGTGCGTCGTCGTCCAGAAAGATCGTCGTCTGCGCAGCGAGTCCGTTGATGGAAAAGGCGAGCAGGGCCAAGGCGGCGTAGCAGAGGCGCGTGAGCGTAGGGAACATGCTTTCACACTCCTTGTCCGGGTGGAGGGAGGTAATTCTACGGCCATTCTTCCTTTTCAGCGTGTCAGTACGCGTTTGTCCATGCCCGGTGCCGCCCGTCAACCTCCAAAGGGGTGTCTTCAGCCCCGTTCATCCTCACGAGGCCTGGCGAAGTGGTCTTCGATGAATCTACCGCCGCTAGCCGTTGAGCTTCGCCAACGCGATGCTTGCCGCCTCGGCGACTTCGCCAGTTCTTTTACCAGTTTGGACGATCGGCGCCGTGCAGTTCGCCGCTGCGCTTGACGCCCTCGGCACGGAACCAGTCCACGTAGCGCTTCAAGCCCTGCTCGATACCGATCTCTGCCTCGAAGCCGAGGATCCGACGAGCCTTGGAAACGTCGGCGTAGTGACGCAGGACGTCTCCCGGCCGGGCATCCTGGTGCCGGAGGGGCGTGTGGAGAACTGCAAGCAAGCGGCTCACCAATACAGCGACCTCGCCTCTCACTTGAAGCTCATCGAGGACGTCTATGAAGAGGTCCTGGACAAGGGGCGCCCAGTGAAAGCTGGCTTCGAGCGCCAGGACGATCTCATTGCGGCCGTCCAGCAGATGAATCTGCGCTATACACAGATGTTGGAGTGGTCGGTCTATGGAGGACGGCCTCGACGCATTTTGCGCAAGGCCGCCAACACGCTATTTCGCGGCCCCAAGTACCCCCCCCTTGGCGCTCCCTAGCCAGCGCCCTGTCGCTTGGCACACGGAGCCTGGCTCCGTACTCAACGCTTATCGAACCAAGGCTCCAGCGGCCAATTGGGCAAAAACAAATTCAGTCTGCGGGAAGTGCCTCATACCGCTACGATTCTGGCCCAGGCCAGGCCTTCTTCATGCTGCTTCTTCGAGATGCATGCTCGTCGCACCGATCGAAGCAGGCCGGTCGAATCCCGAATGCCCGCCCCTCGAATCAGGTCCGTAGTCATGAGTCCCTGTCGCTTCCCAGCGCGCTCCATCGCTCTTCAGATCTTCCTGTCCGTCCTCACGGGCATCAGCTCCATCGTGGGTGCACAGGAAATTTCTCGACCTGGCATCGAGGAGGGCCCGACTGTCCTCAAGGCGCGCGTGGTCTTGCTCGACGTCGAGGAGATCTCGAGCCACAAGCAGGTATTCACCGCGAACCTCTACTACATGGTCTCTTGGCGTGATGAGCGCCTGAAACACGAGGGGCCCGGAGACCGTTGGATGAGGCTGGACGAGGCGTGGGCGCCGAGCATTCAGCTCGTGAACCAGCAGAGAGCCATCCGGACCTTTCCCGAACGACTTCTTGTAACACCGGAAGGTGAGGTCAGCTATCGACAGCGGGTCTGGGGCAATTTCTCGCAGAAACTTCACCTGCATGACTTCCCGTTCGACTCGCAGAAATTTTCCATTCCCCTCGTCCTGGCCTCCGCAAACAGCAACTCGGGCAACATTCAGGTTGTCCAGGACGAAGACCTGCCGTCCGGGCTGTCGCGAGAGTTCGCGTTGCCCGACTGGTCGATTCTCAGCTGGACGGCAGAGCCCTCCGTCTATGCGCCTCTGGGCGGAGATGAGACACGCTCTTCCTTCGTGTTCAGCTTTACCGCGGAGCGCTACGCGGAATTCTACGCTCTCAAGTTCCTGCTACCTCTGTTCCTCATCGTCTGCATGAGCTGGATCGTTTTCTGGGTCGATCCGCGGGAAATGGGCTCCCAAATCAGCGTCTCCGTGACCTCGATGCTGACCTTGATTGCATATCGGTTCATGGTTGGCGGCTCTCTCCCTGCCGTCAACTACCTCACCCGGATGGACAAGTTCATTCTTGCAGCCACCTTGCTCGTTTTCGCAACGCTCATCGAGGCTGTGATTACCGGAACGTTAGCGCGTAGGGAACGGGTCGAGCTCGCACTGCGAATCGACGGCTTCGCCAGGATTCTGTTTCCGGCAGCGACCGTAATGTTGAGCGCCTGGACCCTTCTGGGGTGAGCTCGGTCAGACGTGCACTTCCAGGGCCGCCCGTACAGTGCTCAGGAGCTTGCCGGGGGTGTAGGGCTTCTTGAGGAACCCGGCGATCTCACCCGGCTCGAAGGTGTGGACCGTATCGGCCTCGGGATAGCCGCTGGTGAGCACCACGCGTACGTCGGGTCGGAGTGCACGCATCCCGTTCACGACCTCCCGGCCCGACATGTGGGAGGTCGTCCAGTCGAGAAGAACGAGATCGACCTGCCGGTGCTCTGCCTCGAAGATCTCGAGGCCGTGCCTCCCGTCCTCGGCCTTCAAGACCTTGAAACCTGCACCGACGAGGACTCTCTCGTCCAGGCTCAAGATCGCAAGCTCGTCTTCGACGACCAGAACCGTTCCGCACCCCGACCAGTTCGGTCTTCGTTCCTCCGGATCCCCCTTGACCGCCTTGCCCCTGGAACCGGGAAGGAGAATGGTAAACGTCGTACCCTGGTCGATCTCGCTCTCGACCTCGATAATGCCTTGGTGCCCACGGACGATTCCCTGGACGGCGGCGAGTCCCAGGCCGCGGCCACTGAATTTCGTCGTGAAGAAGGGGTCGAAGATCTTGGAGCGCGTTTCGACGTCCATGCCTTGCCCGTCATCCTGCACAGACAACTGAACGTAGCGGCCCGGCGCGAGGTTTTGTGCATTGGACAGGGGAAGCTCGAGCACTTTCATCCCAATACGAACCGTTCCTGGGTTCCCGTTGAGCGCCTCGGAGGCGTTCGTGACGAGGTTCATCATCAGTTGGCGGATCTGTGCCGCGTCCGCACAAACACCGGGGAGTTCATCGTCGATCACCGTCGTCAGCTCGGCCTGCTTGGACATCGAGCTGTGGAGCAACTCGAGCACTTCTTCCAGGAGTTCGGGCAGGTAGACAAGGCGCTTGTCCGTATCCGCTTTCCCGGCGTAAGCGAGCATCTGGTGGGTCAGTTCGGCGGCACGCCGCGCGGCACGCCGGATCACTTCGAGACTGCTCTTGGCAACAGGATCGATCTTGGGTTCCGACAGGGCGTAGTCGGCGTTGCCTAGAATCGCCGTCAGGATGTTGTTGAAGTCGTGTGCGATGCCGCCGGTGAGCACACCCAGGCTTTCGAGCTTCTGGCTCTGGCGAACAGCCTCTTCAGCCTTACGCAGATCGGTTATGTCCCGTGCGATACCGATGATTCCGCTGGGCTTACCCTCGTTGACTTGTAAGGGGCTCTTGCGGATCAGGAAGGTTCGCTTGTCACGGGGCTGGTTGTCAATGGTCTCTTCGTAGTGACGGCTTCGCCCCGTAGCCAGGATCTCGCTATCGGCCTTGTGCAGGCGTGCGGCCAGTCCGGCGGGATACAGATCGTGATCGTCGAGGCCGATGACGTCTACTTGTGAATCGACGACCCCCTCGGCCGGCCGCAGCTCGACGACCCGCTCCTTCCGCGGGAGGGGATCCGGTGTGCGCTCAAAAGCGGCATTGGCCAGCATGTACCGGAGGTTCTTGTCCTTGACGAAGATGGGGTCTTCGATCCCATCGAGGATGGCCCGAAACAAGTCCTTTTGACGAAGCAGCTCGGCCTTGGCATCGCTGTGCACCATGGCGATCGCGCCAAGGTGAGCGGCGGCTTCCAGAAGGAGAATCTCATTGGCCGTCGGTGCTCTCGGAACTCGGGTCGACAGGGCAAAGGTCCCGACGATCTCGGACTTCCCCGCACGGATCGGGATCGACCAGCAGCTACGGATCCCGAAGCGCCGGGCGGTTTCACACATTTCCCCCTGTTCGGCGGCCTGGGCGTCTTTGACGATGACCATCTCGCCCGTGGTAAATGCGGTAGCACATCCGGAGGTCAGGGCGCTTGGAACGAGGCGGTCCAGCTCGGCCTTGAGGTCCTGCGACAAGCTGGGAGCAGCACGCACGAACAGCTCTCCGCTCTCAGGATCGAGCCGCAAGATGCTGCAGAAGCCGCCGGGGAGAACCCCTTCGACGAGACGACAGAGGTCGTCGAGAATGGAGCCGAGGCTCTCCTGTCGAGCGATGCGATCGACAATCGCTTGCTGCAGGCGCAGCACGTCTTGAGACCGCGGACCTGTTTCTTCCATCGCTAAACGACCCCGACCATCGACCGGGGCATGCTCCCTTCGAGGCTGTCCCCGTTTTAGGAAGTAGAGCGAGGGTGACGCCCGCTCCACGATGACGATATTAAATCACTTACCCCGCGCTCCCGCAAGGGGACAGGATTTCCAAGCTCAGGTCTTAGGGCCCCCTCCCCACCACGGAGGCGATGACCCCCTGCTGGAGCACTGGACGACCCTCCTCACGCACCTGTCCAAACGCACGCCCTCCAGGGCAGGTACTAATGCCAAACCACCGAGCTACGTTTATCGAATTCCATGATCGAGACATGCTGGCGAACTTTGAAGCATCAGTGGTTGTGTTTGAACACTCTCGACAGCGTCGCGACTGTGCAGAGGCTCGTCACTTTCTACGTGAAGGAGCACAACGAGCAACTCCTTCATTCCGCGTTCCGAGGCCAGACGTCGGGCGAGATGTACTTTGGTAGGGGGGATGGCGTTCCAGACGAGTTGGAGCCTGGGCGGAAGGCCGCCAGGAAGAGACGGCTCGCGATGAAGCGGGCCTTGTCGTGCGCGGTCTGCGAAGACGATCAAGATTCCGACGCCGCCTAGGAGCAGGACCCAAGAATGAGATGAGCAGGACTGACCGGGGTCGAGGAGATGCTCTATCCAGGGTGTGCGGGGCCCGTGGGTGCGGATGACGATCTTGGATTGGTGACGAGAACTCGTCGCGAAAACTCCAGGATGTACTTTTCTTGGATTGTTTTCGCGTCCAGATAATGGGTGGCCACTCCATCACAGAGGCGCGGCCCGGCCTCCTCGAGGTACTCTTCATGCTTTCTCACTCGCAGAGATACTCCCTTCCCCTTTCTCTTTTCACTCTGATCGCCTGCACGGCGTGCAGCGGCTCGTCCGGCGATGGCGTTGTCACCGTGCCGGCCTCGATCGGGGGGCTGCGCATCGACGCGCCGCGCAACCCTGGGGCCACGAGGATCGGCATCGTCCTGGGCGGGGATTCCGCTCCCATGAAGATTGGGTTCCACTACCAAGTGGAAGGTGGTCTGCCCAGGCTCCTGCAAGGCTTGCAAGCCAATCCGCTCGAGCTCGAGGCGTCGCTGGAGGGAAGGGAGCATTCGCTCGCGTGGGATTTCCGTGCCGAGGAACTCTGGGACGGCGAGAGCGGGCTTCGCAGCGGCGTGACGCTCATCGCCCGTGTGGAAGGAGCGGAGGATCTCGAAGCGCGTCTCAACGACATGAACGTCGGCAACGATCCGCCGCGGCTCCTGGTCGACGGCGTGGATACGCTCGGCATCGGGCAGGTCGCGGTGTTGTTCACGCTTTCCGATTCTTCTCAGGATGAAGTCAGTGTGCTCGCCGAGTACGACGTCATCGACGATTGCCCCGATCTCGGTTGGCGAGCGGCGACGCATTGGGGTGAACAGGAGCGCTACTTCGAGCTTCCGACCAAGGGCGAGCCCGGATACGCCTATCACTGGAATCACGAGGTGGATGGCGTGGAGACCCAGTGCGTGCGGCTACGACTCCGCCCCGTCGACTCCTTGTTGGAAGGGCGCGCCGTTACCACGCCAGCGTTCCTTCCGTTTGATCGTATGCCCTCGGAGAGAGCGGAAGAGCAAAGCGGCTTCGAAACCGGGGTCGTCATGATGGGACGCAACGATCTGCCCTACATCGGGCTGGTCGACTTCGACGCAGACGGTGATCTTGACGCCCTTGGCGCGGCGACGGAACCCGGAGGGCGCATACTCAAGCTGCAGTTGTACGAGAACGATGGGAGAGGATTCCTAACAGAGGGCGCATGGTCCTACTTCCGCCACCAAACGAACCCGCCCTTCTTTAGCAGCGAATCACGGATCGTCAGCGACGACTTCAACGCGGATGGACACGGTGATTTCCTCCTGGTGAACAATCGCCTCATGAGAGCCTTTCTGAGCAGAGACGGCGACTATGACGAGCATGGCTTGAACCTGAGTAGCGGTCCGATCCTCGGTGTCGCAACGGGTCAATTCGACGACGATAGCGACATCGAGTTTGCCGTGCTGCAAGAGGGCGGCGCGCGGATCTTCTCCGTCGGAACGGCCTTTCACCTGCCGGTCTTTCAGCGGTCGGTCGAAGCGCAGAGCGGAGATTCGATATTCGCCTTCGACGCGACCGCGGATGGCTACGACGACCTCGTTCACGTTACCTCAGAGTCGATCTCGCTCATCGCTCGTGGAGGTCCGCAGGGGCCGTGGCTCCCCGCGAACGCCTTCTCGGTGTCCCACGACCTGGCGCAGCACCATGCTGTGTCCGGCGACGTTACCGGGAACGGACTCGTCGATATCGTGCTCTTCGCTCCCGAGGAGAGCTCCGGCTACGTGCGTCTCGTGCAAGCCTCGCCCGGGCAGTTCGTGCTCGATCACAGCCCCGTCGGAGGCCCGGCGACCGACCTCGCTGACATCGACGGCGACGGCGACCTCGACGGAGTGTGTTGTGGTAGCGGGTCGCGTTGGCCGAACAACGAGTTTCCCTCGACGTTTCACATCGCTCGCAATGAGGGAGGAGGCGTTTTCGCCGAATCGTTCACCTTGCCGGGCATGGGAGCACGCCATCTCGCAGGAGCGGGGGACATGGATGCCGACGGAGACGTGGATCTCGTTGCGGGAACGCTCGTGCGTTTCAATCCGGGCGAATTCCAGCCTCTCCGCCCAAGCCGCGCTCCCACTCGCGTCGACCGCGAGCGGGCCGTCGACTACGACGGAGATGGCGACGTCGATCTCGAACTGGACTTGAACTTTGTCCTCGAGAACGACGGCGAGGGAAACATGACCCCGCGTATTCCCGACGTCGAAACCGCTCCCGAAGGCACCGCCTTCGACGGGCCGGCGATCGTTGGAGATTTCAACGGCGACGGTGCACCCGACATGCTCGTCAAGCATCGACAAGGCCAGGAGACCTTGTCGGTTCGCTTCTTGGCGAACCTCGGCGACGGTTCCTTCCGTGATGCAGGCAGCGCCGGTCCCGCGAGTATCGTTCAGTTCGCCACGGAAGACCCGGGGCAGGAGTTTCACGTCACGGATCTCGATGGGGATGGTGACAACGATCTCTTCGTTGTCGGGGAGCCCGACGTCTACGTCCCCGCGAGTCAGCTCTGGTACAACGACGGGGACGGCTCTTTCACCCTCGGGCGAGAGCTTCCCGACCACGGCCTGCTTCAATTGGCCGACTTCAACAACGATGGCCGACTCGATTATCTACTGCGCACTGATAGGGTCAAACTGTGGATCGGCGTCGGAACCGAAACGGGGGAAATGGACGAGCCGGAGATCGTCTCCAATGCGTTCAACCGATTCTATGCGAAAGGCCAGATCGCCGTTGTCGACTTTAATAAAGACGGTTGGATCGACATTGTCCACGTCTACAGGAAAAAGAAATTCTCTTCGGACGATACGAAGATCATCGGGCTTCGAAACCTCGGCAGTCACGGCTTCCCACGGTTCCGGTTACGGGAGTTGAAGATCGACGACCCGCTCGCCTGGAAGCCGAGGGTCTTTGTTGCCGACGTCTCGGGCGACGGAAAGTTCGAGCTCCTCTTCGGTCCCGCCACCAGCCTCTTCGCACGTGACATACTGCGTTTTCCCCAACACGCCGTTTTCGACTGGGACGAGAGCCACACTTCCCTGCTGCTCAAACCCGAGATTCTCGTCGACGTGACGGGGGACAACATCCTCGATGCCGTCGGAGATTTCATCGTGCCCGGGAGGCGGTAGCCGGGTTCACGCTGGCGTTGGTGCATGAATCGAGATGGGCCGGCCTAGGCCGCGTTCCGACGGAGACCTCGGACCCACAGAGTCAGGAACAGGGCACCCATGAAGATCGCGACACTCATGAGCTTCAACGCTGCGACGTAGTACAGAGTCAGCCGTGTCAGCTCGTCGCGAGAGATTTCGCCGTAGAGCCCCGAGTCGATCAGGTCGTCCCAAAAACCGCCGTGCATCCCCAAGTAGATCAGGTAGGTGAGTATCTGATTCCCCACCGCGATCGAGAAGACGAGCCAGGCTGCCGTCCGCGCTGCGATCACTCGATTCAGGAATGTAGCTGTATCGACCATGAGACTGCTCTTCGTTTCGTCGTTCGGAGTCACGTTCATCCTCCCCTCACCTACACCCCGGCTAGCCAACCCATTCGATGGCTTGTGTCGTTTTTCGAAGTCGAGGTCCTCGCATGCTTCGGTCCAGCACCCCAGTCGTCGATTCCGGTAGCAGAGCGATTCGATCGCTCGCGGCAGACGATCTCGCCTGCCTCATTCGCTCCACCAGGATCAATGAGCTGGTTACCCAATTCTCTGCCGCATCGCAATCAATTCGTCCCGACCAGGCCAGTGACGCCGTTGGTGAACATCGGGTCGAGATCACCGGGTGGGTCGATGGTCGTCACGTTACCCAAAACGATCGCCCGCGAGAACCATGGGAGTGACATCAGGGAGCAGTTGGGTGGGACGAGGGCCTGAAAGGGGTTCGATGGATTGCCGGGGCCGTTCAAGCTCGTGACGCCGAAGGTAAGCAGCTGGCCTGTCACCAGCAGCTGGGATGGCGGAGCGCTGCCCGAGCCAATGGTGAACGGCGCCAGATCCAGGATGACCGTACTGCCCGGTGCCCCTCCGGTTTGGACAAGAATAACGGCGGCAGCCAATATGCTGCCCGTGCGGTTGGCTTGCGGCGTGACCGTGGCGCTCCAGATGCCGGCCAGGTGGACCGGCGTCGCCGCCAAACGGTCGGGGTTGATGATGGATCCGGGGGTGGTGCCATCATAAACGGTCGCCGACACGGGCGTGCTGAGGTCCACATACCCGTTGATTCCTGCAAAGTTCCTCGGTGAGTTCAGCCCGGTCACCAAGGACTGCGATAGCGAGCAAGCGCCGTCAAGGGGGAGCTGACCCGCGCCGAAGCTCAAGACGGAAGTGGCGTAGATATGAAACTGCAGCGTGTCTCCGTTCACAGCAAAAAAGCCCTGGGGGATGATGTGATCGAGCGGCGGCGCTCCAAGGAGCGCCGCAAGGGCCGCCGTCCCGAGCAAGATGTGCTTGTTCGCGCTGCTCCCCGGGGGGAGGTCGGCGGGGAAGGTGAAACTCATCCCCGTCGCAAGGGCCGTCACCGACTTCCCACCGAGATGGATCTCGTCCGGGCTTCCGCCCGTCTCCTTCAGCTCGACGAATTGAATGGTGCCGCTGGCATTGCTGTAGAGTTCATGGATGACCCAGGTGTGGGATCCAAGCGCACTCGGGCCCGGAACATGCGCAGCCAAGAGGCAGGCCATGGAAAGGAATGTGGTCAGCATGGAAGGCTTTCGGAAGGGAGAGACAGGAGTCCCAAGTCTAGAGCGAAAGGGAGGATTGGGTAACACGCTTGGCCCCCACGCATTAGCGACCACCGCGTAGGGTACGGAAACACGTATTTAGATGAGGAGCGTGGAGTTCACCACACTCGCAACGCAAGAGCTCCAAACCGCCACATCGACTGGGCGCTTCATCAACTCCGCCCAGCGCAGTCTCCGGTCCTGACTCAACGGTTTCGGCGAGCCTCTTCGAGTGCGGAGGTCGTGGGTGGGAGCAGGGACCACTTTGTCTCGCCAGCTCGAGGCCGAAGCGAGGACTCCGTGATGGGTGATCAGGTGTGTACGCGGATACGGGATCAGTGCACATAGTCGCTCCAGGAAACTCTTCGGTGTGAGAGAATCTCATCCATGAGCCAGACACCCTTCTTCAGTCTCACAAGCCGGTGCCCCCGTGAGCTTGCCCGGACCGTCCTGCTGCTCGTGATCGTGGCCGCTCTGGCGTCCCGGGGCGAAGCGCAGGCCGTCGTGCACACCCTTGTGGGCAACATGGGCGGTGACAAGCTCGGACTGGGCGTCTCGGGCTGCGGCGATATCGACGGGGATGGAGTTCCCGACGTCGCCGTGGGCGCCATCCAGGACGGCGTCCCCGCCGTTGGCCCGGGCTACGTGCGCATCCACTCGGGAAGTGATGGATCCCTGATCCGGCAGATCGATGGGAACGTGACCGGTGACGTGTTCGGAACATCGATCGACAACGCCGGTGACTGCAACGGGGATGGCATCCCCGACTTGATCGTCGGCGCGCCCTTCGCCCATGTGAACGGCCAATGGAAGGGCTACGCACAACTCCACTCCGGTTCGGACGGCTCTGTTCTCCATACCTTCGTGGGTGACAACGACGACGATTTCTTCGGAATCCGCGTGTGCGGCATCGGCGATGTCAACGGTGACGGCCACGGGGACATTGCCGCGGGCGCTGTCCAGTGGCTCAGCAACGGAAGCGGATACGTCAAGATCCTGTCCGGTTTCGACGGCAGCCTCATCCACCACATCTCGGGCAACTCCGCCGGTGACCAGTTCGGCTACTCCGTGGACGGGACCGGGGACGTGGACGGGGACATGGTCGGTGACATCGTCGTCGGAGCGTGGTGGGGAACCGGAACGCTCCTGGCCCAGGGCATGGCCGGTGTCTACTCCGGGGCGACAGGCAATCCCATTTACATCTTCTGGGGAAACGACGCACAGGATCACCTCGGATCGCGTGTCGCAGGGGCCGGTGACGTGGACGGCGACGGCGTTCCCGACATCGCCGCCGGTGCATCGGGCGACGACGGCAATGGCTCATCGGCCGGTGCGGCGATGGTCTTCTCGGGTGCCACAGGTGCCTTGATCTACGAGTTCCTGGGCGAGAATCCCGGCGACCAATTCGGGAACGCGGTGACCGGGGCAGGTGATGTTGACGGCGACGGCCGCGCCGACATCGGCGTGGGCGCCATCCGTGCGTTACCCCAGGGCAGTCAGTCCGGTCGCGCGTATGTCTTCTCGGGAATGGACGGCTCGACCCTGCTCAGCTTTGACGGCACCGCGGCCGGGGACTCGCTCGGTGGCACGCTCTCCGGCGTGGAAGACGTGACTGGGGACGGGAAGGACGACCTGATCGTCGGGGCCACGGGTTCCGATCTCGGCGGTACGAACTCGGGCGCCGCCTACGTGCTCTCCCTTAGCCTCACGGCCCTGGCCCAGATCCGCAACGGCTCGGGCTCGAACCCCTCGAGCTACTTCCCCATCAACACCCCCGTCATCGGGAGCAACTACCAGGCCCTGATCACCGCTCCGCCCTCTTCGATCACGGTGATCATCCCGACCCTGAACGGTCCCAGCTCGGGCACGTTTCTCCCGAGCGGTGAGCTCCTCATCCAGCCCCCCTTCCTGCCGTTCTTCGTCGCGACCGGGTTCCACTCGATCGCGATCCCCGGGGACGCGAGTCTGCTGGGCCGTCAGTTCTCGACCCAGGGTGCGATCCTGAGCTCCGGAGTCCTCACGCTGACGAACGCCGTCGACCTGACCCTCGGCAACCAGTAGGAGACTCAGCGCCACGACCCGCCTCGCTGCTCACGAAAGCCCTCGAAATCCGCTCCAGCGGGTCGAAGGCATCGAGCGAAGCCTCGTGACCGGACGATTCGGAAAGTGGAGAAGCTCGGGAGGCGAGAGTGGAAGAGGGTGTCGGGCTACCATCGCCAGGGGACCGTTGAGAACGCCTTCTTTCGCTACAAGTCGATCATCGGTGATCGGCTTCGTGCTCGTCATCCGAAGTCGCGGAGAGCTGAGGTGTTGATCGCCTGCAACGTTCTGAACACCATGTTCGATCTCGGTCGGCCTGTATCGAAGGCGATCAGGACCTGAAACCGGGGATGGTGGGGGAAGTATGGCCCAATCTTGAGCTGTGCAACAACGCCCCCCAGAAGGCACGCGAGGGGAGGGTTGTTGGCCGTGGGGCGGGCAGCTTCAGCGGCAGCGCGGGTGGGGAGGGGATCAAGAAGACCCCTTTGGAGCATCTATCCCCAGAGGGGGGTCCGGTGGACGCCGGTAAGGGCCCTGTCTTTCCGGAAAGACCGCTACCATGTGGGAATGAGACTCCCTACGAACCGGACGGTCCTCGCACTCCTCCTCGGCACCTGGCTGACCGTCTGCGCGTCGGCCCAGGGTGCGCGGATCTCACGCCCGGAGAGGCTGCGTGTGGTCTCGGTGCACCCGAGCCCGAATGCCCTGAACATCCCGCGGACGACCCCGATCCGCATTCGCTTCAACGGGCCCCTCGACCCCGGGAGCCTCGCGGCGGGGAACTTCGAAGTCTTCGGGCGCTGGAGCGGGGTCCACACGGGACAGCTCGAGTTCCTCCGCAACGACACGGTCCTGTGGTTCACACCGGATCAGTCCTTCTCCGCGGGAGAGCAGGTCACGATCCGTATCTCCCCGGGAATCGGGAGCACCCTCCTCCGGCCCCTGCAGAGGCCGGTGACGACGAGCTTCCGCGCGGACTCCCGGGTCAGCACGATCACGTTCACGCACGTCGGCACCCTGATCCCCGGAGAAACACCCTACGGTGCCTATGCGGGCGACCTGAACGACGACGGGAACCTGGACATGTGCATCCCCAACGAGGACACCTCCGACGTCTCGGTCTTTCTCAACCAGGGGAACGGGGTCTATGGAGCGGACACGCGTTACGCGGCCGGCCTGCATTGCAGTGCGAACGAGGGCGGCGACATGGACGGTGATGGGGACATCGACTTCGCCGTCTCCAACATCCTCGACGATGACATGTCGTTCCTGCGCGGCAACGGCGACGGCACCTTCCAGCCCCAGGTGCGATATGCCACCGGCAACGACCCGCGGGGCCTCACGATCATCGACTGTGACGGTGACGGCGATCTGGACGTGTTCACGGCCAATCGGCTCGAGAGCGACGTCTCCATGTTCCTGAACGACGGGGCGGGTGTGTTCGCGAGCGAGGTGTCGGTGCCGGGTGGGGTGGCCGGGGAGATCAACATCACCATGGCGGACGTGGACGCGGACGGACGTCAGGATCTCATCGTGGTGGGGCAGACCAATGACCGCGTCCGTTCCCTGATCTCCAACGGGGACGGCACCTTCACCTTCGGGTCGGGGATCGTCGTGGGAGCCAACCCATGGATGGTCGTGGCCGGGGACGTGGACGGTGACGGGGACGACGACTGCGCGGTGGCCCTCTCCGGGGCGTCGGCGGTCGCGGTGGCGCGCAACAACGGAAGCGGCGACTTCGTCTCCACCACGAGCTACGGAGTGGGCTCCTTTCCGATCGCCGTGGACCTGGGTGACCTGGACGGGGACGGGGATCTGGATCTGGCGGGCAGCAGCTTCTCGGGAGGCAACTTCTCCCTCTTCTTCAACGATGGCCTGGGGAACTTCGGGAACCCGACCCCGCTGCCCGCGATCAGTACGGGGAGCTGCATGCTGTTCCTGGATTTCGACAACGACGGCGACGTCGATCTGGCCGGCATCGACGAGCTCGCCGACCGCATCTTCCTCTGGCGCCAGGATGGTTGAGGGTCAGCCCCGGGCGCATCGAACCAGCACGCTTTCAGTCGGGGAGATGGAAGAGGACGGTTAGCTCGCCGAACAACTGCTCGGTCATCCCATCGTCGTAGCTCGTATTCGGAGCCCCGACAACCAGATCAGCACGGCCGTCCCCATCTAGATCGCCGGGGCTGACTACGGCCCAGCCGAAACTGGAAAGCTCTTGCAGGAAGAGCTCCGAATACGGTGTCTGATCTGCGATCTCCATGATTCCGTGGATCGAGCCATCGGCAGACAGATTGAAGATAAAAGCCGAGGGCGTGCCCCAGGGAACGCCATCTCCAAAGAAGTCTCCGGCGGGTTTGCCGACGATCAAGTCACGTAGACCATCTCCATCCAGATCGTCGATGCTGGCCAGGCCACGTCCGAAGCCCATGCTCCACCAGCAGCAGGTCACGATCCCCAAGGAGACACTATCGATCGTGCTAGTCGTTCCGATCGATCCATCGGGTTGCATGAAGAGGATCATCACATCCTCCTGTTCGGTCTCGAAGTTCGGCGAATACCTGAAGGACGTCGCGAGGTCGACGACCCCGTTGCCATCCAGGTCCCCGAGCTGTGCGACGGACATGCCGAAGAAGAAACTGAAGTCCGGCGTGTCGTTCGAATACAGAACGCGATGCTCCCGCACCGTGCCGTCTGGATTCATGAACAGGAGAAAGATGGCACCCACACCAACGAATCCACCTTGGGGATGTCCAGGTGCGCCCGTCACGATGTCCGGCGTTCCATCCCCATCAAAGTCCCCGACCCCCGCCACAGACCACCCGAAATAGGACGACACGAGCGTGTCCGGCTCAAGGGTTCCGGGAGGAAGCCCGCCTTGGCCATTCGCTATGCGCTGCTGCGTTAGGACTTCTCCATTGGCATCAAGGAAGAGAATCCACAGTGTCCCTCCGCTGGGATCCATGGGTGCACCGACAACCAGGTCGACGACTCCGTCCCCGTTGATATCCCCGGCGCAATCCACGAAGAGAAAACCGCAGCTACATGCCGCAAGGTCTCCGCCGAAGCCACCTTCGGTGGCCGAGATGCGGCGATAGTCCTTCACCTTGCCACCGGGCCGCAAGAAGAGCAGGTACAGAACACCACCAGGAGCTTCCTCCGGCGCAACGACGGCTATGTCCGGCACACCGTCTCCATCGAAATCACCAAGCGGTGCGATGGAATACCCGAAGCCCCCACCCGCCACAAGCTGCTCACCGAACCCGACGAGATCCCGCCCAATCCGCTGAATGAGCTTCTCCCTCTCATCCACAGCCGGCGCATTCGCGCTCACCTGAACCGACGGCGCACCCGTGGGACTGACTTGCTGCCCCCACAACCCACACGTGAGAAGCCCGACAACCGCAATTCGCCGGAGAAGGGATCGATAGTACCGCTCGTGCATTGGATGGACTTTCTTGGATGCCCCCCTGAGGAGGCGAGGAGGCTCTTACCACCCGCTAGGTACAACCGACCTACGCCACGTTTCGCCCAACGGAATGTTTTTTCAGCCCCGACGGGAGTCTTATCGACCTCGGTCTCGGGCGACCGAAGAGTGCGGCTTTGGGATACACGGCCGCTGGCGGAACGTCGCGCGCTCCGCCGGTTCTGGATTTCGGGGTATAGACCGGAAGTGGGGAGTGGAGAACGGCTCTCGCTGGAGTGGCCGGGTGGGGGAGGTCTGTGTGCGGTGTATGGGTGGGGAGGGATCAAAAAGACCCCGTTGGAGCACCAATCCTCACAGGGATCTGGCGCTTCATTCGGATTCACGCACCAACGCCTGTCGGCCGGGTAAGTGGACTGCACGGGCTCGGGCCATGGCTGAGCATGACGTCCTCTACATCGGACTGGGGCGTGAGCTTTGCGGCGCCACGATGCATCACAGGCCTACGGGGTGTGCGGCGACAAACCTGGCTCGGTAACGCGCCTGTTGTTCAGGGGACGAACATCTCGGCCGTGCGATCGACGGCGGGCAGGCCGTTGTCACCCGTGCTTACGATGAGAAAGCGGGCGCCATTCTCGATCGGCACGACCCGTGCAACTTGGCGGGGCAGCAACATCGTTCCGGAATCCGTCCATCCGGTGGCGGCGTACGGAGCCAGCTCGACGATCTGTTCGGGCGTACCCGACCCGTTGGCGATGTCGACCGCAGAGATGCCGCCGACTATGGCGACCTGGGAGCCCGTGTCGAACAAGTTGGGGTACGCACGCGGATGAGCGAGGGGGGCGGCTGCGGTCCAGGTGTTCGTGTTCGGGTCGTAGATATCGCAGTTGGCCAGCGCGGAGAAGGTCATCGCGATGAAATCACCGTTCGCACCGCCGGCGATCAGGACGCGCCCGTCGGGAAGCGTCACCTGGCCGTGGTAGACGCGCGCAACGCTGAGCGATGGGGTTGTGGCGTAGAGGTTCGATGAAGGATCGTAGCGGTGGACGTCGGCCGCGAACGAAGGGATCGGTAAGCCGAATACGACGGCGATGAGCACCCCGCCGGTAATCAAGACCTGACCGTTGGCGAGCAGGGAGGCGGAATGCCCGATCACCCCATCCTCGCTGATGGGGAGGTTCGGTCCATTGGTCCAGGTGTCGCTCACCGGATCATAGATCTCCGTGCTCTTCGTGGCTTGAGCCAGCGAACCGAGAAGGTCGTCCAGGTCGAACAAGGAGGAGCCCCCGGCCACGAACACACGGCCGTCCGCCAGCAAGGTCGCCGTATGCTGGGTGCGGGGCGACGACATCGGAGTGATGGCTGTGATGGTTCCCGAAACGGGATCGTAAATCTCCCCGGTGTCTCGCACCGTGTCTGTCGCATCATCTCCGCCCAGAAGCAGGATGCGGCCGTCGGCCAGGGTCGTCGCCGTATGCACACTGCGCGGATGTGTCAGCGTGACGGGTCCCAGAGAGAACTCTTGGGTGTCCGTGTCGTAGATCTCGATCGTGTCGAGGGCCGTGAGTCCCCCCAGTCCGTCGGGTTCGTCACCACCCATCACCACGGCGTTGCCATCGGGCTGCATCGAAAGCGTGTGGCCTTGTCGCGCGCTAATGTTGTCACCGAACGTCCCCACCGAGAGGCCGTGATCCGCGAATACGGTGGTGACCCGGTTCGATTTCTCATCGAAAAAACACGGGCCGGTGAGCAATATCGTGGTGACCTGTGTGTGACCGGGAACGCCCAGGAGTGCCGGCTGGAGCGGCAGGTTGACGGTCACCGTGGCGTTGCCCAAACCATTCGTTTGGCCGATCTGCACGATGTTGATCAGATCCAACCCGACGTCGAGCGTGACGCCGCACCCAATCGGAATCGACGTCAAGATTTTCGAAGGAAACAGGATGAAGAACCTGCTTGGGGGACCCTGGACTCCGAAGCTGACGGTTCCCCCGATGATGCCGCCGGATTGGGTGACGGTGACCTGGGCGCTGGTGGGGACCGAGAGGGTGGCGAGGGACAGGGACAGAGCGGCGGCGATGAGGATTTTCACGGGGTGAGGCTCCGGTTAGGGGTGGGACGCGCTTCCCCGAAGATACAAGAAGTCTCTATTTTGTGGGGATGGGTATGCAACCAGTCCTCCGGATCGCCTGGGGATGACGGTACGGTGCCAACGGTACGGTGCCAGGCACCGTACCGTCATCCCCTAGTCGCAACCCAGGAGCGCTGCTCCAAGAGCAGGGCTCCGTCATCATGCAGCTCGCCGTCGATCCCAAGGGGAAGTACCTCGCGTCGGGAGATGAGGACGGTGTGATCCAGGTCTGGGATCTAAAGCGGGGAGCGCCCCGGGTGACCCTCCCGGCTCCGGATGAAGGGGCCGTCTCCGGTCTGGCCTTTGTCGGGAAGGGCAAAACACTCGCCGCGACCTGGAGCAGCTCGAAGGTCACGCTCTGGGACCTCTCGCATCTCTAGGACAGCGTGGGCTGCGCAACCGACGTCTTCAGTTGCCCGGAACGATCAAGATCCCGTCGCTGATGGCCACTCCCTTGGTCGAATCCAGGTGGGCCACCTGGCCGTAGAACGGCAGTCCGCAAAGAGCGCTGCTCGGGGTGAACGACATGGAGGTTTCCTTGGGGAAGGCGTCGAGGAGAACCGGCTCGAGGAAAACCAGCTGTGTCGGGTCGACGAGCATGATGCCGAAGGGTGTCGGAACCGTGGCGGGGGCGGTGCTGAAGTAGAGGCAGGCGTGTGCCGGGAAGTTGTCCGCGCCGCCCATGACGATCTCGAACGGCGTGCCCAGTACGGGATTCGCCGATGCGCGGATGGTCGGGAAGCCTCTCGTTCCCTGGCTCCCCTGGCCGTAGTTCGTCCAGAACGCCGGTGTGGAGCACCCCGAGTTCAGGTCGATCGAGGTCTCGATCTTGAAGCTCGATAGGTCCGTCTTGCGCCCGGCGTAGAAGAGGTCGAATTCGTATTCACGCCCCGGGATCAGTCCCAGCATGTCGAGGTCGACGGTCGCGCTGAGGGCGCTGTGCACGCCGCCGAGATCCATCACGAGCTGACCATCGATGTAGACGAAGAGGTCGTCGTCACCGGTGAACGTGAACGACGAGCCGGGCTCGTACGTGAAGTACGAGCGCATCTCGAGGGTGAAGTGGTAGTTGTGTTCGAGCCCCTCGTTCCCAAGGAGCTGCCCATCGATCGGGAAGAACGACGAGCTCGAGAACTCGTACATTCCACCGGAACCGGCCTGGCCGTTGTCGAGAGCCAGGGTCTTCACGGCGGCTGCGTTGACGCCCGGAATATCGTGGAACCACTGTCCGAAGTTGTCGGGACCCGAGGTGGTCGTCGTTCCCGTGGGTGGCCCCATGTAGATGGGCTTCCCGTTGGTACCGAGGATGGGGGCGACGATCCCCGTGTCCATGCCCATGCTCTCCCCGAAATCGGGGTGCAACACCGAGAAATCGCGGACTCGAACGCTGACCTCGCGCAGGTCGGCGTGCACGCTAGAGGAAAGGGCGAGGGGGATGAGGAAGAGAGGACGAGGGATTGAAAGCATGGAACCGGAATCAGGGCCAACGGGCGGTCTCCACAATGCAACATTGTAATCTCTGCACCGGAATTCACCCTCGGGATCCGGAAGAAACTACCTGTTTTGCGTCGCAATGCCTCCTCTCAGTGGCTCAGGGCCCGATCGAGATCGAAATAGGCCGCCCATCTCGATTCATGCACCAACGCCCCATTCACCAATAAAGTAGAGCCCCGGAAACTCCCCGGGGCTCTAGCTCTTTGCCGCTGTGGAGTCAATCGTCGGACTACGGTTGGACCGTAACGGTGCCCGCGTTCGACCATGCTAGTTGCCCCGAGACCGGATCTATAAACACGGTTTGCAAAGAGACAGATAGCCCTCCTGGAAGAGGGGGCAGTGGTGGGAAGAGCAAGGTGGCGAAACCGGCAGCATCAGTAGCGGTGCTCGTAGGTGCAATCAACGGAAAGTTCACCGTGATCAAACCACCAGTGTTGAGCATGAGAGGCGGCGTCGGTATCGCCGTGAGCCCGCTAGGTGAGATACCCAAGACCCCGAGAGGGCTGAGAGGCGGCGCATCGCGAACCCCGACATTGTAGTTAGAGCTCCCCGATGCCAAGGGTACGTGCAGGATGATGTCCGGGGTCAATCCGCCCGGAGGGGGCGTCCCGGGATGCAGAGCGGACTCTGTCGAACCGAACGGGTGCCGCTGGGAATGGAGATCCGGATGCCAGAAGGGCGAGCCCAGTGGCCCCCCCGGTGTTGATGGAACAAGCCTTTGGTCGGTCAGAGCCTGGAAGAAGGCCATGACATCAGCAAGCTCGTTCGTATCTAGCTGCCCTTGCAGGGAGCCCGATGTGAATGGGAAGACTGGGTTCGTTCCAGGTAGTGTTCCATTGTAGAAGGACAGCAGCGTGCTGAAGTCCGTGAAAAAACCGTTGTGGCCCCAGCGCGGTCTTAGGAGCACGTTGCGGAGAGAAGGCGTCTTCACACCAAAGCTTCCTAAAGCAACGCCAGTTGCACCGGGAGGACTAGGAAAGCCAATATTGCCGTGTCGACGGTTGTCCGTGAGCATGGCGTCCATGGCATCCTGGAAGCCTCCTGTTCCTGTGAGTACGGGCAGCATAAAGAAAGGAGGATTCGGCTGATCCGAATGGCACCTGAAGCACCCCGAATTCGCGAGGTGATTGAAACCACGCTGCTCGCTCGGAGTCGTTACAGGCAGGTTCGACGGGGTCAAGGCCCCCATGTCGATCGGCGCTTGATCCGGCACAAGGGTTCTTTCATACGCAGCGATGGCCACTGCAATTCTCTCGCGGGTCACACCGAAGGCACCGGGGAATACCGAGTTCGGCATACTGAAAACGAAGTCGAAGATCTGCTGATAAGTCAGCCCCAAGGAAACAAATGGCTGCAACGGTGGCGGCACTGTCGCCAACGTGGCCAATGCGAGCATTTTCGATGCGTTGAGCTTGTTCTCCAGTTCCCCCGGACTCCCCTGCTGTCCCCAGCCGGTAATGGCAAGGCCACTGTGTGCCATCTCTATGCTGCTGAGCGGAGGCTCGACTGACTGTGCTTCGAGCGCGGCATTGGACATGAACAAAGAGGACTGCGGAAGCGCCATGGGAAAGCCAGGACCGACGCGCGTGTCCCAGAATAGCTTGCTGGCGAAAGCGGCACCGATCATCGTAGGCGCGACAAGTGGGGTCACCTGTCGCTGCTGCGACGTCGGAGTTCCAACTGTGTAGTTTCCTGCTCCGTCCATGGGCAGGACCCCCGAAGACCCTGAGCCGTTGTTTGGGCCGGCAAATGCCGGCCGAGAATCTACCCCTGCGTTCTCGGGGCTGTGACACGTGGCGCAAGCCATCGTGTTGTTTGTTGAGACCTGCTCGTCCCAGAAGAGAGCTAATCCGAGAAGGGCCAGGAACTCGGTATGTGAACCTGCAGCAGGCTCGTATGCGTTATTCGCGGTGCTTTGAAATACATTACCTGGGGGTGTCTCAAGTAGAGGCCACTGCCCTGAACGGCCGATTGGATCACCGATGTTCTGCGCAGCACAAACCGCGGAGAGAAGGAAGGCTGGCGCAATGAACATCAGGCTGCAACGGGAGATTCCTAGAAAAGTACGAGGCTGGGGGGGATGCATGGGATTGTGAGATCCTGTGGAGAGACTTTCTGGGCAATTGACTGACTCTCACTTGCCCACCGCGTCACGCCAGAGCTTCACATTCCTGTCATTTATTTAGGGCGTTACCGGTTCGGTAACGCACGAGCGAGCCGCCTACCGTGACGAAACTCCAAAGTCACCATGGTCGAGGAAGCGTACTCTCCCGCTCCCGTGCTCGTAGACGGCCCCGACAATCGCCGCGCCGCTCAATGCCGGGCTGCTCGCTCGGATCGAGGCGATTACGGCGCCCACGTTCCTAACGATGGCATCGTCCAGACTGCTCGCACCGGCGATGCCGGGCTCGATGACTTCGACGATCGACTTGATATTCCCGGGCACGTCGCTCTTCTTGAATGCGGCATCAACGGCGCCGCAGTGCTGGTGGCCCATGACGACCAGCAGCGGCGTGTTCAGCACGAGGTGGGCGTATTCGAGGCTGCCCAGGTTGGTTGGGGACACGGCGATGTTCCCGGCTTCGCGCACGACGAACAGCTCACCGAGGAACTCGTCGAACAGCATGGATGGGCTCAGGCGGGAATCCGCGCAGGTGAGAATGGTCGCGTAAGGCGCTTGGCCAGCTTCGTTGCGGACAAACATCTCCTCGAGGTCGGAAGTCGAAGCGATCGCCGGTGCGAAGGAAGCGAAACGCTGGTTTCCCGCCACCAGTCGTTCGAACGCGCCCTTCGCGGTCGTGGGCCGATCGCGGAGCACCGGAGTGCCCGAGGCAGGGATATCGGGGGAGTCGACGCTGCATCCGGCCGCCGCGGCGGCGACGGCGATCCAGCAGACGTGGTTCGCCACTCGAATCCGCACTGAGTTCATGGGAGTTCCCTTCTCTGACCTTGGCGACGTTCGCACTTCCCGTGCGCGGCGGCGCCAATTGCGTGGTCTCCCATCCTACAGCCGTGACCCAACCCTCGCCAAATAGCCACACAGGTACGGAGCCAGGCACCGAGCTGACTCCTCGGAGCCTGGCTCCGTACTGACTCCTCGGAATGCCGTCCGAAAGTCGCTGGACGCGCGGCTCAAAAAGAGGCACGTGAGATCCCAAATTGAGACTCAGATGTACCTGAATTTCGGTGCCGATATCACGCTGTACTCGCTCGGATTGAGACCTTGGAGCACTTCAGTATTTCGGCTGCTAAAATGCAACTTACTATGTCACGATGACGGAACTGTAACAGAGCACGTCTCCACGGGCATCTACAGTGGTCTCTTCAATCCGACACAAGAACAGGTGCCATAAAGAAGCAATTCTGTTATGTCCAATCGTACCGTTTCCCTCGCAACCTCTCTGGGCTTCCTGTCAGTTACCCTAATCGTGATTCCAGTCACCTTGGCGATGGCCGGTGGCGGAGATGACCCTTTGGCCGGTTCGCCTCCGGCCAACGAGGGTGCCTTTGAGGGAGGCGAGACCGGCACGGATGAGGACGCATTCAACGAGGGCGTTCCCGAGAGCCAGCTCGGCGGCGGAGACATCCCCACCGGTGGAAGCGCGAGTCCGCTTTTCGGCGCCCAGCCATTCACTCAGAGAATGCTGCGCTTCGAGGAGCTAGGCACCGTACCCATGCCGACCGCCTACGTTCAGGGTAGCCCTTTCCCCGCTCCGGCGGATGCCCACACTGTACCGGACGAGGGCCAGCTTGAGTCCTTCCTCGCTCAGCCGCTCTTCCCCGAACCCACACGGATTGCGAACGACATCGACCGCAACCCCTGGGAGGCGGGCATCGAACAGTTCCTTGGGCGCGAGCTCGACACTCCGCCCGCCGAGGGACGCCCCCCCGGCGAGGGCTGGGCGCACCAGCGCTGGGACGAATTCCCTCCGCAGGTCTGCTTCGTATCGGCTTCGGCAGGCGCCCGGCCAAATCTGGGGTTGCGGGACTCAACTCAGATGCACGGTTATCTGCTCGGCGAGTTCGGCCCCGACGGACTGTACTGGGAGAACGGTGGAATGGGAGGGGGTACGACGGCAGGCCTCGAGGTGCGCTTTCATCCGAACATGCCGATCCAGGACCCCCTGGCCGCGTGGATGATGGACGGAACGCTACCACCCAAGCTCGTGATGGCACGCTATGGCGAGTCCATCCTGTTCCGTCACTACAATGCCCTGCCGATTTCGCCGTCAGCCAACATGGGCTTCGGGCTACACACGCTCACGTCACACGAGCACAACGGTCACACGCCGGCGGAAAGCGATGGCTTCATGAACGCCTTCTTCTTTCCCGGTCAGTTCTATGACTACCGCTGGCCGATGATTTTGGCCGGGCATGACACGGTGAACACCGACGCCTCCGATCCGCGCGCGGGCAGGCCCGATGGGAACGGTGGGATCATCAACATCCCAGGCGACTACCGCGAGACGATGAGCACGCACTGGTTCCACGACCACATGCTCGATTTCACGGCGCAGAATGTCTACAAGGGCAAAGCCCAGATGCTGAACTACTACAGCGCCCTCGATCGTGGCAACGAAGGCCTTGAGGACGGCGTCAACCTGCGCCTACCCAGCGGCACCGCCCTCGACTGGGGCAACCGCGACTACGACGTGAACCTGCTGCTTGCCGACAAAGCCTGGCTTGATGACGGGCAGCTCTGGTTCAACATCTTCAACCTCGCCGGCTTCATGGGCGACCAGGTCCTGACGAACTGGCTCTACAAGCCGTACTTCGAGGTTCGCGCGCGCCGCTATCGCTTCCGCATCTTGAACGGCGCCGTGTCGCGCTATTTCACGCTGGCCCTCGTCGACCAAACAGGGAATCCGGTGCCTTTCCACATGATTGCCAACGACGGAAACATCATGGAGCATGCGGTCGCCTTCGACGGGACACTCGGCACAGAGATCGGACAGCTACCCACCCTGGGAATCGCTGAGCGCTACGACATCATTGTCGACTTCAGCAACTTCCAACCCGGTGACCGGCTGTACTTCGTCAACATGCTCGAGCACAAGAACGGAAAACGCCCGAACCAGTTGATTCCCCTGGATGAGATTCTCTCGGGCGAATACAGCCCGGTTGTCGAAGACGGTCTGTGGGAAGACGGCGATCCCTGCGTCGGGAAGTTCATGGAGTTTCGCGTTCGTGCCTATGACGGCGTCGATCTGAGCATCGATCCAGCCGACTACGTCAGTGGCAAGAAGAAGCTACTCCCGCGGCGCGTTCCCACGCAGGCGGAGCTCGATGTGGCGATCCACCGGACTTACGACTTTGGTCGCTCGAATGCGACCGACTCCGCTCCCTGGACGATCAAGACCGACGGCGGTGCGGGGGTGGCCGCGGACCCGCGACGATTGACGGCCGCTCCGAGCCTGGAGCTCTCGGCCGAGGGCTTCGGAAAGGTCGAGATCTGGAAGCTCGAGACCGGTGGTGGCTGGAGCCACCCCATACACGTCCACTTCGAGGAGGGCATCATCTTGAAGCGGGGCGGCGAAGACCCCCCCGAATGGGAGAAGTGGGCGCGCAAGGATGTCTACCGCATCGGACGCATGGAAGACAGCACGAGCAGCGTCGAGATCGCCATCCGGTTTCGGGAATTCGCAGGGACCTACATGGAACACTGCCACAACACCCAACATGAAGATCACGCGATGCTGCTACGCTGGGACATCGAGAACCCGGGACAGGTCATCATGTTGCCAACCCCCATCCCCACCTGGGATGGCGTTGAATACGTCGATACGGTAGCGCTACCCACCTTCCGCACGGGCGATGGGAAGGGGCCGTCGTTCGATGACGACAGCAGCTTCCAGCTACAAATCCTGCCTGGGACTGCTGGTACCTCGAACGCGATTCTGTGCTCGTCGATGTCGGAGGGCGGCCTCAGCGCATATGTGTATGGTTTCTCCCTGGGATCGAGAACCATTTTCCCGGGCCCCTGTCCAGGCGGCGTCGATCTGGGCATCTTCGATTTGAACCTGCTCGGTTTTGCAACCGCGGTCGGCACCACAAGTGTCATGAACGTCGACGTTCCGGCGGAGTTCGTTGGGACCACCGTCCACATGCAAGCGATCGACGTCTCTGCATGTACGACGACCAACGTCTTGACGCATACGTTCGGCGGGGCACAGACCTTGGTGGGTTCCTCGACCGACGTATCCCAAGCCCGGCTGAAATAGGCAAGGAAGCCCGGATGCGTACCCTGATCGCTCTTTTCTCGACCCTGCTTTTGATGTCCCCTGCCACAGTGGTAGCGCAGCAGACCGACAGGAGTACCTCGGCGGGTTCACGTTGGGGTGCCGACTACTTTCCCAACGTGCCGTTGACCACTCACGAGGGAGAGACGGTGCGTTTCTTCGACGACCTGATCAAGGACAAGGTCGTGATGATCAATTTCATTTACACCTCATGTCCCGACTCGTGCCCGCTGGAGACGGCACGCATGCTCGAGGTCCAGGGCATCCTCGGCAACCGCGTGGGTCGTGATGTTTACATGTATTCGATCTCGATCGATCCCGACACGGACACGCCCGAGGTCCTGGCGCGCTACGCCGCGAACTATCAGGTGGGACCGGGCTGGACGTTCCTCACCGGAAGAGAAGAGGACATCACCCTGCTGCGTACCAAGCTGGGCCTCTACATCGACGAGATCCAGAGCGAGGACTCCAACGACCACAACCTGAGCCTGATCATCGGCAACCAGGCGACCGGACGCTGGATGACACGCTCTCCCTTCGTTAACCCCTACGTCCTTGCCAATGAGGTCGGCGACTGGTTGCACAACTGGCGCGACGCCCGGCCCGAGGGGCAGAGCTACGACGAGGCTCCCGAACTGCGCAATATCTCGAAGGGTGAGAACCTCTTTCGAACACGCTGCAGTGTCTGTCACACGATCGGCCCTGGCGACGGGCTCTTCCGCGCCGGCCCGAACCTGCTCGGCGTGACGGATCGTCGTGACCCTGAGTGGCTCGATCGTTGGCTCTCGGATCCCGCCAAGATGCTCGCCGCTAAGGACCCCGCCGCCGTGGAGCTCTTCAAGGCCTACAACGAGGTGGCGATGCCCAACCTCAGGCTGAACGAGCTCGAACGGAGCTACCTTCTGGAGTACGTCGCAACCGAGAGCCGGCGCGTCGAACAGATCTTCAAGGTCGAGGCGATCGAGTTGCCGAGCCCCGAGGACGGGCCGAGCTGCTGTCAAAAGCAGGACAACGTCGTTCTGACCTCGGAACCCGATGCAGAGCTCATACTCGTGGGGAATGTAGTGGAAGCGTCCCAGCGAAACGTCTTCCACCTGTCGCCGACCTCGTGGCTCTCGATAGGAGTGGGTTTCATCCTTGGGGTGATCGCAATCTTCCTGAAAATGGGCTCGGCTCTGTCGCACAAGGTCGAGGTACGGAGCCAGGCACCGAGCTGACGGACCTTGGACCTGACGGGCGGTCCGAACCTGTCACGTCAGCACGGAGCCTGGCTCCGTACTGCCGTATTGTGCTAGGGTAGCGGGGTACTGGCATTTGGCTTCAAACGCGCAGCCGCTGGGTTTTCCGAATGGACGCACCCGAGTGAAGATTGACATGAAAAAGCTATTGGCCCTGTGCATTGCTCTGTCGCTGGCAGGCCTGATCCAGGCTCAGGAAAAGCAGGATAGTCTCGATGGGCGTTTTCGGCCTGAACCGGGCACGATCCACGCCTACGTGAGCGATGCAATGATCACACAGGATATCAAAGTGGGTGAGATGGCGATCGAGAGCGTGATCGAGATCCACTCGGAGGAAACGTACAAGGTCATCAAGGCGAACGCGGACAAATCGAGAACACTCCACCTTACCTTTGGACGTCAGTGGGGCAAGATCGACGGTTTCAACGGCAAGATCGAGTTCGATTCCGAGGGTGCCAAGCCAACTCAGCCCATGGTCAAGGAGCTCCTGAAGGATGCCGGCAAGACCTACGAGATCAAGGTCGACACCTACGGGAAGATCCTCGAGGTTCGTCCCTTGCTCGGCGAGGACAAGTTGGGAGATCGAGATGAGCACAAAGAGGAGATTCTGCAGGCCGTGTTCGCCCAGTTTCCCAAGAAGCCGCTGTCCGTTGGCGATTCATGGAAACCTGTCGTCCCCATGCACGAGTGTAAGCCCGGCGGCTGCGTCGAGCTCATAACCAGTTGCAAGCTCGCGGAGATGGACGACTTGAAGGCTCTAATCACCGTCCACGCCGTCGACACCGACAAAGAAGGAGGCAAACCCGCGATCCGAATCGACCAGATTCTGAATCTGTCGCGAGCCGATGGCATGCTCATCTCGATGAGCGCAGCGGGACGCATGAAGATCAAGGTTCAGGGAATGGACATGGACCAGAAGCTCGAGTTGAAGATGACTCGAAAAGAGAACAAAAGCTCAAAGTGAGCCGGGCTCCGTACCCGTACTGACTCCTAGAGGAAACCGACGTCACTCGACCCGGCCAGACTGAGGTCTGGATGGAACAAGATGACCTGGGCCGCGTGTTGCTGTGGAAGCCCCGGATCGGGAAACACGAGGCCGTGTGTGCCGTTCGCATCGAGCACGTGGGGTCCTTGGCGAAACATCAGCGTTGCCGGGTCGAGGCCGAGGAACAGGGGGCGATCGAAAAGCACCCCGGGTACTCCGGCGTAACCGACTTCGGGCGTCATGAGCGACACCGCTGGGCAGCTAAAGAGGAAGGCGAACCCAGAGGGAGGGCCCTGGGTGATCGTGCGGGTCACGCTCGAACCGGAAGAGACTAGGGAAAGTTCCGGGCGTAACGGTTGGATGTCTCCCCAGGCCAGTGTGAAGCCGGATCGAAAGTGCACGCGCAGGATTCCGGTGAACTCGGGTTGGTACGGCCCGAAGCCACCTAGAGCACCGGGGGCACTTCCAGGCACGAATTCGACGTAGCGTCCCCCGAGCGCAAAGTTGGTGTGGATCGTCTCCCAAGTTCCGGAGTTGACTCCAAAGCGGCGAACGTGATTGGGCGAACAAGCATAGATCTCGTCGCGATCGGAATCGATGGAGAGGTCCCGGGCGTAATCCGTTGTCAATACGGTGGCCTGAGCCTCGGTGAACGGAACGGCGCCGCCCAGCAGGGAATGGTCGAAACGCAAGACATCGCCTAGGAGGCGCAGGTTGAAATCCTGCCCGACCCGCGCGTAGTAGAGGTTGCCTTGACTATCGAGAACCATCGCTCCGGGCTCGTTCGTGAGAATCGGCATGGTGGGAGGTCCGATGCTCCCGAGCAGCGTCGAGGTCTGGGTGGGCAAGTGGAAACGAAACACGCCGACCGTGATGCCCACGACGGTATAGGTCGTCAGGAGCAAGTTGTCTGCATCTTCGAACACCGCCGAAACAGGGATGAAGCCAATGGGTATCGGAGTGAGTCCGCCCGTGGGAATGTCGATGCGTACCAGGTAGGCGAGATCTCCGCCAACCTCGATTCCTGATGCCAGGGCATACGTCTCATCGGGGGACAGCTCCAAGATCCCAGTGGTCGGAAATGGAGCGAGGTTGGGGAAGTCGGAGAACCGGTACAGAAGCGAGTTCGTCCCATTCGTTTGGTACTTCCGAATGACAGAATCCGTAACGAGCAAGTCTGCGCCATCGTTGAAAGACACACGCTCGTCATTCGCAGCGACGCTGGGCCAGTCGAGACTCGAGGGCGTGATTTGGAATCCGGGGCTTGGGCTACCGAGCTGCGCACTAACGGGCAAGGCGAGCAAGCATGCCAAGCATGCAGTGAATGCGAATTTCATGAGTTATCCTTCTCCATGACCGGGATGTCGATTGAAGATTGTAGAAGCGGATCCCTAGAAGGGATGCTCGCTCATCGAATTGCCATGGAGCTGGGGTTCCTACCCCAGCCACAGGTACGGAGCCTGGCTCCGTACTGCCGTACTGACTCTTATTGCGTCGCGGCGGATGCCGGCGTTTCTTGCGTTTCAGCGGTCAGCCCAAGATCGTCCAGGATCGCGTACAGACAGGGCACGACGAACAGAACGAGCACCGTCGATGCCATCAGGCCAAAGGTGACGCTGATCACGAGCCCCTTCAGAAGCTGTGCCTGAAGGGAGCCTTCAGCAAGCAGGGGTAGGAGGCCGGCGATGGTCGTGGAAGATGTGAGCAGCACCGCACGGAAACGAGCGCGACTCGCCTGGGCCGCAGCTTGGATTGCGGGTAGGCCGGCTCTTAGTTTGATCTTGATGAATTCGACCAGGAGGATCGAATCGTTCACCACCACGCCGGCGAGCGCAACGAAGCCGAGAATGCTGGGGAGTGTGAAGGGAAAGCCGAGCAGCAGATGGCCAAGGATGACGCCGATCAGGGCGAGTGGAATGGCGACCATGACAATGAGTGGCTCGATGTAGCTCCGGAACTGAAAGCTGAGCAGGAGGAACACCCCCATGAGACCGACCAGCATTTTCGTCACCATCGAGCCTCGAGTCTCCGCCGATTCCTTGGCCTCTCCCGCCAGGTCCAACGTCACGTCCGGATGGGCCTCCTGGAAGCCCGGCAAGAAGTCGCTCTGAAACACCTCGAGAATGGCAGCGGTATTTCCGCGCGTCGTGTCGACATCTCCCCGGACGGTGACCGTGCGAACGCCGTCGATGCGGGCGATGCGCGCCCAGCCCCGCCCGGGTTCGAGGTTTACAACGGCGGGAAGAGGCGCATGACCCCCACCGGGAAGCGGAAGCTGGAAGCGTTCCAGGTCGGACAGCGTATCCCGCCCCTCCGAGGCGAGTCGGACGTCGATCTTGTAGGTCTCGGGACCCACCTGAAGCTCGTCGGCCGTCGCGCCCTGGAAGGCCGCGTTGACCTGGCGTGCAATCGTGGAGGCGTCCAGCCCCAGGCCCCTTGTTCCTTCGATGACGGTAAGACGCACTTCGGGTTTGCCTGGACGAAGGTCGGAGAGGAGGTTCTGCACTCCATCGAAGCGTCCCAGCCACTCCTCGACTTCACGGGAACACGTTGCGAGTTCTTCAAGGTCGTCGCTTGAAATGCGCACTTCGATCGGGCGTCCTGCTGCTCCCACACCCGGAGTTGTGAAGATGATCTCGAGAGCATCGGCCTGCCGGCCCGCGTGTTCACGCCAGGACCGCAAATAGTCGTCGATACGGCCCGTGCGCTTCTCTGCGGTGAGAAGGTCGACCGAGACCGTCGCCACGTGGGCGCCGCTTTCGAAGGCATCGACGTTCCTTCCGTAGCGCACGTTCGACTCCACCACGAGCGGCGCGCCGCCATTCTGACGTGCGGACCACTCTGCGTTCGTCTCCTCGAGACCTCGTAACACCTCTGCGACAACTTTTTGGGTTCGGTCGAGGGGGGTGCCCTGGGACATGAGGATGCGGGCAACGATCACGTCTCCCTGCATGTCGGGAAGGGCCTGGAACGGAATCCGACCCCCGACGAAGAGGCCGAGACACGCGACAAGCAGGCCGAACGCGCCACCGACGAAGAGATACCGGCGTTCCAGCAGCTTGTCGAGGGTGCGGCCAACCAGCCGCTCGCGGATGAAGTCCATCAGCGTTTCGATGCGTCGCCGGAAGACGCCGGGCGGCCCCGGGTTCTGGTGTTCGAGTGCGTGTCCGAGGTGGCCGGGGAGGATCAGGAACGCCTCGATCAGGCTCACGGCCATGACCAGGATCAAAATCATCGGCACGACCCGTAGGCGCTGGCCGATGTCCCCGCCGATCGTCGCCAACGGCCCCAGCACGCAGATCGTCGTCAAGAACGACGAAATGACACCGACTTTCACCTCGTTGACGCCGTCGATGGCGGCCTGGACGCCCGATTTTCCGCGTTGCTTGTGTGTGGCGATGTTCTCCGCGATGACGATGGCGTCGTCCATCAGAAGTCCGAGCGCGAGCAGGAAGCCCACGAGCGTGAGCGTGTTCACGGTCAGGCCGATCTGCGGCATGAAGATACACGCGCCGAGCACGGACACCGGCAATCCCATCACGACCCACCACGCCAACCGCAGAGTGAAGAAGAGAAACAGGCTCAGGGCGACGAGGATCATCCCCTGCCAGCCATTGGTGACGACGAGTCCGATCTGTCCGCGGAGATTCGTGGAGGCGTCCTCGGTGATGACGAGTTGGACGCTCTCGGGCATTTGCATACGCTCCTGTTCCACGAAGGCGCGCACAGAGTCTGCGATCTCAAGGGAGTCTTCCGCACGAGTCTTCTTGACCTCGAGCCGCCCTGCGCGCCGCCCGCCCAGGACAACTTGGTCGAAGGGG
The DNA here is from genome assembly GCA_965662355.1 of Planctomycetota bacterium. Classification (GTDB taxonomy): domain Bacteria; phylum Planctomycetota; class UBA1135; order UBA1135. Next base: position 30,130 of record CBFIHP010000026.1, on the reverse strand, counting down.
TCATCGAAAAGGTCCACGACTCGGCCGAGCTCCCCTAGCCGTATTTCTGCGCCGCCTGCCTCGGCGTAGATCACGAGGTCCTCGAGTTGCTCCGGGGTCCGCCGGCGCTCGACAAATCGTGCGAGCAAATCGCGCTCGCTGGTCTCGAGGATCCCTGCAGGAATGTCCACGCTTTGAGCGCTGATGGCGTCCGAGACGTCTGCGGGCCCGAGATCGTAGCGTGCCAGGGCTTCCTGAGACAGTTCGACACGCAGCTGGTGGTCGCCGAAGCCCTGAACTTCCACAAGCGAAACCTGGGGAAGTCGCCGAAGGCGGTCCTTCAGGTCTTCGCAGTAGGCCTTGAGTTCCTGCACGGTGGCCGGACCGCTCACGAGAATCGCGAGGACTCTATCCTCTGTTCCGAGGGCCTTGATGACGGGTTCCTCGGCGCCCTCAGGGAGCGTGTCCAGCCCCGAGATCTTGTCGTCCACGTCTCCCTGGAAAGCGTCGAAGTCACCCGCTTCCACCATCTTGAGGGTCACTTTGCCGAGCCCTTCGAGAGCTTCGGAGCGAACCTCTTCTACGTAAGAAATGCCGTCGAGCGCTTCCTCGAGTGGACGACACACCGCCTCCTCTACCTCCTCGGCGCCGGCGCCCGGGTAGATGACCCGGACTTCGACTTCAGAAGGCGCTACTTCCGGCATCGATTCTCGCTGTAGCGCGACCAAAGTGAAGATGCCTAGGGCCGAGAAGGCCACCATCAGGAGGTTGCCGGCAGTGGGGTGACGTGCGAAGAGTCGGATCACCGCAGCGCGCCTTGACCTGCAGCTTGAGCTGACAGCATCTCGAGGAGTCCCTCGTCGACGACCGGCTCGACCAGACTCCCTTCGATCGCGGGGCCGAGGTCGGACACGACCACGAGCTCTCCGGACTGGATGCCCTCGTCGAGGATCACGGCGTCACCCTGTCTGAAGCGCACGGAGACCGGACGGCGGCGAAGCCGACGCGCGCTATCGAGGACGTACGCGACCCCTTCGCGCACCGCCGAGCGTGGCAAGACGATCTGTCCAGGGAGCGTCCGGCCCCGGAATTCGACCTCACAGAAGGTGCCCTTGAGAAGCTCCGGTCTAACGCCGGGAATCGTCTGGCCGTAGGGGTCGTCGACGGCGACTCGGATGGAGAGCGCCCGGGTCGCCGCGTCGATGATTTCGCGCGTGCCCACGAGACGACCCTTCCATTCAGCGGAGAGCTCACCACTGCGTGTACGCACAAGAACCTCCAGCAATCCAGCGACCGCTTCACCGGAGAGGTCTCCGGACTCCTGGATCTCGCGCAGCCTGGCCGCGGACTCGGGACTGACGAGCTTCTTTCCCTGGCTGTAAAGGAGTTGCGAATCGATCACGAGGCGGTCGCCGCCGTAGAGCTCGAAAAGAAACTCCCCGCGGGAAACGTACTGGCCGACCTCGAGGGAGAGGTCAGCCAGGCGCCCGGCGTAGGGCGCTTTGAGTGCCGTGTGCTCCAGGTCGAGCTGCGCATCTTTCAAAGAAGCACGCTGGGCCGCGAGCGTGGTCTCCTTCGTCTTTCTCTGGGCAGGGGTCAGGGAAAGGCTGTTCCGGAGCTTCTGGACGCTCTGGCGTTGAGCGAGTACTTCGCGTTTGCTCGAATCGACCTCCGATTGTGAGACGTTGCCTTGCTCGTGCAATTGCTCGAGACGCTCGAGCCCGGTTTCGGCAAGTTCGAGGGACTCCTTCTCGATCGCGATGGCTGCCAGGTCGTTTGCCAGACCCACAGCGAGTTCGGCGAGTTCCGCTTCGGTGCGGGCGGTGTCCGCCTCGATACGGACGATGGCCAGCTCGTAGGACGTCGGGTCGAGCCGAATGAGGTCTTCGCCGGCGGAGATGCGAGCGCCAGGCCGAAGGCGCTTGCTGACAGAGATGACCCGACCCTCCACTCGTGCTACCGCTCGCCAAGTGCGTCCCGGCTTTGCGGTGCCGTAGCCAATGGCGCGAGGAACGACGTCGACCGGAGCCGCCCGTACGACCCGCAGGACACGCGTGCGCTCCTCTCGATCGAGTGTGGCGGGCGTCGGCCGAGTGAGGCGCAGGGCAGCGAAGATTCCTACGCCTGCGGCAACGGGAATGAGAAGGCGCCAGCCGGCACGCAGATGCCACTCGCTCAAGCCTTTCATTGGGGCGGTCGCTTCAAACTCAGTTCTCCTTGGAGGGTTGCATGCCATACCGCTGAAAATTGCGCGCGATTCGCCGGGCCCAGAACTTGTAGGCGTCTTCGACGTCTCCCCACGTACTTCCGACGTTGCTGATGGTGTTCGCACCAACCCGGTGATCGATGCCGGCGGCCAGAAGTTCACCCGTGACCGAGTCGAGAATCTCTGCCTCGGCCATGATGCTGCCGACAAATAGCGACGTGCCCGTGGTTAGTTCTACGAGCTTGGAGATCGTGCGACCCTGTGGAACGATACCCGTGATCGAATTCAGATAGGGGTTCGCCGGTGCGAGCTCGGTAATGGCTACCCGCACCTTGAGCACCCCCGGGCCGGGGCTGTCGACGATCGGCCACAGCCCGCCGAACTCGGTTTCAACGATGCGTCGAAAATAGCCCAGGAGATTCGCGAGGTCTCCCTCGCCGATCTCGCGTCGCGACTTTTCGCTGATCCAGAGCTCGGCCCGTTCGAGCAGGAGCTTGTCGTAGCCCTCCAGAGATGCACCGGGCTTGATCCACGTCTTGACCCCGGTCCCCTCGACTCCCTCTTCGAGCAGCGAGTAGTCCTGCAGAAATCCGGAGTTGGTGATGTCCCCTTCCCGCGCCTCCTTGGTCGCCCCGCAGCCGAAGAGCAGAAGAGACACCAGCGTCGTTCCCCTGAGTACTCGCATGGACACTCGACTCCTTCCATCCAAGGGATGGCGGTTTCTGTGGCCCCTGAACTCCAACACGGGCCACACTCGATCGGTCTGTATTGAGCGCAGCCGATTGTACAACCGCCTACACGCTCGACGTGTCCGGATTCCCGCCGACCTTCGGCTGGAGCTTCCAATTCGCCGCCTTCGGGACGGACGGTGGGGGGGCTCGACCCCCCTTGCAGGGCGTTACCGAACCAGGTTTGTCGCCGCACACTCCCTGGGCATGTGTGTGGCGCGGAGCGGGGCCTCAATCTCTCGTTGGGCCAAGTCGGCAACATCGCCACGAGTGCACGCTTTGTCAGCCGCCCGGGGAACGACTACCACATCCGGGCCAGTTCTCCTTGCCGTAACACCGGCCACCCGTTCCTGTTCAACCAACTGGACATCGATGGTGGGCGTCGCGTGAATGAAGGTCGCATCGACATGGGAGCGGACGAGTTCAGACCGGTCTCACCCGCAGGACCTATCGCAAGCTATTGCCGGGTGCCCTCGAGGCGCATCCGAGCTGCTGTCAGGACCACGCCCACCGGCCCTGCGTTACCCGCGGGCGTGAACTCCACCTTGATTCCCAGGTCCGTCGTGAACAGCTGATCCGACAGTGGGCGCAGAATCATCTTCGGTTGCCCGACGAGCTCGAAGAGGAGCTCGCCGGCCTCGATCGTGACGATGCCCTTGTGCCCCTGGTTGAGCGAATATGCGCCGACCCATGCCTGGGCCACATCCGGCTTCAATCGATAGGGCTCCGGCGGCGTGTACTCGACACCCAACGTCTTCAACAACTCGAGGGAACGCGAGCGCGTGCTTGGTGAGGGGTTGAGTGCGAGGGCGGCCTTCAGTGACTTCACGGCCTCCCGCCGCTGCCCCAGCTCAAAGCAAGCCTTGCCGAGGTTCCAAAACGCCGTGGCCGAATGGGCGAAGAATTGGGTATTGAACCTGAAGACCTCCAAGGCCAGCTTCGTCTGTTTCTCCTCGAGGAACCCCTGGGCGAGATCGTTCATCTCGGCCTCCTCGATTCGAATGCTCGAACGATCGAAGTCCGGAGCGTTGTACAACGCCAGAGCCTCCTGGATCATTCCCGAGGTCATCAGGCTGAAGAAGCCAGGTTGGTCGGAGATCTCGGCTGGGTACCAGGGCGCCAGGTCCATGCTCGTGGCCGACAGGATCCAGATAACGACCCGGCGCTGCTTCAGGATCCCACGCCCCTGGCGGGACAGCTTCAAGTGGGCCGTCGAGCCTCCGGAGGCGTTCGCGATGTCCGCCACTGCGATCCCTGTCCCGCGCGCGATGTGAGCCGCCCAACTCGCCCCTCCATACATCTTGACGTTGCTATCGCCGATCACAATCACTTCCGAGCGCGCGTCCTGCCCGTAGGGCCGCCCCTGATCCAGGACTTCCCAAACCCACATGGACACGTCGGGTCTCGCCCCCTCGTAGGCGAGGCGCTTGACCTCGGTGAAGTGCCCGGTATCGGCGCCGTCGAGTGCATACCGCGCGAGACGCTCGGTGACCAGTGTTCCGGCATGCTTCACGGCAAACCCGGACAGGTGGTGCCCGGTGGTCTCGTAGAGTGGCAAAGCGTCGTCATCGGTCATGAGCTTCGACACCGTGGGCAGCACGTCCACCACCTCGACGTCGTGCTCGAGCAGAAATAACATCTCTTCCAAACGCGGCAAACAGATCGGCATCCCGCGCGGAACCTCCTTTCCAAAGAGCCCCCCATAGGCCTCGATCTTGGAGGGGACGGGAATCACGATGAGATCCACGCCCAACCTCTTCAACTTGCGATCGAAGTCCAGAATGGCATTCCGTGCAGATACCTCGCCCCGAGATGTGTTCAAAACACGCGACCAGCGCACCGGCTTGATGGCGGATGCCGTCGAATGCTTCGAGAAGTCGTATCCGCCCACCGTAATCGTGTGAGCCTCCTTGCCCGCACTCTCCTCCAGTAAGGCTTCGACCTCTTCGTGCAGGGCGTGCAACCTATCTCGAATCGCGTCCCGACCCCCGAAGCCCTCGATGAGCGCCTCGATCTCGCCGCGCGTCCGCGCAATGGCCTCGGCACGGACAGTGCGGATACTGGCGGCACCCTCCTGAGTCCTTCCAAGACCCGCGGCGAGCAGCAAGATGAGATAGGTCAGTATGTTCAAGCGTGTCCCCGAGCCTTGGTGGTTGTCCCTCCCGAAAATCCTATACGGCCTCAGAAACACGGGTTTCAGCCGCCCAAGCGAGCATACCGTTTTCGGGAGGGACCGCGCATCCTACTGCCCTCAGGGACGCTGCAGGAACACGTCGCGCACACCGTTCGTATCCCCGAAGACGAGGTCGGTGGCCTCGCTCCCGAAGAGCAGGTGCCGGCCCTCCGTGCTCAGCATGGCATTGGTGCTAGGGCCGTTCGTCGCGCCGCCGAGGGCGCCCTCGGTGATCTTCCGCATGCTGCCCAGCACGCGGTCGTACAGGAACACGTCGTCGAGACCGTTCGCATCGTTCGGAACCAGGTTGGTCGCGCTCGACACGAAGGCGATGTAGCGCCCGTCGTCGGAGATGCTCGGCAGGATGCTGCCGCCGTTGCCTTCCTGCCCGAGCCAACCCTCGCTGATGCGCGTCGTCTCGCCCGTCTGATGGTCGTGCAGGAAGATGTCGCTGACCCAGTTCAGATCGGGGAAGGCCAGATTGTAGGCCTCACTGGCGAAGACGACGTAGCGTCCATCCGGCGTGATGCCGGGGCGCGTGTCGGAATGGTCGTGAGCGTGCTCGCCGAACGAATTGATGCTGGCATGCCAGGTTTCGCTGGTCTGCGTGTCGTGCACGAAGATGTAGTGGTAGATCGACAGCGGTTCCGCCACCAGGTTGTTCGCGCGTGAGGAATACGCGATATAGCGACCGTCGGAGGAGATCGTGGGACTGTGGCTCGTACCTTCTCCGCCCACGCCAAACAGTGTTTCGGTCACACGTCGCGTCGTTCCCGTCATGCGATCGTGCAGGAAGATGTCCTGTTGGTCGTTCATGTCCGTGGCGATCAAGTTGTCCGCCCAACTCGCGAACACGACAAATCGCCCATCGTTGGAGAGCGCCACGCTGGAACTCGCGGTGTTGCCTTGCGTACCCGTCGAGTCGACGCTGACCATTTCGGTCGTACCCGTCAGCATGTCGCGCACGAAGACGTCGATCTGAGCGTTCGTGTCGCCCAGCACCAGGTCATGGGCCCAGCTGTCGAAGGCGACGAAACGTCCGTTCGCCGAAACGTCGATCGTTGTCCCCGAGGGCCCGTTACCGGGATCTCCCGTGAGGCTCTGACTGACGAGCTGGGTGGTTCGCGTTTGCGCGTCGAACAAAAAAACGTCGCGTATACCGATCGGATTCCCCGCGGCGAGGTTGGTCGCGACGCTCGCGTAGGCGACGAAGCGACCGTCGGCCGAAAGCGCGCACGCGTCGCTGGTGCCGTTGGCTTGGACCCCCGCGGAGTTCAAGTTGACCCGCAGCGTGTCCGTGGGCTCGTGGAGCCGCGCCGGACGCTGGAGGAGGTTCTGCCCGAACACACCCGTGGTCAGCGCGAGCAGCGCTGTCCCGACGAGGGCTTGTCTCCGTGTGTGCCGTCCCATGTCTGCCTGCCTCATGAGGAATCTCCAGGGTCTCTCCTGGTTCCAGCGTCACTCGCCGGTGGGTGTTGCAGTCCGATTCGCGTTTTTTGCCGAATCCGCCGCAGAAGGGCCTTCCTGGTTCGTTTCTTCGCCGTCGAGGAGCGTGGCCATGCGCGCGAGGGCGCGCGATAGTAGGGTTCTCGTCGCAGCCGGAGTCCGACCCATTTCCTTCGCGACCTGGGCGTGCGAGAGCCCCAGGACGCGGGACAGGACGATCACCTCCCTGTAGTCCGGGGGAAGCTCCGCGAAGGCTGCTTCGGCGCGCTCCAACTCCTCGCGCGCGGCCGCGTGGCGACTGGGGGTCGTGAAGCTCTCGAGCGAACCCAGGGCGCCGCCATCGGATTGGTTCAGGAGGTTCAACACGCTGCCGGCCTCGCGTCGCGCCGTGCGTCGTTCGCGCATCCAGTAGCGTCCCTTGTCGCGGATCTTGTTCTCCGCCTGGCGTAGGAGCCAGTTGCGAAAGCTGTTGGGACCGCGGTATTCGAAGCGTGAGATGGACAGCAGCGCCTCGCAACAAACGGAGTTGACGAGGTCCATGCTGGACTCGCGGCTGCGAATCCCTTGACCGAGGTTCATACGGATGAACGCACGCAACGTGGGCAAGTGCTTTTGAAGAAGGTCGTTTCGAGCCTCTCGATCGCCTGCCACAGCTCGCTCGATGACCTCTTGGACCGGATCTGCCATGCTACGAGTGTACGCTTTCATGGGATCTTCGCTAGTCCATCCGAAACCTCGTCGGAAACGGTTATAAGTGAATTGCCGTAAGGCACCCCCACCCCCGATGGATCCCACGACGCCCGATGAGAACCACGACCCCACGACGGATTCCTTCGAGGGCATCCTCGCCGAATGCATCGATGCGTATACGGACGGCGATGAAGCACGTGTCGAGGCGTTGTGCGATGAACACGGGGAGATGGCCGAGCGTTTGCGCGAGCGTATGGCGTCCTTGCAGCGGCTCGGACTTCTCGTTGGCCAAGGCGATGACGCGCCCCAGCGGCTGGGTCGCTACACGATCTCGCGGCGCCTCGGTCAGGGCGGGATGAGCGTCGTCTACTTGGCCCACGACGATCGCCTCGATCGTCGCGTGGCCCTGAAGACCTGTCCCGCCCTCGATGGGGGAGACCAACGCGTACGCGCACGCTTCGAACGTGAGATCCAGGCGGCCGCCCAGCTCGAGCACCCCGGCATCGTGCGCATCTTCGACGTCGGGGAGGACGACGGACGACCGTTCTTCACGATGGAATACGTCGAGGGCGCGACCCTGGCGCAGATCCTCGAAGTGCTGCGCGCCCAAAACGCCCCTTCGAGTGAGGTCAGCGGAGCCTCGGTGGCGCGCATCGTCGAGAATCTCGTGCTCGACCAAAAGGCAGACGAAGACCAGGAGCATGTTCGCGCCCGCGTCGAGCACGCCTGGCCTCAGACCTGGGTCGAGACCGTTTGTCGCTGGATGCTGGACGTCGCCGGCGCCCTCGCCCACGCCCACGCGGCCGGCATTCTGCATCGCGATGTGAAGCCTTCGAACATCATCGTCGGGCTCGACGGGCGCGCGCGGCTCTTCGATCTCGGGTTGGCGCGCTTCGAAGGCCGTCCGGGTTTGACACGCTCGGGGGACTTCACGGGGACGCCCTACTACGTGTCGCCCGAACAGCTTCAAGGATCGCCGAAGAGCCTCGATCACAGAAGCGACGTGTTTTCGTTGGGTGTGACGCTGTACGAGCTCTTGACCTGGAAGCGACCCTTCGACGGTCCCTCGACCGTGCGCGTCTTCAAGCAGATCGTCGATCGGGATCCGGTTCCTCCGCGGCGACACGATCCGGACTTGCCCGTCGACCTCGAGACGATCACACAGAACGCCATCGAGAAGGATCCGGACGCGCGCTATCCCTCGATGGAACATCTGGCCGCCGACCTGCAGCGTTTCCTGGACTTCGTGCCTGTGCACGCGCGTCCCGCGGGAGCGCTGCGCCAGGCGCTCCGCTTCGTGCGTCGCAAGCCCGCCCTCGCGCTCGCCGGCGGCCTCTCCTTGGCGATCCTCGTCGGGCTGCCCGTGGGGCTGTTCGTCGCCAACCGCGCCATTTCCGCCCAGCGGGATCTCGCCCAACGCAACGCCGACGAGGCTGGACGCCAGGCCGAGTTGAACGAACACGTGACCGAGTTCCTCGTCGATCTCTTTCGACGCACGCCCGAGGACATTGCACGGGGCGAGAGCGTCAGCGCCGAGGAGATCCTGCAGCGCGGCGCCAGCCGCATTCCTTCAGGCTTCGAGAATCAACCGCTCGTGCGTGCGGCTCTCATGCGCGCGAACGGCCGCGTTTTTCACAACATGGGGCTCGAATCCGAGGCCCTGGATCTGCTCAATCGGGCTTTTGCCATCTTTCATCGCGAACTTGGCAACGCCCATCGCGAGACGGTCGGAATCCTCCACGACCTGGCGCGCGTGCACCTGGCCCTCGGCAATCGCGCGACCAGCGTGCGTCTGAGCCAGCGCAGTCTCGACGGCTTCGAAGCCGGCGAGTACAGCGAAGATCCCGGATCCCTGCAGTGTCTATTGACCTTCGCGGATGCGGTCGAGTCCGACGACGGCGTGCGCGATGCGCTCGAGCGCATCGAAGCCGTGCTCCATGCGCGGCACGGCAACGGCTACTCGGAGGCGAACTCGACCGCGGATCTGCTCGAGCGCCTCAGTCGCTTGCAAGGCCGCGCCCAGGCCACCGAGCCGGCCCTCGCTTCGTTGCGCGAATCGATCGAGATTCGCAAGGCCTCCTGGGTTCCGGATCCCGAAGCGATCGCGGCCGGTCTGGAGCGTTTGGCAGAGCTCCACGAACGGGCCGGCGATCCCGAAGAGGCCGGGAAGAATCGCGCCGAGGCGAAAAGTCTGCGCGCCGGGCTGAGTCCGGGCTTGAGCCCTGCCGTTCCGCGCGGTGAGGTCGATCTGGCGACGCTCGACAGTCCCTTCGCCCTGCGTCCGGATTGGCAAGAACAATGGGACGACGGTTTCCGAGCGGGCATCATCGCGTTGCAGGTCGGAAGCTTCGCGGAAGCCGTGCAGGCCTTCGAAGCGTGCCTCGAGCTGGCACCACGCCACACGATCTGTGCCTACAACCTCGCTTGCAGCCACGCGTTGAACGGCGACGTCGAGAACGCGCTGCGGTGGGTCGAACAGGCGATCGACTATGGCTTCGGCTTCCTGGTTGATGGACCGATCATCCTGCGCAAGGACCCCGACCTCACCATCGTGCGCGCCGATCCTCGCTGGGCCGACTTGATGCAGCTGATGGACGCGCGATTCGCGGCCGTTGCCGAATATGCCGGTCGTCCGCGGATCTATCGCCCGGACGCTGGCGATGCCGACGCACGACCGCTCTTGATCGTGCTGCACGCTGATGGATCGACGGGCGAGAACATCCTCGCAGGGCCTTGGCGTGAGGTGGCCGAGCGCGCCGGCATGGTGCTCTTCGCACCCTCCGCCCGTATTCCGGTCTCCGCCGATATCTCCAGTGGTTTGCGCTGGTTCCGCGACATCGGCGATTACTTCAACCGCCCTTGGGCCTACGAGACCCCTGTCATCGAGGACATCCGCGCCTTTGTCGAGAAAAACGAATTCGACCGACGCCGCGTCTTCATCGCGGGCGAGGGGATGGGCGCTTTCATGGCCGCGGACATCGCCCTGTCCGCTCCCGGGCTCTTCCGTGGTGCCCTGTTGTTCAACGGCCCCTTCCATCCTCCTGCTGCCGGCTTGCGAACGCGCATCGCCGCGAGCCTTGGGTTGGAGTTTCAGCTGGTCTTGGATGCACGCGACGAGATCGTGTGCCTACCCGGCGGACTCAGCGCTCTCGACCTGGCGCAACGAATCGAGAGGGATCTTCCGCGCTGGGGGCTAGTAGGACGATTGCAAATGAAAAACATCGGCGTGGCTTCCGATGAAAGCCGCGTCGATGTTCGTATCGGGGCGTTGCGTGCTCTAGAAGAGCAGGTGCGTCGTCCTTAGCGAGGAGAACTACTTGGTGATCGGGCGGAGGATCGCTTCGTCGGCACCGATGTCGGTACGGCTGCCGATGCGGCGGGGTTGTCCGTCGATGTCGAGCTGACCCGCGGATCCGCCCAGGCCGCGGAAGGGGGCGCCGGCGTCGACCATGGGGGAGATGGGGCGCAGGTGGAAGCCGTCGGTCTTGAAGAGCGGATCGACGTTCATGTTGCCGATGCCGGTGGCTCCGCCTTTGATGTTGCTGAACGTGATGCTGTTGGTGCTCCACTCCTGCAATCCGGCGTCGATGCCGTCGTCCCAGATGATCGAGTTCTTGATCGTCGTCTGACCGATCCAGGCGTTCGCGCCGATGCTGGCGAAGTTGCCGGCGATGGTGACGTGGTCGAGGGTGAGGTTGATGCCCCCGAAGGAGGTGATGCCGCCGCCGCCGGTGCCCGCTCCGTTGGACAGGAAGACCGAGTTGCGAATGGTGGGACGGCCTCCGAGACCGAAGCCCCAGGTGAAAAAGCCACCGCCCTCGTCGTCGGAAAGGTTCGACTCGAACCTGCAGTTCTCGATCAGGGGGCTGGCCGGTCCGGTGGTGACACCGTGGGAGTCACCGACGTACATGGCACCGCCCCAGCAGCCGGCCTGGTTGGCCAGGAAGCGACAGTTGCGGATGGTCGGGCTCGCGGCCTGGATCAGGACGCCGCCGCCGTTGAACATGTCATCGATGGCTCCCGGCAGGGTCGCTCCACCGGTGATGGTGAAGCCCTCCAGCACCGAATCGCGGCCTTCGAAGCCGTCGAAAATGAAGCCCCGGAAGGGCACCGTGGGCGTGCCTTCGCAGTTGATTGTGCAGTGCTCGGCACCGTTCTCGCTGCGTACAGTGATGGCTTTGCCGCCGAAACGCAGGTCTCGGTTGCCGGACCCCTTGAAGACGCCGTTGGAGACCAGGACCGTGTCGCCGGGAAGAGCCGCATCGATCGCGGTTTGGAGGGTCGGGAAATCGCCGGGGACGGCCAGGGTGGCACCGCCTTGGGGCAACGGGGTGGCCAGGGCGAGTGCGAGGAAGAGCGTGAGGGTCATGAAAAAAACTCCGCTGGGATTCAGGGTTTGGGAAAGGACTTCTCTCCCCTTCAACAGCGTTGTTGGGCCGCAGGTGTTTCACCGCGGGTGTAGTGGTCCACCTACCTTTGGACCCCTTCCCAGTGCTCCAAGCGGCTCATTGGCAATGACTTATAATGGCTCTCCTGGGCTTGTTCACAAGACCGTTCGATCTGCGTCCTCCACGCGATCTCACTCGCCTCCACCAGGGGAGCCAAGCTCGAGCTAGTGCTCGACTACGCTTCATGTGCCGAGGAAAGTCGGTGGACCACTACAGGCACCGCGACTCGCCTTCGCCCGGTCCCTAGAATCGCAGCACGGTCACGTCGTCCGGATCGAGCTCGATCGCCACGCGGTCGACCTCGATTCCGCCGCGATAGATGATCGCCGTGCGCGCTTCCTCGCTGACCGAAAGGACCTCGGAGCGGCCTTCGTTCAGCGGCGGGCTTCCATGACCGGACATACTGTTCGCCGTGAAATGCGAGACTCCGAGCGACTGACCGTCGTCCGTCAGGAACATCACCCGGTCCGCGGGGCGCGCGGGATCGGCGGGCTCGATCCGGAAGTGACAGCGCTGGAAGACCACGATCGTCAGCTCGCGCGTCGTTTGCTGCGCAGGGAGCTCATGCGACGTCGGGATGATGGCGTCGCCCGTGATCCGGAGATAGACGTGCTCGCGCGGCACGTTGGACAGCACGAAGCGACCCGACTCGTCGCTCAGCACGCACGCGCCCTGGGTGAACTGGCTGCCGTAGTCAGTCTTGAGGGTGTCCAGGGAAAGGCGCACGTCCGCGCCGGCGATGGGAACACCACGGCGCGTCAGCAGGCGCCCGCGCACCTCGGCGCCCACGGCGTCGGACGCGACGCGTAGTTCGACATCGTCGCGACCAGCCGTCGCCGCAGCGGTGATCAGGACGAGCGTGTCCCTGTCGTACGCCTGGACGGTGTACTCGCGCTGCAGGAGTCCTTCGATCCGGAACGAACCGTCCTCTTCCGAGCGCACGCCCTTCGAGTCGCTGCGCGCGAGCCCTTCGGCCGTCTCGAGCGGGAAGCGCCGCTGGCTGAGCTCGGTCTCGTCGGCGACCGACACGAACCAACCCTCGAGCGGACTTCCGTTCGCGTCGAAGACCCGACCCGCGATCGCGAGCGGCGCGCCGCCGAGCACGAGCTCCTGGGGCGGAACCCGTCGACCGTGCGCTTCGATGACGTCGCCGAAGTTCGGGATCAGCGCCGGGAGGCGCCCCTTCATCGCCGCGCACAGCGGCGTCGAACCGACGACCCAGCCGAACTCCAGGCGAAAGCGTCCCGCTACGTCGGTCTCGTCGCTCGACTCAGCCAGCTTGACGAGCGCCCCTTCGACCGGGAACCCGCGCTCGTCGATGACGATGCCCTCGACGACCGATTCGTCGCTGGTGCGGCGCGCAGACAGCTCGACGACGACCGTCCCGGCCGGAAGTTCCGCGCTGTCGAGCTCCGTCGTCTCGTACCCGTCCGCCGACACGAACAGAGAGAGCCCGCGCCCCGTAAAGATCTCTTCGAGTTCGAATCGACCGGCCTCGTCGGACTCGGTCCTGGGGCGGGCGACCTTTGCCGAGTCGAGCGCGTAGGGGAAGCCGACTAAGCCGGCGCGAGCAGGCTGGAGCTGGACGCTCGCGCCCGCGATAGGCACGTTGCTCTCGTCGACGACGAACCCCAAGAGCGTGGTCGCCGGCGCTGCGACGATCACGTGCTCGCGCTTCCAGTTCGACTCGGTGATCATCGCCTCGCACACGGTCGCCAGGGCCTCGTCGAACACGCGCAGGTACGTCGAGCTCGCCCGCTTCCTCCACGGGGAGGGAACGAACGCATCCGTGAGCTCGAGCTCGAAGAAGCCGTCGGGTCCGGTGATGGCGAGCGCATGCGGCGGCTCACGGTCCGAACGGACCGCGACCCCGCTGACCGGCTCGCCGGAGAGGTCGACGACGCGACCGCGCACGCGGATCGTCTCCGTCTTGGCGGACGGGGCGGACGGGGCGGAGGGCGTGGCCAGTGCGGTCTCCTCGCGCTCGACGCCCTCCACGACGGGAGCGCGCGCGGGCGCTCTCTCGTCGCGCAACTCCGGGGTCGTGACAGGGGCAAGCAGCGCGCTATCACCAATCGGTGTCGCGACGCGCTCGGCAAGCCCTCCGGAGAACCACCACATTCCGATGCTGCCGACCGCGGCGATCGCGACGGCGAGTTTCAAGTTCACGCTCATGATCCAGGCTCCGGTTCCCACGAGCACGGAGCCCGTGGCTGCTTTCGTCGCGGGGGAGATCCCGCGAACGAGGGGAAGGAAAGCGGCGCACCAGCTCGCGCGGTCGCCGTATTCTCGGTCGAGCTTCGAGCGCAGCTTCTCGAACGCGCGCTGGAGCCGGCTGTGCACCGTCTTCAGCGGAACGCCATCGCGCGCCGCGATCTCGCTGGGCGTGAGCTCGTCGAAGAAACGTGCGAGCACCGTCGACTGGAACGGCTCGTCGAGCGTCAGGACGTGATCGAGTACATCCCGCTGCATAGCCGCGAGCTCGGCCGTCGACGCCTGGGCCTCGGGCCGCGAAGCGGCTTCCTCACGCCGCTTTCGTCGGCCTTCGGAACGTCCGACTTGGCGCGCTGCGTTCCGGACCACCGTGACGAACCAGCCCTCGATGTTCGTGGACCGCGCGGGCGGCCGCTCGAGCGCCGCCGTCCAGGCGTCCTGAACGATATCGTCGGCGCTCACGACGTCCGAAACCAGTCCAGCGGCGAGCCGCCGCACCCAATCGGAGCGGGCGAGGAGGGTCTCGACGTCGAAGCTGTTGGGGGAGTCGTTCATCGTGGGTGATCGAAGAGTGCCACGGGTCGCGGTGCTTCCCCCGGTTTCTTGAAAAAATGTGCCCGACGCCCAGAGCGTTCAGGTATCGGTACTGCCGGCCCGCCATTTGCTCCTTGAGGACGCGCTTCTCCCATACGAGATAGGCGGGCGTCGCGCCTGAGCGTCTCACGGCACGCAAGGTCCTGCGACACCTGGAACGGGGCGTCGGGGGCCGTCCACGGCGGTGGGGAAGGTCGTCGCGCGTTCAAGGGCCGTCGGATTTTCGTAGTTCGACTTTCTGTAACTCGGGTTCGGCGCCACTCTGTAGCTCATGTCCAGCGCGTCCACAGATCCTTTCCGCCACGGGAGGTTGGCCGTGGGCGCATTCTTCTCCGTGTGCCTGGTGCTCGCCTGGTGGAGCGGAAAGGACTCGGGCCCCCAGGAGGTCGCGGTGATCGGCCACAGCTGCGCGGAGCGAGAGGGAAAAGACGGGTGGTGCGAGCCGTGCGCAGTGGGCTACCTCGCGGGCACGCCGATCGAATCCCAAACCGTCTTCGAAGCGCTGGATGCCCACGGTCACGACTTCTTGCCCGAGTTCATCACCTGCGCGAGCTGCCGCGCGGCGATGCCCGTGGAGGGGTTCTGTTTCGAATGCCTGCGCGGCTTCTGGCGTGGGAAACTCTACTTTTCGCAGCTCAGCTATCAAATCGCCCGGGGCGAGCGAAGCGTGGAGCTCGACTGTGAGACCTGCGGCGAGCTCAGGGGGGGCAGCGGCTGGTGCGAGGTCTCGAAGCGCGGTTGGATCGGTAACGTCGCCATCGATGAACGCGGAGATTTCGATCTCGCGGCGGAGGCGTACAGGATCCTGCTCGCAGCCTTGGAGGAGCTCGAGCGTTGCGAGCTTTGCGCTGCCTCGATGGCTATCGACGGTATCTGCCCGACGTGCAGGATCGCCTACGAGTCCGGCCAGGCGCGGCAGCTTCCGCGGCGCTAGCTCGCGCGCTGTGTCCTTCGACGTCGCACCATCACGGCGCCCGAAAGGCCAAGGATGCCGATGAGGGCGAAGAGTCCTACGGCCGGTAGCGAGGGCACCGGGGGCCCGCTGAGATTCACCTGACCGCTTTGTCCGGCGAAGTTTGTCGGTGAGTTCGGCGCGGCCGTCAGCGACTGCGACAGCGAGTTGAATCCGTCCAGCGGAAGTTGGCCGGCGCCGAAACTGAGGATCGAAGGGGTGTAGACGTGGAACTGCAGGGTGTCGCCGTTCGTGTCGAAGAACCCGGCCGGGATGATGTGATCCACGGGCGGCGCTCCCGGCAGAGCTGCGAAGTTGGCCGTACCGAGCAGGATGAACTGGTTCGCGGTGCTGCCGGCCGGCAGGTTGGCGGGGAAGGTGAATGAGTTGCCCGTCGATGCACAGGTGACCGAAAGGCCGCTGATATTGATCTCGTTGGCGAAGCCGTTCGACTCCCGCAGCTCGACGAATTGGACCGCACCGTCGGCGCTGCTGAAGATCTCATTGACGACCCAACTGTGGGATCCAACGGGGTTCGATGCCGCGGCGGCGGGTGCGAACAGGCAGGTGGATGCGAGAATGAAAGCGATCATGGGGGCTCCTGGTTGCAGGAAGATGCCGAGAATCCTTAGTTTACTCCATTTCCCGTGCGTCAGGGGACTGAGCCTGAGATGGCGTTACCGATCAGGGAGATGCGCGCGTTTCCACCCATCCGGAGCCGATGAGGCGATTTAGCTCGTCGTACACGTGGACTTCCCATCGGATCCCTTTCCTGAGTGCCTCGCGCGTTTCTGCGTTCGGTTGCCAGCTCGGCGTGAGGATCTCCGTGATCCGCACGAGCGGCTCTTCGTCCAGGCGATCGAGACTCCTGACCTCGAGTGTATAGCTACCATCGGGAGCTACGTGCTTCCAAGTGAACGATTCCAAGGTGCGCACATCGAAGGACGGGCTCATCTCGAGATCCAGTCCGCCGGTGCCCAAGAAGAACGGCTCCGGTTCACCCTCTCGGTGGACCCGGACGACCACGAGCAAGATCGCGGCTGCGGCGGCCAAACCGATCATGAGCCTTCGGCCGAGAGGTGCACGAGTCGTCGCCGACCGCTGCATGTCCTCAACGAACCGTTGAATGGAGGCATCCTCGAAATGAGGAGGCTCTGCACGCTCCAGTTCTTCCCGGATTGCGCTTCGCTCGCGCTCTCCCTGTGCGAGGAGTGAATCTACAACCGGCGCGAGATCGACGGCGCGCCTCCGACACTCCTCGCAGGTCTCCACGGCGGCCGCATCGCTGGAGCTCAGAGGCTGGCCAAGGAGCTTCTCGAGCAAGATGTGCTCGTGGCTCTTGAAGAGCTCAGCGTCCATAGCCATTCAGCGAGTCGGGATTGAGCGAACGTGTTCCGGTCCCTTCCTGCTGAGCGAGATAGCACAGTATGACCGTTTGAAAGGTCGTGGCACCGAAGGAAAGGTCCAGGTAGCGGAACCCCCACACCTTTCCATAGCGGCCATCGATCGCGTTCCAAAGGTAGATGCCATCGGCGAAGTTCCCGACCGTGTTCGTGAGGTCCGCTTCATAGCCGCTGTTGGGCGCTTCGCGCATCGTCGCTCCGCCAATGGCCTCCGCAACGCTCGGGCCCGCGGCGACTTGCCAGCCGCCGTTTCCAGTAACCGTCAGCGCCCAATCGCTCCAAAGAGGTTCACCTGCTTGACCGAATGCGGGGCCGTTGGGGGTTAGCTCGATCCATAGGTCGGCCTCGGCTGCAGCGCTGGTCCATCGTGCGTTCTCATCCGGACCATAACCCTGAACGAGCCGCAGCCCTACGGCAATAGGATCCATCCCGTCTGCCGAGACGAACTGGACTTCTCTCTCGCTCGTAACGACCGGTATGCGCGCTAGCTCTTTCGTCAGAGGCAAGGGGAAAGGGCCGTTCGGGACACTCTGGGAACTCAGTTGCAGGGACTCCTCGTAGTAGCCGTCGGAGCGCACTAGAAGATCCAGCTGTCCATGGAAGCTGATCGTCGCCTGTCCGGTCGCATCGCAATCGAGGCCGATCGGCTGTAGCAACTCTTCGTGGCGCAGGAGATCCATGGCCTTCGATGTGCCGTGCAGTTGGGCTCCAGGGAGCGGGATTCCGCCCTCGTTTAGCACAAGCAGCTCGAGAGAAGCTGGCGAGGTGCCCGGCAGAATCGGTACAACCCAGGGGCGGTCGACGGAAACCACGGAGGTTCCGTAGGGCAAAGCCCAGGTCTCCACAGACCCGCTATCGAGATCGACGCGCGATACGTAAGGGGGCTGGGGTGGATCGGCCTGTTTGTACTCGATGCGTCTTCGCACAAACGGGCCGAGCTCATCCGCACTGCGAACATATTCGCCTCCGGTCAAGGCGACGCGGATTTCCCCTGTCGGTTGGATAAGGAATTCACGCTGTGATTCCACGATGACCGCAGCGGGAGCCTGACGCGTATAGGCGCAAGTCGTTCGCACTTGGAACTGGACGTCACCGGTTCCCAGAACGTCGCCCACCGCGAGGTGATGCTCCACCGTCCAGTGGGCGTTCTCCGCGAACGGGATTGCCCTCACTTGTTGAGGCTGCCCCTTGGGGGCGAAGAGGAGTCGACTCGAAAGCGAGGGGCGTTGGAGCGTCTCTCCCCTCAGGAACTGCTCAAAGCGGCTTTCCGGGTAGTCGTCGAAGCGGACCGAGCAAGCGAATTGACGGGCGTTCCAGAGGTCAAAGTCCAGCGGCTCGCTCATGAGAAAGGCGTGCTTCTCGCCGTTCAAGTTCAGAACTCCGCTCACGGTATCGTTCCATTCGAACGAGCCCGAAGGGAAGAGAGCAGCGAGAGCCTCTTGATGCTCAGCACCCGAAATCGGGAAGCCGAGGGCCGGAGTAGACAGGATGGCCAGCAGGCTGAAGGGAATGATGTTCTTCATCGTGTCGGTGGTGCGTTGGAGGGAGGGTTGTTAGAGAGTCTGTCCGCGCACATAGTCGCGCAGGATCAGCCGCCGATAGAACCGGTGGACATCGACGAGACCTAAATCTCGCATCGCGGAATGGCTGGTGATTCCCAAAGGGGACATGTCGCTCGACACCGGGTACTGGGGATGTGGACCGACCCCGAGCGCGAGGGACTTTGCTCCGTGCCTGTAGGACAAGAGGTCGTACACCGACGCACTTGGCGTACCTGGAAGCGGCATCAGCCGCTGGGACAGGTGGTAGGTGAGATCCAGGACTCTGTCCGCGGCAGACCAGGTGTGAACCAGTCGCGACTGTGAAGCCGTAAGGTCCGCCTGGTACAAACCGCCCCAAAGATCCGTGGGCGCCGTCGGCGGTCCGGCGATAGTGAAGGTGTTGAGCGTCCAAGGTGAAATATTGGGAACTCCAAAGGCATGTTGGACTCCGGCGACGCCGGTCAACGGTGCTGTGGAACCCCAGAGGCACTTGTGGCGGAGGATTCCGCAAGTGACGGCTCGAGGAACGGTGACGTTCATTGCGTTGCTTGGAATGGCGGCTTGCAGCGAAACGAAGTTGCGAACGCGTCCGGGGATCCACTTGCGCAACGCGTCGGCGACGACGATGTTCCCGGCGCTGTGCGCGAGGACGTCGATACCACCGTTCGTTTGTCCAAAAGCGTTCGCAAAGGGCGCAAAAGTATCCGAGGAAATAAGCGCCTGCTTGACGTTGGCGTGGAAGGTGGCGGAGGGGACGATGCCCCAGTCCCCTGCCCACAGATAGCCCGCGAAGTGGGCCTGGTGCCCGGTCCAGTAGAGCCGCTTGAAGACGGTAGGAAGCCAGCCGCGCAGCGCCGCTTCCTCGCTGATGTTGAAGCCGTGAACGAAGGCGGTGACCGGCTGGTCAGGCGAATCTCGATTGTCGTACAACGTCACCAGGTTCCCGGATCGCCCGCTGACGATGCTGTACATGCCGGGATCTACGCTGGGCCCTCCTTGGAAGTCGTTGAGCTCGATGCGAACGCTGTCCGTAGCGACCTCGGCACCATTTCTTTCGAGACTGAAGATCAACTGCCCCTCGCCGTCGGTGATGCCCTCGAAGATCAAGATCACCGCGTCGGTGGAGCTCGTGAGCGACGAGGGAATGCGTACCTTGTCGCTTCCGATAACCGTCGTCGTTCCGCCCGAGGATGTCGTCAGAGAGACGGGGTCCGTGTCCAGCAGAGGGCGACCGATGGATACGTTGAACTGGTAGTCCGGGCGCGGGGAGTTGGGACCGTCCGGGTAGATCGTCCTGAACATGCGGATGCTCGGTGTTCCCGAGCTCGCCTGGAAACGCAGGAAGAGCTCATCTCCAGCCTCGGCGCACTGGCTACGCAGGCGCAGGACCGCAAAGTCCTCGAGATCACGGAGCGTGTTGATCGACTCGTCGAGCGCGTCGGGGGATCCGCCCTTCCAATCCCTCTTTCCAGCGTCGTCATTGTCGTTGTTGATCCAGAAACGGAAGGCCTGGCTCTCTTCGACCTCCTCGTCTTGAGCGTCGACATGGATGTCGTTGTTGGAATCTACGCGGATGTCCAGGGCATCCGTCACCTGGGCAAGTTCCGTCGTGCCCCACATGCCGAGGTTTGCACGTTGCCCGTTGGGCAAGGGCTCGCTCCCTACAGGCAGCGTTGGATCCGCCGCGTCGATGAGCGGAGAGCATGGCGATGGCCGTAGAATCTCGCCTTGCTCGAAGAGCGGATCATCGAACATGAGGTCCACCTCCGTCACCGTGCCTTGGGAAGCGGCGCTGGTCGCACCCGAGACCAGGCAACGACGAAAGGTCGTTAGAGCTGTCCCTGCGGTGGCCACGGCCCAGGAGCCGGGGTTGTCGAAGGCACTGTTCTCGACCAAGAGCGTTCCGGATGTACCGGCGCTGGCGGTGAGGAAGACCCCGGCCAGCCCAGAACAGTTGCGTACCGTCGAGAGATCCATGTGAAACGTCTCTCCGGGCTCTGTGAGAGAGATCTGAATCGTGCCTCCAACGGCGGCGTTGTCCTCGAAGCCACAGTTCTTGACCGAGACGCTCGCCACATCTTCGGTATACAGTCCCGAGCCTCCGATCGAGGCGATGCAGTCGCGGATCAGGACGCGCTCGAGCTCCAACGCCTGACCCTGCGTCGCTCGGACGCCGCCGCCTTCTTCGACAAAGCTCGAGTCCGCACGACCGGCGTAGATCTCAAGGTTCTCGATCTTGAGGGTGTCGAACTCCGCGGCGACGACCCCGGGCATGTCGGTGTTCGGGCTCAGTACCGTATCGCTCGGATGATCCCCCGTCCCGCGTAGCGTGACGGAGTGTGGTCGGCTGACAAACAGCTCTTCACTGTAGGTCCCCGGAGCGATGAGAATGATGACGTCGCCAGTCGAGTCCGTAATCGCTTGCTGGATCGTCGGGTAATTGCCTGGGACGTTCACCAGAGCTTGGCGCGCGTACAACGACGGGGCGAACAGCAGACCCGTGAGGCCTACTTGTGATGCGAAGCGAACGATACTCATGGCGAATGCTCGAGGCAGAGAGAGGTTGTATTTCGTGTCCATGTCGTGATTCCGTCGGTAATGCGGCGCGGAGCCGGCGCCTAGCTGGGCAGACCGGTGCCGCGGCCGCGGTGCGCTATCGCGCGAGGACTAAGGGCACCAGGGATCCAAGGGGAAGTTGCCGAAGGCATCCCCGGGATGGGCGGCGGGCACGGTGCAGTTGCGATAGAGGGTGCTGTCGGGAGGTGGACCGCCGCTTTGGACGTGATCGAAAAGCAAGTCGAAGTCGGCCATGTCGATGTCTCCATCGCCGTCGGCGTCACCCTGCTCGCGGTATCCAGGCCACGGGCCTAGACCGTTGACGTAATTGCCTAGGAGAATCCAGTCCACATCGGTCAGCTGACCGTCGCCATCGAAATCGCCGTGTCGGACGATGTTGGAGACGAGGGTGACGGTCGCCGTGTCGGTGTAAGATCCCATGGTTGCGCGCACGGTGACCGTGCCCGTCGTTACCACGAGCGGTGCCGAGTACAGTCCAGCCGGAGTGATGGTCCCCATGCCTGTTGCGGGATCGAGCGTCCACACGGCCGGCGGTGAGCAAGTGCTCGTTCCTGCGGGCGTGACGATCTCGACCTCGAACAGACGAGTCATTCCGCGTGCAACGTGATGGCCGTCGTCACGTACCAGGAAAGCGACGATATCGGACGTCTGAGCTTCGGGGGTGTTGCCGTAGGCGCCCAGGTTGATCGCACAGCCGGAGGGATCGGGTTCTTCCGGGAAGGGATCCTGCGGGTCACCTGCGTCGATGGCCGGGCTCGAGGACGACAGGTGCAAGTCCCAGTCCAGCGTATCGTTGCCGAGGGTCGAAACGAAGAGCGGGTCGTTGACGAGGATGCCGGCGCCAAAGTAGGACTCGCCCGCAACATCGGACGACTGTTGCCAGAAGAGACTCCAATCGACGACCGCCTCCTCTTCGCTCTTCACGCCGAAGGGGCCATTCTGCGAGAAGATACAGTTTCTGATGGTGTACGCCCCAAGGCCGCGCACATCCACGGCGCCGCCTTCGTTGGCATGGAACGTAGCGTTCACCAGGTTCAAGTCGCCATCCTGAACAAAGAGAGCGCCTGCGCCCCCAGAGGAAGTGTTTGCAGTGAAGAGACAGTTCGTGACTTGCACATCGGTGTCCAAAGCAAACAGCGCTGAGCCGAGCAGAGCCGCCGATCCGGCGATCTGGCAGCGCTCCAGGGTGAGCTGTTGGCTGCTTTGCGCGTGAATCGCCCCTCCGAGTGCGCCGAGCTGTCGGCCGGACACAAGGGTGAGGTCGCTCAGCGTTACGCTTCCAGCCCCGTCGATGTTGAGGAGCCGACCATCGCCTTCGCCATCCCCGTCGACGTCGGCATCGAGCACGGTGAGCCCCATGCCGGCACCTTCGATGGTGTAGGAGCGCCCGCAGGGAACGGACAAACCCGCCAGAGGATAGGTCCCAGCTTCTAGTCGAATGGTCGCCCCATCGGCCGCTTGAACCAGGGCTTCCTCGAAGCTGACCTGGCTGGGTACGTCGACGATTCCGAAGAGGCCCCCGCCAATCTCAATCGACCAAGTGTGTGTCTGGGGTTGCATCGCTCCGTACAGGTCCATGCGCACCCAAGGCGTTTCGTCGCTGACTTCCACTTCGAGGAGATACGTTCCCGGCGCCATCGAGCACGAGTCGAGCTGAAGGACCTCGGAGGTTTGGAGCAACGCCCCATCCAGGCGCCACTTCACCGTCAGGTGATCGAGCGTTTTGGCGATGCGGAATGTCGTCGTCTCTGCCGTGGGAGACACGTAAGTTCCCGCCGGCGATACGACCTGGAACAGCGGGATCGACTCGTAGGCATAGAAGCTGCTGACGAGGGCCTGGCGACAGACGGCACAGAACTCGAATACCGACGTCTGCTCGTTGAGGATGCAGTTGTACGCCGGGCGGTAGATGCGCGAGCCGTAATCGAACGCCCCCTCCCAAGCGCCGATCCCAGTCGAACCCTGAGGCGGAGCCCAACAATCGGGTGTCGGAATCGGGGTACGGGTCGTCGGCAGAGACCAGCAGTTGACGAAGCCCTGCTGGACCGGCGGCGGATCGATCCATTCCGCCCACTTCATATTCGCGGCCTCGGCGATCGAAGTGAGGTTCGGCGTGTCGGAAATGAACTGCTCGCCCACCGGCCAAGACAGGCTGTCCGGGCCCGGGGTTTCGCGCCCGAGAGTGGGCATGAAGCTTTGCCCGATACCGAGCATCATCGTCCCCAGCCACGCCGATGAGACGATCGTGGATATGCCATTGCCGGGAGCCGGCGGGCAGAAAGCGGGGCCCGGGCTGCACTGCGCGGCGTATGCCGTAGCCCCGGAGGGCATGAAACCATTCCAGATATAGACGATCTCGTCCACATCCGGAGCTTCATACGGATTCGGAACGGCGGAAGGATCGGCGCCGACGACGTAGTGGAAAGCGAAGTAGTCGAAGTACGTCTTGAAGGGTTCGTGTTGCTTGAACTCTTCGATCGCCAACGGAACGTCTGTCTGCCAGAAGCGCTGAAGGTCCGTCCACGAGTAGTTGGCCGGTACGAAAACGACATCGATGCGGCTGCAGACGCTGGAGCCGAGGGGTGCGACCTGAACGTCGACGGTGGCGCTGCAGAGGTGTGTACCGATGTAGGCTCCTTCCACCTCTACTTCGACGACCAGCGTGGTGTTCGCTCCCGGAGGAGCGGAAGGTGAGACGGTGATCGGCACGGTCAGGTCGCCGCACGCCTCGTCATGCGCAGCTCCCGGGCCATCCAACGGCAAGAGATCGCTTACGGTGCCTGACTTGGGGCCCACGATCTGAACGATGCTCTCGTCCATCGACCCTACCTTCCACGTGTAGTCGTCGATGCAGCCACCGTAAGCTGCGGAAGTTACGTTGCAGATCTCGATGTTGAGGTCGAACTGCTCACCAGGGCAAAGCAGGTTCGCGTTGATCGATGCTGAAACGGAGCACGTGTCGTGGATCTGGCGATGATCCTCGGAGCAGCCGCCCGGGTCATGCCCGGGGCCGGTGAACTCAAACACATCGGTCGGATGTGGCGTGTTCTCGCCCGTGATGAAGAGCCACGGGGTCGCCAAGCAGATCGTCGGATCGGTCGGGGTCCCCCCGCTCGAACATTGGACCGGCTCAGGAAGGCAGCCCTCCACCTGGCGAAGCTTCAAATAGACCCGCGTCCCCGGTGGGGCGGGGATCATGGGGTCGATCAGATCGACATCCACCCAACCGTTGATGTACCAGCCGTTCTGGAAGACGTACTCGATGTATCCGCCGGAGGTGTCGTCCATGGGGTGGGTACACGAATTTGGGGGGCCAGAAGCACATGTGAGGGTCTGAGAGCGATAGAGGCGATAAACATCTCCGATCTTGAGTCGATTCAGAACCTCAGCCTCGATGCTGGGGCAGGCTTGCACGCAGACCAATTCATACGAGCAGTCGAAGGACCTGCAGCCCTGTGCGGAGGCGCGAGCTGCGAAGGTGGCGAGGAATAGACTGACGATGACGCTGCACCGCCACATACCAGGGGCTTGTAACATGGCCGTTCTCCAAGAGGGGAGCGAGCAAGTCCAGGGGAGACTTGCCTTTCGAACGACCCGTTGGCGTCACGCGTCCATGGGGGGACGACACAAAAAGAGATTCTTCGGGAAGCAGGCTGTTTGGCGATCAGCCCAGCGAGCTCGCTCTTCAAGCGGTCCATGAGCTCGTCGTAGGTGTAGGTCCCGTAGGCGCGGAAATGGAGTCGATGAACGCGATCACCCGACGCTCGGCCCCGCACTCACATGGACCCATTGGGGTGGGAGAAAACGGCGGGGGTAGGGACGGTTTGTGGTGCGAGTGGGCCCGAGTTCGTAGAAGTACGTGGGGGAGAGGCTGATCGAAAAGCCCACTCTGGATCACCTATCCGTCCGTCCCCCGAAGGAGAAAATCGCCAAAAAATTAGAAGCGGGAACATTCTACCCTTGGGGAAAAGGGGCCTATCATTCGGCTAGAGCACCCAAGGGACCGCATCGACTCTTCTCGTCATGTGGGACCCAAAATCAAAGGAGGAAAGAGATGTATCAGCGTGTGTTTGCGGTCATGTGTACCGCTGTTTTCTTGGCTTCCCTGCACGCGAGCACGGTGGCGCAAACCGCTCCGGCGGTGGGGCCTTCGATGTCGCCGGCTCAGCATGAGGCTGCCGGTTGCGGGACCGGAGTCGTCACCGCCGTGACTCCTGTTGGAGCGGAATGTGTCGACTTCACCCCGGCCCAGGGAGGTGGCCCGGACAACTATGAAGTCCAGGAGGGCGGCACTTACATGATGACTATCTCGGGAGTCACCGAGTGCGCCGGAGGCACGATTACGGTCTTCGTGCAGAGCAGTGCATCGGGCAATTTCTGTTTCAACGCCTTCGGCGGAGGAGGCGAGTACACGGGCGTTTTCACGGTGCCCGATCCGACCTGCCACACCATGCCGGTCAGCTACAAGTGCGGTGCCGATGCTGCATGCAACAACCCCGGGTCGATTTCGGCGCAGGGTCCCACTTCGGGATGCGGTGGAGTGCACTTGCGTTCAGCGAACTTCGACGGCATGTGCAACCTCACGGGTACCGACGAGGACTGTAGCGACGATTGTGAGGCTGCGACGTCCGTCCAATTGGGTGCCCCCTGCCCGGCGCTCCTGACCATCACGCCGCCCGTTCAGGGAGCGATGTCGACTGCGACCTACGATGGGGACACTCCCGGTGGTCTCGCATTCTTTTTCTACAGCTCCCCCGGTGTCCCATTCATGCTCAATGGCTGCGAGATCTTCCTCGATCTGCCGGCGACGCTGGGCACTTTTATCGTCCTGGACGGCGATGGGGACGGACAGGTGACCGTTTCGAACGGCGACCACCCCTGTGCTCAGGGGCTCGTCGTACAGGCCTTCACCGTCGACATGAACGGCTTCGCGGAGGCCTCCAACGGGGTTCTCCTGACGTTCGGTAATTAGGCTGCGGAAAGAGACTCGCCACCGCCCTGCCGCGCACTTGTAGCGCAGGGCGATGGCGGGACGCAACGCGAGGCGGGCGACCTGGAGTTGCCAACCCCAGCGGGTGTCCGGTTTTTCTTGGCGTGCGCTCGATTTTGCAATGCGGTTCCTCCCGGAATCAGTCGCCGAGCGTTCTCTCGCCCGCCCAGGACTCGAGCAGCTCCGCGTCGATCTCTTCCCCGAGCCCGTCTCCCAGGCGCGCGAGGTGGTGGCGCAGGTTCCCGGCGACGTGCCGGTCGTGATAGGAGAGGTCGAAAAGGACGGGATCGCCCGGCCCGCGCGCGGCGGCGAGCGTACGCCCGTCGGTGCTGAAGACCACCTCGTCCGCGGCCATGTTGGATAGCCCGCCGCTGACCGACGAATGTTTCTCAGCGCCACGCAACGCGGCCGTCGCCCTCACAGGGGGCGGCGGCCGCTGCTTTGAAAGCGACCCCATGCAAACCGTCCATCGAACGCGCGCCGGACCGGGGGGGCTGGAGGGCGTGTGTGTGTAGGTTGTCCAGTGCTCCAGCAGAAGGCCATCGCCTCCGTGATGGGGGAGGGGGCCCCAAGAACTGAGCTTGGAACACCTATACGCAGAAGTGAGCGCATACACGCTGGAGAGAGCCTTCATTCTGAGCTTGCCGTCTCAGGCCTGGGACACCAAGTCCCTGAAAGTCGAGTTCTTCTCGCCCGGGGGCACATCGAAGGAGGGCGTCGCCTAGCCTACGCGCCTACCCATCTTACGGGATGGGCGCAACCATTCCTCCACACCAGAAGAGCTCACAACATGCGTAGATTCTTGGCGTTCGCGTTCCTGTTCCCGACGCTGGCAGGCGTAGCCGTATCCCAGTCGTTTTCGGACGATTTCGATCGCGCCGATGGGAGCATTGGCAATGGCTGGAGCCATGCCTCAGACAATTCGGGCGGCGACATGATGATCACTGGCTTTGGGGGAAGCGGCGATGGCGCGGCGACAAACACGGGGGCCGGAGGCAACCAAGGCATCCACAGGACCCAGTCCATAGGGAATTCGATACGTGTCCAGGCGACTATCACAGCACTCACCGGATCCGGTGGAGAGCCTAATCGCTTCGAATCCGCGCTTACCGTCAACAACACGGGGACTCTGGCTTTTGTCGATGGGTATGGCATCTATCTCAATCGGACACACGGTGGGTTCAGCAACTCCAAGATTCAACTCATGGACAACGGAGGAGTAGGAGGAACCCAACTCAACTCCTCTTTCCAGTTCAGCTCGGCTCTCGAGGTCGATTTCACGATCTTCGCAGACGGGACGATCACAGGCACCATCAGTGAAGGTGCGAACGTATTTGGCTTCACCTATCCGGCACACGTGATCAATGCGAGTGGAACGCAGTTCGCCTACGCCAGCAACAACAACAGCGCCGGAAGTACACAGGGCACCATCGACGATGTCGTGTTGACCGTGACGGGGCTGGCAGTCCCATCGCTTTCGTTCGCAGGTATAGCCGCACTTGTGCTCACGCTCGTGGTCAGCGGCGGTTGGATCGTAGTGCGCCGCCACGATCGCCTTGTAGGCGCTGGACGCGAGACCTAGGTACTCGACCTTCCCCCCCCAGGCGACCGAAGGATAGGCGTTTCAAAGGGGCGTTGGTGCATGAATCGGGCGGGGTCGGCAGATGCCCCTCCCCCCAGTGGCTTAGGGCCCGATAGCACCCGAGGCGGGCCGACCCATCTCGATTCATGCACCAACGCCCCGTTGAGGAGCGAGCCCGAACGGCGAAACTTGCTCATTCGGAGATCACTTTCCTCCCCTCCGAACCAGCGTGTGATAGTGTGCGGCCCAGGAGGAAAATACGTGGCCACGAGATCGATCCTCAGTGCATTTTCGGTCGTTCTACTTGGAGCGTCCTGCTCCGTTCCGGCCGTGCGTCCGTGGGGGCGCGTCGGGTACCTCCATCTCGACGGAGACATCGCGGCCTCGGCGGGACCCGCCAGTGCAAGCGTCAGCGCGGATTCGCTCGGCCTCGACAACTACGAGGCGATTCCCAACATCGGCGCCGACTTCGACTGGGACCCGATCCACCTTGCAGTCGAGGGGCTGGTCGCCAAGTACCAGGGGTCGGGCTTCGCAACGACCGAGCTCAGCATCGACAACGACGGCAGTCCCATCGTGATTCCACTCGGAACGCAGGTCGAGTCGGAGATCGACGTGGGGCTCTATCTGGCGCGCGCCACCTGGGACATCCTGCCCAGCGCGCCCGTGGACCTGGGGATCGGTGTGGGTGGCGGCCTGATCGACTACGGGGTTTCGTTCGACGCGACCATACTGACTCAACCTCGATCGGTCGGAATAGACGACGAGCTACCCTTCGGATTCCTGACCGCACGAGTGGGGCGGCAGCTCGGCGACTTCGAGCTCCTGGGGCACATCAGCGGTCTCGGCTTCGAGTTCGGTAACGAGGAGATCAATTTCATCGATATCGAGGGCTCACTGATCTGGACCTTCTGGTACATGAAGACCGGGGCCGCCGCGCTCGAGGTCGGCTACCGCTACATCGAACTCGACTACGAGTTCGACCCGTCCCGGGGCAACTTCAGCGTCGACGCCGCGCTTCGAGGGCCATTCGTCGGCTTGAGCGTGCGCCTCTGACCAGGCGGAACACGACCTCGAGCGGCTTCCCGACGCAGGTGGCCCGTAGCCGTGATCGGAGCGCTTCGACCTAGGCGTTCACGTGGTGGAAGAGCAGAGGCCTTGACGCTCGGAGAGCAGCGGTGTTCAGAATCGGCACTCCCCCCGGATCCCGAAAAAGCGCCTGGTAGATCTGTTTCAACCCAACAGCACCCCTCCTTGGTCGAATCCTCCCGCCTTCCTCTCGGATCCGAATGCCGGCACCGTCCGAAGGATGCGCTGCCCTTGCTCAGCATCCTCTTCCCGTTCTTGGACCTCCTCCCGCCTCCGGACCCGACGTCGGGCAAGCCTGGTGAGGTTGAACGGGGCTCAAAACACCCCTTTGGAACACCCATAACTCTGAGCTAGCTAGCCAGGTCCTGCCGGAAGTGGGAGGCGGGGGAGGGAGCACTGTACTAACGCTGAGACACTAGGATTCCATCGAAGGGACGGCCGATAATCATGCTTCGGTTCCTGCTCCTCGCGTACGCGTGGCGCAGACGACTTGACTGTGTCTCTTGCAACTAGGACCCTAACGCTTGTCCACTGCAGATAAAGCCAAAGGAAAGGAAGTTGCAGGATGAAGGGCCTCGTAGCGCTATTGGTTGTTCTCTTGATCTCCCCCCGTGCTCTCGATGCCGCCACACAGGATGGCTTTTACGTCGAGTTGAATCCTGGGCAGTCGTCGATGAATGACGCACAGGTTCTCCTTGGACCCACGGTGACGTTCGAAGGTGGCGCCACCATTGGCGGAGCGGTCGGCTACCGCTTCCCTCATCACTTCCGTGCTGAAGTGAACCTCGCTTTCCACGAAGCTGACGTTGATAGAATTGACGGCGATCCAGGTTCAGGTGACGTCAGTATCACGAACTATATGGCGAACGTCTTCTACGACTTCGACCTGGGGTCATCACCCATGGACCTGTATCTGGGCACGGGCCTGGGGGGCTCTAGTGTCGATCTGAATGCTTCGAGCTCTATGCACAACGTTGACAGCATCGATGGTGATGTTGCTTTCAACCTGATGGTGGGTGCTTCCTATCGAGTTCACGAGAATATCGACCTCAGCCTCGGTTACCGCTACCTCTTTGTCTTCGGTGGTTTTGGAACTGATTTCGAGCTGCACGAAGTCGTTATCGGAGTGCGTTACAACTTCTGAGCCCGTACGTATGCTCCCATGACCACGTCGTTCCAAGCTGAGTATAGGTGTTCCAAGCTCCGTTATTGCGACCCCCTCCCAATCACGAGGACGGTTTCCTTGTGCTGGGAACCGAACAACCCTCCTATTCCACCCCCTCCAGCCCTCGGTCAGGTTGCGTGCATGCTTCTTTTCGGAGGAACCGAGAGCGCTGCGAGTGCGATCTCTCGAACATCACGCTTGCCTACACCCTGGGACACACCGGTGACTCTTCGAAGTTCGACGATGGCGTGCTAGCAACGAAGCCGCTCTCGAGGGGAAGGAGGTCGAGCTGATGCTTCCCCATTCCCATACCACGCACCTGCGGGGACGCTCGCAGGGAGAAGTGTGACCGA
>CBFIHP010000025.1:0-71590 GCA_965662355.1 Planctomycetota bacterium | reverse complement strand
GCCGGGGCCGGGCGTCGAGGGACCTGCGGGACCTGCTGCGGGGCCAGCGCCGCCTCCGCCACCGCCGCCGCCACCGGGCGGGACCGTGTCGCCCGGACCGCGGTATTGACCGCCGTGGGCGTGGGAGACGTTTTGCAGGCACAGCGTTCCGCCAGCCAGCATCGCTGCGGCCAGGACAAGTGTTTTCATGGCTGCTTTCGAGTTTGAGGTTTACCGAAGCCCCGCGTCTGGCGGGTTCCGGGTGATTGGGTCGGGGAGAGGGGCCCGGGGAGAGGGCTCCTCGGCCAGGTAAGTGCAAAGGCCATACCAGGCGGTAGGGCTTTGTCGAAGGGCGACCATGCTAGCGATCAAATCAGGGAGAGGGGACGTCAGGAATGGGGTTTTTCCCATCTCCAACGAGGACAAGAGTGGGGGCCATGGCGGTGCGGGAGAGGCTCGTGTTCCCCCTGGGTAGCGGGTGTGAACGGTGGGGTGCACCCCCGGGAAAAAGCACGGGGCCGAGCGGGTTGCGCATGCCCCCGGTCGGCCCCCAAAGCCCCACGTCGACGGTGAGACTCGAAGCTACAGGATGTCGAGAATCCCCGTTCCCGTGGAGGGGCTGGTCAGGCTCGAACTCGCGGCTCGGTAGTTCAGGTCCACGGAGATCTTGGAGTTCCAGGGCAGGGGCTCCTTGTCCGCGACGATCCCCAGGGCCGCCGCTGCGAAACCGCGCGCCGAGGGGGTCTTCTCCTCGTTCTGGAGGAGCTTGATCAGGGGGTCGATAGAGCCCCGGTCACCGATGAATCCAAGTGCGTTCGAGATGGCCGCCTGGGTCGCCAGGTTCTTGGCATCCTCGAGCATCGTCTGCAGCTGGGTGGCAATGGTCTTGTCCCCGAGCAGTCCGAGGGCGACCGCGCACTGACGCAGGAGGTCCGGGCGATACCTGGAGCGGTCGATGATCTTCTGGATATCGATGATCGCCTCCTTGGCGTTCAGGAGTCCGAGGCCGACCGCGATGTAGCCACGGGTTTCATCGTCGCGGGAGGTCACGAGGAACTCCAGCAACGGCTCGATAGCCTCCTGGTCGTGCAGCATGCCACTGGCGATCGCATAGGCCGCCGTGTTCGAGCGATTCTTCCGCTCTCGGAGTGCTGTGCGCACCGAGCTCTGTAGCGCACCGATCAGCGGATGATCGTTCGAGTGGCTTGCCATCCCAGAACCCAGGACTCCGCAAGCGACTGCAGCCCAGGGTTGGGCTTGTTGCTTGCCACGCGCGAGCTGGCGGAGCAGGTACGTCGAGGCCTCCGTGGCCCCATCGCCAGCGTCGTCACCTGCCCGGGCACCGACCTGGGCCATGGCGATCAACGAGAAGTAACGCGACTGCTGGTCTTTCATTGTCCTCGGAACCTGGGCCAGTGCCTTGCGAATGCGCCTGTCCGTCGGATTGTCTCCGGCGTTCGTTCCGAGCAGGCCGAGAGCCAGCACGCAACTCTGCTTGACGGGGAGTTGCTCCTTCGCGGATCTCGCGAGGCGCGCCACGAGACGATCGACGATGCTCTTGCGGGCGTCTTCGAAGTCCCGCTCGGGAAGGCCGGCGATCAAGCGCGCCATGGCTGCCGGACAATGCGCCCGGACCAGGTAGTTCTCTTCGGTGTTCTCGAAGAAACGCGCCAGGAAATCGATCTGTTCGAGACGCGTCCCGGGAATGACGATTCCCTGACCATCGTCCGCGGGGAGTCCCGCGGAACCGATCTTTTCGAGCGGAACCAGTCCCATGGAGATGATGCAACTCACCGCCAGGTCTCGGGTTCCCGTTTCCTCCGCTTGCAGGGCCGACGCCAGCTGCTGCACGATTCGCTGGCGCTCGCTGTCTGTTCCGGACGCGGCGCCGATGAGGCCCAGGCCGTAGGCAGCGAAGGAGCGCGTGCGGTACGGGACCTCTTTGCGTGCAACCATGGCGCGGCCTTTCTCGGTATCGAAGAGCAAGTCGCTCAGCGTGTCGATCGAAGCCGGATTGGCGAGGATGCCGAGGGAGATGGCGGCCGTCTCACTGATCTCCTGGTTACGGTCGGGAAGCCACTTCACGAAGGCCTTCTCCAGTTCCGATGCACCGGTGTCGCTTGGCGCGTCGCCGATCTTGGCCAGGGCGATGAGGCATCCCGTGACGATGTCGTTGTTCGTCTCGGTCTTCAGGGAAGCGAGAAGCGCGGGCACGACGTCTCCTCGAATTTGCGCGTCCGTCGGACGCAGGGAGGCAGGCGCGTTGTCCTTTTGTCCCTGCCCCAGAAAGAAACCGTCGCTCCCCGTTCCCGCTTCGAGCGAGTGAATGTGGGACTTCAGATTCAGATAGGGCTCCTTGTTGAAGCCCCACCAAAAGCTCCACTGCGAGAGGTCGCTTGTGGGACGAGAGCCGTATCCGGTGACCGGCGACCCGGTCCCGTTACCACCGGGGCCGGGAACCTGCGGACCATTGACCGAGGGGCTCCCATTGCCGGGCGTGGAAGCTCCGGTGGGGCCCACCGGGGGGCCGCCACCTCTGCGGCCACCGCCGCTACCACCGGGGGGAACCGTATCCCCGGGACCTCTGTACGTTCCACCATGTGCATGCACCGGGACTGTCAACCCCAGCGCGCCGCCCGCGATCAACGCGGCGGCCACGAGGATCTTCTTCATGGCACTATCCGTTCTTGGCTTGGTTGTCTTGGGAGTCGTTTCCTTTGGAGAGTTGGACTCGTTCGAGCCCGCCCTCGATGAAAGCAAAAGCAAAGCCCGTACCGTTCACGTACATGCCACTCACGTGCCAGAGAAGCGGGTCTCCCGTGCGTCGACTCAGCTCCCACGCAAGACTGGTGCTTCTGCGCCGTAGCGCAGACTTCCCAATGCGTCGCTTCGTGCTCAACCCACCAAGCGTCTCCCCGGATCGTTGACCCAGCGGCAGGAACAACAGTCCTGCTCTCTTCGGTTCCCCAGCCCTCGACTAGTCGGTCGTGAGGGCCCCGCGAAGGAGTTCGCGATTCAGGCGCGCAATGTTGTCCACGTCGATTCCCTTTGGACAGGCAGCCATGCACTCGAAGTGGTTCGTGCAGTTACCGAAGCCCTCTTCGTCCATCTGGGCGACCATGGACAGGGCGCGGCGTTCGCGTTCGGGCTTGCCCTGGGGAAGTAGGGCGAGGTGGGATACCTTGGCGCCGACGAAGAGCATCGCGGCCGCGTTGGGGCAGGCCGCGACGCAAGCGCCGCAGCCGATGCAAGCGGCGGCATCCATGGCGCGTTCGGCGATGTCCTTGGCGATCGGAATGGCGTTGGCGTCACAGGCGCTTCCCGTCGGAGTCGATACGAATCCGCCCTTGGCGATGATGCGATCGAAAGCGGAACGATCGACGACGAGGTCCTTGATGACCGGGAAGGCGTTGGCGCGGAAGGGCTCCACCTGGATCGTCCCGCCGTCGGAATAGTGGCGCATGTGCAACTGGCACACCGTCGTCTCCTTCTCGGGGCCGTGGGCCCGGCCGTCGATGACCAGCGAGCAGGCGCCACAGATGCCCTCGCGGCAATCATGGTCGAAAGCCACGGGCTCCTTACCCTCTCCGATCAAGCGCTCGTTCAGGATGTCGAGCATCTCGAGAAACGACATGTTGGGTGAGACGTCCTTCAGGTGGTAGGTCTCCATCCCGCCCTGGGTATCGGGTCCGCTCTGGCGCCAGACCTTCAGGGTGATGCGCATGGGGCCGGTTGTCTCGGCGCTCATTTGTAGCTCCTTTGAGACGGCTTGACGTGTTCGTATTCGAGGGGCTCGGTATGCAGGTTCGAGGGGGTCCCGACGCCCTGATATTCCCAGGCGGCGGCATAGGAGTACTTGTCGTCGTGGCGTTGGGCCTCCCCCTCGTCCGTCTGATATTCCTCGCGGAAGTGACCGCCGCAGGACTCGTTGCGATGGCTGGCATCGTCCACGAGGAGCTCGCCGAATTCGAGGAAGTCGGCCACGCGACCGGCATGCTCGAGGTTCTGGTTCAACCCAGCGGCATCCCCGGGAATGGCGACGTTCTCCCAGAACTCCGCGCGCAGGCCCTGGATCTTTTCCTTCGCCTGCGCCAGGCCGGTTGCGTTGCGCGCCATGCCGCAGAGGTCCCACATGATCTGGCCCAGGTTGCGGTGAAAGCTGTCGACCGAGCGTTTGCCGCCGACGCCGAGAATTCGGTCGGTCCGATCTCGAACCGACTTTTCGGCTTCCAGGAACTCGGGGGCGTCGGGGCTCGTCGCGTCCAAGGTACGACCACCGAAGTGTCCGCCGATCGTGTACGGCGCGACGAAGTAGCCATCGGCGAGACCCTGCATCAGGGCACTCGCGCCGAGGCGGTTCGCACCGTGGTCCGAGAAGTTAGCTTCCCCCAACACGAAGAGGCCGGGCAACGTCGACTCCAGGTTGTAGTCGACCCACAACCCACCCATCGTGTAATGGACCGCCGGGAAGATTCGCATCGGCACCCGGTAGGGATCGTCTCCGGTGATCTTCTCGTACATCTGGAAGAGGTTGCCGTACTTGGCACGGATCGTGCCTTCGCCGTCGCGCCTGATCGCATCGAGAAAGTCGAGGTAGACGGCCAGACCGGTCGACCCCACGCCGAAGCCGGCATCACAACGTTCCTTGGCTGCGCGTGATGCGACGTCTCGCGGCACCAGGTTGCCGAAGCTCGGGTAACGGCGCTCGAGATAGTAATCCCGATCCTCGTCCGGAATGTCGCGCGGCAAGCGCCCATCCTTGGGGCTCTTCGGGACCCAGACGCGGCCGTCGTTGCGCAGACTCTCGGACATCAGCGTCAGCTTCGACTGATGCGAACCCGAAACGGGGATGCACGTCGGGTGAATCTGTGTGAAGCACGGATTCGCGAAGAAGGCGCCGCGCTTGTGCGCTCTCCAGGACGCCGTCACGTTACAAGCCTTGGCGTTGGTCGATAGATAGAACACGTTGCCGTAGCCGCCGGTGCACAGGAGCACGGCGTCAGCCGCGTGACGTTCGTAGGCGCCGGTGATGAGGTTGCGACAGATGATGCCGCGCGCAACGCCGTCGACGACGACCACATCCAGCATTTCGCGTCGGGCGTACAGATCGACCTTGCCCATGCCGACCTGGCGCATCAACGAACTGTAGGCGCCGAGCAGGAGCTGTTGACCCGTCTGACCGCGAGCATAAAACGTGCGGCTGACTTGGGCTCCGCCGAAGGAGCGGTTCGAAAGAACCCCACCGTACTCGCGCGCAAACGGGACACCCTGGGCAGCGCACTGGTCGATGATGTTGTTCGAGATCTGCGCCAGGCGATAGACGTTCGACTCCCGCGCGCGGAAGTCTCCGCCCTTGACCGTGTCGTAAAACAGACGATAGATGCTGTCGCCGTCGTTCGGATAGTTCTTCGCGGCGTTGATCCCACCCTGGGCAGCGATCGAGTGTGCGCGACGCGGACTGTCCTGGATACAGAACGAGCTGACCTTGTAGCCGAGTTCGGCCAGCGAAGCGGCCGCCGAGCCCCCCGCCAGGCCGGTGCCGACGACGATGACATGAAACTTGCGCTTGTTCGCCGGGTTCACGAGCTTCATGTCGAAGCGGTGCTTGTCCCAGCGCTCGGTTATCGGCCCGGAGGGTGCCTTCGAGGAGAGGCGCTCAGATGCTTGCGGCATGTCTTGTGTCTCCTACTGGACAGGTCCGTCCGCGACGAACATGAAGTAAATAGGGAAGGCCGCGAAACCGATCGCGAAGAAGGCCGCGAGCCCGTAGCCCAGCTTCTCGAGGTAGGGATTCAAGCGCGTATGGCTGAGGCCGAGGGATTGAAAGGCACTGCGAAAGCCGTGCGAGAGATGCAGGCCGATGACGAACGACGACACGAGATAGGCGATGCCGTGGGTCGGTTCGGCCAAGGTGGCCTTCACCAAGGCGGCCGGATCTTCGAAGAAACGCTCGTCGAAACGGAAGTCCCCGAGATGCATCACCAGGTATCCCGTGATCAGAGCCCCGGTGATGAGCATGGTCATGGAACCTGCCGACTTCTGGCCGTGCGTGGCCCGCACGACGTAGCGATTCTTGCGCGCCTGTAGGTTCTCGAGCGATAGCCGGAGGGCCAGCACGATGTGACAGAGAAAGAGCGCCGCCAACCCGAATTCCGCGACGACGAGCAGCGGTCCGAAGCCCTGGATCCAGAAGACGTACTCATTGAAGGCCTCTCCCGAGGGATCTTCGATGAGTTTGAGGTTGCCGAGCAAGTGCTCGATCAAGAAGCCGACCAGGAGCAACCCGGTCAGACCCATCACGATCTTCTTGCCCACCGAGGAGGCGAGAGCGTCGAGGAGCTTGCGCATCGAGGAGTTTGTCTTCCGCGCGAGGTGAGAGAAGGAGTCGGAGCCGCGGCGTGGTCCCGGGGGGAGTCAGGGCGCTGCAGAGCGGTGGGTGGGGGAGTCCAAGGCGTCGGCGAACTGGCCTTTGTGGAAGGGGGAAGCTATCGAAGCGTGGCCGTGGGAGCAACGCCCGCCCCGGCCATGATGGGAAGAACTTAGGCAGCGTGAAACGAGGCCTCGTGGGCCCCAAGCGTTATGGTCTCGGACGATGAACAACGCTTTGGATCACACCCGCATCTACCTCGTGCGCCACGGTCAGGTCGCGCCTCGCTGGCAGGGCCGGATCTACGGCGATATGGACGTGGAGCTCTCGCCCCAGGGCGAGGCCCAGGCACGTGCGGCAGCAAGGCGCTTGCGGGACATCGAGCTGTCTGCCGTGGTCTCGTCCGGTCTGGAGCGTGCCGTCTTCGGAGCCGAGGCCATCGCCGCCGGGCGTCTGCTCACGCCCGAGATCGACTCCGGATTGCGCGAGATGAATCGCGGCGCCTGGCGCGGATTGACCTTCCGAGAACTCGAGACGCAGAGCCCCGGGGCCTGGGCGGAGTGGTTCGCAGAACCTCGCGATCGACGTGCTCCGGACGGTGAGACCCTCGGAGAACTGGCCCAGCGTGTGCTCGCGGCATTGGATCGTCTGGCCGCCCGGCATGCAGGCAAGAGCGTGGCCGTCGTCTCCCATTCGTGGCCCATCCGGGTCAGTTCCGCCACGGCTCTCGGGTTGGAGCTCGAAGCCAGCGTCGGTCTCGAACTCTCCACCGGTGAGATCTCCGTCGTCGACTGGCCCATGGCCGGCATCGCGAACCCTGGTGGGGGAGTCGCGCCCCGTCTTTCGGGGTTCAGCATGGACACCCCACCCATCCGTTCCGGCTGGTTCCAGCGTCCGAAGGACTCGCTGAACCGCTGAGCTTGTCAGTTGTTGGGGAAGCCCTTGGAGCCTTTCGGGCCCGATCCCATGCCGCCGGGGCCGCCGGGGCCGCCGGGGCCGCCCGGCCCTGGGGATCCCCCGGGTCCAGCAGGCCCCGCGGGTGGAAACGGGAACCCGCCTCCGCCGAAGGCCTCGAGAACACG
This sequence comes from Planctomycetota bacterium, assembly GCA_965662355.1. GTDB lineage: Bacteria > Planctomycetota > UBA1135 > UBA1135. Next base: position 64,162 of record CBFIHP010000025.1, on the reverse strand, counting down.
ACGCACCTCGAAAAGGCCCTCACCGAAGTGATGGGACAGCCAGATGAAATAGCAATCGACGTTGTCGACAGGATCGTCGACCTCGAAGGCGGCCTTGCATGTCAGATCGCAGGGCCTCTCCTTGTTGAGGAAGCAAAACTTGGACGTCACGAGTCCTCCGATTCTTTCTGGGTGGTCTCACGTGCCGCACGACGTTCCGCGAGCTTGCCAGCGCGCTCGCAGAGGATCAGCGTGACCCACTTGCCGTGGACGCAAACGACGCCATCCTGGTTCACAACCTTGGATTCCAGGGTTATCTCTCCGGAGCGTTTCGACGGTTCCGGATCGACCTCGGAGACGTCGAGCAGAAGCTGGACCGTGTCGCCGGGAAAGACCGGGTTGCGCCAGCCGATGTCCATCCGCACGAGGGCCGCGATCGTGCCCTCGAAGACGCCGGTTTGAATGGCCAGTCCGGTGGCGATCGATTGGATCAGCATCCCGTGGGCGATACGCCGGCGGAAGGGGCCTTTCTTCGAGGCTTCCTCGTCCATGTGCAGGGCGGTGAAGTCGCCGGAGATCCCGGCGAAGTTGACGAGATCGGTTTCGGTGATCGTGCGGCGAGCCGTTTCGATCTGCATCCCGAGGTAGAACTCCTCGAAGTAGAGTCCGCGCCGCTTGAAGGCCGTCTGTGTAGGCAGCTCCGTCATGGGCGCAAGGTATCGATCCGTATCCTTGGCCGCCCGGGGATTTTCGTGCTTTGCGGCGCGTTTGCTGGCGGGTGAGCCACCGGGGGGCCTGTTCGCTCGTCTATAACGCAACATAATGTATATTATCGGACGTAGTGAACAGGTCCCCCTGGGCGGGCTATCCGGGGCTCCAGGTCAGGTTTTTCGCCCGAACATCCGATCGTTGCACCCATGGATACGTTTCTCCGCTGTGGCAGCCTTCGAGTTTCCCTCTGCACCCTGTTCCTCTTCGCTTCCTGCTATCCGATGGGACGCATGCCGGCCCACATGCAGGGCGGCGGCTATGGCTACGGGCAGGTACCGTCGAACACCTACGCATACCCACAGCCGGGCGCACAACCGGGAGCGGCGAAGCGCATGCCTGCGCCCCAGGCCGAGCAGCACAAGCCCTGGAACGTGGTCCCCGAGGAGACCATGGACGTCGGGGACGGTTCCAAGGTGACGTGCAACTGGAAGGAGCGCATCGCGCAACCGTACGTCTTCTTGAAGCACAAAGGGGACTACCGAAACACAGGCGATGTCATCCGCCGTCTGCTCGTTCACGGTCGTAGCTTGAAAGTCAGCGGCCCGCCGTTCGCGCTCTTCTTCGACGATCCTGCCACGGTTCCCGTGTCCGAGCTCACGGCGTGGGTTTGCTTGCCCGTTCTGAGCGAACCCGAGACGATGCCCGAGGGCATGGGCTACCAGGTTCTGCCGCGCGCCATGGTCGTGTACGCCGAAGTCCCCGGCTCCTATCAGGAAACCGGGCGTAGCTATGGAGCGCTGTTCAAGTACATGAAGAACTTGAACTGGGAACGCTCTGGACCTCTGCGCGAGATCTACCTCGTGAACCCGCGCGGGGTCATGGACCCGAACGACCTCCTGGCGGAAATTCAGCTCCCCTGTCTGGCTCGCTGACGGACAGAGAGCTACATGTCCGGGACAAGCGCATCGACAAGTTCCGCGGGATAACAACTCCCAATGCGGGCCGGAAGACTCTCGGTCAAGCATACGAGATCATCGTTGCGCAGGATGCCGGCCTCTGTTGGGGTCAGCACGACATCCCTGCGTTCGATCTCATCGTCGTCGGCAGGCTGCACGCGTTCGACCAGAGCGTGCTGCTCGTCGACGTTGCAAACGCGATAGGCACCTGGAGACAAGGGGCCCTTCGAGGTCGCGTTTCGGCGTAGTTCGAGCAAGCGCGGGACCGACGCCTTCAGGGACTCGAGGGTTCGTGCGAATACCGTGTGCAGGGGATGCGAGTGCTGTTCTTCACACCAGGCACAGAAAGTATCCAGGGCATCGAGAACCTCACTGGCCTGGGCCGGTTCGAGTTCCGCTTCATCGAGCAGCCAGCGGGCCGAGAAATCCAGGAGGTGCTTGGCCCCAAACTCCTCGAAGACATCGATCTTCTCGGCGTATCGCGCCAGGAGTCGCAGGGGCGTGCAACGGCGTGCTTCCGCCTCGCCATGCACTCTCTCCATGTCCCAGAGGAACTCGTCGACGATGGCGCCGACGACCCCCGGAAAGCCTGCGGCCTCGCCATCGATGGACAGGTTCTCGGTCTCGCCCGCATCGACCCCGAGGTCGCCTTCGAGGGTATTGAAGAGCTGCTCGAGATCGTTTCCCGCGGCGCGTCCGCGGTCGAATTGTGCGAGGGCATCTTGAACGGAACCGCCCGCGCTGCTCTTTTCGTCGGAGCCCGCTGTCTTTCCCTGTTGGCGCCGCTGGAAGGCTGCTTTCATCTCCGCGAAGCCGCGGCGCAACTCGTCCAGGTCCACACTGGTATCGAAGGCCAGCTGCTCGACGATTGCGTTCACGAGACTGGGGTCCCCCACCTGGATCGAATCGCCGACGGCGTTGAGCACTTCGCCACACGTGTCCGGCGCTACACTGGCGCTGCGCATGGCTTCGAGCGCGCGTTGCTGGCCTTCCTCGTAACTCGCGGCAGCTTTTTCCTGTGCGAACTCCGCCTCGCTCGAGAAGAACAGCTTCTCGAGTTCGTTCTGCTGCACGCGCATGACACCCCGGCGGGCTCCGCGCATGCGTTCGAGGTCTCCGCGCAACGCCTCGCGTAGCTCGGCATTGCGGAAGGCGCCGGCGGCCGGCGAGAAGGTGTGCGCTCCCGGGCTGGTCGGGAGCAGGCGCCCCACGATGAGATCGCCCACCAGCAGTTCGTCCGCGGCCTCGCGTTCCTCGACCTCGTAGGTTCCCAGGCCGACGAGATCGTTCACGATGACACCGCTGCCTTGTCGGCTCGTCGTGACCTCGAACACACCAGCCACGGTCTGGAGCAAGGCCGGCCCCATTTCGTGCACCTCGACCGATTCGGACAGGGCGCGTTCCTGCCAGCGGCTCTGGAGCATCTCGACCGGCAGCCCCTGCAGAAGCTCGCAGGGCCGGTCGAACAGGAACCACTCCAGGTGCCTGCGATCGTAAGATTCACGTTCAACGGGGTCGCCCGGAGCCGGGCCGAAATCCATTCGGCTCGATTCCAGTTCGCGTGCCAAACCGGACTCCTCGGCTATCAGGGAGGAATAAAGGACCAGGCCGCGTTCGAAGGAATTTGCGTTATTCATGAAAACCCAGATGAGCCGAGCATGATGCCAGGCTCTTCGATACGTTCCGTTGAGTGGATCGCGCATTGTTGCAAGATCTGGCGCCCTTGGATTGGATCGGAATCGGAATCACCGCATTCCTTCTGGCGATGGGGCTCCTGCGGGGCCTGTGGTGGCAGGTCATCCGGTTCACGAGCGTCGTGCTTTCGGCAATCGTGGCTCGGGTTTTTGCTGGTGACGGCGCCGGCTTGATCGGCGAGATGTGGTCGAACCTCTCCCCGCGAGTGTGCCAGGGCTTCGCCTGGGTGGGGATTTTCGTCCTGACCTTGACCGCGGCGACGCTCCTCGGGCACCTCGGTCAGAAAATGATCGACGCCATGCAGCTGGGTTTCGCCAACCGAGTGGCTGGCGGCGCAATGGGCGCTCTCACAGGGCTCTCGATTCACATGGCCTTGCTTCTCGGCATCTCGCTCCTGGCCCCGGAGCCCTTCGTCGACCGCCACATCGCGGGGACCTACTCCGAGGAGGTCTACCAGGTCGTCGGGGACCGCTGGCAGGTCGTGCTGGGAGCCGACGCCGCGGGGGAGCTGCGCACCCTCTTCAGCGGCGACGAGGCCCACGCGGCCGAGCCCTTGCGCGAGGATGGCGAGGAACCCGAAGAGCCTGAGCCCAGCGACGACAGTCGCAGCGTTCGCTAGGCGGGCCCGCCCGCTCATCCAGAGCGGAATGATTCGAGCTTCCGGGCGCAGCCGCCTTGCGGTAACCTCCGCGAGCAAACCATTCATCGAACGCGGTTGCGGGGAAGCAGGTGTGATTCCTGCACGGTCCCGCCACTGTGAGTCGCCAGCGGCTGCTTCCATGGAAACGTCTCCGCGATACGCGGGGCGCGAATCCGGTCACTAGGGAGACCTGGGAAGGCTTGGGGCAGGTGCGACGCGCGACGAGTCAGGACATCCCGATCGGCGTTCAAGGACCCATATCGACGAGGTATCGAAAGAGGTTCCCATGCGAACGAACACCATCGCAGCGTCCGTTCTCCCCCACTTCAGCTGGATGGGCTTGACCGCCCTCTGCTGTTTGGCGTGGCTCCCCTCCCCCACCGCGGCCCAGGACCAGCCCGAGCGTGGCTTCGGCGTTGTACCGGACGTCGTCCCGTTGATTGGCACGGCCTGGGTCAGTGCCACGCTCCAGAACGAAGACGTGCTCGTCTTCGACGGCGTCGCGGTCGAGCTCTACAACGCCAGCGGTTTCTTTCTCGAGACACTCGTGACCCTTCCGGGTTCTGTGTTTCCGAGCTTCATCGAGCTGGCCCCCGACGAGTCCTTCGCGGTCATCGGAGAGAGTTCGAACGGTTCGTTGATGCGCGTCGAGCTCAGCGGCGGCAGCTCGTTGCTCGGCACTTTGCTCTTCAACTATGACGCCGCCTTCGAGGATGCGAACCACTTGATCGTCTCCGCCGCGGCGAGTGGGTTCGGTGTCGACAATGAAATCTGGCGTGTCCAGATCTCAGCACCGGCCCAGACCCTGCTGGGAACGATCCCGGGCTCCTCGGGCCCGATCGCCCTCGATGACATGGGCAACCTGTACTACGGAACCGTCTCGGGAGCGTTCCCGCCTGCGGCGGCACAGACGGACGTCCTGCGTTTCGACGCAGCCCTTCTGGCAAGTGGCGTTCCTTTCGACGCGACCGATGCCAGCGTGCTGGCCAGCGGACTCGCCGGCGCCAGTTCCATGGCCTTCGATTCGTTGCAGGACACGCTCTTCATCGCGGAGAACAACTTTGGAACGGGCGTCTCCCGCATCTCGCGGCTCACCTTTGGATCCTCCACGCCCGAGGTGCTGGTGGAAGGGAGGCCCTTCTTCAACATCTCCCAGCTCGAATTCCGTGACGGCGGCACAGCGGCCCTCTTCGAGGCTTTCCAGCCCGAGCATGGAGGCAGCCTGCGGTATCAGACCACGGACTTCGTGATGGACATCGAACGCAAGCTCGTGCAGCCGGCGCGTCCGACGTTCTTGCTACAGGGCCCCGGCACCATCGGCGTGGGGGCTTTCGACGCCTCGATCTTCGGAGGTCCGGAGTTGGGCTTCGGCTTTGTTTGCCACGGCCCATCGGCGAGCTTCGATTGGATGGAGACGCCCATTCCCTTCGGTGGGCTCCCGCTGTTCCTCGGTCTCGACCTGCCGAGCCTGCTCGTGCATCCGAGCGTGCTCTTGCTCGATGATCAGGGCGAGCTGTCGGCGAGCTTCTTCAACGGCGGCGGTCTATCGGGATCGGCGGCGCAGATGGTGCTCTTCAACGCCGACCTCAGTTTCGCGGGATCGAGCACCGCGGCGTTTCTGAACTAGAGTTCGCCGTTCTGCGTCCGTGGCGCCAGCCACGTCTCGGGAAAGCGGATCTCCGCGCGCTCGACACTGGCGGCGGCACGGGCACCGGGAAGGAGACCGGCGAGGTCCTCGAGCAAGCGGGCGTCGTCGGTCTTCAGCACGGATTCGACACGCAGGTACGCCTGGTCGTTGCGTCGCTTGAGCGACCAGCGGAGTTGTTCTCCCGAGAGCTCGCCCCGAAGTGCCGCGTAGAAGAGAAAGCCCGCCAGGAAAGAGAGTTCCCAGCCCCGCCCGATGCCGGTGGCGATGCGCGGAAGATCGACCGCAGCGGGAGTCACCTTGACGCTGCCGGTGAGGGCATCCAGAACCAGACCACAGAAGAGCCGCAGGCCATTTTCCTCGCGGCGTGCGATCAAGAGATCGGTGCCACTGGCCGAGGCCAGGCAACCGAGAAACCAGCCGACGCGATGGGCTTCACCCTGGGCTTCCTCGACGCGGGCCAAGGCGGCCGCGTCGGAAAGCGTGGAGCTGGGATCCTCGCTGAGTTTACGCGTAAGCGCACGGAAGCTCTCGGTCGTGCCGTCGAGACGGCCAAGCAAGTGCGGAAGCACGACCCTACCGAGTTGGTCGGCGGCGCGAGACGCGGCATCATGGGAAGGGGAAGTCACGCTTGTATTCGTGGTACCAGAGAGGGGAATCGAACCCCTACTCCCTTGCGGGAAATGGATTTTGAATCCATCGCGTCTACCAATTCCGCCACTCTGGCTCCGGTGGACCTCAGTGTGGGAAGAGCATCCCGGCCAAGCAACCCCCTACTCGGAGGCGAGCACCGCCTCCAAACCGAAGGCCACGCCGTCGGCCTCCAGCACATGGCCCAGTGCCGCTTTGATCCCCGGCCCAAAGGCCTCGGGTCCCGACATGTCGTGGGCCAGGGTGACGGTCTCACCCGGCCCGCCGAAGATGAGTTCGTGATGTGCATAGAGTCCAGGCAAGCGCACGGAATGGATCGGTACTTCGTCCAGGCCCGCGGCCTGCAGGAGCGCGCGCGTGTGAAGTGCGCTGGCCGAGGGGCGGTCGCGCTTTCTGTCGTGATGCCGCTCCAGGATCTCGGCCTTTGCGAAGCTACCTGCGAGGGTGCGCGCGGCCCGTTGCAAGCAGGCCATGCCGAGGCTGAAGTTGGGGACCACGATCCCTCCGAGTCCCAGTTCGCGGGCCAGGTGGTCGAGTTCGCTCGCTTGCTCGGGTGAGACTCCACTGGTCCCGATCACCGGGCGCACACCCGCCTCCAGCATCGTGCGACCATGCGTCAGGCCCAGACCGGCGACGGTGAAGTCGAACCCGATCGCGATGTCGTGTTTGCCCACGAGCTCGACGAGCTCGCCGGGACGTCGGGCCTGAAGGACCTCGTCCACTTCCAGAAGCCCGGACAGCAGTGAAGACGCGAAGCGACCCATGCGACCGTCCGCTCCGTTGACGAGAAGGCGCAGGCTCAAGAGCGGGCCCCGCGGGCGAGCCCATCGCGGGCGATGGCGAGACAGAGGGCCTGGTAGTCCATGCCGGCGTACTGCGCCTCGCAAGGCAGGAGCGAGTGCGAGGTCATGCCCGGCAGGGTATTGGTCTCGAGAAACACGGGGTCGCCTTCGTCCGGAACGATGAAGTCGCTGCGCGAATACCCCTCGCATCCGAGGGCCTTATGCGCCGTTACGGCCAACCCCTGCAGCCGTTCGCAGCGGCTCTCGCTCAAGCTGCGTGGCGGGCATGTCAGGCGGGCGCTTTCTTCGGAGTACTTCTCCTCATAGTCGTAGAAGCGTCCCGCGCGCGGTGTGATCTCGACCGGAGCCAGGGCATTCGCAACGGAACCCTGAAAATCGAGTACGCCGACGCTGACTTCGATACCGGAGACGAACTCTTCCACGAGGACGGACGCATCGACGCGGAAGCCCGCCTCGAGGGCTCGGGCGAGAGGCTCGCAGTCTTCGTCGAGACCCTGGAGAATGGACATGCCGAGCGACGAGCCACCACGTCTTGGCTTCACGACCCAGCCCCCATCGCTTCGCAAGGGGCCGAGGGCACCCAGGTGGAGGTCTCCACTCGCCCGCCAGGCCTCCTGTGTGACCTCGACACCGGCCGCGATCCGCAGCCCTGCGGCAGAGACGACCGAGCGGGTCAGAAGCTTGTCCATACAGATCGCGGACGAGGCCACGCCACTGCCGGTGAAGGGTATTTGCAAGGCCTGGAGCAGGGCTTGCACTTGCCCGTTTTCGCCATATCCGCCGTGCAATCCGAGGACGCAGAGATCGAACTCCTGGAGCTGCCCGAGGGCTTCCGTCAGCGCCAGGGGCGGCTCGTCGAGGGCGAGCTTCCAGCCGCCGCTTTTCGTGATCTCGATCCCTTCCACGCGGGAAGCGCAGCCGGATACACCCGTCGTGGCACGCAGTGCGTTCAACATCCCCTGGCCGCTCTCGAGCGAGACCTCGTGCTCCTCCGACGTGCCCCCATAGAGCACCGCAACGCGGGCCTGGGAGAGGCTCGGGAGCGGAGCTTGGTTCAAAGGTGCTATCGATGGCTGCATGCCGGTCACGGGTGCGGATCTTCTTCGTTGCGGTGAGGGTCGTGATCGGGCTAGGGCTCATACACGACGCCGCCGTCGTGCTGCCGCAGCTTGCGATCGGTCCGGGCCAAGAATTCGGCCTGGGATTCGGCCACCCGCGGATCGATCTCGATCGGCGGGTTGCCGGCCTCGTCCAGCGCTGGGAGCTCGTCGCCAACGGCCGCCACCCAAGGAGCGAACAAGGCACACAGATCCGCGCGGCACGAAGCAGGCGAGTCGGATCCATCGGCGTTCTTCACGGGGCTGAACTCCTCGGTACGCTCGACCTCGAGGGTGACGCTCGCCTTCGAGTAAGCGAGAGCGTCGAAGACGAAGGTCTCGAACTTGAACCCGTCGCGTTCCGCGAGCGTTCCGTCAGGGGCTGCCGCCTTCATGCGCTTGCGGGCCACGTGCCAGGGCAGTTCCAGGCGCTCGCGGGTCAGCTCTTCCACGAAGGAAACGCGCAACATGTGGGCGGCGATGTTGCCGGCCCGGAAGGACAGTTCGCCGTTTGCGTCACGGGCGCTCTTCAGATCGTCGGGAAGATCGGAATATTCGATGCAACCGAGCTTGCCGTCGATGTGTCCGAGGACGCCAACCTTTTCACCGGCGGCGCGTTTCTTGACGACCTTGCTCGACATGCCGCAAGCCCCTCGCACATGCAGGCCGGCGAAGAGCGGGTCGGCCGGGCGCGCCAGGGGGTTGTCGACCTGGAAGTAGGAAACCTCCTCGATGCCCCGTTCGCGCATGTGTGCGAGCGCGCCAGAGCGCTGCAGCGCCAGGAGCGATCCCCCGTGACCGTTCGGCGCCAGAAAAAGAGTTGCGGGCGTCGTGAAGAGCACCCGTCCGTTGGTATCGAGTGCCGGCAGCATCTCCTGGCTGAAGAAGAAGACGCTCTCGGGATCGAGTCCGTAGTACTCGTTGCGCTGAAAGATCTCGCGCGTGGCTGCGTCGTTCGCCGGCGAGGTCATCACGTACCAGAAGGGCTCCTTGCCGTAGCGCTGCTTGGCAGCCTGGAGCCGTTGCGCGTGATACGCAAACAGTGTGCGTTGGGTGACGGGGCCCACGGGGTAGTCGCCCTTCGGCGCATCGTATCCGAGGCGCGAGGCCTGGCCGCCGGCGACCAGCACGAAGCCGATCTTCCCGGCGGCAAAGAGCTCTTCGCCAAGGGTGATCGCACTCGCTGCGCTCTTCTCATCGGCGGGGCTTCGATCGAGCCGAAAGAGCTCGGGCGGTTCGAGCTTCTTTTCGCTCCCATCGAGGGGCTTCTTCGCGAGTGCTGCGAGCTCGGCCATCAGATCAAAATCCACGCCGGCGAGGACGTCGATCAAGCGGGTCCGCGCCTGCCCCGCGAGTCGATCCAGATACTCGAAGACGTGCTCTTGCCCTGCATCGCCCAGGGTGTTCGACAGTTCCTTGGAGAGCTCCACCATGGGTAGAAGCCTACCCACCTCGCCCCGGCGTTCCAACGCGAGGCTCAGGAGGGATCGAGCAGGACCTTCAAGACCCCCTTTTGGGCGGCCTTGGCGAAGGCGGCGGGACCTTCGCGCAGGGGATGGCGTGCAGCGATCCAGGGGGTGACGACGACCTGCTGCGCGGCCAGGACGCGAAGGGCCTTGTCGAAGGGGCCACAGCGCGATCCGAGCAGGGTGATTTCATCCACCACGAGGGGGGACAGGTCCAGATTCGGGGCCGCCGCGGCGGTGGTCTTCAACACGAGGGTGCCACGTGGCCGGGTCGCGGCCAGGGCACGCGGGAGTACCTCGGGAGCGCCGGTGGCCTCGACCACGAGATCGTAGCGCTCCAGCCGATCCGGATTGCCGCGGTGGCGAATGCGCAGTGGCAGGGCCTCTCCACGTTCGGGGTGTCGTCCGACCAGATCGACCTCTCCCCCATCGAGTCCGAGGGCCTGGGCGCAGAGGAGCCCTAGACGGCCATCGCCGATCACGAGCCGGGTTTCGAAGGCCCCGATATCGAGCTGTTCGAGTATCTCGAGGGCGGCCGCGAGGGGCTCGGTGAAGACCGCTTCCTCGTCCGAGACGTGTTCGGGGATGGGATGCAGGTTCCCCTCTGGTAACGAGAGCGTCTCCGCAAAGGCTCCGGAGTGCCGCAAGATGCCGAGCACGCTGCGTTCCGGGCAATGACGCCCAAGGCCGCGGGCGCACAGGGCGCAAACACCGCAAGCGGCGTTGATCTCGCCCACCACGCGCCGGCCGCTGAACTTGCCCTCGCGGGCGATGCCCGTGAACTCATGACCGGGCACACCCCGGAAGTTCATGTAGCCCTGCTGCAGGGCGAGATCCGTCGCACAGATTCCGGCGAGGGTCACATCGATGCGCACCCTGCCTGGCCGAGCGCCCGACGTCGAAGACTCGGGGACCGGTAGATCCTCGCGGTACGTGACATCTCGGTCTTGGATCCAGAGGCCGCGCACGGGGAGAAGGCTGTCGCCTGACTCAGCCCGTCTTGAGGCCGATCGAGGGCGGGTCCGAAAGGACCTCGAGCATCTGGGCGATCATCGATTCGAGGGCTTCGACGCGCCGCTCGAGGAGCACGTGTCGCTCGACCATCGATTCGACGACCGGGGGCAGGATGGCTTCGCGCGTGTAGTTGTTGATCATGTTGATGATCTCAGCGCGGTCCGCATCCGGGAGCTTGTGAAAGTGGTAGTGGTACTTCTTCGCCAGGACATCTTCGCAGATGTCCATGCACTCCTGGGCGATACTTTCGACGTCCTTCTGATGGTGCTCGATCTGGAAGACGTCACGCTTGTAAGAATGCAGGATCTCTTGGAACTTACGGTGCAAAGGGCAGCTCCGATTCTCTGGTTTTAGGGGGAATAACCGATTCTACGCAGCTCCCCTCGTTGTCGCCAGGGTGCGTATCAGAAGCCGGTGGCACGGATCAGTCGAGCTGGCCGATGCAGATCGAGACGTTGTGCCCACCGAAGCCCAGGGAGTTCGACAGGGCATTCTGAATCCTGAGCTCACGGGCCTCTCCGGGCACGTAATCCAGGTCGCAGGCAGGATCCGGGGTCTCGAGGTTGCGCGTGGGGTGCACCTTGGACTCGTGGATCGAGAGCGCCGTGTAGACGAGCTCGACCGCCGACGAGCCCCCCAGGAGGTGGCCGATCATGGACTTCGTCGAGGAGATGGCCAGCTTCTTCGCGTGCTCGCCGAAGGTGCTCTTGATCGCCGTCGTCTCGATAGCGTCGTTGTAGAGCGTCGAGGTCCCGTGGGCATTGATGTAGCCGATGCTCTCAGGGTCGACCCCGGCCATCTTCAGGGCCAGGCGGAAGGCCCGGGCCGGGCCCGTTCCGTCCTGCTTGGGCGCCGTGATGTGGTAGGCGTCGTCGGTCGAGCCGTAGCCCTTGACCTCGGCATAGATCCGCGCACCGCGCTTTTTGGCGGCTTCCAGCTCTTCGAAGATCAGGATCCCAGCCCCCTCGCCCATGACGAACCCGTCGCGGTTCATGTCGAAGGGCCGGCAGGCCTCTGCCGGGGTGTCGTTCTTCGTGGAGAGGGCCTTGGCCGAAGCGAAGCCCGAGATGGACAGAGGCGTCGTCGCCGCCTCGGCCCCACCGGTCAAGACGCGGTCCGCTTCGCCCGAGCGAATGGCCGCCAGGGCCATGGCGACGGCGTGTCCCGAGGACGCGCAAGCGCTGGAGGTCGTGAAGGCCGTGCCCAAGAGGCCGTGTTGGATCGCGATCTGGCCGGAGCAGGCGTTGGCCATGATCTTGGGGATGAAGTGCGGGGTCACGCGCCGCGGGCCACGTTCCTGGAGCACCAGGTGCTGCTCTTCGATCCCGCTGATTCCGCCGATACCGGTGCCGACAATGGCTCCGAAGCGCTCGCGCTCGTCCTCGCTGAGAGCCTCGATATCGAGGCCGGAATCGGCAATGGCCTCCTCCGCGGCCTTGAGGGCCAGCATCGTGAACCGATCGAGTTTGCGCAGATTCGGGCCCTGGAACGTCTCGGTGACGTCCCAATCGGCCTCGCCCGCGATGTACACGGGCAGGTGATCCGCGGGGAAATTCTTGATCTTGGCAATGCCGTTCTCACCGCCCAGTATGCGGGGCCACGACGATTTGACGTCGGCCCCCAGGGCGTTGACCGTTCCAAGGCCGGTAATCACTGCTCGGCGCATTACTGGTTCCTGTCAGGGCAGATGCCCACGGGAGGAGAGACCCCGAGTCTTCCGGGGAGAACGAGCGGGAAAACCGCCGGCCCACGAAAGCCCAGGGGAGGTTCGTGCCTGTGCGGTCGGTCCGAGGGCTCCTTCGAGATCCGCGAGGGCAACAGAGCCCATCGGCTGGGACCCGTCCGTGCGAGCAGTGCTCGCGCTTCGACCTGCCCCCGCCTGTCCGGGCTTATCAGGACTTGGCTTTGATGTACTCGACGGCGGCGCCGACCGTTTGAATCTTTTCGGCGTCCTCATCGGGGATCGAGATCTCGAACTCGTCTTCGAATTCCATTACTAGCTCGACGGTGTCGAGCGAGTCCGCGCCGAGGTCATTCACGAAGGAAGTCTCGGTTTTGACCTTCTCCGGGGAGGTACCCATCTGGTTGCAGACGATGCGGGTCACGCGCTCTTCAATCGAAGGGTTCGTCATGGTCGTGTCTTCACTCATGGCGAGGATGGGATTTCGGCTCCCAGTGGCCCGGGGCGTAAGTTCGGGGGACTATATCGAGGTGGTAGAGACGATGCAATTTCGCCTACCGTGAATACTTGGGTTGATCCCCGAGAGGGTACCTGGGGATCACTCGAGATCTGCGGGGTTTTCCACTCCCCGGACTTCCGCAGCTTGCCCACTGTCGCGGGCGGTTTTGCGCATCAGACCGGCCAGCACCTTACCCGGACCCGGTTCCAGATAGTGTTCGATCCCCTGGGAAAGTGCCCAGCGAAGGGTTTTCTCCCACAGGACCGGTGAACACACCTGCTGAGCCAGGGCCTGGCGGATCTCGTCGGGGTCCGCAACCGGACCCCCGCTCGTGTTGTTGCAGAAAGGGATCCGGGGGGCCCGGATTTCCACGTCGACGAGGGCCTTTTCGAGGCGCTCGGCGGCGGGCCGCATGCATTCGGAATGGAATCCACCGGCGACATCGAGCCGTACGGTACGTTTCACTCCGTGTTCCTTGGCGACGGCCTCGGCGGCGTCGAGGGCCGCGATTTCACCCGAGATGACGACCTGGCCGGGGGCGTTGAGATTCGCCACCGAGCAGATCCCGACCTGGGCGCCCGCGGCGGCGATCTTCTCGGCACTCTCGAGATTCGCGCCGAGCAAGCTCGTCATGGAGCTAGGTATGGCCTCGCTTGCGTCCTGCATGGCCTGGCCGCGCAGGCGCACGAGCCGCACGGCGTCGGTGAAGGACAGGGCCCCCGCGCACCAGAGTGCTGTGTACTCCCCGAGGGAGAGCCCCGCGGTCAACGGAGCCTGGCTGGTGTCAAGGCCCCGATCGCGCAGCACCGAGATGATCGCGGCACTCGTGACGAGGATGCCGGGCTGGGCGACGTCCGTGCGATGGACCTCGTCGCCGCGATCCCAGATCGCTTCGCGCAGGGGAAAATCGATGGCCGCCTCGGCCGCCTCGAACAGCCCCTGGGCCACGGGGTAGTTCTCGCAGAACTCACGCCCCATGCCAGCGGTCTGGGCGCCTTGGCCCGGGAATAGAACAGCTTCGGACATTGTGAAGTCTCCGAGGGGGGCGCCTACCAGCGGAGGAGTGTTCCGCCCCAGGTGAGTCCGGCGCCAAAGGCCACCAGGCAAACGAGCTTGCCCTTTTCGATGCGCCCTTGGCGAAGCGCCTCGTCGAGCGCGATCGGAACCGTGGCGGCCGAGGTATTGCCGTACTTCTGGATGTTGATCATGACCTGCTCCTCGGGGAGCTCGAGTCGTTCGAGAGCCGCCTGGATGATGCGCAGGTTGACCTGATGGGGAACGATCAGGGAGAGCTCCTCCGCGGGGTAGCCCTCCATCATCTGGCGAATCATCTCGGTCATGTACTTCACGGCGAAGCGATACACGTCGCGCCCTCGCAGGCCGATGTAGTGCTTGTCGTCCGAGAGGTCGATCTGCGAGGGGGGCAACTTGGAGCCTCCAGCGGGCATGTGAATGAACTCGAAGCCCTTGCCGTCGGCCCCCAGGGTGGTCTTCAGGATCTCGCCCTGGCCACACTCGTCATGGGGCGTCAACACGGCCGCGCCGGCACCATCTCCGAAGATGATGCACGAGCCGCGGTCCTTGAAGTTGACGAAGCTGGAGAGCTTTTCGGCTCCGATGGCGAGCACGCGGCGGGCTCGACCGGAGGCGATGAAGGCCTCAGCCGTGTGCAATGCCGTCAGGAAACCCGTGCAGGCGGAGTTGCAGTCGAAGGCGCCGGCGTTGGTCGCGCCAATCTGATCCTGAACCAGGCACGCCGTCGAGGGGAGCAGGTAGTCGGGGGTGAGCGTTCCGAGCACGATGAGGTCGAGCTCTTCCGCCTTGACGCCGGCTGCCTCGAGGGCCTCCTGGGCCGCCCGTGCCGAGAGGTGCGAGGTCGCCTCGTCGTCCGGGGCAAAGCGCCGCTCTTCGATACCCGTGCGCTGCACGATCCACTCGTGGGACGTATCCAGAAACTCCTCGAAGTAGGAGTTGGGTACAACTCGCGGGGGGAGGTAACGTCCGGTCCCCGCAATACCTACGCGAATCCTCTCAACCATCCGTGGACTCTACTCTGCTCCTCCCGATCACCAAAGACCCCTTCTGGAGAACCCCGTAGGAATCCTGGGCTGTCTAGGGCGGGGGGCTGGGGGCCTTTTCGGGTCCTTTGGGCCCAGGCGACGCGCACGCCGGGCTACCGATCCAGTGATTCGGTCACGTTGCCTGCGCCAAGCCCTAGCTGGCCCCTTCCGTCTGTTGCGGGGCCTCGGAAGGCGCGGCCTGAGATGCGGGGGCCTCGGAGAGCCCCTGCTCGATGTGTTCGTTCACCTTGGTGTCCAGGGCCCGACAAGCCAGCCAGAGGGCGTTCTTTACGGCGTTGGCATCGGAACGACCGTGTCCGATGATCACGACGCCGTTCACTCCGAGCAGAAGCGCTCCACCGTAGGTGGAATAGTCGATGACCCGCATGACGTTGCCGAGGCTCTCGGGCCCCCATTGGGTTCCCGATGCGGTGAGCTCGCTCGTCACTTTCTGCAGCAGAAAGCTCGCGAACTGCTCGAGGAGCTTGAGGATGACGTTGCCCGTGAAACCGTCGGTCACGACGACATCGCAGACGTTGCGGAAGATGTCGGAGCCCTCGACGTTGCCGACGAACGAGAGATCATCGGCTTCGAGCAGCGCGAAGGCCTCCTTGAGGAGATCGGTGCCCTTGCCTTTTTCCTCGCCGACGTTCAGCAAACCGACGCGTGGCTGTTCGATGCCGAGGCAGTCGCGCTGATAGATCGAACCCATGGCCCCGTACTGGGCCAGGTGCTGCGCCTTGGGAACGACGTTGGCGCCCATGTCGAGCAGCGTGACGGGGCTGCCCGTCAGTTCGAGCGTCACCGCGATCCCGGGACGGTGCACCTTCGGCAGCGTGCCGAGCATCAGCGTCGCGGCACCCACGCAGGCTCCGGTGTTGCCCATCGAGACACAGGCACCGGCGCGCCCCTCGCGCACGGCTCGCACCGAGCGAGCGATCGAGGAGTCGCGTTTTGCGCGCAGCGCCTTGCTGGGCGACTCGCCCATTTCGATCACCTGTGAGGCGTGTTCGATTTCGAAGCCGGGGTTGCCCCCGAGCTCGGCGAGCACGGTTTCGATGCGGTCCTGATCTCCGACCAGGAGCACGCGTTCGTGGGAAATGGCACTCTCCGGACCCGAGATACAGGCGTCCAAAGCGCCTTGCAATAGCGCCTCCGGAGCGAAATCACCGCCCATCACATCTAGTGCGACTCTTGCGGAACCCATGGTGCAGAGTGCCGGTCGTTCCCCGCTAGCTTCCCTGGACCTCTAAGCTCTCTCCGCGGTAATTGCGGAGTCGACTCCGGGCGCCAAGCGGGGAGGCCTTCGGGCGTAGGCCTAGACCTCTTCCCGGGGAAGGACCTCGGTGCCCTTCTTGTCCCCGCCCTTGGAAAATCCGTAGTAGCCGCAGTTGTCGCAGACGCGGTGACTCTTCACCGGCGACCCGCAACGCGAGCAGTGATTCGGACGATAAGGCTTGATCGCCAGGTGGGAGCGGCGAATGCCTTGACGATGGCTGGATTGGCGACGCTTGGGGTGCGGCATGATTCCGGGCGCGGCCTCACGGCCAGGCGGGGTGTATCGGGCAGATCTCTTGGTCTGGGCAGAGAGGCGCGGCATGGTATCCCCGCGCTTCCCCGTAGTCAACGGGTCGGGCACGGGACTCCCCGCAGCCGTCCTAGCATCCCAGGAACAAGCCCTGGGGGTCCGTCCGGAACGCGGCCAGAGCGGCCTCGCGTCCCGCGGCCTTCTGGCCCTGCCCCTGGGTCAGCTCGGGCTTGCCGCCGCCTCCCCCACCGAGATGTTCGCGGAGCAGCTGGGCCAGGTTCTTGGCGTCATAGCCCTTCTCGCGGGCGGTTCCTTCCGCGAGCGCGATCCAGGGGGCCTTGTCGCCGTCCTTTCCGAGCAACACGCAGGCGACGCCCGGGCCGAGGCTCTTCACCCGTCCGGCGAGTTCGCGCAGCCCACCCTGATCGAGATCCAGCAGTGCCATGCCGCACAGGACCCCATCCTTCTCCAAGAGCTCGCTCTTCACGGCTTCCAGGGCGGAGGACACGTCGGCCTTCGAGCCTTGTTTCTCCTTTTTGCGGGCCTCCTTCAGGCGCTTTTGCAGATCCGCGATGCGTCCGGGGATCTCCTCGGGACCCGTTTTCAGGGCCCGGGCCGCGGCGGCGACGAGGCGCTTTTGGTTCTGAATCCAGCGCACGGCATCCGCACCACAGAGGGCCTCGATGCGGCGCACGCCGGCCTGGATCGCGCCCTCGGAAACCAGGACGAAGGGACCGATGTCTCCGGCCGCGGTCACGTGGGTCCCACCACAGAGTTCGGTCGACCAGCCGCCGACGTCGACGACGCGCACCCTGTCCTCGTACTTCTCGCCGAAGAGCGCCATCACGCCCCGTGCCTTGGCCTGCGCCAGCTCTTCCTCGGTCGTCTCGACGGTCGCGTTGGCAATGACCTGGGCGTTGACCTGTTCCTCGACCGCCTCGATTTCCTCCTGGGTCAGGCCCTTGGGATGGGAGAAGTCGAAACGCAGCCGATCGGGGCCGACGTAGGAGCCCTGCTGGTTCACGTGCTGACCCAAGACGTTGCGCAGCGCCTTGTGCAAGAGGTGCGTGGCCGTGTGGTTCTTGCGCGTGCGTTCGCGCCGTTGGACATCGACCTCGGCGGTCACGCGGGTGCCGGCGCCATGGCCATCCTGCGTGGCATCCTTCGCGCCATGGGGGACAGGCCCCTCCCACTGACCGATGTGGATCGTGTAGTCGCCGAACTTCTGTGTGTCCGACACGAGCATTCGAAAACTCTCGCCGGCGAGCGTGCCCGCGTCGCCAATCTGTCCGCCGCTCTCGGCGTAGAACGGACTCTCCCGCAGGATGGCGCGCGTGGCGTCTCCGTCGGCGCCGCCGGGGATGACGTGGACGAGATCGGTCTCGAGCCGCTGATTGCGAGGGCCCGTTTCGTGGTAGGTGGAGACGGTACCCACATCCCAGCCGCTGCTGCTGAGCGCCTCTTCGACCTGCTTCAGGTCCTCGGCCGAGAGGAGCTGCTTGAACTTGCCCTCGGAGCGGCTGGCGTCCTGGTGTTTTTTCTGCGCTGCCTTCCAGCCCACATCGTCGAGGACGAGCTCGTGTTCGCGGGCCATCAGCTCGACGAGATCCTTCGGGAAGCCGTACGTGGCATACAGCTCGAAGGCCTCCGCGCCGGGGAGAGTTTGCGCGTCCCCGATCTTCTTGGCCAGCTCTTCGAAACGCACCAGCCCCTTGCCCAGGGTCTTGCCGAAGGACTCCTCCTCGGTGCGCACCAACAACTGGATGTGCTCGAGGCGTTTCTCGATCTCGGGGAAGGCCCCACCCAGGGTGTCCGCCACCGCGGGCACGACCTCGAAGAGGAAGGGCTCTTCCATGCCGAGAGCCTGGCGTCCATAGCGCGAGGCGCGCCGGATCAGACGCCGCAGCACGTATCCGCGCCCCAGGTTCGAGGGCAGAGCCCCGTCGGCAAAGGCCGCGGAAACGGCACGCACGTGGTCAGCGATCACGCGGAAGGCGATATCGGAGTCGCTCTGGGTTGCGGTGTAGGTGTGCCCGACGAGTTTCTCGATGCGCCGAAAGATCGGCGTGAACACGTCGGTGTCATAGTTCGAGTTCTTGCCCTGCAGCACGCTGACGATGCGCTCGAACCCCATTCCGGTGTCGACGTGCTTGGCCGGCAGGCTCTCGAGCGCGCCGCCGTCGAGCCGGTTGAATTCCATGAACACGAGATTCCAGAGCTCGATGAAGCGCTCGTTGCCGGCGTTGACGCCAATCTTCGGATCCGCGCCATCGGCCGCATTGGCACCCGCTTCGCCGCGGTCGATGTGGATCTCGGAACACGGACCGCAGGGGCCGGTCTCGCCCATCTCCCAGAAATTGTCGCGCTTGTCGAAACGTAGAACGTGGCTGGGATCGATGTCGGTCGCTTCCAGCCAGATCCGTTCCGCCTCCTCGTCGGCGGGGAGGCCGTCCTTTTCGTCGCCGCCGAAAACCGTGACCCACAGGCGCTCCTTCGGAAGCTTCCAGACATCGGTCAGGAGCTCCCAGGCCCACTGGATGGCATCGGCCTTGAAGTAGTCACCGAAGGACCAGTTGCCAAGCATCTCGAAGAAGGTGTGGTGGTAGGTATCCACCCCCACCTCTTCGAGGTCGTTGTGCTTGCCCGAAACCCGGATGCACTTTTGGGTGTCGACAGCGCGGGAATAGTCGCGCTGGCCCGTTCCCAGGAACACGTCCTTGAACTGGTTCATCCCGGCGTTGGTGAAGAGCAACGTCGGGTCGTCCTGGGGAAAGACGGGCGAAGAGGGCACTTCGCGGTGTTCGCGCGCAGCGAAATAGTCGAGGTACGCCCTCCGGATCTCGGAAGCACTCGGGTGGCTCATGGCCTTTTTCTGGGGCTACGACTTGTTCGCCGCCGCTGCCGGAGCGGACTTGCCGCGGGCGGATGGCGTGGGCTTCAGTGTTGCGCCGGTCTTTTCGCCGGGATTCTCGGGGGGGCCTGTCTCCGAGCCGGAGGCCGCCTGCTCTTGGACCGGCTTGGGGTAGACCTTCTCGCGTATGAGCTCCCAGAGCTGGTCCGCAAGATCGGGATTGTCGATCAGGAAGGTCCGCGCCCGTTCACGCCCCTGGCCGAGGCGAATCTCGCCCTCGTTCGGGTGCTTGAAGGAGAACCACGTGCCGGATTTCAGCACGAAATCGTGGGTCATGCCGAGATCGAGCAAGTCGCCTTCGCGGCTGATGCCCTGGGCGTAGAGGATGTCGAACTCGACCTTGCGGAAGGGCGGGGCGATCTTGTTCTTCACCACCGTGACCTTCGTCCTGTTGCCGACCACGAGATCCCCGTCCTTCAACTGGCCGATGCGACGGATGTCGCAGCGCACCGAGGCGTAGAACTTCAGGGCGCGACCGCCCGAGGTGGTTTCCGGGCTGCCGAACATGACGCCGATCTTCTCACGGATCTGGTTGATGAAGATCACGAGCGTGCTCGACTTGGCGATCGAGCCGGTCAGCTTGCGCATGGCCTGGCTCATCAGGCGGGCCTGGAGGCCGACGAAGGTGTCGCCCATCTCGCCTTCGATCTCCGCCCGCGGTACCAGGGCGGCCACGGAATCGATCACGATCACATCGATCGCGTCGGTCGCGACCAGGGTATCGACGATCTCGAGGCCCTGTTCACCCGTATCGGGTTGGCTGACCAGGAGGTCATCGAGCTTGACGCCCAGCTTGCGGGCGTACGAGGGGTCGAGGGCGTGTTCGGCATCGACGAAGGCGCAAATCCCACCTTCGATCTGGGCGTTGGCGATGACGTGCAGGGCCAAGGTGGTCTTGCCGGAGCTTTCCGGGCCGTAGATCTCGACGATGCGACCGCGCGGGAAGCCCTTGCCCCCGAGGCCGATGTCGAGCGAGGGGCAGCCGGACGAGATGCCCCGGATCTCATTGAGCGGGCCGTCCTGTCCGAGGCGCATGATGGCGCCCTTGCCGAAGCTCTTCTCGATGTCCGCGAGGGCTGCAGACAGCGCGCGGTTCTTGTCCTTGTTGAGCTTGCCGGACTGGAATTCAATGGTTTGGGGGGGGCGGGACTTGCCCTTGGAGGCGCTCATTGTGCGGGTCCTTCCGGTGTTTCTTTTGTAGCGGAACTTGGTTGGGCGAAACGACCCCCCCAGGCCGTCGGGTCTCGCTCGTGTGGTTTTGCAAAACGAAGGCTCTTCCCGCAATGCAAAAGGGGATGAAATGACTCAGCCAGCGCGACTCGGTTACCGGGTATCCCTAATTCCCGAAGGGCATTCGTTCGAGGGTCTCGTAGAAAGCCGGTCCGTTTCCACGCACGGATTCGAGGAGTTCGAGCTCGGTGGCACTCCAGGAGCCCTTGGGGCTCAGGGAGTAGAAGTCCTCGAGCGGCGATTCCACACGCGA
Source organism: Planctomycetota bacterium (assembly GCA_965662355.1). Classification (GTDB taxonomy): domain Bacteria; phylum Planctomycetota; class UBA1135; order UBA1135. The sequence goes on along the minus strand of CBFIHP010000025.1, from coordinate 43,343 downwards.
ACCCTTGGGGCGCGCCACCGTGACGTGGGGCACGAACGGACGTCCCCGGTCGATGTGAACGTCAGCCCCGAAGGCCTCGACGGCATCCAGGACCGCCGCGTGGGTGCCCGGCAGGGCGGGCGCAACGCCGTCCAGCTCGCGCGCTCCCAGCCACAGGACGCGCTCGCGACCCCGCCGGGGAAAGGCCCCCGGTCTCGACAGCTCGAGCTGGATTGCAGCGCGCTTTCGAAGGCGCGAGCGCACATCCGCGCACAGAGCGGGCAACGCGGCGCGCTTGCGCTCTCCCAGGTAGTAGAGCGTCACGTGCCACCCGTCGGGCCGGGCCAATCGAAAGCTCTTGCCGACGCGCTCCGAATCCGGACCAAGGGCAGCCACGAGCTTCTCGGACTCGCGGCGGGCGAGCTCCTCCGGGACGCGCAGGGCGAGAAAACAGACGGCCGTGCTCACGGGCCCACGTCGCGATCCTGGACGCCTTCACCGGGCGTGCGTCGCAGTGCCAGCGACAACCCGAGCCCCGTGTGCGAACCGGCGTGAAAAACGGAGTGCATCGCGGTGCGCTCGAGGCCGTGGTTCGGCAGGTAGATGGCATCCCCCGCTTCCAGAAAAGCGGCGTGCCCGGCGTCCGCGAGGAAGGCCGTGAATTCCGGTCCGCGGTTCACCAATGCGGCCAGCCTGCCGCAACCGGGCAAGGCCAATTCGCTCCGCAGCCCGCGCCAATCGTTCACGAGCCGTCGAAAGTCGTCGATGCTGAAGGCGTCTCCGAAGAGTTCCCCACGCAGGCCCGCGAGCTCTTCGTCCTCGAGCCATGGGGCGAACTCGCCGATCCGCACCGCCAGGTCCTCGAGCGAGAGCGCCAGCCATGCCGTGGCCCCGTCGAGCTGCACATAGAGAACACCGCGCTGCCCACCCTCGAGCTCCTCGTCGAAGGCATCGTGATGGAAGAGAGCGCCGCCCTGGCGAGCGTTCCAGTACGCGATGTGCTGGGTGAAGTAGAACCCGCCGCCCAGCACCGCTTCGAGCTTCCCACGCATCTCGCTCGAGGCCTCGATTTCGGTGACGGCGGGCAAGAGCGCTCTCCCGAGGTGGGAGACGCGGGCCTGGCGAGGCTCGTCGCGACTGGAGTCTTCCTGGCCCTCGTCGCCGAAGGAGATGCGCATGCGCACCGAGTCATCCTCGGGGTGGGTGGAGAGCCGCGAGGTCTTGACCCACAGTTTGCCTGCAGCCTCCAGTCCGGACGAGCCCTCCACGATGGCGTAGCGCTCCAGATCGCGCTCGGGATCCTGGTGTGGAAGCGAATCGCCGCGCTGCAAACCAGCGGGCAAGCAGGCGTCCAGCCAGGCGGAGAGTGCCCCCGGGTTCAGAAAGGCCGCACCGCAGGAGCCATCGAGGAGGCGCGTCGCCTGAGGATCGAGGACCCCGCGCAGCACGCTCGGGCGCGCCGCCGTGTGGCGTTCCCGAAAGAGTGCTCGGAGGCGCTTCGGGCGCGTTTTGGGAGGCTGCAGGCCCTCGGGGCGGAGCACGACCAAGGCACCATGCTGGCGCCCGCGGCGCTGCAACTCGACGCGCTGTACCTGGCGACGCTCGAGCTCGCGCAAGAACTCCGCATCCTCGCCTCCCGAGACAGAGACCACGGGCCATGCGCCGCTGCCCCGATCGCGATCCGGGGCGAGCATCAGCTCGCGGAATAACCCCGGACCCGGTTCGTCCGTTGCCGCAGGTCGCCCACTTCCCCGCGTTCCCTGGGCGCGAGACCTGGGCCTTTCTCCGCGCCGTCCGTTGTTCCCGAAGGTCTTGCTGTCCCCGCTCAAACCGTGAGCAACGAATGCAGCTCGTTGTAGCGCGACTCGACGCGCTCCCGGTTCTGAACCCCGAGGGCTTCCACGCTGAAGCCCTCGACGCAGAACGATGCGGTTGCCGTGCCGTAAAGCATGGCGCGCTTCAAGGTCGCAGGCTCGATGTTCGCCACCGAGGTGAGGTATCCCATGAAACCGCCCGCGAACGAATCCCCTGCGCCGGTCGGATCGACCACTTCGGCGACGGGATAGGCGGGAAGCGCGAAGCGCACCCCTTCGCCAAACAGGAAGGCGCCGTGCTCACCCTTCTTCAGGATGAGGTATTTCGGCCCCGACTCGAGGATCTGTTGCGCGGCCTGGAAGAGGTTGCGCTTGCCGGTCAAGAGGAAGGCCTCCTCGTCGTTGATGACGAGGCCATCGACCTTGGTCAGGAGCGTGTCCAGGTCCGCGCGCGTCTGTTCGATCCACAGGTTCATCGTGTCGGCCACGACGAACTTCGGGCTCTTGACCTGCTCGAGCGCTTGCATCTGCAAGGCCGGCGCGGCGTTGGCCAGGAAGACGAATTCTGAACCCTTGAAGTCCTCGGGCACCTTGGGGTCGAAGTCCGCGAACACGTTCAGCTGCGTGTCGAGGGTGGTGCGCGTGTTCCAGTCGGCCTCGTAGCGACCGGCCCAGCGGAAGGTCTTGCCTTCGGCGACTTCCAGGCCGCGCGTGTCGATGTTGCGCTGCTTGAAATCCGCGATGACGGAATCGGGAAAGTCGGTCCCGACCACACCCACCAGCTGGACGGGGGTGAAGTAGCGCGCGGCGTGGGCGAAGTACGTCGCCGAACCACCGATCATGTCGGGGCGCTTGTCGTACGGGGTCTCGATCGAGTCGAAGGCCAGGGTTCCACAGACGAGGAGGCTCATGCCGGGAACCCTACGCGGAGAGCGCGAATCTCTCCAGGGTTGAGTCCCGAAGTTGGCCAGTTCGCCCTCGCCTCCGGGGCTCGAAGCGCCGCGCCACCGGTTCTCTCCGGGCGGCTCAGTCCCGGGGGCCCTGCTCCGCCTGGCGGATGGCCTCGCGGTTGCCCGAGAACAAGAGGAACGGACTGCCCAGGAGGCCGATCACGAGCATGCAGAGCCGGAAGGTCACGCTGACTGCGACGCCCAGGGAGACGCTGGCGCCGATCATGTCGAAGAGCTCCTGATACACGAGCTCACCCAGTCCCCACCCGCCCGGTGCCAGGGGAATGGCCGCGACGATGTTCGCCACGGGAACGAGGACCAGGTAGTCGGCCAGGGCCACCTGCTCGAGGGGAACTCCCAGGGCCTTGCCCAGGAAGAACACGCCGAGGACGACGCAAAAGTGGTTGAGGAACGAGAAGAGAAACGCAATCGTCACCTGCAGCGGACGCTGCAGGTAGAGCATGGCCGCATTGTCCAGCTTGCGCAGCTTGTCCCCCACTGGAAGCTTGTCGACCAGGGCCGACAGTCCCAGCTTGCGACGCAGGCCCTTGTTCGCATACAGCCCAAGCCCCACGGTAACGACGGCCAGCAGAAGCAAGAGACCCTGGCGCAGGACGAGGAAGGGGCCACCGGCGACGAGGATCACGATCACGGCCAACATCGCCAGGGCGAGCATGCCGAAGATGCGATCCGCGAGGACCGTGACCAGGGCATCCGCCCGCCGAGCCGGATTCTCCTTCGCTGCCAGAACGCCCTTCACCAGATCGCCACCGGTCTGACCCGGCATGACCGTGTTGAAGAAGAGCCCGATGAACGTCAGGCGCAGCGCGTTGAACCACGAGGTCGGGCATCCGGCGAGCGCGAGCAAGCGCCACCAGCGGGTGACGATCGTCAAGTTGCCCATCAGGAAGAGCAGCATGGCCAACCCGAGAAGACCCGAATCCATGGCTCGGAAGACCCGCGGCATTCCGGGCTGCCAGTCGTAGCCACTGACGCCTTCGATCCGACGGTTGACCTGCAGGGGCTCGCCCACCAGGGCTGCATGGAGCGCGGCCTGGGGCCAGCCCGCCTCGAGATGTGTGTCGGGAAGGAAGACGAAGCTGACCCCAGTCTCTTTCCAGTCACCCTCGATCACCCCCCGGACCGAGAGTTTCGTCTCGGACTGGGTGTGGTAGGTCAGCCGATCTTCCCAGGGCAGGGTCTGGGCGACCCAGAACAGGATCGCTCCTGCAACGAGCAGGCGCAGGGCGCCAAAGAAGCGTTTGCGCCCATGCTTCTCCGTGCGCGCCGGGGTCTGCTCGTGCGCGCTTTGCCCCGGATCTCCGGCTGCGTTCTCCGGCTCTTTCAGGACCGATCCTCGGCTTTCGATGTGCTTGCCGCTTGCGGCCGGGCGGCGGCCTCACTGGCCGTGTCAGACTCGGTGCTGTTGCTCTCGGTGGTGTTGCTATTGATCGAATCGCGTTCCCAGCGCCACCAGGCCAACCACTCCTCGGGGCGGATGGTCGCCGGGTGCCCGGTCAGCCGCGCGAGCGCACGGGAGCAAGCGGGAACGAGCTGGCCTTGCACCTCGCCAAGCATCTGAATGAAGGCTCCCGTCCAGCGTTCGTTGCGCGCTCCCTCGTCCAGTGCCAGGCTCCCATCTTCCTGTGGAACCTGCGCCGGTAGGCCGTTCGCGGCGATCCATTCGATGGCTTCGAGGGCCAGCTCCGGAGAGTTGCGCAGGCCTTCGTGGGGTGTCGCCAAGGTCCACTCCAGGAGCTTTTCCTTGTTCTCGCCCTCCAGCATCAATCGCGAGTTGAGGATGGCCGCGACAACCCGTCCATCCTCGTCGTCCATACCCTCGTGAAGGGCGAGGGCCAGGGCGCGTTTCGCGAGAGAGCGTTGAAGTCCACGCAGAGGATCCAGGGCGCTCTTCTTGCCGCCTTCCTCGAGCAGCACATTGGTCGCCTTCAACAGTCGCAGGGTCCCCGCGCGATCCGGCTGCAACGCGCCGATGGCCAGCGCGGCATCGCGCACGTCGAGACTCGAACCCCTCTCACCACGCACGATCGGACCGGCGGCGACGACGAGGGTTTGATAGGCCGTGGTGATGTCGTCAGTCGCAGCGGGCTCCGCGGGAGGTGGCAGTGCCTTATCGACCTTCAGTCGCGCGGCAAGCGGGCCCATCGCGCGGGCCGCACGGTCGCGCGACAACGCGTAGGTGCAGTCGATCGCGAGCCAGGCGAAGCCCTCGGCCATCAGGGCAGCGCTCATGTCCTTGGTGGCGTCGCATTCCGAAAGGGCCACCAGGTTCGAGAAGCACGTGCCCAGGGGATCGGCGAGCGGCTTCTCCTCGGCCTTCGCGCTTTCGTTCGCGCCGAGCTCCAAGGTGCGCAAGGTGCGCTCCATCAGGTAGGCCGCATCGCTCTGGGTCTTGGCCTTGCGGCGCGGCCGGCCGTTGGGCTCGTGAACCTCACGGAGGTTCCACATGCGCGCTTCCGCCACCTTGCAGCCGGAGCCGAGGACCAGGACCCCGACGAGCCCCAGGTAGCAGAGGGACGACAGGGGCCGGGGCCGAGCGATCCGGAATCGGGACGCGACGGGACGCTTGCTCATGGCGTGGAGTGTAGCCACCGCGCGCGGGCGCTCCACCCACCGCCCATGACTTCCGGGCACCGACGGGCTAGTCGTCCGAGGACAGACCCGAAGTCGGGCGCGCGAGGGGGCCCTGGACGCGCACGAGCAAGTGCCCGTCGATCTCCTGGATCTCGAGCCCTTCATGGGCCTCGAGGTAGGCTTCGATTTGCTCCCGAAGGGTCGCATCCTTGAAGAGTCTGCGGCGCAGAATTACGAAGCGCACGCCCTTCTCCACGAGCTGGCTCTGGTTCTCCGCGACCTCCCGCAGGAGGCCTGGATTCAATCGCGAACGCGCAGGCGGCGGATCCTGAAAGCGAGCCACCGCCAGGAGCTCCTCGGTGAACGCACGCACGACTTCGGGCCGCACGCGGGTCACGGGGCCACCACACATGGCCCGCCGGTGCAGGATCTGCCCCAGGGCCATTCGCCGTAAATTCGGGCGAAAGTCGTGGGGCAGATCGATGATCGCACCGACCCCGGGGTCGGAGGCGATGGCCTGGTACACGGGTTCGTGTCGGATCGGCCGGTACTCCCAGGTGCGGGCGCTCCAGCCCGCCAGGGCGATCGCACCTGCCACGGCCGCGCAGGCCAGAAAACGGGTCGGAGGGCTGGCGATTCGAGGGACTTCCATGCGCCGCATCCCGAAGGCCGCGAGGATCGCCAGCCCGAGATAGAAGAGGCGCAGGTTGGCCGCGACGTAGCGCCCAGCTGCCAGTCCCGGGATGAACTTCGCCAGCCAGTAGTGGGGCATGCGCAGCACGTCGGAGCCCAACTGTCGAAACGGTCCCAGGGCCAGCAGAAATCCGAGCACAGCCAGGCCCAAAAAGGGCCACAGCTCCTTGCGCATGCCCCGGACACAGGCGAAGCCGGTGCCGAGGAGCAGAAGCAACGAGGCCCCCACCGCGATCCCCGAGGCCTCGCGCCCGCCGTGCATCGCGCGCCAGATGACTCGGTTTTCATGGCTGCCTTCAGCCAGCCCCGAGCCGGCCCCCAGGAGGCCCTCGTGGAGGGCGGGCGCGAGGTACCAGGAGAGGTTGTTCAAGTCCGGTGAAAAGGCCAGCTGGATCGGATCGGGCCGGCCCTCGAAGTGCAGCTGGCTGACGACGTCCACGCCCGGGTTTGCGCGCAGCTCCAGCAACATCGGGATCAAGAGTGGGGCGAGCAGCACTCCCCCACTCCCCAGGCACAAGGCCGCGCGGCGAAGGAAGAGCTTTGGGCCCAGCTCTCCACGACGCTGCCATTCGTACAGCAGCACGGCGCCGGCGGCGAGGCCCATCTCGGGCAAGAGCGACGCATCACATGCCCCGGCCAGGGCGAAGATGGCCCCGCACAGGAAGGCGGCTCGCAGCTCTCCGTCACGGAGTCCCGCGACGAGTCGTTCGAGGAACCATGGAACCAAGGCCCCCATCAGGTAGTGGACTCGCCCGAGGTGCAGCATGCGAAACGGAACGAAGGCGAACATGCAGCCGGCGATGAAGGCCGGCCAGGGGCTCATGCCGAAGGTTCGCCGCAGGAAGCGGGCCATGCCGAGGATGGCGATCGGAAAGCTCGCGAACATGCAGAGCTTCGTCGCCAGCGCCGCACCATGCAGCGGATCCAGCCACATCTGGAACGGAGCGGAGAAGAGCGCCAGCGGGAATGCCAGGGGTGAGAGCACCAGCGAGGTCCCGTGGGGATGGAAGACCTCCGAGCAGAAGAACGGATTCGTCCCATGCCGGAGGGACTCGAGCACCCACCAGTCGTTCCAGTAGTAGATGCAATCATCCAGCGTCGGATCCGCCAGCCGCGTGAGTTGCGGCAAGTGCCACAAGAGCGGCCAGGTCGCCACCGTCGTGAAGAGAAGCGCCAGGAACTTCTCCAGACGGGCACGACGCGGCGCGGATAACGACTTTTGAGGACTCAAGCTGAATGGAGGGTAGGGGCGCCGGGGGATCGCTTCCATCCGATGTCCATGCTTTTCGCCGGCAGCGCTTCCAGCAGGCCGAGCGTCACTCCGCGGGCCTTGCGTCCGCCGTGCTGCGCTAGAGCACCACCATCCCGGTGACCTCCGCTTCGAACACCCGACGCTCGCCCACGAAGGCCTGGGCTTTGAAGCGCGCTCGCCGGGCCGTCAGCGAGGTCATTTGCCCAACGATCAGCAAACGCTCGCCGGGGCGCACGAGGCCGCGAAACTTGACCCTGTCCGTTGCCGCGAACCCGATCACGCCGGGCACGCCCGTGACCTCGCGGAAGTAGAAGCTGCAGAGTTGCCCCGCCGCCTCGATCATCAGCACGCCGGGCAGGATCGCCTCGTCGGGGAAGTGGCAGCGTACCCAGAATTCGTCCTGCCGTATCTCGCGCACGGCCGCAATCAGCCCCGAGTCGGGGTCCAGGTGAACGATCCGATCCAGCATCTCCAGGTCGAAGCGCTGCGGGTTTCGCTCGCGGATGGCATCGATGTCGAAGACCGTTTGATTCTGATCGATATCGGTCGGTGCTAACAAAGTTGCGGTCGGCATGGAGGGATAGCCCAGAGAAGTGCGGCGAAAACGCAGAGCACGAACGCCCAACGCTCACAACGGATCCACTACACCATGGGCCTTGTGGCAGGGCAACCATCTGGATGTCCGCGACTCTTGCAGCCTGACGTGAGCTGCACGCTGCCTGGCCTCGGTGCCAGGAATGGGACCGGTTTCGAGCTAGCGGCGGTACACGTTCCTGTGCACTGGGCATCTCTACGCGCTGGGACACAGCATGAATCGAATATCCTCCATGCAGGAAGAGGACCCCGCAACGAGCTCGCAGCGGTCCCTACGGATCAACGTTCTTCCCAAGAGACTTACCCCTCCGTAGGACCCCGTTGCGGCAGATATGCGTCTACCCTATTAGCCGTAACTCAATCCCGTTAGCCGCAACTCAATCCCGGCACCCAAAACGGCGCGCGTCGACACCCCCCCCTCGTCCATCAACAAGCTCCCATCATGACCAAGATCGTCTCGTGTGTCCCGATCGCGCTTCCCCTCTTCCTCACTACAGCACTCGCTCCCATCGACGTAGCCCAACAATCTGTGCCCATCTTCGACGTCCAGGCCACCGGAAGCATGATCGGGCTCGATGCCGTGCACGGATTCAACACCGCTAGCAATATCGCCAACGGATCGGACTACGTTACGTTTCGATCGGTGGTCGAAGGCCTGGGTCATACGATCGTTGACCTCACTTCCTTCGGGGCTGCAGACCTGGTGGGGTTAGATGCTGTGTTTCTCGTTCAACCCTACTCCCAGAACTTGGACGAATATACTGCAAGCGAGATCGATGCCGTCGAGGCTTTCGTTGCCGCAGGAGGCGGCCTGGTCGTACTGGCCGACAACGGAAGCGGGTTCAACGTACCTAACATCAACGCTCTTGTGGCCTCGTATGGGATTAGCTTTGCCGACGCTCCTTCCTCTCCGTCTGGTCATGTCATCACGGGTTTCGTGGATCATCCCATCACGGAAGGGCTGGCAGAGATCGGCGTCGATTTTCAACTCACCATCACGACAGCTGCGCCGGGCCTGGACCTCACCACGGGTTCGGGGGAGGACGATGCTCTCTCCGTATTGGCCCTCCCGGGAACGCGCGCCGTGTTCCTGAGCGATACCAGCAATTGGTCGGACACTTCAGACCATCCCATAAGCTTCGGTGACAATCAGTTGCTTCTCGAGAACATCCTCAACTACGTGACACCGGGGACGGTCCTCGACTTCGAAACCGAAGACGATATGTCCACGCCTCTCGTCAATGGCCAGGACATCTCATCGCCGCCTGAGTTCGGAAATATCGTTTCGATCTCCGGCTCCGGTGGCAACGCGAGTGCCGCTGTCTTCGACTCGAATCCCGGTGGACCGAACGCCGGTAGTCAGGATGGGGATCTTCTCGTCGATAGAGGCAACCTCCTGATCCTCCAGAACGACAACGCGTCTGGCCAATCCGTTTCCGGCATCTTCGATTTTCCGAACGATGACCCGGATGGAGGCACGCTGGCCTTCGCCTTTGCGGCTCCGGTGACGCCCAACAGGGTCGATCTCATGGACATCGACGCCGGAATCGACGAAGTGACAAGGGTCGTCCTGACCGACATGGCGAACAACATCCGAACGTATACCGTTCCCCCGGAATGGACCGGAGACCGGCTCGAGAACGCGACCGCGGGGGAGCGAACCCTGGACCTCACCTTCGTCGGTCCCCAGCCTGGATTCAATTCCACGGTCACGAGCAGCGAGGATGCGGGCTTCGACCGTGCAGCGGTCCTCAGGATCGAAGTGAACTTCGGCAGCTCGGGAGCCCTCGACAACCTGAGCTTCCGTATGCCCGAGGGCTCATCCCCCGCCGTGGCTGACGTGCGAGACGGATCGGGGCTGAACCCGGAGAGCCTCAGCAGCGTTTCGATGCCGATCGTAGGGGCCAGCTGGAATGTCGATCTCGATTGCACGCCCCATGGCACTGGCTTCGCGCTGTTCTTTGTTTTCGCTTTGCCCGGATCCGGCCTGATCACGCCCTTCGGCGAGGTGCTTGTGGCCGGAAGTCAGCTCTTCGCCCGAGTCCGAGCCCACGCAGGCTCGCTCGCTCTCTTTTCGCAGTCCATTCCCAACAACCCCTCCCTGGTCGGATTCGAAGCCACTGCTCAGGGACTCTGCACGGGCGCCCCGGCACCCCAGCTCTCCAACGCGCTCGATGTCGTCCTTGGAGGCGGCCCTGGCGAATAGCGATCGTTCTAGCTCCGTCTGAGTGTCGATAGCGCGGCGCGCAACACGCACCGCCCGAAGACTGCCCGAAGCCTCACCGCTCCCGCGCGCAGCGCGGGATGGTGGAGGCGGCGGGACCAGGACTAACTGTTCCTGGAGGGTGCTGTCAGCCTCGACCGGCGAGCTCTGGAGCGGCTCCTCGCTGCGTAGGACTGACCTGTGGCCGTCCTCACCTCCGAATCGGCCCCGACGGTAGCCGCCTCCATGCTTGCAGATAGACCCGTCCTGCGGCCACACGGTCGGCGGTCAGAAGACTCCTGGGATGATCCGTTTCGTCCTCCGCTTGTACTCGATGTACTCCTCCCCGAAGTGCTCGGTGAGAAGCTCCTCCTCCAGCCGGACGCGGTTGAGCACGATCGGAACGAGAAGCAGAGAGACGAGGAAAGCGCGCAAGCTCGAAACATAGAGTGGCAGTCCAACGATCAACGCGACGAACAGCCCCAGGTACATCGGGTTTCGCACGAAGCGGTAGATACCGCGCGTGACCAGTTCGTGCCCCTCGTGGATCACGACCGTGCCTGAATAGTTCTTGAACAGGGTGACTTGCCCCCAGCACATGATCGTGAACCCAAACAGGAACAGGAACATCCCAGCCACAGCATGCGCCGGCATTTTGGCGATGACGCCGGGGTGGACGATCATCTGCCCAAGCGTCCGCCAGATGCCGCGGAGCCCGTCCTGCGCGAGAAAGCTCAACTCGACGATGAAGACGATCATCCCCGGGAGCGCAAACTGGACTAGGTCCTTTTTCGCAGAGCTCCGTACGTTCCTTGGGAATCCGTGACGCTTCGGCTTTTCCATCGCTTGGTAACTCATACCGGATACCCGCTGCGAAGTGCCACATTGCTATCCGGCTTCGGAGGCTGCCGCAGACTCCCGCCCGGCCTCTACCGCGGAGCTTCCGGGACAAGGCGGCCCGGTGGCTTCGGCTCGACCTTGCCCTTGGAGGGCAAGACCCTCGATCTTGAGCTTTGAAGGCCCTTCAACCTGTTGGCTGAGGGCCTTTTCGTGGGCAGCGAAGGAAATGGTGGAGGCGGCGGGAATCGAACCCGCGTCCCGGAATGACCCGTGACCAGACGTCTACGCGCGTATTTCGTGGTTTGGTTCTCGCTCGCCGGACGCCCACGAACAGGCTTCCTTTGGGCCAGCGCTTCTAAGGTCTCGTCGGTTGGCCGAAGTGCAAAACTAGACCGACCAGCCCGCTGTTGTCGTTTCCTGCGGGCCACGGGCACTCCCGCGGGAAACGGCAGCTACGAATTAAGCTGCGATTGCGTAGTTGTTGGCAATTGAGTTGCCGTTCCGAGAGGATTGGCGGGGACCTCGGACCCCCGGCGCGCAGTCCAGACCGAAACCAAACCGGTCGAAACCAGTGCGCCCCCGGGGAATGCGAGGCAGAGCATAGGACGCAGGCCAGCCCGAGGGAAGGGGCGGGGAGCTCAGTCCTGCTCGTGGCCCGCATAGCCCAGGGCCTTCAGTTGCGCCCGTGTGCGCTCGTCCAGTTCGAGCGGCTCCGAGGGGACGTCGCGGCCGAAACGCTGGGTCCAGCGGCGCCTTTGGGTCTGTAGTTCGCGCACGAGCTCGGGCAGCTCTGCGCTGAGGTCGTTGCGTTCCTCCGGATCCTGCTCGAGGTCGTACAGGCGCGGGGTCTCTTGGCCGTCCTTGGCGAGTGTCCATATCAGTTTGTGCGGACCGCGTTGGAAGGCACCGATTTCGTCGGCATCCCAGGCGTGGTAGTCATGGGCATAGAAGGGCACGGGGGGGAGCGATGTACCTTTCAAGAGCGGGAGGAAGCTGCGGCCCTGGCGTGTCGTCGGATCGTCCACCTGGAGCAGCTCGAGTAAACCGGGGACGAAATCGATCTGGGACACGGTAGCGGGGATGGCCCGTGGCGACAGGCCCCAGCGCGTTTGCAAGGGCTCGGGAATCCAGAGCACGAAGGGTACGTGCAGGAGTTCCTCCCAGACGCGATAGCCGTGGTCCCACTCGCCGTGTTCGCGTAGTTCCTCGCCGTGATCGGACACGATGGCGATCACCGTGTTGTCGAGTACGCCCTGCTCACGCAGTAGTTCGACCAGGGCGGCGATCTGGGTGTCCTGGTAGTGGATCTCGTTGTCGTAGACGTCGCTGATGTAGTGCCGATCGGCCTCGTTGATCTCCGCTTCCTGGGTGATGAAGTTGGTGCGACGGAGATCCCGATTGCGCCAGGGCCCCGTGTAGTCGCGGCCAAAAGGAGCCAGGGCATCCGGCGGTGGTGCGTAGGGTGCGTGGGGATCGATCGAATGCAGGTAGAGCAGGAAGGGCTCGTCGCCGTGCTGGCGAATCCAGGGCGTCAGCGTGGCTTGCAGGCGTTTGGAACTCGCGGCACCGAGAGGATCCGGCAAGGTCATCCCGATGCCGTGGGTGTCGCAAAAGCGATCGAAGCCCTGGGCGAATCCGAGGGCCTCCGCTCCCACGTTGGGGTTGGCGACGGCGGCCCAGGTCGAGTAGCCCGCGTCGCGCAGGCTCTCGGCCAGGGTATGCAGTTCGGGATCCAATGGCAGATCGCGTCCCATGCCGTGCCATGTGGGATGAAAGCCGCTCAGCAAGGACGCGGTCGTGGGACGGGTCCAGGGGGCGACTGCGTAGAAGCGCTCGAAAAGGAAGCCCTCCTGCGCGAGGCGGTCGATGTTGGGCGAGGTCGGGTTGCTGGCTCCGTAGCACGAGAGATGATCGGCACGTAGCGTGTCGATCGTGTACACGATCAGGTTGGGAAGTCGCGCTGCGGTTTCCAGGGCGGCGCGCAGAATACGCGGCTCGGCGATACCGATGGGCAGGTGCGGCTCGCCCTCGGTAACGAAGCGCAAGACTCCCGCACCCGCCAAGGAGTCGGACATGGATTGCGACTGGAGTTCGATCCAGCCCTTCTCGTTACCGTCGATCCTGCGGGTCGACAGCACGACGTCGGGATGCCCCGTGCGTTGCCACACGACCCGCAGCGTGGCAGCCGCGTTGGTGGGCTCTTGCAACAAGTGGGTCGGGACGTCACCGGGACCCGCTGGCGGATCGGCGGTGCGTCCACAGGCGAAGCGCAAGCGATCGCCGGCAGCGAAGCTCACGCCGAGAGCCAGTTCCGACGGGCTCGGCAGCCACCACCCGGCACGTCGTTCGCCACCGACATCGAGGCGTCGTAGTACCCCCTCCGCCCCGCTGCCAGCCAGCCCGTATTCGGCGGAGAGTCGACGCTCGTCCGCCAGGGCCTGGGCGTACAGCCGGCTGGTGGAGCCCTTGGGCCGTGTTCGATAGGAAACCTCAAACGTGCCGGGTTGCTGGCCGCGAATCAGGAGCGCAGCGGAGGACGAGCCCCCCCACTCGACCCAGGCCAGATCGACATGCCCCTGGGCAGACAAGCGCAGCTGGTGCAACCCTAGGCCGAGCGCAGCTTCGAAACGCACCCGCTGCCAGCCCACCCCGGACAGGGCTTCGGTACCCACGAGCTCGTCATCGAACGTGCACTCGATCTCTCCCGAGCCACGCAGGATGCAATGGAGCACGAGTCGTTCCGTGAAGGTCGGAATCGTCAGCGAGACGACCCGCTCGGGAGTCCAGAGGGCCAGGTACGTCGGCTGCTCGTCTGCTTCGAAGCGTGCCGGAACCAACCACTCCTTCGCGTGACTCAGCCGTCGAGCGGGGACCGCTCGAAGCGCAGGCAGATACGTAAAGCCATCCTGATCCAGGAGATCCACAGGGCGCGCCCGGTGCACGATCGGCACACCCTCTCTCGTACGCAACCGCAGGGACGAGTCGAGGGGCTCGTCCGGGAGCTCGAGTTGCAGGAGCCCGGGGCCGATGGCCTCCGCGGTCACAAGGAGATTCTCGACGCTGCGTTCCGTGACCAGCTCGTTCACGATCCCTTGCACGCTGACATCGCCGCGCTCGAGCAAGCGCGTGATGCGTTCCGTGGACTCCGGCGCGCCAGGCTGCGAGCACGCGCCAAGGGCGACCAGGCCAAAGAGCCATGCCCGTGTCACCGGGTCTGCTCCTCGCCGCTCGAGAAGGACTCGAGGAAGGAGGTGAGGATCCGCGAGGTTGAGAAGTTGCCCGTGGTCGTGGCCGGAAGAAACCCGTCCTGGAAACCGAAGGGCTCGAATGCAGCGAGGGCTCGCTGGTCCCTGGCGATGACGTGGATCGGAACATCGAAGCTTTGGTCCAGCTCCTGGAAAGCACCGATCCTCGGCGGCTGATGATCGCCCAGGACCAGCACGAGGGCATCGCGTTCCAGCTGGGCGATGAACTGAAAGGCCGTGTCGAGGCTATAGCGAATGCTCGCCAAATAGGCTTCGGCGAGCCGCGGGTGTCCGACGTATTCCAACCACCCGATCCCGTAGTCATGCGCTGGCGGCCCGGCGAAGGCTGCGCCTTCTGCCGCGCGCTCCCAGTCTTCGATGTAGGGCGGAATCATCGAAAACGGCGCATGGCTGGTGACGGAAACGAACTGCACGAAAACGGGCTTGTCGCTGCCGATGATGTACTCCTGCAGTAGATACGCCAGGGCATACTGGTCGGGCATGGTGCCCCAGTGATAGGCCGTACCAGCGTAGGGAAAGTCCGCCTGGAAGATGTCGTCGGTGAAGCCGAAGAACTTGCCCTCTTTCCAGGCCCGGGGCATCGCGGGTTGGACGTTGAGCGTGCGGTAGCCAGCTTCACGGAAGAAGTCGGGCAGCGAGCGTAGATCGCTGGCCAGCAGTCGATCGAAGCTGCGCCGGGTCCAGGTCGGTACGCCACTCATGAACTCGGCGTGGGCCATGGACGAGTTGCCCCCACGCACCGAGGGGAAGGCGAAGGCGGTCCGCATCGAGTACCCGGCCGATTCGAGTCGCTGCAACCAGGGGCCACTCCAGGTCTCCAGCTGGCCACGTAGCTCTGGGTCCCGGAAAAGGCAGCGCCCGTACGATTCGATGAAGAGAATGAAGACGTCGGTCCCTCGAATGTGATCGAGGTCCGTCGCAACGCCCTCCAGTCGCAGCCTTGCGGCGTCGAGCTGATCCGCGTACCTGGCCAGCTCGCGATGGCTCGCCACGATCTCGCTGCAGGCGCTGGCGACATCGTCGCTGAGGTAGGAGGTGACGAAGTAGCTCTCGTCGTTCGTTTGCAGATCGACGACACCGACGAGTGTCAAGAAGCCCAGGCTTGCGAGCACC
Organism: Planctomycetota bacterium; assembly: GCA_965662355.1. GTDB lineage: Bacteria > Planctomycetota > UBA1135 > UBA1135. The sequence continues at coordinate 28,044 of CBFIHP010000025.1, read as the reverse complement.
TTTCCCGTCGAATCGCCACCCAGGGTATCGAGCACCGTACACCATGCGCGCTGGGTCGCCCAGTACACCAAAGCGCCTAACAGCAGAGCCACGACGATTCCAAGGACCTGGAGCACCAGACCCTGGCGGTGTAGAAGCAGGTGCACGAGTCCGGGGAACATGTCGATGTCGTTGTAGAGATCGACCTCCCTACCGAAGAAGACAGGCATCAGCGTGTAGGCGAATCGAAAGAGCACCAGCAGTAGCGTCAGCCCCGCGAGCACGTGCACGAGGCCGATCCGACTCCCCCACCCGGCACATCGGCCGCCTCGGGTGAAGAGCGCGCGCACGAGAAGCCCGATACCCACGTAGGCCGTCAGATCCAGCGAGACGCGCAACCAGCTGGCATACAGGGGCACGTTCTCCCAGGGAAAGCGCAAGGCGCACAGGGCATGCAGCCACAGAAAGCCAAGGGCGATGCCGGCACGCTTGCGGGCCGACTCCTTCACGCTCCGTGCTCCCGAGGATCCGCGCCGGAAAGGCGTACGAACCAGGCCCGGTAGCTCATGGCTCCCAGCGCATGCAACTCTTCCAGGTACAGACCACCGAGAAACGCGCGCAGGACCTCGCGCAAAGGCGGCAGTGGGCAGACGGCCAGCCAGCGCTGCAGCTTGGCGCGGCGGCCGGGGAAGCCGGAAAGATCGCCGCAGCAGACCCACGCAGAAAGGTCGTGTTCGGCCTCCAGGGTCAGGCCCGCCTCGTGCAACGCGTCTCGGTAGTCCTCCACGGTATGCAGCGTGGGCGTCGACCACAGAGTCGTCAACGGCTTGACAGCGGCTTGCGCTCGGCCAGCGGGCTCGTTCAGCATGTCCTCGACCAGCACCAGACGACCCCCCGCTCGCAGGCGCTGCACCAGGCTCTCGAACGTCGCTGCGAGATCCTTGGCGTGAAAGAGCGTCTCGATGGAAACCAGGAGGTCGAATCCCCGGCCCGCGAACTCCGCGTTGTCGCAAAGCTGAAAGCCTGCTCGCGTATCCAGCCCGAGGCGACGAGCCTCACCCCTGGCCTTGGCGAGCTGGTACGGGCTCAGCCCAAGGCCAGTGAGTCGTGCGCCTGGGGCGTGCTGCGCCCAGTCGAAGAGCGTCGCGCCGAAGCCCGCTCCAAGGTCGAGGATGTTCTCGGGCGTCCACGTCGGATCCAGGGCCCCGAGCTGCTTCCAAATCCAACCGTTGAGATTGGTGAGGTCGACTCCCCCGGGGCCGTCGGAACGCAGGCGCTTGTGCATCTCGAGCCCCTCGCCCGGCCCCTGGCCGACGAGCCGTCGCCGCCACCACTGAAAGCGCCCGAGGTCGTCGTACAGGCGCGCGAGTTTGCGTGCACTCATTCGATCGAATCTGGCGAGCGTTCCAGTTCGGCTTCCGGATCCGGCCCCTTGGACAGGATGAAGATGAACTCGTTCGCATAGCGCAGGGGCAGGATCGGCCTGGCAACCGGCTCGGGGCGATTGCGATCCAGGGGACGGAACAGGCGCAGGGCGCGACGCAAGCGCTGCCGAAACCACTGATCGATGTAGACGGCTTCGATGCGAAAGCCGTGGGCTTCGAACAGCCCCGACCAACGTTCGAGATCCAGGGCGTCCTGATGGCCGTGGACGTTGCGCTTCTCGAGCGCATCTCGCCATAGGCGCCAGACGAGCGTGCGTGCGTTGCGAACCATGAAGCAAAAGCGTGCATCGGACGCTCCGACACGACGCATCTCACGCAAGGCGGCGGGCCGATCGAAAAAGCGTTCGAGGGCTGCTATGCAGGTGACGTAGTCGAAGGTCCCTTCGGGATGGGCGATCTCCTGGGCGTTGCCCACGTGTACCGACGCCTCGGGTACATACCGCTGCGCCAGTTCGAGGGCGGTCCTCGACAGGTCGACACCGTGCACATCGAGGCCCCTGTCGTTGGCCTCCTTGAGCAAGAGCCCCGGACCGCAGGCCACGTCCAGAAGACACTGGCCCGCCCGCGCCCCGAGTAGCTGCAGAAAGATCGGGTACGCCTCCGGAGCTCGCAGGTAGTCGAAACCGAGATCGCGATACGTGCGCTCGAACCAGTGGGCCACCCCGCTCTGGGTCTCTGGGCCGCTGGATGACAGAGGCATGTCCGAATCGGCCTTCACCGCAGAGGCCCCAGGGGAAGATAGCGGGGCACCCGGCCGCGATACGTGGCGTACGTAGCGCCCAGGGAACAGCTCAGGTGAGACTCTTCCATCAACACCCGTCGGTGCATGTTGAGAGCGTAGGGCAGGAAGCCCCCGAGAAGCAGCCAGGATGGATAGATCAACACGCACCCGAGATAGAAGAGGTACATGCCGACGAGTCCCGGGTTGCGCGAATGCCGAAAGAACCCGTGCGCCGCGAGTCCCGCCGAACGACGCTTCGCACGCCGCAGCTGCAAGGTCGCCCCGAAGGTCACCGCGCGCCCTAGCAACACCAGCGCCATGCCGGCCGCAGAAATCGAGGTTGTCTCCATGGCGCGGATCGGCCACAACGCTGCGTGCCAATCAGGAAGCCACAACAACACCAGGGGAATCAGAAACAGCGCGATTCCGAGCGACGTCGGCAAGAAGTAGCGCACGACCTTCCAGCGCCTGCGCCGCAGGCGTGCCCTCGAGAGCCGGTCCTGCTCGGGATCGCGAGGGGGGGCGCGCAGGAAGAGCTGGTAGGTGGAGGCTTCACTGGGAATTGGAAGAACCACCAGCTCGAAGACGAGCGAGCCATACGCGAACAACAGGACGAGCTCGTGGCTTTCCATCACCTATCCCGATCTGGAGGCTCCCGCGGGCTTCTTCATGTAGCGCAAGTCCCCCGCGAAGGAGGAACCCAGAAGCGCGACGAGCACCAAGGCCAGGGCCAACCGCCCGTACGCCGCCACACTCGACTCCTGCAACACAGGCAGGGTACAGGCGAGCAGCCCGATCAAGACCGAAGCGCAGATCCGCCGTCCGCGTGTGTTGTTCTGGCCTGCGGGCTTCGGCTCGTTCACGCGCGGCGCGTTTCGGAGCCCGAGGGCAAATGCATACTTGAAGGCCGGGAGCACCAGAAACAGAGCCGAGCCCAGTCCGAGAACCCACAGGCCCTCGAGCCTCCCCGATTGCGCCGGCCCCTGGGTTGCCATGCCGTGGGCGATCAGGGCCAGAAACAGGGTCGCGAACTGATCGGTCTCCATGTCCAGCACCGCACCCTGCTCGCTGGCCCCAAAACGCCTCGCGGCCCAGCCGTCGACCAGGTCCAGGGTCACGGACACCACCAACAGAAACCAGAGCCCGAGCCCACTGCGCTCGAAAAGCAAGATTGCGCAGCTGACCAGGAAAAGAATTCCGAAGCGCGCGAGGGTGATGCGATCAGCAACGTTGCGGCCTGCGCCCAGGATCCTGACCAGGTAGACATACGAGGCCGCAGCCAGTGCCAACATCGCCCCGTGAACACCAGCGCGAAAGCGTTCCGAGACTTCCAGAAAGGGAACGACGGCGCTAAGGCCAAGCAGGGGCAGCCACAGGAAAGATTGGAGCGTGACCCACTGGTTACGGCGGAGGGTCCACATGTGGTCAGGAACTGATACAGTCTACATCACTTCCCCCCCCTCCTACGTTCATTCTGACTGCCCCTGGTTCGGCCTTCCCTTTGCAGCACTGACTATGGCCTGCGAAGTCCACGGTTCCGCAGCCGTATCCCTATGGCCGGCTCTTCTTGAGTTGCGGCACTTCCTGGCGAGTCCCGAAGCCAGATCCTGTGACGTTCCAGTGCTGGAGTCGATCGATGGTGTGTGGACCCTGGTCACCACGGACGAGGAGCCCAGCGGCAATCGGACGCGCATCCTGCTGCCGTTGAGCTCTGCACAGGAACCCGAGGTACGGGCCCAGGGCACGAGCGTTGTCTTTTCGTACGACGCCTACCTGCGCGGTGAGGAGCCTTTCCAGATGGCGGCCTCCACGCTGGTGTTCGAAGGCCCGGAGCGCACGATTCTGCGCATCTACCTGCCGTGCTTGATCGGCGGCTTTCGCGCCCGCGCCAACGGCGATCTCTTCGTCATCGCCCACCTGGCCCAGACCCTGGACGGGCGCATCGCCTGCCGTAACGGCCATTCGCAGTGGATCAGCAACGAGGCCAATCTCCACCACGCCCACCGGCTGCGGGCCCTGAACGACGCGGTCATGGTCGGTGCGCGAACCGTCGAGCACGACGATCCGCAATTGACCGTGCGCCACGTCGAGGGAGTCGACCCCCGCAGGGTCGTTCTGAACTCCAGTGGATCGGTGCTACAGCGCAGCGAGGAATTTCAGGTCTGCACGGGGGCCGGTAGTCTCTTCGTTTGCCAGGAAGGGGCCCAGGAACTTCCACCCCTGAACGGTACGAGTGAAATCGTGCGAGTGCGGCCCGGCGACGGGCCTTTGATCGACTCCGTCGAGACCGCGCGCGTGCTGACCCAGCGCGACCTTCACAGTGTCTTCCTCGAAGGCGGCGGACGCACGGTCTCACACTTCCTCCAGGCCGGGGCCATCGACGTGCTTCACGTGCACATCGCGCCGCGTATTCTGGGTTCGGGCATCCCCGCCTTCGAACTGCCCGAGGTGATGCGCATCGACGCCGGATTTTTGATGCACATGGAGCACTTTGCGATGGACGGCGAGCTGCTCTTCGAATGCCGCCGCAAGCCGGAGGCTTGCCAGGTGCGATGACGGCTTCGCTCGAGGCTCGAAGGGCACAGGCATACTGGGTGACCCGGCCACGGACCGGCGAGCTTCGAACCAGTTCTGCTCTTGCGCCGAAGAAGGACCAGAGCTGGATTCGCACCACATTCACTGGAGTCAGCGTTGGCACCGAGCGGCTGGTCGGTTGCGGTGAGGTTCCCGCGGACTGCACGCCGCACATGGCTTGCCGCTACATGGAAGGCGACCTCGCCTTGCCGGTGAAGTACGGCTATTCGCTCGTCGGCCAAGCCCTCGAGGGAGCGCTCGCGGGTCAACACGTATTCGTCATGCACCCCCACCAGGACTATCTGGCCGTGGCGGACGAGCATGCGACTGTCCTACCGGCTGGGCTGCCGGCGCAGCGCGGTGTCTTGATCCCCAACCTGGAGACGGCCCTGAACGCCGTGTGGGATGCGGAGATGGAACCGGACGATACCGCCCTCGTCGTGGGCGGAGGCGCTGTCGGTTTGCTGGTGGCGTACGTGCTCTGGAGAAACTTCGGTCGCCCGATAGCGCTCGTCGAGATCGATGAACGCCGCGCCACCCTCGCCGCCGGGCTACCCTGGGTGAGCGAGATCATCGAGCCTGCGGACGCTCGCCAAGGAGAGGGCTGGCGCGTGAGCTTCCATGCCAGCGGGCACGGAGCGGGCTTGCAAACGGCCCTCGACGCCCTTGGTTTCGAAGGGCGTGTCCTCGAACTCTCGTGGTATGGCACGCGCGAGGTCGGGTTGGACCTCGGCGCCGACTTCCACTACCAGCGCAAGCGCATCCAGGCCTCCCAGGTCGGATCGATCGCCACCCAACAACGCGGCGTTCACGACCACGCCTCACGCCTGCAGGCCGTCTTGAGGTTGCTGGATCACCCCGAACTCGACGCGCTTCTCGGGGATCCCGTGCCGTTCGCCAATATGCCCGCGTGGATGGACGAACTCTACCGCGGAGCCTCCGTGGCCCCTTTGCCCCTGATCGAGTACTCCCGAGGTTGATTCCGTGTTCACCGTCGCCGTCAAGGACCATGTGATGATCGCCCACTCCTTCCGTGGAGAGGTGTTCGGACCGGCACAGAACATGCACGGTGCGACGTTCGTGGTGACGACCGAATACAAGACTCGGAACTTGACGGGCGATGGAATCGTGATCGACATCGGCGAGGCCCACGAGATCTTGAAAGCTGTTTTGGATCCGTTGCGTTTTCAGAACCTCGACGAGCTCGAGGTCTTCGGGGAACAGAACACGACGACCGAGTTCCTTGCGAAGTACGTGCACGATGGCATTCGCCAGCGTCTCGCGCATACGTTCCACGGCAGCCTGCGCGTGGTGCTCGAGGAAAGCCACGTGGCCTGGGGCGCATATGAAGCGCCACTGGGGGGAGGTGGTACGCCATGATCCATCTCTTGCAGCCGAAGAACCTGCGCGGCATCGCCACCGGCGGGTATCGATACAACGCGGCCATCGCCAAACGCCTCGAGGCCGCGGGCCTGGGGTGTGCCCACGACGTCACGCCCGAGGAGTTCTGCAGCGCGGCCCTGTCCGCGCTACGCATCGAGCCCGACAGCGTGATCGTCATCGACAGTCTGTTCCTGGAACTGTGCGATCCACCGGCCTGGCTGCGCGAGATGTCGGCCCGGGTTCTGTTGCTGATGCACTTTCGGCCCAGCGCCAGCCCCTTGTTGAGCCCCGAGGAACGCAACGCGCTCGAAGCGCGCGAGCAACGCTGGGCCAAACTCGCCGTGAGTGCAATCGCCACCGGCGGTCGGCTGGCCGAGCGGCTCGCCAGGGATCTCGACGTGCACAGCACCGTGGCCACGCCCGGCGTGGAGAGTTGCTTTCGACAACCCGCTGCGCGGCGTCTCGAAACCCACCCACGAAATGGCTCCCCGCTCGAGATCGTCTCGGTCGGCGCCCTGGCACCGAGCAAGGGCCAGCTCGAACTGGTCAAACTTCTCGCGCCCCTGGCGCAGAAGCGTCCCCTGCGCCTGACGTTGATCGGTGACGCCGAGGGCCATGCCGACTACGCCGGATTGCTCGAGTCACACAGGGGTTCGCTCGACCTGCACCTCGCCGGAGACCTGCGCTCCGAAGAGGTCTCGACCCACCTTGCTCGTGCGGATCTGTTCGTCTCGGCCTCGCGTTTCGAGTCCTACGGCATGTCGGTCGCCGAAGCCGTGGCGTCCAACCTGCCGGTGCTCGGCTACGACGTCGGCGAGCTCGACCGCTGGATCGATCGCGGTGTCGATGGACATCTCGTGGCCGCGGATGACCCCGCTCTTTTCGCCGAACGGCTGGGCCAGCTCGTGCTCTCTGACGATGCGCGTCGCGAGCTGCTGCAGAACCGCCGGCAACGCTTCTTTCCTACCTGGGAATACACCTTCGGACGTTTTCTGGCGGCCTGCCATCCCCGAGCCAGTACCGCACACACCCCGTGTGACCAGGTCAGCCCCTACTCCAGTTGCGAGCTGCCAACACGTTATGGGGTGTTCCAGCTGACGATCTATCGTCTGAGCGACGGTGAGGAGGCGATCCTGCTGCAGATGGGCGTCTTGAACGACGACGATCCGCCCTTCGTGCGTGTGCATTCCGAGTGCTTCACCGGCGAAACCCTGCACTCCTTGAAGTGCGATTGTCGAGCTCAGCTGGAAAACGGCCTCGAAGCCGTCGCAGAACGCGGCCGGGGTGCGATCATCTATCTGCGCCAGGAGGGCCGCGGGATCGGACTGGGCGACAAGGTACGGGCCTACGCCGAACAGGAACGCGGCGCCGACACGGTCGAGGCCAATGAGTTGCTGGGACTCCCCGTCGATCTACGCGACTTCCGCACGGCCGCGGTGATCCTGAGTCAGCACGGCGTTTCGCGCGTGCGCCTGAACACGAACAATCCGGACAAGGTGGCCGCCTTCGAGGATTCTGGGCTGCACGTCGTGGAGGTGATCGGCTCGCATAGCACACCGACCGCAGACAACCAGGACTACCTGCAGACGAAGGTACTGCGCATGGGGCACATCGGGCTCGAGGACGTCGTCGGCGCTCCGCCCGCAAGTATCAATGGCGCCCAGGCTGGCTGCTCCAACGGGCAGGGCACTTCCAAGCTGGCCATCTTCGATCTGGATGGTGTCATCCAGATGGGCGAGGACGTGCCGACCGAGGCACGCGAGTTGATCGAACGTTTGCGTGCCCAGGGTCACCTGCTGCGCTTCTTGACGAACGACGGGGTCAACACCCGTGCGATTCGCTCGGACATGTTGCGTCGGCATGGCCTCGAGGTCGATCCCGCGCACATCTACACCGGCGCATCGCTAGCCGCACGCTATGTGCGCGAGCTGGGCGGCGGTCCGCTCCTGGCACTTTGCGGAGACCCGGCCCTGGAGGAATTCGATGGCCTCGAGCTCGTCCGCCAGGACGCTCGCATCGTCGTGGTCGGGGACTTCTTCGAGCACTACGACATCGATCTTCTGCGCGCTGCCCATCACTCGCTCGAGAAGGGCGCTCGCCTCGTCGCGATCCACCGCAAACGCACCTGGCCCAACCAGGGCAAACGCCTGATCGATATCGGTTTTTGGGTGGCCGGTCTCGAATACTGCGCCGAGAAGCCCGCGGCCATCGTGGCCAAACCCGCCGCGTACAGCTATCGGGCGGTGATGCAAGACGCCGGCGTCAGCGCCAGGAACACGATCATGGTCAGCGACGAGTTCGCCCCGGATCTCGAGGGCGCCCTGCGCTGCGGAATTCGTGCTGTGCACTTCCAACCGGCGGCCGACGCGCCCTCGAAGGGGCGGCTTGTGGCCCACAATTATCGAGACGTCGAAGAGCATCTCAGCGCCTTCCGGAGCAGCGACGGTGCCATCCGCCCGACACGCACTTGCGGCGATTCGTGATGCGTAGCGGCATCGCGGCATGGGTTCTGGGTGGACTGTCCGCATGCGGTAGTGGGGAACCCGAGCAGGCCGGCTCCACGATGATCCTGCGCCGTGTTATTGCGGAGCCATTGGCGGAGGATCCTGCGTTTCGCATCCTGCAGCAACGCCAGGACGTAGCTCCCTCGATCCGCGTCCTCTCTCCATCCCGGGATACGCGGGTGCGTGGCGCCGATCTCCTGTCGCTCGTGCTTCCGCCCCCGGCGGCGGTCGAGCTGGCGCTGCGGGGTTCGCCGGACCAGGTCCTCGATCTCTGCGCCGGACTCGACCAGGCGGCCATGGAGGCCTACGCCAAAGAATTCCAGGGTTGCGCGATCGAGTTCGAACTCGAGTTGGGCGAACGCTCCTTCCGTGAGCGGCTGGCTTTCGAGAGCGTGGGCCAGAGCCCGGGTAGTGAGTGGATCGAACACGAGGGGATCCCCCTGGACGGAGCCCATTTCCTGATCCTGCGCACGCGCTTCGTCGATGCCGCCGGGGAGTACAGCTCCCCCACCGTCCCCTTGCCGGCGGGTTTCGGTGGCTTGAAGCTGGTGCTGCCTGAGACACGCCCCCGCACTCGATCCTCGCCCCAAGAACCCAACATCGTGCTCTTCGTCATGGACACCCAGCGCGCCGATCGTCTCTCGGCCTATGGCTACGAGCGCCCGACAGCGCCGCGCCTCGCGGAGCTCGCACAACGCGGGACGCTATTCGAACGGGCCTACTCGACGTCGAACTGGACCTGGCCCTCGACCGCATCGATTCTGACCGGTCTGCCTCCCGAGGAACACGGCTTGGTCGACTTGAACTCCTGCTTTCTGTCGGAACGCCTGCAGACTCTGGCCGAGGTGTTACAGGAGCAGGGCTTCACGACCGCTGGCTGGTCGGCGAACTATCTGATCGCCTCGGACAAGAATTTTGATCAGGGCTTCGAGTCCTTCATCCACGCCAAGGGCGCCAGTCAACGCAGTGATCAAGTCCTGCCCCAGGTCTCCCACTGGCTCGAAGCCGTGGCCGGCCAGCGCTTCTTTCTCTACGTGCACCTGCTGGATCCCCACGCTCCCCTCGAGCCCATGGAAGAGGGCCGGTTGCAGTTCGCAGCGCAGGTCCCGCGGGATTTCTCGGCAACTGCGGTCAACGATTTTCGCTGGTGCTTGTTGCGAAATGGAGGACACACGGATGACGGTGAACGCGCCACGGAGCAGTGCGTGTCCTCCCAGGAGCAAGCCTGGATCCGCGATCTCTACGACGCGTGCACATGGAGCGGGGACCAGCAGCTTGGGCGTTTGATCGATCGCATCGACGAACTGGGCCTTCTCGACGAAACCCTGTTCGCCTATACGTCGGACCACGGCGAGGAACTCTTCGAGCACGGGCTCTTGACCCACGGTCAGAGCCTGCATCCTGAGCTGGTTCACGTTCCCCTGGTCCTCGCCGGGCCCGGCATCCAGAGCGGGGTCCGCGTTCGGGAGCAGGTTTCCAATCGCATGCTCGCCTCAACCCTGGCGGAGCTCGGCGGCACGCGCATGCAACAGGTCAGCGACGCACGCAACCTCCTGCGCAGCGGCAACAGCGAACCCGTGTTGTACTCGACGAACTGCGGGTGGTGGAACGGCAAGAACTGGCTCTCCATCCTCGGGTTGCGTACCGAGCAACGCGTGCTTCACCTCGCCCCCCGGGGTGCCAGCTGGGGCGCTGTACCGAACCCGGCTGGGGATTGGCGCCTGTACGACCCCCAGGCCGATCCGGGTGAGACACACGATCTATCCCAGGCGGAACCCGAAACTCTCGCACGCATGCGCGCCTATCTCCAAACCGAGCTCGCGGCCAGGAAAGCCCGCCGCAGCACGCCCTCCATCCAGGCCGGAGCGACAACCCGCGCCCGGCTATCCGCACTGGGCTATTCGGACAACTGACCAGACGGTGTTGCTATCGGCGCCGCGACATGGCCCGATCGACCTCGCGCTTGGCATCCCTGGTCTTCTGATCCTCGCGGCGATCGTAGAGCTTCTTGCCACGGCAAAGCGCCAGCTCCAGCTTCACGCGATGGCCTTTGAAATAGAGAGCCAGGGGAACCAGGGTGACCCCCTTCTCGCGCACCCGCTTGTCCCAGTTGCGCAGCTCGCGCAGGTGAACTAGCAGCTTGCGGTCGCGGTTGGTGACGTGGTTATAGACGTTGCCGTGGCTGTACTCGGGAATCGTCGCCCCCACGAGCCACAGCTCCCCGGCCTTGATCAAGCCGTAGGACTCACCGATCGAGGCCCGGCCGGCCCGCAGGCTCTTCACCTCGGTGCCCACGAGGGCCATCCCGCACTCGAGGGTGTCCACGATTTCATAATTGTGGCGGGCCCGGCGGTTCTTCGCGATGACGGTGATCTTCTGGGAGTCTCTGGCCATGACTAGCGTGGTTATTCTAGGCGAGTTGCAGGCCGCGATTGACCCCCGCTTCTCCGATCCGTATTCTCCCCCGCCTTCATCGTCCTCCGGACGAGCGAAGACACGCCGGGCCTGGGTGGCGGAATTGGTAGACGCGCATGGTTCAGGTCCATGTTCCCGATAAGGGAGTGGGGGTTCGACTCCCCCCTCAGGCACCACCCGGCGACCTCCGCTCAAGGCGGATCGTCGCCAGCGTAGCCGAGTTCCTCGAGGCCCGCGCGTTCCTCGGAGCCGATTTGCACGGAGCCCGGTTCGAACCGCCGCCGCGCAAGCGCCTCCAGGATCGGTAGCAGTTCCTCGCGCGTGGCCTGGGCCCAGCCCTCGTCCGCCTGATTGTCTTTCTCGTCCGGATCGTCACTCAGGTTGTACGCGAAGCGCAACTCGCTCGTGCGGGGTGCTTTGCTGTCGAAGACGAGGAAGAGCTTGCGCTGGTCCTTGACCAGGGCCATGCGACTGTAGCGTTCCGCGTTCGGTCCCATCTGAAAGGCGAAAGCCAGGTCGCCAGCGCCCTCGCGCAAAAGCGCCCGCCCGCCCCAGCTTTCGGGTTCCGGCAACCCGCAATACTGGGCGATCGTCCGCGGGACGTCGATCAAGGAGGCATTGCCCAGAGCTTCACGGGCGGGAATGCGTTCGCCGAGCAGGACGAGGGGCACGCGGATCTGTTCCTCCCACGGGGGCAGGCGGTGGAACATGTCGCCGTGCTCGTCGAAGGACTCACCGTGGTCGCTCGTGATGAGGCACATGCCGTCGTTCAATATCCCGCGCGTTTCGAGACCCTCGAGCCACGTGGCCAGGCGGCGATCGAGATCGCGCACGCCCTCCGCGTACAGCTCCGCGAAGCGCGGTGCTCGTGCGCGATACTCACGGCTGAGATCCGCCGTAGGCTTCGTGCCACCGGCCTGCGCTTCGACCTCCTTCACGAGAGCATCGAAGGCGCTGCGGTCTTCCTCCTTGCCGACGCGGAAGGGTTTGTGCACACGGTAGGTGTGAACGAAGAGAAAAACCGGGCGGCCGTCGTCGCGCCCGAGCGCTGCGCTGGCCTCATCCAGGGTCGACTGGAGTTTCCAGTCCGCCGTCGGGATTTCACGGAACCACGAAAAGCCCTGGGCCAGGCCGTAGCGACGTGAAGCGAAGAAGGAATCGGTGACCGCTACGGTTCGATAGCCGTAGTCACGCAGATGCTCGCTCAGCGTGTGAAAGTCCTCGGATAGCGAGTGGCTTGGCCCGACCGCTCCGTGTTGGGGCGGATAGGCGGCGGTGAAGAGCGAGGACAAGGCCGGCAGCGTCCACGTCGCCGTCGAGCGCGCATCGCGAAAACGCAGGGAACGCTCGACCCAGCGATCGAGATGGGGCGTGCGCTTCGCACCTCCATAGGCTGTCAGGTTGTCGGCCCGGAAGGTGTCGGTCAGAAACACGACGACGTCCGGGCGACCACCCCAGGGGCGATTCCCCGGCATGCCGATGTTGCGCGGCCCCAGGGTGGGCTCGTAGGCCACAGCCATACCCGGCGCGCCGCGCAGGCACAGCCCGAGGCGTACGCCCGTGCCGCCCTCATCGGGCAGGTCGAGCTGGATCCAGGTGCCGGTCTCGTCGGTCTCGGCGAGCGCAAAGGCCTCGAGGCTGCGCCCGTTCCAGAGGATTTCGAGTTGCGCCGGTGTACCCGGGCGCGGTCCGGCCGGCAACTTGGCCAGGAGCCGCAGGCGCGCACGCTGCGGAACGTCACAGGTGATCTCCTCGGTTCGCTCCGGCCACAAGGGGATGCCCGCGCCGGTGATGTTGCCCGAATCGACGTGCCATACGCCGGCCACATCCCGCCCCTGGTCCATGGCGGCCGAGAACGTCAATGGATCGGGCAGCTTGCTGTCCGCCGGCGCGTAGAGCGTCAGACGTTCGCCCTCGACGAAGTAGCTCCAGGGCGGCGGAGCGAAGGCGCGATCCGGCCGACGGCCGGGCGCCTTGTCGAAGTCCCTCTTGCCATCCCGCAGGCGTAGCCTGCGAAAGTCCACATGCTCGGCCAGCCCACCGCGCGGCAACAACATGGAGGCCCGGGCGAGCTCGCCCCCGACCCGCGTCCAGGCCGCTGCTGCGAAATCCCAGTGGAGCCAGAGAAGTCCATCCTCGACGCTCTGGCGCACCGCAGCCCCGCTCCCGAGAAGCGCCGCGATCTCCTCCATCGGCGCCGGGGTAAACCCGCGCGCCAGCTCGCACCATTCTGGATCGGCCTCGGAAGGCGCGCAGCCCAGGGCCAGCGCGGCGCTCGCGAGAGCGCCCTGAATCCGTCCCCGGAGCGTGTGCTTCACGGGCCTATCTTCGGCGGATCGCCCTCGATTCGGGAGCCTTCTCACCTCAGAACGAGTTGTCCCGTGGGTAGAACCAGATGGCCAGCACGAAAACGACCAACCCGGCCGCTCCCGCGGCGATCAGGATCCAGGCCCATGTGGCCAGGGCGATCACATCCCCTGGGAACCGGGCGCCCGGTAGACGAGGACGGCGCGTGCTCCGAGCTCGCCGGGGAGCTCGTGTTCCCAGACCGTGTCGAGTCGGAAGCCAAGGCGCTCCGCCTCGCGCTCGCCGGCGCGCACTTCGCGCGACCATGAGGGCCCCTTCATCATGATGAGGTCATGCAGCGAGTGGCGCACCTTGCGCAGGAGCCGCACGTTCTCGCGCACGGAGCTCAGGGCCCGGACAATGGCGACGTCGACCTTGTTTCGTAGCAGGTATTCCTCCGCGCGAATCCAGATCGCCTCGGCGTTCGGGATCTTCATCTGGGCGATGGTCTCTGCGACGAAGTCGGCCTTCTTCTGGGTGGAGTCCACCAGCACCACGCGTGCGTTGGGTTCCGCCAGGGCCAGGGGAATCCCCGGGTACCCGCCACCGGTTCCGATATCGATCACCGTGCGCCCGAGCAGAGGCAGGAGTCGCGTGGTGCGCCAGCTGTCGAGGTAGTGCTTGGCCGCGATATCCTTGGCCTCGACGATCTTCGTCAGGTTCATGCGCCGGTTGGCCTCCTGAACGATCATCGCGTGCTCGGTGCAGCGATCGAGGTATTCCGAAGGAGCGTCTTCCTTCTCGAAGGCCCAATCGAGGGCGGAACGAATCTCGTCCGCGCTGGGAAGCGGCAGGTCCGCGAATTGAACCACCTCTTCCTCTTCCTCCGCCTCGGCTGGGGGCCCATCGGGGGACGCTGCGGGACCCGCCAGATCCGGCGCTCCGGGATCGGAATCCTCGACCTCGACATCCTCGGAAAGGATCGGATCCTTTTCCGGCTCTTCCTGGCGAGTGGGGCCGTCTTCTGTCATGGGCTAGAGGAGGTTTGGTTCGGGAGAGACCTGTGGCAGGGCAGCAGGGATTCGAACCCCGATCCTGCTGATTTGGAATCAGCCGCTCTAACCAATTAGAGCTACTGCCCTACAAGGGCGGGCGAGCCTATCCCCGCCCGAGCGAGCGGGCAAGGAGGCGCTTCTCGTTGTGCGCCCGGCCACGGAGGCGCCATTGCGGGCTTCCTGGGCATTACGGGCGAAAAGTGGGCTCGAACGTGGTCCGGACCGGGGACAGTCTTGGCCTGAAAGCGAGCATTCTCAGAATGGGCCGCTCAGGAATCCTTCATCCGAGTTAGATTCGGGGCCCACGCGTGACGATGAGAATCCCGTTTCGAGAGGTATGACTCTCCCCTTCGACGCGCCCCGTCCGACCCAGGACCACGAACCTGTGGTCTACAACGTGGGGTTGGATCCGCGCAGCATCGATCAGGACGCCTTGCGCGTCCTCTCGAGGCTCCAGCGCAATGGTCACGAGGCTTACCTGGTCGGAGGCTGCGTTCGTGACCTGCTCCTCGGTCGGCGACCCAAGGACTTCGACGTCGCCACCCAGGCCCATCCGCGTCAGGTCAAGCGCCTGTTCCGCAACGGGCGCATCATCGGCCGGCGCTTTCGATTGGTTCACGTCGTCTACGGACGTCAAATCGTGGAAACCGCGACCTTTCGGACCGAGCCGGTCATCGACGACTCCGAAGATCTTCTGATCACCGAGGACAACCAGTACGGCACGGCGGCCGAGGACGCCCGGCGTCGGGACTTCACGGTCAACGGGCTCTTCTACGACCCCACCTGCGGCGAGGTACACGACTGGGTCGACGGCATCGCCGATCTCGAGGAGGGCCTGCTGCGCACCATCGGCGATCCGCGGGTGCGTTTCGCCGAGGATCCGGTGCGCATCCTGCGGGCGGTAAAATTTGCCACGCGCCTGGGTTTTCGGATCGAGGAGAAGACCTGGGAGGCCATGTCGGAACTGGCGCCCGACCTCAGCCGCTCCGCCCCGCCGCGCGTGGCCGAGGAAATCCTGCGCTTGATGCGTTCCGGCACCTCGCTGGGTGCCTTCCGCATGCTGCGGGCCTGTGGAGCGCTGAAGGCACTCCTGCCCCAGGTCGACGACTATCTCGGCACGCGCGACGATCCCGACCCCCGCGCCCACGATCGCGCCGATCTCTTCTGGCGCCTGCTCGAGGCCCTCGATGCCGACATGCATGTGGGCAAGGAGCCTTCGACGGGTGTTCTCGTCGCGGTGCTCTTCCTGCGGGTGATCGAGAACCAACTCGAGCAAGACAGCGAATTGTCGGACCTCGATCGCTCGCGCATCGCCTCGGAGGTCATCCAACCGCTCGCAGCGCGCGCGCGCTTGCCGCGCCGGGCGGTCGAACAGGCAAGGCGCATCATCGCGCTGCAACCACGCTTCCTGCAGCCGCCGACCAAGCACTTACGGCGCATCCTGTTCCTGCGGAGCGACGACTTCCCCGAAGCCCTGCACCTGTTCCGTTTGCGTTGTGCTGCCTGGGGCCAGGGCTGGGACGTGTACGAGGGCTGGCTCGAGCGTTCCCGCGGCGCGGAGGGCGTCTCCGAGGACGAGCTCTCCGAGTTGCGTCACAAGAACCGTCGCAAGCGGCGCCGCGGAAAACGCCGCGGCAGGCGTGGCAATCCCGCAGGTCCCGATGAGGGCCCTGTGGACGGCGCGCCCTTGGACGACGATTGAGGCCCAGATTTCGTGTCGGACTTGGGCGCCGACTAGCGCGGCCTCGGTTGCACTCCCAGACCCACTCGCCGGGCCACGCCGCGCGCACTGAGCTCGGCCGTGGAGAAGGCCGACTGAAAGTTCAAGCCACCGATGGGACCGGTGAGATCCAGCAACTCGCCACACACGAAGAGCCCGGCGTGGCTCTTCACGGCCAGGGTCCCGGGATCGAGCTCCCCCAACGCTAGCCCGCCGGCGGTGACCTCGGCTTGCTCGAAACCAAGGGTTCCATCGATGGGGATGGCGAGGCTCTTCAAGGTTTCGAGCAGGGTGTGCCGCTGGGATTTTCCCAGTTGATTGACGCGCACCTCCGCTGGGCACTTCGCTTGCTCGAGAACGGCGCCCACGAGACGTCGCGGCAGGGCCGTTGGAAGCTCGTCGGCGAGGGCGCGTCGCAGACTGGGCGCGCCGCGCTTCCCGGCCAGGGCGAGGAGCGTATCGCGCAGGGCAGCGCGCTCCAGCCCGGGAAGCAGATCGGCGCGTAGCTCGGGCAAGGGATCCCCCATGGCCTCGGCGCGGGCAAAGTCCTCCGAGAGATCCATCGCGCCGGGCCCGGAAAGCCCGCGATGCGTGAAGAGCAGCGGACGGGCGCGCTTCGCGAGGGTTCTACCGGCGCGGACGCTGCGTAGCTCGATCTCCTGCAGGGCGATGCCGGCCAGCTCGCGCACCCAGGCAGCGGGGCTCGAAAGCGGCACGAGGGCCGGAACCGGGGGCACGATCTCGAGGCCCAGGTCCGCGAGCCAGGCGTATCCATCCCCGGTCGTGCCCGTGCGTGGAAAGCTCTTGCCGCCGCTGGCGAGAATCACGTTGGCGGCGACGAGCTCCGTGCCGTCTTCCACACGCAGCAACCAGTTCTCACCGCAGGGTCGCAAGGCGCTCAACCCGGAACGCAGTCGTATCTCGGCCCCGGCGCCGACGGCCCAGTTCAGGAGCGCATCACGCACGTCCCGGGCCCGCTGGCTGGCGGGGAAGACCTTATCGAGTGCTGCCTCGACCGTGGGTACGCCCATGTCGTGAAAGCGCTCGCGCACATGCATGGGCGACACGGCCCGGAAGGCAGGGCGCAGGAAACGTGCCCCTTTGCGCCCGAAGAGTTCGAGGGCGCGATCCGCGGGCAGTGTCGTCGTCAGGTTGCAACGCGTCCCCCCGCTGGCGAGCACCTTGGTGCCCGTGCGCGGTGTCTTCTCGAGCACCAACGTGGCAACACCCAGCTCGGCGGCGCGCGCGGCGGCCCACAGCCCGGCCGCCCCGGCCCCGACGACGCACAAGGGCACGCCCGACTCCTGCGCCTTCGAGAGTGCGCTCACCCGCCCTGCAAGGCCTTCTCCCAGGCCTCGATCTCCGCCGGGGTGCGCGGTCCCTTGGGCGGGGAATCGTCGTCGCGACTCTCGAGATAGCCCTCGGGGAGAATCACGCGTTGGGTGCGCCCGCCCTTGGCGCGATGGGCACGCAGGGCTGCGCGTGGAAAGGGCTCGTCGACATCTCCGCGGGCCAGGATGGCCCGGATCTCCTCGAGCGTGGAAACACGCACGAGATCGCCACGTGCCCGGGAGGAGTGTCGGAAGCCGACCGTGTACCACGTGCACCACTTGCGCATCTGGCGAATGCCGATGGTCTCGCCGAAGAAATCGACGAGCATGCGCGCGTGCTCGAAGAGCACCTCGCACACCTGGCCGAAGTTCGGCGGCGGATCGGCTTCCTGTCCCTCGAAGACCTGGGCCAGCTCGCGAAAGAGCCACGGACGCCCGAGGCACCCGCGACCGACGATCACAGCGGCGCAGCCTGTGTGGCGCATCATGCGCAGCGCATCCCAGGACTCCCAGATGTCGCCGTTGCCCAGCACGGGAATCGATAGGTGCTCCACCAGGGTGCCGATCGCATTCCAGTCGGCCTCGCCCGAATAGAGCTGGGCCGCCGTGCGCGCATGCAGGCCGATGGCCCGCGCGCCTTCCTCCTGGGCGACGCGCCCTGCGTCGAGATAGGTCTCGAGACTGTCGTCGATGCCCTTGCGGACCTTGATCGTCAAGGGCACATCGCCCGCGCCGCGGACGGCGGCACGCACGAGCCGCGCGAGCAAGCGCGGTTTGAGCGGCACGGCACTTCCTCCACCGCTTCTCGTCACCTTGGGAACCGGGCAACCGAAGTTCATGTCGATGTGCTGAACGCCCTCGCCCACCAGCTCGCGGGCCATGTCGTGCACATCGATCGGATCCGCGCCGTAGATCTGGACCGAGCGCGGATTCTCGTCCGGTTGTGAGCTGGCGAGAAGCCGCGTGAGACGGTTGCCGTTCAGGTAGCCCCGGGCGGTGATCATCTCGGAGACGTAGAGCCCGGCTCCGAAGTCGCGGCACAGTCGGCGAAACGGATAGTTCGTGACGCCCGCCATCGGTGCGAGCACGACGGGCGGCCAGACCGCGAACGTACCGAGATCGAGCGCTGCGAACTCGCCCGGGGCCGCCGCGGCGACTTCAAGGTTGACCGGACTTGCGAAGCGTTCCTCCGCTTCCCCGCCCTTCTCTCGCGGGTTGTCCTGATCTGCTTGGGAGGCCATCGCCGGTTCGCGTGGCGGCCTAGCGGCCGTCCTCTTTCTGCGCTTGCCCATCCCCTGTCGCGGCCTCTTCGGCCGCAGGCTCGTCTCGAGTCGGATCCTCGTCAGCCGAAGCCGCGGCCTCCGCCGCGGCCTTCACCTTGCGCTTCTCGGCTGGAAGGGGATGTCCGGCGCCACCGAAGGTCGTGAAGTCGCTGAGGATGGTCTCGATAACTCCCCCACCGCGGCGTTGCACGACCCGTTCGGGCGCGCCGTTCGCGTTCAGGCGGAAGGCCAGGGGTCCCAAGGGGGTCTGGAGCTGATGGTCGCCATTGTCGTCCAGCTCGCTGATCCAGTTGACGAGCTCGCCCTCGAGTCCCTCGCGCAGGTGCACGATCGGAATCTCATGGCCGAGCGCGGACTGCCCGAGGATCAAGAGCGACGTGACGCTGCTGACATCGACACAACGGGGGTGGATGGGGATCGAGGTATTGTCGGTCAGGGGTTGGCCGTTCAGCTTGGTCGACATGCGCCAGGTGCGAGCCGCCCAGAGACCGCGCGCGACGACCTGCATGCCGGCCTGGCTGAGGGTCACGTAGCTGCTCTCGAGCTGGCCATCCTTGACGACCTGCACGACCTGGACTTGCCGTTTCTGATCCTCCCGCGCTGCGGGATAGAGGATCCGACCGCAATAGGCGGTGCGCCCGTCGCTGAGCTGCCAGACCTGAAAGCGCTCGCCGGAAAGCCGCTGGCCCAGGGAGACACTCTCGAGGATTCCATCCAGCACCAGGGCATCGCCCTCCGCAACGGCCTGTTCGCCGGGATCGCCAAAGGTGCGCGGCCCCGGAGGAGCCTCCAGTGCCATCGGCAAGGCCAGGGTCTCGCGGGTCGCGCGCTTGTCGGCGGCCACGGTCTGCAGGAGGTCGGCAAGGTCACGCCGCTCGAGGACACGACCGCGCACGCAGACGATGGCCGGATCGAGCAGCGTGGCGAGATCCAGACGCGGATCCGCATCGACGCAAACCAGATCCGCGGCGGCTCCGGCGAAGAGCGCACCGCGTTCCTTTTCGATGCCGAGCACGCCCGCGGCACCCCGAGTCGCTCGCCAGAGGACCTCCTCGGCGCCCATGCCCGCACGCACCCACAGGGCAAGCTCGCGGTGTAACGCCTGCCCGGGAAAAAGCCAGGGCTGGGCGCCCGCGGAACCCGGAACGAGGGGCACGCCGGCCTTGGCCAGGCGCGCGGTCAAGGCCAGCTGCTTCTCGAGGATGCGCTGGCCGCGGGCTGCGTTCTCCGAGGACATGCCCTCGATGCGCCCCACCAGCTCTGCTTTCCACCAGCTTTCGTAGTTCGGGTCGAGAAGCCCGAGGAGTGCAAGCTGATCCGTACCCGTGCCCTGGTTCTCGAGCCGGGTCGCGTTCACCACCAGCAGCGGAACCACGCCGCGGCCCGCATCCGCCAGGGTCTTGATGGCGATGTCGAGCGCGGGCATCTGCACGATGTCCCAGCCGACACCCTTGGGAAGCAGACCGTCGAGGAAGTGGAAACCGTCCTGCCCGGCCGACACGGCCTCGACCAAGCTGGTGTTCGTCGGCAAGGGACCCCAGACCTGCAGCTCGGCCTGGTGCGCCAGCTCGATCGCCTTGCGCCAGGCGTCGTGCGGAAGGCCCGGGTGAATCGACAGGAAGTCGATCTCGTCCGCGAAGAGAATCGGCAGAAATTCCTCGGCCGAATGCTCATTGCGTAGCGAAACCGCCTGGGGAGTCACCGGGGGCTCTCCCCCGACCAGCGCCCCGGCGGTCAGCAGGGTGGGGCCGGGCACTCGGTTGCGGCTGGCGGTGCGCCGCGTGAGGATCAGGCGCAGGCGGTCGCCACCGACGTCGCGCACCGTGGTGATGCCCACGGCGGTGTACAGGGCGTCGTGATCGGGGTCGAAATGCGTGTAGGCATCGATCAGACCGGGCACGATGTGCTTGCCCGAAACGTCGATCTGGCGGGTTCCTGGGGCCAGCTCGAGCGAGGGGCTGAGGGTCCGGATCCGGTCTCCCTCGACCAGGATGGTCAACGGCCGCGGGGATTCCCCCTCGACCATGGTGTGGACCGTGGCGCCGACGAAAGCCGTGCGTTCCTGGGCTCGGAGAAAGCCAGGAAGGCTCGAGAGCACGATGGCGATGAGTAGTGAGGAGCTCGGCATGGAGGGGTCGGGGGCCAATTTGGGCGTCTGAATAGTAAGCAGGCGGGGCGAAAGGCGGTAGCGATGCCGGAAGCTAGTCGGGCGATCTGGGTGGGTGACGGGGCGAGTCGCCCATAAAGATATAGGGATGGCCGCTTCCGACAGGGCCCTGACCAGGGCATGCTGTCTCGCCCTCTTTTTACGCACCAACGGGAATGTCGATGAGTCTCGCGGGACTGATTCGGAAGAAAAAATGGACTGAGCTCGGAGACGCCTGGACGAGCCATGCCGCCGATGGCGGCGCGGTCGACCAGGCGTTGGAGGCGGTGGACGTGGCCGCCCGCAAGAAAGAGCTCCCTCGTATCACGCCGCTGATCCGCGAGCACGCGGAGATGCTGGCGGCTAATGATGCCAACGCCGACGCGGCCAGGCTGCTCGGCAAGAGCCTCTTGGCAGGCGGCGCCCAGGGCGAACTCGGAAAGATGCTCTTCCAGTCCGCGACCGCGGCCTGGAGCAGCGAGGATTTCTGGGAGACCTACTGCACGATCTCGGACTTTCGCGAGAACGTTCAAGACATGCGCAAGTCCTGGCGCTCGATGGACAAGCTCCTGGCCCTGGTGGAGGGACGCATCATCTACCACTCCAAGGGCTGGGGTCTGGGTCGCGTCGAACGGGTGGACGCTGACGAGGGGAACGTATACGTGCAGTTCCTCAGCACACGAAGGGACCATTTCCCCTTCACCACGGCCGTCGACATCTTCGAAATGCTCGAGGCCGGCGACATGCGTTGCCTGGTCATGGAAGATCCAGACAAGCTGAAGAAGCTCCTCAAGGAGGAGCCGCTCGACATCCTGCGCTGGGTTGTCATCAAGGGTGGCGGCAAGGTCAACCACACGGGCATCAAGTTGACCATGACGACCCTCGGGATCGACGGGGCGAAGTTCACGGCCTTCTGGCGCAAGGCACAGAAGCTGGCCGAGCAGAGCGAGTGGTTCGAGCTTTCCGGCCCGACGACCAAACGGGTCGTGCGCCTGCTCGACACGGCCGAGGACCCGGCCGAGAGCTTGAAACGCCAGCTGCTGCGTTCGCGGGACCTCGGTGAAGCCCTGGTGCGGGTGCGCTCGATCGTCGGCGGCGACAGTGTCACGGAAAGCGTGCGCACCTCCGCCCTCGAGGCACTGGGCGAGCTCGTCGCGGACGAGGATTCCCAGCTGCCGCAACGACTGGCCGCCTGGATCTTCCTGCGCGATACCCACGAGACGACGCCGCCCGAACTGCGCGCCGTCGTCGAGGAGGCCTGGAACGCCGAGTCCGCGGGAGCCGGAACGCCGGCGCTCTGGAAGCTCTTCAACGATGTCCCGGGGCGCTATCAGGATCGCTGCCTCGATCTCTTGCGCGAGATTGCACCGGATGCCTGGCTGGACGAGGCCTCGAAGAACCTCGTGTACGCCGCGCCGGGAATGATCAAAGGCCTGGTCGATGTTCTCTTCGAGAACGGTCGTGGCGAGGCCCTCGTCGAGCACTACTCCGGACTCCTCGCGCGCCCCACGCGCAATCCGCTGCTGCTCGTGCGATTGGCGGAGAAGGTCGAGGGCAGCGAATTCGAGGACAAGCTGCTTCCCGCCTCCCAGCGCGCCCAGTGCTTGCTGCAGCTGGCGGTGTATCTCAACCGAGCTACCAGTTCGACGACCGATCTCGTGCGCGCCCGTGATCGGCTTTCCGCGTTGCTCTCCGAAGGCAAGAAACCGCTTCTGCGTCCGCTGCTCGAAGGTTCCAACATCGAGACCATGCGCAGCCTCGCTGCCATGCTCGAGGCCGGAGTGGACCGCAGTGTCGACCGGCTCTTCACGCAGCTGGCCGTCGAGGTCTCGCCCGACGTGTTCCGCGGCGACGAGAAGCCCTTCTGGGAAACCGGAGGAATCTGGACCACCCGCGCCGGACTCGCGGAACGGGAGGAGGAGCTGCGCGTGCTGGTCGACGTCAAGATCCCGGAAAACTCCGAGGCCATCGGCAAGGCGGCATCCTACGGCGACCTGTCCGAGAACTCGGAATGGGAAGCCGCAATCGAAGATCAGCGCCACCTGACCCAACGCGCCATGGAACTCGAGGAGGCGATCCGCTCCGCCCAGGTCCTGGAGGATGCGGTGATTCCGGGCGGTTTGGTCTCTCCCGGTTCGCGCGTCACCTACGTCGAAATCGGAGATGACGAGCGCAGCCGTGAGATCATGCTCCTCGGGCCTTGGGATGCCGATGGCGAGACGAAGGTCTCTTACCGTTCCCCCTTGGCGGACGGCATGCTCGGCAAGAAGCCCGGGGAAGAGGCCGAAATCAAGCTGCCGAACGGAACGATTCGCGTTCGCATCGGTGCCATCGAGCCGATCGTCTTCTAGCCAGCAGCCCGAATCGGGGGGTGCGTCGATTCCCCCCTTCTTTCTTTCGGACATGGAGCCTGGCAGGCATCATGACCGGTTGGCCCGTTCGAAACGGGCACGCAATTCACTCCGCACCACTCCAAGGCCACTCGGCCAAATAGCCCCGTTTCTCCGATGACCACCTCCGCTACCGCAACTTCGCTCGAATTCAAGGTCGCCGACCTCACCCTGGCCGACTTCGGTCGCAAGGAAATCGAACTGGCCGAGGTCGAGATGCCCGGCCTCATGGCACTCCGCGAGGAGTACCGCAGCAAGAAGCCCCTGCGAGGGGCGCGTGTTTCGGGCTCGTTGCACATGACGGTTCAAACCGCCGTCTTGATCGAGACCCTGGTCGAGCTGGGAGCGGATGTGCGCTGGGCCTCATGCAACATCTTCTCCACCCAGGACCACGCCGCCGCGGCCATCGCCGTCGGCCCCGAGGGAACCCAGGAAAACCCCAGGGGCGTCCCCGTTTACGCCTGGAAGGGCGAAACCCTCGAGGAGTACTGGTGGTGCACCGAGCAAGCCATGACCTGGCCGGGCCAGGACGGCCCGAACATGATCCTCGATGACGGCGGTGACGCGACCATGATGGTCCACAAGGGCCGCGAGTTCGAGGAAGCCGGCTCGGTCCCGACGCCCGGGGCGGACGACGCGGAGGACTGGGTCGAGCTGCTCAAGTGTCTCGGCAATGCCCACCAGCAGGACAGCACCAAGTTCACGCGCATGGCCAAGGGCATCCGCGGTGTGACCGAGGAAACCACCACCGGCGTGCATCGTCTCTACCAGATGCAGGAGTCCGGTGAACTGCTCTTCCCGGCCATGAACGTCAACGACTCGGTCACAAAGAGCAAGTTCGACAACGTCTACGGCTGCCGCCATTCGCTCGTCGACGGCATCATGCGCGCCACCGATGTCATGATCTCCGGCAAGAAGGCCGTCGTCTGCGGCTACGGCGACGTCGGCAAGGGCTGCGCCCAGTCCCTGCGTGGCCAAGGCGCGCGCGTCATCGTCACCGAAATCGACCCGATCTGTGCCCTGCAGGCGCTCATGGAAGGCTTCCAGGTCACCACCCTGGAAGACGTGGTCGAGGAAGCCGATATCTTCGTCACGACCACGGGCAACTTCAACGTGCTCACGGTCGACCACATGCGCCGCATGAAGAACAACGCCATCGTCGGCAACATCGGCCACTTCGACAACGAGATCGACATGGCCGGACTCTTCAAGGAGCCGGGCATCAAGCGCGACACGATCAAGCCCCAGGTCGACCGCTTCATCTTCAAGGATGGCCACGGCGTCATTGTCCTGGCCGAAGGCCGCCTCTTGAACCTCGGTTGCGCCACCGGCCACCCGAGTTTCGTCATGTCGAACAGCTTCTCGAATCAGGTCATCGCCCAGATCGAGCTGTTCACGAAGCACGGCGACTACGACAACGCCGTGTTCGTCCTTCCCAAGGACCTCGACGAAAAGGTCGCGCGCCTGCACCTCGGCAAGCTCGGTGCCAAGCTGACCACGCTCACCAAGGAGCAGGCGTCCTACATCGACGTGCCGGTGGACGGGCCCTACAAGCCCACCCACTACCGCTACTAGACGCGGTTGAAGACGACCATGCGGTCGACGGCGCGAAAGCCATACTTGACGGCCATTCCGCAGGGCGCGCGACTTGCTTCCAGGGCGCCCCAGGCGGGGCGTTTGCCCTGCTGGAGCATGTGCTGTGTCAGCCCGGCGATGGCCGCTGTGGCGTAGCCGGAACGGCGGTAGCCCTCGAGCGTGTGGAGCTCGACGTCCCACCAGCATTCCGTCTCGTACAGGGCGACGCAAAAAGCGACGGGGCGTCCGTTGTCGAAGGCCGCGCAGATCGGGGCGAAGCTGAGGGCCCGTTGCAGTTCGCTGCGAGCCGGCTCCTCGACGTCCACGAGCAGCTGGCGGTCCGTCTCCGTGAGCAGCCGCGTCGGGTGCGCCGGCGGGGCCAGCCCCTCGGGAGCGGGGTGCACGAAGACCGTAACGGGCGATTCGCTCCACCCGGGGAGCAGCGTGCGTAGGTGCCCGGCGGTTTGAACCGGGGCCAGGACCTGATACGGGCCGCTGCTCGAACCGCTGCGCTGCAGGAAAGACTGGACCAGGGATGCGACCGGGCGCTTGATCGCGCAGGCCAGCGAGCGATCCTCCTCGATCAAGAAACATCCTGCGCTACGCTGGTTCTCCGGCGGCTTCAGGACCTCGCAGCGACGCGACAGGAGCAGCCCACGGGCCTCGACCCAGCGAGGTAGATCGGGAAGCTCTTTGGCAAGTTCCGCATGAAGGGTCGCTTCGGCCATGCCACTCAGGCTAGCTTTCTCTTCACGAGAGTCGACCCCACCTCCAGAAATGCCGGATTCCATACGCATCGCACTTTTGGGCAACAGCTTCGCTGCCCGCGTACAACTACCCGCCTTGCGCTGGGCAGGTAACAATGAAGTTTGCGCCATCGCCGGACAGGACGCGGACAAGGCCCGCGCCACGGCCCTCGAATGGGGCATTCCCCACGCGAGCGGCGACTGGAAAGCCGCCCTCGAGACGCAACCCGATCTCGTCATCGTCTCGACTCCGGTGCACCTGCACCACGAGATGACCATGCGCGCTCTCGACGTGGGAGCCGCGGTGCTGTGCGAGAAACCCTTTGCTCTCGACGCTACCCAAGCAAGCGAGATGGTGCAGGCCACCCGCGGCGCTCCGGCCTACATCGATCACCAGTTGCGCTTCGGTCCGGAGCACCGCCGCGCCTACGAACTGTGTCGCGAAGGGGTCCTCGGGGAGCCATGGCACGCGCGTTTCGAAATCATGCTGCCTCTGGAGTCCTATCGGGATCGTCCCTATAGCTGGTGGTTCGACGCCACGCGCGGCGGCGGCATCCTCGGCGCTCTCGGTTCCCACATGCTCGATCTCCTGCGTTGGCTCTGGGGTGACATCGAAGCGGTCAGCGCCGACCTGCGCACCTTCATCAAGGAACGCAAAGACCCTGAAACCCAGCGGCCAAGGCGCGTCACCGCAGACGAGTTCGCGCACCTGCGCCTGCGCTTTGCCAACGGAGCCCACGGCGAGGTCCTCAGCTCCTGTGCGCTCCCTACCGAAGGCTCCTTCGAGCTGGAGTTGATAGGAAGCGACGCCGCGGTGCGCGTCCTGGACGGCGATCGACTCTCCATCTCTCGTGCGGGAGCTCCCTATGTAGAGGAGACGCTCGACCCCGGCCTGCCCAGCACCAAGGAATTCGAGATGGACGACTACGGCGTCTTCGGTCGCTGCTTGCCGCTCTACCTGCGCGAGCTCTTGAAGGCCATGGTCGAAAAGCGCCAACCCCTCGAACATGCCGCCACCTTTGCCGACGGCGTCGTCATCCAGCGCATCCTCGATGCTGCCCGCGAATCGGACGATGCATCGGGCACCTGGGTCTCCTGTCGCTAACCCGACCGGCACCCCACAGCGGATGACGCCTTGACGCAGATCACCGGTAGGCTCGCCCCGAGTCCGACGGGCTATCTGCACGTCGGGCACGCGCGCAGTTTCCTGCTGGCCTGGTGGCACGTACGCTCGCGCGGCGGACGCATCGTCCTGCGCATCGAGGACCTCGACACGGCGCGCTCCAAGCCCGAGCTCGTCGACACGCTCCTGCGCGATCTCGAATGGCTCGGCCTCGACTGGGACGGCTCCCCTCACTTCCAGGCCACCGATCTCGAGCCCTATGAATCGGCCCTCGAGCAACTCGTACGCAGCGGCGCCGCGTATCCCTGCACCTGCTCTCGCAAGGAGATCGGAGCCGCGCTCTCCGCCCCACACACCGGCGGTGAACTCCCCTATCCCGGCACCTGCCGCGGTCGCTTTGCCTCGGTCGCCGCTGCCGAGAAGCGCTCCAGCCGAGCGCCCGGCTTGCGCTTGCGGGTCCCCCATCCGCCACTGGCCCTCGTCGACGGTATCCGCGGCCCGCACGTCACGGACGTGCGCCAGGACGTCGGCGACTTCCTCCTGGCCCGCCGCGACGCCACCTACGCCTACCAGCTAGCGGTCTGCGTCGACGACGCCCGGAACCACGTCACCGAGGTCCTTCGCGGCGACGATCTGCTTCCCAGCACCGCCCGCCAGTGGCACCTCCAGAACGCCCTCGCTCTGCCCCACCCCACCTACTTCCACGTGCCCCTCGTGCTCGACCCCGCCGGCCGGCGCCTCTCCAAGCGTGACAAGGACCTGACCCTGGCGAGCCTACGCCAGGCCCACGTCGACCCCCGCCGCCTCGTGCACTGGGCCGCCCGCAGCTCGGGCCAACACCCCGACGAACCCCTCTCCGCCCCCGAATTCCTGCCCGATTTCGACCTTTCCAGCCTCCCCGACGATCCCGCCATCATGGGCCCAAGCGAGCCGTCCTATTTCCACGGCCGGGGGCCACTCAAGATTTCTCCGCTCTAGCCCGAAACACGCTCAGGCGGAGCCCTTGACTCAGTTCCCCTCGGCGCTAGATTCTTCGCTCCGCTTCCCCGATAGCTCAGTTGGTAGAGCGTCCGGCTGTTAACCGGATTGTCGTAGGTTCGAGTCCTACTCGGGGAGCCACTCCTGCGGCAGGAGGCAACTCGGGGCGCAGAGTGGTTGACGCACGTAGGCCCCCGGAAGTCCCAACCGGGCGCGAGAGACGGTGAAGAGAACCGCCGAACTGCGCGAGGCCTTGGTGCATAACTCGCGCTCTCGGCACAGAATCGGTCTCCCCTACCGAATTCGAGCGCCAACTGGGATGCGCAGCGACGAAGCGCACGTCGTTAGAGCGTGGTGTGGTCCGGGGCTTCGAGGTCGATGTCCATCAAG
>CBFIHP010000024.1:0-76071 GCA_965662355.1 Planctomycetota bacterium | reverse complement strand
GTCCGTTCTTGGCGGGGAGCCGCTTCGATGAGAGGGGGCTTAGTTTGCCGCGCCGAGAGTTAGATTCAGAGCGTTGCAGAGCACCGTCGAGCTGACGCTGAACGTGAAGCCCTGGGCCGTGGCCGTGTTTCCGAAGAAAGCCGGGTCGGCCGGGGGCGTCAGGCTGTGGACGTCGAGGCCGCCGCCGGACGATCCGATGAGGAAGCCGTACTGGGGAGAGCCGAGGTCGACGAGGAGCTCGCCATGTATCGTGGGGATCTGGTGGGGGCTCGCATAGATGAGGACGCCCGAGAGGCCTGCGCCGCCGGGGTGGCCGGATGCATCGATCTGCAGGTTGAAGGGCTGACCCAGCTGGGGGTTGGTCAGCGCCGACAGGCAGATTGGGTTCGTACCGCTGCCGTTGTACAAGGTCGCATCGCCAAAGAGCGGACGATCGAGCGTCGACGGATAGGTGTTGGAGAGGTCCGTGTGCATGCCACCGGAGTTCTTCACGACGACATCGCCCATGCCTGCGTTGGCGGGGATGGGAATCGTGATTTGCGTACCGCCGCCGGACGAGGCGACACCCAGGACACGGACGCGTGCATCGCTGTTGGTCGCCGAGACGTTATCGTTCGTGAACCAAACTTCGTTGGTCGTGCCGATGTCGAATGCCGTTCCGTCGATCGTGATGTTGCCACCGGAGTAGGACACACTGGTGATCGTCGGGCGGGCACCGGAGTTGGCTCCGTATACGCACTGCAGACCCGCGCGGTCGTCGGCCTCGATCGAGCGGAGGCTCGTTTGGCCCGCGCCGCCGGAAGGCCACATCGTGGCGTTGCCGACACCCGAGTGACCGAGCCCGAGGGCGTGGCCGTACTCGTGGGTCATGATGCCCTGCAGGTCGAACACACCCCCGCCGATACCGGCGGGGCCGTCGGCCCAGTTCCACTCGTCGCAGAAGCGAATGCGCCAGCCATCGGAGATGGGCGTCTCGGTGAAGGCAAGCGTGCCACCACCGCAGGACGAGATCGCCGAGGCGATGTTGTTGTTCGAGTTGCCGATGCCGTTCGCCGCGCCGATCCAGAAGACGTCGAAGTTGGCCAAACCGTTACCGATCTGGGTCTGGCTAGTGTCGCCTGAGGACGAACGCGGGACGCTGTTCCAGTCCGCGGCTCCCTTCCAGATGGCTTGCTCGAGGCCGAGCCAGCCGGGGAAGTCCGGGAAGCCGCGCACGTTGTTGTTCGCGCCCGCATCGCCGAAGTTATTGAAGGTACGGAGGTCGCGCTGACCCACGCCGAGGCTTCCGCCAATCTTGGAGAAGGCGCTGGCCTGCTCGGCGGGTACGAGAAGCATCGCGGCGCAAACGAGAGCCACGCTGGGCAGGAGGAATTGCTTGGTGTTCATCGGGATGCTCCTATTTGCCGAGCTTGGCTCGATAGAGGTTCCCGAGACTCGCTTCGAGGTTCTCGGCCGTGATGTTGTAATCGATGGCGTAACCCTCACCGCGTCCCAGGACGAAGCTGCCGCCCAGAACGCGATAGAGCCCACCGTGGGCTGCGGACAGAGCGTTGGCGGAAACGCCACCCCCCATGTTGTCCTGCCAGCTGTAGAAGGCGGTGACCTCGTTGCCCTGCAGGATGTCGTCCTTGATCGGGGCTTCGGAGTTGTAGACCCCTTCGGTCTCGCTGATAAAGCCACCGTGGAAGGTAACCTGCACCGTCGAGGGCGTGCTGTCGACCAGGGAGCGTCCCTCGATCGTCAACGTGGTGAAGTAGAGCTCGGGGCCGTCGATCGGATCATCGACGCGGAAGACCTGGGAATCGACGATGGTGCCCAGAATGGCTCCGTCGGCGAGGTCGACCATTTCCTCGAGGCTCAAACGCTGTATCTGGGCCGGGGCGGCCGCGCAAAAAGCGATGGCCAGTGCAGCAAGCCCTGCAAGTCCTTTGAGTTTCATTACCTGTCTCTCGTCCTCGGTTCTTTTTTTTGGGGGGGCACTCCCCGTCCCCTGCCTCAGGGAGCGTTAGAGGGAGCGCTTCGATTGGTGCCCTGATGCTATTGCCGCAGGGTGGATGTTATGGACGAGGTTACCGGGTCTTTTTTGACTTTTGGACTAGGAGACGGGGTTTTTGGCCGGTCGCCGGTTTCTTTCCGGCTTGCCGAACTCGGATGTGGAGGGCTTTTCCCACGACCGAAACCGTGCTCGAGACGGCCCGAGAGCGGCCAACCCAGTATGCCCGGCGGGCCCAGGAAGACATCAACCCGGACCCCGGGGCGCCGGCAATGGAGGGTTTGAGGCGCACGAGGGCGGGCCAGGTGAAGGTCGAGATTCCCCCACCTCCGCCCACCGTCAGGCAGAGCGAGTACGTACCTGGGCGCATACATAAGGTGGAACGGGTCGGGAACGCTGAGGATCCACACCTCGCCCGCTTGATCCACGTCCTCAGCGAACGCCCCCAGGCCGAGCTCTCGCAAACCATCTCCGAGGAACGTGCCCGCACAGAACAGAACGGGCCATAGCCAGCTGAGAGCGGGCAGCGGAATCATGCTCTTTTGGCTCTGGGTATCGGGGGCCTTTTGGCTTTGGAAAAACCGAGGCTCCACGCGAGGGCATGCAGCTCGGGCTTGGTTCGTTTCCTAGAAACCCACCGTCATATCGACGGCGTTACAGAGCTCCAGCATGCTGGAGCCGTAGACCATCCCCTGACTCGAGACGCTCGTTCCAACGAGGCTCAGGCTGTTGGGAACCACCTGGCTCAAGATGTCCAGGGTTCCATTGCTGGGAACCACAAGGGTGAAGATTGGTGCGGAGGCAAGGTCGATCAGAAGCTCACCGCTGCTCAGGGTAGGCCCGGTGGCCGGATCCGAATAGCACAGGATGAGCGCGAAGCCCGGCGCCACGTGGGAACTCGAGTCGATCGCCCCACTCCAGTCCTGGCCAATCACCGGAGGCCCGGCGGAGTAGCACATGGAGTTCAAACCGGTGCCGTTTCTGTCGACCGAGGCTCCGGCCATGCCGAAGATGAAGCTATCGGCGTAACCCCGAGAGGGATTCAGAGCATCGCCACCGTTTCCTACCGAAATCGTCAAGGTCAGGATGGTCGTGGAGATCGCAGTCGGAAAGAGATCGACGAGGTTCGTACTGACCGTGGCGGTGTCCGTCATCGGCAGACCGAACTTGTCGGAGATCAGCGGGAAGGCCGAAAACGAGTCCTCGTAGTAGAGGTTGTACTTCGTCGTCCCGTCGCTGAGATCCACGCTCATGAAGTCGTTGAAGTCGACCGAGGCTGCCGGGCCGTTCAGGATGAAGGTCGCGTTGAAACCGAGGTAGCTCATCATCGGGTTGAAGCTGAAGTTCTGACGTACCTGGGCCGCACCGATGGGCGCAAGGCCTGCCCCACCGGGGTTGGAGGGCGGCATTGCCGCGCTGGAACCGTCGGCACCGATCTCGAGCCAGTTGACACCGTGGGTCGGCATCGAGAGGTCGGTCGCGACCGTTGTCGGATTGACGCCGACGCCCGTGCCAAAGACCACGCGCCACGGGGTGCGCGGCTGAGTCCCTGGGGTCTGTCCTTCGAAACTCCCATCGCCGAAGGTCGGCGGCTGGGCGACCTGCATGAAGTCGTGCTTGCGCTCGGTGTGGGCTCCACCACCGTTCATCGCCGTGAGGGCCACGGCATAGGTTCCCGCCAGCTCGTAGACGTGGGAGGGATTTTGAACGGTCGAGGTAGCACCGTCACCGAAGTCCCAGAGCCAGCTCGTGACCAGCCCTTGGCTCGTGTCTGTGAATATGACGTTCAGAGGTGCAAAGCCGCGAAAGGAACTGACGTCGAAGTTCGCGATCGGGGGATCGATGAAAACCAGCACGTGATCCACAATTGTGATCGTGTCGGTGCCACCGGGTCCGGTCACGGTCAGGCCGATCGTGAAGGTCCCGCCGTTGTCATAGAGGTGCGAGGGGTTTTGCAGCGTCGAGCTGAAGCCGTCGCCGAAATCCCAGTCCCAGGCCGTAATCGTGCTGCTGGACGTGTCCGTGAAGACCACGGTAAGGGGAGCCGAACCGAAGACCGGCGTCGCCACGAAGGAAGCCACCGGAGGCGGCTCCCCCACGGTGATCAGATCGATCGCCGTGGTAGTGTCCATTCCACCGGCACTGTTGACGGTCAGGGTAACCGTGTAGAGGCCGATATCGTTGTAGGTGTGCGACGGATCGGAGAGGCTCGAAAAGCCGCCGTCACCAAAGTCCCACGACCAGCCGGTGATGTTCAAGCTCGAGGTATCCGTGAACTGCACGCTCAACGGTGCGGTCCCGGTGATCGGGGTGCCAATGAAAGAGGCAACGGGTGCCGGCTCGTCCACGATAATGAGATCCACCATCAGGGCCGTGTCGCTACCCCCCGCGCTCGTGGCGCTCAGGGATACCGAATAGGTACCGGGTGCCGCGTAGGTGTGGGAGGGGTTCTGCTGACTCGAGGTACCCAGATCACCGAAGTCCCACGACCAGCCCGTGATGTTCAGGGTCGAGGTATCGCTGAAGTTCACCGTCAAGGGCGAAGGGCCCTGGCTGACGTCGTTCGTGAAGGAAGCCAGCGGAGCGGGCTCTTCGACGATGATGTAGCCGATCTGCTCGAGGCTGTCCAGTCCGGCGGAACTCGTCACCGTGAGGCTGACCGTGTAGGTCCCGAGGTCGCTGTAGACATAGGTGGGGTTCTGCTCGATCGAGCTGCCCCCAGAGTTGCCGGTTTCGTCTCCGTCACCGAAACTCCAGTCCCAGGCCGTGATGTTCAAGGTCGAGTCGTCGCTGAAGTTGACCGTCAAGGGCAACGGGCCCTGGGTCACGTCGGACGAAAAGGCCGCGATGGGCACAGGCTCTGCCACCGTGATCATGGCGATCTCGACGAGCATGTCAGTACCGCCGGCGCTGGTCACGGCCAGGGTCACATCGAAGCTGCCTATATCGTTGTAGACGTGGCTCGGGTTCTGTGCGCTCGAAGTGTTGCCGTCGCCGAAGTCCCAGGCCCAGGCCGTGATGTTCAGTGTCGAAGCATCGGCGAAGAGCACGGTCAAGGGGGCATCCCCCGAGGCGATATCGCCGGTGAAAGCGGCCGTTGGCGCCGGCTCGGTGACGACGATGACCTCGGTCTGTGTCAAGGAGTCCGTTCCTCCAGCACTCGTCACATCGAGGGTCACCGTAAAGGTTCCGACGTTCGCATACTCGTGGGCCGGATTTTCTAGCGTCGAGGTTTCGCCGTCGCCGAAGCTCCACGACCAGGTGCTGATGTTCAGCGTCGAGTCGTCGCTGAAGGTCACCGTCAAGGGAGCGGGACCGCTGGTCGTATCCATCGAGAAGGCCGCCGCCGGGGCAGGTTCGACGACCGTGATGAGATCCACCATGGTGAGCGTATCGGCACCCCCTGCGCTCGTCACGGTCATGGAGACCGTATACGTGCCGGGTTGCAAGAAGACGTGCGTCGGGCTCTGCAGGATCGAGGTATTCAAATCACCGAAGTCCCAGGCCCAGGACGTGATGCTGAGGGTCGAAGCATCGCTGAAGACCACGCTGAGCGGTGCATCACCGCCGGCGATGTCCGAGGTGAACGAAGCCACCGGAACCGGTTCGTTCGTTGTGATGTGATCGACCAGCGTCAGGGTGCTCGTGCCGCCGACGCTGGTCACCGTCAGGGAGACGCTGAAGAGCCCCACCCCCTCATAGGTGTGCGAGGGATTCTGGGCGCTCGAGGTCGTGCCGTCCCCGAAGTCCCAGGCCCAGCTGGTGACGTTCAGGAGCGAGGTGTCACCGAAGGTGACCAATAGCGGAACATCTCCCGTTAGCAGCGAGGTCGTGAAGGAAGCGGTCGGAAGCGGTTCGGCCACGACGATGAGATCGCCCATGACGAGCTCGTTAGAGCCGCCGATACCGGTCGCCGTCAAGCTGACCGTGTATGTGCCGACGTCCTGGAATGTGTGCGTCGGGCTCTGCGTCGTGGACGTGTTGCCGTCACCGAAGCTCCAGGCCCAGGCGGTCACGGCCCCGCTTGTCGCATCGGCGAAGGTCACCGCCAAGG
Organism: Planctomycetota bacterium; assembly: GCA_965662355.1. GTDB lineage: Bacteria > Planctomycetota > UBA1135 > UBA1135. Next base: position 70,024 of record CBFIHP010000024.1, on the reverse strand, counting down.
GTGCCGTACCGCTCGTGACATCAGCCGTGAATCCGGGGATCGGTGCCGGATCGACAACCATGATCGCATCGGTCACTTGCAGGGAGGCGGCACCTCCATCGCTCGTAACGGTCAGGCTGACGGTGTACGTACCCGGGGTTGCGTAGGAATGCATCGGGTTTTGCAAACTCGAAGTCCCCGTATCGCCGAAGTCCCAGGCCCAAGCAGTGATGTTCAGGGTCGAGTCATCCGTGAAGTTCACATCCAGAGGCGCCGGGCCCCAGTTCGTGTCGTTCGAGAAGGCTGCGCTCGGCAGCGGCTCGCTCACCGTGATCAAGTCGATCATGGTCGCGGTGTCCATTCCGCCGGCGCTGGTCGCCGTGAGGCTCACCGTGTACGTACCAGGTTGATACTCGTGGATCGGACTCTGCAGACTGGAAGTCCCCAGGTCGCCGAAGTCCCAGGCCCACGTCGTGATGTTCAGGGTCGAGCTGTCCGTGAACGTGACGTTCAAGGGAGCATCTCCCAACGTGACATCCGTCGAGAAGCCAGCCACGGGAGCCGGTTCGGTGACGTCGATCATCTCTACTATGGTGAGCGTCTCGAACCCGCCGATACCGGTGACTGTCAGCGAGACGGTGTACTTGCCAACCGTGTCGTATATGTGCGTCGGACTCTGCAACGACGAGCTCGCGCCATCACCGAAGTCCCAGGACCACATCGAAACCATGCCGCTCGTCGCGTCGGTGAAGGTCACCAGGAGGGACGGGGGACCAACGCTGACATCGGCCGAGAAGGCCGGTGCAGGGGGCGGTTCCTCGACGATAATTCCATCGACCAGGGCCAAGGTATCGAGACCACCGGGGCTCACCACATCGAGGGTCACGGTGTACGTACCCACGACGGTGTAGATGTGCTGGGGGCTCTGCAGCGTCGAGGTGTTGCCGTCGCCGAAGTTCCAAGACCAGCTCGTGATGTTCAAGCTCGAGGTGTCCGCAAAGTCGACGCTGAGGGGCATGTCGCCCTGCGTGATCGAAGGCGTGAACGAGGCCACGGGGGGCGGCTCGTTGACGGTGACGAGAGCGAGTTTCGTCTCGGTGTCGATACCGCCATTGCTTGTCACCGTGAGGGCAACCTCGAACGTGCCGACGGTGTCGTACACGTACATCGGGCTTTGCGCCGAGGAGGCGTTGCCGTCCCCGAAGCTCCACGACCAGCTCGTGATGTTCAGCGTCGAGAGGTCCGCAAAGTCCACCTGCAGGGGCGGAAAGCCAACCGTGTTCGTGGCGGAGAACTCCGCGACGGGCAACGGTTCGTCGACGATGACGAGCCCCACCTGCTCCAGAGTGTTGGCTCCACCGATGCCGGTTGCCGTCAGGGTCACGGTATAGGTACCGACCGTCGGATACATGTGCGTCGGGCTTTGCAAGCTCGAGCTGCTACCGTCCCCGAAGTCCCACGACCAGGTGGAGACGACACCGGTGGTCGTGTCCGTGAAGGCGATCGCCAGGGGTGCGGGGCCCTGATTGACGTCGAGCGTGAAGGCCGCCGTCGGAGGCGGTTCCTCGACGACGATCATGTTGTTGCGTTGCAACAGGGAAACGCCGGATGAGCTCTCGACCCTCAAGGCGACGTTGTAGCTACCGACCATGGTGTAGGTGTGTGTCGGGTTCTGCAGCGTGGTCGTGTTCCCATCGCCAAAGTCCCACAACCAGCTCGTGATGTTCAAGGTCGAGTTGTCCGTGAAGACGACGTGAAGGGGCGCGTCGCCGAGTGAGGGGGACGCCGCGAAGGCTGCCACCGGGGACGGTTCCCCGACGGTGACGGCATCCATGACCACCATCGTGTCCATCCCTCCGTCACTCGTCACGGTAAGAGTGACCGTGAACACGCCTTCCGTCGTGTAGACGTGGCTCGCGTGCTGCTCATTCGAGCCCATGCCATCGCCGAAGTCCCAGTCCCAGCCCGTGATGTTCGTGGTCGAGCCATCCGTGAAGTTGACGGCCAGCGGCGCGTCGCCTTGAAAGATGTCCTGCGTAAAGGACGCGACCGGAGCCGGTACGTTCACGACCAGCATGTCGTTCAGGGTATGGCTACCCCCGGCGCTGGTCACCGTCAGCGAGATGTTGTACGTACCCGGATCCACGAAGGTGTGACTCGGGTTCTGCAGACTCGAGGTGCCCAGATCGCCAAAGTCCCAGGCCCAAGAAGTGATGTTCAGGGTCGACGTGTCCGCGAAGGCCACGTCCAGAGGAGCGGGCCCACCGGTCACCGAGGTGGTGAAGGAAGCCAGCGGCGCGGGCTCGGTCACCGTGATTGCGGCAGGCAGGCTGAGCAATTCCATTCCTGCCGGGCTCGTGACGGTCAGGGTGAGGTCGTAGATGCCAACCGCACCGTAGCTATGCGTCGGGTTTTGCAGACTGGAGCTCATGCCGTCGCCGAAGTCCCAGAGCCAGCTGGTGATGTTCAGCGTCGAGGTGTCGGTAAAAGTCACACTCAAGGGAGGATCACCGACCGCCTGATCCAACAGGAAGGACGCTATCGGAACCGGCTCCGTGGCCGTGACCGACTCGATCATCGTGACGGTGTTCGAGCCGCCGGCACTCGTCACCGTAAGAGAGACCGTGTGCAATCCGGTATTGAAGATGTGCGCGGGGTGCTGCAGGCTCGAGGTCGCACCGTCGCCGAAGTCCCAGGCCCAGCTGGTGATGTTCAATGTCGAGGTATCGCTGAAGCTCACATCCAAGGGAGCTTCGCCCGTGCCATTCGTGATGAGGAAACTCGAGATCGGCATCGGCTCCGTGACCGCGATCAGCATCGCCTGGGTCATGGTGTCCGTCCCGCCGGCACTCGTGACCGTCAAGGTCACATCGAAGGTGCCCGCGCTCATGTAGGTGTGAATCGGAGTCTCCAGCGACGAGACGTTGCCGTTGCCGAAATCCCAGGACCAGCTGGTGATGTTCAGCGTCGAGAGGTCGTTGAAGGTGACCTCCAACGGAGCCTCGCCACCGAGCACGCTGCTGTCGAAGGCGGCCACGGGCAGAGGCTCGGTGACTTCGATTTGCGTCGTCGTCGAGTCCGTGCCGCCGGCGCTCGTGACCATCAGATCGACGGTGTGAAGGCCCACGTCACTGAATGAGTGCGAGGGATTCTCCAGCGTCGAGGTCGTTCCGTCGCCAAAGTCCCAGAGCCAGCTGGTGATGTTCAGCGTCGAGCTGTCGGTGAAGGTGACATCGAGCGGTGGCGTGCCGGAACTGACACTGGGCGTGAAGGCCGCGATCGGTATCGGCTCGTTCGCCATGATCATCTGCGACGACACGTCCGTGCCCACGGAACTCGTCACCGTGAGACTGACGGTGAACGTCCCCGTCGTGTTGTACGTGTGCGTGGGTTCCTGCAATGTCGATGTCGTGCCATCGCCGAAGTCCCAGGCCCAGCTCGAGATGTTCAGCGTCGAGTCATCCACGAATGTGATCTCCAGCGGAATGTCTCCCACCGTGACCGAAGGCGTGAAGGCCGAAACCGGAATCGGCTCGGTCACGGCGATCAGGTCCGTCGTCAGCATCGAATCGATACCCGCCGTGCTCGTGACCGTCAGCGAAACGGTGTACGTGCCGGCAGTCGTGTAAGCGTGCGTCGGGCTCTGGACAGCGGAGGTCGTACCGTCGCCGAAATCCCATAGCCAGCTGGTGATGTTCAAGGTCGAGACATCGCCGAAGGTGACGGCCAGGGGTGCGTCACCGGCGATCGGTCCCGCGGTGAACGAGGCCACGGGGACGGGCTCGCCGACCATGACCAGGTTCGACAATGTGACCGTGTCCATCCCCCCCACGCTCGTCGCGGTCAGGGTGACGGTGTACGTGCCGACGTTCATGTAGGTGTGCGTCGGGTTCTGCGTGCTCGAGCTCGCGCCGTCGCCGAAGTCCCAGGACCAGCTCGTGATGTTTAACGTCGAGGCATCGCTGAACGTAACGGGGAGCGGAGCCACGCCTGCGGCCGGAAGTACACTGAAGCCCGCCAAGGGGGGCGGCTCGCTGACGATGATTAAATCGTTCTTCTGCTCCGAGTCGGAGGCGACCAGGTTCTTCGCGGTCATGGCCACGGTGTAGATTCCAACGTCCGTATACGTGTACGTCGGGTTCTGTAGGGTCGAAAAGGCGCCGTCGCCAAAGTTCCATTGGTACGAGGAGACGTCGCCAATGGTCTGATCCGTGAACGCAACCGTCAATGGAGCGACGCCGGTCGTCAGGTCGGCTGCGAAGTCCGTGGTCGGGGGAATGAGATCCGTGGGGTTCAGCTCCAGGATATATACGGCACCGAAGTTCCCACCCCCATCGTCGTCGTAGCGCGCACCGACGGCCAGCTGATGCGGACCATCGCCGGGGAGACCGCCGAGATCCGACAGCGAGCTGCCGAACCAATCGCCAATATCGAGGTTGAAGCGCAGCGAACCGAACAGCTTGCTGATCTTCTGCTCCATCTTCACCGTGCCATCGGCATTCATGAAGATGATGTAGACGGCACCGACGTCGCTCGAGGTCATCGAGCCTCCGTCGTCGTCCTTCACGGCCCCGACCGCCAGGTCCCGGACGCCATCTCCGTCGACATCGCCGATTCCGGCCACCGAAACGCCGAATTGATCGATGTCATCGAGGCCCCATGTGAACCCACCGGCCGTGTCGCTGATCTTGAAAGAGTCCTTGGCCGTACCGTCGGCGTTGAGGAGGACAATGTAGACTGCACCGCGGTTCTCGCCTCCGTCGTCGTCCAGAACCGAACCGACGATAAGGTCGTTGATACCATCGCCGTCGAAGTCGCCCATGTTGGCGACCGAGTGACCGAAGAAGTTGCCACCTCGCAAGATAACGTCGAGGTTGCCCTGGCTCTGGCTGATCTTCTGGTGAGCCTTCAAGGTTCCGTCGGTGTTCAGGAACATGATGTAGACGGCGCCGTTGTTGACTCCACCGTCGTCGTCGTAGGAGGACCCCACGACCATGTCCTCGACCCCGTCGCCATCGATGTCGCCCAGGCCATCGATCGCCCGGCCGAACTCATCGAAGTTACTGAGGCCCAGGATGACCCCGTTACCAAAGTGCTCACTGATCTTCTGGTGGGAGCGGACGGATCCATCGGATTGGAGAAACAGCACGTACACCGCGCCCCTGTTCGTGCCTCCATCGTCGTCGAAGTTCGTGCCTACGACGAGATCCGGAACCCCATCGTCGTCGAGGTCTCCGATCGATCCGATCGCGCGCCCGAACTGATCCCCCGGATCGAGCAGCCCCAAGATGCCACCGGAACCCTCGGCAATCTTCATGTGGCTGGCCACCACACCGTTGGCCTGCATGAACAGGATGTAGACCGCTCCACGATCCAACCCTCCGGGCCCATCGTCATCGCCCTGGGCGCCGATCGCGAGATCGCTGATGCCATCACCGTTGACGTCTCCGAGGTTGGCAACCGACCGACCTAGCTGGTCTTGCTCCTCGAGAGTGGCAGTGAAGTTTCCAATGGTGTTGCTGATCTTCTTGGCGTCGAGGATCTGTCCTTGGCCGGCTGTGGGCAAGGACAGTGCGAAGAGTAAGGCCGTGGATAGAGAGAGGGCGCGAGTCAAAAGCATGTTTTTCCCAGGGGAGAAAAAAATGAGCGAGTGATGGAAGGGCGAAGCCCGAGTAGAGAGTGTCCAATCGAACTATGCCCCGAAATTGGAGTGCCGGTCGGGAGGACCGGACAATCGATTGGGAATTGCCGGCGTGATGAAAAGAGTGCGTGGCGCCCGACGCACATCTTCTTCAAGAGCCCCCGCGCGAGCCCCCCTGGACAGCAAGAAAGCCGGCCCGCGTCACTCCCGCTTGCGAATCTCTCCCGCGAGCGTGCTCGCAAGCTCAGCGTTGCTCTCCGTGAGCCAACGAACCTCGGATCGGGCCGCTTCCAGATTCCCCATCCCCACGTACACCAACCCCAGGTTGAAGTGCGTGTCCACGTCCTCTGACTTCAAGCTCAGAGCCTTCGCGTAGGCCGTCGCGGCATCGGCCAGCTTGCCGTCGCGATGGAAGAGCACCGCCAGGTCGAACTGGGAATCGAAGTGCTCGGGGTCTTTCTCGAGGGCCTGTAGAAAGTAGCCCTGGGCACCGCGTAGATCGCCCTCGCTGGCGGCACGACGACCGAAGCCGTGAATCACATCCGCGGGCGAGCTCTGAGACAGTCGAATGGCGCCACGGCCGTATTCTCGTGCGGCGGCTTCCATGCCGCGGACACGCAGGCGTCCCTCCATCCATCCGGTCGAGGTCGACTCGATCGGATACAGCCAGGTGCCCTCGAAGGGCGCGGCCGCGGCAAGTTGTTCCTCGGGACTCGCTTTCAGCAGGCTTCGATCACGGGCGAGAACGGCCGCGGAGACCGGACCGAAGTAGATGGCGCGTAGGTTGCCCTGGGCATCGATCAGAAAGCTCGTCGGGAGCGGGAGCCGACGTTCCCCATCGATGAACACACCGGCGAGAGCGTCCAGGAGTTCGGTGCTCTCGGCGCTGGCGAAACCCCAGGAGAATGGCCACGCAAGACGCTCCATCAGAGCCTTGGCCGCGGCCCGTTCCTCGGGCTCGCTCTCGACGCTGAGGGCGAGAAAAGCGATGCCGGAGGCGGCCAGCGCCTCCGCTTCCTTTGCGAGCGTGCCGAGTTCGCGCACACAGGGCGCACACCAGCTGGCGAACAGGTGCAGCACGATCGCCCTGCCCGTGCCCTTGGCCTTGCCTCCGGGTTCGATACCGAAGAGGCTCAAGGCTCCTCCGCGCGAGCTCGTGAGGGACAGGCTGGGGAGCGGAACCGGAGCGGCGAGTACGACCCGCGCGGCTTCGGTGGAAACATAGGGCGGGAAGGGTGCCAGGTCCCGCGACGAGCTGGACTTCGGCTCGAAGCTACGCGCCGTACCCGTACCACGGCGCAAAGAAAAGAAACCCTCGTCCTGGTCAAAACCGTCGAAGACCTCCGGCTCGACCTCGCCGGGCCAGGTGACGAAGGCCACTCCCGGACGGGGGAAGTGCAACCAGCGCGAAGACTGGGCGAGATACCCCCCGCCCGCGCGCAGGGTTCGCATGACCCCGGGGCCCGTCGGCCCCTCCGATCGTACCTCGACCCGAGCCCCGATAACGACGCGTCCCACTTCGTCCTCGAGCCGCAAAGCAAAACGAGGCGGCTTCTCCTCGACGCGATTCTCGAAGAAGCGCACGCGCGGACCGTTGCGGTTCGTGAGAAAGAGATCCTGATCGCCGTCGAAGTCCCAATCGACGAGAGCCAGGGCCCGTCCGTCGTCGGCAAGATCGAGCCCACTCGCCCGCGACGCATCGGCAAAACGGCCATCGCCGAGGTTGAGGAAGACGGCATGCCTTTCGTTGCCGCTCCACGAGTAGCCCTGGCGCAAGAGCTTGTTCAACGCCTGCCAACCCTCCGCGTAGGTATCGCGCTGGTCTGCCGAGGGCAACTCGAGCTTCAGCGGTGAAGGTGACACGACGTGCCGCCAGAAGAAGCTTCACAAGTCGTCCGGACGCTCCTGCGTCAGGAGTCCGTTCGGGGAGAGAATATCCAGCCGACCGTCGTTGTTCAGATCGAAGAAGCGGGCACCCCAGGCCCAACCGGCTTCCTGAACCCCAGCGTTCTTGGCCGCGACGAATCCGCCCTTGCGATCGTTGAGAAAGAGCGAATTGCCCTGTGCATGGCGCTGAAACTGGGCGCGCACTTTTTCCGGAGCCTCGCTCTGGAAGCGTCGACCGTAGGCGACTCGGTTCCCGGCCGCCGAGTACATGTTGCTGACATACAGATCCGACCAACCGTCTCCGTCGACGTCACCGAAACTGACCCCCATGCCGGCGGCGAGGTCCTCGACGCCGGCTCGGGCGGCAACGTCCAGAAAGCCCCCCGTGCCCCCGAAGCCGGAGTCCATGTGTTCGTTGCGGTACAGGTTGTTCCGTCCGAAGTCGTTCGCCACATAGAGATCCGGATCCCCGTCGCGATCGTAGTCTTCCCAGGCAGCCGCGAAGCTGAAGCGACGATTGATGCGATCCAATCCCTCGGCAGTCGTCGCATCGGCGAGGGTCCACTCGCCCTCGTTGCGCACGAGCACGTTGCGCTGGCCGTTGTTGGCATCGTGATAAGGGCGTGGCAGCGCCCCACCCTTGTGCGCGCCGGCATAGGGATCGGCGTACGCGCAAACGTACACATCGAGATCCCCGTCGAGGTCGTAGTCCGCCGCCGCGAGACTGGTCGAGCTGGGGACGGCAACGAGCGCCTTGCGTTCGAAGGTCCCATTCCCCCCGCCGCGATGAAAGACGATCGAGTCGACGACCGAGGTCACAAGATCCTCGTGGCCGTCGCCATCGAAATCCAACAAGAGCACCGCGCGTGAGAAATCGAGGTAATCGACACCGCTCTCGCGCGAGACGTCGCGTACCGATCCGTCGCTTTGGTGCAATAGCAAGAGGTTCGGCAGGCCACCGGGTTGGCAGAGATAGACATCTTCGCGCCCGTCCCCGTCGACATCCCCCAGGGCGATCCCCGCGGCGTGACCCAGCAGGGGTTGGCCGAGTCGCGTATCGAGCCGCGCCCGCCAGTCGGAGATGCCCGGCGCGAGCCGACGCTGGAACAAACTGCCCTCGTTTCGAAAGACGTCGCTGGTCCCATCGCGAAACAAGGGTTCGCTGACGGTGGTCTTCGCCACGAGCCTCGTCCGTAGGTCCAGGAACTCGAGCCGAGGCCCGGCCTCCGTGAAGCGCCAGCTCGCTTCCCAGATCGGATAGTCCCCACGGTTGTGGATCTCGGTGACGAATATCTCGCCTTCACCCCGCACGCCGGTGACGTGATAGTCCGTGCTCTCGTGCAGGAGTGCCGCCAGCATCAAGCTAGCCGCTGGCCCCTGGGTCTCTTCCAGCTCCGAGCTCGGGCGCTCGATGCGAAAGGGCGCCAGCGATCCCGATGTCTCGGTGCTCGCCCGCACGGGAGTCCGGATCGTGAGGTGCTCGATGACGAAGGCCTCGGGAAACGCTGCCCCAGGGCTGGTGAACGCAGCGCCGGAGGCCAGCGAGCGCAGCTCGTTCAGACGCTCGATCACCTGGGCCGCGCGCTTCTCCCCCTCCCAGCTCGAGCTGACCGGAGCCCGCTCGCGCAAATGGGCCCGCAGCTCGGGAGTCAGACGCTCGAAACCATCCCCGGGCAAACGCGCCTCCCGCTGGCGAGCGTCCGTCCCCAGAACGAGCACGACGAGCGCGCACAGGACGCGGAAGGGGCCAGGGTCTTCGGGGTTGGAGAATCGCGAGTGCATCGGATGGTGAGGCGACGGAAGGCCCCGTCGAAGCGCTGAGAGGTGGCAGACTATCAGACCGCCTGGGTGGTTCCTCAACAGCGAAAGGTCCTGGCGCGATCGGCTTGCCCAGGCCCAGGGCACCCGATACCATCCCGCACCCAAGCGGAGAGGTGGCAGAGCGGCTGAATGCGCTAGATTGCTAATCTGGTGACCTTGTTTACGGGGTCCGCGGGTTCGAATCCCGCCCTCTCCGCCAACCACCAGGCTCTCACCGTGCGAAGCTCCTATCTATCGTCGCTTCTAGGTTGGCCGCTCCTCTGTACGGTGCTTCTCGCCCAGGGCTGCGCGGCGGAACGTTCGATCACGATTCGCTCGGAGCCCACGGGCGCCCGCGTTCGGATCGACGATCGAGCGGTCGGGGTAACCCCCGTTCAGATTGCCTTCCAGCACTACGGCGTGCGACGCGTCACCCTTTACAAGGAAGGCTTCCGTACGCACTCCGAGCGGATCCGGATGAAGCCCCCCTGGTATGCGCGCTTTCCGGTGGATCTCTTCACGGAGGTTCTCCTGCCCCTCGGGATCGACGATCACCGTGAATACAGCGTCAACCTCGTCGCCGGCGAGGAGATGAGTGGCTCGCCCAGCCTGCGCTCGGTCATCGAACGCGCCGACGTGCTCCGCGAGGCCGGCCCGGAGGGACCGCAGCACCTGCCGGATCGGCGCCCCCGTGTCATTCCTCGGGCCGAGACAGAGACAGAGACAGCGAGCAAAAAGGCAACGAGGGAAGGCAACTCCCCCGTGGGAGCCGGCGGGCCCCCGGCCCAGAAGACGGGCAACGACGGGGATGAGAACACGTCGGGCGAGGACGGACCGTGAGTCCGAAAGAGCGCGCCCTGGTCATGGGACTGGGCTCGTTCGGTGGCGGTGAAGGCGCCGTCCGCCATCTCTGCGCCCGCGGCTTCGAGGTAACCGTCACCGATCTGCGTCCGGCGGCGACGCTACGGGCGGAGATGGAACAGCTCGGGGATCTCGAGCTCGCCTGGGTTCTCGGTGAACATCGCGCGGAGGACTTCGAGCGCACCGATCTTCTGTGTGTGAACCCGGCCGTCGCCCCGGACCATCCGCTGCTCGTCCGGGCGCGCAGCAAGGGCACGCGCATCACGAGCGAGATCGAGTTGTTTCTCGAGTCCGTGCACGCCCGGCTCTATTGCATCAGTGGCACGCAGGGAAAGAGCTCGACGGCACACCTGCTCGCCCAGCTGCTGGAGGGAACCGGTTTCAGCGTGCATCTCGGTGGCAATATCGGTGGGTCGCTGCTTCCCGAACTGGATCGAATCAAACCCGAGGACATCTGTGTACTCGAGCTCTCCTCCTATCAACTGGAGGCGCTCAGCGACCACCTATCCGGCTCGACGTTGCGACGGATCGAGGCCGTTTGCCTCACCAACGTGCTCGCTGACCATCTCGAGCGACATGGCTCGCTCGAAGCCTACGCCCTGGCGAAGCAGCGCATTCTCCAGCTGGGCGATGAGGACTCGTTCGCGCTCGTCCCCGCCGACGATCGGCGCGTGTCTGCCTGGCCGACGCGTGGCCAGCGCATTCGGTTCGCGGACCGGCCGCTCTCTCCGAGCGCGGATTCCGACCAGGGCCAAGCACTGTTTCTATCGGCCGGCGCCTTCCGCTGGAACGACGAGGTCCTGGGCTTTACCAAGGATCTATCCCTTCCCGGCCGTTTCCAGCAGCTGAACGCTCTCTGCGCCCTCGGAATGGCGCGCCTGGCCGGAGCGACGCCTGGGGACCTGCAACAGGCCGTCAGCTCGTTGCGTGGGCTCCCCTACCGTATGGAAGAGCTCGGCTTTCATCGCGGTCGGCGGATCATCGACAACTCGGTTTCGACGACCCCCGACTCCACTTGCGCCGCCCTGCGAGAGCTCTCGAGCGGCACATGCCTCATGGTCGGTGGGCGCAGAAAAGAGCTCGCCTTCGACGAGCTCGCGAACCTCGCCGCCGCGAAGGAGGTCGTCTGCGTGGCCTTCGGAGAGGCGCGTGAGAGCCTCGCGCGGGACTTCGCGAAGCGTGGCTGTCGAACCTTCACCGGCGCATCGGTCGAGGACGCGGTCGAGCTCGCCTTCGAACACACACCGCCCGAGGGGTGTATCCTGTTCTCCCCGGCCTGTGCGAGTTTCGATGCGTTCCCGAACTTCCGCGCCCGCGCCGAGGCCTTTCGCAACGCCCTTCCCGAAGCGAGCTCATGAGCCGACGGCTGCCCGACGGGATCGAAGACCCGCGCTTTCGTGCTCTCTACGAACGGCTCGGAGACTACGCGGGACACATCCTCGACGGCTCGGTCCAGCTCGCGCGACGCCTGCATGCCTCGGAACTCTCACCCGAGCACGTGCTGGCCTCGATGCTGCGTGACGAGGAATGCGGTGCGACGCGGTTGGTGCTGTATGCCTTCGCGGATCCGGACACGATCCGCATCGAGGTCATGGCACAGTGCGACGGCATCATGGTCGTGCGTTCGAATGGATCGCTGCCTTTTTCCGTCCGCGCCATCCAGGCCCTCGAAGAAGCCCACCGTGGAGCGGCTGCCCGCGGCTCGCAAGCGGTGGAGACGATCGATGTCCTGTGCTCGGCCTGGCGCTCGCTCCCCGACGAGGTTCGCGCGCGGCTGAAGAGCCTCGAGGAAACGGCCGGGCTCACCCCCCCCGCTTGCAGCGCACGCGGCCCCGGTTCGCACCTGTTCGCCAGCTTCGACAAGACCGCCCGCCAGGCCCTGGGCCGGGCCGCGCGGGCCGCCTCGGCCAACCGCCGCGAATCGATCTCGCCGGCGCACCTGATCCTCGGCGTGCTGGAGGCCGACGATTCGATTCCCGGCCGGACGAAGCTCACGCGTCAGGCGGCTCGCTTCGCCCTGACCGGCGTCGACGACGATCCAACCCCCCTGGATCCGCGGCCCTTGGGGGTCTCCGAGGAGCTGTTCCGGCTGTTCGAAAGCCTGCCCGATGGCGCCCAAACGAGCGATTTTCTCGGACGATTCCTGGCTGCTGGATCCGAGGAAGTGCGGGCCCTGCTCATGCGCCAAAGGATCACCCCGGCGCTGTTCGAGCGGGCGGGAGGATCGTTTCCGGACCCCGATCCCCCCCTCGGGGCGGGCCAGAAGCCTTGAAATCACGGTACGAAACGTGGATCTGAGCGGGAACCTGGAGGGAAGATGACCGAGGTTTATTAGAATTGGGCTCAAGCCAGCGGTCGTTTGAGCCGATGGCTTCCATCTAGTTGCTCTCGACGGGGAGCTCTTTTTGGTCTAGAAGGTGAGACATGGAAGGACCTCGAAGACGGCGATGATCTGCCAGATTTGCAGCAAAAACCCGGCAAGCATCCACGTTACGGAGATCCATTACGCCCAGCCCCAGCCGCCCTCGCTGGAAGCCTCTCCCAAGCTGGGCACCGCGGCCGCTTCAGAATCCGCCCCCGGGTCTCCGGAAACCGGTGCAAAGCAGACGCTCGGCGAACAGACGATCGAGCAAAAACACCTCTGCGAGCCGTGTGCCCAGGCCATGCAACTCCCCCACGCACCGGTCGTCGCCGGCGCCGGGAAGAACGCCCTCAATATATGGAAGCTGCTCCAGAACTCGGCCAGGCGCGCGCGCCAGGAGGGCAGCCTGGCCTGCCCCGACTGCGGGATGACGTTGGCGGATTTCCGGGCCAAGGGACGTTTGGGGTGCCCGCGTGACTACGAGATCTTCAAGGATCACCTGCAGCCCCTTCTGCGTCGGGTGCACAACGCGGATTCCCACACCGGCCGGCTGCCGGGCGTCGACGAGGGCGAACGCGAGCGCCGCCAGGTCCTGAACGAGCTGAGGGTCGAGCTCGAAAAGGCCATCGCAGACGAGGCCTACGAGGACGCGGCGCAATTGCGGGACCAGATCCAGGGAATGGGGATCTCGGAAGACTCGTCTCGCTGAGCCTCTTTTGCGGGCCCGAAGAGCCCTCGGCGTGGGCACGCCACTGGAAATTTTGGCGAATAACGCCGATAATCCGGCCCAACCAAGCCACAGCGACCTTTTCCCAAGGATCTTCGGATCCCATGGGCACGAAAGAACTCACCCTACGAATGTAGGAGTGGCCCTCGGGCCCCCGAAAAGCCTTTCTTAGGGACAGCAGGGTTAACCCTGGCCCCCTTGAAGGTCGAAGACCTAGAGACCATTCCGTTCTCACGTTCCCTCGCCCTCGTCTGGAACACTACACCATGTTCGATCGTTTCACGGATCGCGCCAAGAAGGTCATGAACCTTGCCCGCCAGGAGGCCCAGAGGTTCAACCACGAGTACCTAGGTACCGAACACATCCTGCTCGGACTCGTCCAGGAAGGCAGCGGCGTCGCTGCCAACGTGCTGCGCAACATGCAGATCGACCTGGCCAAGATCCGCACCGAGGTCGAAAAGCTGGTCAAGACCGGCCCCTCGATGGTCACCATGGGTCAGCTGCCCTTCACGCCACGGGCGAAGAAGGTACTCGAGCTCTCCATGGAGGAAGCCGGCAACCTCGGTCACAACTACATCGGTACAGAGCACCTGCTCCTTGGCCTGATCAAGGAGAACGAAGGGATCGCCGCCAAGGTCCTGACCAACCTCGGGGTCAAGCTGGAGGATGTCCGCGAAGAGGTTCTCGAGTTCCTCGGTGCCGAGCCCGGCGAAGAGGAAGAAGAGGACGCTGGCGAGACACCGATCGGCGGCAGCAGCAAGAGCAAGACGCCGGCCCTCGATGCCTTCGGTCGCGACCTGACCGAACTGGCACGCGAAGACAAACTGGATAACGTGATCGGTCGCGATGACGAGATCGAGCGCGTCATCCAGATCCTCTCGCGCCGCACCAAGAACAACCCGGTCCTGCTCGGCGAGCCGGGCGTGGGCAAAACGGCCATCGTCGAAGGGCTCGCCCAGCAAATCATCGACAACGATGTGCCGGACCTGCTCCGTGACAAGCGTATCGTCGTGCTCGACCTGGCGCTGATGGTCGCCGGAACGAAATACCGCGGTCAGTTCGAAGAGCGTATCAAAGCCGTGATGACCGAGGTCCGCCGCGTTCGCGACGTGGTCCTCTTCATCGACGAGCTCCACACGCTCGTCGGCGCCGGCGGTGCCGAAGGTGCCATCGATGCCTCCAACGTGCTGAAGCCCGCCCTCTCACGGGGCGAGATCCAGTGCATCGGCGCCACGACCCTCGATGAGTATCGCAAGCACATCGAGAAGGACGGCGCCCTCGAGCGACGCTTCCAGTCGGTCAACGTCGAGCCGCCGACGCCCGAGGAAGCAGGCGAGATCCTCCGCGGTCTCCGCGATCGCTACGAGGCACACCACCGGGTCGTCTTCACCGACGGCGCCCTGGAGGAAGCCGTGGATCTCTCGGTCCGCTATATCACGAACCGCTTCCTGCCGGACAAGGCGATCGACGTCATGGACGAGGCCGGCGCGCGCGTGCGGCTCAAGAACATGGTGGCTCCTCCGGATCTGAAGGAGATCAACAACCAGATCGACGATCTGGATCGCTCCAAGGAAGAGGCTGTCCACAACCAGGAGTTCGAAAAGGCCGCCCGTCTCCGCGACGAGGCCTACCAGCTCCGGAAGAAGCGCGAAGAGGCTCAGAAGGAATGGCGCTCGCAACAGGCCGAGCAAGAGTCCTCGGGCACCGTCGATGTCGATGACATCCGCGAGACCGTCTCGAAGATGACCGGGGTCCCCCTCACGCGCCTCGAAAAGGCCGAGGCGGAGCGCCTACTCGGGATGGAAAAAGAGCTCGCCAACGTCGTCATCCACCAGGGCGAGGCCATCAAGGCCATCGCCCGCTCGGTCCGACGCTCACGCTCGGGTCTCAAGGACCCCCGCCGCCCGATGGGCTCGTTCGTCTTCCTCGGCCCCTCGGGTGTCGGCAAGACCTACCTCGCCAAGCAGCTCGCGAAGTTCATGTTCAGTGACGAGGAAGCTGTCATCACGATCGACATGAGCGAGTACATGGAGAAGCACAATGCTTCCCGCCTCGTCGGCGCGCCGCCCGGCTACGTCGGCTACGAAGAGGGTGGCCAGCTGACCGAGAAGGTCCGCCGTCGCCCCTACTCCGTCGTCCTGCTCGACGAGATCGAGAAGGCCCACCCGGACGTCTTCAACATGCTCCTCCAGATCATGGAGGAGGGCCGACTCACCGACTCCTTCGGTCGCCACATCGACTTCCGCAACACCATCCTCATCATGACGAGCAACATCGGCTCGCACCTGATGACGGGCGGCCCGGGACTCGGCTTCGGCAAGACCGACAACGAAGCCAGTGACAAGGACCGCACCGCCAAGATGAAGGCGGACGTCATGGTCGAGGTGCAACGCCAGTTCCGCCCCGAATTCCTGAACCGCGTCGACGAGCTCGTCGTCTTCAACTCGCTCACCGAAGATGACCTCCGTCGGATCGTCCACATCCAGCTCGCCGAGGTTCTCGATCGGGCGAAGGGCAAGGGGCTGTTCCTGGAACTCGACGACCTGGCCATCAAGTTCCTCATCTCCCACGGCTTCGATCAGGACTATGGCGCACGCCCGCTGCGTCGCGCGATCGAGCGCTACGTGGAGGATCCCCTGGCCGAAGAGGTCCTGCGTCTGGGCGAAGACACCCAATCGCATGTCTTCATCTCGGTCGAGGGCGACCTCAAGGAAGCCGAAGCGCTCTCCTTCAAGCACGACAAGAAAGAGCCGGCCGAAGAGCCTCCGGTCGAAGCTGCCGCAACGGAGTGACTTCAGCCACGACGGAAAACTCTGTCGATAACCGAACGAAGCCCGGGGGGTCGAATGGCCCCGCGGGCTTTTTTCGTCTGGTTTCCGGAGTTGGGGTGGGCCCCTTGTGTCCCCACGCTACCTGACCGACAATATCAACTGCCCAGCTCGCAGGCCCACCATGCTCACCGCCGCACTCCTCATCGCTCCCCTCCTCCTTGCCCAGGCCCCCACCAAGGAACAGGTCCAGACGACTCTCACCGACATCGAGACCGCGTTCGAGTCCAAGGAGATCAGCGCCATCTCCAACGCCCTCGAACGGGCCGCCAGCGTCCCCGACAAGAAAGTCGTCAAAGCCGTCTCCCGCGCCCTCAAGGACCGTCGCCCCGAGATTCGACGGGCTGCGGTCTCCTCCTTTCGATACCTCGACCACAAGGACGCGCTCGAGCATCTGCACAAGCTCACGAAGAGCCGCAAGTGGATGGAGGAGCGCGAGGTCTCCGCTGCTATCCTGCGCGCCATCGGTCAGCACGGGGACCCGACCTCCGTCCAATTCCTCCACAAGGGCCACGAGCAAACGCCCTACTACCAACCGACCCGGGCGAGGGTTTTCGGTCTCGGGAACATCCGCACAAAGAAAGCGGTGGATGCGCTGATCGAGTTGATGAATCTCGATGGTGCGTCGGGCAACCCGCATTCCAAGAGGCGCTACGACTACCTCAACCACGAGTTCCGGCTCAGCCTGGTCGTATTGACAGGCGTCGATCAAGGCACGAATCCGGAGCTATGGGCAAAATGGTGGCGCAAGAACAAGAAGGGCTTCGAGATCTCCAAGAAACCCACCCCCCTACCCAAGTCCTTGCGCGATCAGTGGGATCGCTATTGGGGTCGCAGCATGGGTTACTCACGCGAGAAAAAGCGCGAGGATCGCGGCAGTTGAACGCGTCCTTGCGCGCCGCCGTCGAGCTCTTCAATCAGGCGCGCTATCTCGCGGCCCACGAGCTCTTCGACGAGTTGTGGGAGGCGGGCGAGGGCGGAGACTCCGACTTCTACAAGGGATTGGTTCAGGCCTCCGTCGCCTTGCACCACTTCGAAGAGGGCAACCTCGAAGGTGCGGCGAAGCTCTATCGCGGGCATCGCAGATCCTTGGCGGGCTTTCTCCCCAAACACAACGGCCTGGACGTCGCGGCGCTCTTGCAGGAGATGCAGATCTGTCTCGGTCCCGTGATCCGACGCGAGGCCGAGGCCTCGTTCGCGACGAGCGAGCGACCACGGATCGAGTTGCGTTGATTTTTCGACAGCACTCTGGCGTGGCACTTTTGACGTAACTGGGGCGGGCTCGCCACGGTCCATGGGGCATGGGCAATCCCGTGTACCACCTGAAGCCCGGGGATCACCGCTGGCCGACCGAGCTCGATGTGATCGAAGCGCCACCGAAGGAACTCTGGATCCGAGGCGACGTGGATCGGCTTCCAGAGGAACCGCGGGTTGCGATCGTCGGCTCGCGGGCACCATCGCCTTACGGGCTGGATCAGGCCCGGCACTTCGCCTTCCGCCTGGCGAGCCAGGGAGTCAGCATCGTCAGCGGCCTCGCGCGGGGGATCGATCAGGCGGCGCACCAGGCGGCCCTGGAGGCTGGGGGAACGACCCTGGCGGTACTTGGCTCAGGCGTCGACCGTCCATGGCCCGACGGGGAACTGGCGCGGCGGATCGCGACCGAAGGCGTCCTGGTCTCCGAATTTCCACCGGGATCGAGTCCCAGGCGCCACCACTTTCCAAGACGCAACCGACTGATTTCGGGGTTGGCCGACACCGTCGTGGTCATCGAAGCCGCACATGCCTCCGGATCGTTGATCACTGCCCACTGGGCCGCGGATCAGGGCAAGCAGGTCTATGCCCTCCCGGGGCGGGTGGATCACCCGATGTCGCGCGGATGCCATCGACTCCTCCGCGAAGGGGCTCAGTTGATCGAGGATCCGGGCGAAGTGCTCGTCGAGCTCGGCCTCGAGGCCCCCCCGGAATCATCTCCTTCAGAGTCGTCCTCGAAACAGCAGCCCTCCGACCCCCTGCTCCGCTGTCTCGTGGGCGAAACCCTGAACGCCAACGAACTGTCGATGCGGGTGGGGCGCGTGGTGGAGGAGGTGCTCGGGGAACTCGTGCAGCACGAACTCGACGGACGCATCATTCGCGGGCCCGGCGGGCTCTACCGCCTGGCTCGTTCGATCCGTGGGAACAAGTGAGGCTTCCTATAGAACCAACGAGCCATGTTTCTGAAAGCGCCGCTCAACGCACGGACGCGAACAGATACTCCGCGACCAACATGACGATCGCCACGGCGCCGCAAGCTCCGACGAAACTCAGGTAGCGTTTGGGCAAGGAACGCAATGCGGGCTCGTCCTCGGGCTCGGAGTAGAACGCTCCCATCACGCAGATCCCGAGGGAGAGGATCATGAAGAGCACGATGTGGATGACCAGGTCCATGCGCTTGCACCTAGGTGGAAGGGTCGGCCTCTACGGCAGCGGACACGAGGGGATCCTCTCCTTTGAGCCATCGACGTTCGGCAACCCCGAAGACGTCTAGCATGGCCAGGATATTCAACAGGCCCGGCATGCAGGCATACAAGAGACCGGCATCCCCCAAAGGCATCTCGCTCGTCACCGGAGGGTGACCTGATAGCAGCTCCGCAATGATCGCCGGCCCTCCCAGGAAGAACTGACCCGACCAATAGTAGAAGTGTCGGACTCTGGAGAGGTTGGCTCCCTCGGCCATCAAGGTGCCGGAAAGGAACAGTCCCAGGAGAACCAAGCAGACGATGAGCGCTCGCTTGCGCCTGCCTTGCAGGTAATGACCCAGCCCAGGAAAAGCCCAGCTCGCGAAGAGAAGAACGACGGGGTGGCGACCCTTTCGCGGGGCCTGAGCAGGCGTGCGAGCGCAGAGATGCGCGTCGACCATCCCGAAAATGTTCAGAACACCAGCAAGGCCTGTCAGGATCCCACCCAGCTCGACATAGCGGGGGAACGGGATCGGCTCGCCCGTTCCATAGCCCACGGTTTTGTGCTGAAAAATCAGGGCTCCGAGGTTGCCCATCTCTGGTGTGAGGATCGTGGCGAAAGGAAGGTGGAAGTGGATCCCCCACACCGTGGTGGTTCCCCCCCTCAACTCGGGGTCCAGGAACTCGAAGACCCGCCCATCCGAGAGTGCGAAACCGATGGCATAAAGCCCGAGGACCGCTGCGAAGATCACGGCGGCTCGGCCGAATCGCCCCAGGTACGCATGCCCCGCCCCTGGCAAGAACCAGTTCAGAAACAGTGCAACCAGGGGTTCCCCGCGTTTTTCACTGGGTCGTAGCTCGGGCATGGGCTGAGATCCTACGCAGCCCGGGCGGGCAGGACGAGCGGGGAAGAGGTTATCCTCCCTGCTCTCGCTATTTCTCGAGCCAAAGGCCATGTCACGCCCCCACGAGCTACGCATCCCCGTTCGCTATTCGGAGACCGACCAGATGGGCGTCGTCCATCACGCGAGCTACGTCATCTGGCTCGAAGAGGGGCGCACGGCCCTGATGAGCACGATGGGGTTTCCCTACGACGAGGTGGAGCGGCGCGGCTTCGCCATGGCCGTGCGTAGCGTCGAGCTGCGCTACCGTGAGCCCGCCAAGTACGGCGATACGGTGCTCGTCCACACCCGCGTGGTGCGCTTTCGAAGCGCCTCGATTCTCTACGGGTACGAGCTTCTGCGGGAGAGCGACGGCGGGCTCTTGGCAGAGGGTTCGGCGGAAGTCGCCTGCCTGGACCTCAATCGCGGATGGAAACCGGCCCAGCTCCCGGACGACATTCGGACGGCTCTCAAGAACGACCGGGACTAGCCCGCAATCGGGTCGTCCGGGTAGAAATCCCCGTCGTCGGCCTCAGCGTCGGGGCCCTGACTGAACAGGCCCGCGCGCGTGGGGAATTCCTCTTCGCCGTACGGCTCCCCGCCGAGTCTCCCGTAGCCCGCGGGCATGCCGCGGCCCATGCCCGGCAATGCCGGGGGCAGATCCTCGAGCAGCCGCGCCTGGCAATGCGGGCAGGCTCTACCACTGGGCAGTCTGTTCAGGGTCTCGCGGGAACCAGTGGGCAGGCCGCAGTGGAAGCAAAGAGGGCGAGAATCGGCGTCCATGCTCCTTTCTCGTAAGACTCAGGGGGTCTTCTTGAGCCTCCCGTCTTTGCGGGCCGAAGGAAAAGGGAGGAAGGTGGAAAAGAACGGCGTCCAACAGCTGCCGATCCGTCCGGAGAGCCTGAGAACGCGGGTTTTTTCCGTACAGGCCTTGGAGGGGCGCGGGACGGGCTTTATGCTGTAGGAATCTGCTCTTGAGGCCGTCTGTCCAGTTGTCGAGGAAGGCGGCCAGATTTTGCACCTCAATTAGCACTGATACAGTGCTGATTGGCGCTAATAGATCCCGGCCGGGCCCGTAGAAGGCAACACCGGGACGAACAGGACATGCTGCAACTCACGAAACGAACGGAATACGGGCTGATCGCCCTCACGGACCTCGCGAGCAACGAGGGTGTGCAAAGCGTCCGTTCGATCGGTGATCGCTACCCTGTCCCGCGCCGGCTCCTGGCGGAGGTATTGAAGCAACTGCAGCGCAGCGAGCTCGTGGAATCCTACCGCGGTGCCCAGGGCGGCTACACTCTCAGCCGCCCAGCGGATGAGATCACCCTCAGCGAGGTGATCGGCGCCCTCGAAGGCCATCCCTCCCTCGCCAGCTGCGAGGCTCTCGGCGCCTATGTTGCCAACAGCTGCAGCGTCGAGTCTGTCTGCCCCATCAAGAGCCCGATCCACGCCCTGCGCGAGGGGATCTGGCGCATGCTCGAAAAGACCACCCTCTCCGATCTCGCTCGTGGGCCCGAAGCGGCCCGCCTCTCTTTCTGATGAAGCTGCCCGTCTATCTCGATTATCAAGCCACGACCCCCGTCGATCCGCGGGTGCTCGACGCGATGCTGCCCTACTTCCAGAGCGAGTTCGGCAACGCGGCCAGCCGCAACCACAAGTTCGGTTGGTCCGCCGAGGCCGCCGTGGAAAAGGCGCGCGAACAGATCGCGAGCCTGATCGGCTCCTCGCCCAAGGAGATCATCTTCACCTCGGGTTCCACCGAGGCCATTAACCTGGCGTTGAAAGGCGCCGCGGAGATGTATGGCTCGAAGGGCAAACACATCATCACGAGCCAGGCCGAACACAAGGCAGTGCTCGATACGTGCAAACACCTCGAGAAACAAGGCTACGACGTCACGTACCTGAAGCCGGACAAAACCGGCCGCGTCGAGGCCGACAAGGTCGCCGCAGCCCTGCGGGAAGATACGATCCTCGTGGCCCTCATCTGGGGTAACAACGAAGTCGGAACCCTGAACCCCGTACGTGAGATCGGTACCCTCTGCCACGAGAAAGGTGTCCTGTTCTTCACGGACGCCACCCAAGCGGTCGGCAAGGTCCCGGTCGATGTGGAAGCGGACAACATCGACATGATGTGCATGTCCGCGCACAAGATGTACGGGCCCAAGGGCGTCGGAGCGTTTTTCGTCCGCCGGCGCAAGCCGCGAGTACGCCTGGTCGCCCAGATCGACGGCGGCGGGCACGAGAGGGGCATGCGTTCGGGCACACTGAACGTCCCCGGCATCGTCGGACTCGGCATGGCCTGCGAGATCTGCCATCAAGAGCTCGACAGCGAGATCAAGCGTGCGTCGGGCCTGCGCGATTACCTCCAGAAGAAGATCGAAACCGACCTCGACATGGTCCACCTGAACGGGCATGCCGAGCAGCGCCTGCCCGGCAACCTGAATCTCTCCTTCCACTATGTCGAGGGCGAGTCACTCCTGATGGGCATCGATGACATCGCGGTGTCCTCGGGCTCCGCGTGTACCTCGGCCAGCCTCGAACCCAGCCACGTCCTGCGCAGTATGGATGTCGGCGACGATCTCGCCCACAGCTCGATCCGCTTCGGCATCGGCCGTTTCACGACCAAAGAAGAAGTCGACTACGCAGCGGACAAGCTCATCAGCGCCGTCAAGCGCTTGCGCGAGATGTCCCCTCTGTACGAAATGGCCCTGGAAGGCATCGACCCCAATTCGGTCGACTGGCAAGGCGGCCACTAGAACTCCCCCCCCACCGACCAAACCGACACCTGCTCCAATAGAGAACCCGAGCTATGGCATACAGCGACAAGGTCCTGGACCACTACAACAACCCACGCAACGTCGGCGCAATGGACAAGTCCAGCGAAGACGTCGGAACCGGCGTCGTAGGGGCACCCGAATGCGGTGACGTGATGAAGCTGCAGATCCAGGTCGAAGGCGATCGCATCGTCGATGCGAAGTTCAAGACCTTTGGTTGCGGCTCGGCCATCGCCAGCTCTTCCCTGGCCACCGAATGGGTCAAGGGCAAGACCCTGGCCGAGGCCGAGGGCATCCGCAACACCGAGATCGTCGAGGAACTCTCGCTTCCCCCGGTGAAGATCCACTGCAGCGTGCTCGCCGAAGACGCCATCAAGGCCGCCATCGCCGACTACAAGCAGAAAGCCGAAGGCGAACCGGCGTCCGAGACCTCTAACGGGTCCTCGGAGAAAGAAGGGGCCAAGACATCATGATCTCTATCTCCGAACGCGCCATCAAAGAGGTGCGTCGCATCATCGAAGAGCAAAGCCTGGGCGACCAGACGGTTCTTCGCGTCGGGGTCAAGGGCGGTGGTTGCTCGGGCTTCAGCTACAGCCTGGGCTTCGACGACACCATCCACGACACCGACCAGATCTCAGCAACCGAGGGCGTGCGCGTCGTCTGCGATCCCAAGAGCTTTCTCTACCTCAACGGCACCGAGGTCGACTTCGAGGAGAGCCTCATGGGACGCGGCTTCAAGTTCGGAAACCCGAACGCTTCGAAGACCTGCGGATGCGGAGAGTCGTTCTCCGTCTGACCGACGAACGAGGATGTCGGACAACTGCCCCAAGTGCTGGGCCGATCTGCAGACACCGCTCTTTTGCGAGTCCTGCGACGAGGTCCTCGAAACCAAGGAAGCCTCGCCCTACCGCATCCTGGGCGTGGCTCCGGAGTTCAGTCTCGATCGCATGGCGCTACGCAAGAAACTCCTGCGCCTCTCGCGGCACCTACACCCCGACGTTCATACCAAGGCTGACGACGAGACCCGCGACCGGGCCCAACGCAACACCGCCGAGCTGAACGCGGCCTTCGAGATCCTCGAAGACGAATTTCGGCGAGCCGATTGGCTGGTGAAGAGCCTCGGTGGCCCCGACGAGGAGGCCGAACGTAAGATGCCCCAAGCCTTCCTGATGGAAGTGCTCGAGTGGAACGAGGCCATCGAGGACGCGCGCAACACAGCGCCCGGATCGGCCGAACGCCAACGGCTCGAGGGCCTCGAAACCGAACTTTCGGGCGAGCGCCGGAACACGATGGACGAGATCGCCTCGAGGATGGAACCTCTCCCGATGATGCACGCACCAATCCTCACGCAGATCCGCCAGAAATTGAACGCGGTTCGCTACCTCGACCGCAGCCTGTACCAGATCGCCGAACTTCGCCTCGAACAGGCGAACACCCCCACCCACTGATGGCCTTTCTAGAGCTAGACGTCCTCAACAACGAGAACCAAGCCATTCTCGGTATCGACCTCGGCACGACCAACTCAATGGTCGCCATCTTCCGCAACGGGAGACCCGAGGTCCTCACCCTCGAGGGCTGGGATGATGCGCGCATACCCTCGGCACTCTTCTTCGCCAAGGACGGCACGATCAGCATGGGCCGAGAGGCGCGCACCAGGGCAGTCGAGTCCCCCGGGGATGCGATCTTGAGTATCAAGCGCTTCATGGGCCGCGGTCTCGAGGATTGCCGCGACGACGTGGAGAACGTCCCCTTCACAGCCAGTCAATCCGAGAACGGTGTCGTGTCCTTCGACATCAAAGGCCGGAAGTACACGCCCCAGGAACTCTCGGCGCGCATCTTGAAGCATGCCTGGGACGTCGCCAGTGACGCGCTGCTGGAGCCAGCTCCGCTGCGAGCCGTCATCACCGTTCCGGCCTACTTCGACGACGCCCAGCGCCAGGCCACGCGCGATGCGGCGCGCATCGCGGGCTTGGAGGTCATGCGCATCGTCAACGAGCCCACGGCCGCCAGCCTGGCCTACGGACTCGATCAAAAGAAGGAAGGCACGGTCGCCGTATACGACCTCGGCGGTGGCACCTTCGACATCTCGATCCTCAGCATCGAGGAAGGCGTCTTCCGGGTCCTCGCAACCGCCGGTGATACGCATCTGGGCGGAGACGATCTGGACCGCGCCCTTGTCCGCTTGGCCGTGGACGAGATCGGCGAACGAATCAGCGAAGAGACGCGCAACGATGCGGCCTTCCTGCAAGGAGTACGCCTCGCTGCGGAGCGCACAAAAATCGAGCTCTCCCACAAGCCCGAGGCATCGTTTGCCGTCATCGCCCCGGAGCTCGGGCTAAACTGGCGTCGCGATATCACCCGTGCCGAATTCGAAGAACGTGTCTCCTCGTACATCCAGAAAACCCTCGACGCCTGCCGGCGCGCACTGGCGGACGCCAAGCTGACGCCCAAAGACATCGAAGAGGTCGTCCTGGTCGGGGGCTCGACGCGCATCCCCGCCGTTCGCCAGCAGGTAAAGGCCTTCTTCGGAAAGCCACCCCACACTCAGTTGAACCCCGACGAAGTCGTCGCTCTGGGCGCGGCCGTGCAAGGTCACGTGTTGTCCGGAGGGACGCGCGACGTGCTCTTGCTGGACGTCACGCCCCTCAGTCTCGGCATGGAGACCATGGGCGGAGCCGTGTCGAAGATCATCCAGCGCAACTCGGCCATCCCGTTGCAAGCCACCGAGGGATTCACCACCTACGCTGACAACCAGACCGGCATTGACTTCCACGTCGTCCAGGGCGAACGCGAGCTCGCGAAGGACTGTCGCACTCTCGGACGCTTCAAGTTGACAGGCATCCCCCCCATGGCCGCCGGCCTGCCCAAGGTCGCGGTGCGTTTCTCGATCGACGCGGACGGTATCCTGACCGTCAAGGCCAAGGAAGAGTCGACCGCTGCCGAGGCCTCGATCGAGGTCCAACCGATGAACGGATTGACCGACGATCAGGTCGAGACAATGCTCGAGGAATCCTTCACCCACGCCCAGGAGGACTTCGACCAGAGCCGACTCGCCAACCTGCGCGTTGAGATCGCGACCATGGTCCGTGTCACCGAAAAGAACCTGGAAGGCGTGCGTGACCAGCTCGACCGCGAGACGCTGGACGACATCCACGAGGCACTTGCAGGCGCTCAGACAGCCGCGAAGGGCAACGACCCCAAGCTCGCCCAGGACGCACGCAATGGCCTCGAGCAAGCCACCCTGCCCCTCGCCGCCTTGCTGATGGACTCCGTAGCCAAGGCCGCCCTGGCCGGCAAGAAGCTCGACTCGCTCTAGGTAAAACCGACTCCACGGAGGAATGCGGTTGGGTCAAGGATCGGGGTCGGAACGGTCGTTTTGGGGCTCCATCGCCGTTGGGGTGTCGTGGACCATCGGTGGCGCAAAGCAGAGGCCACGCAAGTCCGGGCGCCAGGTGACGCTCGTTCACGACACTCGAAAGAGGGTCCCCTCGCCCACCCCCAGCTACTGACGAAAGAGCGTCAACCTTCGCGGAACGAAAGCGTCTTCCGCCGAGACGCTCACGGGTTCCCCGCCGATATCGACGCCGAAAGCATCACCTACCTCGAGCGTATACTCACCATCCGGGAGCCCATAGAAACGCAGCTCGCCACTCGCCCGCGGGATCTCCGCCTTGAAGCTCTTTTCGCCCACAACGAGGCTCATTTCCTTCGCAACCTCGACGGCCACCTGGCGATCGCTCATGGAGCAATCGAGGCACGTCGGTTGGAAGATCACCGGACGCGTCGCGCAGTGCATGTCCTGCTGCAGATCGACACCGACCATCGCCACCGTTCCGGCCACGATGTGGATCTGGTTCTGGAAGCCCACGCTGACCTCGTACGTTCCCTGGGGCAGGGCTTCACGGAAGGTACCCGAGGGGTCGCTGAGAAAGCGTCGCTCGAGACCGCTGGTCGTTTCGCGCAGGGTCATCAGACGCGGCCCCTCGATCGGATGACCATCGGCGTCACGCAAGGTGCCGTTCCAGATCCCCGAGATCGCCCGCCCAAGGTCCAGCTCGTAGGTCTTGCCGGCGGCCAGACGAACCTGGGGATTGTCGTCGAGCGACCCGCCGGAAAGTTGCCTGTGCTTGGCGGTCACCCAGTAGCGACCAGCGACCAGCCCGTCGAGGTGATAGCGCCCATCGGCGCCGGTGAGGACATGCGAAATGCGACCGTTGCCGCCGATCCAAGGTCCGAGCTCGCTGGCGCTGACGCGCGCACCGATCAAGGGCGCACCATCGGGATTCAACACGCGGCCGGTAATGGCGCCGCTTCCAAAGACGCACACGATGCGCTTCGAGCCAATGCCCTTCTTGATCTCGCAGGGGATCTCCTTGCGCGCCTCGCCCCATTCGACGAGGACCCGATAGCGACCGGGCTGGAAGCCCTTGAACTCGAAGACGCCGTCGCTCGTCGTCGTCGTGCTCCAGGCTCCAGGGGGCGGGGTCAGGGCGCCATCGGAAGCCGTGCTTCGTGCTTCTTCCCAGACGTGGACGGGGGTTTGCACCGCCGGCCCTCTTCCGACGAGTGCGATGCCGGCGATGCGACCGACCTCGACGTGGGCGCGGAACTTGCCCAGTTCCTTCATGTCGAGTTCGTCTTCCGTCAGGGGCTCCTTGTCCGTCTCCACGGGGGTGAGCTCGACGACCTCGGGGGTCGAGGGGTCCACGACCGCCTGGCGAGGGGGTTCGACCTGGGTGAGCGCTGAGCCGTTCGTTGGGTGCGTATGGGTGGCTGTCGGGGCGACCGGATCCGCACCTCGCTCGGAGCCTTGCAGGAAGACGAAGACACCGGCGAACCCGGCGAGAAGGGCGACGACGAAGATGAGGATAGGGCGCGCGTTCACGCTCTCCTTGTCGGCCCGCGACCCTTCCGAACTGCACTCCGGGAAGGTTTTTAGGCAGGATCCAGAGCCCTCACTCGAGCAGAGAGGTCCCGTCCATCCCCGGAGAGCGCTCGAGGCCCGTCAGGGCGCACAGGGTCGGCACGACGTCGGCCAGAATGCCCATGGGGCGCAACGACTGGCCGATGAGCTCGTCACTGCAGAGCACCAGCGGCACGGGGTTCGTCGTGTGGGCGGTGTGGGGTCCCTGCGTCGTGGGGTCCCACATCTGCTCGGCGTTGCCGTGGTCCGCCGTGATGGCGACGAGCCCGCCGCGCTTCGTGACCGCGGGAACGACTTCGGCCAGACACGCGTCGATGGCACGCACCGCCGCCTGGGCGGCCGCTTCGATGCCCGTGTGTCCGACCATGTCCGCATTGGCGTAGTTGACGATGTACGCATCGGTCTCGCCGCGCTCGAGCGAGGCAAGTAGCGCGTTGGTCACCCCTCGCGAGCTCATCTCGGGCTGCAGGTCGTAGGTTGCGACCCTGGGACTGGGGATCAGGGTGCGCGACTCACCAGGCAACTCGAGTTCGTTGCCGCCGGAGAAGAAGAAGGTCACGTGGGCATACTTCTCGGTCTCGGCGATGCGTTCCTGTCGTAGACCCGCCGAGCTCAAGACATCACCGAAGGTGCCTTTCAGTTCCCGCGGTGGATACGCAACCGCGAAAGGGAAGTCCCCCCTGTACTGGGTCATCGTGGCGATTTCGAGCGTCGGGTTCGCCCTCCGCTCGAAGCCCTGGAAGTCCGCCAACCCCAGGCTCGAACAAATCTGACGCATGCGATCCGCGCGAAAGTTGAAACAGAAGACGCCGTCGCCCTCTTCCATCCGTCCCGAGTCGGCGGCACCGATCACATGTGGTTCGACGAACTCATCGCCCGTATCGCCGGCGTAGGAACCCTGGATCGCCGCGCTCGCATTCTCCACAACCGATCCGATCCCCGACACGAAGAGTGCGTGCCCACGTTGCACCCGTTCCCAGCGCTGGTCGCGATCCATGGCCCAGTAGCGGCCGATGACCGAGACGATGCGCCCGACACAGGCCGTTTCGATGTCCCGTTCGAGGGCTTCCAGAAAGCCCGCTCCGGAACGCGGTGGCGTGTCGCGCCCATCGAGAATGGCATGCACGCAGACGTGCTCCGCGGGCAACCCGACCTGCGCCGCGAGCAGCAAGAGGTGACGCAGATGGCTGTCGCTCGAGTGCACGCCCCCAGCGCTGACGAGCCCCATCAGGTGAAGCTTCTTGCCCGACTTGGCGACTCTTTCGAACAGCCCACGGATGGCTCCATTCTTGAAGAACTCTCCTTCCTCGATGGAGCGATCGATCCGTGTGATTTCCTGGTAGACCACGCGGCCGGCGCCCAGGTTCATGTGCCCCACCTCGCTGTTGCCCATCAGTCCGAGCGGCAAGCCAACCTCCTTGCCAGAAGCGGAGAGCAACGTCGTGGGGTAACGGGCCCGAAGCTCGGCGAAGGTGCGTGCCTCGGAGAGAATGGCGTTGTGTTCGCGATCCTCGCGGTGCCCGAAGCCGTCGAGCACGATCAGAACCAGGGGTCTCTTGTTCAAGGGAGTTGCCTCGGGCGATTCGCTGTTCGTTGCCAGGCTCGGTATGGGGGCCCATGCTAGCGCTGTTGAGGTGGAAAATGCAGAAGGCTCGACTCAGCGAACTCATCGCCCGCGGCCTGCCGGCCGCCATCCCTCCGAAGTGGCCCCTCGGAGGGCTCCTCTCGCCCCCCACTCCCCGGGAATCGCGGATCGCCGCCCCGCAGGCTCGGCTCCCCCAGGCCCTGGAGCTGGGGCCCGAAGCAGGGGTCCACGCTCCGAAGGGCTTTAGAAAATTTCTTTATCGTAGTCTTCGCTACGACAGCTACTTGCAAGGGCTTGTCCTAAAAAAGATCTGGACCTGGATTTGGACTTTTCTAGGTTGACGAGAGTCCTGGACCACGGCTGGCAACCCGACCCCTAGATTCCACACCACACGACCCCTTTGAACCCTGCCAGTCCCGGGTGGAGCGGCATTGCGGATCGCCCTCATCACCCCTGAGCTTTCATCTTTGGTACGGCGCACCAATCTCGCTGGTGTCGCCGAGTCCCTAGCACGGGCACTCCATGCTGAGAGACAGGATGTACGGGTATTTCTACCACGTACGCAAGACGTTCAGACCGATGGTCTGGGCGCGCTCATCGATCGTGGAAGCCTCGGCATTCGCGAGGATGGACGCTCTCACCCCTTCCGGATTCTCGAAGGCAAGCTCGGCGGGCTTCGAATCTACCTGCTGGAGCACGCCAGGCTGTTCCTGACCCGCCATCCCTACGGCGGTGAAGAAGGCCCGTACGAAGACAACTGGCGGCGCTACTCCCTCTTCTCACGGGCCGTACTCGCCAGCTTCGAGCACCTGGGATTCCATCCCGACATCCTGCACGGCATGGACTGGACGACGGGTATGATCCCCTTGTACCACCAGCTCGAATACGTGCAGAAGACCCCCGAGCACCCCACCGCCCAGGCGGGGACGTACTTCGCCATTCACAACCTGGCGATGCAGGGCGCCTTCGAACGCGAAGTCCTGCCCCACATGGGCATCCCCCACCAGTACTTCCGAAGTACGGACGGTGTCGAGCTGAGTGGCAAGGTCAACTTCCTCAAGGCGGGTGCGGAGTTCTCGACCATCATCGGGACCCACTCGCCGGGTCACGCCTTGAAGATCCAGGAGAAGGACCGCGGCTACGGCCTCGAAGAGACGTTCCAGCGGCGGCGAAAGGAGCTCGTCGGCATCACGAACGGCATCGACTACCAGGCCTGGAACCCCGAGATCGACCCCGTTCTGCCAGCCAACTTCAAGCCCTCGGACAAAGAGCCCAACGGCAAGAAGAAGTGCAAGGCAGCGCTCCAGGCCGCCCTGAAACTCGACAACGGCCCGCGGACACCGGTCGCCTGCACCATCGGACGTTGGGACGCGGACAGCGGCTTCGATCTCGTCGCCGAGGTGTTGACCGAGATCCTCGAACGCAACGTCGAGCTGGTCGTCATGGGCCAGGGCAGCGCGGAAATGTCCCGGCGCCTCTCGACCTGGGAAGGTGCGTTCGTCGGACGCATGCGCGTGATCGAAGGCTACGACGCAAGAACCGCTCACATCATGATGGGTGGAGCGGACATCCTGCTGCTCCCCTCCCATTACCAACCCTCCAACCCGCTCTACGCGATCGCCATGCGCTACGGCGTCGTGCCGATCATCTACTCGAAGAGCGGGCTCGAGGACACCGTGATCGACTACACCCTCGACCGCCGCCACGGAACGGGCTTCCACTTCGGACCCTACACCGGAGCGGGACTCATGGAGGGGATCAACGAAGCGATCAAGACCTACCGCGAGGCTGCCAAGTGGCGCCTCCTGCTCAAGCGCTGCTTGAACCAGGACTTCTCCTGGGAGGCGACCGCGAAGGAATACATCAAGGCCTACCGACGCGTCACACGGCGGGTCAAGGCACGCGCGTAATGGCCGACGCGACCAGGACGCAGACTGGTGCGCGAATCGGCATCGATGTGGGCGGCACGTCCATCAAGCTGGGCTGTGTGCATGCCAGCGGCGAGGTGATCGGCGAGAGCGAGTTCGATCTGGGACGGGATCCCGAGCTGGGTCAGGTGCTGGACGAGGCCCTGCGCCACGCCCACGAGATCACTCGGGAACTCGGCCCCGAATGCCTGTGGGCCATCGGCGTCGGACTCCCCGGACTCCTGGATCGGGAAGCCGGAATGATCGAGACCAGCCCGAACCTGCCCTGGCTCGAGAAGCGCCCCGTGCGCGAAATGCTCGCCCAACGGGCCGGCCTTCCAGACGAACGCGTGATCCTCGAGAACGATGCGAACGTGGCGGCCCTGGGCGAGCTGTGGAAAGGTGCTGGACGCGGGAATGCCCACGTCCTGGTGGCGACCCTCGGCACGGGTATCGGCGGCGGCCTGATCCTCGACAACCGACTCTACATCGGCGAAGGCCTCGCTGGCGAAGTCGGACACATCGTTCTGGACCCCGAAGGCCCCAGATGTGGCTGTGGAGGCAAGGGCTGTCTCGAACAGTACGCCTCCGCCAGTGCCGCGATCCGGCGCGCGCGACTGCGCGAGTTGCCGGCGGAGGACCCGGGGAACTTGAAGCTGCTCTCCCAACGCGCCGCGGAGGGCCCGGGCCCCGAACGCGAGCTGCTCGAGGAGGTCGGCGTCGACCTCGGACACGGCTTCGCCCAGGTCTTGTCCATGCTCGACGTGCGCACGTTCGTGATCGGCGGTGGCTTCGGTCGCGCCCTGGATCAATTGATCACCGGCATTCGTCGCGGTCTCCACGAATGGGCCTATGGCGAGCGCGTAGAGCGGCTGCACATCATCCCCGCTGAACTGGGCTCGCGGGCCGGTTGGATCGGCGCAGCCCGTCTCGTCGACCTGATGTAAGTCCGTACCGACAAAGGCCCGTAAATGGACGAGTGGCCCCGCCGCTCACAGGAGGAACGCTTGAGCTCTGCCGAATCCGTGATCGCCATTCGCGATCTTCATAAGACCTATCCCGGCAAGTGGTTTCGCAAGGGCTTCCCGGCCCTGCGTGGCGTTTCCCTCGAGGTCGGCCGCGGCTCGGTGTTCGGCCTGCTCGGTCCGAATGGCGCCGGCAAGACGACCTTGATCAAGGTCCTGATGGGGCTCGCCCCCACGTGGAACGGTGAAGCGCGACTCTTCGGATGCTCGGCCGGCGATCCCTCGGCCCGCAGTCGCATCGGCTATCTGCCCGAGGCCCACCGACTCCCGGGCTACCTGACGGGGATCCAGGTCCTGCGGCTCTACGCCATGTACTCGGGACGCCCGAAGGACTGGGTCGAGAAACGCATACCGCAATGGCTCGAACGTGTCGACATGCAGCGTGACGCGCACCGAAAGATCCGCGAGTACTCGAAGGGCATGCAACAGAGAATCGGGCTGGCCCAGGCCATGATCCACGAACCCGAACTGATCTTTCTCGACGAGCCGACCGATGGCGTCGATCCAGTGGGGCGCGCGAAGGTGCGTGAGATCGTGCAGGGATTGAAGGACTCGGGCACCACCGTGTTCATCAACTCGCACCTCCTGATGGAAGTCGAACAGATCTGCGACCGCGTCGTGATCATGGACAAGGGCAAGATCATCCGTGAAGGCACGGTCGATGAGCTGACGCCAAAAACGGGTTGGGTCGAATTCCGTGTCGATCCCAAGCCGGAGAACCTCGAAGGCCTGCTCGGAAACATCGGACTCGCGACAAAGGCCACGCCCCAGGGCTTCGAAGTCGAATGTGATCGCGCCTCGATGAACAAGATCATCGACACCCTGCGCGGCGCTTCGATCGAGATCGACAGCATCTCCCAGCGCAAACTCACCCTCGAACAGTCCTTCATCGACCTCGTAACGGGGGCCGGGCAATGAACTCGAATACGATCAAGGCTCTCGGACAGGATGCCCTGTATCAGGTCCTGGACAACTGGGTGTTTCGCATTCTGGCGGTCCTGTGCGTCCTGCCCATCCTGCTCACTTTTCTGGTCGGTTTTCGCGAGGACGAAATCGTCTTTCTCTTCGGCGTGGAGCGTTGGAGCTACGAGGGTCTAATTGGGTTTCTCTCGCGAACGGCAGGCGCGAACCCTACCTCGGTCTCCGACATCCAGGGGGCCACGATCGATGCTTTGCTCTCGCTCGTTTTCGATTGGGGCATGGGCGCCTTCGGCGTCATGTTCTGTATCGCAGCCACCGCCTTCTTCGTCCCCGCGATGATCGAGAAGGGCGCCGCGGACGTTCTCTTCCACAAGCCGATCAGCCGCTTGAGCCTCTATTTGGCCCGGTACTTCGCCGGATTGCTCTTCATCGGGATCGTCAGCCTGCTTCTCGTCGGCGGAATGCAGCTCGGCCTGCTTCTCGTTTCGGGCTACAACGACCTGGGCATCTTCTTCGGTGCACTCCAGCTGACGTATGTCTTCGGATTGCTCTTCACGATCAGCATGCTGATCGGTGTCGTCACCCGCAGCACGGTCGCCGCTACCCTGTTGACCGTACTCTTCTTCATGTTCAACGGTTGCATCCATCAAATGTGGGCGCTCATCGAGCAGGGCAAGGCCCGGAATGCGGACGCGCTGGCCGCCATCGCCGCCAAGAACGAAGGCCAAGAAGTCGACAGGGCAGTCGACAAGGACAACGACGAAGACGAGCTCGAAGGACCAGCCGACGAGGTTCACTTCGTGGAGCGAGCCTTCAAGGGCGGCCTCGCTGCCCTCCACTACGTGCTCCCGAAGACGAACGATGCTTCGATCGTCGCCAGCATGCTGCGCAAGTCGATCGATCCTCCCTTGTATCTCGACAAACCATCCCACCTGGCGCTCTTCGCCGCCCCTACCGGATGGGTTCCGGTAGAAGCGGACGAGATGGGCTCCTTCGATACGCCCATCTCGCCTCCCCTGGAGGCTCACAGACTCGGCGAGCTTCAGCTGGCGCTGAGCAATGCCAGCTCCAATGCGCGCTTCAGCCTTTGGCGTCGTGACTCCGAATCCGAAATGGTCACGATCAAGAAGAAGTCGATAAAGCGGACCGAACGCGTGTCTCGCACGGCCTCCAGCGTCGAAGACGAACTGGAGGAACGCGCCGGTGTCTCCGACGTGGATCGGAACTCGCTGCGCTTCGGGAAGAGCACAAAGGGCAAGCCGATCTTCGGAGCGGCCCGCGTGCACTGGAGCGAGGACGGCACTTGGCGGATGGTGGTGCTCTGCAAGCTGAACAACAGCTTCCTCTTCACCGTCCTCCTCGAAGCCCCCGACGCTGCTGTCGGTGAGGACCTGTTCGAGAGCCTGGATGCATCCATGGGACTCGATTCGGGCACCGAGGGCACCTGGTACTCCAAGCAGCTGGCCCTGGATGCGCCTCTGAGGTTCAACCTGTTCTTCTCCATCGGATCATCCGTGGCCTTCGCGCTCCTGATGCTGGCATTAGGATGGTGGCGCTTGACACGGATCGAGTTCTGAATGAAACGCATCACCGAAGAGCTGCGCGCGATCCTTGGGCCGCACGGGCTGATCGACCACCCGACCAGGCTCTTGCCCTACGAGTCCGACGGCTTGGCGATGATCGCGGTGATGCCGGAACTGGTCCTCTTGCCACGCACGAGCGAGGAAACGGCCGCGACCCTGCGCCTTCTCCATCGCGAGGGCATTCCAGTGGTGGCGCGCGGTGCGGGGACCGGTTTGGCAGGAGGCGCGACCCCGGTCGAGGGAGGCGTGGTCGTGTCGACGGCGCGCATGCGCGACATCCTCGAGGTAAACCCAGAGGATCGCTACGCCCGTGTTCAAGCCGGAGTGGTCAACGTCGACCTCACACGCATCGCCGCGACGCACGGGCTGCGCTACGCACCCGATCCCTCGAGTCAGATGGCCTGCACGATCGGCGGCAACGTCGCGAACAATTCGGGCGGCCCGCACTGCTTCAAGCACGGTGCCACGACACGGCACATCCTGGGGCTGTGCATCGTGACCCATGCCGGCGAGATCCTGGACCTCTCCGGACCGGACCTCGACCCAGCGGGCTACGACCTGGTGGGCCTTTTTGTCGGCAGCGAAGGCACCTTCGGATTGGCGACCGAGGTCACGGTGCGCCTGGTCCCGGCGCCGGAGGTCGTCGAAGTGGTACTCGCTCTCTTCCCCGCCCTGGATCACGCCTGCGATGCCGTCTCCGAGATCATCGCGAAGCGCCTGGAGCCCTCGGCTCTGGAGATCCTCGACAAGCTCACGATCGAGGCGGTCGAGGCCAGCGTGTTCGCGGCGGGTTATCCGGTCGATGCGGAGGCCGTGCTCCTCCTGGAAGTCGAAGGCGTGGATCTCGAAGTGCAGGGAACGTCGCGTGCCATCCGCGAAATCATCGCGCGGCACTCCCCCATCGAGGTACGCACGGCGCAAGACGCGGAAGAACGCATGAAGCTCTGGGCCGGCCGCAAGGGAGCCTTCGGAGCCATGGGTCGCATCGCACCCGACCTCTACGTCGCCGACGCGGTCGTACCACGCACCAAGCTGCGCGAGCTCGTACGCAAGACGGTCAAGATCTGTGCGGATCGCAATCTGCGCCTGGCCAACGTCTTCCATGCGGGCGACGGCAACTTGCATCCGAACATCTGCTACGACCGCCGCAACGAAGAAGAGGTCGAGCGCGTGCTCGAAGCGGGACACCTGATCCTCGAGGCGTGTGTCGAGGCCGGCGGTGCCCTGACAGGCGAGCACGGCGTCGGGCTGGAGAAGCTGGATCAGATGGAATTGCTATTCGGCAAGGACGACCTGGCGACCATGTGTCGCGTACGCGACGTCTGGGATCCGAATCGCCGCATGAATCCCGGCAAACTGGTACCGCTACACGCCTGCATGGAGCTGCGCACGCCGTCTCTTCGGACGGAGACTCGGGGATGACGTCCGGAACGAGCCTGGAAGCACGCCTGAGGCAGCTCGTGGCAAGCGAAGAGCTGGGCCGCCATGACACCGGCGAACGCGACTTGCCCATGGTCTCCCCGCGCGACGAAGGTTCCTGCGCCACACTCTTGAAGGCTGCCGACACCGAGGGCTGGAGACTCGTCGTGCTGGGCGGTGGTTCGATGTCGGCTTGCTATCCCCCGCTCTACGAAGTGGACCTCGTGTTGTCGACGAAAGCGCTATGCGGCGTTGTCGCCTACGAGCCCGAGGACGGCACGCTGACCGCGCGCGTCGGCACATCGATGGCCGAGCTGGAGCGAACCGTTCAGGAGGGAGGTCATCACCTCAGCCCCGAAGTGGCGGATCCGGAACACGCTACGCTGGGCGGCGTCGTGGCCGGAGGCCGCTCGGGTTTCGATCGCCTGCGCCACGGTTCCGTGCGCGAAAACGTGCTGGGCATGCGCGTCGCCCTGGCCGACGGCAAGCTGGTCAAGAGCGGCGGCAAGCTCGTGAAGAACGTCACGGGATACGACTTGCACAGGCTCTTCTGCGGGTCCCACGGAACCCTGGGCGTGATCTCTGAGGTGTCGTTGCGGCTGTACCCAAAGCCACCCGCACAGTGTGTCGTGCAGGCGACGTTCGCGGAGCGAACCGAAGCGCTCGCACGGGTCGAGCGCCTTTCAGAAAGCCCGATCGGACCGCTGGCCCTGCTCGTCTCCGACCTGCCGGGCGGTGACGGGCATCGGCTCGAGCTCGTGCTCGCAGGCCGCAGGGACGTCATCGAATGGGAAACGGAAAGAGTACGCGAGGTCGTACCCGAGGCCACCGTTCTGGATCCTGAAGCCAGCCAGGCGCGCCGACAGGAGCTACGCGAGATCGAGGGTCAGGCGACACTTGCGTTTCACACGACACCCAGCGCCCTGGAGAGCACCCTGGCGACAATGACTGCTTGCGCCCTGACGGCGGACAGCGTGGGCAGCGCGCCGAGCTTCGTGCTGCACCCGCGGCTCGCCACGGGCAGCGTGCGCTTCAAAAGCGATACCGAACTCGTCGGTCTCGCGCGTGCCCTATCGGAAAGCGGCCTGCCAGCGCGGCTCTACTGGCCTGGCATCCCGCCAGAAGACCGCCTGTCCATCCCCGCTTTCCCCGCCCCTTCGCGTGCCGCCAGAAGCTTGATGGAGAGGCTTCGCGCGAGCCTGGACCCGAAGGGGATCTTCGCGACCGGGCGTTTCTTATCTTGAACGACATGGCGCCCTCCAACGCTGCCCCCACAAACACCCCGGAACCCGGGGCACTCTCCGACCCGGGCGCCCTGGTCGACTACGCGAAGAGCTTGGACTGCATCCACTGCGGGCTCTGCCTGCAGACGTGCCCGACCTACCTCCTGAGTGGCGTCGAGAGCTCGAGCCCAAGGGGCCGGATCCATCTGATGCGGGCGGTGGGTGAGAAACGTCAGAGCGCGGACCAGGCCTACGCCGAGGAACTCGACTTCTGCCTGTTGTGTCGTCACTGCGAAAGCGTCTGCCCCGCGGGTGTGCGCTTCGGCGAAATGATGACCTTCGCGCGAGCACGCTATGAAGCGCAACGTCCTCGCTCGCTCTCTGCGCGGCTCCTGCGCTTCCTCGGCCTGCGTGTTCTGCTGCCGCATCGACTCGCCCTGCGACTTGCGGGTTCGGGCCTGCGCTTCTTGCAGGTAACGGGCCTCGAAACGCTGGCCAGTCACTTCGGAAAGCTGGGCACCGGACTCCCCTATCTTCCACGCATACCCCCGCTCATGGCGCGACGCCTGCTCGCCCCGAGAATCGGCCCAGGCACGAACGAGCTGCAAAAGCGGGTCGGCCTGCTCCAGGGCTGCGTGATGCCAGAGCTCTACGCCCGCGTCAACCGCGCGACCGCCAGCTCGCTCAACAAGCTGGGCGTCGAATGCGACGTCCCCCCGGAGCTCGTGTGTTGCGGCTCGCTGCATGCGCACAACGGTGATCACGAGCGAGCCGTGGGGCTGGTTCAGAAGATGATCACGGCCTTCGAGCACGTGGGCGACGGCAAGTCCCCCATCGTGGTCAACAGTGCTGGGTGTGGCGCTCACATGCGCGAATGCTCGCACCTCTTCGAACCGGGTAGCGCCTGGCACCGCCGAGCCCAGGCCTTCGAACAGCGCGTCATCGACTACTCGGAGTACGTCGCCCGCGAGCTCGAGGAAAGGGAGATTGCCCTGGGTCTGCCTTCGGTTCCCCAACCCATCGCCTGGGACGATCCCTGTCACCTCTGCCACGGACAAGGGGTACGCCAACCACCGCGTTCGATCCTCGGTCGCATGGTCGGCCTGACCCAAGCCCCCCTCAGCGACCCCGAAGCCTGCTGCGGCTCCGCAGGCATCTACTCGTTGACCCACCCCGAAGACAGCCAGGCCATCTTCCAACGCAAGCTCGAAGACCTGGAAGCCTCCGGTGCCCAGACCCTCGTAACCGCCAATCCCGGATGCCAACTCCAATGGGAATCCGGCCTACGACGCGCTGGCAAGCAGACAACCGTCGTGCACCTGGCCGAGCTTGTCGAGGACGCACTATCGAAGTCGGCCTCGCAGGCTCGCTAGTCCTCCTCCTCGACCAGCATCACGATACGGTTCAGGATCTCGATCAACTCCTCCTTGTTGACCTGCTCTTTCTCGCCCCACATGGCCATCAGTGCCAGGGGGCGATTGGTCTGGGACAGATCGACGCGCGCCGACTCGGTCCACTTGCCGCCTTCCTCGAAGTGACGCACGCGGGCGAACTTCGAACGCCACTCGCCCCAGCGAATCTCATCGTGTTCGAGGAATGCCTTCCACTCGAAGGTCGGTTCCTTCAGCCACTCCTTCATCTTCTCCTTCGGGTCCTCGCCGCCCGAAAAAAGCACCGACAGGCCGGACATGCTCTTGTACTCGATCAGAAGAACCTCGTCCGGACCGACGTCCTGCACACCCCAGGGACGTTCGAGCTGGAGCATGACGTCCCCCGTGGGAAGCTTGGCTGCGCTTTGCACCTCGAGCCCGAAGGGCAGAAGGCTCTCGCCAAAAAGCTCCTTGGCTCGCAGCTCGGCATCCTCGCTGCCTCCCAGGGGAATCAGCAGGACACCGAGACAACCCACGGCGGCGAGGAGGCCGACCCCGACGCCGAAGACGCCGCTGGTCGTCTCGCGGCACGGCGCATCGGTCGGCTCGAGAGGTGCGGCGATCTCTTCTTCGGGGGAGTCCATTATCCGGGCTGTTCGGTGAATCGGAGGCTACTTGCCCTTCCATACGTTGAAGGGCTCGAGCATTCCCTGAAGGGCCTCATCTGGCACGGGTTCCTCGCCCCTGACGGAAATCTGGAAGCACACGTTCCGGGTTCCATCCCCCGTCAGGTCGACCCTGATCGAGGGCAGCTTGTCGAGATTCACCGGTTCTGGCCCCACGAAACGCATGCAGCGCACGGTACGGCCCTGAATCTCGATCGTGCCCGACTCGGTGTCCTCGAGGGACATCATGGGCATGTTGTTCGCAAAGGAATCCGGATCGAAGAGCTCGTCGAGCTGCATCCCCTCGCTGTAGCTGTGGAGGGTTGCCGCGGGGCCACCACCGGGAGGAATCATGATGATCTGGTAGGCACCCCAGGCGCCACCACCGATCACCCCCCAATCGACCGGCTGTTCATCAAAGGGCAGCGCTTCCTCGACGAGCGGCCAGACCTTCGCGGGGTCCTGCATGTCCTTCACGAACCGAAACGCAAAGAAACCGATGATCGCACCGACGATCAGGGCGAGCAGGCATCCCCCTCCGCAGCCGAACAAAACCCACTTCGGGATCCCGCGCTTCTTCTGGGGTGCTTCTTCGGGCCACTCGATGTCGTTCATACTTTGCCTTCTTTCTAGGTCCAGTCGTAAAATCCTTGACCGCTCTTCTTGCCCAGATGGCCTTGCTCGACCTTGGTGCGCAGGAGCTCGGGCGCAGCGAACCGTTCGCCCAGAGTCGATTGCAAGTACTCGGCGATCGCAACCCTCACATCCAACCCAACGAGATCCGTGAGGCGCAACGGGCCCATCGGAAAGCCGTAGCCCAGGGTCATGGCCTTGTCGATGTCCTCCACCGAAGCGACGCCGGCTTCGACCATGCGTATGGCCTCGAGACCGATCGCGATCCCGAGCCGTGAGGAGGCGAACCCCGGTGCGTCCTGCACGCGAATCGGCTCCTTGCCGAGCCGACGCGACAGCTCCATGGCGCAGTTGACCGAGTCCTCGGAGGTCCCCTCCCAGCACACGACCTCGACCAGCTTCATGATGTGAACGGGGTTGAAGAAATGCATGCCCAGGACGCGCTCGGGCTTCGCCGCGGCCTGGGCAATGTCCGTGACCGGTAGCGACGAGGTGTTGGTTGCCAGAAGGACGTTATCCGGCAGTTCACCGAGGCGTTTGAAGAGCCCTTGCTTGAGATCGAGTCGTTCGGGTACCGCTTCCACGACGACATCCACGCCAGCCAGCGCTGCGCTCAGATCGTCGGTGGTCTTCAGGTTCGAGAGTGCGGCATCCCGACCGGCCGCATCGACCTTGCCGCGTTCGACCCCCTTGTCCAGGTTGCTCTTCACGCTGACGAGCGCCTTCTCGAGCCCCTCGGGAGCAACGTCGTACAGACGGGTCTCGATTCCCGCGAGGGCCATGACCTGGGCAATTCCGTGCCCCATTGTCCCGGCACCGAGCACGGCTGCTTTTTGGATCTCCTCTGCCTTCATCATTTCCTTCTCTGCTTCTGGTTCCTTGCTTCCAGTTCCTGGTCTTCTACTTCCCTGGCTCGAGCACAATCTTGCCGACGACGGAGCGATTCTCCAGTAGCTCGTGGCCTTCGGCGATTTGTGAAAGCCCCATGACGCGATCCACGACCGCTCGATACGCACCGCTCGCGACCTTGTCGAAAATCTCGGGCAGGACACTGCGCGGCCCCATGGTCGATCCCAGTATCGATTGGTTCTTGATGAACAGGTGCGGCAGGGCGATCTGCACCATGGGGCCGGTCGTGGCTCCGCACGTCACCAGGCGTCCGTTGCGCGCAAGGACCGCCATCGAGCTCTTCCAGGTCGCCGGCCCGACGTGCTCGAAAACCACGTCGACACCGCGACGCTCGGTCCAGGCCTTGACCTTTTTGCCCCATTCCTCGTCGCGGTGGTCGATGACTTCGTCGGCACCAAGCTCGCGCGCGAGGCTACGTTTCTCTTCGCTACCTGCGCTGGCGATGACCCGCGCGCCCAGGTTCTTCGCGATCTGAATCGCCGCCGAACCCACTCCACTGGCACCCCCGAGAACCAGAACCGATTCACCGGCCTGCAGCTGGGCCCGTGTCACGAGCATCCCGTGGGCCGTCAAGAACACCAGCGGGACCGCGGCTGCCGCGACGGGATCCAGGCTATCGGGCAGCGCCAACAGATAGCGCGTCTCCACACACACGTATTCGCAGTCGAGCCCATCGCAGTGCTCGCCTCGGATCGAATAGTCCGGCGCAAAGTGATCCAGACCCGCCGCATCCTGGGGCGAGTTCCCGGAGCTCATGCCCGGTTCGATGACGACCTTCGTCCCGAGCGCGGGTCCTTCGGCATCCGGCCCCAGTGCGACCACTTCCCCGGTCCCGTCGCAACCGAGGATACGGGGGAAGGGAATCTTCACGCCCGGCATGCCGCGTCGCACCCAGAGATCCAGGTGGTTGATCGAAACGCCGAGGACACGAACGAGAGCTTCGCCCGGCCCGGGCTGGGGACGCGCGATCTCCTCGACCTTCAAGACCTCGGGCCCTCCGTGGGAGTGAAGGCGTGCGGCTTGCATGCTGCTCGAGTCGCTGCTCATCGAATCAGCGTCCCTTGAACTGGGCCTCGCGCTTTTCGACGAAGGCGGCGATGCCTTCCTTGGCATCCTCCGAAGCGAAGAGCTTGGCCTGCAACTCACGTTCGAGAGCCAAGCCGCTCTCCAGCGGAATCTCGAGGCCTGTCTGCACGGCACGCTTGATGCTGCCGACGCTGAGCGCCGCCTTGTTCGGTGTGCAAAAAGAGCCCGCGTATTCGAAGATCTGAGCCATGAAGGCTGTGTCGTCCTCCGCTTCGAAGGAACGGCTGACCAACCCGAGCTCTTCTGCCGTCGCGTAATCGAACAGCTCGCCTTGGGCCATGAGCTCGATCGACTTGGCCTTGCCCAGAACGCGTGCCAGGCGCTGGGTGCCTCCGGTCCCGGGCAGGACGCCCAGCGCAATCTCGGGCAAGCCGCAACGCCCCGACCCCTTGCGCGCGATGCGCAGATCACAGGCCAAGGCGATCTCCAGTCCGCCACCGACGCAGTGTCCGCCGAGGGCCGCAATCACGAGCTTCGGCGTATGCTCGAGGCGCAAGAGCGTCTCGTTGGCGTGCATGCAGAAGGCGTACTTGAAGCTGGGCGTGACGTCGTTCAGCATCGAGATGTCCGCACCGGCGCAAAAGAACTTCTCGCCTTCACCAGCGATCACGATGACCTGCACGGCATCGTCGAAGCGCGC
Source organism: Planctomycetota bacterium (assembly GCA_965662355.1). GTDB lineage: Bacteria > Planctomycetota > UBA1135 > UBA1135. The sequence continues at coordinate 27,959 of CBFIHP010000024.1, read as the reverse complement.
CTTGAGGATTGCCTCGTCGAGATCGCGCATCATCTCGTAGGAGTAGCCGTTGGCCGGCGGATTGGTCAGGCGAATGAGGGCGATGCCGCCCTCGACGGCATAGTTCGCCTTGCCGTTATCGAGGGTCTGGGGGTCGGAAAAACTCATCGTGGGAGGGCTCCGGGCGGGCCTCTCGGGGGTGGGCGGGAAACGGGCGGGGTGTTCTAACAGAATCGCCCTCCCGGGTCGCTGCTAGGATGGGCAGACCCGATCCCCGAACTTGGCCAGGCCTCCGCCCCACAGCCCCATGCTGACCGCCCTCCTTCTCAGTCTGACCAGTCTCACGCCAGGTCTTTCCGCCCAGGACTCGGACCCCGAATTCGGACCGCTCGAGGTGGGCATGGCCGCCGAACTACTCGGACTCGAATACACCGAGGCGGAACTCGAACTGATGCTCGCGGACGTCAGCGAGCGCCTCTCGGAGTTCGAAGCGCTGCGCAAGATCCCGCTCGACAATGGGGTGCGTCCGGCACTGGTCTTCGAACCGCGGGAGCTCGTAGCGGCACCTCGCCGAGCACGAGGAAAAGCCACGCCCAGCTCCGTGTCCATCCAACCGGTTGCGATCCCGAAGATCGGGACCGACGTGTCGCGACCCGAAAACCTCGAGGAGTTGGCCTTTGCGGGCATTCACGAGCTGTCGTCGCTGCTCCTCGCCAAGAAGATCACCAGCGTCGAGCTGACCGAGATGTTCCTCGCACGCCTCGAGCGTCTGGACGAGAAGCTGCACTTTGTCATCACCCTGACCCGTGAACGTGCCCTGTCCCAGGCGCGCGAACGCGATCGCGAATTAGGCGCGGATCCACCCCACTGGCGCGGCCCCTTGCACGGCATCCCGTGGGTCGCGAAGGACCTGCTCGCGGTCAAGGGATATCCAACGACATGGGGTGCAAAGCCCTACCAGAATCAGGTGCTCGACTACGACGCCGCGACCGTCGAGCGTCTCGACAGGGCCGGCGCCGTGCTGATCGCCAAGGTCACGCTCGGTGCCCTGGCCTGGGGCGACGTTTGGTTCGGTGGCACGACGCGCAACCCCTGGAAACTCGAACAAGGCTCGAGCGGGTCGTCGGCGGGTTCGGCCTCGGCCGTGGCCGCGGGTTGTGTGCCCTTCGCCATCGGATCGGAGACCCTGGGCTCGATCGTGTCCCCCTCGACGCGCTGCGGAAACTCGTCCCTGCGCCCCACCTTCGGACGCGTCAGTCGCCACGGTGCCATGGCCCTGTCCTGGTCGATGGACAAGCTGGGTCCACTCTGTCGCTCCGCAGAGGACGCGGCACTCGTCTTCGAGGCCATCGCGGGCCACGATGCTCGCGACCCCTCCACACGCGATGCGGCATTCGATCCAAACGCGCCACACGACATTCGAGGCTGGAAGATCGGCGTCCCGAAGGGCGCCTTCGACGGCGCCCAGGGCGCCGACTTTCGCGCCGTCCTCGAGGACCTCAAAGGCCTCGGAGCCGAGCTCGTAACGCTCGAGCTCACACGCTATCCCGTCAGCGAAATGACCATCATCCTCACCGCCGAAGCCGGCGCCGCCTTCGATGACTTCGTGCGCTCGGGAAAGGACGACGAGCTCACGCGGCAGATCCGGCGCGCATGGCCCAACGTCTTTCGCCACGCACAGCTGATTCCGGCCGTCGATTACATTCGGGCCAATCGCCTACGCACCCTGCTGATACAGGAGTTCGACCACGCGATCAAAGAGGTGCGCGCCATCGTCCATCCCAGCTTCGCCTCAGGGCTTCTGACCACGACGAACCTGACCGGTCACCCGAGCTTCGTCGCCCCCTGCGGCTTCAACGCGGACGGCACCCCCTACAGCATCTCCTTCACGGGCCAGCTAGATGGCGAAACGGACCTGATCGCCGTGGTCCGGGCCTGGCAAGCCGCGACGAGCCACCACGAAAAGCATCCCGAGTTGTAGCTGTCGGCCCAACGGGCCTACGGCCCTCCCCAAAGGCGATGGGGCCCTGATTCTTGCGCGCCAAGAAGTCGCTAGCTACGACGACTCATGACTCATAGAGAAAACGCGGGATCCCGATCTCGGCCACGTGGATGGTGCCGCAGTACTCAGGCCCGGCACCGAGGGTAAAGCCGAGCTTCGGCGCCACGAAGCTGACGGTCGCCTTGGCGCGTACCGCGGCGCCCAGGACGAGCCCCGTGTCCGCATCCAAACCGCTGGGCAAGTCGACGGCAACGACCGACACTTCGCTCTGGTTGACAGCGTTCACGATGTCGGCCCAGGGTGCCAACAACGATCGCGACAACCCCGTTCCGAACAGCGCGTCGACGATCACATCCGGCCTCCATCCGCCGAGTGCCTCGCGCAGGTGCCCGACCCCGTCGTCCGGTGCGACGAGCTCGAGCTCCTTCCCGAGGGCGCGCCAGAGTCGCGCATTCGTCTGCACGTCCACGCTGCAGCGTTCCAAGCGCTCTTCATCCCCGAGAAAGACCGCCCGGACTTCGCACCCCCGATTCCAGAGCGTACGTGCGATCACGAGGCCGTCACCACCGTTGTTGCCTGGACCACAGAGGCAAAGGCACCCCTCGCCCGCGAGGTGCTTTGCGACCTCGTCGGCCACGGCGCGTCCGGCGTTCTCCATGAGCAAGAGGGACGGGACACCGACCTCCTCGATCGCTCTTCGGTCCAGCTCACGAACGGCCTCGCGGGAAAGGGCTCGGTTCATGCCCCTATCCTGACGCCTGGCCCCCGGGGAGAGCAAGCCAAGAGCATGTCCGGCTACAGCTCGATCGACACGAGCGCTCCACCCGAGCCTTCCGCAAGTGTTCGCCAGTAGTTCTCCAACTTGCGCGAAGCGCCGACCAACACCACGTCGAATGTCACGCCACGGGTCGCGTTCTGGTGCAAGAGCATCGGCAGTATCAGCTCGAGCCGATGCCGACGACCGCCCGTGGGCGCGCCGTCGGTGAGGAGGATCAGGGTGTCGGTTTCGGGATCCTGGAGAGCCAGCTGAATCGCGTCCCAGATGTTCCCGCTACCACTTTCGCGCAGGTCTTCGAAAGAACGCAAGGCCATGGCGACGTTGCGCCGATTCGCCTTCATTAGCCGTTCCTTCCAAGGAAGCGGATGCGAGGTGAAGGGGATGACATTGAATCGGGCGTCCTCGGGCAAACGCCCCAAGGCCTCACGTAGTTTTTCGTCGACCTTCTCTTTCTTCGTCTTGCCGTCCGAGCGTACCTGCCAGATCGAACCGGACAGATCGATCAGAAAACTGAGGCGGTCCGAGAGAACCGGCAAGGCCGGGGTCACCGCCGAGCGCAACCTGCCCCGCGCGTCCTTCCCGGCCACGTCGAGGCGAAAATTGCCCACATAGCGCCCTTTCCAGTCCTCGGGAAGCCGCTGGAGCCAGGCCTGCCAGGGACGTGGGTCCTCACGGTGCTTGGTTCCCGAGATCTTCTGCAGGAGCTGTACGATGCGGCGCCGCAGGCGCGCATTCGCTTCGTGCCCGATCCGCTCGATGAGCAGTCCAGCGGCATGCTTGCACGCAATCCGAGCGCAGGTCTCGATGGCCTTGGCTCTCACCACGCGAGCCGAGTCCTCGACGAGCTTGCCCAGGAGAACGAACCTTCCCTCGTGCAGGGAATCGTCCTCGACGTCCAGAAGGAGCGTGGCAGTCACGGCCCGCACGGCCGCCTCGCGATTGCGGGCGGACTTGCGCAGGATGTCGAAGCGTTCCATCTCATCGGCTTCACCGGAGGCACACAGGACGGCCAGCGCCTGCCCTCGAACGTGGGGGTCCCGGTCCGAGGCGTATCGCACACGTAGGTACTTGGCAATCCGTTTCGCGTCCCCGCCTTCGAGTTGACCGGCACGTATCCGGGTGCCGAGGGCGAGGAGTGCCGCCTGGCGCACGCGCACCTCGCGGTCGTCCAGCTGGCCGAGCAAGGGGTCTATATCGTTGGCCGCGACAAGACGCCCGAAGAGTTCGGTCGTCCGTTCCCGAATCCACGGGTCCTTCGACGTCAATCCATCACGCCGCGCCAGCTTGGCGATGAGCTTCCGATCCGTGAGCTCGCCGAGGACCCACTGCGCCGTGTCGGACACTTCGCCGCGTTCATCCTGCAAGGCTTCGATCACGAGTTCCCAGGCCCGCGGCGTCCCTAGACGCGCAAGGCCTTCGACGGCACTCTTGCGTTCCCACTTGTCGCGCAGGCGCAGCTGGGCCTTCAGCTCATCGAAATCGCCAGCATGGCCCGAGGTGAAAAGGACCCAGCACAAGAGCCGGACCGCCCATCGCAAGCGAGGACGGCCCGGCAGAGAGAGAACAGGTAAGGAGCGGAAGCTTGCCACCACCCCCCTGACTCACGGCCTGCTCCTCGGTTTCAGGAAAAGTCCCGCCTCAACGCCGGATCAGCTTCATCTTCTCCGGATAGTCGATCTCGGTCCGGAACTGGATCGTCTTCTTGGTCTTGGGCGCGATGCGCAGGAGCCAGGTCAAGACCCCCTTCTCCTCGCTCTCCTTCTTCCAGCGTTCACTGGTCGCGAGCTTCGGCTGGGTTTCCTTCAGGTTCACCTGGATGCGATCGTCCTGCGCTCGCGGGAGCACCTCGTGAACGATCAACTCGACCGTTCCATCCCGGTTGGCACTAAAGGCACCCGCGTTCTCGACCTCGATGCGCCAGGCTTCGCTGAGCGTCGCTTTCGACGAGAAGAGGCCCGACCCCTCGCGCATTCCCTCGAGCAGGGTGCGCTGCACGATCAGACCGGGATCGGCCCCCAGGTGCAGGGTGAATTCCTGATCGACCTGCACCGCCTCGAGCTGCGCATGCCCGACGAAGTCCGCTCCGAAGTAAACGGCGGCCTGACCGGGCAACATCACCCAGGGGCTCTCGTTCTTCGCCTTGGCGCGCAACCAGACCGTCAGGTCGAGGGCCGGCACGACGTAGTGTTCCGGACTCAGTTCGAGATCGCTCCGGCCGATCAGCACGGTCGTGGGCTCGTTTCGCGATTCGATCGTCTCACGGCGCGGGAGGCGGAAGCGCGCGGAGAGGCCCTCCGAGGAAACCTCCGCGAAAACGGCCCGCCGCGCCTCCATCGGCGGGGCCGCGGCGGCGCCGACGCTGTATCCCAGGCCTTCCAGGGCCTTAGCCTTGCGCTTGGGAGCTGAGGGATTGGTCAGCGAGAGCCAGATCGGACGCGGGTCGGGCCCCTGGGCACCGCGCTGGGGTTGGGCCGTCGACAAGACGATGCTGGTATCGCTCCAGTCCTCGCCACTGCGTTGCCAGACGCGTGCACGATACGCCAGCTCGACCTTCGAGAGATCCTTCTTGGCGCGCAGGTCGTAGTACGGCTGCCACCCGGCGTTGTTGACCACGTACTCCACCTCGAGCAGACCGCCCTGGCCCTCGAGATCGATCATGTCGACGATCACGTCCTTGAGCCGCACGCCGCCTTTATTTCCAGGGCCTTCGAAGCGGCCGAGCTCGAGGCGCATGTCGTTCAGCCGTATGCGCAGGCTTTCGATCTCGTGTCCGATCCCGCGGCGCTCGGCCATCACCGCACGCAACTTGCCGCGCAGGTACTCGTAGTTCTTCTCCCAGGCCTCCGTGTCGACACGTCCTTCCCTGACCTCGCCTCGTTGGTTGCGTTCCACTTCGAGCAAGAGCCGCGCGAAGTGCTCGCGCATCGTCTCGGCCAGTTTGCCATCGTCGTCGAGGCCCTCCAGCGTGCGTTCGAGCGCCCGGATCTCCTCGCGCAAGGCCTTGGAGCGCGGATCGACTACGTTTTCCTGTACACGATCACGTACCTCGACGCCGACGATTTCTCCCCCTTCGGTGCGGACGCGAACGCTGGCCGAATCCAGGTCAAAGGGCAGCCCCTGAAGGACCAGCTTGCCATCCCCCGCTGGGGCGACGGCTTTGCGCCGAACGGAGGCCGAACCGCCGTAGATCGTCACCTCGTCGATCGTCGATTCGACAGGACGCGGTTCCTTTCGATCCTGAGCGTTGGCGCCGAGTGACGCGGAGAGGGCGAGCGTGGAAAGGGCAAGAAGCAACATGGGAGCTACCTTCGTGAGCCAATGTGCGGGCGTGAACGATTCGGCATCCAGAGGATAGAACGCCTACGCCCGCCACCAACGCCGGGGCGGGTGCTTTTCTTGGCCACAATCCTTCAAACCCAGGGGCTGTGCTCGGGTGGATCCACACGGTCGTAGAATCTCCCCCATGGAGATCCTCGTTCTTGGAGCCGGCATCTCCGGTCTGACGAGCGCCTGGCAGCTGGCGAAGCGTGGGCACCTGGTTCGCATATGGACCCGTGATGAGCCTCTGGCGACCACCTCGGGGGTCGCCGCCGCAATCTGGTATCCCTTCGAAGCCCAGCCCCTCGACCAGGTCACCGCCTGGAGCCTGCGCTCGCTGCGAACGTTCACGGAACTCGCGAGAGATCCGCGCACCGGAATACGCTTCCAGCGTTGTGATGACCTCGCGGACGAGGATCGTCCCCTGCCGGAATGGACCCGACACGTCGAGGGCTTCGCGACACGGACGAACACCGAGGATGGCTTCGCCCATGCCTGGAGCATGCACATTCCAGTCATCGAGACGCCGAAGTACTTGCCCTGGCTCGTGGGTGAGATCGAGCGCATGGGTGGGGTCATCGATGTACGCGAGGTCACATCACTCGAGGAGACCGAGGCCCATCGCATCGTCGTTCAATGCACCGGCCTCGGCGCGCGAGAGCTGTCGAACGATGCGGAGCTCTATCCGATCCGCGGCCAGGTCGTCCGCACGGCCCGCGCGGATGTCGGGCGCTCTTGTGTGTTCGAACGCTCGGACGGCAGTTTCGGATACGTGGTCGTGCGCAGCGACGACTTGATCCTGGGCGGCACGAAGGACCACGGTGAGTGGTCCCTCGAACCCGATCCCGACGAGGTTCCGCGCATCGTCGAGCGTTGCACGAGCGTGGAACCTACGCTCATGGACGTCGAGGTCCTCGAAACCCGCGTGGGACTACGACCGGGCCGCAGCACGGTCCGACTCGAAGCGGAACGCCTTGGCGAACGTCTTGTGATCCACAACTACGGCCACGGAGGCTGCGGGATCACACTGTCCCACGCGTGCGCGGAGGACGTAGCGGATCTCGCGGAGTCGCTCCTCAGGAAACCGTAGCCCGAAGCAGCAGCGGAACGGAGATCAGCGAACCCGAATCGGAAGAGTCATCGGCGTCGTGAGCGTCGCACCATCGCCGGCCGCGAGGCCCACGTGCAACTCGACCACGAAGTTCCGCGGCCCCCAATCGCCATCGGGCGGGATCAGGATCAGCTCGTCCCCGACCGACATCAGCCCCGCGAGAATCTCGGTTCCATCGGCTGTTACGGCCCGGACCCGGCCGAGCAGCACCGCACTGGACGCCACCTCGCGGTTGAACTTGATCTCTAGAGCCGCGTTGCGAGGCAGGCCACCGGATAGCGAGGGAACGGTATCGGTGGGATAGAAGAGCTCCGAGGCCACTTCGACGCCGACTCCGGGATCACCCGGGTCGGGCGAGCTGAAGATACCCGCATCGACGGAGTCTGCCATCGGCTCAAAGAGCCCCGCATCGCGGGCCGGCGAGCCCACGGGGAGTCGATAGTCCTCGTCCACGCCCAACCCCGGCGGGTGGATCGCCACGGTGGCCGGTAAGGTCAGCGGGGGCGGTTCGGGGCTCAACGAAACCTCGCCGTTGAAAACGTTGATGACGATGTACTCGATACCGTCGTCGGCCAACTCGAGTACGGATCCAGGGGCGATTCCCGAGGGATCCTCGACTCGAATGCGGTTGCCGTCATGGCCGATGGCTCGGGTGAAGAACTCCGGCACCTCGACAAAGGTGCTGAGGGTGGTCTGGTTCACCTCGACCGTGCCTGCCGTGCGCACCTGATACCAGGGTTCGCGTTGCAGGTAGGCGATGCTGGAGGCCGACGTACCTTCCACGACGTTGTTGTGTAACCCGCCGACGAGGTTGCCCGCGAATACGCAATGCGTCGCGAGGATGGGCTTGGCTCCACCCGCGGATCGCGCGCCCGCTCCCTGGTTGGCTGTGGCTGCGGAGGCCGAGAGAATCGCGAACCCGGTGATGCCCTCGGATTGCACGAAGAAGCCTTCTTGGCCGTTCGCCGTTGCGAGCGAGCGATGGATCAGCGTCGAGCCTACACCATCGGAATCGATGCTCATGCCGCGTCCACGGTTCGCGCGGGCGACGCTTTCGCGCACGATGATGTTGGCGTCGTAACCTTGAACTGCCTCGAAGTCATGATCGACGACGAGTCCGTTGACGCCGTTGCGCTCGAAGCGACAACCGCGGATATCGACGTCGAACCCGGAAGGACCGTTCGGCGGATCCACGGCAGCCAGATCGATGTCGAGCCCATCCGTGCCGTTTCCGAAGAAGCGGCTACCCTCGATGAGAACCCTCGAACGCTTGAACCCGATGCCCTGGATCGCGTTGCATTCGAGGCCTTCCTGACCGTTGCTATTGAAGGAGCAGCCGTACACACGCAAGTCGAAGGCTCCAGCGAGGGACAGTCCATCGGTTCCGTTGCCGCTCACCATCGAGTCAGAAATCTGAACATCGAGCTCTTCGGTGATGGATGAGTTGCGGATGCGGATGCCGTGGTGGCGAAAGTTGCCGATCGAGAGACAACGAAGCTCGGCCTCGATGCCATCGATCTCGATGCCCACGAGGCCGGCGCCGGTACTGCGGATCGACAAGCCGTCGAGAATGGCGGGTTCGACCAAGGTGCCGACGGTACGCAGGTTGAAGGCCACGGCGCCGTCTCCCCCCACGACCAGGGTTTGCTGCGCCACGTCCTGGGGATCGCGATTCGAGAGCTGGAAGGTGTCGTCGAAACCACCGTAGATGTGGACGTTCACGTCCACCTCCAGCTCGTGAGCGGCGTACGTGCCCGACTTGACCAGGACGTTCCCGATTCCGTCTTGCTGGGCTTGGACGAGGGCGGCTGCAAGATCGACAAAGGCCGTGCCCGGTCCCATGCCGTCAGCCAGGTCGGGATCGGCGTCAGCATCGACGTAGTACGGCTGGCCCGGACGCGCGCGCAGCACGACGCCCGCGCGCACATAGTCCATCGCCCCTATCTCGCGCACGCCGAGACCGAAGAAGTAGGTCGTGCCGTCGAGCAAACCGGCGAACTCCATTCCGCTGCCGGCAATCCCCTCGACGATCGGGGCCGTGTCATAGAGCTGGGCCGCGCCCTCGCTCATGTAGAGCGCCGCCTCGAATCCCGCGCTCGGCAGCTTCCAGTGGAGAAAGACCATCTCGGACGCCGCCGAAGCAGCGAGCAGACCGGTGGTGTACGGCGGTGAGACGCTCCCCGGGGGCGGGGTTATGGGATTCTGGGACCCCAGTCCCCCATCCCCACCGCCGCCGCTACAGGCGGCGAAGAGGAGGCACAGGGAGAGGGCAGCAAGCGGGCGGACGCACGGTGAGGGATACATGGGGCGCAACTAGGAATCGGTGGGCTCGCCCGTGGCCAATCCACGCGCAAAGCAAATTCGGAGGTCCTTGTCAGATACGGAGATAGGGATTCCGATTCCCTCATCAAGGGTGCGCCGACAAAAATGCGCATTTCGTCCCCTTCTCCGGGCCCGAAAAGGACTTAGCGGTCGTCGTTTTGCCCGTTTTCGCGGCTCTTTTCGACCGTATGGTCCCCCGGAAGACGTTCGAGCCATATCGGACGCAGATCCGCGGGGCGAGAGGCGCAGGGTATCCGGAACTGGTGAACACCGGGCTCGACCCAGAAGCGAACCCGCCGCGGTCGGCCCTCGGTCCAGGTGAGATCGAGCGGGACCAGGAACTGGCCACGGACGTTCTCGACCTCGCAATAGGTGCCCTCCTCGCTGGTCAGGAAACGGATCGTGAGCGCGGGCGTGCCCTCACCATAAATCCACTCCCGGACGAAACGCCCCCAGTCACGCCGGGTTTCCTTGATCAGCACATCGCGGAAGTGCTCGGTCGTGGCATTGCCATAGCGGAACTCTGCCTGGAAGCCCCTCAAGACACGCCACCACGTTGGATCGTTGTCGATGTAGTGGCGCACGGCGTGCATCACCACCGAGCCCTTGTCGTACATCAAGACGTCGTACGCGCTCTTCGAATCGAGGTGGTCTCTGCGATAGAGACGCCCCCGATTTCCAGGAACCCGTCGGCCCACCTCCTGGAAGTACGCATCCGCGGCCTTACGTCCCTGCGTCATCTCGACATACACGCCCTCGGCGTACGAAGCGAGCCCTTCGTGGATCCAGAAATGTCCCCAGTCCTGTGCGGAAACCGCGTTCCCCCACCACTCGTGGGCGACCTCATGCACGAGGATGAAGTCGAACCACTTGTTGCGATCCTCGTAAGGGTCCGCCTCTCCATTGGCCTTGCGCCACGCGGGATAGCTCGAGCCGTAGGCGACCGCGGTGGAGTGTTCCATGCCCCAGAAGTTCGTCTCGACGAGGGCGAACTTGGATTCCGGGAAGGGATAGGGACCGAAGGCATCGGAGAAGATCTTCAACAGCTCGGGAACATCCTGGAATTGCAAAGCCGCCTTTTCGGCGTTCTCGGGCAGCACGTAGTACGCGTAGGGCACCGGCTTGTCGATGCCCGGCAGTTCCAGCTGGTCCTCGACGACGACGTAAGGCCCGACGTTCAAGGTGACCGCGTACGTCTCGAGCGGATAGTCGTGCCGCCAGCGATAGGTCTTCCAGGCGGATGCATCTTCGACGTCGAACCACTCCGGTCCACCCTCCGCGATACCCAGCAACTTGCCGTTGCTGACACCGTATAGCTTCGCGGGGCACGTGATGGCCATGGAAACGCGTTCGGGTTTGTCGTCCGCGTGGAAGAAGCTCGCCTTGCACGGATACCAGTAGTGTGCGCCGAGCCCCTGGCACGAAGTGCTGATCCAGGGCTCGCCGGCGGCCGAGCGCTCCCAGTGGAAACCGTCGAAGTTGCCGCCCTTCGGTTGACCCTTGTAGTGCACACGCACGGTCAACTCGGCGCCCTTGGCCACGGGCGCGGCAAGCCGGATCGCGAGTACATCGTCCGCATGACGAAACTCCAGCGAACCACCCACACCATCCCGCACGCCAATCACTTCGTGGAGCGAGTTCAGATCGACGACGAAGCTCTCCAGCGTGCCCGCGGTGACGGTGGCAGTGATCGCAACCACACCCTCCAGGGTCTTCGTGTCCGGTCGAACCGCGAGCTGCAGGTCGTATGCCCCCACGTCGTAGTGCGTGCGCAGATCTTCCTCGGAGGCGTTCGCGGTCAGCGAGAGGGTCAGGAGAAGCGGCCAGAGCCGAGTACCGAGCGTCTTCATGGACGCAGGTTAGCAACTGCGCCCCGTCTTGCGATCGACTACCCGGCGCGACGGGCCAGGGCGCGCCACTCGCACAGGCCGTGGATCACACGAGCCTGTTCGCTTTCGGACAGCGCGGGGCAGATCGGCAGGGCGAGGGCCCGCAGGGCATGGGCCTCGGCGACCGGGAAGGAGCTCCCTCCGGTTCGAGCTCGGAACCATGGCGCCTGGGGCAGGGCAAAGTCCACCGGCTCCGTCCACACACCGCGCTCCCGCAGAAAATACAAAAGGGCCTCGCGCTCGGAACCATGGGTGCGAATGACGAAGCGGCCGTAAGCATGTTCACGATCGAGCCCCCCGGCGTTGAGAAACTCGAAGTCGACCAGCTCGTCCATGTAGCGCATCGCGATCTCTCGTCGGGCCGCGATGAACTCCGGGAGCTTCTTCAGCTGACTCGTACCGAGGGCGGCCTGCAACTCGCTCATGCGGTAGTTGAATCCGAGCTCGCTGGGGCCACCGGGTTCCTCGATGGCATGGACGTCGAGGCTGGAGTCCATCCCGTGCGAACGCAGGCGTCGGAGCTTCTCCGCGAGGGCGGTGTCCGAGGTCAGGATCGCCCCTCCCTCACCGGTGGTGATCTGCTGCTCACTGTTGAAGGAAAGAATCGCCGCGCGGACATCCGGGTGTTCACCGATGCGATACCAGCGGCCCTCCACGCGATAGCGCGCACCGAAGGCGTAAGCACCGTCCTCGACCAGCTCGAAGTCGTAGCGTTTGCGCAAGGCAAGGATCCACTCCATGTCGCAGGGCAACCCCCCCGAGTGCACCAGCGTGACAACATGCGGGATCGGACCCTCGGCCAGACGGCGCTCGAGCTGGGTGACGTTGATATTGGCCGTATGCGCATCGATGTCGATGAACTCCACCTCTCCCCCGGAAATCTGCGCCGACAGTGCCGTCGAAGCAGGCGCGCTGGCCGAGGTGAGTACACAACGTCCCACTCCGACGCCGAGGGCGTGATACAGCGCATGCCGAGCCGCGCTCCCACTCGAAGTGGCGATGGCCTGGGACGCCCCCGACTGCTTGCGTAGGGCTTCCTCGAAGACACGCACACAGGGGCCGTCGCTGAGCCGCGCACCGCGCAAGGCCTCGACCACCGCGTCGATGTCGTCCTGATCCACGAAGGCCCGGGACATGGCCGGGAAAGGAGTTGCCGGATTGGAATTCACGTCCCTAGCTTTCGGCATTCCCACCTGAATGCTGGAGCACGGGCTGCGGCGGTACCGTCAGCTCCTGCCCAGGAGCAGCGAGCAGCATGTGACACCGCCCTCGGCCTTGGCCAGCTGTCCGGCAGGCACCGAGACGACCTCGAGGCCGACACCTTCGAGCCGCTCGCGCGTGCGTGGGAATGCATCGGCGAGCAGGACTCGCTCGCCGCAGTACACGGCGTTCGCCGCAAAGCACTCGGCAGGATCGGGATCGACGTGCAGGATCCGAGCCGCGTCGAAGGCTCCGGAGTCGACCCATTGGGGCTGGACGAGCAGCGTGTCCGGAGCGACGACGGAAACCGCTGATTTCAGGTGCAGACAGTCGTGCAACGAAACACCTTCGACCGCGTATCCCCTCGGTTCCAGGATATCGGCGAGAGCCCTCACGCCTTCCGGGCCCGAGCGGGAGCTGAGCCCGACGAAGATCTTTTTCCCGAATCGCAAAATGTCTCCGCCATCCAACGTCGCGGGAGCCTCGATCCGCTGCACGGCTCGATACGTGGCAAGTACCGGGGCGATCGCATCGACCTCGGGCCGCCGCGAAGCCGCACCGGGACGCGTGAGAAGCGCCAGTTCGTCGAGAACCAAGGCGGTGTCCTCGACGAAAACGGAATCGGGAAGATATGGCAGCTCCGGAAGCGAGACGATCTCACATCCGAGATTCGCAAGGGCCTCTGTGTAAAGGCGATGCTCCTTGCGCGCCAGGTCGAGATCGATGGGCTCTCGTTCGATATGAGTGCGCTCCCCATCGACGACACTGCGCGGTACCTCCCTAACGATGGCCAGCATCCACAGAGCCTAACCCAGCTCCGCGCTGGGGGCACACCTACGCGGGTTTCGAAGGCACGCCCAATAACTCGAACCAAAAAAACCGGATTCGATCTGAAAGTCGCCGCCGGACTCGTCGTAAGGGAGCCCATGAGCATGCAAGTCAGTTCCAAGGCCCCGCGCCACGAACCGCTACCTTACTTGCGCCACCGACACTCGCGTTTGTTTCCCGTTTGGTTGTCGTTCTGGAAATTTCTGCAACGTTTGAACCAGCGACCGACCCCGAAGCGGGTCTTCGTCAGAAGCAACCCGAGCTCGAGCGGCACGAGAAGCTGAGAGCCACGTCGTGACAGCCGCAGGTGCCGCCTAACGGCCGGCCCCCGCGCCCCGGCGCAACTCCCATTCCCGGTTGGCGGAAAGTGCTCCGAAGTCCTCTTGCTCGCCATCGAGCCAGCGCACCTTGACCGAGCGGGCTTGCGCATGAGTGCCCAGCCCATAGTGCACGGCGAGATCACTGGCAGCGAGGTAGCTGTAGCTGCTGCGTACCACCCGCATCACGGAACGAGCGCCCAGGGTGATCTCGATGACGGCTCCGATTGCATCGGAACCTCTGGCATCCAGCGCGCGCACGCGAATCCAGTTCCCCCGCTGGGGTACCCGGTTCATCAGCAGGTACGCGGGGGCGTCCTTGTTCACGACCAGGATGTCGACACCGCCGTCCCCATCGACATCGCCAAAACACGCCGCCCGGCTCGTGGCGATGAGCTCTTCGGTGGTCCCTCCCCGGGGTAGGACTTCCTCGAAACCCACGAATTTTCTGCCACCCGACAGGACCCCACGAAAGAGCAGATTCGGTTCCGCCAACGGATCATCGGCGTACGACTCCGCGCGCAAGGCGACGCGTCCGTTGGCCAGGTACAGATCCACGATGCCGTCGTTGTCCAGGTCGGGGAAGCCCACGCCGAAACGTGTGTAGGATTGCGTCGCGCCCTTGAGCCCGGAGACGGCCGTGCGATCGACGAAGTGCGTGCGCTGGTTCAGAAAGAGCGAGTCCGGTTCGTTGTCGAGATTGACGACCATGAGGTCCTCGTCGCCATCGTCGTCGAGGTCGCCCACGGAGACCCCCATCCCGGCCTTGATACGACCATCCATGTCGGCTCCGCAACCGAAGGCAACCCCCTGATCCTCGAAAACCAGGGACTCGGTCTGGATCCACAACTGATCCAGGTTGCCGTCGTTGGCGACGAAGACATCGGGTTTGCCATCGACGTCGAAGTCGGCGCAGGCGATGCCAAGACCGTTGCCGAAACTCCGCAGGAGGCCGGCCCCGCCGGAGATGTTCTCGAAGCTCCCATCGCCCTGGTTCGCATAGAGCGTGTCCGGCGCCGGGCTGTCGTAGGCCTTGGGTCCGCAGTACGTCTCGCCCAGGGGTTGCACGTAACAAACGCGCTCGCCACCGACCGACCAGAAGAGATAGTTGACACAGAAGAGGTCCAGGTCGCCGTCACGATCCGGATCGAAAAAGGCCGCGCTCGAGCTCCAGAGTTTCTCGCCGGTACCGCTCTCCACCGTGATGTCCTGAAACGTTCCGCCTCCGGTGTTTCGCAGGAGGGTATTGGCAGCGAGGTTCGTGACGTAGAGATCGACGTCTCCGTCGCCATCGACATCGCCGACCGCAGCCCCCATGCCGTAGCCCGTATCGGACGCACCGCTGCCCTTGCTGACGTCGTCGAAGCGCCCCTGGCCGTCGTTGACGAAGAGCTGGTTTCCGGGGCTCTGCTTCGGATGGATGAGGCTTCCGGATTGGACGAGGTAGGCATCGAGATCGCCGTCGGCGTCCATGTCGAAGAGCGCTCCGCCCCCACCGATGATCTCCGGATAGAGGAAGCGCTCTTCGTGACCTGAAGCGTGGCGAAAGTCGAGTCCCCGTTCTCGCGCGCTCTCTTCGAACCACGCTGGCCCCTTCGGAGACATTGACGTGGTGCCGGCGGTGCCAGCGATGTTCTGGGGCGTTTCGGCATCGCACGCTGTGAGCACTCCCACGAGCAAGAAGCCGAGAAGCAAGCGCATGGTCATTGCTTCTTGGCCTTCGCAAGGCGGGCCTCGGTGCTATCGATCCGTCCGAGGAGTTCCTCATCCCGTTCGTCGAAGCGCACGACCTGACGCCAGGCCTCGATGGCTTCACGGTCGCGACCGAGACGCGCTTTTAGATCGCCCTTTTGGCGCCACGCCTCCAGATCCAGAGCATCGATGGCGAGGATGCGTTCCAGGACGGAGAGGGCCTCCTCGACTTCGTTAGCCGCTTGGTGCAACGAAGCGAGCACGCGCAACACGACCGTGCTATCCGCGTCCTGCTCCAAGGCCCTGGCCAGCGTCTTCTTGGCCAGGGAGATGCGTCCCAAGCCGAGATGCCCCGAGGCCAGGTAGGCATAGGCGTTCGGGTCCCGCGGATTCTCGCGTACGAAGGGCTCCATCAGGTCCACGGCCCCCTGATGGTCACCGGCCCGCAGGCGATCCAGGGCGAGCTCCATCGGGGGCTTGATGCGCAGCGCGCGGATCTCCCGTTGCCAGGGATCGCCGCCCATGGAACCGATGCGCTCCCAGGGGACGTGCAGGGCACGCGCCTCCTCGATGCGTCCGGCTTCGAAGTAGGCCGAGCGCAGGAGCTTGCGCACCAACGGAGCACGCGGTTTCAACTTCAGGGCACCGTTCAAGGTCTCGATGGCCGCTTCTCCTTCTCCGCGCTGGAGTCGGATGCGGGCCAGTCCCGTCCATCCGCCCAGGTGCTTGGGATCCAGCCGACGCGCCTCCTGGAATTCACGCTCCGCGCCTTCGAAGTCGTTCTGGTCGAACAGATAGCTCCCGAGCCGCCAGTGAGCCGGGGCGTACGTGTCCTCGAGTGCGACGCAGCGCGACATGGCCTCGATCGCCTGTTCGTGTTCTCCCGCGGAAGCCGAGACGATGCCGAGCCGGTAGAACAGCTGGGCGTCGGTGCCGAGCTCGAGGGCCGCGCGATAGCAATCGGCCGCCAGGTTCAGGAAGTCATTCGCTTCGTAGAGCAGCCCCAGCGCCCGCCAGGCCTGTGGACTCTCGGGGTTCCCGCGCAGGTTCGCCAGCGCCGCCTCGATCCGTCGAGCGACGGCAGGCTCGATCGAGCTCAGCTCGACCGCGGGCAGCAACGGTCCTTCCGCCCCACCGGAACAGGCGGCGAACGGAAGCAGGACCAGGGCGAGTGTCTCGGGCAGGAAGCGCATGAACGCAGATCGCGGATCTTAGTCTCCCCTCGAGGAGTCACTTGCTCCAAAGCGGAAAGCACGCAAGGGAAGCCCCAGGGGCGCGTCCGCACCCTCGCGGATTTCGAGGTACGCGTCGAGCGGCACATCCGTGAAGACATCCTCGCCCTTTCCACCGGGCCAACGCACCGTGAGGCGCTCGATCCTCTGGGCCGCGCCCAGGCCGATCTCGAGCCGCAGTGGGGAACCACCGAAGCTACTGACCGACCCGACCGCGCGATGGATCTCACGCACCCCTTGCGCATCGCGCACCGTGAGTGCCACGCGAGCCCCGACCCCGGTGCAATTGGAGCGCACCCCCCTGAGCCTCAGGTGCAGGAAGTGGTTCCCATGGCCAGGGTTTTCGAAGAGCGCGTTGTGAAAACGATCGCCCAGGTAGAACCCCCCGAGCTGGTGATAGATGTCCTGGTCGCCGTCATCGTCCAGGTCCGCGAAGGCCACCCCATGACCCTTCTGGAGGTGACCGAATCCACCCGAACTCGTCACGTCCTGAAACACGAGCCCGGCCGCATTGCGCAACATCACGTTGGGCATGATCGACTCCAGCTGCGGATCGCCCGTCGTCAGGTACAGGTCGAGAAAACCGTCGTTGTCGATGTCGCCGAAGTTGGCCCCCATGGGGAGAAAGAAGCGATCCAGGCCGACCTCGGCCGTAACGTTGCGAAAGCGGCCCTGCGTATTCGCGTAGAGCCGCGGCCGCGGGGAGGCACGTTCCCTGCCGAGGGCCTCGGCACAGACGTCCGCGATGCTTCCCTCGTACGAGGCGCAAAAGAGATCGAGCCATCCGTCGTTGTCGTAATCGAAGAACCAGGACGCGAAGCTGCGGCCCGCGGGCTCTTCGACCTCGAGCTCGACGGCCACATCGCGGAAGGTGCCGTCCGAGCGATTCTCGTAGAGCCGGTTCTTACCGAAGTTGGACGCATAGAGATCGAGATCGCCGTCGTTGTCGTAGTCACCGGCGGTCACCGCCTTGCAGTAGCGATCGTTCGTGACCCCTGCCTTCCGCGCCCGATCGGCGAAGGTTCCGTCGCCTTTGCCGCGGAACAGCTGTGAAGGGAAGTCCTGGTGCGGATCGCTGTCCTTCATCGACTCGTTGCCGAGGTAGAGGTCCAGGATCCCGTCGTCGTCGAAGTCTCCAAACACGCCGGCTTGGGTCGGGCGGGCGGGCTCGGCGACCCCTGCACGACGCGTCACGTCGTGGAAGACTCCGCCCCTGTTTTGCAGAAGGCTGTTGCGGATCCCGCCGTCGATCGTCAACCACGCCCCACGCAAGACGAGCACGTCCACGTCCCCATCCGCATCGTAGTCCGCGGCCAGCACGTTGAAGCCGCCAAGTTGATCGTCGACGCGGCTCTGTCGGGCCATGTCCTCGAAGCCGCCGTCGCCTTCGTTACGGTAGAGGCGCAGCGCTTCGGTCGGGTCGTAGGCGGAGGTCAGAATGTCCAGGCGTTGATCGCCGTCAAAGTCCTCGATCGCGACACCCCCACAAAGGCTGAAGGCATCGACGCCCAGCCCGGGTGCGACATCACGAAAGCGACCTACCTCGTGTTCCGATCGGAACCGCGCCGGGGGAATCAGGAGCTCGGCGGAGACACCTTCGGGGTATTCCCCGAGCGCCATCGCCAGCACGTTGATCAGCCAACGCACCTTGAGGTTGCCGGGCTTGGCCACGAGGAAGCGTTCGAGATGTTCACGCGCCTTGCGAGCCGGCTCGCGCGCCGCGTGGAGGCCGCCGCCAGCCAGGGGGAAAATGCAGCACTCGGCGTTGTGGCGCTTGACGCAGTTCTCGATCTCCGCGCGGCGCATCCAGGCGATTCCCAGGCGCCGGTGCAATCCCGGGGCGGCGGGGCCGTCGGGGGGGGTGCGATCCAGGAGGGATTGGAGAATCTCGAGGGCCTCGTCGAGCTCTCCGTTACGAAGGAGGCGCTCGGCGAGATTGTTCTGGAGCTTGCGCCGATCGGATTCGGGGAGTACCGACTGGGCGAGGGCGGTGCGGAGTCGACGCACGGTGTCGAGGCCGATCCAGTCGTTGGAGCTGGCCTGAAGGCTGCGGGCGATCTGTTCGAACTCCTCGCGGTTGGGTTGCCAGGTGGGCTCGTCGGAGGCGCTGCAACCTGTAGACGTGATCGTGATCGTCGTCGTGATCGTGATCGTGCTGATCGTCTCGAGGGCTCGGAGGGCCCAGTTCTTGTTGGCGGTGAGCACGCCCTAACCCTAACCGGTTTGACCATGAAGCTCGACGGCGAGGAGCTGCCCGTCGTCAAGCTAAGCGAAGCCCGATAGAGAAACGCAAGTCTTTGTAAGAGCAGTGGTTGGCGTTTGGAAAGGCGGTTGCGTGCCGTAGTGGTGGTCCGTCCGCGACCCCTGAAACGGGCGGGGGCAGCCAATTCCACTCCGCCTACCAGCCAAGCACGCCAAGTCCGGCAGGCAACGCCACCTGGGCGTGCTACCCTGCGCAGCCCTGGTCACCTGAGCAACCCATGAAACACCCCGCCTTCTCCCTCTTCCTCGCGCTACCGCTGCTCTTGAGCGGCATGCAAGAGAAGGAGCAAGTCTCGCCGTTCCCCAATCTGGAGAAGCCAGCCCCGACCTTCCGCTTGAACGACCACGAGGCCGAGCTCGTCGCCATCGGCGGTCCCCAGAAGCACTGGACGGTTCTGGCCTTCTTCCCCAAGGCCATGACACCCGGGTGAACAAAAGAAGTTTGTTCGCTGCGGGACGCAGCGAAAGAGTTCAAGTCCCTGGGCGTCAAGGTGTACGGCCTCAGCACCGACAGCGTGGCGGATCTGTCGATCTTCTGGGAAGAGCAGGAGCTGAACTTCAAGCTCCTCTCCGACCCCGACGGTAGCGCCGCAAAGAAGTACGGCACACTCCGGGGCATGTACGCCAAGCGGGTCTCCTTCGTGCTCGACGACAAGGGGGTCCTGCGCCACGTCGAGAAGGGCGTCAAGGTCGGAACCCACGGTAAGGACCTCGTCTCCGTGATCAAGAAGCTGCGCAAGTAGCGGGAAAGCACGACGCAGTCCAGGTGATGAAGAGCGAGCCGTCCGCGTCCGACCCCCCGCAACGAACCGAGCGGGCTAAATCCCGTAGCGAACTCTACACGCCGCCCTCCTCGCGACCGAAGGGGCCGTTGAGCCGTTACCAGAGACAGCTGGTCGCGATCGGCTTCTTCTGTTTTCGGTTCTACATGGCGCTCGTGCGCCTGACCAGTCGAGTGGATACGAGTGACCTCGAGACGCTCTGGGGCCCCGCGCGCGGTGGCAAGAACGCCATCAGTGCCATCATGCACCAGGACGTGATCATCAGCGCCTTTCTCTACCGCGGCAAGCGCATCGTCTCGATGGTCTCGACCAGCCAGGACGGCGATCGGATAGCCCAGGTCGCGCACAAACTCGGACACGACATCGTCCGCGGCTCCGGGGCCCAGCGCGGGCGACAGGCTCTGGGCGAGATGATCGACTATCTGGAGACGCGCGAGGGAGTGGTTGCGGCCTTGACCATCGACGGTTCCCGCGGTCCTGTCGGCGTTTGCAAGAAGGGCATCCTGCACCTCGCCCAGCAGAGCGGAGTGCCGATCGTTCCCATCCGCACCTGGTCGCGTCGCAGCTTCCTCTTGAAGACCTGGGATCGAACGCAGATTCCGTTGCCGTTCTCACGTATCGTGGCCGTGGCCGGCGAGCCGATCTTCATCGAACGCGACGCCCACCCCGACCAGCTCGAGGAAGCCCGGCTGAACGTCGAAGGCCAACTCCGCGAGCTAACCGAGCGTGCCCACAGTCGTGCCAACCGATGACCGCGAACGCACAGAACGTCACGAAACCCGTGCAAGAATCAAAGGACACCACGGCCGCGAGCGGCCCGGTTCTCTGCGCCTGGCCCACGGGTCCCAGGGACCTTGCGGACAAGCTCGCCTACGTGGCGCTCCTGGTGTTTGCCCTCCCCTTCCGCCTGCTGCCCTTCACCTGGATACGGCGCCTGGGCCGTTTCTTCGGTGGGTTGACGTACTACGTGCCTCTCGGTCGTCGCAACGTCGGTCTGAAGCACCTCGATCTGGCCTTCGGTGACACGAAAGGGCCCGAGGAGAAGATCGCCATCGTGAAGCGCTCGCTCGAGAACGCCGGCGAGGTCGCCCTCAGCACCTTCTGGAGCGCCCGCATCCATCGAGCCAATGCCGCGCGCTACATGCGCTTTGTCGGCCGCGAGTACCTGCGCGAGCACGTCGACAAGGGCGAGCCCTATCTGTGCCTGATGCTCCACATGGGCAACTGGGAGCTGGCCGCGGTGTGCTCGGGCTTTCTCGGTGTCCCCACGAATTTCGTCGTCCACCGGCTCGCCAACCCCTACATCGACGCCTACATCTGCGATCACCGCACGCGCTCGGGGCAAGGCTCGATCTATCACGACGAAGCCGCCCGTCAGATCCTGCGCAAGCTGAAGGACAAGTCTCCCGTGACCATGGTGTTCGACCAGAACATGCGCCCTGGCCGGGGTGGCATCTTCGTCGACCTCTTCGGCATCAAGGCCGCCACGACCCGCGCCGCCGCCGCGGTCGCCCTGACCATGGACGTCCCGGTCCACGTGACCTACACGGTCCCGGTCTTCGACGACCCGGAGACCTTCCACCACATCTGGACGCGGCCCGCGGTCGAGCTCGAGCGTACGGGGAACAAGCATGCGGACATCGAGGAGAACACCCGCCGCTTCAACGCCGAGCTCGAAGACGTCATCCGCAAGAATCCCGATCACTGGCTCTGGACCCACCGGCGCTTCAAGAGCCGCCCCGAGGGCGAAGCACCGTTCTACTAGGGTCCAAAGAGACCCTGGGAAAAAGAATCGGGCCTTCGGAGAACAGGCAACAGTTGCGCTCCGAAGGCCCTCAGCGATTGTCAAGCAGAGAAGAAACGGACGAAGTGATGACAGCACTTCGACCGCTTTCGTCGGTCAGCCGTTCCCGACGCACCAGGAGGTGCGCCTCGGGAAGCTTCTTGCGTCGCCCAGGCCCCTGGCTGGGGCCGGCGATTGCGGGCGGACCATTCCCGCCGCACGGGCGCCACTTTGTGAGTTGGTAGCGGGGGGCCGCTTGGCTCGCCTGGAGAGGAACAGTCTCCGGCATCGCTTCCGCACCCGCGCCACGGCGGTGGACCCGTGGCCGAGTGAGATGCACGAACAGGTCCTGGAATGGCCTGGCTTGGGCGGCCGAGGTGAGCCTCGATGGTCAAACAACACGCTTCCACCATGCGCCCCACGTCTCCACCCCTCACCCCGGCTTTGGCCCCCGCACCGTCGGAAGTGGCCGTCGCCGCGGCGTCACTCGGAAGCTAGGTCCTCCGCTGCCTGCACGAGTTCGAGGAGCTTCCCGGCAGAGAACCCGCGGTCGTGGAACCAGCGTACGACTCCCTCGGTGTCGACGAGCAGCACGCGGATGTTGCGCCCGCTCTCGTTCCCCGTGAACTCGACGATCTCGCGCGCGTCCGACCCGTAGAGCGTGACGACCGATTCCCAGTCCTCGCTCGGGATCCCGCTTCGCATTCCGGCGTCGATCTTGCCAGCGATCAGGCGTGGGAAGAGCCCGTCGATCGTGGGCACCTCGAGGATGCGTACCGCCGGTGGTGTCTGAAGGAGGCCCACCAACCAGCGATCGGCGTCGAACTGCGCCTTCTGGACGTACCCCACCAGAAGCAAGGTGTTCACCTGCAGCGGGAGGGAGCGTGACTCGCCCTCTAGGGTCTCACCTTCGACACGGGGCAAGGACTCGCCCGTGGGGTCGCGGTTCTCGACGGTGCTGGCACACGAGGACACCAGAAGGAACGAGATCCCCGCGGCGATTACGGCGCCGACCAGGAACGGGACCCTGCCTCGTCGCGGGGAGTTGTGCGGGCTGCGGCTCTTGTCTTTCATGATCCTCTGGGTGGACGGCGAAGGTCCAGGCTTCGCCAGTTTGTTCGCCCGAGCCCAGGCGCCAGATGCACGCGGCAGAATAAATCTCGCAAGGCCGGGCAACGCCCCCCCTAGCCCTCAGAAAACAGGCTCTCGAGGCGATCTCGGCGGTGGTCGAAGATCCGAGCCAGGTCGCGCTTGATGAACAGGCCATGGATCAGCGCGCCACCGAGTACCCCATAGTCAACACGGTCTCCCATCAGGACTCCCTCCTCGGTCGCGCGGAACGAGTGCCGGTGGACCCAGAAGCGATAGGGGCCCCGGACCTGCTCGTCCACGAACTCGAACGGCGGATTCCAGGACCGGATCAGGCTGCGCCAGCGCAGTGGGAGGCCGTGGACCCGCAGCCTGTAGTCGATCGTGGTCCCCTCGCCGAGAACGGGCGTGGAGCACCTCAGGACGCGGAAGTTGAGCCAGGGAGGTGTGATCGCCTCCAGGTTCGCCGGATCCGAGAAGAAGGCGAAGACCTCGTCAAGGTCCCGACGAACGAGCTGCTCGCGCTCGAGCGAGAACCCGCGTGCGCGCGCGACCGCGGACGTCATTGTACGCCTCCCAGCACGGAGCAAAGGGCGCCCTCGAGACGCGGATGCTCGAAGTGGAAGTCGAACTCGAGGAGCCTCTGGGGAACGACGCGCATGCTGGCGAGAAGCAGCTCGTCGGCCATGCGTCCGAAGGCCGCGCGTGCGGCGAAGGCAGGCATGGGGGCGATCGTCGGCCGGCGAAGCGCCTGACCCAGGGCACCCGTGAAGTCGCGGTTCGTGACCGGATCGGGGGCGGTCGCATTGACCGGACCGGTCAGACGTTCGTCCTCGAGCGCGTGAATGATGGTGGAGACCAGGTCCTCGAGCGTGATCCAGCTCATGTACTGATCGCCCGGGCCGACCCGACCGCCCAGCCCCAGCCTGAAGGGCAAGAGCATCCTGGCCAAGGCCCCGCCCTGGCTCGCGAGGACGACCCCAATCCTCAGATTCACGACGCGGATTCCGGCCTCGCGGGCGGGCTCGGTGGCCTGCTCCCACTCTCGACAAACGTCCGACAGGAACCCCGTGCCCGGCGCGGAGGACTCCGTCAGGATCTCGTCTCCGCGGTCCCCGTAGAAACCGATCGCCGAGGCCGAGACCAGGACCGCCGGGGGGCTCTCGAGTCTCGCCAGGCTCTCCGCCAGGAGACGTGTTCCGCGCACGCGGCTCGTGCGAATGGCGTCCATCTTCGCGGCCGTCCAGCGCCCGTCGGCAATGTTCTCACCTGCCAGGTGGACGACGGCGCGGGCGCCCGAGGAGGCGAGCGACGCGCTGTCGATCGCGCCTCCGGCCGGGTCCCAGAGGACCTCGCCCTCTGAGGCCAGACCCCGCGCGAGGCGCATGGCCGGCCGCCCGAGACCACTCAGGCGCTCGAGCAGGGAACGGCCAACCAGACCTGTGGAACCGCTCATGAGAACCGTCGACTTCGGCTCGATCACCGATGCCGGACGATTCCTCGCCTCCTCGCTGCTCATCGGGTCTTCGGTCATGGGCTTCATGGTCATGCCTTCGCGCGCACCCGCGCTCCGGATGCGCATCGATCCTTTCAATGAGCGCCTTCGCCACCTGAGTGATCTGCGTGAGTTTCTTGACGCCGCGTGCATCCGCCCCCCGGACAGCGGCGAAGCGTGGGCATCGAACGTGAACTCCAACCCCAAACCCTGGAAACAACGATGATCCTCTCAACCGCTCTCCTCTCCTCCGCGCTGCTCCTGGGCGCCAGCGATGACTCCTGCTCGGCCAAGCGCATCGCAGCCGAAAGTCAATCCAACAAGAACATCATCGAGACGGCCGTGGCCGCAGGCTCGTTCAATACCCTGGCCGCTGCGCTCGAGGCCGGCGATCTGGTGGGCGCGCTCCAAGGCGACGGTCCCTTCACGGTCTTCGCGCCGACCGACGATGCCTTCGCCAAGCTGCCGAAGGCCCAGCTCTCCAGCCTGCTCGAGCCCGAGAACAAGGGCTTGCTCCAGGCGATCCTGACCTACCACGTCGTGCCCGGGAAACTGGAGGCGAAGGACGTCCTGAAACGCAAGAACGCCGAGACACTCAACGGTCAACGCATCGCCTTCGCCGCGACCGACGCCGGCGTCATGGTCGACGGCGCCAAGGTTGTCACGACCGACATCCAATGCTCGAACGGCGTGATCCACGTCATCGACGCAGTCATCCTGCCGAGCACGGCGGACATCGTGGAGACGGCGGTCGAGGCCGGCTCGTTCAAGACGCTAGCTACCGCGCTGAAGGCCGCTGGGCTTGTAGAGGCCCTGCAGGGCGACGGCCCCTTCACCGTCTTCGCCCCGACCGACGAAGCCTTCGCCAAGCTGCCCGCGGGCACGGTCGAGAACCTTCTGAAGCCGGAGAACCGCGAAACGTTGGCTGCGGTGCTGAAGTTCCACGTCATCCCCGGTCGTGTGTATGCCAACAGCGTAGCCGACGGCGGCGAGTTCAATACGCTCGAGGGCAGCAGCCTCGCGAGCAAGACCGTCAAGACTCGCAACATGCCTGACAAGGTCATGATCAACGGCGCCCTCGTAGTGAAGGCAGACATCGAGACCTCCAACGGTGTCATCCACGTGATCGACTCGGTCATGCTCCCCGAGTAGGTGGACTCCAAGACTGGCAGCCCCCCTTGCGGGGCGCGGGAGCGCATTGCTCTCGCGCCCCGCTCCCTATTTGTGAAGGTCCGCATCCGGAGTGATTCGGAGTTCGAACAACCGGGCGTCCACGCACTCCCAAAGAGAACCATGAGCCTCCTCCCGATCATCCTCCTCGTCACCCAGCTCACACCGGCCCTCGGCCTGGTGGGCGCCAACTCGAAGAACGCCGATACCATCGGGATCTGGACGCAGTGGCGAGGCCCCTCGCGCGACGGCCACGCCCTGGGCAAGGCCTGGGCCTCCGATCTCTCTCCCGCGAACCTGGTGGAGGTCTGGCGCGTCGACGAGCTCGGCCCGAGCTACTCGGGTCCGATTGTCGATGCGGAGCGCGTCTACACCACCGAGACGATCGACGAGGAGTACGAGGTCGTCCGCGCGATCAGTCGCGCCACTGGCGAGGAGCTGTGGCAAACGAGCTGGAAGGGAGCGATGGAGGTGCCGTTCTTCGCGGCACGCAACGGCTCCTGGATCCGGAGCACTCCAGCGCTCGACGGCGACGCGCTTTACGTCGCCGGAATCCGCGACGTGCTCGTGTGCCTCGACGCCGAGACCGGGGCCGTCCGCTGGAGGGTGGACTTCACCGAACGCTTCGACACGAAGCTCCCGCCTTTCGGGTGCGCTTCTTCACCGCTCGTCGTCGGCGACGGCTTGATCATCCAAGCCGGCTCCTCGCTGCTGAAGCTGGACAAGCGCACGGGGGAGACCGTCTGGCGCTCGATGGTCGACGGCGGTGACGTCATGAGTGGAGGAGCTTTCTCCTCCCCCGTAATCGCCAATCTCGCCGGCCGGTCTCAGGTGGTCGTACAGACACGCGTAGACCTCGCAGGTGTCGGACTCGAGGACGGCAAAGTGCTTTGGTCGACGCCCGTCAAGGCGTTCCGAGGAATGAACATCCTGACGCCGACGGTCGTCGACGACGGCGTCTTCACGTCGACCTACGGCGGGCGTTCGCAGATGTTCTCCATCACCAAGGGGGCGGACGGTCTCCAAGCCGAGCGGGGATGGAACACGGGGGTGCAGGGCTACATGACGTCGCCCGTCGT
Source organism: Planctomycetota bacterium (assembly GCA_965662355.1). GTDB lineage: Bacteria > Planctomycetota > UBA1135 > UBA1135. The sequence continues at coordinate 1,631 of CBFIHP010000024.1, read as the reverse complement.
GGTGGACGGACACGCCTACCTGTTCCTCCGGAGCAATCGCTTCTCGTGCATCGATCTGGCGACGGGTGAGAAGCGCTGGACGTCTCCGCCCACCGGTGACGAGTACTGGTCCCTCACCGTTCAGGGAGATCGAATCCTGGCCTTGTCGAACACGGGCATGCTGCGGCTGATCCAGGCCGACCCGGCGGGCTACCAGGTGCTCTCCGAGCGCGAGGTTGCTGAAGCCGAGACCTGGGCTCACGTCGCTCCTGCTGGCGACCAAGTCTTCATAAGGGCGCAGGACTCCCTGATCGCCCTCGGATGGAAGTGAGAAGTGGGGTGTGCGCAGCTTCTACCGGCGAGCGGGCCGAGTCTCCGGGCGCTGCTTGCCATTCCCGGGTCCGGACAAGATAGAGTGCGCGCTGCCCTCGAAGTGCGCGGGAGCCTGTTACGGCGCTCCGAGCCCCCCATGACCGAGCCGAGTCCCCAGAGCGAAGCCATCCTCCTCCGTGTCGCCCGCGGCGACGCAGATGCGGTTCGTGCCTGTCTTGACCGCTATGGGGCGCTGGTCTGGTCGGTCGCGAAGAAGGCCTGGGACGATGTCGCGACGATCGAGGACGTAGTCCAGGAGGTCTTCATAGACGTCTGGAAGAGCGCGGAGCGCTTCGACCCTGAGAAGGCTTCGGAAGCCACGTTCATCGCGACCATCGCCCGCCGTCGCGTGATCGACCGGCGCCGGCGGGCCGGGCGCGCCCCGGCGCACGAGCTCGTCGAGGAGTCGACCGCGAGCATCGACGATGCCGGCCTTGAGCAGGTGGATCTGGGCGACGAAGCCCGGCTCGCGCGCGAAGCGCTGTCGGACCTCAAGCCCGACCAGCGACGCGTCATCCTCATGTCCGTGGTGGAAGGGCTGACGCACCCCGAGATTGCGTCGGCGACCGGACTTCCGCTCGGGACGGTCAAGAGTCACATCCGCAGAGGACTCGACCAGGCCGCACAGAAGCTGCGCTCGGCGCGGAGGACGGACCAATGAAGCACTTCGCCGACTGGGACGAGCACACGCTCGACCTCTGTGTCGACCGCTTCACCGTCGGCCTGGACCGTGACGGCGAAGCGGCCCTCAGTCGACTCGCGAACCGTGCCGACCTCGAGGAATTCGAGAGAGTCGTCGCCGCTGTACATCTCGGCCTCCTGACGGACGTCGAGGCGCCGCCCGCCGATCTCCTGACGCGTCTAGAAGAAGAAGGTCGCCACAGCGTGGGCTCGAACGAATCGACCGGGACGGCGAAGGGACGGGTCGTCGCGGTCCCGAGCAATGCGATCGCCTGGACCGGCTGGCTGGTCGCAGCGGCACTGCTCTTCATGCTGCTCCCCTTCGGAGGTAGCAAGGACGACCTGCTCACGCTGCGTGAGACACTGGTCGCCGACGCAACGGACCTCGTCCGCGCCAGCTGGACCGCCACAAGAGACGCGGCCGCGACGGGAGCCAGCGGAGACGTCGTGTGGAGCTCCGCCCGCCAGGAGGGCTACATGCTCTTCCAGGGCCTCGCCCCCAACGACTCTGCAGAAAACCAATACCAGCTCTGGATCTTCGACCCCACCCGTGCGGATTGGGAGGCGAAGCCCGTCGACGGGGGCGTCTTCGACGTCCC
>CBFIHP010000023.1:0-77483 GCA_965662355.1 Planctomycetota bacterium | reverse complement strand
AAGCCGCTGCCGCGCGGCGCGCTGTCGCCGGACCAGCGTGCGGCGCGCGCGTGATCGCGCTCGTCCGTCGTGTCCCAGTGCTCGTGGCGAAAGGCCGCCCGCTTGATGTTCAACAGGTGTCGCGCACTGATGTTGTCGGAGGTGATGTTTCCCGCCAGGGGCCCGCAGCCGAGACTGACCGAAGGCACGAGGTTGGTGCTGTACCCGACGGCCCCCTGGGACGTGGGCCCATTGACCACGATGCGGCTCGCGGGTTTCTCCAGGAAGAAGGCCTCGAGCACGCTCTCGTCCTCGGCCCAGACGCCGAGCGTGTGGCCGAGACCTCCGTACTTCAGGAGCGCTATGGAGGTCTCGCAGCCCTCTTCCGGGCCTTCGACCGTGTGGATCGACAGCAGGGGACAAAGAATCTCGATCGATAGCGGATGGTCCCGCCCCACACCGTCCTGGTGGGCCAGCAGGATCGTCGTCTCGCGCGGAACCCGAAAGCCCGCCAGCTCGGCCACACGCCAGGGGTCCTGTCCCACGATGTCGGGCGACATGTGCCCACCTACATTGCAGCGGGAGGACAATTTCCGTGTTTCCTCCTCATTGCAGAGATGGGCACCGCGTTTCTGCAATGCTCCGATCAAGCCTTCGGCGATCGGGCGGTCCAGCACCAGGGCCTGCTCGGAACAGCAGAAGGTCGCGTTGTCGAAGCTCTGGCTGGAGGTGATCCAGCGCGCAGCCTCTTCGATGCGCGCCGAGCGATCGACGTAGCAGGGAACGTTGCCCGGGCCGACGCCGAAGGCGGGTTTGCCCGAGCTGTACGCGGCGCGCACGAGCCCCGATCCACCGGTCGCCAGGATCAGCGCCACCTTTTTGTGCTTCATCAGCGCGCCGGTCGACTCGATGGTCGGTTCGCCCAGGCAACAGACGAGATCCGGCGGAGCGCCGGCTCGTTCGATGGCGCGCCGCAAGACCTCGACGGTTTCGCCGATACATCGGCGCGCACGCGGGTGCGGGCTCAACACCATCGCGTTGCGCCCTTTGACGGCGATCAAGGCCTTGAAGATCGCCGTCGAGGTGGGATTGGTCGTCGGCACGATGCCGGCCACGACCCCCACCGGGGTGGCGATTTCCACCACGCCGCTCTTCGCGTTGCGCGAGATGATCCCGCAGGTCTTTTCATCGCGAATGGAATCCCACGTTCCCTCCGCCGCGAAGAGATTCTTCAGGATCTTGTAATGCACCTGACCTATGCCGGTCTCCTCGACCGCCAACTTGGCGAGGTCATGGGCCGCTGTGCGGATAGCGGCGACCATCGCCGCGCAGATGCGGTCGATTTGGTCCTGAGAAGCGCGCGCGATCTGCTGGTGGGCAGCGTACGCACGCTCGACGGAATCGCGCACCTCCTGGAGGGAACGCAGGTCGGGATCGAGACCCTTCAACTCGGCTCGCTCGCCCTAGGCGTCCTTGATCAACCCGGGCGGCGTCATGGGCGGCAGGATGCGCTCGACGACCTGGTCGTGGGGTCGCGGGATGACGTGCACGCTGACGAGCTCGCCGACCCGTCGCGCCGCCGCCGCACCGGCATCGGTCGCGGCCTTGACCGCACCGACCTCGCCGCAAACGTACATTGTCACCAGGCCGGCCGTGGCCTTCTCCTTGCCGAAGAGATCCACCTTGGCCGCCTTGACCATGGCATCCGCCGCTTCGATCGACCCGACCAGTCCTCGGGTCTCGATCATTCCCAATGCTCGCTTCTGCACCGCACTTGCTCCGTTGTTCGGGACGAAAGGGCGGGAAGTGTAGCGTTCGATTGTCGGGCCCCAAAGATCGAACCCCTTCGAAGGCACGTTCGCAGGTACTTGTCCCCCAAATGACCTCCTCCTGCCCTGCCGCGTCGCCGACCGGAGCGAGCTCAGGAGCGGAAAGCGTCCATGTCCAGGGTCGGCTCCTGGCGCGCCGATAGCCCGCTGGCCAAGCCCAGGGCCAGGAAGCTCGCCATCAAGGATGAGCCCCCGGTCGAGATCAGAGGCAGTGTGAGCCCGGTCATCGGCAAGAGACCGAGATTGACCCCAGCGTTGATCAGAAAGTGGGCCGTGAAGTACAGCCCAACTCCGGCCACGACGAGCCGCGAATAACGTTCTCTCGTGCGCGCCGCCGCGGCGAGCAGCAAGCCCCCGAACAGGAGATAGAAGATCACGAGGAAGGACGCCCCGACGAAGCCCCCCTCCTCGGCGATGACACAGAAGATCGAATCGCAGTCGCGTTCGGGCAAGTGCGCGGCTGCATTGGCCACGCCCTTGCCGAGTCCCGTCCCGAACATGCCACCGTTACCGATCACGACGCGCGCATGATAGGTGTGATAGCCGGCCCCGTTCTTGTTGTCGATCAGGGCTTCGTTGCTAAACGAAGTGGCCCAGGTGTCGATGCGCTTTTTCTGATACCCCTGCACCCACTCGAACTGCCAGGCCATGCTTCCAAGCAGTACGCACATTCCCACCAGGCTCGCCAGCATGCGACCTTTCGCCCCGGCGACCCAGAAGAGCCCCAGGGTGACGGGTACGATGGTCAGCGCGGTGCCGAGATCCGGTTGGGCAGCGACCAAGCCCATGGGCAGGAGTGCCAGCCCAGCGGGTATCGCCCAATCGATGGGACGCCGCAGACGATTGCGATAGAGGGCTCGGGCCAAGGCCAGGATCAGCCCGATCTTCGCCAGCTCCGAGGGTTGGATGTCGAAACCGAGGGGCATCGGAATCCAGCGGCGTGCGTTGTTTCGCTCCTCGCCGATGAAGGGCACCAGCATGAGCAACACGATGACGGCGCCGTAGAGCAGGCCCGTGTTCTGGCGTAGAAAGCGCGGTCGAACCAGAAGCCCGAAAACGAGGCATGGAAGAGCCACGGCCAGCTTCTTCATGTGCCCCGCCAGATTGATCTTATCGCGCCCGTAGTACTCCTCGGTGACCGCCATCTCCTCGATGAAAACGAGACCGACGAAGACCATCGCCACGGCGAGGAGCAAGACCGGCCAGTCGATCGTCAACCAGGGGATGCGGCCGTAGAAGATCGCGCGCCAGCCCCTGGCCGGTCGTTGCCCTTTCCAGCTCCAGACCGAAGTCATCGCGCTACCACCCCTGAGACATCCACGCCCTTCTGCGCCAGCCAGTCGAGGACTTCGGGCTGTTGCAGGAACTGGCGCGCCAGATAGGTGGCTCCGTGGGAGGAGGTCGCACGGGTGTCGTGCTCGAAGATGCAGAAGACCGCGACGGGGTTCTCGGCGGGGACCCAGCCAGCGACCCAGGTGTGCTTGCGAACCACCCGCGACTCGCCTTCTCCCTGCGTGCTGATGTCGGCACTTCCGGTCTTGGCACAGATGTCGAGGCCCAAGGCCTCGGGCCCGAGGGCCAAACGCGCCGTTCCACCGGATTCGGCGACGACGCCGCGCAAGGCCTTGCGTATACGCCGCAAGACATCCTCGCCGACCGCCAGGTGGCGACGCTCGGGAGGCGGCAAGGGCGTCTCGCCCACCCCCTTCGCCAGACGCAGGGACAGAAATTCGCCTGCAGCCAGTCCCAGGATCGCGCGGGTGACCTGCATGGGCGTCGCCTCGACGACACCGAGCCCATTGCCTGCCATGCGCCGCTCGCGGTTGCGCAGACGAACGTAGCGCCCCCCGCGTTTGGCAAAACCGGCGCTGTCCTCGAGGCGATAGCGGCGCGTATCCTCGCGATCCCACGGCAGGGGGTCCCCCACTCCGGTCGGTCGACCGAAGCCGAAGAGCTGGGCCATCTCGTGGAAGTCGGCATCGCTGAACGTCTCCCCGAGCCAGGCGAAGTACGAGTTGCATGACCCCACGAGAGCCCTGTGCAGGTCGACCTCGCCGTGCCCGCCCTCGTTCCAGCAATGCAGATCTACGTACCCCGCGCGCCCATCGGGAAGCGGCGCGCAGGTCACCTTGTGCATGGGATCCAACCCCTGCTCGAGCGCGTAGGCAGCGACGAAGGGTTTGAAGACCGACCCCGGGGGCTGAAAGGTCGGCTTGCGCAGCGTTCTGTCCGTCATCAGCAAGCGCTGCCCGGTCGCGTTCGGACCGAGGATGGATCCCTCGTCCGGCTCCGACGCCGCTGCCAGGACCTCGCCATCGATCGAGACGAAGGTGATGGCACCCACCGGCTCGGCGTGCCATTCCCAGTCGTACTTCGGATCCGACTTCACAGGATCGGGGTGGCGCAACGTGCGCTGGGCGGCCTGCTGCAACTCGACGTCCAGGGTCAAGCGCAGGTCCAGACCGTCCCTGGCTTCGCGCACGGGGATGTGTTTCCTCCCGCCCTCGAGACTATCCAGTCCGCGAAACTCCTCGTAGCCATTGCGCCCGGTCAGCTCGCGATTGAAGAAACCCTCGATGCCGGCGACGCCCTCGGTCTCGCTCGGAAGATAGACCTCGGCGATCAATCTCCGCAGCTCTTGCTCCTGTTCGTCCGTGCGCTCGGGATGGCGCTTCAATTGCCGCAGTTCGCTCGCGTCGTCGCGCTGTCGCAAGAGCGCGGGCAAGGGAATCGACGAGACCGTGCCCAGAATGCGGTCGGCGGGGCGCACATCCTCACCGGCGAACTCAACGTGGGTTCTACGACACTCCGGGCGAATTCGAAAGCCCGGAAACTCGTCGCGATAGTGCGTCAAGAGATAGATGACGTCGTAGGAGGGATCGCCCGGGACGATCTTGCGCGGACGCATGCCGTAGTCCTTCAGGAAGAACTCTGCCCGTTCCAGGGCACCGCGAATGTTCTCTGGGGAAAAACGCAGCTCGCCCCCCTCCGAGAGATCATGCGGAGAGGCCCTGGCGAGAATTGCATTCAGCGTGACCTGCAACCCGCGTTGAAAGCCCACCTCCCAATCAGCGACGATGGTCCGTGCCACCTCGTAGAGCGCGTCGACGTGACGTACGTAGAGCTTCTCGGGTTTCAGATTCGCCTCGAGCGCTTCCGCGATCTGCGTGGAACTCGCCCGGGCTTCATCCGACACCAGGGTCTTGAGGACGAGCTTCGGTGATCCCGCGGGAAGTTGGCGCAAAGCATCGAGTTGAATGGGCAAGACACGCCCCATGAACCCCCGCGCCTCCGGGCTGATGCTCGCCGCCAGGACCGCATCGAGTCTCTCGAAGACAACCAGCTCCTCCAGCTCGCGCCAGGGTTCGATATCGCCGTCGAGCGCACCCGTCAAGGCCTCGCTAGGTCCGAAGAGCAGCGCCAGACGATCGAGCAGCTCCTCCTCGGTGTGCGGTTCCGCTGGCTCGAGGGCCAGGGACCAGACCAGGGGTAGCAGCACATAACGATCGCGCCAATTTCGTTCCCATCCAGCCCGAGCTGCCCGAGTCCACTCGCTCGTGCGACGCGCATCCCAACCGATGCGGCGCGCGATCCAGGAAACATCGAAGAAGTAGTTGAGAAGACCGTCATCGACGCGCCCCGCGGGGAACTTCGCGGCCTCCCGAAAGAGCTTGGAAGCCACGGCATCTTCGACCGTGCGTCGCGCGCGTTCCAGCTCGAACACGATCCGATCCAGGGAGTCCAGGGGCACCCCCGGATCGTCGGTCTCGGGCCACTCGAGCAAGCGGGCGAGTCGCTCTAGCTGCTCCAACGAGCGTGTGATGCGCTCGATCAGCCAGTCCTCCTGCTCCTCCCGCGAGCGCCCCAGCTCGTGTGCCACGAGCTCCAACAGAGAGACATTTCCCCGACCATCGAACGCCTCGCGCACGAGCCGCTTCCAGGAGCTCGGTCGGAATTCGAAGAGCTGTCGAAGATAGAAGGAGAGATCGCGGGCGCGTCGCTCGCGCAATTCACCGAGCGGGTCGGCGGTCGCGGACACGCTTCGCCCTCCGAACGAGAAGCCCGCCCCACGTCCAAAGGCACGCCAGTCGATCGGTGTCAAGCTGGCCAGGTCCAGGGTCTTGCGCTCGAGATCGAAGCGCACCTCCTCCAGTGAAACCGCGCGCCCTTCGATCAGCGACAGGGCATGGGCGACCTGGCCCAGCGGGTGATCGCGACGGAACGTGCGGTAGACGAGCTCGAGGGCAAATCCATCGATGTCTCGGGCCAGCACGCGATCCTCGCGATCGCGAATCGTCCCGCGCCGGTAGGGAACCTCGCGACCGGCGTGCACCAGGCGTGCGGCCTCGAGGGCCCAGATCTCGTTGTCGGTGACCTGCACCTGATAGAGCCGTGCGAGGAGCACGACCCCTCCGAGCGCAAGCAACAGAACGAGCGGCTGGAAGCGCGAACCGATCATCGCCTGCGGCCCCGCTTGCGTATGGACGAGAAGCCTGGCAATCCCACGAGCAGAGGTCCCACAAGGAGAGCACAAAGAGCCGTCGAAATGGCGCTGGGCCACAGCTCCTGCGGCGCGATGTAAAGCTCCGCGCCCAGACCCAGCTGATGGCAAACGATCCACCAAGCCGAAAGGACGCCCGAATAGACGCAGGCCAGTATCGAGCGCAGGAAGTACCCGTCGACCTCCATGGCCGCGCGCAGGGCGGAGCTGACCCCCACGACACCGAGATAGCCGGTGATGATCGCCGCCGTGGAATCGCAACTGAAGCTCGAACGCGCAAGGGAAACGACGAGCGCCATCCGGCGGGCATCACCGCCCGACAAACGCGAGTCGAGGGCCAGCAGAAGCACCAACCCGAGGTCCGGCGTCCACGGTCCCAGCTCGCCACCGACGGCCACGCCCTGGATGGCGAAGAACCACGCGCTCCAAAGAAACACGAAGAGGTAGCCCGCGAGTGAGAGTCTCCGCATCAGCGCTCGTCTCCACTGGCAGTGACTCCGCGCGCGATGTCCGGGTCGTTGAAGCTCGGAGCGATCCGTGCATAAAGGGCACGCACGTCCGCTCCAGAGACATCGCTCTCGACCAGGATCTCGCGGATCTCACCGGGCAAGACATCCACCGGCAATTCGGCTTCCCCGAAGAATAGCCCTGCGGGCAAGCCTTCATCGCCCGATCCCGTGAACAGCCTCGCGCGCGCAGGCGCGTCTTCGGCCCACCCCGAGACTTCGCCGAGGGAGACACCTACCTCCCAACGCATGCGCACGAAGCCCGTTGCGGAGTCTCGTCCGAGGGAGGTCAGCCGGCCGAGTACGCGCGGCGCTGCGTGGCCGACGAAGGTGGCCATGGCCACGAGAGCCAGGCCGGTATCGTCAAGAAAGCTGACGTCCGCGGCCAGCGGACCGGCGCGTGAGACGCGCCCCAACAAGCGCCCCCCGACACCGGTGATCGCCGCCCCCGGCTCGATTCCGGCCAGGCGCCCCGCAGGAATCTTCGTCGCACTGCGCCAGGGACTGGGGTCACCGAATACCAGCGCGCGGGTCCGTAGCCAGCGCTCGTGGGCGAGCCCGCTGCTCGCAATCGCTTGCGTTTCGGGCCGACTCTCCTCGGGGGCCAACACAACCACGCGATAGAGCCCGTGGCGATAGTCGAGGATGGGCACCACTCCGAAGGATCTCTTGCGCCGACTCGATTCGGACGCATAGCGTTCGAGTCGCCCAAGCAAGAGCCCCTCGGCTAGCTGGGCAAACTCCTCCGCTTCGGCAAAGCGTTCGTAGACGCACACCTCGCCTCCCGTGATGCTCGGGTCGGAAGGATATTGCACGGCAAGCCGGATGGTGTCCTTCGACCTGCGCGAGGAGAGGCCACCCACGATCAGGAACACCTCTTCGTCTTGGTCCTCGGATTCTCGATCCATGCGCCCCCCGACGCTGAACCCTGCTGAAGTCACCAGCTCGACCGTTGCCTCGGCAGCCCCCTCGCTGCCCTTCGCTCGGATACTGTCGATGCGGCCGACGTAGGCATCGCCACAGGCGACCGGTTGCCCACGCCGCACGGCGGAACCGTCGCGCAGGTGGATCCGGATCAAGTCCTTCTTGTCCGCGTTCGCGACGCGCCCGATCACCTCGCCGGGCACGATGTAGCGGCCTTCGCGGATACGGGGATCGCTGGGCTCGGCGAAGCGAGCCAGGTTCTCGAGAACGCGCAGATGCTCCTCGGCCTCCTCTTGCGACGAGCGTACGAGCTTGCCCTCGGCGGCATGCACCCGGGGTGCGCGCACGAGGTGCAAGGGCGACGCCAGATCTGCCGCAAAACGCAACGGAGCGGTCAGCCAGGCCAAACGCGGATCGGGCTGAGCGGCAGCCCGCAGGCTGACCAGAAGGCAAGCCGACCAAAAGAGAAACCACGCGAGCTGAGCCCGCGCGGAATGCTGTTCACCACGGTGCAGAACCATCGTTTCCTGGGTGGACTTTGCGAACCCGAGCGGGCGGGTCAAGGGTGGCGTAGAATCGCTACGCACAAACAAACCCGAAGGGCTCGGCAGAGGGGTTCAAAAGCGGCCTTTGGGGTGCCTGCTCATGAATCGTTCGGGCTAGGATCCTCCCCGGATGAAGGCCACGGAGCGGATATCGGGGGAGGAAATCCAAGCCCAGGAGGGCCCCCTGTCCCTGCGTAGCCGAAGCCCCCGCCAGCAGGCCCTGGAGGTTCTGTGCCTGATCCTGGCCTGGGCCCTGCTCTACCTGCCCGGTTTCGGCGATCGGGAGTTCGCCAACGAGGAAGCGCGGCGCGCACTTCCGGCCCGGGCCATGCTCGAGAGCGGCGACTACATCGTCCCCCACATCTTCGGTCGCGAGTACCTGGCCAAGCCGCCCGGGATGTTCTGGATGGTCGTGGCCAGCTCGAAGGCCAGTTCACTGCGCTCGCCGGGCTCGCTGCACGAGATCGACCAGGCCGTCACGCGAACACCGGCGCTGCTTGCGACGCTTTGCATCGCGTTGCTTCTGTGGTGGCTCGGCCAGAAGGGCGCGGGCCGACTCGGCCTCGTGGCCGCCACCCTCTTCCTGCTTTCCCCCCTGAGCTTCGAGAAGGGCGCGCTCGGTGAAATCGAGGCTCCCTTCGGGCTTCTCGTCTTCGCCGCTTCCGTGGCCACGCTCTCCTTGCACCGGAAGGGTTCGACGCTGCTTGCGGGGCTCCTTTTCGGACTGGCGACGCTGACCAAGGGGCCGCCGGCCTGGGTCTTTCTCGGAGCCACGACACTCGGTATGGCCCTGACGGCCTCGCGGAACGTCGGCCAGCCTCCGTGGCTCGGCTGGAAACGGGCCCTCAACCGTGGTGCTCGCATACTGCTTCTATCCGGACTCCTCTTCGGCGCCTGGATCGTGCTCCTCGTGCGCGAGGTGCCGTGGGAAACGCTGCAAGCCACGTGGAGCGACGAGGTGATCGGGGCCGGCTTTTCCTGGCTGAAGTACCTCGACCACAGGCAACACTTCGTCAGCGGAGTGCTCGCCGGTTTCTTGCCGGCCTGTCTCTTCGTGATCGCGGCTCTATGGAACAAGGCCTCGCGCAGGGAACTCCTCAGCAACGAGATGATGCGTAGCGGGTTGTGGACGGTCGTCATCGGCCTGGCTTTCTTCCTGATCTTTCCCCGCTCGCGACCGCGCTACGTGTATCCGCTGCTCCCATGGGTCGCTCTGATCGGCGCGCGGGTTCTCTGTACGGCCTTCCGCCAGGTCCCCGATATCGCGGCCGCTCGCTGCCTCCGGGTCAGTGGCTACGTCATCGCCAGCCTGGGTCTGGTCGGGGCAGTTGCCGCTGGCCTGCAGATCGCCGGGGCGCTCTCTATGGGATTCGAGCTGACCCCTCGCGGAATGCTGCTTGTCGCGGGCATTCTCCTCGCGAGCCTTGTCGGTCTCTTCAGCGCTCACCGATTGCACTTGCGGCGCACGCTCGGCGCCGGGGCGCTGGTGATCGCGATGTTGCGCGTCCTTCATTTGACCGAAATCGCACCGGACTACGTCGCGAGCTACGAGCGTGTGTCGATGGCCGCCGAACTCGATCGCGCCGTGCCAGCGAAGGAAACGCTCTACACCGGCTTTTGGAGCGAGTTCAACCTACTGGCTCACTCGCAGCGTCGGATTCGGTACGTCCCCGCCGAGAAACTCGAATTGCACTCGAAGTACGTGATCCACCCGTGTCCGGCAGAGGTGCCGGCGAACTGTGAGGATCCGGTTTGCCCTCACGCACGGGGGCGCGATCAATGGGAGGAGCTATTCCGCCTGCGTTGTCCGAAGCGAGACTATGTCCTGTCCGTTGACCGACGACAGGGATCAGCTCCTTCCGGCTCGGCGCACTGAGCATCAGGTTGCGAGCTTGCACCAGGGGTCCGGGCAGGAACGCAGCGATCAGGATGGCGTCGCCGAGGTGCAGGGCGTAGGACAGGAGCAAGGCGTTGCCCACCAAGCTGATCCACCAGAACGAGCGCGGAAAATGGCTCTTGCCGCGGCGTTCGCTGTAGAACCACTGCACCACGAAGCGGCTGCTCCAGATGAGCTGGCCAGCCAGGCTGCACGCGAACCAAAGAGGCGTTTCGCTCCAGGCGGCACGGACCTTTCCGGCGCTCGATGCGACCAGGAACACCGTGGCCAGAAGCGCACCTCCGATGAGCACCGAATTTGGAATCCTGTCCTTGGCTGCGCTGTAGGACAGAACCAGGTTGCGGATATAGAGGCAGCCGTTGACGAGTATCCCCGTCAACAAGACGATCTCGCCCCGGTGTGTCAGGTAGGCGGTGAGACATAACGCTCCGAACAAGGAAAGCCACCAGAACGCGCGCGGCGTCACCGATCTCTTCGCCCTTTCGGAGGCGATCCACTGAACGAAGAAGCGCGAAAAGAAGGCCGCGTTTCCTGCCCAGGCGACAACCTGGATCAGCGTCATGCGGCCCCGGAACCGGGAGGCCTTGCCGAAATGATCCGCGAACGCATCCAGCGCACGGCAAAGAGATCACGAGTCGAACGGAAGACCCGGTTCCAGACTCCGTACTTGCTGACACCTCGTTCGCGGGGGTGATGGGATACCGGATGTTCCAGGACGGAATAGCCATGCCAGCGAAGAAGCGTTGGCAGGAAGCGATGCATGCCTTCAAAGAGTGGCAACGAGCGGAAGGCCTCGGTCCGGAAGAGCTTCAGGGGACACCCCGTGTCGCGCACGGCGTCACCGGTCAGGCGATTGCGCACTCCGTTGGCAACCCTGGAAGAAATGCGGCGCACCCAGTTGTCGTTCCGGCGGCGCCGATACCCGACCACGGCGTCGTGGGTCCCGAGCATGCCCATGAGCACCCGGATATCGGCCGGGTCGCTCTGCAAGTCGGCGTCGATCGTGACGACCAGGGGCGCGCGCACATTGCGCACCCCGACCGTGGTCGCCGTAGTCTGGCCACGATTGCGATCCAGGTGGACGACGACGACGCGCGGGTCTGCCGCCGAGAGCTCGTCCATCTTCTCGGAGGAGCCGTCGACGCTCCCATCATCGACCAGAACGAGTTCCCACGAATGCTCGCCATCAAGGGTCTCGGCCACACGACGGTGAAGCGACTCGAGGTTTTCGAGCTCGTTGAACACCGGCGCGACCACGGCAATTTCCGGCGAGCCCGCACTCGCCGTGGGGGCGGGCTGGGGCTGCGTGTGACGATCCTCTTGACGCATGACTGATCGAGAGCTGGGAGGTAACCCCTTTGCCCCTCAGCGGCTTGAGTTTAGTCACCGCAAGCCGTCGTTCAAGCTCCCAAGCGACGCTCCTAATGGAGTCCCTGGTGGACCCCGTAGACGAGCAGAGCCGCCGCGCGATCCCCCTGGGCGCCCAGGAGATAGCCCTGAACGAGATCGCCGGGGTGCCAGCTCGATTCCGAAAGGCTGGAAAGGGCCTCGCTACGTTGGCTGCCCACACGGTGGGCGCGGACGGGCCGGAAGGCCCGGGTGGATCCCAGGGGCTGACCTCGCAGATAGAAGCGTCCGCCCTCAGAACGCCCCAGGAGCCCCGCGACCCGGGCATACCCCAGGCGCGCGTAGGCCCACTCCCACTTGAAATTGACGGGATCGAAAGCAAAGGCCTCGGCATAGGCAGCCAGGGAGCGTTCGAGCAGGACCTCGCGAACATCGGGTCCGCCGTCGGCGGCATCCAGCTCGAGTCGATGGGCGCGATAGAAGGCGGCCTCGCAGGCCAGGCCGTCGAGCGGGACGGCATCCCGCGAGCGGCGATCGATTTCCGCTTTGGCCGCGAGAGCGAACTCGGCTTCGGAGGACGCGCCGACCATGAAGGCACCGAGGGTGGCGTCCCAGGCGGGAAAGTCCGAGGGTGGAGCCTCGAGAAACTCCGTCAGCTCCTCCCAGGCCGTCGCACGCTTGTCCTCGAGGCTCTCTCCCCTCGCGAGCATCCATGTCCACAGCCGCGGATAGAGCGATGGCACGCGCTCCCGCTGGAAGGTCTCTTCCAGGCGACTCAATGCGACACCCGTCTCGCCCTGCAATCCGGCGAGATATGCCAGCTGTGAATAGGTTGAATCGAAGGGCTGGAAGGCTTCCGCCTGCAGCACGCCGACATAGATGTTCCGCGCGCCCTCGAAATCACGCTCGCGTTGGTAGCTCTCTGCCAGGGAATAGGCGAGGTCCCATTGGTTGTCACCGTTCTCGGCGTAGAAGGTCCGAAACTCCGCCCGCGCCTCTTCGAACTCGAAGATGCGCATGCGCGTATCGGCGCCCCATTGACGAGCCTTGAAACGTACGAGCAAGGCGTCCTGCGCTTGGCTTGCATCGACACGTTCGATCACGGCATTGGCCAAGCGCACGGCTTCCTCGAAGTCCTCCAGGGCGGCGAACAAGGCGCCGCTGGAGGAACGCGCGTTCGCACGCGCGTAGTAGGCCCAGTGGTATGTCGGATCGAGCTCGATGGCACGATCAAAGAACGCGAGTGCGCCGCTGCCGTACTCCGCCGCCCGATCCAGCCAACCACGGTTGCGGGCATTCTCGGCCAAGAGCACGCGCGCATGCCCACCCCACCACAGGGCGTATGCGCTCTCGGCTTGCAACGCAAGGGCCGCCTGGAAGAGGTGGTCCGCCGCGACGACGTCGCGCCGCATTTCCTCGGTCAGGAACTCACGGGCTTCACCTTCATAGCGCGGAAGCAGAGCTCTTGCCTGCTCGATGAGGGCAGCCGGATCCGGGCGTTCCTGGGCAATGAAAACGAGAGAGAAGGAGAGAAGCAAGGGGATCATGGTGGCAGGGGCCTTGGTCGGGCCCGACCCCGGTACGGTTACCCGTTTGGCCGCTCCGGGCGAGAAAGAAATTCCGCATTCCATTCACCGTTGCCGAAAACACACGAGGGACACTCAATCTCCCCGCTCGCCAAACACGATCTCGGAGTCAGACCGCGCACCCACGCAATCGCGAAGAACCATGAAGAAGCTCGTACCGGCCGTCCTGCTGCTTGCCCTCACCACCTCGTGTGCGTCCCTCTTCACCGGGATGACCGACGAGATCCGCGTGACATCCGAACCGGCGGGAGCGTACTTCCGTACCAACCTCGGCCACTTCGGCCAGACCCCCGCCCGCATCGACGTGCCGGGCAACAAGCTGGTGGAGGTCGTCTATTTCACCCAAGGCTTCGTCGATCAAGAGCAGCGCCTGAACACACGCATGTCGCACTGGGTTTGGGGCAACGTCATAACGGGCTTTCTCGGAGCCCTCGTCGACGTCGCTGGCCCTGGTTTCACTCACACCCAGGACTTCATCCACGCGAATCTGCAGACGAAACCGAACGCGCATCAACACCCCGTCGCCAAGCTTCCACAGGCGCCCGAAGGTACGCCCAAGAGACTCGGGTTGCCTATCACCCCCAAAGAGACTGCTGGCGTCGAGCAGCAGCACATTCGGTCTGTACAGAAGGAGAGCTTCGAGGAGTGGCAGGCGCGCCAAGGCGCTTCGAAGGACAAGTAGTCTCGGCGGTTGCGTCTCGCCAGGACGCCAGGGGCTTGGATTGGGTCTGTTCAAACAAGCGCCTGCCCGGTCACGCTGAAATGGGGTCGCGTGAGCTACGGGTTGGGGTGAGGATCGGGGCCGGAGCGGTCGTTCAGGGGCCGCAGCGCCCCCGCAACCAACCAGACCCAGGGCTATAAGGTCACTCGCTGTGACTAAGCCGGCGGATCCCCTCCCGCATCGTCGATAGCGCTCTCTTCCTCTTCGCGCGTCGGGATGCGGGAAATGATGTCGGTGAAGTCCTTCAGCTTGAGCGCCAGGCCCACGCAGTTCTTGTCGACATCGATCGTCTTGCCGTTCGCGTAGGAGATCTCCACGTCGTAGGCACCGAAGCCGAAGATCAACTCGAAGACGTCGCGGATCTTGTTGTCGACGACTCGCCCAACGATCGGGACGGGTTTGCGGCCAAGGGGCGGACGAAGCTTCGCACGTCGCAGGGAGGCGAGCTCACGCTTCCTCCAGATCACGGCGAAGAGATAGACGGCGCTCCAGACCATGAGGAGCATGACGTTGAGAACCATCAGCGTCGCCGGGTCGAGTGACAACGTCATCTTGTCCAGCGCTGCTTGGAGCTTCTGGGCCCCCAGGAAGTCGAAGAAACCGTTGCTCAGCAATACCCAGAAGCTCGTTACCGAGGCCGCCATCACGGCGAACCCCATCGGTCCCGTGTCTTCGGCGATGACCAGGTAAGCCAGCAGGCTGAAGCCGAACATCCACCACACGACACCCGTGTCGGAGAGAACCTCCATCTGGTTCAAACCCAGGACGAGGAATCCGGGTAACCAGACGAGATAGAAATAGAAGGCCTTAGGAAAACTGGTATAGACGAGCACCCGTTGCCCCCCGACCTCATCGGTGTAGATGGGCAGGAACCAGCGGGTGATGCGCCAGACGGAGTTCTTCTTCTCTTCTGCCATTGCGTCGCAGAGCCTACCCGGGCGGCCGCGGGATCTTCACCCCGACACTTCAAGAGTTTTCGCCGGGGACTTTCCTCGGGCCCCCCGCGTACGCCAGGATGGGCAGCATGAGGATGTCGTATTCGTCGAGACTCTCGCCGACGCTCTGCCTGCTGCTCGGCCTGACGAGCTGCGGGAGCGGTTCGCCCGAGCCCCAGCCCCGTCGCGTCGAGGTGGCGGGCTACGTCTCCGACAGTCAGTGCATCGCCTGCCATGGCGATCAGGCGGGAGCCTGGGCCGGCTCCCACCACGACCTGGCGATGCAGGTCGCGAGCCCTGCGAGCATCCTGGGCGATTTCGAGGATGCGCTCTTCGATGACGGGCACATACGGGCCCGCTTCTCGCGCCGAGGTGACGAGTATTTCTGCCGGATCGAAGGCCCCGACGGCGATGAACACGACTACCCCATCGGCTACACCTTCGGCGTCGAGCCTCTGCAGCAATACATGATCGCCTTCCCCGGAGGCCGGCTGCAGTGCTTGACCGTCGCCTGGGACACCGAAGCCAAGCGTTGGTTTTCTCTGTATCCCGAGGACGACTTCGAGGCTGGCGATCCCTTGCACTGGAGCGGTCGGCAGCAGAACTGGAACACGATGTGCGCGGATTGTCACTCCACGCACCTTTCCAAGAACTACGACCTAGCGACCGATTCGTTCGACACAACCTGGGCCGAGATAAACGTCGGCTGCCAGGCCTGTCACGGGCCCGGAGAGGGGCATCTCGCTTGGCTGGAGAAAGCCGCCAGCGGCGAGACCGGGATTCCCGACAAGGGCCTCACGACCACGATCTCCCGCGGCCACCCAAAGGAGCAGGTCCGGGCCTGTGCTCCCTGCCACTCGCGACGCTTGCGACTCGAGGAGAACATCTCGTTCACCGGCGACTATCACGACGCCTACATGCTCGAGTTGCTCTCACCGGGCTCGTACCACGCGGACGGACAAATCGACGGCGAGGTCTATGTGCTGGGATCCTTCCTGCAGAGCAAGATGCACGGCAAAGGTGTCACCTGCAGCGATTGTCACGACCCCCACTCGCTACAACTCGTGGCCGAGGGCAACGCGTTGTGTCTGCAGTGTCACAGCCCTTACGCGCCCCTGGAGCGCTTCTCGACGCTGACCAAGAAGGACTACGACTCTCCCGAGCACCACTTCCACTCGAAGGACTCGGCCGGAGCGAGTTGCGTCGATTGCCACATGCCCTCGAAGAAATACATGCTCGTCGATCCACGCCACGACCACAGCTTCCGGGTCCCGCGACCGGATCTCAGCCTCGCCCACGGAACACCGAACGCGTGCAACCAGTGCCATACGGATCAGGACGCCGAGTGGGCCGCGGAAAAGGTGACGGAGTGGTACGGGCCACGGAAAGCGGAAACGTTCGAGGACACCCTGACGCGCGCCCATGAAGACCTCTTTGGCACACGGGAAGAACTCGTGGCCCTCTCGATGAACTCCGAGGCCCCCGGGATCGCCCGGGCCACGGCATTGGAGCTTTCGCTCAATGTCTTGCCCCATGGCCTCGAAGAACGCTACCGGGCGCTCGAGGACCCCGACCCGTTGGTGCGCCTCACGGCCCTGCGCGGCCTGGAAGTACTCCCTCCTCCCGAACGGCTCGAGCACGTCCTGCCCAGGCTCTCGGATCCCGTGCGTTCCGTTCGTATCCAGGCCGCGCGAGCGCTGGCCGACATCCCCGCGAGAGAGTTCCCCTCCGAGCAACGCGCACAGCTGAAGCAGGGCTTGGACGAATTCGAACGCGTCCAGCTGTACTCCGCGGACATGCCCGCGGCGCACTTGAACCTCGGCGTACTCAGGGCTTCGAGCGGTGACCTGGAAGCAGCGGTCAAATGCTATCGCAAGGCCCTCGAACTCGACCCCTGGTTCCTCATGGCACGCTTCAACCTGGCGACGACCTTGAGCGTCTTGCAACGCAGCCCCGAAGCCGTCGAGCTGCTACAGGAAGGCATCGAGCTCGCGCCCGACGAACCGGAGATGCACTACTCCCTGGGACTGGCCCTGGCCGAGCTCGGACGCATGGAGGAGGCCATCCCAGAGTTGCGGATCGCCGCCGACGCGCTACCGGAGGACGCTCGCAAGCAATACAACGCCGGGCTCGCCTTGCAGAAATTACAGAAACACCGGGAGGCCGAAACGTACCTCCTGCGCGGGCATCGAAGATCGCCAAGGGATCCGGAGATCCTGCATGCGGTGGTCTTGTTGATGCTCCAGACGAAGGAACTCGAGCGCGCTCGGGCCTACGCCATCGATCTGAACAAGCTCTTCCCGGGTGGTGAAGCCAAGACTCTCATCGATTTCATCGACCGCAAGATTCAAGCTCGGACGGACGAAGCCGCGAACTAACCCGGCCAAACCAGGTCCCCGTGAGCAGGGCCCACGGGGGCCACTTCGGGGTCCCTCTCTGGAGTACCCGAAGTGTCGCTGGTCATTGGAGAATTCGCCTCCTACTTGCGCACGTGATGGCGCAAGTATTCGATCAACATGCGCACACCGACGCCCGTGCCCTGGGAACCTCCCTGGTAGTCGCGATCGTCCGCACCCCAGGCGGTCCCGGCAATATCCAGATGAGCCCACGGGATGTCGCCGACGAAGTTCAACAGGAAGGCGGCTCCGGAGGTCGAGCCAGCCCCTTGCCCACCGTTCAGGTTCTTGAGGTCGCCGACCGTACCCTTCATGTGACCCTTGTGGACATCCAGCAAGGGCAAGGGCCAGACCAGTTCGCCGGATTGGTCACCGGCGGCGACCAGGGCTTGCTCGAGTGCCTTGTCGTTGCCCATGCAACCACTGAGCTCGTGCCCCAAGGCCACGACGACCGCACCGGTCAGGGTCGCCAGGTCGATGATCGCCGCGGGCTTGATCTTGCGTTGGGCGTAGACGAGGGCATCGGCCAGGATCAAGCGCCCCTCGGCGTCGGTGTTCAGGATTTCGATCGTCAGGCCGTTCATGGCCCTGACCAGATCGCCGGGCTTGTTCGCCTTGCCATCGGGCAGGTTCTCGGAGGTCGGAACCAGGCCGTGAACTTCGTACGGAACATCGAGCTTCGTCAGGGTCTGGAAGACTCCCAGAACCGCCGCGCCGCCGGACATGTCGTACTTCATCTCGTCCATCTTGGCCGAGGGTTTGATACTGATGCCACCGGCATCGAAGGTCAGGCCCTTGCCGACCAGACACAGCTTGGAACGCGCCGTGGACTTTGGCTTGTAGGTGAGATGAATGAGGTAGGCCGGTTCCTCGGAGCCCCGCGAGACCGAGAGCAAGGAGCCCATGCCCAGCTGCGCCATGGACTTCTCGTCGAGGATCTTGGCCGTGATCCGCTGGCTCTTCGCCGCGATGCCGCGGGCCGCCTTGACCAGCTCGCGGGGACGCATCAGATTGCCCGGGGTGTCCTGCAGCTCGCGCGCGAACAGATTGCCATTGGCGATGTTCGCACCGACGCCCGCCCCCCTGGTACCGGCACGATCCGCCGTCTGCAGCGTGAACTTACGGAGGAAGGCCTCCTTCCCATTCTTCTTCAGCTTCTGGAACGAGTACGACCCGAGGATGGCGCCTTCGGCACTGGCTTGCCCCACGCCTTCGGCCCCGAGCAGCTTGTCGATGCGGGCGTTGCCCCACAGGCTCGCGGTGCCCGCGCGTACCTTCTCGGCCTTCTTCGAGGCGATGGCGGCTGCGCGCCGAACGCGTTCGAGGGTGAGGTCCTCGGGTTTGCCGAGGCCGATCTGCAGCACGCGAGCTGCGGGACCGGCCGTGGCATCGGTGAGACGCGTCTCGCGAAACTCTCCCCGAAAGGCCTCACGCGCCAGGGCGGGCACCTTGACACCTGAGGGTAGTTGCGGAGCCTTCCCCTCCAACCCCAACACGACGAGCAGATCGGTCTGAGCGAGGGACTTTTGATCCTTGGCAGCGAACTTCATCACATGTCGACGTATTTGGGACCACCGCCCCCTTCAGGAACGGCCCATTCGATGATCTGGTAAGGATCCGCCACGTCGCACGTCTTGCAGTGAACGCAGTTCGAGGCGTTGATCACGACGCCGCCCGCAGACTGGGCGGTCGAGTTGTCTTCGTGGGGCCATTCGTACACGGCGGCCGGGCAGAAGTGCTGGCAGGGGTTGCCGTACTCCTCGGTACAGCGCGTGATGCAAATGTCCGGATCGGTGACGATCAGGTGGGCCGGCTGATCCTCTTCGTGCACCGTGCCCGATCGGTACACGTCCGTCAGTTTGTCGACGCAATAGCTGTCGTCGTACACGGGCTTCTCCATACGGGCCTGGGCGGCGGTACCCATGGTCTCGTGATCCGCGGCAGCTTTGCGGCGCGCGACCAGACCCCGCCCTCCGGTGAAGATCTGCACTCCAGCGTCAATCACCCCCGCGAAGAACCCCGACTGGAAGGCCTGGCGGAAGTTGCGCACGCCCCAGAGCTCGTTCTTGGCCCAGGAGGACTCGAAACGCCGCGTGTAGCCCGCGAGCCCGGCTTCCGAGGTGTCGTCCGCGACGATCGCCTCCGCGATGGCCTCGGCCGCCATGAGCCCGGACTTGAGAGCGAGGTGCACGCCCTTCAAGCGCGACATGTTCACGAAACCCGCACTGTCTCCGACGATGCAGAAGCCGTCGCCCTGGAGTTTCGGCATGGCAAAGTAGCCGCCGCCGGGAATGGTCTTCGCACCGTAGCGCACCAGCTCGCCGCCCTCGAGCAGCGCCTTGAGCGCAGGGTGGTTCTTCCAATCACAGAAGAGAGCGTGAGGATCCAAGCGTGCATCGGGGTGATCCAGTCCGACCACGAACCCGATCGACAGACGGCTCTCGGACAGACCGTAGAT
This sequence comes from Planctomycetota bacterium, assembly GCA_965662355.1. Lineage (GTDB taxonomy): Bacteria > Planctomycetota > UBA1135 > UBA1135. The sequence continues at coordinate 57,859 of CBFIHP010000023.1, read as the reverse complement.
GAAGCCCCCGCCATAGCCCGAGGTTCCCAGGGGTTCTCCGAGCGTGTGAATCACCTTGCCCAGCATGTCCTTGCCGCGCGCTTTTGGGATGCGCCAGATCTCCTTGATCCCGGTCTCGTAGATCTGGTGGTTCTTACCCTTGGCGAGATCGAGCTTCTCCACGAGCCCTTTCGTCAGGTTGCCACGCGTGCCTTCCGCAAAGACGGTGACGCGCGCCTTGACGTTCATGCCAGCCTCGAAGTCGGCCTTCTGCGTACCCTCCTTCGAGATCCCCGCGTCTCGGGTCTGCACACCGATGACCCGATCGCCCTCGTAGAGAACCTTGGAGGCCGCGAAGCCCGGATAGACGTCGACGTCGAGCTCCTCGGCCTTGTCCTTCAGCCAGCGAACGGCCCGGTACAAACTGATGATGTAGTTGCCGTGGTTTTTCAACGGGGGCGGAACGAAGGGTCCTTTCAGACGCACCTTTCCACCCCCCTTGCGAAGGTAGTCGACGCAGTCGAACTTGACCTCGCTCTCGATGGGAAATCCCTGCTCGAGCCAGTCGGGGTACAGCTCCTTGATCGCCCGCGGATCCATCACGGCGCCCGAGAGGATGTGGTAGCCGATGTCCTCGGCCTTCTCCAACACGAGCACGCTCGTCTCTCCCTGCCCCTGCTCGACCAAAGTGCGCTTCAGATGGATCGCGCAAGCGAGCGCCGCGGGACCGGCCCCAACGATCAGCACGTCGGTCTCGAGCTCATCGCGCTCGACGCCGTCCACATTCAAACTGACACCCGCTCGATCGCCCATGGGAAGTGATTCCGGTGATTGGACCGGTCATTGGATAATGGGGAGCGCGCGTAAGTTACCGACACGTCCCACGAAAACCAATGCCCATCGGCCCCGCGGGGCGCGTCCCCCGGCAAAAAAACGGCGATCGTCGCTCTCTTCCTGGACGGGCCCTCGGCCGTCCTCGACCGGACCTAGGAACGCTCCCCGATCCAGTGATGTCCGTCGCCGTACATTTCCTTCTTCCAGAGCGGAACCCGCTCCTTCAATTCGTCGATCAGGTAGCGAGCGGCCCGGAAGGCTGCGTCGCGATGGGGACTGGCCACGGCCACGATGACCGAGGCTTCGCCGACGCCGACCGTGCCGCTTCTGTGGAGCACCAGCATGCGCAGGTTTCGCTCCCCGGGCTCCTCACCCTGCTCCGCGGAAGGAGGCCCGAAACGCTCGCGACACTCGACGAAAATGGCCGCCATCTCGGTTTGCGCCAGCGCCCCGTAGGCTTCGTAGTCGAGCCCCACGACGAGCTGCTCTCGATTGCGTTCGCGCGTTGTCCCCGTGAAGCAGCAGATCGCCCCGCAGCTCGCGTGCACGACCCGCTCCCACGCCTCCTGCGGACAGAAGGGCTCCGCCGAGATCTCGAAGACTCCGGCCTCCAACGCCTCGTCCGCGGAGGGTGCCCCGCCGGATACCGGAGGCAGCAGGGCCACCTCCTGCTCCTCCTCGAGCACCGTCGTGTCCGGCACGTAGCGATCGTCTAGCACGCCGCGCACCTGCTCGAGATTGCCCCACCCGGGGTAACGCTCGATCAGAACCCGCTTCAACCCCGCGATGTCGAGCGACTCGGGAAGGTCCTCGAGCTGGACGAGTTCCGTCCCGGCACGTTCGCGGAGTCCCGCGAAGAGTCGAATGGAGAGGCGCATGCGCGCGCCAAGCTAAGGCCTCAGGCGCTCTTTTTCGACTGTTGGCCCAACCAGCGCTCCAGCTTTTCGAGCAACTCCCGGGAGCGGATCGAGAACCGCTCATAGGAATCCCGGGCTCGCTCCAGGGACTGCCTGGATTCGCGCGAAGGACTCGAAGCGATTCGATAGCGGGTCCTTGGCCCGAGCCGCAAAGGGTTCTCCGTGCGGAGCCCCGGACTAGAAGGGCGTGTCGTCGATCTCGACGGCGGGCTCGTACCCACCGCCACCACCGCCGCCACCGCCGCCAGCGCTGGCACCGCCACTGGCGGCTCCCTGGCTCTGATAGCCTCCACCACCGCCGCCGCCGCCACCCTGGCCGCCGCCCACGAACTCCCAGTTGTCACCGACGACGTAGAGCTTGCTGCGCTTGGCTCCCGTCTCGCGATCGTCCCACTGATCGAAGCGCAGGGAGCCCTCGATGAAGGCCTGCTTGCCCTTGGTGTGGAAGCGGGCGAAGGCCTCGCCCCGCTTTCCGAACATGGTGATGTCGACGAAAGTCGGCTCTTCCTTCCAGTTGCCATCCGCATCCTGGATACGGCGGTTGACGGCAAGACCGAACTTCACGATCGCCGTTCCGCTCTGGGTGACACGCGTCTCGGGATCCCGGGTCAGATTGCCCATCAGGATGACTTTGTTGAAACTGGCCATGGTGCTGAGACTTTCGGGGTGGTGTAAGGGTTGCAGGCGTGAGCCCTCGAAGCAGGGAGTTTAGCCCCGGGACCGCCGGATTCACGCCGCGAGGAGATTTTCACGGCCAGTCGGAGCTCTTTTCGTTTCCGTTGCAACTGACATCCCCACCATTAGGATTCCGGAGTCTCCATCGCCTGCCCCCCGGCCCCGCCACCCGAGCTCTCGATCCACTCCATGGAAACACCCACCCCGAACCACACCGAACGTCGACAGCACCCCCGGGCCGCCTGTGATTGGCCCATCGAGATCCAGCTCGAGGACGGAACCTTCGAGGCCCGCCTACGAGACGTCAGCAAGGCCGGAGTCTCCTTCTTCCTCGATCGCCGGATTCCCGAGATGACCCTGCTGCAGATGAAGATCGAGCTCCCGCCCCGGGACGGGCACGGCAAGCCCGTTCCCATCGAGGGCGGAGGGGTCGTCGTGCGCTGCCAAGCGCTCTCCCCGCGCGTGGACCACTACGAGATCGCGGTCTTCATGAACGACATCACCGAGACGAACCGCGAGCGACTCAGCGCCTACGTGGCCCGGGAAGTCGGCTCGACCCGCTAACCCGGGACTCGAACCTCGAGGACCCGCTCGATCCCTTCGACGTCGGCGTGGATGCGGCCCTCGACCTGGGCGTGGTCCAGGAGGCGGCGGACCCGTGGCGCTTGCTCGAAACCGATCTCGACCAGCAAGACTCCCCCCGCTCGAACGAGATGCTCGCGTTGTTCGATGAAGAGCCGCACCCAATGCTCGGGATGCCCCTCGGGAGCGAACAGTGCTTCCGGCGGCTCGAAGGCACGCACCGAATCCTCCAACCCCGTGGGTTGGACGGGGTCGATGTAGGGCGGATTCGAACAGAACAGATGGGCAGGTTCCCGGGTCAGGGCCTCGATACCATCGGCTTCGATCAGCTCCAGTCCCGCTCCGAGCAGCTCGGCGTTGTTCCGCGCGATCGCGAGTGCTGAGGACGAAATATCGCTCGCGCGAACACGCGCTCCGGGGTGTTCGAGGGCCAGGGTGATCGCGATGCAGCCCGAGCCGACGCCGAACTCGCTCACGAGCGGGGCGTCCCGATCCGCCAGGCGCTCGCGGGCGAGATCGACCAGTAGCTCCGTTTCGGGGCGCGGGATGAGCACCCCGGGTGCGACGCTGAACTCGCGACCGTAGAACTCCTTCTTGCCCGTGATGTACGCCGTGGGCTCGCCTTTGCCGCAACGTACGAGGAGCGCACGTGCCGAGTCGACCTCGGAGGGCTCGACCGGCCGCTCGATGGACATGAAGAGCTCGAGTCGACTCAGCCCCAGGGCGTGGGCGCAGAGGAGCTCCGACTCGAGCCGAGCCGCCTCTCGCCCCTTGCGGGTCAGGAAGTCACGACCGAGCGCGAGCATGTCGCGCACCTTACGCGGGGCTGCACCGGTACTTGTCTGGCTCGCGGTGATTCCGCCCTCGCTATTTCTTGCGGCTCTTGCGCGCCGCTTTACGAGCTTCGAGGGCCTCGGCCTTCTTGCGGTCGCCCTCCTTCTTCGCCTCCATCATGGCTTCCACGATGGTAAAGGCGGCGAGGCCACCGCCCGCTGTGACGATTCCGCCACCGAGCCCGCTGAAGAGCCGCCACAAACCGGGGATGGCGTCCCCGGCGGTGACCGCACCGACGACTTGCGCCGAGCCGGCGAAGAACATGCCCAGGAACATCAGCGGAAACAACGGGCTGAAGCCACACCAGCGCTCATAGCCCGCGATGTGGACCCAGGTAGCCGCGGCCCACGCGAACATGAGAGTCTCGGCCGTACCGAGCGGCCCGAACATGGACGAGCGCGCGTCCGAGAGGCTGAGGAAAACCCCCGCTCCAAACACGATGACCGACAAGGCGTGCAGTCCCGTGGGGAAAGGATGCTCGAGTTTGGCGAGCCCCTTCTCCGAAGCGCGACGCTTGGGCTGGTCCTCCCCGTCCTCCTTCTTCTTCTTCTTCAGCAGGCGCAGATTGGCCAGATGGCCGACCACGCCGGTCGCCTTCGGACCGAAGTCGTGCAGGTGTTGCTGCAACCACAGCCACGCAGCTCCGAGAACGATGATCTTGGCTCCGAGGGAGAACCAAACGCCATCGGCACCTCCATCTCCCAGGCCCATGAAAGGCAGCAGCGAGCCCACGGCGACGATCTGCGCGGCCAGGCGCAGGTGGGTCGGGGCCTTGTCCAGCTGGCGCAGCGGGGGAATGGCTCCGTCCGCGAGCGGAGCCGCAAGTTGAGCTGGCGCGCCGGGCGCGGGCGATTCCTCGATCAGGGTCGCCGAGCCGCTGGCGGTCGTGGGCTTGACGACCTCGGGCTCGACCTCCTCGGGTTCGAGTTCGAGCGGCGGCAGCTCGACCGGGGATCTGGCCTCGGGCTTTGCGGGGGCCTTGGACTTGCGCGGCGTGGGCTCTTGGCTGGTCGACGCGGGCTTCGGGCTGGCCGCTGCCGTCGCCGTGGTGGCGGAGGCCTTGGGCCCCGGGATTTCCTCGATCTCGGGGATCTCGGCTAGTTCGGCGACCTCGGGGAGGTCGGGTAGTTCGGGCAATTCCTGTAGCTCCGGGAGCTCTGCCAGGTCGTCGAACTCTTGCTTCTCTTCACTCATGATTCTTCGTGCGCGGACGGTCCTATCTTCCAGTTTGAGGCCACCGCCCTTCAGCGCAAGCCTAAGGTCAGGTTCTAGAGCGCGAACCCTGGCGGGTTTCGTACGGCAGCCCGCGAAATATGGCCCGCAGGCCCCTGAGGTCGGTGGACCTTGATCGGCTCCGATGGGTCTGTCCTGCTAGATATCCTCGATACGAAGCTCGATGTCCTTCTCGTGCAGAGCTTGAAGGAGCGTCTGCAGACGGCCGGTCATGACCTGCTCGAGGGAGAAGTTCTGCCCCAGGCGGTGGTCGCTGCAGCGGTTTTGGGGGAAGTTGTAGGTGCGCACTCGATCGGACCGATCGCCGCTGCCGACCTGGCTCTTGCGAGCCTCCGCGCGCTCGTTGTGAAGCCGCAAGCGTTCGGCCTCGAGGAGCCGCGTACGCAGGATGCGCATGGCCTGGGCGCGGTTTTTGTGCTGCGATTTCTCGTCCATGCACACGACCATCGTGTCGGTCGGCAAGTGGACGATACGCACCGCGGATTCGGTCTTGTTGACGTGCTGGCCACCGGCGCCGCTCGCGCGCATGGTGTCGATGCGCAGATCCTCCTGCTTGATCTCGAGATCCACTTCCTCGGCCTCGGGTAGCACGGCCACCGTGGCGGCGGAGGTGTGGATTCGCCCCTGGCTCTCCGTTGTGGGAACCCGCTGGACTCGATGGCCACCGGACTCGAAGCGGAACCAGCGGTAGACGCCCTCCCCGCGGATGCCCAGGACGACCTCCTTGAAGCCCCCCACCTCGGAGGTCTTGCCGGACATCAGCTCGACCTTGTACTTGCGTTCCTCGCAGAAGCGCTGGTACATGCGATAGAGATCCCCGGTGAAGAGCGTCGCCTCGTCCCCACCGGCTCCGGCCCGGATCTCGACGATGATCTTGCCCCGGTTCCATTCGGGGTCCGACACCAGGGCGGTCTTGATCTCTCGATCGAGGGTGGTTTCGAGCTCGTCGAGCGAGGCCAGCTCGTCCCGTGCGAGTTCGAGCATGTCCGCATCCGCTCCGGTCTCCGCGACGATGTCACGGGCCTGTTCACGCCGCTCGATCAACTCGTCCATGCGCCCCGCGAGACGCTTCGGCCCTTCGAGCAGCCCCTGTTCGCGCAGAAGTTCCGAGTAACGCTGGTGATCGCCGGCGATGTCGGGATCGGAAAGCTGGGTCGTCAGCTCCGCGTAGCGCAGAGCCTTCTCACGCAGCTTCGAAACGATCTGGGGTGCGAAATCCAATCAGCTCTTGGCTTCGCCGGACTTGGCGTACTTCTTGAGGAACTTGTCGACGCGACCTGCTGAGTCGACGAAGCGTTGTTTGCCCGTATAGAACGGGTGGCACACGCTGCAGACCTCGATCTTGAGCTCTTTGACGGTTGCCCGGGTCTGGAAGGTGTTGCCGCAACCGCAGGTCACAGCACACTCGAAATACTTGGGGTGAATGCCCTCTTTCATACGTCTCGGTCCCTGGCCAATTGGTTGTCGGTGGTCGTGTCACCGTTGTCCTGGAGGGGCCCTCCTCCGGAGAGAAGGGCGGAAAAGACTAACGCCGGACTCCAAGGGCCACAACCGCCGTCTCGGATCCAGCGCAGATCCGCCCTGCCTCCGGGCCTTCGGCTCGGCCTTCCCCGGAGCTCTCGCTTACCGGTCGGCCGCGGCGGAACGCAGTAGATTCAGGGTCCGCTCCAGCGGAAGACCGACGACGTTCTCGAAGCCCCCCCCTTCCAGGCGGGTCACGAAGCGGTCGGCGGTTTCCTGAATCGCGTAGCCACCGGCCTTGCCCCGCCATTCCCCGGAGGCAACGTAGGCCTCGATTTCCGCGGGCAAAATGGTGCGCATGTGCACCCGGGTCAGCTCGTGGTCACCAAAAGACCCCCCGTCCTCCACGCGCACGACATGGATACCGGTGACGACGCGCTGGACGGTCCCGGAAAGCCAGCGGAGCATGCGCCGGGCGTCCGCGGGATCCACGGGCTTGCCAAGCAAACGATCCTCACCTTCGACCTCCACAGCGACCACCGTATCGGCACCGAGCACCAACAGGCCGGGTTCGGCCGCGTAGCGCCGAGCCGTGGCTCGGGCCTTGCGCCGGGCAAGCTCCAGGGCCACCGCGACCGCATCCGTCTGGGTCGTCGTCTCGTCGACATCCGCAGGGTCGACCTCGAAAGACAACCCGGCAGCGGACAGCAGATCTCGCCGTCGCGGAGACGCAGAGGCGAGGACGAGCCTCACCGTTTGCGGGTGCCCGGCTTCGGCTTGCCGGAGACCTTCTTCGTGGGCGCCTTCTTCGCGGGTGCCTTCTTCGTAGGCGCCTTCTTCGTAGGCGCCTTCTTCGTAGGCGCCTTCTGGGCCGGGGCCTTCTGGGCGACGGGCTTGGCCGCGGCTTTCTTGGCCGCAGCCTTCTTGGCAACCGGTTTCTTGGCTGCCGGTTTCTTGGCTGCCGGTTTCTTGGCTGCCGCTTTCTTCGGGGGCACCTTGCCGGCCTTCTTGGCCTGGACCTTGGGCTTCTTCTTGGGTGCTGCAGCCACCGGGCGCTTGGCAGGTTTCGCTGCCGGCTTCTTGGTCGCTGCCTTCTTCTGAGCCGCTTTCTTCTTGGAGACGGCTGCCTTCTGCGCGGCGGCCTTTTTATCGGCAAGCGCTTTCTTGGCAGCGGCCTTCTTCGCTGCCGCGGCCTTTTGCGCGGCTGCCTTCTTCGCTGCCGCAGCCTTTTGCACGGCTGCTTTCTTTGCAGCCACTTTCTTGGCGGCGGCTCTCTTCGCCGCAGCCTTCTTGGCGAGGACAGCCTTCTTTTTGGCCTCGACCTTGGCCTTCTTCTCGGCGATGACCTGGCGTTTTTTTTCTTCGATGGCCTCGCGACGTTCTTCTTCACGGCGGCGCTTGGAGGCCTCGCGTTCCGCGATCAGGCGCCGGCGCTTCTCCTCGATCTCGGCTCGCTTGCGCAGGCGTTCCTCCTCCTTGATGCGCCGCAGCTCGTCGCGCTGGCGCGAGATCTCGAGGCGCTTCTGCGACGCCTGCCAATCCCTGAAGACCCGAGCGCCGAAGGGACAGCCATCCAGAAGAGGGCATTCCCAGCACATGGGCTTCTTGGAATCGCACCACTTCTCGACCACGAGCCCGAGACGAGCGCCGAAGCCGATGCGTACGTCGGGTGCGACGGCTTTCTCGAGCATCGCATGACCCTTGCGCAGGGACGAGGTGCGCTTCATGAGTCCCATCCGATCGAGCACCCGCACGATGCCGCCGGAAAGCGGTACGACCGAGGGATCGACCGAGTAGATCATGAGGTGCGCGGCACTGGCTCCCAGGAACGGAAGCTGCGTGAGGAACTTGGAGGCCTCGGTGGGATCGCTGCGCAAGGCTTCGAGATCAAAGCCGTGGTTGTTCTGAAAGATTTCCTGCAGGTAGTCCTTCACGTCGCGCGCGACAATTCGAACCACCTTTTGGTTCTTCCCTTTCAGCAGGCCCTGGAATTCCTGGATCTGGGAGATGCGCAGCTCGTTCCAGTCCGGAAAGGCATTGCGCAAGGCGACAAGGGACTTCTCCGCCTGGGGCACGGTGAGGTTGCGCGCCAAGACGGCGAGCAGGCCCACCTCGAGGAGCGTCTTGCCCTCGAGTGCCTTCTTGGGCGGAAGCGACCAGGAAAGTGTAACTCGCGCGACCACATCGGCCAGCGCTTTGGCTTGGACGTTCACTCGCTGGCGGCTTCCGAGGCGGCGGCTGCCGCGGCGGCTTTCAGCGCTTCGCGCTTGGCGCTGACGCGCTCGCCACGGCGAGCCGTCTTGCGTTCCTCGCGAACCTTCTGCGCGCCCACGCGTGTGGTGCTCGTGGCCGTTTCCCTCTTGCGTCCCGTGCGCTTGCGCTTCTTCTGCGTGGGGAAGTCCACGTACACGCCTTCGCGCTTCAAGATGGAACGCACCGTGTGGCTGGGGATAGCCCCTTTGGTAAGCCAACGACGAGCCGCCTCGGCATTCAGCGTCAGCCGCAGATCCTCCCGCGGCGAGGCGGGGTCGTAGACGCCCAGCGTCTCAAGCGTGCGACCATCGCGGGGGAAGGAACGATCGGCCACGGAGATGCGGTAGCAGGGACGCTTGCGGCGTCCGGTGCGCTTCATTCGGATGACGACGGCCATATGCGTGTGGGCAGCGAGAACGGTTTGATGGAAAGGGCACGACCCGGCCCAGTTCGGGAAATAAGGGCGGAGAGTCTAGTGAGTCTCGAGCAGCCACACAAACCCCTGGCTACTTCCTTTTCCGCTTGTTTTTCTTCCGCTTGTCCTTTTGCTTGCGCTTCGATCCCGATTTTCGGGTCGCGGAGCGCCCCGGAGGTGGCGCTCCGCCGCCCCCCATGAGATCCCCGAAGGCGCCCATTCCACCTCCGGCTCCCCCAGCAGCGCCGCCTCCACCCCCACCGAAGAGGCCGCCCAGCATTCCGCCGCCGCCCTCCCCACCGAGGAGCCCGCCTAGCATCCCGCCTCCGCCGCCGGCGAGCTCACCGTCGTCGGTCATGCCCCGCAGGGTGTCTTTCTTGGCCTTGGCGCCGAGCTTCGCGCCCAACCCCATCTTGTTCATCTGCTTCATCATGCCCTTCATGGCCTTGAAGGACTTCAGCAGGTCGTGGACAGCCTGGACCTCCTGCCCCGAGCCCTTCGCGATACGCCGACGGCGGGAGACGTCGAGGCCCTCGGGGTGGATGCGCTCGTGGGGCGTCATCGAGGTGAAAAGCGCCTCGAGGCGGTTCATCTGACGATCGTCGACGTCGACCTTGTCCATGACCGAACCCATGCCCGGCAGCATGCCGAGCACCTTCTTCATGGGGCCGAGCTTTCGGAACATGCGGATCTGGGAGAACATGTCCTCGAGCGTAAAGCTGCCGAGGACCATCTTCTCGTAGCTTGCCTGGGCCTCCTTCTCGGAGATCTCGCTCTGGGCTTTCTCGACGAGCCCAACGACATCCCCCATGCCCAGGATGCGCCCCGCCATGCGCTCGGGATGGAAACGATCCAGATCCTCGAGCTTCTCGCCCGTACCGCAAAAGAGGATCGGTCGACCGGTGATGGCCTTGAGGCTGACGGCGGCACCTCCGCGAGCGTCGCCATCGAGCTTCGTGAGGATCAAGCCCGTCAGGGCCAGCCGCTCGTGGAAGGCCTCCGCGGAGCGCACCGCATCCTGGCCGGTCATCGCGTCGCAGACGAGCAGCGTGTCATCGGGTTTCGTGCGCCGCGCGATCTCCGCGACCTCGTCCATCATCTCGGCGTCGATGTGCAGCCGACCCGCCGTATCGAGGATGACGAGGTCGGCCACACCGGCCTTGGCATGGGCAACTCCGCGCACACAAACCTCGGGCGCAGAGAGCCCCTCTTCATGGAAGACGGGAATGTCGAGACGCTTGCCGAGCACCCGCAGCTGCTCGACGGCTGCCGGACGCTTGATGTCGGCGGCCACGAGCAAGGGGCGCACGTTCTCCGTTTCGCGCAGGAACTTCGCCAGCTTGGCCGCGGTGGTCGTCTTGCCCGCACCCTGCAGGCCGGCCAGTAAGAGAACCGTCGGAGGCTTCTTGGCGAAGAGGAGTCGCCCCCCCTCCGGCCCCATCAGCTCGACCAGAGCCGCGTTGACCGCGTGGATGAACTGTTCGGAAGCATCGACCCCCTGCACCCGCCTGTCCCCGAGCACGTCCCCGCGTACCCGCTCGATCAGGTCCTTGGCGACGCGGAAATGGACGTCCCCCTCGAGCAGGGCGGTGCGGACGGCTTCCAGGCCCTCATCGACATTCGCTTCGGTCAGCTCCCGCTGCCCGCGCAGGCTGGCAAAGGCGGATCCGAGTTTCTGGGTCAGGCTCTCAAACATCGCTCTGGCTCTCCAAAGGTGGGCCCTCGGGCGTCTCCGAAGGGGGCTTCATGGCCGCCGAAGTATCTAGAGGATTCCTGGCCGGCCCAAACATTCGGCACTTTTTTCGAAGATTCTCCCCATCACCGGCGTCTGTCTCCGTAGCAGGGGCGTGTCTCGATCTGAGTGAAGAAAGAACGAGCTTCACCGCAGCGTGAAGCGAGGCCGGTCGGCTCCGCAGGGGGAGTTGGCCGGCCCGTTTTTTTTTGTCTGGACTGCTTCGTTGGGTGAAGAGCGAGCCTCGGTGCGTGGGCTTCTTCGAGGGGACGGTGACCGTCGCGATGACGATGACGGCTTGCCGATACTCGCACTGGTAATTGTGCTGGCGATGCTGAACGTCGAGGTGATCGGGATCGGGATGTCCGTGACGGCAAAGCGTCACTCTCCGCTCAGCACTCCGTCGCTCGAGCTCGCTCTCAATCCGTCTCGCGCCGAATCCGGGCGCCCAGCCCGTTCAAGCGCTCCTCGATCCTCTCGTACCCGCGGTCGATGTGATAAACGCGGTGCACCACCGTCTCCCCCTCCGCCAGCAACCCCGCCAGCACCAACGCCGCCGACGCACGCAGATCCGAAGCCGTCAGGTTCGCCCCCGACAACGGCCCCCCACCGCAAACGATCGCCCCATTCGCCTGGCGTCGGACACTCGCCCCCAAGCGCGCCAGCTCCGCCAGGTGCATGTACCTGTCCTCGAAGATCGTCTCCGTGATGATGCTCACCCCCGGTGCCGCGAGCATCAAGGCCATCCACTGCGCCTGCAGGTCCGTAGGGAACCCGGGGTAGGGCTGCGTCGTGATGTCCGTGGGTTGCAGGCGATCCTGCTCGAGGTCCCGGGCCTGGGTCTCGAGCCAATCCGCTCCGCGTTCGATCGGCACGCCCGCCCGCGAAAAGGCGTCGAGCAGGGCGCTGTGGTGCTCGGGGCGCAAACCGGCAACGCGCACTCGGCCCCCCGTCAGGGCGCCGGCGACGAGGTAGGTTCCGGCTTCGATACGATCGGGAATGATGCGGTGCTCTGCGCCGTGCAACTCGTCCACGCCACGCACGATGATGGTCGGTGAGCCGGCCCCCTGGACGTCAGCTCCCATGGCGTTCAAACACTCGGCCAGGTCCACGACCTCGGGCTCGCAGGCCGCGGAGTTCAGGACGCTTTGGCCCTTGGCTAGGACCGCGGCCATGAGCACGTTGCGCGTCGCTCCCACCGAGGCGCCGGCCGGGGTGCCCAGGTAGACCTCACCTCCGCGCAAGCCCCCCGCCGGGGCTGCGGCCACGACGTTGCCTCCCTCGGTCCGCACACGAGCTCCGAGAGCCTCGAGGCCGCGTAGGTGTGCGTCGACCGGACGCACACCGATCAGACACCCGCCAGGGTAGCTCACCCGGGCACGGCCACAGCGGGCCAGCAGAGGGCCCAGCACTTCGAAGGACGCGCGCATCTTGCGCACGAGATCCCACGAGGCGGTGGGATCGGGGATGCGCAGGGTGCGGCAATGCGCCACGTCACCGGAGCGCTCGATCTCGGTGCCCAGACCGCGCAGAATCCCGATCATCGTCTCCACATCCGAGAGCACCGGAAGATTCGTCAAGCTCAACGTCTCCTTGCTGAGCAGCGAGGCCGAGAGAATGGAGAGGCACGCGTTCTTCGCCCCCGCGTTTTGAAGCGTGCCTTGAAGCGGTCCTGTCCCCTGAACGTGCAGTCGATCCATGGTGTGTCGGAATCCTTTAGTGGGAGGGGCTGGCTAGCGGGGCAGCATGGCGCCCAGCTGCTTGCCACCAACGACGTGAAGATGCAGGTGGTCCACCTCCTGCCCTCCGTGCTCGCGTGTGTTGGCGATCAGACGCCAGCCCGCATCCAGGCTCGCCTCGCGAGCCACATGAGCCGCCGCGCACAAAAGCCGTCCCGCGAGTTGCGGGTCCTCGAGCTCGTGGAGGGAGCCGATGTGGCTGCGTGGGATGACGAGCACATGGGTGGGTGCCTGGGGTCGAATGTCCCGAAAGGCGAGCACATGCTCGTCCTCGTAGACGCGATCCGAGGGGATGTCCCCGGCGTTGATCTTGCAGAAGAGGCAGTCCATGTCGGTTCGGAGGCTTGCAGGCCCCGCTTCTGAAGACGATAGGCACGGGCGCCCTCGATCCAAGGACGAGCCCCCGGAACCCGCGCGAGTTTCCGCAAAGGCAGTCCCACAGGAGTGGACCGCGAGCGTTTCGCTGGGACCCAAAAGAGAGCGGCCAGGCCTGCCAGATCCCCCGGCTCCAAAAAACCTCCTTATTTGGTTGCGCGCGGGGGTTTGACCCTAACCTCCCGCCGATCTATGATTCCGGGCTTGGCTGGCGCTCTCGGACGTCTACGTTCCGGTCCCGGGGCGCATTCCTTATCAAGGACAAGGCACCTAATCTCTCCGCCCCTGCCGCATCCTCTCCCACACGCCCCATCGCCATCGAACCTCGGATTCTTCTCGAGCCATCCGCATCGATGGACACCGACTCGATGGCCACGGACGATGAGTGCAGAGACGACCCAACCGAGAACATGACCGAGGATCCGCCCGTCGCCCCGCAGCCCGATCACGTCCCCGAGACCCAAGCCCACGCGGAAGATCCGCTCCCGGGCGAGAATTCGGAAGTTCAGCCCGCAATGCAACCGGAAGTTCCGCAGGTAGGCCTCGGCGCGTCGCCCGAGACGCCTGACGCCCCCGAAGCACCCGAGATCCCCGAGATCCCCGAGATCCCCGAGATCACGGGAGCCCCCTCCGCATCCGAGGTGTCGGCGCCCGTCGCGCCGCCCTTGCCTCCCACGCCGTCTTTGCTGGGTGGACCTCCTGTCGCCGAAGGGGCCGAAGCCGCGCCGATGGAGTTCTACAGCTACGGCGAAGATGACCTCGACGACGAGGACGATCCGCCCTTCGACGAAGAGGACCTGCGTCTGGCCCAGCCGGTCGAAGAGGACCCAGGCTTCGATCTCGCGAGTGCCGAGAACTTCGCCGACCTCGAAGCCGGGCGGGCGGCCGTGCACAGCACGCTGAACAAGCGGCGCACGTTCGAGAAGCGCCTCGGTGCCATGGAGACCAGCGGCGACGAGGGTCGCCGTCGCGGCCTCGGGCTCTGGATCATTGGCGACTACGAAGGCTGCGTCACGGCCCTCGAAAGCCACGAGTCGGACGACACCTGCGCCTACACCCGAGCTCGCTCGCTCTTCTGCGTTGGCAAGTACGGCCAGGCCGCGGAGATCTTCGAGAGCCTCTCGAAGAAGTACCCCGATCACCCCAGCCCGCGCGGCGGGGCCATCGAAGCCAAGCTGGAGGCCTCACTGGCCGGTTCGACCGGAATGGACGCCCTCGCCGACGAGATCGAATCCGAGATCAACGCGGCCCCGGCTTTCGCCGAAACGACCCAGGGCTGCTATCTCCTGGGCCGGGTGTTCGAGCTGCGCCGGGATTGGGAAGTCGCCCTCGATCACTACTCGAAGGGCCACGAAGCGGACAATGGCAACTACGCCCTGATCCGTCGCTTCGCCCACTTGGCCGAGCGCAGTGGCCTCGATGAAGTCGCCATGCACCTCTACGAGGAGCTGGTGGACTGCCATCAGGCCGACAAGACGATCATGATGAACCTGGGCGTCCTCTATGAGGACCATGGCCGCGATTCCGACGCGGCCGCGTGCTACGACACGGTTCACACCAATAACGCGTCCGACCAGCGCGCCCGGCTCTATCTGTCGGACGCCCGCGCGGCCATCGATTCTTACTACGACGAAGACCTCGAGAAGAAGGAGGATCGGCTCAACCAGATCCTGCGGATCCCGATCACGGACTTCGAATTGTCGGTGCGCGCGCGGAACTGCCTCAACAAGATGCAGATCACGACCCTGGGCGACCTCGTCCAGAAGACCGAGCAAGAGTTGCTCTCGTACAAGAACTTCGGGGAGACCTCCCTCACCGAGATAAAGGAGATCTTGCACTCGAAGGGTCTGCGCCTGGGCATGCCGCGGGAAGAAGCCGTGGCCAGCATCGAAGCCCACGCCCACCGCAGCACCTCGAGCGACCGTCAGGACATCCTGAACCGCCCGATCCTCGACCTGCAACTTTCGATTCGTGCCCGGCGCACGGTCGAGACCCTCGGATGCCTGACCCTGGGCGACATCGTGAAGCACTCCGCAGAGGAGTTGCTCGGGATGCCGAACTTCGGTCAGACCTCCCTGCAGGAGCTTCGCTCGAAGCTCGGCGAGACAGGAATCAAGCTCAAGGGCGACTGATTCCCGGCGGTGTACGACTACTTCGAAGGACGCCTCGTCACCCGCCGGCCGACGTCGGTGGTGATCGACGTCGGCGGGGTCGGCTTTGACATCGCCGTACCCCTTGGCGTCCATTTTCCCCCGGTAGCCTCAGGGTCCGCGGCCGGGGACATGGAACGTGTCCGGGTCTGGACGCATCTGGCGCTGCGGGAGGATGCCCAGGATCTCTACGGATTTCCGACCACGCAGATGCGCGAGCTCTTCCGACTCCTCTTGAAGGTGCGCGGCGTGGGCCCCGGCCTGGCCCTGGCGGTTCTTTCCAGCCTCCCGGGCGAGGAACTCCTCGAAGCCATCGCCAACGCCGACCTGGCGGCCCTGACCCGGGTAAAAGGGGTCGGAAAGAAGACCGCAGAGCAACTCCTCTTGGATCTGCGGGATCGGGCTCCGCAGCCCTCGGCGAGCCAGGGAGCCGCGTCCCGGGGCGCTGCGGGGACGCTGCAGCCCCGGCCCCCGCGCGATCCGCTCGTCGAGGATGCCCAGCAGGCCTTGGTCTCGATTGGCTTCTCCGACAAGGATGCCCAAAAGAGCGTCGCCAAAGCAGCCGAAAAAGTGGGCACGGAAGACCTGGAAGTCCTGGTTCTCACGGCCCTTCGCGGATAAATCTGGGGGGGCGTGCGTCCACCACCACCCAAACTCCCCGCAACCTGTGCCGGGGAAGGCGAACCGCTACCGTGAAAGAAAACCGCCAGCCACGCATTCTCATCGCCGACGAGCTCGACCCCGTTGCCATGGAGGTCTTTCGACGACGCGGACTCGAACCGGAGGTCCGCACCGGGCTCTCGCCCGAGGCCCTGATCGAAGCAGCGTCCGAGGTCGACGCGATCGTCGTTCGCTCCGCATCGAAGATCACCCGCAAGGTCATCGAAGGTGCAAAGCACCTGCGCGTCATCGGGCGCGCGGGTATCGGCGTGGACAACATCGACCTGGATGCGGCCACCGAACGCGGCATCGTCGTTGCAAACACGCCGCGCGGAAATGCCATGACCACCGCGGAGCTCGCCATCGCGCTCTTGATGGGCATGTCTCGTCACTTGCCGCGCGCCGATCGCATGGTTCGCAGCGGGACCTGGAAGAAAAAACTCCTGATCGGCACCGAAATCGCCGGCAAGACCCTGGGCGTTGTCGGCCTCGGGCGTATCGGGCGACTCGTCGCGGAACGGGGTCGCGGCCTCGGGATGAAGGTCTGCGGTCACGACCCCTATCTGGATGTCGACTGCGCATCGACCTCCGTGCCTGGCGTCGAACTGCTCGCGCTGAACGAGCTACTCGCACGGAGTGACTTCGTCAGCCTGCACGTGCCGCTGACCGACTCCACGCGCAACATGATCTCCTGGAAGAGCCTGGCCAAGATCAAGAATGGCGCTCGCTTGATCCACGTCTCGCGCGGCGGTGTCGTCGACGAGGAAGCCGTCCTGGATGCACTCAACTCGGGGCGCCTGGCCGGAGCGGCTTTCGATGTCTTCCTCGAGGAGCCGCCCCCCAAGGATCACCCGCTCCTGCAGCGCGATGACGTTCTGTTGACACCCCACCTGGGCGCATCATCGGAGGAAGCCCAGCTACGCGTGGCCGTCGACATCGCCGAGGAGATCTCCACCTTCTTGCTCGACGGCGTTGCCCAGAACGCACTGAACGCGCCCTCGCTCCCGACGGAGGATCGACACGAGCTGGCGCCCTTCCTGCTCCTGGCCGAGAAGCTCGGTAGTTTCCTGGCCCAGAAGATCGGCGGCCCGATACGCAAGGTCGAGTTCGAGGTCGCTGGCGACGTCACCCGTTTTGGTGTCGAGCACCTGCGCCTGGCCTTTCTCGTCGGCTGCTTGCGGCACTCGCTCGACACCTCCGTGAACTTCGTCAACGCACCTGCCCTGGCCCGGGAGCGCGGCATTTTCGTGCTCGAAAACTCCTCGGAGGAAGCGGACTTCCGCCAGGGGGAGATCCGCGTCAGCGCGAGCGAACGTACCGGGGGCAAAACGCACAGAGTGCGCGGCGCCGTCTTCGGCAGCAATCCGCGGATAACCTCCATCGGGGACGTGCACCTCGATCTGCCGCTTCGCGGCCCGCTCCTGGCCACGCGCCACCGGGACTTGCCCGGAGTCCTCGGCGCCATCGGCCAGGTGCTAGGCCGCCATCAGGTGAACATTCGCCGACTCGAGCTCGGCCCTTCGCCCGAGGGCTCGGACGAGCTGGCGTACGGATTTCTCACCCTCTACGAGGATCCGCCCCAGGAAGCGATCGACGAGGTCGCACAGCTCGAAGCGATCGAGAAGGCTCAATTGATCCGCTTGTAGCCTGCAGTTGCCCCCGGTAGCCATGCTCTCCGACAGCGCACCCCCTTACGCAACCATCGTCTTCGACTGCGATTCGACGCTGTCCTCGATCGAGGGAATTTGTGAACTCGCCGGTGAGGAACAGGCGCGCGAGCTGGAAGCATTGACGACCCAGGCCATGGGCGGTGGAGCACCGCTCGAGGAGGTCTACGCCCGGCGGCTCGAGCTCGTGCGGCCGACACGAGAGCAGGTCGACCGAGTCGGAGAGCGCTACATCGAAACGCTGCTGCCCAACGTGAAAGCCCTGGTGCGCTGCCTGCTGGATCTCGGTAAACGGGTCGTCGTCGTCTCCGGGGGCTTGCTTCCCCCCGTGACGGCCGTCGCCCGGCATCTGGGGATCGAAGAGGCGCATGCGGTGGACATCTACTTCGATGACAAGGGTGACTACGCCGGTTTCGACGCCACCTCGCCCCTGGCCCGCAGCGGAGGCAAACCGGAGCTCTTGCGCCACATAGGCAAGGACCCAGCCGACCATCCGATGGCCCTCATCGGGGACGGCCTGACCGATCTCGAGGCCGCCGGTGACGTCGCTCGCTTCATCGCCTTCGGCGGAGTCGAACGTCGCGAGCAGGTCTTCCGTGAAGCACGCATCCACTGCATCGAGCCCGACTTCCGCGCGCTCCTCACGCTGCTCTTGTCGCCGGAGGAAATCGAAACCCTGGGCGCGCGCCCAGAACATGCATCCCTCTTGAAATGAATACCCGCGAAAGTCTCTGGATCCCCGGGCCGACCCACGTGCGCCCGGAACTGCTACAGCTACTGGCCCACCCCCCGATCGGACATCGTTCGAAAGGCATGATCGAGCTGATCGAACGCATCGATCCCGGGCTGCGATTGGCCTTCGGCCTGGATGAGAGCTCGGCCTCCCAGGTGGCCGTCGGAACGCACAGTGCCACCGCCATGATGGAGGGCTCGCTGAGCGCCGTGGGGCCGCGCGTCCTGTGCGTCGTGAACGGCGCGTTCTCGAAGCGTTGGCGCGACATCGCCCAGGTCATGGAAAAGGACGTCACGTCGCTCGAGGTCGAATGGGGTGATGCCATCTCGGAGGCGCGTCTCGGGGAAGCGCTGGCGCTGGGCACGTTCGATGCGCTGACGCTCGTAGTGAACGAGACCTCGACCGGTGTCCTCACTCCCCTCGCGCCTGTGGCGCGTGCACTCTCGAGCTCGCCGAACACGCTCCTGCTCGTCGATGTCGTCAGCGCCATCGCCGGGTGCCCCCTCGACTTCGATCGAAACGGTATCGACTTCGCCCTGGCCGGAATCAACAAGGCCATCGCACTCCCGCCCGGCATCACGGTCATGTGTGCTTCCGGGCGTTACCTGCAGCAGGCCCGCGAACGGAAGCGCACGAGCTGGTATCTGGATCCCGTACGCACGATCGAGGGGCACGCCGCACGCAAGACGCCGACGACGCCGTGCATTTCGCACTACGCCGCCTTGGCGCAGCAGCTCGAAGACATCGCTGCCGGCACGACGCTGCCCACAGCGGAACGCACGAAGACCGGAGTCGACGCCTGGCGCGCCCGCTTCGAGAAGCACGAGCGCATGCGCGAGCGCACACTCGCGTGGGCCGCGGGCCACGGTATCGAACCCTTCCCCGCGCGCGAGCTGTCCTCGCCGACCGTCAGCTGCCTTTCAGGCGCGAGCCTGGATGTAGGCGCCCTCGTGTCCGGATTGAAGCAAGATGGCTTCGAGATCGGCAACGGCTACGGACCACTGAAGGGCGAGACCTTCCGCATCGGGCACATGGGCGATCACACCGAGGAGGCCCTGGAGACGCTGCTGGCGGCCGCCGAGCGGCACCTCGAGAAAACCTAGTTATCGTCGGGCCACGGCTTCGGCCCGGGCCAGTTTGCGCGCGGCCCGGCGGATGGTGCTGGAGTCCAGGAAGTGTAGCTGGAAGATCAGGAAGCGTTCCCGGTCCATGCCCGGGGAAGCACGGACAGCCTCGTCCCGTGCAAGGATGCCCAGAAGGTCATCCAAAAGACCGGTATACGCCGCGGCATGGGAGGTGACGCTACCGCCGAACTCGGCGGCCGCCAGGATGTCCGACAAAGCAATTCGCGCGTCCTCGCTGACGCAGAGCGCGACCAGCTGGGCTCGATACTCGAGGCGGCGTGCAACACCCCCCGCGGAAAAGCCCCCCTGGATCAGCAGCCCGAGACCCCGCAGGATGTTCTTCGTGATCGGCAGATAGCGTACGCGGTCCATCAGGTGACCCTCTTCGTGGCGCGCCGTGACCTCGATGAGATCCTCGAGGGTAACGCTCTCACCCAGGGTCGCGCGGTCTCGCAGCACGGCGAGGCGAACGCGGCTCGCCTCGCCCAGGGGATTCGCTGCAAACTCGAAGGGCTCGCCGGACCTGCGCATGGGGCCGCGATCTTCGAGCGCCGTGCGCATGGCTTCGGGAGCCTCGCGCAACCACGTCCGCTCGAGCGTCTTCCAGTTGCGGGCTTCGCTGCGAATGCCCTCGATGTCGATCCAGTACCCCTCGTGCAACGCTGCGCCCGTGATCCCGGCACCGCGTCGAGCGGGACGCGAGGGAATGTCGAGGCCCTCACACCACGCGACGGTGCCTTCGAATTCGACCCCGAGTTGCGTCTTGGCGATCTCCTCGATGTGCAGGCGGCGAAGAATCGTCCCGTCCGGACCGCCCAGGCCCGGCGCTCGACCGAAGACTCCAAAGCGGCCCATGGAGGCCAAGGCACTCGCCAGACCGGGGACACGCTGGCCTGCCTTCCCGCGCCCCGAGCGCTCGTCCCAGGCGGAGAACGTGGGTCCAGGGTGCACCATGTTGGCGAAGGGGCCGAAGGAGAAACGCGGCGTGTCCTGCAGGCGACCGAAGCTCTCGGTACCGTTTTGCACCTGGTCCCAGGCGCTGAAGTAGGGCTGCATGGCCGCGAGCAGATCCTCGAGCCCCCTGCCTTTGCTGCCGAGCTCACCGTCGACACCGGAGCGACCGACGAGCCCAACCTCGCCGCCCTCGTCCAGACGTTTCAACAAACCGTGGGTCCCGTGCAGGGCCGCGCGACCGACCGCTGCATGGGCGTCCAGCGTCAACGCCAGTGCCGGCCGGGTCCGTGACAGCTCCTCGCACAACCCGCTCAATTCCTCGAACCAGCCGCAGACGAGAAGGGCGGTCGCGAGTGTCTCGACATCGTCCTGGCGAGCGGCATTCGCGAGCCGTCGTAGGGAGTCGTCGAGGGGCATGCCCTGGGCGTCGACCACCTGGGCAGGTAACTGCGTGAGCCAATCCTCGATGGCGCCACGCGCATCCCCCACTGCCATGCGGGCCTTGCGCCACTCCTGGGTGTTGGGCCATTCGATCTCGGCCTCTCCCAGTGCGGCCAAGGCCAGGGAGTACGAGCCTCGCTGCAAGTGGATGCGAGCGCGAATTCGGCTCGCCACGGGACCCGTATGGGAGCGTAGGGCACCGAGGAGCGCATCCTCGGCACCACTGACAACCGCACGCGCCGCCCACAAGACCCCGAAGATCGCTAGCAAGCCCTTGTCGTCGCTGAGAGCCAGAGCCTTCAAGCCCTCGTCGAACCCGAAGTCGACCTCGTTTATCTCCTCGGATTGCAGGAAGGTCTCGAGCAAGAGGAGCGCTAGCTCGGCCGCATCGACAGGCTCCAGATCACCGGCATTCGTGGCGTCGAACAGCACTTCACGGGAACTCTCCTCCCGCCCGAGGGCAGCGTAATAGCGCGAGAGTACGCGCGAGAAGAAGGCCCGCTCATAAGGGTCGCGGGCGCGATCCAGCGCACGTTGGCCATAGCGCGCGGCGCTCTTCGGCGAACCGTCCATGAAATGATTCCAGGCCCGGCCGTGTTGCATCCAGGCCCCGTCGCCGACTCGCGCGGCCCGCTCGAGCTCCTGCTTTCCTGCGGGCCCTTCCAAACGCCCGACGAGATACAACTGCGCCGGATCGTCGGGCGCGAGGGACAGATCCGCACGACGCCTGGCAAGGGCCTCCGGACCGCGCAGGAGTTCGCGCATGACATCGTCCACGAATCGTCGTGGCGCGATCCAGTCGGGTTCGAGCGCGACAACCTCGAGGGCGAGCTGCAAGGCATGTTCCCGCTCCTCGATCGCGTTGCGCGGAAGCGAACGCACCTGGGCAAAGCGCACGGAAGCCTCCTCGGACACGGGCTCGACGCTGCGGATGCCCCCACTGCGACATCCCGAGAACCAGGCGCACGCGAACAAGAGGGCTACGCCACGAACAAGCTCACCCCTATTCATCGTGGGTGTTCATGAAGCGTTCGGGCTAGCGCCTGACGAAGGCATCCAGCCGTGCGTCGCCGCCGACCTCGGCGTGCTCGACTTCCATCAAACGATCCGGCGTGAGCCATTCGGCGAGGTCACGACCCTCGCCGCCGTTGACCCCGCCCGTATAGACGCGTATCTGATCGATCAACTCGGCACGGAAGTAGGCACCGACCAGAGTGGGGCCAGCCTCGAGCATGGCGCGACGAACCCCGAGGTCCCAAAGGATGCTCTGCACTTCGCGTAAGGACGGTTGTCCGTCATCACCGGGGCGCACGCCGTGGATGGTTGCGCCCGCGCGTTGCAGTTCGCGCGCGCGACGCGGATCGAAACCGATGCGGGCAATGAGATGCACCGCGCCGCCGGCCTCGCCTTCGCCGGGCTCCTCGAAGAGCTTGGCGCTGGGAGACGTGCGGAGATAGGAATCGAGAACGACACGTAGCGGAGGTTCGTCGCTGAACGCGGGCGGACGAACGGTAAGACGCGGGTCATCTGCCAGCACGGTACCGCTCGCACTGACGATAGCATCGACACGCGCGCGCAGCTGATGAACCTCGCGCAGCGACGTCGGTCCGGTGATCCAGCGGCCATCTCCAATGTCACCGGGCGGACGCAGCTGCCCGGTGCGGGTCTGGGCCCACTTCGCGATCGTCCACGGTCGCGTGCGCCGCAATCGTTCCGGACGCGTCCACGTCAAGAAGTGCGGCGCGACTTGCCCGAGCGAACTCGGACCTCGCAGAAGCTGCACATCGACTCCGGCCTTTTCCAGGGACTCCAGTCCCGTTCCGCGATGCCGTGGGTCCGGGTCGAGATCGCCGACGACGACGCGCTGAATTCCAGCAGCGACGACGGCTTCCGTACACGGCGGCGTCTTGCCGCGGCTCGAACAGGGTTCGAGCGTGCAGACGAGGGTGTCCCAGCGATCGCCCGGAACCCCACTCTTCTCCGCCGCGGCCAGGGCCTGCACCTCGGCGTGGGCTCCGCCGAATTCGAGATGGAAGCCTCGCCCCACCTCGACGCCCGAGGAAAGCACGCACGCCCCCACGCAGGGATTGGGCGCCACGTCGAAACGAACGCGTCGCGCCGCCTGTCCGAGATCGGCCAGGAGGTCGTGGAGGGCGCGCACGTCCTCCACCGACAGGCTCTCTACCTGTCGGGGCGGCGGGTCATCCATCGAGCCATCCATGGGAACTTCCGAGGGGATTTTCGGGGGATTCGGGGAAGGAGAAGGGGGTACGGACCAGAAAAACGGGACCTGGCCACGGAACAAGCTCTGGGATCAGGGGGGTGGAATTCAAGCCCCACTCTTTTCTCGGGTGCCACAAGGGGCAAACTGTTCGCTGTCCGGGGCAAAACGAAACAGCCTGTGGTGGTCTCGAAATACGGTCCGGACCCTCCGATCCCTAGGAAAAACCCGAAAGATAGATTCGAAGTCACCTCGATGAGCGCCCAACCCATTCGCGTCGCCGTCACGGGAGCCGCCGGTCAAATCGGCTATTCCCTGCTATTCCGCATCGCCTCTGGCCACATGTTCGGTCCGGACCAACCCGTCGCGCTGCAGTTGATCGAAATCCCCCTGGACAAGCCCATGCAGGCCCTGCGGGGAGTGGCCATGGAGCTCGAGGACTGCGCCTTCCCCTTGCTGAACGACATCGTCTGCACGAGCGATCCGAGCGAGGGATTCAAGGATGCCAACTGGTGCCTGCTCGTCGGATCGAAGCCGCGCGGGCCGGGAATGGAACGCAACGACCTCATCCGTGAGAACGGCCCGATCTTCACAGGACAAGGTCGCGCGATCAACGACAACGCCTCATCCGATGCGCGCGTCGTCGTCGTCGGCAACCCCTGCAACACGAACTGCCTGATCGCCATGCACTCCGCCCCGGACCTTCCGGACGAGCGCTTCAGCGCAATGACGAGGCTCGACCAAAACCGCGCCCAAGCCCAGCTCGCCGAGAAGGCCGGCGTCGCGACGACCGACGTCAAGAACACCCTGATCTGGGGCAACCACTCCTCGACCCAGGTACCGGATTTCTTCCACACACAGATCGGGGGCAAAGCCGCCAGTGAAGCGATCGACGATCGCGGCTGGCTCGAAAGCACCTTCTTCGAGACCGTGCAGAAACGTGGCGCAGCCATCATCAAGGCACGCGGACTTTCCAGCGCCGCCTCCGCCGCCAACGCACTCGTCGATCACGTGCGCGATCTGCGCACCCAGACCCCTGCTGGCGAATGGCGTTCCGTCTGCGTGCGCAGCGACGGATCCTACGGCGTCCCCGAAGGGTTGATCTTTTCGTTCCCCGTGCGGGCCGATGGCAATGCAGGGTGGGAGATTCATCAGGAGCTCGAGCTGAACGATTTCCTGAAGGCGAAGCTGGCCGATACGATCAAGGAGCTAGAGGGCGAGAAGGCTCTCGTCGCTGACCTTCTCGGGTAATGGGAATGAGCCGCTAGCCCAATCGGGCTAGGCCGCTTCCTTGCGCTGGTAGTCCTTGTACTCCAGCACGAGCGAGCGTCGACGGAAGACGAGGTCGCGTGCGCACTGCAGCAGGTTGAAGCACTCGGCAAACTTGCCGGGCACAATGAAGGCTGCGTAGAGTATCGATGGGCCAAAGGCATCTCCCTGGGCTCGTCGATGGCTCGCGAGTCGCCAGGCGAGCCGCACGTAGGCAAGCACCATCCAGGATGCGTGGGCTCCGAGCCATGGAAGCGAGGCGAGGGCCACGACGGGCAGGGCCAGGCCGTAGGTCACGATAGAGAGGCAGATCTTCAGGTTGTAGCGCTCCGGCTCGCGCCAGTGCAGGGCACAGCCGTGGGCGTAGGCATAGCCTCCCCGACCGTGTCGCTTCCACCAGGCAGCGAAGCGCTCGAGCGCCACGTCGTGTCGAGTCATGTCGGCATCGATGCGAAGGATTCCATAGCCGGCCCGACGGACGCGGTAGGAAAACTCGGGGTCTTCTCCGCAGCTCATGTTCTCGTCGTAGCCCCCCGCCGCGCGGAAGGCGCTGACTCCCACGAGCGCGTCGCCACCGGCCGCGTCCAGAGGACCGACGGGAGTGTTCCACTCGCAATCGACCAGGCGGTTGTAGAGCGAGTCCTGTGGTCGCAGTTCCGAGCGGCGGCCGCACACGATACCGAGCCGCGCATCCCCCTCGAACGCCTCACGGGCCCGTTCGAGAAAGCCCTCGACCAGTTCACAGTCGCCATCGATGAATAAGCAGTAGGCGAGCCTTGGCTCGGCTGCCAACAGGGCCTCGAGACCAGCGTTCCGACCGCGGGCGGCGTTGCCGGGGATCGACATGTCCAGTTCGACGACACTTGCACCCAGCTCGCGCGCGAGATCCACACTTCCGTCGCTCGACCCCGAATCGGCATAGACCACGCGACGCACCTGGGGGAGACACGTCGCCAAACAGCGACGCAAACGCTCGCCCTCGTTGCGCCCGATCACGACGATGCCCGTGTCCTGCAGTCGTACCCGAGACGTGGGGCCTTTCATCGGCTCCTAAACGACAACAGGTTGAAGCGCACGAAGTCGCGGAAGAAGTGGGGCGGATCCTTGCGGGGGGCTCCGAGGAGACGTCGCACGCCGTACAGACTCGCCCCCACGACCCAGGCCAGATCCGCGACCCAGGCCGCCAGGAGACCACGGGTCTTGGCCAGGCAGCGGCGGCGCGAGGCGAACCAATACGCAGGAGTGCGTTGTGCGAGCTCGCCCTCGCCGGTCACCCCGGTCGCGGTACCGGCATCGTGCAGGATCGTGCCTTCCGGAACGTACCAGGACTCGAATCCAGCGCCCCGGGCGCGGTGGCTCAGCTCGACTTCCTCGAAGTAGAGGAAGAAAGCCTCGTCGAACAGCCCCACCCGCTCGAAGACCTCGCGGCGGATCAACATGCATCCTCCTGAGAGCCAATCCGTACGGTGCGCCTCGGGACGCGGCGGCGGGGCCAGCTGGACGCGTGAGAGTAGACGGGTGAGCGGGCCGAAGCCGAGGCCCTGGTCGAGGCTGTTCAGGATGCCGGGAAAGCGAAAGGCGCTCCCGCGGTGGTTGCCGCGGCCGATCTCCGTGCGCGGGCCGACGATCCCCGCCCGGGGGTTTTGGGACAGGTGGCCCACGAGGGCCGCGAGGGCTCCCGGGTCCAGGGCCGCATCGGGATTCAGGAGCAGGACGTAGTCCGGAGCGTCGGGCCCTGCCAGGGCCGGCCGCAGGGCCAGGTTGTTGCCAGCGGCGAATCCGCCGTTCACCGGACTGGCGAGAAGCGACGCCCAGCCTCCGTAACCGCTAGCCTCCATTCCCTCCCCGATGCACACCAGGGAGTCGTCGCGGGACGCGTTGTCGACGCAAACCGCTCTCAACCCAGAAAATTCACGGCGGGCAACGTCCAGGGATGCCAGGGCCCGCAGGGTCAAGACCGGCGTCCCATAGTTCACGGTGATCGCGAGGATCGTGGGCTTCTCGGTGTCAGCACCCATGGGGTCTGGAAGGTGGGTCCGGGGGACGGGAAACTCGGCCCCTCGCTGGCGTCCCGGAAGAAAGAAGTTCCAATTCGCCGGGACGGGGCGCGGCCGAACAGCCCGGAAGGTGATAGATCGTCCTTTCCGCCCGGCCGGCTGGGCCGGATCACGATCTTTTTTTTCCGAAAACTCCCCCTTTGCCCCACCCAAGATAGGGACCGGGGGTACAGTTTCATCGACTCGAATGCTGCCATTTCGCGGAACCGAAGGGGTCCTTCTCACGTCAAGACAACAGTCGCGGGTTCGTCCCGAGACTGGCGTCAGCGCGGGAAGGGGTCTCAAGGCCCTGTGGAACGCATCCGTATGCGCATCGAGACGTCTTCACCCTACTCCACGAGACACAGAAGAGAGTAAACCTTAGGAAGGTGAACATGATGGTTCCCAAGAAGTCCCTGGCCCTCACAGGGGCTACCCTTATCGCACTGAGCGCATTTGCCGGCGCCCAGTCTCAAACTGGATCGAAGTTCAGCCGCTACAACAAGCCGCTGCGCACCGTCTCCATGAACCTCGAGACTGGCACCGTCACCCGCGGTCCTCAAGTTGCTAACCAAGCTGTTGTTACCACGACAGATCTCCCCAACCTCGACCTCGGTGGATTCATCGGCGTCGACACTGGCGGCGGTTTCTGCGAGTGGATCGACAGTGCAGCCAAAGGCGCTGGCGCCCAAGGCACCGGCCCGGTCCCCAGTGATCTGGTCACTAACTTCGTCTTCGCATATTGCTCCTCTCGCCTGGACGTCGCGTCCGGCGGTACCGGTGGCACGATGACCTGGACGTTCTTCCCGTCGCACACCACTGGCGCCCCCCACCCTGCCACGTCGAACGCCAGCGCGTTCACGCTGACTGGACTTCCGTCCAACACAGCGGAGGGTGCGGTCTTTGCTCAGATCGCGTGCTTCTTCATCAACATCACGTTCGGTACTGTCCCGCTGTCGTTCGCTGACGGCCAGGTTGGCTACTCGTGGACCTTCGAAGATCTCGACACCGTCGGAGTCTTCGCTGGCACGTTCCCCTTCCTGTCCTGTGTCACGAGCTGCTCGGGCACCGGCGTCGACGCCTCGGGCATGGACGATTTCATCGACCAGTACTGCCCGCACCCCGCGGGTTCGCCGCCCCTGGCGACGTTCTCCTTCGGCACCACTCCCTTCGGTGGCTACTTCACGTCGGTCAACATCGACATGCGTGAACTCGACGTCCTGGCGACGAGCGGAACCTATAACGGGACGGGCATCAACGTGGACGGCTTGACGACTACGAACGTAGTTATCGGCAGCACCTGGTCCGCTACCGTTACGCCCCAAGCTGCCCGTACGGGTACGCCGGGTGTCAACCTCGCTATCGTCCTGGTCCAGACCGGCGGAGCTCCTGGTGCCAACATCATCATCGACCTGGCGCCGTTCACCGTCGGCTTCGGTAGTGCCCCCCTCTCCCAGCTGCTCGTCACTGGCGGCCTCCTGGGTACGACCACGGCCAACTGGGGCGCGGGCACCACAGGCGATATCGCGATCCCGGTCAACACCAGCTTCGTGTGTCTGCCCTGGTACGCCCAGGCAATCGTCCTTGGCAACGTCAACACTGACGGCGTCGCGGACCTCGACCCGATGTTCTCCAACGCTGCCAACGGCATCGTCGGTGGCCACTAGGGTTTGATTTGATACTCCTCACCCTCGGGTGAGAGTGAACAGGGCCGTGACCTTCGGGTTGCGGCCCTGATCCATTTAAGGCTCGTACCTCTTGTGAAACGCGCTCGTAAGCGCGGCTTGTTTCCTCGTTTTGCACCCGTGGTGTGCGACGGGAAGAAACGTCCACGTCATCGTGCCACCGACGCCGTCTTCGCCCAGATCGCGTGCTACTTCATCAAGCAAGGGGAACGCCGCGGCGACGACTCCGAAGATGTCGAGATCTTCGAGGGTCCACGAATAGCCAACCTGGCCGTCAGCGAACGACGGCGTCGCGGACCTCGACCCAATGTTCTCGAACGGCGCTTCCGGCATGGAAAAGCGAGCGGGCTAACGGCCGTGGGTGTCGGAGATCTCCAAGACCTCTCCCGTCAGGCCGTAGGGACTCGCGGCATCGATTCGGACCCTGTGGGTCTCGCCGATCCAGGAGTTCTCGCCTTGCAAGCGCAAGGGGAGGTTGTGGAAGGTGCGTGCTCGTAGGCTTCCGGCTGACTTGCCCTCGTCTTCGATGAACGCGCCGACCTCCTGGCCGACCCAGCGCTCCATGCGCTTGAGGGCGACTCGTTCGATGGTCTTCAGCAGCCTCTGGTTGCGCTCTTTCTTGACCGAACGCTCGATGTCATCGTTGCGCTCGTGGGATCGCGTTCCGGGCCGTGGGTCGTACTGAAAGACATAGCCCTGGCTGAATTCCATCTCTTCGGCAAAGCGCAGGGAGGCCTCGAACTCCGCCTCCGATTCGCCGGGAAAGCCGACGATCCAATCCGATCCGAGCTCGATGTCCGGCACTTCGTCGCGCAGAAGCTCGACGCGCCCGCGGTAGAGCTCGGTCGTGTATCCACGCTTCATGCGCCGCAGGCAATCATCCGAACCGGACTGCGCCGGCAGTGGCAGGAAGCGATCGACCTTGTCGCACTCGCGGATCGCCTGGGCCAGGGCCGTGGTCACATAGCTCGGGTGCAAGGTGATCAAGCGGATACGCTCGAGACCATCGATCCCCTGCAACTCGTAGAGCAGATCCGCCAATCCGGGACGGCCCTGGCGGCCGCGCATGTGGGGTTGACCTGGACCCGGTTTCGGAAGATCCTCGCCATAGGCGTTTACCGTCTGTCCGAGGAGCGTGATCACCTTGGCTCCACCGCGCACCATCCAGCGAGCCTCGTTTCCGAGTTCGATGATCGAACGACTGCGCACGCGACCGCGAACGGTGGGCACGATGCAGAACGTGCAGTTCAGATCACAACCGCGCATCACGGTCAGGAACGAACTCAGACCGCCGACGTAGGGTTCATCGGAGCGATCGAGCACGACATCGCCGTCCATCTCGACCGCTAGCATGCGCTCCCCATCGGAAAGTCGCTCGGGTGCGCTACGCCGCTCCCTGAGATCCTCGACAAGCTCCGGAAGGTCCTGGATTCGGCGCGTGCCGCAAACGATGTCGACGTGGGTCGCGCGCGAAAAAATATCGTCCTGGGCACGCTGGGCCATGCAGCCCATCACGCCGACGACCAGGTCCGGGCGATCCACCTTGGCGCGCTTGATCTCGCCCAACCAGGAATACACGCGCTCCTCCGCATGGTCGCGAACGGAACAGGTGTTGAAGAGCACGACGTCGGCCTCGTCCATCTCCTCGGTCAGGCGATAGCCCGCCTTGCGGAAGCGGCCCTCGACGAGGAGCGAGTCGTACTTGTTCATCTGGCACCCGAAGGTCACGACGTGCAGCGCCGGGGCCTTGGAGGTGACGGTTTCCGGTTCCCGATTTCGGGTTCGTACGCGGGGAAGAGTCATGGAAGCGCCGCTGGGCGGGTTTTCGAGCGGGAGATCTTGCCAGAAGCAAGCCCCTAGAGGGACCGGCCTGCCGAAGAAGGAGGCGAAAACCCACCGCGAGTCACTACCATGGGATCTGCGCCGCCCCAAGGCCGGATCTCCATCGTCCTCTGAGCTTGATTGCCACGCTCCTCACCCAAAGCCTGCACGCTGCCGGGCCCCTGCTGACCCTGGCTGTCGTGATCCTGACCGGAGTCCTAGCCGGCTCCGGGGCCCGACGACTGAAGCTCCCTGGCATCACCGGCCAGATCGTGGGGGGTGTGCTCATCGGCAAAGCGGGATTCGATCTCTTCGAACAAGAATCGCTGAATGCCCTGAAGCCCATCACCGACTTCGCCCTGGGCCTGATCGCGGTGACCGTCGGCGCACACCTGAACATCCGCCGCCTGCGCAACGCCGGCAAACGCCTGTTCTTCATCCTGATCACGGAAGCCACCATCGTCCCCGCTGTGGTGTTCCTGGTGCTGTGGGGCGTCGGCGGCGAGTCGGTAGGACTGACCACGCTCTTCGCAACCAGCGCCATCGCCACGGCCCCCGCCACGGTGGTCGCCCTCGTCTCTGAACAACACGCCAAGGGCACGTTCGTCAAGACGCTGATCGCCGCGGTCGCGCTGAACAACATGGCGTGCATCTTCCTCTTCGAAGTTGCACGTGCGTCGTACCGAAATATCGCCAGTGACGGGTCGATGCTGAGCGGTCCCGCGCGCCAGCTTGCTTTGGCGATCATGATCGGTGGCTGTATGGCCTTGGTCATGGAGCTCTGTGCCCGCTACGTCATCCACGATCACCACATGGCCACCGCCGGTGTCGTCGGGGTCGTCCTGACCTCGGGCCTTGCATCGCTTCTCGAGGTCTCTCCCCTTCTGGCCTGCCTGTTCCTCGGCTTTTGCCAGACGAACATCACACGCACACGGGACAAGCTGGTCGACACGGTCTTCGCCGACTTTCAACCGGTCATCCTGGCGACCTTTTTCACCCTCGCGGGCATGCATCTCTCTTTCGAGCATAGCGTGACCGCCGGTGTCCTGGCGGCCCTGCTCTTCGTGAGTCGCGTTGCTGGCAAGTTGCTCTCTGGCCAGATTGCGATGAGCTTGGCCCAGGCCACGCCTGGCGTACGGAGGAACCTCGGGATGGCCCTGCTTCCCCAGGCAGGCGTCGCTGTCGGCCTGGTCATCTTCATCCAGGACGACCCGGCCTTCGCTGACATCAGCGGGCTTTTCTCGGCCGTCGTTCTCAGCGTGGTGACGGTCAACGAGATCATCGGGCCGATCTTCACGCGCCTGGCACTGAATCGTGCCGGCGAGAGCGGCAAGGATCGAACACGCCTGATCGATTTCCTGCAAGAGGAAAACATCGTCACGGAGTTTGTGGCCCAGGACAAACAGCAGGCCATCGAACGGCTCGTCGATCTGATGATAACCTCCCACCACTTGCAAGTGGATCGCGATGCCCTAATGCGGAGCGTCCTCGATCGGGAGGAGCAGGCCTCGACCTGCTTCGGTGGCGGACTGGCCGTCCCCCACGGAATCCTCCAGGATGGAATTTCCATGGTCGGTGTCATGGGTATCTCCCGGAAGGGGCTCGACTTCACGACCCCCGACGGGCGTCCGGTTCATTGCATGGTCTTGCTGGGCACTTCGGGTGAGGAGCGTGACCGCCACCTCGAGGTTCTGGCGACGCTGGCCAAGACCATCGGCACGGATCGGGTCTTCCAGGCTCAGCTCTTCACGGCACGTTCCCCGGCCCATGCCGCCGAGCTCTTGCACGGTGAAGAGTCCGAAGACTTCAACTACTTCCTCGAGGACGACTCGAAAGACTGAAGACGATCCCCGCGGCGATCCCCGCCACGAACGCCCAGAAGACCGGAAGGAAGCCGAGGAAGTTCAGCCCTCCAATGCCCCAGCCGGCCCACAGAACAAAATTGGCGGTGACGATCGACGCGATGGCGCCGGTGGCGGTAAATCGCTTCCACTGCACACCGAGAAAGAGCGTCGGCACAAGGGTCGTGTATCCCTCGAAGGCCCGACGTGAGATGTCGAACAGCGAATCGCCCCAGGTCAGTGACAACCCGTAGACAGCCACCCCGATGCCCACCGTGAACCAGCGCGCGAGTCGCACCTCTTGGCGCGGGTCCCGGGGGCGTGAACGCTGAGGCAACCCATCTCGCAAGAGCATCGAGGACAGGGTCAGGATCTGCGCGTCGAGGGTCGACATCGTCGCCGAGAGAATGGCCAGGAAGGCCAAAGCGCCCAACCACGGCGGCAGGAACTCGCTCGACATCAGGTAGAAGATGCGATCCGGTTCCGCGAGCTCGGGAAAGGCGCCACGGCCAAAGACGCCGAGGAAAACCGCTGGAATCCACAGAGCCACCAGTGCGAGCGGGTAGTAACGACACACCGCGCGTGTGGTCCCCTCGTCCGCTGCGGACATGAGACGCGCGAACATGTGGGGAAAGGCAATGACCGTCGTCGAGATCACGAGCCCCCACGAAGCCCAGGCCCCCGGCTGGAAGAGGGCATAGTCTCCCCCAACACGCAGAAGCTCGGGGTCGACGTCGCGCACCTTTTCCATCGCCGCACCGAAGCCGCCCATGGCGAGCGGTATGGCCACGAAGGCACCCAGCATGAAGATCATGAAGAGCGTCCCCTGGAAGATGTTCGTCCAAGCGGTACCGCGCATCCCCCCCAGCGACGTGTAGAGCATCACGATCAAGAGCACGCTGAGCCCGCTGGCCCAGACCGGCACACTGCCCCCTGTAGCCTGCGACAGAACGAGCGATGTCCCCTTCACGCCCTGCACCATGTAGGGAATCGTGTAGAGCGTGAAAGCTCCGAACAGAAGCGCCCCGACCGCCCGTGAAGAGAGCTTCTTCGAGTAGAGCTCGGCCGGGGTCAAGGCTCCGAGTCGAGCGGCGTGGGCGCGCGCCGGAAGCCCGATGAAGAGAAACGTCAAAGGGACACCGAGGGCCACAACCGCCGCGTTCAACCCGAAGATACCGACGCCGTTCTTCCAGGCGGTGGCCGGAATCGCCAAGAGCACGAAGGTCGTGCAGTTGGTGCCGAAGAGCGCCATGAACAGGACCAGCTTCCCGAGCCCGCGCCCCGCCAGGAAGTACTCTTCCGGCGAACGCGAGGAACGTCGGGCGGCGATGACTCCGAGGGTCGCCAGCACTCCGAAGTAGGCTCCCGCGAGCAGGGCGATGGTCGTTCCGCTCACGTACCGTCCCCGCTCTCGGGCCCAGGTGCGCTCTCCACAGCGTCCGCCGACAGGGGCCTCGAACACAGAAACAGGAGGTAGAGCCAGACCAGGAGAATCCAGCCCAGCCGGTAGGCGATCTCCTCGGGTATCCACCCGAGGTACAAGATCGCCCGCTGGGGTCGCCAGAAGTCCAGGTGTAGCCCCATCAAAACGACGAACCCCACCCAGGCGATCCAGCGATCCCGTCCGCTCATTCCCCAATCAGAGCAAAGTACAGGGCCCTGCGGAAGCGTGTGACTCACATCGCAGCTCGATGGGATCGGGGCGCAGCCATGGACATTCGCCAGATCACCACCAGAGGGGAGCTCTGGGAAGCCGTCGCGACGCAGGGCTTTTTGCTCTTCAAACCCCCGCGATGCTCTCCGACCTCGCCGCTCAGGAAGGGCCTTTGTCCTCGATGTAACGCCAGACGCCACGCTGCCCCGAGGTCTCCTCGACCGAAACACCCAGGCGGTAGATGCGCACGCTCTCGAATCGTCCCCGCAAGCCCTCGAGCAGCTGCCGGCCCAGGTACGCGGATAGGTTCTCGGCGCTCGTGTTGTTCATCGGCAGCACCAAGACGTCCTCGCGGGGTGCCGCATAGTAGCGCTCTCGATAGCGAACCTCGAGCACCCCATCTTCGCGCTCTTCCACCGATAGATCCGGATGTTGCCCCGGAAGGATCCAGCGCTCGTCCAGCTCGTCGACCAGCTCTCGGATCAGGGGCTTGATGTGCTGAAAGTCGATAACGAGGCCAAAACGCGACAGTTCGGCCTCGACCTCGACGTAGACCCGGTAGTTGTGGCCGTGCAACCGCTCGGCGGAGCCGTCGGGGAAGATCAGGAAGTGGGCCGCGGAGAATTTCAGGTACTCCTTGTCGACCTCGATGGACCAGCGTTCCATGGCCGGCAGATTACCACCGGAGCTCTCCCACGGGGACTCGGTTTTCCCACTCCGGGCACCGCTATCAACCCCGATGGCGCCCTACTTGGCCCTGGGAACCCCTTTCCCGGCTCCGGGGAGAGCCTTTACCTGAATTCCCCGTGGTTCATCTTCAGCGCCTCCGCGGCCGAGTCGATAAAAACCGCCGTACCGGCCCCGTACGCTGCATGCGTACCCTTGGGAAGGGGATCCCGGACGACACCAGTAACGCCCTCAAGCGATGAACAAGCACTTGCGCCACGGATTCACTCTGATCGAGTTGGTTGTCGTCGTCTCGATTCTGGCCATCCTGGCAGGAGTGATGGTCCCGCGCGTCACCGACCACATGAAGTCGGCCCGAGACGCCCGACGCCTCGCCGATATCAAGGCCGTGCGTACTGCAATCGAGCAGTACTACATGGACAAGGGGGAATACCCCGCCGCGAACACCAACAGCTCGTTCGGCGGCTGGGACGTCTCGAACGACGGCAACTTCATCGAGGCCCTTCAACAGGAGGGATATCTCGACGACAAGAGCCTCGACCCGATCAACGACGGCCGCTACCACTACAGGTATTACGTCTACACCAAGGGCGCCTACGGCTGCAAAGGCAGCGGGGCGTACTACGTTCTCGGCGTGAAGAAATTCGAAAGCAGCGCCTTTGCAAAGCGCAACAAGGGTTTCTTCAAGTGTTCGGGACGCAACTGGTCCAACGAATTCGCCTACGTCACGGGCGGCGGAGCCAACTTCAAGAACTAGCCTCCGCAGAAAGTCACGAAACATCCCCGAAGCAGAACCAGGTGCTGGACTCCCTACTCCGCCACCTGGTTTTTTCGTGTCCGCGGTCGCAGTGACATCTAATCTAACGCCATGGCCTCACTGATCGATTTCCACACCCACTTCTTCTCGAAGAGCTTCTTCAACGCTCTGGCCAGGGCTTCAGCCTTTTCGGACGATCCCGAGAGCGCTGTGAAGCGCGTTGCAAGCGCCGCGGGAATCGAAATTCCATCCCAGGACAATGACGAACACTTGCAGAAGTGGCTGCGCGAGATGGACCGCCACGGCGTCTCGCATGCGGTCAGCTTCGCCAGTGTCCCGGAGGAAATCTCGGTGGTTGCCGAGGCGGCGGAACGGTCCGAGGGCCGCTTGATTCCCTTCACCGTCATCGATCCGACGAAGGCCGATTGCTCCGAGAAACTCGACGAGCTCCTCGGCTCCCGGGGCTTCCGCGGGGCGGTGATGTTTCCGGCCATGCACAGATATGCCATCGATGGACCCGAGGCCGACCGCGTCTTCCGTATCCTGAACAATCACCGCGCAACTGCGGTGGTTCACTGCGGCATGTTGAAGGTTCCCCTACGCGATCGTTTCGGGCTGGAACGCAACTACGACCTGAACCTGGCCAACCCCCTGCAGCTCATTTCCGTCGCCGACAAACATGCGGACGTGTCCTTCGTCATCCCGCACTTCGGCGCCGGCTTCTTCCGCGAGACCCTGATCGCGGGTGCGCAGTGCGAGAATGTCTACGTGGACACCAGCTCTTCGAACAGCTGGCGAGCAACGCAGCCGACCAAGCTCCAGATAGCGGACATCTTCGAACGCGCCCTGGGCGTCTTTGGAGCGGATCGCATCCTCTTCGGCACCGACTCCTGCGTCTTCCCGCGCGGGTGGCGCCATGACATCCTCTTGGCCCAACGAGAGGCCCTTGGTGCCTGCGGGCTCGACTCCAGCGAGAAGGCGAAGGTGCTGGGAGAGAACGCGGCACATCTGCTGCGGATCCGCTCGCAGAGCGATGCGATTCGTAGTCCGCTCTAAGGATTGGTTTCTTTCGGAGAAGGCTCGCCCCACCGCGTTCCCCGACCGCGCCCGCCTCGGCTAGTTCGGAACGGAGGATTCCACGCGGGGCTCCTGGCCGCGTAGGACCGAGTTGTCTGCAAAGAGCTGGGTCTGATCGATCGAGGGCTTTTCGAGAAGAGCGGCAGCGTCGATCTGGCCAGACTGCCCATAGGCGTCCAGGGCGTTTTGCCAGGTGGTTTTTTCGACGGAGGCGGCGTCGATACCGCGCTCGAGCATGAGTCTTGCCGTCTTGGGTACGGAGAGGGGGTCGCTGACACCCCAGTCCGCGGAACTGTCGACGATGATGCGCTCGTGGCCATAGCGCTTGACGATCTCGACCATGCGCTCGGAGCCCATCTTCGTGTGGGGATAGATCGTGAAGGCTGCCCAGGCGCCTGCGTCCAGGGTGGGTTCGACCGTCTCCTCGTTGTTGTGGTCGATGACGAGCTTCTTCATCGACAAGCCCATGTCCTTGGCGATTTCGAGCGAGCGAATGATGCCGCGCTTCTTGTCGCGGTGCGGCGAATGCACCATCACGACCATGTCGTTCTTCTTGGCGAATTCCACCTGCTCGCAATAGGCGCGTTCTTCGGCAGCGGTGATTTCGTCGAAGCCAATCTCTCCGATCGCCACGACGCCTTCCTTCAAGGCGAAGCGGGGAACGAGCTCGAGCACTTCACGGGCCAGGCCCTCGTTGTTCGCTTCTTTGGAGTTCAATCCGATGGCGCAATAGTGGGCGATGCCGAACTGCGCGGCGCGGAAACGCTCCCAACCGATCAAGCTCGAGAAGTAGTCGACGAAGGAACCGACGCTCGTGCGCGGTTGACCGATCCAGAAGGCCGGCTCGACGATCGCGCGTATGCCCGCGTCGGCCATGTTCTGAAGGTCATCGGTCGTGCGACTGGTCACGTGGATGTGGGGATCGAAGAAACGCATCGGTGGGTTCCTCAGGTGTTCAGGTTTCCGAAGACGGAGCTCGCGTGGTTGCCTGCCAGGGCATCCTCGAGGGCCTTGCGAACGCCCTCGTCGGTCTCCTGCTTCAAAGCATCGTCGAGCAGTTTCGTTGCGGCTGCCCGTGCCAGGCCATAGGCCGCGGCCTGGCGGCCCAGGTGGTTCGTGTTCGTCGCTGCAAATTCGACGGTGAGCGCATCGATGGCCCGCTGGCCAGCGTGGGTCCCCAGGCACAACCAGAGCTCGTGCTGCACGGGCCGGCCCGCGCTGCGGCGCTCGTCCGCCAGGTCCAGGGCCATGCGCGCCAGCTCCGGGGAGAGGCGTTGATCGAGCCCCCACATGCGCCACAGAGGGGCCTCGATGAAGAGGCACTTGACGACCGCCTGATTCCAGGCCAGCTCGTCGAAGAAGCGCGCGGGGTACGGGGTGTCGAGGGACGCGGCCTCGAAGACCGTACGCATGTTGCTGCGACACCCCTCGCCAGCCCGCCACACGAAACGCTCCGGTTCGGGCAGGAGAACCAGGCTGCGGTAGAGCGCGCATAGCTCGCCCTCGTCCGCATACTTGAAAGCCTCCTCGATCGCGATCGAGCCGGCTTCCTGCCCCAGGTCGGGACGGGAGAGCACGAGGGCAACGCGCATGGCGTCGAGCAGGCTCCAGCGTTCCGGGTTCCAGCCTTCGATGACCTTGCCAGCCTGCGCGCGCTCCTTCTGCGTCAGCTCGAGCTGCTGGCGCCTGGCATGACGAGAGGCCATCGACAGGAGCGCACAGAAGCGGTTGTCGGTGACCTGATCTCCGATTTCACTCGAAGCGGCCTTGAGCCACTTGCTCGTGGCACGATCGAGACGCGCCTCGAGGAGTTGGCGCAGGAAGAGGAAGGGGGACATGCGGAGCGGACAGCCAGGGTTCGGGCAACAACTTTCGGAAAGGACGAATTCTGCGGCAGCTCTCCCGCTGCGTCCAGCCAGCTCGGGCGGATAGGATATCGAGCTGATCCACATCCGGGCACCCCCCCGACCCAGGTCGGCGCGATCTCTCCCCGAGAGCCCCTTTTCGAGACCCCCGAGAATGACCCACGGCATCTTCCAGACCCCCCTCCCCACCAACGAACCCGTCAAGAACTACGCTCCGGATAGCCCCGAGCGCACCGCCATCCAGACAGAGCTGGCGCGCCAGGCCGCGGAAGAGGTCGAGGTTCCCCTGATCATCGGAGGTGAGGAGGTCCGCACGGGCAACACCCAGGACATGGTGATGCCCCACGACAAAAATCACCGTCTCGGCGTCTTTCACAAGGGTGGAGCCGCCGAAGTGGCCCAGGCGATCGACGCCGCGACCGCCGCGAAGGCCGAATGGGAGCGCATGTCCTGGGAGTTGCGCGCCGGCATCTTCCTGAAAGCGGCCGAGCTGCTCGCGACTACCTGGCGCGACCGCATCAACGCCTCGACAATGCTCGGCCAATCCAAGACCGTCCACCAGGCGGAGATCGACGCCGCCTGTGAGTTGATCGACTTCTGGCGCTACAACGCCCACTACGTCCAGAAGCTCTACTCCGAGCAGCCAGAGTCGTCGCCCGGTTGCTGGAACCGACTCGAGCATCGCCCGCTGGACGGATATGTCTTCTCCGTCACTCCGTTCAACTTCACCTCCATCGCGGGCAACCTGCCTTCGGCACCGGCCTTCCTCGGGAACACCTCCCTCTGGAAACCGGCCTCCACCTCGGTGCTCTCGAACTACTACCTCATGAAGTTGCTCGAGGAAGCCGGACTTCCGAAGGGCGTGATCAACTTCGTTCCCGGCTCCGGAGGACAGATCGGCGATCCGGCCATCGGTGACCCGCGCCTGGGCGGTGTGCACTTCACCGGTTCGACCGAGGTGTTCCAGGGCATCTGGAAGAACGTCGGCGCGAACATTCAAAAGTACGGGCAGTACCCGCGCCTGGTTGGCGAGACCGGCGGCAAGGATTTTGTATTCGCTCACCCCAGCGCGGATGCGGAAGCCCTCGTCATCGCGCTCCTGCGCGGGGCCTTCGAATACCAGGGACAGAAGTGCTCGGCCGCAAGCCGTGCCTACCTGCCGCAGAGTCTGTGGAACGAAGTGCGCGACGGACTCGCTGCCCAGCTCGCGGAGGTGCGCATGGGTGACGTCTGTGACTTCTCGAACTTCGTGGGCGCCGTCATCGACAGCTCGTCGTATCGCAAGCAGAAGGATGCCATCGATGCTGCACGAGCGTCCGGCGGCAAGGCCGAGGTCATCCTCGGCGGCGAATGCGACGATTCGACCGGTTGGTTCGTCCAGCCGACCGTGATTCAGGCCATCGATCCGAACTACGACACGATGCGCACCGAACTCTTCGGTCCCGTTCTGACCGTGCACGTCTACGACGACAGCTCGAACGACAAGATCGACGCCGCGCTCGAGCTGTGCGCGAACGGTTCCGACTATGCCCTGACCGGCGCGATCTTCGCGCGCGATCGCGCTGCCGTCGAACACGCCTCCGACAAGTTGCGCTTCGCGGCCGGCAACTTCTACATCAACGACAAGCCCACGGGCGCCGTCGTCGGACAGCAACCCTTCGGCGGATCGCGCGCATCGGGAACCAACGACAAGGCAGGCTCGGTGCTGAACCTGCTCCGCTGGGTTTCGCCACGCACTATCAAGGAGACGTTCGTTCCGCCGACCGACTGGCGCTACCCGTTCCTCGGCTGATTCCATGGCGCGTTTCGAGCTTCATGCGGACGTTCCGATCTGCCAGACGGACCTTCCGCTGGACTGGTATCAGGACGAGTTCCAGCCCTACGCCGAGGAATACCTCGCCCTCCCCGACCGCAAGGCCGAAACGGTCTTTCGGTGGTTGGACGGGTACGTCAAACCGGCCCAGGAGCACTTCGGTGACGAGCTCTTGCTGCTGGCCCATTTCTACATGGGCGGTGAGATCGTCAAGCTCGTCGAACGCTACGGCGGGGCCGTAGCGGACAGCTATCAACTGGCTCTACAGGCTCGCGAAAACCTCGACAAGCGCGTCATCGTCGAGTCCGCCGTGCACTTCATGGCCGAGGCGATTGCTATCCTCGCTCGCGACGACCAGCAGGTGTGGATCACGAACCCCAAGGCCGGCTGCACGATGGAGCTGTTGGCCAAGGATCACATGGTCCTGCCCGTCTACGACCAGCTGCACGAACGCTACGGCGACGAGATCTGTGTCGTGGCCTACATGAACACCTCCGGGCGCTTGAAGGCCCTCGCCGGCCGGACCGGTGGCGCGGTCTGCACCAGCTCCAATGCACACCTCGTTCTCGAGTGGGCCATGGAGCAAAAAAAGCGCGTGCTGTTCGTGCCGGATCGCCACCTCGGGGAGAACACGGCACACAAGCTCGGTCTCGACCCCGAGCGCCGGGTCGTCTTGCCGGAACCACGCGGTGGCATTCGCATCGAGGACGCCGAGGGCGGTCTCGATGCTCTCGATCAGGCGGAGCTCTTTCTCTGGGGGTCGTATTGCGGCGTGCA
Source organism: Planctomycetota bacterium (assembly GCA_965662355.1). Lineage (GTDB taxonomy): Bacteria > Planctomycetota > UBA1135 > UBA1135. The sequence goes on along the minus strand of CBFIHP010000023.1, from coordinate 17,598 downwards.
CACGATCTTCACCAAGGAGATGGTGGAGTACTTTCACGAGCGCGACTGGCAGGTATTGATCCACCCGGAGTCTCCGCTGGAAGTGGTCCTCGCCGCGGATGGAGCTGGCAGTACGAGCTATCTGTGGAACCGGGTCGAAAAGGCTCCGAGGGGCTCGAAGCTGGCCATCGGAACCGAGGGGCACTTCGTACGCAACGCACAGCTCCTGGGCGCCCGGCGCGGCATCGAGGTGAAGCACCTGGCGGACGTTCCCTTCTTCGCCCAGTCGGGCTGCGGCTGCGCCACCATGAGCCGCAACGACCCCCCCCACCTGGCCGGCATGCTGGACCTGCTCCGCAGGGGAACGGCTCCGGACAAGAACCGGGTCTTCGCCGGCGACGTCATCGACGAGATCTCGCTCGGCCGGGACCGATTGAGCGAAATGGAACGCGCCGAACTCGTGGACGAGGCCCGGGTCTCGATGGAGCGAATGATCGCAATCGTCGAGGCCGCGCGCGACTAGGCCAAACGCAGCGCTAGTCGTCCCCCACGTAGCCCAGGCCACGTAGGGCCTCCAGGGTTTCCTCGTCGACGTCTGGCCCGAGCTCGGAGGCCAGGGGTTCCGGGTAGTCCGCCAGAATCTTCTTGAGGCGTCGCGCGAGAAGCTCGGCGTCTTCGGGCCGTTGATCCTGCAGGTTCACGAGCTCGCTGGGATCGAGGACGATGTCGTAGAGCTCGACACCGCGTTCGCGCCAGAGCAGCTTGTCCTTGTCGTGAACGATGGCCTGCAAGAGCCCTTGCGTCGCATTGGAGGGCCGGAGCTCGGCGACGATGGGCTTCTTGCGTCGCCCGGGGAGCACGCCATGCACGTCGCGCGGGATGTCGATGCCGAGCTCGCTCAAGAGCAGGGGGAGCAGATCGACCTGCTGCACAAAGTCCGCGCGACGTCCCACGCTGATCCCGGTCTTCGAGCCGCTCTTCGGTGGCTTGATGATCAGTGGAATGTGAATCTCCCCCTCGCTGAGGGAATCCACGCCATGGTTGTAGACGCCTTTCTCACCCAGCATCTCGCCGTGGTCGGCGGTGACGATGACCCATGATTCTTCCCAGAGACCACGCCGTTTCAGGTCGTCGAAGACCCGGCCGACCTGAGCATCCATATAGCGAATCTCACCGTCGTAGAGACCGACCAGGAGTTCGTGATCGGCGCTGCGCCTGATGTCCTTGACCAGCGTATCGATCGCGGTGTCGGACATCTTCTCGATACTGTCCACGGCTTTCTTGTCCACGAAGTGAAAGCGCGCGTCCCCGGGTGCGCCCCAGGGTTGGTGAGCGTCGTAGTAGTTGAGGAACAAGAGAAACGGGCCGGGCTTCTTGTTCTCAAGGAAACCGAGGGCGGCCTCCGAAACCGACTCGCCGGCGCGACCGTAGAGCGCATGGATGTCGCTCTCGTCGTATTGATCGAAGCCCAAATTCAATCCGAAGATGCCCTTCATCCAGGGGCCGGCGACCGCGCCGAAGTTCTGGTAGCCGCGCCTCTTGAGGTGCAGAGCCAGGGTCCCCGTCGTCGGCGCGAGCATGCGCACACTGACCTCCTTGTCGGGAGAAGCAACCCCATCCCCCTGGTGCACAGCCGGAGCCACTTTCACCGATCCCCCGGGGTCGTAGCGTGCCCCGTGGGACTTCGGATAGCGCCCCGTGAAGATCGAGGCGTGGGTCGGCAAGGTCCAGCTGGACACCGCATACGCATGCTCGAAGACCGCCGATTCCGCGGCGAGGGCATCGATGTTGGGACTCGTTTTCCGCTCGTAGTCGTAGCAACTCAAGTGGTCGTAACGCGTGGTATCGAGTGTGATCAGGATCACGTTCGGCCCCTCGGGCGAACCACATCCGGCTGTCAGGCCGACCAGGCAGCCTAGCCCTATGGCCAGAGGCATGCGCAGCATGCGGACACTCATAGCCGACCTCTTTGCTGGCGATGCGGCGACTGACTCCGATACGTTTCGAGACGCGCACGCGCAGCTTCGGGGACCTGAGCTGCGTAGGCGGCGATGGCCCGTTCCTGAGCCCGCAGAGCACCCGCATAGTCCCCCGTTTCGGCCAACGCAGCAGCCAGGCTCTCGACGAGCGGGGCATGGGCTCCTTTCGTCGCACGCACGCCGTACTGAGCCAAACGCAAGGCCTCTTGCCCGTCGCGGAGGGTCGCATCGTTGTTGGTGGACAGGATCCAGGCCAGACGATCGGCGATGTCCGGCGGTGGGTTCTCGGCCTTCACTCCACTTCGGTAGTGCTCAACAGCCATCTTCAGATCGCCTTCGCGCTCGTAGAGATCTCCGAGATTGCAGTGGGTCAGATGCACTGTCGGCGACGAAGCCAGCACCGCCTGAAACTCGACGATCGCTTCCGGAATTCGATTCTGCCTCGAGAGCATCTGCCCCAGGTTGTAGCGCGCTTCGAAGGAATCCGCCTGGACCTCGAGCCCTTTGCGATACGCCTGCTCGGCTTGCCCCCAGTCGGCGCTCTTCTCGTACTGCTGGGCAATCTTGATGTAGACGTCCAGCGGCGGCGCACCGTTCTTCAGAGCGACTCCGTAGGAGTTGATGGCACGCACGGCATCCCCCGCCCCAGCATAGGCATCTCCGAAGAGCACATATCCATGGCCCAGCTGGGGTGCGACACGCAGGCCTTCATTGATGGGCTGGAGGGCTTCCTGAAAACGCCCCGCCTGCACCAGGATGTCACCGAGGGTGAACTGCGCGCCAAAATCATTCGGGTTCAGCTCGATGACCTCGCGCAGATACCTCTCCGCCACGTCCGTCTGTCCCTTGTTTTGCGCAAGGAGGGCCAGCCGTGTACGCGCCTGGGGGTCCTCGGGGTAGTACTCGATCGCTTTCGTGAGAAGCAATTCCGCCTGCTCGACGAAAGCCTGATTGCCCAAACGCTGCCCTTCGGCAAACAGAATCGGCGCCAGGTTCAGACGGGCTTCCAGCCCGCGCGGATTCTTCTTCAAGGATTGCTGATAGGCTCGGATCGCCTCGGGGATGCGTTGCAATCCAATGAGTGCGGCGCCGCGACCATCGTCGGCGCGGTACCCGGTCTCACCCTCCGCAATGGCCCGATCGAACACGGCGAGGGCCTCTTCCAGCTTGCCCTCGTTGATGTGTGCACGCCCCAGCTCGACAAGCGCTTGCGCGTCGCCGGGCGCGGCCTCGACCGCCTTTTCGAGGCGCTCCAGGCTCTCTCCCATTCCGCTCGAAGCTCTTTCGAGTCGGCCCTGCAGAAGAATCGCCGCGGGGGTCTCGCGGATGGCCAACGCCTCTTTGAGCTGGGTGCGTGCCATCGAAGTGGCACCGCGATGGTTGAAGGTCGTCGCCAAACGCAGATGCGCTGTGTCGTTGCGATCCGTGACCTCGACCGCCCGTGCGTTGATGGTGATGTCGTTGCGCCAATCTCCGATCGACTCCCACGTCGTGTACCCAAAGAGCGAAGCGAGGGCCACGGCAAGGATTGCTCCGATGGCCTGTCGTGACGGCCGTTGCGCGTGGGAACCGGCACCGAAGAAGAAGGCGGCCAGGGCCATGGTCCATCCCGGCAGAGCTACATAGAGCGCACGATCAACCAGCAGGGCATCCCCTTTGGGAATCAAGAGGGGCGCGGAGACGAGGAAGATGCAGAACCAGGCCCAGGCGCAGAAAACGGCTTTCGCCTGGGAACGACGCGTGAAGGCCAGTCCGGTGACGAGCAAGAGCAACGAAAACCCGGCCAGACTCCCCAGGCCGAAGAGCGATCCGCCGACCAGCGCCGGATGGGGATAGAAGTACGACAACCAAAACGGTGCCACCGCGTTCCGCACCGCAAGGCCGATCCCCGCGATATTGCCCAGGATGCGCTCCCCCATCGAGAGCCCGGAAGCGGGAGCGATCACGATCGCCGCGACCGCTGCGATCAAACCCAGGAAGAGAAACGAAAAGCGCTCGCCAGGTCGCGGAGAGCTCTCGTTCTCCGCACTCGTGTCGGGCGCAAGCAACAAGGGCACGAGCGCGAACGCGGCAAGCGCCGGATGCGAGAGCAGCGCCAGCACGAAAGCGAGCAGGGCGAGACAAAGGCGCGTCGCGCCGGCGCGCTCTGCGCGATCGCGCACATGACGCCCGTAGAAGGCCAGAGAGATGGCCGCAAAGAGGGCACCGAGAAGCAAACCCCTGGCGGAGGGAAGCGCAATCGCCTCGACCGCGGCCGGGTGCACAGCGAAAAGCGCCGCACCCGCGAAGCTGGACCAGAAGCCACCGACCCAGGCCAAGAAGGCCAGGAAGAGAAACGCCGCCGCCAATGCGTGCAGGAGCGCGGAGAACATGTGCTGCGCCCCCGGTTCGGCACCGAACACGGCAAAGCAGAAGACATGGGAGGTCCAGGCCAGCGGTTGATACGTCCCACCGTGGGTCGTCGTCCACGCCCACGCCAGACCGCCACCATCGAAGCCTGTACTGGCGGGTGTGTCGAAGATCTGATCGGCCCTATCGAGTACGCCCAGAAACTCGTTGTCGGCAACACTCTGGAAGACAGCCAAGGAAAGCCCGAACAGGGCCAGCATGGCGAGTGCGTTTTTCATCATGAGCTCAGGCGCCTACCCGCGCTCGACGTCCCAGACTTCCGCGCCGAAGTGATCCCACGGGAGACGCCCCTCGTCACACTCGTCCCCGATCGAAAACTGGACGTCGACAAAATAGATGATGGCGCTCGGCGTCGCGGGACGCAGGTTCTTCGCACCGTGGGCTACGCCCGGCGGAATGCGCACGAGTCGCGAGTTGCCATCCCCGAGCACGATGCGCTGCACCACGCCCTCCGTCGACGAGCCCGCGCGCACGTCGGCGACACAGAGCAGGATCTTGTCAGCAGGCGGCACGTACCACACGTCGGTTTGACGGCGGTGCAGGTGGAAGGCCTTGATCGCAAGGGGTTCCATCACGCTGTAGTTCATCTGCCGACACACGAATCCCTCGACCCCCTCGAGATTGCCGCCGTCGATGCGCGCCAGCTCGCTCATGGAGCCTCCATCGTCGTTGAAGCGCCTCAGGTTGTGGATTTCGAGGCCCTCGATCGAGGTCTTCGGAGAATAGTCCTGGATGCCGTAGGCGGCCTCGGCGCTCGAATTGAACTGGCTCATCGACAGGGGATGTGGATGGTGGGGGCGGAAAGGGCATAGGATCCCCTCTCCGGTGCGTTCCTGCAAGCCCAGGGGGGCCCTGTCCGGAACTACGGGCGAGCTTCGTGTGGGTTGGAATGCACCTCCCTCGAATGCGCCCCAGCCCTTTATTCCCCACCCGCTCTTCCACCCGCTTCGACCCCGCCGGAAATGCCCACTCGTAACGATCAACGCTCCAGCTGCCCTGGACTCGCTGCGCGCGAGGAGCTCGTCACCCGCCCCATCACGGAGATCGAAGGACTCGACCAGCTCTTCGAGGATTGCCTCCCCGCCTTCGGAGGCTCGGACCTACGCCGTGTCTGGCAGCTTCTCGACGAAGCCATCGGCCGCGGTATTCCGATGACACTGTCGGTCGCGGGACCCGTGACGCTCTCGGGCCAGCACACGACCTGGTTGAATCCCCTGCTCGACAGCGGGTGGTTCGCCATGGTCTCGACGACGGATGCGGTTTGCTATCACGACGGCCATCGCGCCCTCGACGGCGCCCAGGAGCGCCCCTTCTTCCGCGTGGATCGACACGGTGACGACGGGGATCTACGGGACGAGAAGACGATCCGCGTCACGGACGTCGGCTTTCCCGAGGACACCTTGCTGGAGCAGGATCGCCTGCTGCGCGCGATCCTCGCCCAGGAGGAGTTTCAGCAGTCGATGAGCGGCACGGAGTTTCGCCACAAGCTCGGTCGGCGCTACGCGGCACAGGAAAGGCAGAACGGGGTCTCGGAGGGCATGCTGGCACTCTGCTGGCGCAAGGCCATGCCGATCTTCGTCGGTGCTCCCGCGGACGGTTCGGTGTTCTTGAATTCCGTTCAACGCTGGTGCCTGGCAGAGCTCGGAGGTGCGCCCCACGCCTTCGCGCTGGATCTCCATCGCGAGGTCTTCGAGTCCTGTGCTTTTCATCGTTGGGGCGTCCAGGAAAACGAAGCCGGCGCCCTCGGTACGTTGATCCTCGGCGGCGGCGTGCCCAAGAACTTCAACCTGCAACCCGAACCGACCCTCAGCCAGATCCTCGGTTTCGAGGACGTTCCCGGATACCTCTACGACATCCAGATCACGACGGCGCCGGTCAGCGACGGATCGCTTTCCTCCTGCCCGCCAGCCGAAGCCGTCACCTGGGGCAAGGTCGACAAGGACGCCTATCGCAGCTCTTGTGTCAGCTTGCAGGCCGACTACACGACCTGCATGCCCTTCCTCAGCCGTGCCCTGCTCGAGAAACGGAGCCGTTTCGAGCGCTGGAGCGAGCGCATGGGTTTCGAGGCCTTGTGCCAGAAGCACCCCGCCGCGCGGGGCTATTTACGGCCCCGCGCGGGTTATCGGCTGATGGAACGGAAGGACAGCCTCGTCGAGCGGCTCCTGGAGGAGGTCCGGGACCGGCGGGGGGATCTCGAGTCCGAACCGCTGTATCCCCTCGCCTCCCTCGAGGGGTTAGAATCCCGCGCCTGAGCCCTGTTCCCAGGAATCGCTTTCGACAGCTCGCAACACGCCCGCCACTCCCTTCGGCGAAAGAACGACATGGCCCCGGAAGAGTCCACGACCGAAGAAGAAGCCGAACTCGATCCCTACAAGATCGAGGAAGCTCGTTCGTCCCGATCTAAGTGCCGCACGTGCAAGCGCAAGATCGACAAGGGCAAGCTGCGGCTGGGCGTCTTGCTGGAAGGCCCCTACGGCACGGGCTATCTCTGGCACCACCTGATCTGCGCCGCGAAGCGACGCTTCGAGGACGTCGAGGCTGCCTACAAGGAAGAGGCCTTCGAGAAGGGCCTCGTTGTACCCCCCCTCGAGGAACTCCAAGGCCTACAGGAAAAGGCCGCGGCGGAGCGCGCCAATCGCAAAGAGCCGCCCTATGCCGAGCGCGCCCCCAGTGGCCGTTCGAAGTGCAAAAACTGCGGCGAGGCCATCGCAATAGACGCGCTGCGCATCGTCCTGGCACGCGAGGTTTCCTTCGGCAACCAGGTGCGCTCGACACCGATCAACGTCCATGCCACCTGCGTCCGTGCGGAGTTGCATGCCGAGGACTGCATGACCGAGCTCGAGGGGTTCGAAATCGCGCTACGACAGAACAGCGAGGTGGATGCGGCTGTCATCGACGAGGCGCTGGCAGCCATCGGTGACCTGGAGGGCTAGCCGCTAACGGCGTTTCTCGTCGGCCTACCGGTTCGCGCGATCCGCCTTGATGCGTTCGAGAAAAGCCAGGGCCATGAAGGCCACGAAGCTGACCAGAAGTGGCGAGACAAGGGTCACGACCCGAAACTCTCCCAACTTCCAGACGTGGATGGCAAAGGCGATCGCGCCCGGCACGAGGGCCATGGCGAACTGGCGGTGGACCGACGCGGCGAGCTTGCGCACGTTGGCTCGCACGTCGGGCTCCCAGGCTCGCAGGAGGGCCTGCGCGGATTGCCGCTGGGATCCGGGGACGCCGATGCGAACCCGATAGGTACCGAAAGCGAGCATGATCGCAAGCGAGGTCGGTCGGTCGATGAGCTCCGCATCGATGCCGTTCTCGGACAGGCGCTCGACGAGGGCCTCGGCCGAGGGAATCGAGGTCTGTAGCAAAACCTCGAGCGCTTCGGGCGCCGCGGGCGTTTCGCCTGTCTGCGCGGGATTCGTGTCCGTCATGAGTGCCCCGCCCCGCGCCAGTGCTCCAGGAGCTCGGCGCTGACATGCTTGCCCCGCAATCCGTCCAGGGTCCCCTTGGCCTTGGCCAGCACCGCGGAGCCCTCTCCGCGCATGGCCCGAAAGAGAAGCGCCAGGGGCAAGGTCGCGACGTCGAAGAGCCAGAACGAGCACCAGCGCAAGGGGGTTCCGTGGCGTCGCAGGAACCATACGGTGTTGACCCCCATCATGTACTTGCGCCTGGCGTTGTAGCCGCCTCCGGTCGAGGCATGGGCATCGTGGTGCACCGCCGTAGCGCCGACCATGCGGACGCGAAAGCCTGCCTCCGCCGCACGCACGCACAACTCGAGATCTTCGTGGTAGGCGAAGTAGTCCTCGTGGAACAGACCCACCTGCTCGAAGACCGCCGCGCGCACCAGCATGGCGCAGCCCGGCACGTAGTCCACGTCGCGACTGACCTGAAAGTTCAGGTTGTCCTTCTCGCGATGGCCGATCATGCGACTGAGGTTCTGACGAAAGGTCAGCCTTCCCCCCGCACACCAGATCAGCGTGGGGTCCTTGGCGTAGAGCACCCGAGGCCCCGCGATACCGATCCCCGGATCCTCCTCGAACGTGTTCTCGAGACTCGCGAGCGTGTCTGGCTCGGGAAAGGTCACGTCGTTGTTGACCAGAAAGACCGCCTGCGCACCTTCATCGAGGGCCAATCGGATTCCGCGGTTGCAGCCGAGTGCGAAGCCCAGGTTGGTCGCGTTGCGCAGGATCCTGAGCTGGGTGAACTCCTTCTCAATGGCCTCGACCGAACCGTCTTCGGATCCATTGTCGACGAGAACCACGTGCTCTTCGGGAATCCCCTGGGCGCACAGCGAGCGCAGGCACGCGAGGTTGTCGTCCCCCCCGTTCCAGTTGACCACGACGGCCCAGATGCCCGGCGTCACTGCTCTTCCCCGGGGCAGAGGGATGAATCGGGCGCCGACTCGTCGTCGACTTCCTCGACACGGGAACGAAAACTCCCCCGCGACAGGCGGGTTTCGACCCGGTCTCCCAGGGCGAGCTTCGTCGCGTCCAAGAGGGGCGTCTGTGCGCCTTCTCTCTTCGTCAGCGAATAGCCGCGTCCGAGCACGGCCAGGGGCGAGACGACCTCGAGCGTGCGCGCGCTCTGTTGTAGCCGATTCCCCGCTCGCTCGAGAATTCGCTGGGTGTTGCTTTGCAGCCGGGTCGAGGCCAACCCCAGGCGCCGGCGCCAATCGGCGAGAGCTGCCTGGGGGGAGCGCCGCTCGAGCCGGGTCTGCAACTGTGCCAGGCGATTCGTGGGAACCTGGAGCAGTGCCGCCAGCGACGGCTTGAGCTGCGCTCGCAAAGCATCCAGGCGTTGGTGTCGGGCATCGAGGATCCAGCGCGCGTCCCGTAGCACCGGACGACGTGACAGGATCCCGAGTTGATCGGTGCGCCGGGCGAGGGCGCGTTCCATGCCCTCCAGCAGATAGTTGCCCGAGCGCGCCAGGTTGGCTCGCAACTGCTGGAGATCGGGCAGGATGGTCTGCGCCGCATCCGTTGGAGTGTGGGCCCGGTGGTCGGCGACGAAGTCCGCCAGGGTCGTGTCGGTCTCGTGGCCGACACCACTGATGACGGGAACACTCGCGCTCCAGATCGCTTCGGCCACGGGCAGCTCGTTGAAAGCCCACAGATCCTCGAGGGATCCCCCGCCGCGACACACGACGATGACGTCGACACCCGAGGCATCCAGGCGAGCGATCGCCTGGGCAATCTGGGCCGCGGCGCCGGGGCCTTGCATCGGAGCGTGGCAAAGCCGAAGGGGATAGCCGGGCCAGCGCAGCGATCGCGTACGGAGGAAGTCACGCAACGCGGCCCCGTCTCGACTGGTCACGACGCCCACGCGTTCGGGATAGGACGGCAGGGAACGTTGTCGATCGAACCAACCACGGGCAGCCAGCTCGCGCTTGTGCTTTTCCAGCTGGGCGAGAAGCGCGCCGACTCCGAGCGGCTCGAGGCGATCGACGATCAGCTTGTAGTTGCCACGCGGCTCGTAGACGTCGAGTCGCCCCACGGCCAGCACCTGATCCCCTTCCTTGGGGTCGAAGGCGAGGCCCCGGGCGACGGTGCTGCGCCAGATGACACAGGCGATGCGCGCACCCTCGTCCTTCAGGTCGAAGTAGACGTGGCCCGAGGTGTGGCGCTTGAATCCGGTGATCTCGCCTTCGACGCGGATGCGCCCGAACTCGAGGAGGCGCTCCTTGATGCGCGTCGTCAGCTGTCCGACGGTCAGGGGCGGAGCGGGCTCCTTGCTGCGCGGGGGCTCGAGAGGTGCAGGCGGCGCGGGCTCCGGCGTGCGCACCTCCGCTGCCGGGCGAGGCTCCGCAGCGTCATCGAAGAGCCCCGGCGTCTGAACCGGCTTCTCGGAGCGGCGTGCCATGGAAGGGTTATCCCGGGCGAGTCCCCGGGGGTCAACCCTTGCTCGCGTTCCCCGTCGATCCCTCGCCCGAAGACTCGCTGGCGGCGCTTCCCGCCCGGGGAATCTTCGCCCTGCGCCACTCCTCCTGCGGGGTTCGCAGGAGGTAGATCCGATGCACCCCCTCGCGGAAGAGCGCCTTCTCGCCACCGCGCACGATGGCTCCATCGAAGAGTTCGAGCACCACGCTCCCCTCGCCTACCTGGATTCGGGCTCGATCGGCGAAGAAGCGCCGCAGAACCCGGCCGCTGCCATCGAATTCCTCGAGGTGCAAACCCACGAGACTGTCGCCCCAACAGCCTCCGATAGCGCGGACGCGAAAGAAACCACTCGCGGCATCGAGCGCGAGCAAACGATTCAGTTCGAGGCGCAGACTGGGAAGGTGCCAGCGACCGTCATCCTCGCCCAGCTCGGAGGCTCGATCGACGAACAGCTCGGGCATCTGCTCCAGCCAGTCCTCGGGGTCCACGTGGGGCAGAACGATACGGCGTACACCGCTCGAGAAGGCTGCGGTCTCCCCGGCGATGGTCTCCGTGCCCTCCTCGAGCACGATGGTCAGCGTCCGCGCAGCGCGGCTGGCTTCCAGGCGCAGACGCTTGGCGCTGAGGCTGCCGGTCAGGCGACCGCGCACATCGAGCGTGCGGAAGACCACCGGACCGATGAACTCTCCGTGCAGAAGCCCCGGCTCGAGCAGGTCGAGTCCGCGCAGCCCCTCGATCCGCATGAGCGCGTTGAGGGCGATGCCGATCGTGCGTGCACGTTCTTTCTGGCGCAGGAGCTCGGGATCCGGTTCGGGCTCCTCTTCCTTGGGGAGCGCGGCTTCCGACGGCGAGGCCAACGGAGCGTACTTCGCATCCTGGGGGAAGGCCGGTGTGTTCCAGCGCATCGAGGCGAGGGTGCGATTGAATTCGAACCAGGTCATCTCGCGTTCGAAACGTTTTTCCTTCTCGACCTCGAGCTCGCGCTTGAGCCGCGCAATCTCGGCGTCCCGCGGATCCTCGCCAGCGAACGCAACCTCCTGTGCCGTGCGCCCGAACCAGCGCGGCAATCCGTGCACGGAGGCTTCTTCGGATTGCAGCTCGATCAGGAGTGCTTCGGCGCGCCCCTCGACATCCAGCTCGAGCCGCAACGTGTCCTCGCTTTGAAGACTGCCCCACAACATCCACGGCTTCCCTTCCTCCAGGGAAAGCTCGTCCGGGCGCTGCAGGAACAGATGCAATAGCGGATCGCGCGCGGTTTCCGCATCGACGAGGGTATGGAGTGAAACAGCTCGTTCTTCACCCTGGGCATCGACGAGACGGACCCCCAGGACGCGCAGACTCCCCGGATTCTCGGGCGCCACCTCGCTGGACGCCGGGCCATCTTCCGGCCCTTCCGGCTCGGGCATTTCGAGCTCGAGAACCAGGCGCAACAGCTCGCCCTCGCGCTCGATCCCCAGGCGCTCGACCAGGCGCTGCGCGCGGTACGTTCCGAACACACAGGATCCATCGCTCGCGCAACCGGCGTGCAGGGGCAGCAGGCCGGCCCGAAGCCGCGTCTCCGCCGCCCCCTGGCTGGCCCCGAACCAGACCCGGGTGGTGGCGTTCTTCGCGGCGACCTGGGCCCGCTCTCCCTGACCGATCAGCCAGCCCCGGGGGGTGCCCTCGAGGAACCTCAGGCCACAGAACGCGCCCACGAAGAGCGCGGCGGTGAAGACCCAGGACCAGGCGGCCCGCCCGGCCTGTCCTCGGTCCACTTGGAGGCTCCTCAACCCAGATCGTCCCAGTTCTTTTTCTTGTTCTCGTTCCACCAGGCCTGCCAGGTTGCCGGATCTCGCTCGTCGTGACCGGAGAGCTTCTGGAGCGAGTTGACGATCGGGCCCGAGATCGTATTCCAGCGTTCCAGGGCCTCGATGTTGGTCGGATCCGCGTCCTTGGTCGCCTTCTGCCCCATCAGGATCTTCAACTGCTCGTTGAACATCTCCTTGCGGTTCTTCAGCGGGGCGTCGACGAAGTAGCTGAGTGCCTCCGCACCGGCCCCGACCAGAACCGGATCGTGGTGTTTCAAGAGCCCCAGCAGGGCATCGCTGCCACCCAGGTCGCGCGTACTCCCCAGGGCGATGGCGATCGTGCGCTGCAGGCGGATCTTCTTCTTGATGTTCTTGGCGCCGAGGAGCTTCGCGAGGGGCTTCACACTCTCGGGCCCCATCTCCCCCATGGCAACCGCTGCTGCGCCATAGAGCCGCTCCTCGGGGACCCCCGGTTCGCGCTCTTTCGTGCGCTTCAGCTTGAAGACCTTTTCGAGCTCCTTGACGATCGCTTTCCTGTCCTTTGGACCGGTCTGGGGCCATTCCTTGACCAGTTCGTCGATGATCTCGATCGCATCCACATCCTTGGCACCGCGCTTTTTCGTGTGCCCCTTGAACGTGTCGAGCAGCGCCTTGATCTCGGGGCGCTTGTCGACGATGGGCGTTTCGTCCTCCTGCACAATGGAGGTTACGGGAACGAGGGTGAGGAGCGTTGCGACGAGGATCGACATGCTGGCCTTCCAGTCTGAGCGTGCGTGTATCCGAACGAGATGGGGACAGTCCCCGGACGATACCCCCAGGACGCGCTTCGGGGGAGGTCAAAGGGGCTAGGTCTCGGGAAGCAGGGCCTGCCAGCGCCGCGCCCAGGCCCGACAAACGGGACCCCGGGCCCCCGGGAGGTCATCACGTAGGCGTTCCTGGCTCCCCAGACGGCGCACGCCCAGGGGACCTCGCAGCGCGTTGGTCAGGATCACCTCCGAGGCCTGAAAGAGGCTCGCAGGAGCCAGGTGGCTGGCCCGAAGGATGGGATCCGGGCCCCCCAGGAGCCATTCGCGACAGATTCCCGCAACCCCACCGCCCCCGAGATCCGGAGTCACAAGGCCCTCTTCCAGGACGGCGAAAACGTTGCTGAAGCTGCCCTCGGCCACACCGCCGGTGCCATCCAGCAGCAACGCCTCGTCCATCCCAGCACCCCGGGCGAGGGCGAGAGCCTGCTCGTAAGTGTCTCGTCGCGTCGTCTTGGAACCCGTTGGATACGTCTCCTCGGGCAGCGCGGTAGCGCCCAGAAACACCGCCATGGATCCGGCCGGGGGCCGCTCGCGAAGGCTCCCCCGAATGTCCTGGGCGGTCACCTCGATGCGCACGACCGCCTCCGTGACACGGTTCGCCGCACACAGAGCGCGAGCCACGGCTTGCATGGACACGGCGAGGGGAGCCTGGCGTTTGACGAGCGTCAACCCACGTTCGAGCCGTTGCTGGTGCAGCCCAGCGCAGCGAAAGGAATCGCGCTGCCACAGAAAGGTCTCGATGACACCAAGCTCGTCCCCCCCGCTGGACGCACGTTCGATCGAACGCTCGTGAACCTCGCCGTTCGTCCATACGAACGGAAACTCCACCACGGCCTAGTACTCCCGTACGTGACTGGGGCGATTGGCTCCGATGGTCATGCCCAAGCTGAAGACCAGGCCCTGGGGTCCGCGCGTTTCGTAGTAGCTGACGTCGCCGGTGATCATCAACGACCCGTTCCCCGGAAAGTGGTTGAGAGCAAACGCATAGTGATCGGTGTGGGGTACATCGTCGGCCCGCTCCCAGCGAGCATTGGCCACCCACTCCTCGCCGATGCGATGCCCAAAGGTCATGGACAAAGGGCTCGAATCCGGCGCGAGCACGAGCGTTGGATTGCCGTGCACGGAGACCGGTGAAGCCGGGAAGAACTTCTCCAGATGGGTGAACTCCGTGTGGGCGTACCAGGGCCCCAGCGTCAACGTGAGGTCGATCCCGTATCCCCCAGCATCGAAAACGGAGCTCTTGGTCGCGGAGTCGAAGAACCCGAAGAGGCCCACGTCGCAGATGAGATAGTCCGGCGCGCCGCGTGCGCCCTCGGCGAGCCCCAGCTCGCTCTCGTAGGAAGCCCACTCCACACGTCCGGCGGAAAAGTACCCATCCTCCTGGCCGTCCGGTCCGTTCACGAGCGACACGAACCAACGGAAGGGATCCTGGGCTCCCGACACCTCGACGCCATGGTCGTAGAAGTCGAAACGCTCGCCAAGGATCGTGCGGTCGCGAAAAACGAGCGTCTCGGGATTCGCCGACGCGCTATGCAGAATGCGCGGCTTGAACTGTCCCACTCTCACACCGAGTGAGTCCCCTGCTCGAAAGGCGATGTAGCCGTCCTCGAGTCGAGCGGTTCCCGACGACAGCTCGAGCTGGGTGCGAATCAACATCGTTCCACGCCTGAACTCGGTGAACACCTGGGCCTCGTCGAGCAGCACCGAGGCCACCGGATCCCCCAGGGTCACGATCGTGTCGTCCGACATGCCCCAGAAGGCGCGGATCAATCCGCCGTAGGAGACGTCCTCGTGTGTGGAATTGCCTTTTGCTTCTTGCCCGGCCAGGCCGTGGCTGGACAGGGCGAAAAAGGAGACGGCGGACCACGCGAGGTGGGTCACGACGGAGCGAGACGAGCGCTTCATCAGAGCAAGCAGAGCGTTTCAGCGGGGCAAAAGCAAAGGGCTCTTGTCCGTGGATTCGTGACCCAGGGCCCGGGCCAGAGCTTCGCCCTTCCAGGTGCATTCTCGCTCCTCCAGCTGCGAGTCGGAAGCCCACGTGATCCCCCCTCCCGTCCGGTAGTGCACCCGGGGGCGCGCTCCGTCGCGCCAGATCAGGGTCCGGATCAGGAGGTTCGCGAACATGCGCCCGCGCGTGTCCAGACTGAAGAGCGATCCATAGAAAAACCCCCGCCCCTCCTCTTCGAGCTGCGCCAGCAATTCGATGCAACGCCGCTTCGGCGCTCCGGTGATCGAGCCGCCGGGAAAGAGCGAGCGCAGTGCGTCGAGCGCATCGACATCGTCACGCGGACGGCAGCTGACATCGGCGGCCATGTGGTGCACGCTGGCGTAGCTCTCGAGGGACGGAAAGCCCGTGACATGCACGCTATCCGTTTCCGCGATGCGGCCGAGGTCATTGCGCTCGAGATCGACGATCATGCCCAGCTCGGCCAGATCTTTATCGCTCTCCAAGAGCCCCTGGGCCAGCTCGGTGTCGCGCGTGGGATCGGGATCCCGGGGAGCGGTCCCCTTTATCGGTCGCGTCCGTGCACGCCCCGCTTCGAATTCGAGCAAGAGCTCGGGCGAAGCACTCAAGAGCGCACCTCCATCGAAGGCGAGGTATCCCGCGTAGGGTGTCGGCTGCAGCAGGCGCAGGCGGCGATAGAGCTCGCTCTTGGAACCGCGCACTCCACGGGAGAAGCGTTGTGTGACGTTCGCCTGGTAGATCTCGCCTTCCGCAATCCAGCTGCGCGCGCGTTCGATGCGCTCGCGATGCAGCGCTTCGGAAACGTGGCGTTCGAGCTGGCCCTCGAAGTGCAGCTCGGGTTCTTCACCTGCTGGAGCGTCGAGGGCCGCCAGGATGTGGCGCTTGCGATCTGCAAGGGCACGCCGCCCATCCCCGGGTTCGTCGCCCAGCACCAGTGTCCAAGAACCCCGCTCCTCGTCGCGCACGAGAAAGTCCGTGTAGAAACCTCCGACCATCCACGGCAGGCCCAGGGGGTCCGGTGGGAGCGCGAGCCCCGGCGCTTCCCGGGCGAGCGCCTCGTAGGCCAGGGCGCCCAGGAATCCCCCCTGGAAGAACCCGGGCACGCTGTCGCCGCGCTCTCTCACGATCCCACGGAGCACCTTGCGCAACTCAGCGAGACTCTTCGGCAACGCAAGTGCCAGGGGATCGAAGGCCAACAGACTGAAGCGCCGCGGCTCGCCACCGGCGGAATCCAGGAGGCAGGGGTGGCGCACGACGCTCTCGAGACGGGCCAGGAAATCCTGGGGCTCGCCCTCCTGTTCCAAGGCGAAACAGCGCGGCGCGAAGCGCAGGCCTCCGGGCCGGGCTTCGACTTTCTTTTCGGGCGGGGTGTCCTTCACGGGCTACGTCGTTCCATCGGCTGTGCGCGCAACGTACAAGGGAGCCATGAAGAAGGACAAGTCGCGAGGCGCCCTCGGCCTAGTCTTCGGGATCGTCTTCCTCGACATCGTCGGGTTTTCGATCCTCTTCCCCCTGTTTCCGTCCCTTTTGGACTTCTACCTCGAGCGCGAGGGGGCGGACAGTTTCGTCGGGGGCATCGTCCAGAGCCTCACGGACATCGCCGGCGCCGACAACCACTGGGCCGTGGTCACGCTCTTCGGTGGACTTTTGGGAACGGTCTACTCGCTCCTGCAGTTTCTCTTTGCCCCGATCTGGGGCGGGCTCTCGGACCGCATCGGTCGCCGACCGACCCTGATCGTGACGCTGGTGGGGACCGCGGTTGGGTATCTGCTGTGGATGTACGCAGGCTCCTTCGTGTGGTTGTTCGTCTCGCGCATCGTGGGCGGGATCATGGCCGGCAACATCTCGACGGCCACGGCCGTCGTGGCCGACTCGAGCACGGCGGAAAAGCGCGCGGGCGCCATGGGCATCGTCGGCATGGCCATCGGCCTGGGCTTCATTCTCGGCCCGGCCATCGGCGGCATGACCGCCCCGGACGAAGCCTCACTGACCCAGAGCTACGAACTGGGGCTGGCCTGGAACCCCTTCTCCTTGTGCGCCTCGATCGCCTTCGGGCTGTCGCTCCTGAACCTGCTCTTCGTCCTCGCCCGTCTGAAGGAAACGCACCCCGAGGAGCGTCGCGGCGCAAGCACACGCACGGCACTGTGGAACCCGCTGGGTGCCCTTGCGCGGCTGGGACTCGAAGGCGTATCGCGCACGACGCTCGTTTACTTCCTGTACCTGACGGCCTTCAGCGCGATGGAGTTCACCTTGACCTTCCTGGCCAAGGAGCGCTTCGACTATGGACCGCGGGACAACATGTGGATGTTCATCTTCGTCGGTTTCGTCATCGCCTTCGTGCAGGGCGGAATCGTGCGGCGCATGGCTCCCAGGCTCGGGGAGAAGAAGCTCGCCATCCGCGGCCTCGTCATCCTCCTGCCCGGCTTTTTCGCCGTGGCCATAGCGCAGTCCGCAGGAGTTCTCTACGCAGGCCTCTTCGCCATGGCCGTGGGCAGCGCCCTGGCCATGCCGTGCCTGTCCTCCCTGGTTTCGAGGTACTCGCCTCTCGAGAACCAGGGCCTGGTCCTCGGCTGCTTCCGCTCCGCCGGAGCCCTGGCCCGCGCCCTCGGGCCCATTCTCGGCGGCGTTTTGTACTGGCAGATGGGCAGTGCGGCCCCCTATTGGATCGGGGGCGTGTTCCTCCTGTTGCCGGTCGGGCTCGCTATCGGCCTGCCAGAACCCAAGGCCACGACCCAGGCAGCCCAAGAAGGATAGAGGGGCAAGGGTTGTCTCGAATCCCCTCTCCAGCCGTGGCGACTTGCA
>CBFIHP010000022.1:51540-77490 GCA_965662355.1 Planctomycetota bacterium | reverse complement strand
CAGGGACCTCCAGCTCCAACCAGGCGAAATCAAGCTGATACGCTTCGAGATCCCCTAGCCCCCCCACATGCCGCGTCAGACACTTTTCGACGGCCTCCGACAAACCCCACGCCAATCCCCGCGACCTCGGAGAGTGAGGCCGACAGCGTACTGCCACACTCTCCAAGGTCGCGGGGATTGGGGAACCGTTGAAATAGAGACTCTGTTAGACTCCGCCGTAGGGTGGTGGTCTTGTGAGGCTGTCCCCGCGACCTCCCAACGAAGTCCTAGCTAGCCGAAGAATCTACATCATGCGTGTCGTTGTTGTTTCACTGGTGGCCAGCCTGCTCTGTGCCGCGCCGCTCTCTGCACAATCACCATCCACGCCGGTCTTCGCCCAGGATGTTGCCTATCCCTATGCTTCTGGGGTATTCACGAATGACACGGGGAATACCGCGCTGGTGCACTCCCACGAAGTGCGCGTCGAGGGGGTGCCCTCCGCTCGCTTGTTCTTCGAGGAGGTCGCCATGGGTGACTCCGACTTCATCGTCGTGACATCGTTGATGGACGGCGTGAAGCACGAGCTGACGCAGATCGAACTCGAAAAGTGGTTGAACAGCAGTGGCTACTTCAACGGAGACACGCTCCTGGTCGAGTTCTACCTTGCTCCTGGTTCGACAGGCTCCTATGTCATCGATCACCTCTCCGTCGGAATCGCCGGGGGGTACGAGACGATCTGCGGCAACCAGGATGATCGTGTTCCTTCCTTCGACAACCGGGCCATGCGCATGCTGAACTCGAGCGGCACTTCGGCTTGCTCGGGATGGCTGGCGAGCCCCTCTGACTGTGTTCTCTCCGCAGGGCACTGCTTCCCGGGTTTAGCGAGCGTCGCCGAGGTCAATGTTCCCCTTTCCAACCCCAACGGCTCGTTCAATCATCCTCCGCTCAGGGACCAATTCCCCGTCAATCAGAACACGTTGCAGTTCGTCAACGGAGGTCCCGGCAACGACTGGGCGGTCTGCCGGTTGTTCACGAACAACCTGGGACAGTCGGCAGCGGACCTGCACAGCTTCTACGATATCGGGTTCTTCGCTCCCGCAGTTTCCGACACCATCCGTATCACCGGCTTCGGTTCGGATAGCGGAACCTCGGATCAAATCCAGCAGACCCATACCGGCCCCTTCGTTGCCAACGAGGGAACACGGCTGCGCTATATGGTCGACACGACCGGGGGCAGCTCCGGCTCCGTCGTGATCCACGAAGCGAGCGGCATGGCAGTGGGTATTCACACCCACGGCGGCTGCACGTCGAGCGGCGGGTCGAACTCGGGAACCTCGATGCTGAACGCCGGGTTCATGGATGCCTGGTTTGCCCTGGTGGACTGCAGCTGCCCACCGGCCACGGTGGCAAGC
This sequence comes from Planctomycetota bacterium, assembly GCA_965662355.1. GTDB lineage: Bacteria > Planctomycetota > UBA1135 > UBA1135. The sequence continues at coordinate 76,099 of CBFIHP010000022.1, read as the reverse complement.
CGTACGGCAGCCGGCAACCTGAACGCCTACACCGCGACGCCTCCGGTCCTTGGCAGCACGCTGGTGCTGAACGTCCTGGGGCTCTACACGAACGGAATCGTCTTCGCTTATCGTGATCCGGCGACCATCCCCTTGGCCAACGGTCAAACGGTGCTCGCGGACACGTCCGGCCCCCTGTTCTTCACCTCGGGGATCCTTGGTCTGCCCTTCGGTACGGGCAGCATGGCCGTTCCTTCGGACCCGTCGTTGTGCGGTACCGAGGCCGCCACCCAGGCCATTCTGATCGGTCCGACCAACGGCGGTCCGTCGTTCCAGTTGACCAACGCCCAGGATCTCACCGTAGGCTCCTAGACGGGCTCACCGGGTGGAAACAAGCTGCCGATCCGGAAATCGGCCTGGCGCACCGAAGGCGGCGTGGGGGTGACGTCCTTCCGCACGCTCGAATCGTTGCTGGAGGACTCGCTCGAAGCAGAGCTGCCCTGGCCCGCGATCGCCGCTCTCGTCGTGGATGAAGCCCACTACGTGAAGAACCCCAACGCCGGCCGCACGCGCACGATCGCATCGGTGGCCAAGCCGTTGCGCCACGTCATCTTCATGACCGGCACGCCCTTCGAAAATCGCCTGGATGAGTTTCGCGTCCTGGTTTCACAGCTGCAGGAACCCATCGCTGCGCAGCTCGCATCCTCTTTGACCTCGACCGGTGACCTGGTCATCGGTCGTCACGCGTTTCAGCAGGCCGTCGCACCGGTCTACCTGCGCAGGAATCAAGAAGACGTACTGCGCGAGCTCCTCGAACGCATCGACAACGAGGAGTGGGTAGAACTCTCGAAGCTCGAGGAAAGAGCCTACATCAAAGCTGTCCGGGGCGAGAACATCATGGGTATGCGCCGCGCGGCAACCATCGGAAGCGGCGCCGCGAATTGCCCCAGCAGCAAGCTCGAGCGCCTCGAGGAACTGTGCGACGAGTATCGTGAGAGCGGCGTGAAAGTGCTCGTGTTCTCGTTCTTCCTGGACGTACTGGCCGCCTGCACCAAGCGCTTCGACGTCGAGGGCACCATTACGGGCTCCACCCCACCAGGCGAGCGCCAGGCCCTGATCGACCAGTTCGGCAAACGCGATGGACACGCGCTGCTCTTGGCCCAGACCCAGGCCGGCGGCGTAGGTCTCAACATTCAGGCCGCCTCGGTCGTCTGCCTGCTGGAGCCACAATGGAAACCCTCGACCGAAGAGCAGGCCATTGCTCGCGCCCACCGCATGGGCCAAACTCGCACCGTCCTGGTCCACCGTTTCTTCACGAAGAACTCCGTCGACGAGCGCATGCGCGAGGTGCTCGCCGAGAAGGCCGAGCTGTTCGACGCCTTCGCGCGCAACAGCCTGATCAAGGACACGAGCCCCGACGCGACGGAGTCCAGCTTGACACGCAAGGTCATCGAGGCGGAGAAGAGCCGCTTGGGCCAGGAACTGACGGAGGACAGCGTATGAAACCCCCTCTCCAGACAGCCTTCGTGCTCGGCTTGTCGCTCCACGCCGGCCTGACGATCACCTCGGCACAAACCGAGATCCCCGAGGCCGAAGCGCGCGACGACCTCGCCGCCTTTGCGGCCACCTACGACAATCGCGCGTCGTGGCAAGTGCGTGCGCAAGAACTACGCACGAGCATCCAGAAGGGCGCCGGACTCGATCCCCTTCCGCTGCGCACCCCCTTGCACGCCGTCTCACATTCGCGTCGCCAGATGAAGGGCTACTCGGTCGAGAACATCTACTTCGAGAGCTTCCCTGGCTTCTTCGTCACAGGCAACCTCTACCGGCCGCTGCCTGCAACGGATGCCAAGCCGGCGGGGATTCTCTGCCCCCATGGGCACTGGGAGAGCGGTCGCTTTCGCGAGGACATGCAGGCGCGCTGTGGCATGCTCGCTCGCATGGGCGCCTTGGTCTTCGCCTACGACATGAGCGGCTGGCAAGAGTCCACGCAGGTCGATCATCGCCGTGACTCCCACGTCCTGACCTACCAGCTCTGGAACAGCATGCGCGCTCTCGACTATCTCGAGGAAGAGAACGCTGACCCAAAACGCCTCGGCATCACCGGGGCCTCGGGAGGCGGAACGCAGACCTTCCTGCTGGCCGCCCTGGACCCGCGCGTTACGGCCGCAGCCCCGGTCGTCATGGTCTCGGCCCACTTCTTCGGAGGTTGCAACTGCGAGAGCGGCTTGCCGATCCATCGTGGCCCTGGACACAAGACCAACAACGCCGAGATCAGCGCCTTGATGGCTCCACGCCCGTTGCTCATCGTCTCATGCGGCGCGGACTGGACGAAGAACGTGCCCGAGGTCGAGTTTCCCTACATCCGCGACGTGTACCGGCTCTACGAATCAGAAGAGCAGGTCTCCAACGCCCACTTCCCGGACGAGGACCACGACTACGGAGCCTCCAAACGCCAACCCGTCTATCGCTTCTTCGCACAGCACCTCGAGCTCTCCACCGCACCCCTTCAAGAGCAAAGCCCCCTGGGAGAATCCTCCCTGCACATGCTCGAGCCGTCGCAACTATCGAGCTTCCCCCCCTCCCACCTCCGCCCCAAACACGCTCTCCAGAGCGCCGACGTCATCTTCGAGACCTTCGAACGGCTTCGCGCTCGCTAACTCTCGCTCAAAACGCATACCCCGACATCTCCATCAACATCACCGTCAGGTTGTATGCCGCATGCACCCCGATCGCGATGAACAGCCAGCGATACGCGCCATCCAGGGTCGGGCGCATGCCCGTTGCAAGGGAGCGTCCCCAGGTGCGCACGAGGCCTTCTACGGCGATGGCGGTGGCGATGAAGTGCAGGCCTGTGCATGCGGACCAGCGCCACAGGATCAGGGAGGGCGTAGGGTCGTCGAGGTAGACGTGGATGTAGAGCAGGTTCTCGACGGTCGCAAAGCTCAGGGCAGAGGCGTAGGCGATCAGCCGAATCTGTGTGGTGCCGCGCAGGAGATAGGGACGCGTCTCGACCAGGATGGCGAGGAGTCCGATCTTCAAGACCTCTTCGGTGGCGGGGCCGTAGAAGACCATGGCGAGGTACCACTCTTCACGCGCGAGGAAGGTTCCGATGACGGCGAGCGGGCCGCTGACGAGGGCGCAAAGGAGCACGACGCTCCAGCTCTGAAGGGCCGAAACACTGGCGCGCTTCTGTGCGAACCAAGTTGCCCATCCGCCCTCGGTAACACCGGTAGTGGTGTAGAGCGTGTGGGCTTCGTCGTGAACCGATTGATCCGCCATATGGCCGGCCGGATCGTCGCCGCGCTCCTCGGAAGCGAGGGTATTGGCAGCGCGCTCCTCGGTAGGGTCGGGCTGCAACGAGCGCTTTCTTAGCTGCGGCTCGTTGCCAATGCCGTGTCCTGTCGGGATCGGTTCGTCCATTGCTGCTTGTTCTTGGTGGCTACACGTTGCGGCGCACGCCCGTTCCCCAGGCGAGGACCTCGACTTGCATGGCGCCTTTCTTGCCTCGCATTTGCGAGATGTTCGAGAATCCGAAGCGGATGTTGTGGACCTCGGTGAAGCCCTGGCGGTGGGCCTGTTCGCGCATGCGCACGAGCGCTTCGCGGCGGCCGCGGACCATGAGACTGTGGGCGGCTCGCATCTCGCCACCGACGAGATTGCGCAGGGCGGTCGCAAAGCTCTTAAAGTAGTCGGTCGCGATGACGACCTGGCCCATGACCATGCTGGCGGAGGTCACATCCTCCATGCGCGGTACCGACTTCAAGTTGCTGAGCTGAATACTCGCGAGAGCCTGCTCGCGTCGGTCGAGGCTACGCCGGTGGTTACGCTCGGTCACGCCGCCGATGAAGACTCCACAGAAGAGCAGGAGAAAGAGCGGGAAGGCGTAGATCAGGAGCGGCAGGAAGACGTGGCTATCGTCCATGGCCCTAGACCTCCGTGGACTGGACGGGCGACAGGAGCACCGCGGTGCCGTAGGCGTACAGCTCGGCGGCGCCGGCCGCAACTGCGCTGGTGGTGAAGCGCACGTTGACGATGGCATCGGCTCCGAGCTCCTGGGCCTGGGCCATCATGCGCTCGATCGACTGGCGCCGAGCCTCGGTCAAAAGCTCGGTATAACCGCGCAACTCCCCCCCCACGAGGTTCTTGAGGCCAGCCGCGATATCGCGGCCCAGGTGCTTGGCCCGGATGGTATTGCCTTGCACGAGCCCCAGGATCTTGGTGACTTCTTGGCCGGGGACGTATTCGGTATTGACGACGAGCATGGGGCCTCTCGATGGCTGCAGAGCGGTTTTGGGATGGTCACCGACGACCCCACGGCATTGGTTTCGGGTGCCGGGGTCATCCGGGGTCATGGGTGGGGGGAGCATACAACCCACCAATCTCCCGAATTCACGGAAGATTCTCGCAACCAGGACGCAAGTCCAGCGATCGGAGACGTAGGCGCTCTCAGGAAACTCGTGATTCGGCGCGAAAAGGCCGATAGTAGGCCTCCGAGTGCAGCCCCGAGGGGACAGAAGCATGCCTGAAGAAACGAAACCCGGAACCAACAGAAAGCAGGGGTCGCTCGCGACTGCCTTCGCGTTGTCCTGGCTCATGCCCCTGGCCGCACTCAGCGGCGCGAGCTCCGTGGCCCAGGCAGGCTCCAGCTCGAAACTCAGCACGAAATCCACCCGCACAACGGATTGCGGCTCGGCGAAGTCGACGCCCGTGGCGTCCTTCCCGTTCAACCCGCTCCAGTTGATAGAGATCTCACCGCCGGTGATCGAACCCCAAGGCGCGTGGCAGGCGCGGCTCGATACGGGGATGATGGGTCCCGGCGTGGCATACCTGATCGCTTCCCGGCAACCGGGCTTGATGCAGACGCAGGGCGGCACGTTGCTCGTTGATCTCGCGGAGGCGCGTATCCTTCAAGCCGTGCGCTACGGTGCCGGCCAAGACATTGGTTTCTTGCTACCGATCCCGGACCGGGAAAGGCTCTGCAGCCAACGCATCCGTGTGCAGGCAGTGATCGTCGCGCCGGGCGGGACGTACCTGTCGAACGCTTTCGATTTGACGTTGGGGCGCTGAGTCCCCCGCTACGCGGCTAGTTCCCGGCCGTATCCGGGATCTCGGCACCTTTGTCGCGCAGGAACAGGGCCAGGTCTTCGTGCTTGCCCAGAACGGCGAGCCCGAGCGCTGTCGCTCCCTCTTCGTTCTTCGCATTGATGTCGGCACCCTCGGCCAAGAGGAGCTCGACGATTTCACGGCGACCGTACTGAGAAGCCGCATGCAGGGCAGTGCTGCTCTTGTCGGCGCGTTGATCGATGGCGGCACCCTTCTCGATCAGGAGCTTGAGCATCGCTTTGTTTCCGCCCGCCGCAGCTACGTAGAGCGGCGCAGCTCCATTGGAGCCTGCGAAGTTAATCTCGGCACCGCGATCGAGCAGCATGCGCACCATCCCGACCTTGCCGGTGGCCACGGCGACCTTCAACGGAGGATCGCCCTCGTCATCCTTGGCATTCAGGTCGGCACCGTTCTGAATCAGGAGGTTGGCAACCTTTCGAGCTCCTACCTGGGCGGCCATATGCAAGGGCGTCCCGCCGACCGCCTGGCGGGCGTTCGGGTCGGCTCCCTTCTCGAGCAGGAGGGTGGCCATCTCGAGCTGCTGCTCGCCGGAGGCGATGTGGAGCGCGGTGAGGCCCTGGGCACTGGCGTTCACGTCCATGCCCTGTTCCAGGAGCGCCTTCAACCCGTCGAGGTCCTTGTCGCGGGCCTTGCGCAGGATCTCGGGCACCTCGACCCCGACCGTTCCGTGGTGCGCACCGGGACGGCCGGAGGGCGGGGGCGGCTTCTCCTCTTCGGCCTCGACCGCGGCATTGGCACCTGGGGCACCGGTGACGGAGATCTTGGCTTCACTTCCCCCGCAAGCGAGAAGGAAGATCGAGAGGGTGAACGTGCAGAGGGAGGTCTTCATCCGGAAAAAAAAGAGGCCTGGGCGGCGGAAAAAGAGAGGCCAAAGCAGGGCAGAGTCACGTCCGAGCTGGTGCCCGGGCGTGCAGGCTGGCCGCGTCTAGCCCATTCTTATCCCGGTACGAGAGACGGGTCAAATCGGTAGGGGTTCCGTCCGGTTTGGTTATCACCTCGAAAGTCCACCCCGGACCCTTTCGGGAAACCCCTACCCGATTCCCCCAGATAAATAGATCGGAAGCCCGCGCCTCCCCCCGGAGACACGGGCTCCCAGAACCCTTTCGCGTCCGCAGATCTCCATTCCCGCCTGGTGTTAGCCAGAGGGGGCCGGAACCTGCTTTCGCTAGAGAAACTTCAGCAAAGCGCGGGCCGCGATGGTTGAGGCTGCGAAGGCGGCGCAATTCACCCTGCTGGCGCCCGGGAAGACCCGTTTGCCCTCGATTTACCCGCAATGAGTGTTACGGGCCAGACCCGACGATGTTCGTAAGGGGCTGGTTGAAGCCGCAATTAGCGAGGTTGCTCCCCCATTCCAGAATCCCCAAATCGCCGGTAGCATTCGCGCCCCGTGAACCTGCCCCTCAGCCGTGAACTCGAATACGTCATCGATTGGCGTGCCCTGCCTTGGCCCCCCGATTGGAATGCGCTCTTCGGGCGAGAAGCCCCATTGTGCCTCGAAATCGGCTTCGGAACCGGCACGTTCACGGCCCACCAGGCGGCCCAGCACCCCGAGCGCAATCACGTGGCGATCGAGCTCTCCTGGTCCGCGGCTCGGCGGCTCTTGCCGCGGCTCTGGAAGCGCGATCTCGAAAACGTGCGTGTGCTCTTGATCGATGCCAAGCTGGCCCTGCAGCACCTGTTCCAGCCCGAGAGCCTGTGCGAGGTGTTTGCGAATCACCCCTGCCCGTGGCCGAAGGCCAGGCACGAGGAGCGCCGGCTCTTCACACCCGCGTTTCTGGACATCCTGACCAGCCGCATGCGCATGGGCTCGAAGCTGACGATCGTTACCGATCACGCCGACTACTCCCAATGGGTCGGTGAGCGGCTCCATGAACACGCCGCGTTGGAATCCTGCCACCCCGAGACGGAAGTGGCGGACATCCTCGATCACATGCCCACGAAGTACCAGCTGAAGGCGATGGCCGAGGGCATCCCCATCCACTACTTTGAATGGCAAAAGGCCCGCGCAGTCGAAGTCCAACTGCCAGCTCCCCATCGCGATGTCGTCGACGGGACGGCCCCTGAAGAACGAAGAACCTGGCTCAACTCCATGCCCACGATTTCTCTGCGCGGTGACTACGACCGCAACAAACTTTTTGGCGATTCCTGGCCGGTGACCTTCCAGGAAACGATCGACAACATTCCTGTCGTATGCCGACTGGAGAGTGCCTTTCGGCGTGAGAAGCCGGCCATGTGGCTGGTCGAGTGCTTCGTGACCGAAGGCAACCTGCGGCAGGAGTTCGCGATCCTGGTGATCGAGCGCAAGCAAAAAGAGCTTTTCGTGAAGCTCTCGGGGCTGGGGCGCCCGCATCCAACCTACGGCGTCAAGCGAGCCGTTGCGGCGCTGGGCAAGGTTCTGCTCGATAGAACACCTGGCCTTTCGATCGTGCACGAAAACCTGGGGGCCGATGCCCTCGCCGGCATCGGGAACGCGCGCATCCCGTGCTGAGAATCCTACACGTCGGCCTCGGACCGCTGGGGGTCAAGGTCGTGAGCGATCTCTACGATCGCAAACTTGGCACGGTCGTGGCCGCGATCGATCACGACCCCGGTGTTGTCGGCAAGATGCTGTGCGAGATCGTTCCCAACGCCGACGGTGAAACGCGAATCGTCGGACACCTGGACGAAGTCGAGGAACTCAGCGACATCCGCTGCGCCATCGTGACGACCAGCTCCGACCTCGAACTGTGCATGGATACGTTTCGCACGCTCTTGAAGGCGGGTGTAGCCGTCGTGAGTACGTGTGAAGAACTCTCGTGGCCCTGGCTGCGTCATCCCGTCGCCGCGCAAGAGCTGCACGAAATGTGCGTGCGCTACGGTGGGCGCATAGTCGGCACCGGCGTCAATCCGGGCTTCCTCATGGATGCACTTCCCGTGGCCGCAAGCATCGCCTGCCGCGAAGTACGCTCGGTCCTGATCGAGCGCATCCAGGACGCCTCAACGCGACGCATTCCGTTTCAGCGCAAGATCGGGGCCGGCCTCGACGACACGGAATTCAAACGTCGCGTCGACGCGGGCACGTTGCGCCACGTGGGCCTCGGCGAATCGCTGCACTTCGTGGCTCACCATCTTGGTTTCGAGCTCGAACGCTGGGACGAGACGATCCACGCACTGCACGCGGATACGGAACTCGAATGTGGTTTGGGCAAGATTTCGATAGGCGGAGTGCGTGGGGTCGAGCAGAGTGCGCGCGGGTGGATCGACGGCCAAGAGCGGATCAAGCTGGTTTTCCGCGCGGCAATCGCGGAGCCGGATCCTTGTGACCGCATCACGCTGGACGCGGATCCGCCCATCACTGTCGAGATTCCCGGCGGCGTACACGGCGACGTCGCAACGAGTGCCATTTGCATGAACGTCATCCGCCCCCTGCTCAGCGTTGCACCTGGACTGCATACGATGGGGAGCCTTCCCCTACAAGGCTGCGCGACCCCGGATGACTTTGCACCTCCTGTTCGTGAGCCATCCGCGGCCCCCGACCCGCCCGTGGTGCCTTAGCCCGAACGATTAATGTTCGGCTCTTCGTTCCCCCTGGCAGCCCTCGGATTCATCTGTTTGATGGCAAGCTCGCCCGCGACACAGGGCGAGGGGCGTCGTAAAGCTGCGGCGACCCGAACGACCACGCCGCCGAAGATCGACGGGCTCCTCGACGACGAAGTGTGGAAACAAGCACAACCGATCGGCGAACTGATACAGGTCGTCCCGGTCGAGGGTGCCGCACCCAGCGAGCGTACCGAGGTACGTTTTCTCTACGATGCGGAAGCCATCTACATCGCCATCCGCTGCTTCGACAGCCAACCCGACGAAATCATCACCACGACGCAGCTGCGGGACGCCTTCCTCAGGTCCGACGATCGCGTTGAACTCGTCATCGACACCTTCAAGGATCGGCGCAATGCGTTCTTCTTCCAGATGAACGCTGGCGGATCAAAGGGCGATGCGCTGATCTCCAACAACGGTGGGGACTTCAACAAGCCGTGGAACGGCATCTGGGAAGGCAAGTCGAACATCGACAACGAAGGCTGGACGGCCGAGCTCGCCATTCCCTTCAAGACATTGAACTTCCGGAAGGGGCTTTCGACCTGGGGTTTCAACATGATGCGCTACATCGGCCGGCATCTGGAGCGCGACCGCTGGTCCACCTCGAGCCAGGACTATCGCCTCTTCAACATCATCCACGCCGGTGATTTGACGGGGCTCGAGGGGATGCAACAGGGCATCGGCCTGGACGTCGTGCCGTTTTTCACCAGCAGTATTCGCGGCGATCGCGAGGACGGTACGGGGGCCAAGGTAGACGACACCGATGCCTTCGGCGAACTCGGGCTGGACGCGTTCTACAAGCTGACATCCAGCTTGAACCTGGGCTTGACCTTCAACACGGACTTCGCCGAGACCGAAGTCGATGAACGCCAGAACAACCTGACCCGCTTTCCCCTGTTCTTCCCTGAACAGCGTGACTTCTTCCTGCAGGACGCGGGGCTCTTCGATTTCCCGGGAGAGACCATTCCCTTCTTCTCGCGCCGCATCGGACTGACCGATGATGGACAAGAGGTACCGATCCTTGCAGGGGCCCGTCTGACCGGCCGGGCAGGCGCCTACAACATCGGCATCGTCGACGTACAGACCGACAACACGACGATCCTGGACAGCAGCGAGAACCCGATAGGCCTGAGCGGACAGAACCTCTTTGCAGCGCGTGTGTCCAAAAATCTCGGCAAGCAATCCAGCATCGGCACCATCGTCACCAACGGTGATCCGAACGGAGTCGCCGACAACACAGTCGTCGGATTCGACGCACAATATCGGACGTCGGAGCTGGATGGTGGCAAGAACTTCGCTACCACGGCTTGGGGAGTCATGGCCGATTCGGAAGGCGTCGACAGTTCGGAACTGGCCTACGGCCTCAGCGTCGCTTATCCCAACGACGTCTTCAGCTGGGCAGCGAGTTTTGCGGAGATCCAGGAAAACTTCGATCCCGCTCTCGGTTTCGTCAGGCGCAAGGACATTCGCCGCTACTCGGGCCAGACCAGCTACCAACCACGGCCGAAGGACTCCATCGTCCGGCAGTACGAATTCAGCATCGACACCGACCTCTTTACGACCACCGACGATGTCGTGGAGACCTGGGAACTCGAAGTCCAACCGTACGGCGTCGAGTTCCAGTCCGGCGACGGTTTTCGCATCGAGTTCCAGCAAACACACGACGAGCTTTCCGAGTCCTTTGAGATTCGCGATGGCATCTTCATCCCTCCTGGCGACTACGATTTCACCCGCGGTCGCCTGGAAGTCGAGAGCTCCAACGCGCGCGAGCTCTCGGTCGGTTTCAACCTCGGCTTGGGGCAGTTCTTCGACGGCACCCGCGAACGCTATAGCCTCTTCACTGCCTGGCGGCCCGGTCCGCTCTTTAGCGGCGAGGTCGAGTACTCCCACAACGACATCGACCTGCCTGGCGGGGCTTTCACGACCCAGTTCGGAACGATGCGCGCGAACTTCTCGTTCACGCCGGAAATCGCCTGGAACAACTTCGTCCAGTGGGACAACGAATCCCAGGAGTTCGGGATCAACTCACGACTCTTCTGGATCCCAAGACCCGGCCGCGAGGTGTTCCTGGTCTTCAACGAGACGCTAGAACGCGAGACCGGCAGCATCTCACCGCTCTTTCAAGAGCTGTCGTTCAAGATTGGCTACACCGTGCGCCTCTGAAGCGCAGGCCAGCAACTCAGAGGGGAGGCAACACCTCGACCACGTTGGCGAGCTTCTCGCCGGATTCGTTCAGGATGTGGTTGAGGCGTCCGTACAAGGTCGTGTGGCAGTCGAGCTCGAAGGCGTCCTTCAGAAACGTACTGCCGCTCATGCAGAAGTAGAACTGGGGCTGGCAGATATGGACGATGCCATGCTGCTTGAGGATCGCCCCCAGAGGCGTACGGCACCCGAGAATTTCCTCGCGAGCCTCGCCGAGGAAGCGCTCGAGATGGATGCGAATGGCTCCGAACTCGACGGTGCGCCGATCATCATCCGTGACGAGCAGGACGCGGCGCTCGAGATAGTGACCATCTTCCTCGACGTGCAGAGGCCGGACATGAATCGTCTGCCTGGCATAGCTCTGCAGCTTGTGGGTCATGTCCGTGGCGTGTACGAGCAGGCTGCGATAGGGCTCGGGCATCGAATCGCCTTCGAGCTCTTCGATGTCGAGCGTCGAGGCTTCCTCGGCCAGATCCGGTTCGGATTGGAAGAGGTTTCGGATGGCTTCCAGCGCGGAGCCCTTCGTCAATGCGCGATCCATTTCATCCGGTTTAGCCTAACGAGCGAAACCCGGCCAGTGTCCGGTGTCGAGGAGCGCCGCGTTCGTTGCTCTTCTTACCGCTCTCAAACGACATCGAGCTCGGCCAGCTGATACCACCAGTTTTCACGAAGCCACCATGTGTCGTAGCGCGGATCCTGAATGATGCCGATCAGGAGGTAGTCGCTGGGGAAAACACCAAAGCCCCAGGCCTGGAAGCGCTGGAACCAGAACGAATGTTCGGGGAACACGCCCAAGGTGACCCGCGCATTCAGGGCCCGCGCGCGGTTCAGAACGGCCTCGCGCAACAAGCCCCCCGCATCGAGCTCGTCGTGCGGGCAGAGCCAATCCATGATGAGGCCGCTTTCAGGTCGCGGCCAATCCGCTTTGCGGAAGACGGCGTAGGCCAAGAGATGCCCATTGGAATCGCGGACGCCGAAGAGATCGTAGTCCGCGCGCGGGCATTCGGCGAAACGCCAGTTGAGGTACGCGGCATCACGCAACGTACTGGCTCCCCACTGCTTGCGACAGCGGTGATAGAGCTTCTCGACACTGTCGTCGAAGCGTTGAAGCCGCTCCACACCGTGGGGTAGATCCGAGGGGCCCGGTTCCATGTCGCGAAAATGGATCGTCTGGGTGCGAATGATCTCGTAGTCGAGGAACGTCTTGCCGATACGCCACGCCGGTTCAACGGGCCAGCCGTAGTGCAGGATGTCCCCCCCGAGCCCTCCGTACTGTTTGAAGAAAGGCTGGGCCGTCGCAACGAAGAGCCCCGGGCGGCGCAGGCCACGACGGTGTGCGGGATGCACCATCGAATCGACGCCCTGCGTGAAGCTGTGGCGCTGTCCGTCGATATCGACGCGATAGGGAAGGGCCGCGCATTGAGCAACGATTTCGTTCTCGCACTCAGCGACCCAGATACGACGTCCGGCCGGGTTCCTGGAAAATGCCCAGTCCCATTCATCGCGGGTGCGATCGACAAAGCTCTCGTCGTCCTCGCCGAACACCGCGTTGAAGCAGGAGATCAGGCCGGCCTCATCGCCTTCCTGGAAGGGGCGTATTTCGTACTTAGACACGGGCCTTAGACGCGACCGAGGTCCGCCGGTGTGTAGTACCAGTTGAAGAAGAGCCAGCTCATGATGTAGGGCTTGTGGAAGCTGCGAAAGACGGTGTAGTCCATGCCGCCTTGGATCCAAAACCCGAAGCGCTGGAAGATCAGCCACTCGGGAGCGGTTTCGGGAAAGCTCGCCGCAAGGCCTTCGTGGCCCTCGGTACGAGCTCGTTCGTCGCCCCAGACCACCATGGCACTGGCGACATCGAGGGACTCGTGCGGGCAGACCCAGTCCACCAGGGCGCCATCGGCCAGCACGCAGTAGCCCGCGAACTGTCCATTCTTGCGCGCGGCGGCGATCGTGTAGTTCGAATCTGGACGCTCACAGAAGCGGTGGTTCAAACGGCGCGCATCACGCACGAGCATCGCGCCGCGACTTGCGCTGACCTCTGCGCACACGGGGTCGAGCTGATCCGGAAAGCGGGTGATCTCCTCGACCTCGACGCCGGGGGCGGCGGGAGCGCAATGCCCCTGCGGGCGCAGGCGCAAGCGTGCTTCCGAACGCAGGATCTCCCAGCGCAGGTGGCGCAAACCGAAACGATGCGCGCGACGCGTGGGTACGCCGTAGAGGATCGGAAAACTCTCCGGTGCGCGCCCGCCAAAGCTCTTCGAAAAAGCCTCGCCACACTGTTTCAAGCTGTTCGCGCGGCCGAGCCCATGACGGTACTCGAAGTCGTTGTATAGATCGAAGACCTCGACGAAGGTGACCTGTTGGCCATCGAGCACGGCCTGTTTGCGAGTGCCGAGAATGCGGCTGACGACGCGTTCGCCGTCCGTCACCACCGCCACACATGCGCCATCGGGCGCGTTCGCGCAACGCCATTCCCAGGCGTCCGTGGACCCTGCGCTGGACTCCGTGGATGACACGCAAAACGAATCGCGCGCATGTTCCCAGGCGAATCCGGACCCACTCGTCACCTCTCCGTTCTCGAAGAGGCAAGTATGGGTGAATAATTCCGCCATCAGCCGTCGAGGCCCAGCTTGTCCAGCTTGGGCGCAATCACCATGCGGCAGTAGGGCTGCTCACGATTCTGGCGGTAGTAGTCACGGTGATAATCCTCCGCTTCGTACAGCGAATCCGCGGCGGTGATCTCGGTCACGATCGGGTCGGGAAAAGCCCCCGACGCCTCGAGAGCGGCCTTGGAGCCTTCCGCGGCGCGGCGCTGGTCAGCGGAGTGATAGAAAATAGCCGAACGATACTGCGTCCCTACATCGTTGCCCTGACGGTTCAGGGTCGTCGGGTCGTGCAGTCGCCAGAACCAGTTGAGGAGCTCCTCAAAGGAGACCCTTTCCGGGTCGAAGGCCACGTGCACGACCTCGGCGTGCCCGGTGTTTCCGCCACAAACGTCCTTGGTCGTGGGATTCTCGGTGGTCCCGCCCATGTAGCCGGGAACGATCGAATGCACACCGTCGAGTCGCTGTAGCACCGCCTCGACACACCAGAAACATCCGGCGCCGAAGGTGGCGACTTGGAAGTTGGGGGGGGGTTCGTCAGACATGGCGCAGAGCGAAGTGTACAGAACACCCTCGGCCCACCAAAGGTCCGCCCGGACCGGCTAACCTCAGACGATGCCCGAGTTGCCCGATTGCAGCGTCTACCGCGACGCCCTGCGCCGTTTTGTCGTTGGAAGACGGCTCGAGGGCGTGCGGATGAAGAGCCCGTTCCTGCTGCGCTCCGTCGACCCCCCCCTGAAGGTGGTCGACAAAAAGGAGATCACCGGAACACGCCTGATCGGCAAGCGCATCATCCTGGAATTCGAAGACGACCTGTTTCTCGTGTTTCACCTGATGATTGCCGGGCGCCTCCGTTGGCGAGACGCAGGCGCAGGGCTACCAGGACGGATCGGCCTGGCGGCCTTCGACTTCGAGCACGGAACCCTGCTCTTGACCGAAGCCGGTACCAAGAAACGCGCATCGCTCTTCGTCGTTCGCGGGGAGGCCAATCTGGCCGAACACGATCGCGGCGGGCTAGCGGTCCTGGATTCGAAGCTCAAGGACTTCAAGACAAGCCTCCTTTCGGGGGATCACACCCTCAAGCGCGCCCTCTGCGACCCGCGCAAGTTCAGCGGCATCGGCAACGCCTACTCCGACGAGATCCTCCACGATGCCCGGATCTCACCCCTCAAACGCACGAGCCAGCTGCACCACGACGAGATCAAGCGCATCCACGCCAGCACCAAACGCGTGATGAAACTCTGGATCAAGCGGCTCGCAAGGGACGTCGGCGATGGCTTCCCCGAAAAGGTCACAGCCTTCCGCAAGGACATGGCCGTGCACGGCCGCCACGGCCAACCGTGTCCCGTATGCCAAGCACCGATCCAGCGCATCGTCTACGCCGACAACGAAACCAACTACTGCGCAGGCTGCCAAACCGAGGGCCAGCTCCTCAAGGATCGCGCCCTATCGCGGTTGCTGAAGGACGACTGGCCCCGCTCCCTCGACGAGCTCTAGAGCGAATCCCATTGCGAGCAATCAGCGCCCCGAGACGGGTTGCGGGTGACCCCGCAGAATGCGGGGAGGGCTCCCAATAGATATAACCGCGTTTCTAATTTTCATTGCAACAGCAGTCCATGGCTGAAGAAAAGCTACGAACTCCATTTCTCGTGCGAAAGGAACGGGGCTCGCCAGCCGGATGGGAACCACCTCGAACGGGCCGGTAGGCCTGGAGATCGGAGCCCTGGGACAGGACACTAATTGCCGTTCCCGACCATGGCGCAGATCTTCCATCCGAGCTTCAACACCCTCTCAAAGGTCAGCGTGTTCGGAGCCGTCTTCTTCCTGGGTGCAGGCGTGTGGGCGTGGGACCGCATGTTGCGATCGCCCTACACGACCCAGGTCGGGGTCGCCCGGCATCAGCCCGTGCCCTTCAGCCATAAACACCATGTAGCGGGGCTCGGGATCGATTGTCGCTTCTGCCATTCCTCGGTCGAGGATGGAGCCTTCGCCGGCATCCCCCCCACCAAGACGTGCATGGGCTGCCACTCGCTCGTCTGGAACGAGGCGCCGATGCTCGAGCCGGTGCGCGAGAGCTTCCGGCTGGACGTACCGATCGAATGGACCCGTGTGCACGACCTGCCCGACTTCGCGTACTTCGATCACTCGATCCACCTCAAGAAAGGCATCGGTTGCTCGTCATGCCACGGTCAGGTCGACGAGATGCCTCTGATGTGGCGCACCGAGACCCTGGACATGGGCTGGTGTCTGTCCTGTCACCGTGACCCGATAGCGAACGTTCGTCCACGGGATCGGATCTTTGACATGGACTTTGATCCGGCGCAACAAACGCGGGCGGAGAGAGAAGCTCTGGGACTCGAATATGGGCTCGAGAGCATGACGAACTGTTCGGTTTGTCATCGATAGATCCCGCTGATGCAATTAGGGAACGAAATGGGGAAACCGTGCAGGGCAAGCTGAGGAGCAAAGACCAGGAAGTCAGTACCGTTTCTAACTCGGACCTCGAAGTGCTTCGAACGCGCCTGGAGGGAAAGAGCGGAGCGGAGTACTGGGCCGAGCTCGAAACGCTCTATGGCACCGCAGCCTTCCAGTCGTACCTGCGGAGTGAGTTCCCCGCCCTCGCCGGCAGACTGCAACAGGGAGAAGGACTCGAGCGGCGCTCCTTCCTGCGCCTGATGGGCGCATCCCTGGGAGTGGCGGGAATCGCCGCCTGCACACGTCAGCCCGAAGAGAAGATCGTCCCCGCCGCCCGCAACCCCGAGTACACGGTTCCCGGCAAGCCGCGCTACTTCGCGACGGCGATGACCCTGGGGGGCGCCGCAACGGGTCTCCTGGTCGAGAGTCACATGGGGCGTCCGACGAAGGTCGAGGGCAATCCCGATCATCCCGCCAGCCTCGGATCCAGCAACGGCTTCGCGCAAGCGGCCATCCTGTCGCTGTACGACCCCGACCGTTCGCACTCGATTCGCCACCTGGACATGATCAGCACGTGGAGCACGTTCCTGGACGAGCTCACGGCGCGCATGAATGGCATGCGTCCGCGGCACGGCGAAGGCCTGGCCATCCTGATCGGCGACGACGCCTCGCCGACCCTCTCGGCCCAGCTCGAGAAACTTCAGGTGCAGATGTCGAAGGCGCGCATCCACCACTGGACGCCGATTCACGACGACGCAACCCGCGCCGGGGCGAAGCTGGCCTTCGGGCGGGACGTGTCGACGCGCTACGCTTTCGACAAGGCGGAACTCGTCGTCTCACTCGATGCCGACTTCCTCGACCACGGTCCCGCGGGCGTGCGCTACGCACGAGACTTCTCAAAGGCACGCAACGTGCGCGGTGGTGCGCACGTGATGAATCACCTCGTCTCCGTCGAGAGCACCGCTTCGATCACGGGGGCTATGGCGGATGAGCGTCTGCCGGTCAAACCCTCCGAAGTGGAGCTATTCGCCCGTGCCCTCGCAAGCGAACTGGGTTTGACGGTCGAGGTCCCGCGTCTCTCGGAGCGTGTGCAGAATTTCGCCAGCAGCAGCGCTCGACGATTGAAGAGCCTGGAGGGGAAGAGCCTCGTCGTGCCCGGATCGACGCAAACCGCCGTCGTGCACGCCCTATCCCATGCGATCAACGAGCGCCTGAAGAACGTCGGCCAGACCCTCGACCACGCGGCTCCTTTGACCAGCGGCGAGCGCGCCCAACGTGACGCCCATGAATCGATCCGCGCTCTCGTCGACGAGTTGCGCGGAGGCGTGATCGACACGGTCGTAATCCTGGGTGGCAACCCCGTCTACGACGTTCCGGCTGACCTGGATTTCAGGGCTGCGCTGGCCTCCGCTCCGTTCCGTGTGCACCTCAGCCTGAGCGCAAACGAAACCTCGCAGGCATGTCAATGGCACCTGCCGATGGCACACTTTCTCGAGAGCTGGAGCGACACCCTCGCCTACGACGGTTCGGCTTCGATCGTCCAACCCATGATCGCGCCCCTCTTCCACGGGCGTACCTCGCACGAGCTCGTCGCCACCTTGATGGAGGACGGCACAAGGAAACCCTACGACCTCGTACGTGATCACTGGCGTCAGGTTCGTCCCAAGCTGTCCGAAGCGCAGTTCGAGCGCTTCTGGAGGACCGCCTTGCACGATGGAATCATCGCGGATTCGCGCTTTCCCGCGCTGAAGGTCAAGCTCCAGGACCTCGATCTGCCCGCGCCCACGCGCGTGCCTACGGGCCTCGAGCTCAACTTCCGCGCCGATGCCTCGAGTTACGACGGGCGCTTCGCGAACAACGGCTGGCTGCAGGAAGCACCGCGTCCGCTTACACGCTTGACGTGGGACAACGCGTGCCTGATCTCACCGGACAACGCGCGCGACCTGAAGCTCGAATCGGGGGACGTCGTTATGCTCTCGGCCTCGGACCGCAAAGTCGAGGCGCCGGTTTGGGTCACCCCTGGACAACCCGTCGGATGCTTGACAGTGCATCTGGGCTACGGACGCACGCGCGCGGGCGAGCTCGGCACGGGGGTCGGCTTCGATGCGTACAAGCTGCGCTCGAGCTACGGCACGTGGATCACGGCCGGCATCCAGGTCCGTCCCGTCGGTCGCCACATCTCGCTGGCCTCGGTGCAGGATCACGCGAGCATGGAGGGTCGCGACATCGTGCGCGTGAAGACCTTTGATCGCTTCGGCGCACAGGCCAAGAGCGAGACCAAAGGCAGCCACGGAGCGGACGATCTCTCGATGTATCCGCCCCACGAGTACACGGGTTATGCCTGGGGCATGGTCATCGACCTGAATGCCTGCATCGGCTGCAACTCCTGCATGGTGGCCTGCCAGGCGGAGAACAACGTGCCGATCGTGGGCAAGAAAGAGGTTCTACGTGGCCGCGAGATGCACTGGATCCGCATCGATCGTTACTACAAAGGCGACGATCAGGCTAACCCACTCGTATTGCACCAGCCCGTGCCCTGCATGCACTGCGAGAATGCGCCGTGCGAAGTGGTTTGCCCCGTGGGCGCCACGGTCCACAGCGACGAAGGCCTCAACGAGATGGTCTACAACCGCTGCGTGGGAACGCGCTACTGCGCGAACAACTGCCCATACAAGGTGCGTCGGTTCAACTTTTTCCGCTATGCCGACTACGAGACCGAGTCACTAAAACCGATCCGCAATCCCGACGTCACGGTCCGTCATCGCGGCGTCATGGAGAAGTGCACTTACTGTGTGCAACGGATTTCAGAAGGGCGCATCAACGCCAAGAAGGAAAGCCGCGAGTTGCGCGACGGCGAGGTCCGCTCTGCCTGCCAACAAGCCTGTCCGACTCAGGCCATCGCCTTCGGCAATCTCAACGACGAGAACTCCCTGGTGGCACGGCTCCGTCACGAGCCAGATCACTACGAGCTGCTCGGCGATGTGGGTACCAAGCCGCGCACGACGTACCTCGCGAAGTTCGTGAACCCCGACGGAGGCGTCGGGCGTTGAGCCAACCATGACCGAATCGCCGTCTGGAGTGCAAGACGACCCGCGCACGAAGCCCACCTTCGTGGCGCCGGGGCACACGCACACAACCGTCACCGATCAAATCACGGAGATCGTGCTGCGCAAGCGCACTCCGCTCGGTTGGTATATCGGTCTGGGTGTGTGCTTCTCGCTGGTGATGATGATGTTGGCCTCGATCACCAAGCTGCTCCTCGAGGGCACGGGGGTCTGGGGTTTGAACGCGCCGGTGGGTTGGGGCTTTGCGATCATCAACTTCGTGTGGTGGATCGGAATCGGCCACGCGGGCACGCTGATCTCGGCCATCCTGCTCCTGTTCCGGCAGGATTGGCGCACGTCGATCAACCGTTTCGCGGAAGCGATGACACTCTTCGCCGTGGCCTGCGCGGGGATCTTCCCATTGTTGCACGTCGGGAGGCCCTGGCTCGCCTATTGGTTGCTGCCATACCCGAACACGATGAGCTTGTGGCCGCAGTTTCGCAGCCCCTTGTTGTGGGATGTCTTCGCGGTCTCGACCTATGCCAGCGTCTCTGCGCTCTTCTGGTACGTCGGGTTGATCCCCGACCTGGCGACGTTGCGGGATCGGGCCAAGAGCCGTTTCTTCAAGATCCTGTACGGCGCTCTGGCGCTTGGCTGGCGCGGTGCCGCACGACACTGGGAACGCTACGAAACCGCCTATCTGCTTCTGGCAGGACTCGCGACGCCACTGGTCATCTCGGTCCACACCGTCGTCAGCTTCGACTTCGCCGTCAGCGTCATCCCCGGCTGGCACGCCACAATTTTCCCGCCGTACTTCGTGGCGGGCGCCATCTACTCGGGGTTCGCCATGGTCATGACCTTGGCCATACCCTTGCGGGCCGTCTACAAGCTGCAGGACTTCATCACGATGCGCCACCTGCAGAACATGGCCAAGCTCATCCTCGCGATGGGGTTGATCGTCGCCTACGGCTACATAATGGAGGTCTTCTTCGCGTGGTACAGCGCGAATCCCTACGAGGGTGGGATGATGATGAACCGCATGTTAGGTCCCTACGCCTGGGCGTACTGGGCCTTGATCGCATGCAACATCATCACACCCCAGTTCCTGTGGTCGAAACGGGTGCGCAACTCGGTTCCGCTCCTGTTTCTGATCTGCATCATCGTCAACGTGGGCATGTGGCTCGAGCGCTTCGTGATCGTCGTCACGAGCCTCAGCCGTGACTTCCTACCGGGTTCCTGGGGCCACTACTCCGGCACCTTCTGGGATTGGTCGCTGTTCATCGGAACGATGGGACTCTTCGGAGCGCTACTGTTCCTGTTTATCCGCTTCCTGCCGATGATCTCGATCTTCGAGATGCGCACGCTCGTCCCCCATCGCGACCGCGAAGTCAGCGAAGGGCACACGAGCGGGGGTGACAGCAAGGTGGAGGCGGAGTGATGTTCGGTCGCAAACAGAGGATCGACACGCCGTGCTTTGGCCTCTTGGCGCAATTCTCCAGCGGCGAGCGCTTGCTGGACGCGATCAAGGCCGCAAAAGGCTCGGGCTATTCCAAGATGGAGGCCTACACCCCGCTACCGATGCACGAGGTCTCGCACGAGCTGGGCTATGAAAGCCGGCTGCCCCTCCTCGTTCTGTGCGGAGGCATCGTCGGGGCCCTGGTCGGCTTCGGGATGCAGTACTACGCCTCGGTAGAGCACTACCCGATCAATGTCGGCGGCCGTCCAATGAACAGCTGGCCGTCTTTCATCATCATCACCTTCGAGATGACGATCCTGTTCGCGGCCGTCAGCGCCGTCTTCGGCATGCTGGCTCTGAACGGCCTACCCCGCCCGCATCACCCCGTGTTCGCCATACCGGAGTTCGAAACCGCCAGCCGCGATCGTTTTTTCCTCTTGATCATGGCCCACGACCCGAACTTCAGCGTCGACGGCACGAGGGAACTCCTGGGCGGATTGGACCCGATCACCTTGTCAGAGGTGCCCAATTGAAGCACCCCACCCTCGCACTCGCACTCCTGCTGGCCGGCTGCCGCCAAGACATGCACGATCAGCCACGCTTCGAGCCGCTCGAAAAAACAACGCTCTTCAGCAATGGAGCCTCGTCGCGCAACCAGGTTCCCGGAACGATCGCCCGCGGCGAATTGCGACTGGACGCACACCTTTACGAAGGCACGATCAACGGCGAGCCCGCGACGAGCTTCCCCTTCGAAGTCACCGAGCAGGTGCTCGAGCGCGGACGGGAACGCTTCGGAATCCACTGCGCTCCATGCCACGGGCGCTCGGGCTATGGCGAGGGCATGGTTGTGAAGCGCGGTTTGAAACACCCCTCGAGCTTCCACATCGACCGGCTGCGCAAAGCCCCCCACGGATACTTCTTCAGCGTGATGACGAAGGGCTTCGGAGCCATGTACGACGTCTCCGATCGAGTCATCACCGAGGACCGCTGGGCGATTATCGCCTTCATACGCGCGCTGCAATTGAGTCAAAACGCACTGGTAGCTGACCTGCCCCCCCAGGATCGTCAGCGCCTCGAAGGAGGGGGGCGATGAGCGAAGAACGCTCCCCCCTGACGAACACTCTGTCGCGTGCCGAGCGTGTCGCCTTCACGGTAGGTGCCGTGGGCTGCGCGGCGCTTGCAATCGGCTTCTTCACCGACTCGGGTCAGTTCTATCAGTCCTACTTGATGGCCTTTCTGTTCTGGCTGGCGCCGACGCTCGGCAGTTTGGCCTTTGTCATGCTGCACCAATTGACGGGAGGCGGATGGGGTTTCGCCATCCGACGCTTGCTGGAGGCCGCGGTGCGCAACGTACCGTACATGGCACTGGCCTTCCTTCCGCTGGCCCTGGGAGCAACCCACCTCTACGAGTGGGCCCACGCCGACGTCGTTGCCGCCGACGAGATCCTGCAGCACAAGTCGGCCTACCTGAACCTGCCCTTCTTTTTCGCTCGCGCGCTCTTCTACTTCGGCGTCTGGATCGCCCTCGGGTGGAGTATCGTGCACCTCAGTGCGCGTTACGATCGTTGGCTGGATGTCTCCGCCCTACGCAAGCTCAAGGCCCTGAGTGCGGGCGGCATTCTAGCCTACGTGGTCACGATGAGCTTCGCTGCATTCGACTGGGGCATGTCGCTGGAACCGCACTGGTTCTCGACCATCTACGGCGTGCACTTTGTCGTCGGGCAGGGGCTCAGCACGCTGTGCGTCGCGATCTTCTTCGCCGCGCACATTTCGAAGCACGAGCCCTTCACTCGCTGGTACGAGAAGGCGCACTTCCACGATCTCGGCAACCTGATGTTGGCCTTCGTGATGCTTTGGGCCTACATCTCTTTCTCGCAGTTCCTGATCATCTGGTCGGGCAACCTGCCTGAAGAAACGCCCTGGTACCTGCATCGGACCGACCATGGCTGGCAGGGGATCGCCCTGTTCCTGGTCGCCTTCCACTTTTTCGTGCCCTTCTCGATCCTGCTGACGCGCAAGTCCAAGCGCAATGCCACCATCCTGGCCAAGGTCGCCGTGGCGGTCTTCCTGATTCGCTATGCGGACATTTACTGGCTGATCGCGCCGGCCTTCGCGCACGGCGGTGGCATCCACCTGTCATGGATGGACGTCGTTGCGCCCCTCGCTCTGGGCGGCCTATGGCTGGGACTGTTCGTTCGTAACCTGCGTGGCCGTCCATTGGTCTCCCTGCAGGACGCCAAGTTGCTCGGGAAGCTCGAGGAGGCGCCGGTTCTATGACGGGGGAACACAAACAGCGCGAAGCGCAAACGGGCTACGAGAAGCGCGACGCAACTGCGGGGCCCATCTTGCGGGCCGGCATTGCACTTTCCGCGCTGGTGGGCGCCAGTCTCTTGATCAGCTATTGGCTCGATCGCGGGCTGACACCGGAGGCGCCGGAGGTTGACCAATATGCTCTGCGTGTGCGCAAGGTGGCCGAGATGACGTGGCCCGAACTGCAAGCCCATCCGTACGGCGAAATCGAAGAGCATCAGAAGATCGAGGCTCGTCGCCTGAACCACTACGAGTGGATCGATCGCCAAAACGGCGTTGCGCGCATCCCCATAGAACGAGCCATGCAGCTCTTCCTCATCCACAACAAGAAACCTGTGGAGGGTGCCAAGTGATCCGCCCGATTCTCGAACACCGGGGAGTCCTTACGGGGCTGGCCCTGGGCGTAATGAGCCTCGGGGTGACCGCGCAGGTTCTCGGGGGCCCCCAGCCTCCGGACATCGATTGGGATCTACGTCTCGGAGAAAGCGTGCCCTTGGACGCGCGCTTCGTCGATTCGAACGGCGCAGAGATCGCACTGGGCGAAGCCATTGGCGAACGGGCGACGATTCTCGTGATGCTCTATTACGAGTGCCCGATGCTGTGCGACCTGGTTCTCGACGGACTTGTCCGCAACCTGCGGGCGGTCGACTTCAGTGCCGGTGCGGATTTCAACCTGATAGCGTTGACGATCGATCCCAGCGAAACCACCGAAGTGGCGTCGCGCAAACGTGCAGGCTACCTCGGACGCTACGGCCGGGACGTCGGGCCCGATGGTTGGCGTTTTCTCGTCGGGGACGAGACAGAAATCCGGCGCGTGGCCGAAGCCGTCGGATTCGAATACGAATACGTGCCCGCAACCGGTGAGTATGCCCACGCCGCGGGGGTGACGCTCCTGACCTCTGATGGCAGCGTTTCGCGTTATCTCTTCGGCATCGAGTTTCCGCCCCGTGATCTGCGCTTCGCACTGATGGAAGCCTCCCAAGGGCGCATCGGCTCGTTCGTCGACAAGTTCATCCTGCGTTGTTTCCACTACGATCCGGCGAACGGGCGCTATGGCTTCGCAGTCATGAACTCCCTGCGCGTCGGCGGTGGCGCCACCGTGTTGTTCCTGGCATTCTTCGTCTGGCGTTCTCTGCGACGCGAACCCGCAGCGCGCTCTGCCCGACCCGCGGAGGCCTCCGGTGTTTGAGGACTTCTCTCTCTTCCCTGAGGCGGCCTCGACGGTCGCTGGGCGGATCGACGCGATCTACTTCTTCCTGATCGCCATCGGGATCTTCTTCACCGTCGGCATCTCGCTCGCCATCGGCTGGTGCGTCGTACGCTACCGCCAACGCGAGGGCCACGAGGCCCAGCAAATCGAGGGCTCGCTACCGCTCGAAATCGCGTGGAGCATCGTGCCCCTCTTCATTTCCTTGTTCGTGTTCGGCTGGGGCGCGAAGATTTTCTACGACGTGATGACTCCGCCCGAGGGCGCCACGACTTTCTACGTCACCGGCAAGCAGTGGATGTGGAAGCTGCAGCACCCTACCGGACAGCGCGAGATCAACAAATTGCACGTTCCACGCGGCGAGAAGATCGTCCTGCAGATGATTTCCGAGGATGTGATTCACGATTTCTGGATCCCCGCTTTCCGCATCAAGGCCGACGTGGTGCCGGGCATGTACACCACGATTTGGTTCGAGGCAACGAAGGCCGGCACGTACGACATCTTCTGTGCCGAGTACTGCGGCACCAAGCACTCTGAAATGATCGGCGAGGTCGTCGTCATGGATCCGGCCGGCTACCAGGCCTGGCTGGACTCCGAACCGGTGGGTGTCACCCCCGAGGAAGCAGGGCAGGTCTTCTTT
>CBFIHP010000022.1:49157-51441 GCA_965662355.1 Planctomycetota bacterium | reverse complement strand
GAGAATCTGCGTTGCGACACGTGCCATTCCGCGGATTCGGGTCAGCGTGGTCCCAGCCTGGCGGGCCGTTTCGGGCAAACCGTCGCGCTCGCCGATGGCCAGACCGTGCGCTTCGATGAAAACTACATTCGCGAGTCGATCCTCGATCCGCGCAAGAAGCTGTCTGCTGGGTATCAACCGTTGATGCCCACGTATCAGGGGCAGATTTCCGAAGACCAGTTGTTGAAAGTCATCGCGTATCTGAAATCCCTCGGCGCCACCGATTCCGAATCCAAGGACAATCAGGTTGCCGACGAACAGGGGGGAGGCGACCGATGAGCCAGACCGCCCAAGCCCCGGCCGACAAGCACCAGGCTCGCGAAGAGAACTACCTGGAAGGTGAGTACGGCCTCAAGTCCTGGCTGCTCACGGGGGATCACAAGCGGATCGGGATCTTGTACCTGCTCGGCTTGACCTTCTTCTTCTTCCTCGGCGGCATCTTTGCGGTCTTGATTCGGCTCGAGCTCCTGACACCGGCCGGCGATCTCTTCCAGGCGGAGACCTACAACAAGCTCTTCACGCTGCACGGGATCTTCATGATCTTCTTCTTCCTATTGCCGTCTGTGCCGGCGGTGCTGGGGAACTTTCTGTTGCCGTTGATGATCGGGGCGAAGGACGTCGCCTTTCCCAAGCTGAACCTCCTGTCCTGGTATCTGGTCATGGCCGGGGGGCTGTTCGCCTTCTACGCCATGGTCGCGGGCGGTGTCGACACGGGCTGGACGTTCTACGCGCCGTACAGCAGCACGTATTCGAATACACACGTTATCGCAGCGGCATTGGGAATCTTCATCGCCGGCTTCGGTTCGATCCTGACGGGCGTCAACTTCATCGCGACAATCCACAAGATGCGGGCGCCGGGCCTGACGTGGTTCCGGCTACCACTGTTCGTCTGGGCCCAGTATGCAGCGGCCTTGATCATGGTCCTGGGCACGCCGGTCATCGCCATCACGATCCTCCTCGTGGCGATCGAGCGTATTTTCGGAGTTGGCATTTTCGATCCGGCCAAGGGCGGGGATCCGATCCTGTTTCAGCACCTGTTCTGGTTCTATTCCCACCCGGCCGTCTACATCATGATCCTGCCAGCCATGGGCGTGATCAGCGAGTTGATCTCGTGCTTCAGCCGCAAGGCCGTATTCGGCTACAAGTTCATCGCGTATTCGAGCTTGGCCATCGCGATTTTTGGCTTCCTCGTCTGGGGCCACCACATGTTCGTCAGCGGTCAATCCATGTACGCCGGCATGGTCTTCTCGCTCTTGAGCTTCCTGGTGGCGATCCCCTCGGCGATCAAGGTGTTCAACTGGACGGCGACCCTGTATCGCGGCGCCATATCGCTGGCAACGCCCATGCTGTACGCGCTCGGGTTCATCGGGCTGTTCACCATCGGCGGACTGACCGGCATCTTCCTGGCGACGCTTGCAGTCGACATCCACGTTCACGACTCCTACTTCGTCGTCGCCCATTTCCACTACGTCATGGTCGGTGGCGTCGTGATGGCCTTTCTGGGCGGGCTACACTTTTGGTGGCCCAAGATGTTCGGGCGGATGTACCCCGAGGGCGTGGCCAAGGTCAGTGCAGTGCTGGTTTTTTGCGGGTTCAATCTCACGTTCCTGCCGCAGTTTGTACTGGGCTATCTGGGCATGCCGCGTCGCTATCACGTCTATCCAGATGAGTTCCAGGTACTCAACGTCCTGTCCACCGCCGGCGCATCGATTCTGGGGTTGGGTTTCTTCTTGTCGCTGGTCTACATGCCGTGGTCTCTGATGTACGGCAAGAAGGTCAAGGGGAACCCGTGGAATGCAAAAGGGCTCGAGTGGGAAAAGGTGGCGTCGCCTCCGATCACCCACAACTTCCACGACGTACCGACCGTCACAGAAGAGGCTTATGCTTATGGGGAGGAGGTCGGCAGTGTCTGAAGCTACGCTTCCTCCCGATGCCATCCCCGAAGAGCTCCAGGCCGAAGAGCCTCAGCCTGGCGAGTTGGCCCACCACTTCGTCACGCTCGACCAGCAAAGCCAGACCGCTGCGATCGGGATGTGGGCCTTTCTCGTGCAGGAGATCATGTTCTTCGGTGGTCTCTTCACTACCTACTTGGTCTATCGCAGTCTGTACCCGGGCGCCTTCTTCGAGGGGTCGCACCACCTAGCCGACGGCGCGGGGCTGATTCTCGGCACCACGAACACAGTGGTGCTCATTGGCAGCAGCCTGACCATGGCTCTCGCCGTCCGCGCGGCCCAACTTGGCCAAC
>CBFIHP010000022.1:8330-49058 GCA_965662355.1 Planctomycetota bacterium | reverse complement strand
GATCGCTGGTTACATCGCGGCGACCTTCGTGCTCGCATGCGTCTTCATCGGGATCAAGGCCTACGAGTACGGTCACAAGTACGACGATGCGCTGATCCCCGGCGTGCACTGGGCTCCCACCGCAGGGGCGGATCCCAACTTGAACCTCTTCTTCGGGCTCTACTTCATCATGACGGGCATGCACGCCTTGCACATGTTTGTTGGGCTCGTCTTGATGGGCTTCGTCGCGGTGCGCGCGCTGCGAGGTCGGTACACACGCAAGAACTACATAGGGGTCGAGATCCTCGGTCTGTACTGGCACTTCGTCGACCTGGTCTGGATCTTTCTCTTCCCACTCCTGTACCTCTTGAACACGAGGGGGCTGCACTGATGAGCGAGCACGTCACTCCCCTGCGCACCTACCTCAACGTCTTCTTCGCACTGATGCTCCTGACCGGTTTGACAGCCGCCGTCTCGTTCATCGATTTTGGCATCTTCAACGATGTCCTGGCCCTGTCCATCGCGGGGCTCAAAGCGGGACTGGTTATCGCCATCTTCATGCATGTGAAGTACTCGACACCGCTGATCCGCATCTTCGCGGTGGGAGGCTTTGCGTGGCTGCTGCTCTTCTTCGCCTTGATCATGACGGACTACTACGCGCGAATCCCGGTCGACGGCTGGGGCTAGGCGCGCCGCTCTAGATCCAGCAACCTGGCGACCCAGGGTTCATCGTTGAAGGGCAGGATCACGTGCCCCGCATGTCCCAGGGTCTCGAGCGTGGCATCGGGCAAGCCGGCCTCCATCTCGCGTGCGCAGGCAACGGATGGCACGACACGATCGTTCTCCGACGCGAAGAGGGCCACGGGGCAGCTGATCTCCTCGAGTTGCGGCCGCAGATCGACTTCGCGGATCAGCGCAAGTCTCCGCAGAAAGGCCGCGCCGAAGTAGTCGTCTGCACGTCCGAGCATGCCGCGAACGACCAGCGGATCACTTCGCGGCGCGATCATCCCCATGGGGATCGTCAGCCGCCGTCCCAACCGAAAGAGGAACCCGGGAACCCTTGGCATCACCGTCCGTGCCAGGGCAAGTCTCCAGCGGCACGGATAGTGTGCAAACCCGTTCACCAGGCCCAGGCCGCGTACGTGCTCCGGATGATCCAGCGCAATCTGGAGTGCCAGTGCTACGCCGAAGGACTCGGCCAACAACAAAGCGCGATCGATGCCAAGTTCATCAAGCGTGAGCACCACATCCGCCGCCAGCTCGCGATAGCCAGCGCCAATCGACGGTAAAACGTCCGCTGCATAACGCAAGCGCACGACCCGAAACGACTCACGCAACACCTGCGCGGTGTCCAGCAACAGCTCACCCGTCCCATCGACGCCGGGAACGTACACCACGACCGGGCCGTCCCCGCCATCATCCATCGCCCGCACGAGACTCCCCATCGCACCAACGTACGTGCGAGAGGTTGGTCGTCAAGGCCCTCGAACCCCTTCATTCGCAGGGAAGAGACCACGTGTGGGCGGTGCTGGAGAATCCCTAAAGACCGTGGGGGGGGGGGTCGATAACGAACCTGGGCCAATACCCCACAGGCCCACGCTCCTTGACACCCACGCGCCCTGTGCGCGCCCTGGAGCGCCTCTCGAACCCCTTCGACCGGCACTCCGGTTCGCGTCCAGCGACGCACCTCACTTTCACGTGAGCCATCTTTCACGTGAAGGCGGGGGCGCAGAGGAAAGGAGGTTCGTAATGAACTCACTGCGCAAGCGTTCCTTGGTTTTCCTGTTGGCGCTGGCGGCACCCTCCTTCGCGGAGGACTACCAGTGCAAGACCTCAGGCGGATGTGATGCCTCTATCACCGTAGATGGTGAACTCCAGGAGGTGTCCTTCCGGAAAGGGGACATCGTCAATACTGATGCCGGGTGGGTCGTCCACGCGGATGATGGTTGGGAAAAGGTCCGTTCGAACCAAGGGTCGATGGAGTTCTAGCTGTGAATCGCTCACAGCTCATTTGGCTCGCCCTGCCACTCACTCTCGTCGTCGCCATCATTTGTCTGGTCCCGAAAAATCGGGAGCGAACGAAGTTGGCGCTGGCAAGCGAAGGCAGGGCGAGCCTCGACCCTCCACCCCCACCTCCATCGGGATACGAGAGCGATAGCATCGAGCGCACCTCCCCCGCTGTGCGTTTCGAGCAGCCAAGCTCGCACGACGTGCCATCCATGGTCAACGTCCCATCGATGGTCGACGTCGCGCTCGCGAAGGAGGTTCCCCGGGGAGCGCTCGAACTGGAGCTTGTGTCCTCAATCGACGGATCGCCGATCCGTGCTGGGCACGTCGAGCTAGGGCTCGTAGCAACACTCGCGGGCAACGCCCCCGAACGCATTTTGCGTGAGCGCACGGATCCGCAGGGCAAGTTGCGAATGCAATTGGAGCCGGGAGCGCTTCGGATCGTCGCCTGGGGCGAGCACTCGACGAGTCGACGCATCAAGCAGGAGCTGGCCAGCGGTCAAACTCTCGCGCTAAGGCTGGAGCTCATGCCGGCCCGAGCATTCGGCGGTTTCGTGATCGATGCGGAGACGAGCAAGCCTATCCAGGAGGCCGTGGTGCGGATCTGGACACACAACGAAACGGACCTCGTGCGTACCGGCCTAGACGGCACGTTCGAACACCCTCGTTTCCCAGCTGCAGGCAGGGCACAACAAGTTCACGTCAAGGCACCGGGCTACGGCGCCACAATTCGCTATCTGAGAATCGAAGAGGACGGGCGCTGGAAGGCTCTGGCCGCCCTCGAAGGACAGCCCACCGTCGGTGGTGAAGAGGATCCATGGATCGAAATAGCTTTGGTTCCCGAAAGACGACTCTCGGGTCGCGTACTCGACGCGCGTGGCCGGCCAGTTCCGGGCGCAAACATCGCAGCCGTTGGCTTCTTCCGGGTCTTGCCCGCCGTCGCTTCGCGCGACGAAGCTGGCGTCCTCACCGACGAGAACGGTAGGTTCGAACTACGCGGCCTGCGCTCCGACATTAGTCACATCTTGACGGTCGCCGCAGCAGCGCACGCGGAGTTCACACTGCCACTTCCTTTCGACGAGCAAACCGAACTCGATGTCGGAGACATCCTCCTCCGCTGGGAAGCAACTCTATGCGGCATCGTTCATGATGCAACCGGCGAAGTTCTCAAGGACGCATTGGTGCGCATCGCACCGATTCCGGTTTCAACGGATTCATCCCCCGCCAGGGTTTCAGCAGGCAGCGCAACCGCGAGGATCGATGTCGCCAGTCCCTTTCCGGATGGACAACGTACGACGCGCACTGATTCGTTCGGCGCGTTTCAATTCGAAGGCCTTCCCACGTCGGCGTATCGCGTCAGCGTCGAACGCGATGCGGGACCACTCATTGCCGTGACGGTTCCCGACTCGCAACTCACCAAGGAAGCACTGAACATACGCCTTCCTGCCCAGTACCTGTCCATGGAGGGGCTGGTAGAAGAAGGCTCCGTTCCCATCGCCAATGCGATTGTAAAAGTACATCGCTACGGCCACGTCGCAACGACACGGACGGATACGCACGGTCGGTTCCGAGTTTCGGGACTTGACTCTGAGGGTCCCTACGAAGTGTCCGCGAAATGGACCTCCGCCGATGGATCCCATAAACACGCTGAAAACCGCGCATTCGCCCACGAAGAGCCCGTTTTGAGGCTCTTGGGAAAGACCGAAACGAAACTTGCCCAGGCCTCGGGCAGATGACCCAATGGTTCCGTGTCGAGCGGTGTGAAGCCGCGCGACACGTGTGGACCGAGGCCCGATGAAGACGGGTAAGGAAACAAAGCGCGGCCACTCCGCGCAAGCCCCCGAGCGTCAAGCTCCACTCTCCCCTCTTGTCGCATGCGCGCTGGAGGGTGGCAGCGGAACGCTGCGTTCACGGCTGGGTCGCATCCAGAACTTCACACCTGCGCCGGGACGCTACACGCTCTTGGGCGAAATCGCCAAGGGTGGAATGGGGCAGGTTCAGCGTGTTTGGGACGAGGTGCTCGACCGCGAACTGGCCGTGAAGCGTGTCGCCCTGGAAGTCGACGACAAAGCTTCCTCCGAGATACGCCTGCAGCATGCCTGGAAGCTCGAGCGCTTTATCGAGGAAGCCCGTGTCACCGGCCAGCTAGAACACCCTGGGATCGTCCCCATTCACGACATCGCCCTCGACGAAGAGGGCAAGATCTTTTTCACCATGCCACTGGTACAGGGTGACACGCTGAAGACGATCTTCAAGCTAGCGCGCAATCGCTTGCAAGGCTGGACCATTCACCGCGCGTTGGGCGTCATCCACAAGGTGTGTCAGACCGTGGCCTTCGCGCATCAATCCGGTGTCGTGCATCGCGACCTGAAGCCCGAGAACATCATGGTTGGGCGCTTCGGGGAAGTCTACGTGATGGACTGGGGGTTGGCTTTGATCCTCGGCAAGTCCGATCGCGAATCGGTCGTCGGAACTCCCGCATACATGTCCCCCGAGCAGGCCACGGGCAAGGTGGACGATGTCGGGCCACAGTCGGACGTCTACTCCGTCGGAGCCCTGCTCTACGAGCTCTTCGCCGGGCGCATGCCGCACGAGGTCTCGCTCGAGGAGGAACGTGCGGTCGGGCGCACGCTCGATGACATCCTGTCGCGCCCTCCGCGTCCCTTGAATCAAGTCGCGCGCCGCGCACCGCCCGAATTGACCGCCATCGTCGACAAGGCCATGGCCCCCGCTCCCCGGGATCGCTACGCGGGTATGCTCGAGCTAGCGGACGACCTTTCGGCTTGGCTCGAGGGTCGTGTCGTTCACGCCTACGATTCGCGGATGATGACGCGCTGGCGCAAGTGGCGTCGGCGCAATCGCCCCTTGGCTTATGCTCTCGATGCGCTCGTTCTTCTGACGATAACTTCGGTCACCGTCATCATCGCCCAACAGCGCAGCCAGATTCGCGAGGTACAGGCGGCGTACGACAAGATCGAGGCCAACGCCTACATCGCGAACATCGCCGCCGCGGATCTTGGCTTGCGTGCTCACAAGTCAAAGGCGTCCAAGCGCCGTCTGGAGGCCTGCGCCGATGGGCCCCGCGGTTGGGAGTGGGGACACCTGCATCGACTCGCCGATGCCAGCGTACACACCCTTCGGGGGCACGGAGGCGCGGTGCGTTCGGTCGACGTCAGTTCGGACGGGCGCTACATCGCTACGGCTTCGGACGACCGCACCGCTCGCTTGTGGGACGGGGAATCCTTCCAGCTCGTCCACGAGCTTCGAGGCCATGGGGACATCGTCACTCAGGTCGCCTTTCATCCGCAAGGACACGAGTTGGCGACGGCATCCTGGGACGAAAGGGTACGGATTTGGGATGTCGCCACAGGGCGCTGCATCCGCGTCGTCGACGACCACGCATTCGATGTGATCACTCTGGCCTACGACCCAGAGGGTCGCTTGTTACTCAGTGCCGACATCGAGGGGCACATCGTCGTGACCTGGCTACGTGGCAACCTCGAGAGCACCATCCTGCGCCCCGGGGCGGGAGACATTACCGCACTCGCATACGATCCCGTCCGAGAAGTGATCGTCGCCCGGCCACATGGCGGCGATCAGCTTCTGTTGCTCGATCCGGAGACAGGATTCATCGAGGGAACGGTCACGGTCGACGACAACATCCGGGACATCGCCATCGACCCTCAGGGCAAGCGTTACGCGGTAGCCGCGGGCCGCACGATCATGATCATTGATGCTGACACGCTCACCGTCGAGAAGCTTCTGAGCGGCCACTCTGAAACGATCAAAACCCTCGCTTTCGACGGATCAGGAAAGCACCTGGCGAGCGGAGGCTTCGACAATGTCGTCCACCTTTGGGATACGTCGACGGGAGATCTGCGGTTGTCGTTCGATGGGCACGACCTCGACATAAATTCCATCGCTTTCTATCCCGATCAAGTGCGGCTGGTCAGTGCATCCGAGGATGACACAGCCCGTATCTGGAGCCAAACCGCCGGAGCCTGCTTGGTTCTCGAGGGTCATGGCTCTTGGGTCAATGCCGTCGATTTCAGCTCCGACGGCAAGCGGATCATCAGTGGTGGCCTGGACAAGACCGTCCGCACGTGGGATGCCGTCTCCGGACAACAGCTCTCCGCCGTTCAAACGTCCGAAGGAGTCGCCTCGCTGGCGCGCGCAACGAACGCGCTAGCCTACGGATACGAGCACGGTCGGCTTCACCTGAGCACGTCAGGCAACACCGAGATCTCCCACTATCTGCGCATCGGCAAGGGCTACCCACGCGTCATTGCCTTTGACCGCGAGGGAACGAAGGTCCTGCAGAAGAGCTCCGAAGGAATGATCACGGCGCACGAGCTTCCCAGCGAACGACTGATCTTCGAGTGGAAGGGCAAGGACGATGGAATGTTCTCGCTTGCGATGCACCCCGATGGACTCTTCTACGCAGTAGGCAGCAAGGAAGGCACCGTCGAGTTTCGCACAACCGACTCGAACGAACTCGTACACACGACGAACTTGAATGCGCGTGGCGTGCAGGTGCTAGCCTACGATTCCACGGGCAGCATGCTGGCAGCCGGCACGAGCGAGAGCACAATCCATCTGATCCCAACAGCTACCCGGGAACCGGCGCAGGTATTGAGCGGCCACGAGAAGATCGTCACGGCCCTGTCCTTCTCGCCCGACGGCAAACGCCTCGCGTCGGGTTCGTTCGATGAGACCCTACGAATCTGGGATACCAGGGGAGGGCTCTTGCTGACCCTGCTCGGCCACACCCAGCCGATCACCGAGATCAATTTCGACCCCGCCGGTACGAACATCGTTTCCGCCTCGAAGGATGGAACGATCCGTCTGTGGCGCGGCAGGTAGGAAAAACCTTCACACGTCTACGCTGACACCCCACCAGGTCCTAAAGCAGGGCTACGATAGGAACTGGTGAACGCGCTCTTTGAATTTGAATCCTCGGGCGGTACGAGCATCCTGGCGCCTCCGAAGCCCAGGCTGCATCCGCTGCCGGCACCCGAGGAGCTAGATCCTCCGCCCTCCGGTCCGCCCGATGACTTCGACGATTCGGGCGGTGGTTACGGCGGCTGGGGTGGTGACGACGATGCGGATGGCGACGACGACGCATCACCGCAACGCGAAGCACCCGGTCCCGAGACCGGAAGCCTGGCATTGGGACTCCTCCTGGCGGGCATCACGACGCTGTTTTGCGTCCTGCTCGCCGTATGGATCTTCCTGCGTCGGGGGGCCAGCGACTGGGAACCGGTGCGGGCAGCCATTCCCCGCATGGGGCTGTGGTCCGCAACCCTGCTGCTGCTGGCCAGCAGTGTGGCTATCGAGCATGCAGCACGCATCGCGCGGGCTGCTCTCGCCAAGGACCGCGGCCGAATCCTTGGCTGGCTCGGTTTCAGTGCCGCCCTCGGAGTAGCGTTCGTCGGCGTGCAAGTCGGGGTGTTGTTCGGCATGTGGAACGACGGCTATTTGCCCTCCAGTAGCGGCTACGGTGCCGTCTTCTACGCACTCGCCACTCTCCACGCACTGCATATCCTGGGTGGGCTCGGATATGAGCTGGTGGTCGCGGCTCGCCTGCGCGCGGATGCCGGAACGCTGGTCCATCGCCACTCGCTGCGGCTCGCCGCGATCTTCTGGCATTTCATGGGCTTGCTCTGGGCCATTCTCTTCACGCTGCTCTACTTGGTACGCTGACCGAACTAAGCTGGCCGGCTTGCCCCTTCGCGATCTCAAAGAGCTCCGCATACTGTTGATCGTCATCGCGGGCTTTCTGATCGGCTTCAGTTTGCTGATCTATAGGATCGCGACCGACGTTTGACGAACCGATGACCCAAGCCAAGATCGTCTCGATCAGCCGCAAGCTTTCCCGCCGCGTCGACGCTCTGCGTTTCGGGGCTCCCGTCACGCACGTGTACAACCCGCTGAAGTATGCGCGCAAACCGCACGAGGCTTTCCTCGAGCGCTACGCCCGCCATGGCGTCGAAGCCTTGTTTCTCGGCATGAACCCAGGGCCTTTCGGCATGGCCCAAACGGGCGTGCCCTTCGGCGAAGTCCGTTCCGTGCGCGATTGGTTGAAGATCGAAGAACCCGTCGGAAAGCCCGCGGTCGAACACGAGAAACGCCCCATCGAAGGCTTTGCCTGCGCGCGCAGCGAAGTCAGTGGCCAAAGGCTCTGGGACTGGGCCCGGGACAAGTTCGGCACGCCCGAGTCGTTCTTCAGGCGCTTTTTCGTGTGGAACTACTGCCCCCTCGTTTTCATGGAGGACAGCGGCCGCAACCGCACGCCCGACAAGTTGACGGCCGCTGAGCGCGACGCGCTCTACCGGGTGTGCGACGAATCCCTCCAGCAAGTCGTCGAAGCCATCGCCCCCCAGCGCATCATCGGGATCGGCCGCTTCGCCCAGGACCGTGCACGTCGAGCCCTGGGCAACGACGTCGAAGTCGAGACGATCCTCCACCCGAGCCCGGCCAGTCCGATCGCAAACCGTGGCTGGGCGCCCCAGGTGAACAAGCAGCTCGAGGCCATGGGGATCACTTGATCTTCTTCGGCTTCCATTCCCAGGTCTTGAACGACCAGCGCAAGGATTCGGTCATGCCTTCCTGTTCGAACGTCGCCGTGTAGAGCTCGCCCAGCTCCAAAACGGTGTAGGGAATGAAGAAGGCGCAGTTCATGTTCTTCGGAAAGGCCTTGTTGGCGGGCTTCGAGGGTGTCGAAACGTAGCCTCGAACAGCCGTTCCAGCCGAATCGTGAAGCTCGAAACGGGTGACAGGCCGCATGACACTGTCGCGCGGCAACAGGACGAACAAAGGAAAGCCCGTGCCGGCGCCCAGGCTCCTGTCCGGAATAGGGCTCGGAACCTCGCCGCCACGCGAGAAGTTCGGCGGCACCTGGCGGGCCCCGTCGGGGGGCTGGACCAATGGCTCCTCGAGTCGCATGGACTCGAGCAAGGGATAGACGAGAGACATCTCGTGTTCGCGGGCGATCCCAACCCGTTCCAGCCGCGGGTCCAGGAGCTTGACCCCGTGGTAGGCACTGGAAAACCAGGCCATCACGTCTTCGGTCAACGAGGTACCGGAGCCGAGAATACCGATCAGCCCCGCCCGTGCGCCGGCTTCGGAATAGCCCGGCTTGCGCGGACTCTGCCGATGCGCTTCGAGGGTCAGCTGGCGATAACGCACGACATCGTTTTGATGCAGGTAGTCCAGGTGCGCCCGCGCATCCCCGCTGGCGCGCGAGTCGGCAACGAGGGGCTGGAGGCCGGCTCGCACGCGAACCTCGGTCAGCGCGATGGCCTGCGGAAACACCCTGTCTCCCAGCCCCAAGTCCGAACGGAGTAACACGATTCTGTGCGTGCCTTCGAAGCGATACGAGAATTGTCCTGTTCCTAGCAACAACTCCTCGGGCAACGGCACGACGAAGGGCAGGCCCTCGAGTGCGAAGCCGTCTTCCCCGGTCAGCTTGCGGTCCTTGTCGACGTCGAAGAACAGGACCCTGCGACCACCGATTTCCGCGGCGTAGGCCTTGCGCAGCTTGTTCTCGGCCGATTTGACAACCCTGGTCAGGGAAGGGGAAAGACGATAGATGTCCTTCGCGAACTTGACCACGTCGAGATCCACACTCGTGGCTTCGTCCTGGGCGAACCGCGGGCCGGCGCACAAGAGCGCCGCGCAAGTGAACAGGAATCTAATCAACGATTTTCCACACGAGGAGCTCGTCGCTCTTGCGCCAGGCCGGGCCATACAGATTGCGTAGCGCGGCCGCGGTTCTGCCAAGGACTTCCTTCTTCGGGAGGTTCGAGACGAACGTCGATTTGTGTCGCTCGAGAAAACCGTCGTCGCCGAAACTGCGGTGGCGAGGAACCGCTTCGTCATAGACCCAACGGAAGTAGCGACGCACTTCGGGAACGGGGTCGCGATGCAGAACGAGGTAGTCACCGTCCGATACGTCGATCTCCGATAAACGGGCATAGGGACCTCCTCTCATCCCACCAGGCATAGGGGCGTCATACCCGATGGTCACCTCCTTTCCGTGGAACAGAGCATAGTTGCGGTAGGCCAGGGCGGCGCGGGTCCAGATCGGCGGAAATTCGATGATCCGCTGCGCATCATCGTCCGCGGCAATCTCCGCGTACACCTCGGGAATGTGCGGATAGGGCTCGTCGAAGGCCGGCAAGGCATGCATCGCCAGATAGCAGTTGCCGAACGGGCCCCGAGGATTGTCGGGGCCGAGAGGGCCGCTCCAATAGGCGGCGAACAGAAGCACGCTTCCGACGAGTGCCGCAACGACACCTGCCCGCTCTTGATTCGCCACGAAACGACGTATCAGGGCGAGGAAAGCCAGGGCGAGGAACCCCAGCAAAAAGGGCACGGAACAAAGCAGGTACCGCGCATAGGCATACTCCATCCCATGCGGGCGCGTCGCGAGGAGTGCGAATAAGGGACCGATGAGCGTCGTCATGGCAATGACGAACGCCGCACGTTCTCGCCGCCAAAGAAGCACGCCTGCAAACGGCAAGGCCAGGAGACCCGCAATGGTCATGATGCCTCCTCCGTACAACAGAATGGGAATGCCGACGATCGTTTCCGGACGTGCCTTGATCTGCTGCACGTTCATGTACTTCAAGACTTGCTCGTAGAGCGGAAGATAGAGCAGACCGCAAACGAGGGCTGCACCCGCAAAGGCCACGAAGGGCGCAGCACTCGAACGCCAGGCGCCACCTTCCCAACGAGCCAATACGATCGCGACGACCCCCAAGGCAAAGACATAGCCGGCCGTCGAGAGGTGTGCGTAGGGAGTGAACCAGGCGAGGCAGAAGGTCGCGATCCACCATCCCCGGCGCTGGAGAAAGCTCGCCTCCTCGTTCGAGCTACACGACCGCAGCGAGCGCAGTCCCTGCAACACGCAGTACGCCAAGAAAACGCTCGTGAACATGACCAGTGCGTAGGAACGAGCGAAGTGCGAATAGAACACATGCATCGGATTCAACGCCAGGGCGATCGTCCCGAGGAGCGCCGGTCCGGCCCCGAGGAAGCTCCGCAGCAGGGGATAGCAGAGAAGGAGCATCAGAATCCCTGGAAGGAGCGCCGGTAGCCGGTAGCTGCCCGGGCCCGGCCCGACGACATCGAGGGCCACCCGCTGCAGGAGCGGGAGCACCACGTGGGAGCCCGTCATATCGAAGGTCGTGAGGATCTCGCCGTACCCGGCCTCCTCGAGCTCGACCGGGGGGGACGCGGGGCGGTGGAGGAGGAGCGTGTGGTGCTCATCTCCAAAAAAAGCTCGTTCGGTCACTCCCTCCACCCTCTGGGCGACACCCAAACCGAGTGCCATGAGCAGCAAGAGAAGTTCGAGGCGCGAGGGGCGGCGAGTCATGGCACCGGTCAGGGTACCGCGGACCAGGGTCGGGACCGAGGCCCCAAAAGCCCCTCCAGGCGGCTGAGGGCAATGTAACGGGAAGGTTCGAGCCCTTCCCAGCGGACATCGACTGAGCCCCTGGAGGGCAAACTGCGGCTTCCTTTGTTACGGTATCCTTACGTGCGCTTCAAGTAACCCGAGACCCTTTGCGATCGGCCCGCGATTGTTGATCTGCGGCGCAGAACGCTCGGAAATAGCGAAGTGGGAATTCCCTTCCCGGGGCGCATTGACAGATTTCCAAGCTCGTGGGATGGTGACTTCATCAGCTTGTTCTCCCCGGCCGCCAGGGTCGGGAAGCACACAGTCTCTACACCTAGCAGGAGGAGGACATGATCCGAAAAGGTCTGTCTCTATTCGTCGGCTGTCTAGCCGCTTTCGCCATGACGACGGCGGCCCAGAGCAACCAGGCAACAGATGCCGAGTTGTTTCTCGTGGGCCCCGATCTCACCCCGTTGAGCCTGTCCGATATCCGCGTCCGCGGAGCAAACGGCGAGTTCGCTACCCCGATCACGCGCGCCAATGGCGCCATTTTCTTCGAGAATGTCGGACAGAAGATCCGCATCGAGCTGACTCGGAGGGGGGCCAAGAACCCCACCATCGACATCCTGCTCGAGCCCGCGGAATACGTCTATCTGAACGGCTGTATCAACCCGTCGACGGGCGAGATAAAGAACCTCGATCAGAAGGTCATCTCGACTCCTCGTCCACAGAAGGTTCAGCGCCGCCGCATGGGTGGCCCGAACCAAGACGGAGTCCTCCCGTCGGGCGCCCCTCCGGTCAACAGTGACTGCGCTGGCGCTCTCCCCTTGGATTGCGATTCGACCGTCGTCGCGGACAACACGGCGGCACTCACCGATCCGGGCGATCCGGGCCTCAGCTGCCACTTCAGTGGCCCCGGCACGCAAGTCGTCGGTTCGCTCTGGTACAAGTTCGTCCCCACAGGCGACAGTGTTCGCGTCCACACCGAGGGCAGCGTTGCCCCCGCGGACGACAGCCTCCTCGCCATCTACGACGGTACCTGTGGCGCGTTCACCGAGCTCGGATGCTCGGAGGACGAAGGCACGGGCCTGCTCTCCGACCTCACGGTCGGCGGTCTGACCCCGGGCAACACGTACTACATCCAAATGGGTTGCTTCGGCGAGACTGACCGGGGGGCGTACAGTCTCTCCCTGGAATGCCTCGGCGGCGGTCCT
Organism: Planctomycetota bacterium; assembly: GCA_965662355.1. Lineage (GTDB taxonomy): Bacteria > Planctomycetota > UBA1135 > UBA1135. Next base: position 36,458 of record CBFIHP010000022.1, on the reverse strand, counting down.
GGAGGTGGTGACGACAACGACGAGTGTGATGGTGCGATCCTGATGGAATGCGACACCACGGTCCTCGCTGACAACAGCACTGCAACCACCGATCCGGGCGATCCGGGCCTCAGCTGTCACTTCAGCGGCCCCGGCACGCAAGGCATCAACTCGATCTGGTACAAGTTCGTGGCCGTTGGCTCGAACGCGCGTGTCCACACCGAGGGAAGTATTGCACCCGCGGACGACAGCCTCCTCGGCATCTACTCCGGTAGCTGCGGTGCGCTGACGGAAATCGGCTGCTCGGAAGACGAAGGCACGGGCCTCCTCTCCGACGTCACCGTCAACGGTCTGAACCCGGGCGAGACGTACTACATCGCGCTGAGTTCCTTCTCGGAAGGTGACGCCGGCGAATACATGCTCTCCCTCGAATGTTTCGATGACCCGCCGCCGGGTGACGACAACGATGCGTGCGCAGACGCCATTCTGATGGAATGCGACACCACGGTCCTCGCTAACAACAGCACTGCAACCACCGATCCGGGCGATCCGGGCCTCAGCTGTCACTTCAGCGGCCCCGGCACGCAAGGTATCGCGTCGATCTGGTACAAGTTCGTCGCCACGACGGATAGTGCCCGCATCCACACCGAGGGAAGCCTCGCGCCTGCGGATGACAGCCTCCTCGGCATCTACTCCGGTGAGTGCGGTGCGCTCACGGAAATCGGCTGCTCGGAAGACGAAGGCACGGGCCTCCTCTCCGACGTCACCGTCGGTGGCCTCAACATGGGCGAGACGTACTACATCGCGCTGAGTTCCTTCTCGGAAGGTGACGTCGGCGAGTACATGCTCACCCTCGAGTGCTTCACCGCACCCGATCCAGTCACCAACGACGATTGTGAAGACGCCGAGCCTCTCGCCGTTCCGGCGATTATCGTTGTCGACACCACAACGGCCACGAGCGACATTGCCGATGGCTGCGACACGGTCAACCCCGAGAACAACGTCTGGTACTCCATCATGGGTACCGGTACCGAGATCACGGTCCAGACCTGCTCGTTGAACACGCTTGTTGCCGACACCGTCATCAACGTCTTCTGCAACGACTGTGGCGACCTGTTGGGCAACTGTGTAGCCGGCAACGACGACGATTGCGTCGACGGTGGCGATGGCTTCCAGTCGACGGTCACCTGGTGTTCGCAGGCTGGCGCTGAGTACCTCGTCACGGTCGGTGGCTTCGGCACCGGCGACGCGGGCATCATCGAAATCGAAACCTCGGAAAACGGCGTCAGCTGTTCACCCGAAGTTTCCTGTATCCCGTTGGGCGCGTGCTGCCTCGAAGACGGCACCTGCATCGACGCGACGGCTGAAGACTGTGCTGCCGCTGGCGGCATGTTCTTCGGCGAAGGCACCACGTGTGATGGCACAAGCCTGGTCAATGACGGCGGCTTCGAAGGCGGAGCTGGCGCAGGCACCTGGGCTGAAGCTTCCTCGACCTTTGGTACCCCGCTCTGCACCGCCGGCGGCTGTGGCTTCGGTGGCGGAACGGGCCCGAACTCGGGCGACTGGTGGACATGGTTCGGCGGTATCGCCGCGTTTGAGGCAGGCTCTGTCTCGCAAAGTGTCGTTATCCCGGGCGGATCGACGGAGATGACCTTCTGGCTCGAGATTCCGGTTTCTTCGCTCAACGGCGAAGACTTCCTGCACGTCTCGGTCGATGGCAACATCCTCGCGGTGTACACGGATGCCGATGGCCCGTACATCGGTTATGCCCAGCAGAGCGTCGACATCAGTGGTTTCGCTGATGGCGCCGCGCACACTCTCTCCTTCGACTCCACCATCACGGGTAACGTTGGCTTCACCAACTTCTTCGTCGACGATGTCAACATCGCCGGCGGCGGCGTTGACTGCCGCACGTGCTACTTGATGGACTTCGAGAGCTTCGGCCACGGTCACGCCGTCACCGGAACGGACTTCCTGCCCGACGCGGTCATCGCCGGTATCGGTGATGACAACTACGGTGCAGCGATCTACGATTCGAACGGTGGTTCTGACCCGGACCTCAATGGCCATGGTGGCGTTCTCATCCTTCAGGAGAACGGCTTCATAACCGGAGGTACCTACGACGATCCGGACGATGCTGCACTCGGTGGAGACCTCTTCATCGACTTCACGCGGCCTTTCTTCGTGGACAGCCTGGACCTCCTCGACATCGATGGTGCCGAAACTTGTTTCGTCACCCTGCGAGACTCGAGTGGCAACGAGCGTCGTTACATCGTCCCCGGCGGCTTCACGGCTAACGGTGGCGTAGGAACGCTCGATACCCGCACGGGCGATGACCAGCCTGGTGACAGCGCGACAGCAATGCTGCTTTCGAGCGACGCTGGCTACGACGAGTCCGATGTCGTCCAAATCGAAGTGGAGCTGGATGGCTCTGCCGCCGTGGATAACGTCGTCTACTGCGAGTAGTCGGCCACCCACTAGCTGACCTCCGAGGGGCCGGGATGTTTCATCCCGGCCCCTCGTGTTTTAAGCGCAAGCCACGATCACGGGGCCAAGCGCTCGCGCGGCAGGAAGCTCACCCCAACCCAGACAACCACCAACGGCCAGAGCGACCCCGAACCAACCAAGGCCAAGGCGCACAGGAGCCCCGCGATCCCTACACCCTCCCGAAGCGGCTCCTCGATCTCCCCCACGCTCCAGTTCTTCGCCCGCGCCCACCGCCCCGCGCTCAACACCGCGACCAGCCCAACCAGGTAGTGCCCTTGCAGCCATGCAAGCGTGGAACTCGAAGTGTCGCTAGACCCGGCGAGCATGCACGCAACGGCAATCACCGTGGTCAGTGTCAAGACTTTGGCGAGGTAGCGCCACTGGGGTCCGTAGGAGACGCCGGCCAGCGCCAGGGCTCCGAGGAGCGTCGTCAACCAGTGACCTCTGGCCACCCCGGCGGCGAGAAAGAAGAGTCCAGCCAGCATGCCCCCTCGCAGGTCGTTACGACGCACCCACGGAATGAGGAAACCCGCCCCGAGGGCGGTGAATATTCCCGCGACATCGACGCCCTCGAGACCCGTCAGCCACGTCGACACTCCCAGGCAAACAACCATGAGCGCCGCACGTCCGATCGGCTTGCGGCGCGCCTGCCACAGAAGATGGGAGACAACGAACACGAAGGAGACGAGTCGCGGCTCGGGGCGTAGCCACAGCCCTAGTCCGATACCGATCGCAACGAGCGCCCAGAAGCCCCCGTCACGTTCCTCGTGACGCGGCTCCGCGCCGGCCACGTAGTACGCTGGTAGCGTCGCCAGGCGCAGGAGTAGCAAGACCACCCAGGGAGCCAGCTGCCAACCGAACTCGGCTCGGCCCCAGCTCGCGAGAAACTGCCCCTGCACGGAGAAGACGAGCTCTCCGAGGAGATAGCTGGCACCGAGCGTCCCCGGCAATTCGATCGGCCGGTGCCCTCCAAGCCGCCCGGGCGGCGTCAGAGAGAGCAACACACGGCCGACGCCCAGCTGGATGAGATGCGGCAGGATCACTCGGGGAGCATGCCGCAAGGGCCAGGGTGAATCCACCCATGCCAGAGGAGAGCCTCAGTTGCCGAGGGCCTCGGCGAGAATCGCTTCCGGCACCGCGGCCCCCTCGAGACTCCAGCGTGCCACCTGGCGCCCATCGATGAAGAGCAGGGGCACCGAGTGGAGCTTGATACGGCGCGCGTTTTCGATGTCCTTCGACACGGCGCTCTGTACCGCGGCCGAAGTGAGGGTCAACCTGAAGTCGTGCGGCAGCCCCAACTCGCTCGCTTGCTGGATGACAAGCTCCTGCCTCAGGCGCCCGCCGAAACGCATCAGATAGTCGTGCATGGACTCGAAGCCCGCGATACCGGCCGTCTGGTAGGCCGTCTCGGCGGCACGCGCGGCGAGGCATCCGCCGACGTGCATCGTGCGCGGTAGAGCTTTGTTGCACGACTTGTCGAGCGGAAAGTAGCGGTAGGAGTACGTCGCCCCACCGCCGCTGGCAGCGACAGCACGGCGCATCCTGCGGTCGAGCTCACGTGTGTTCGTGTCGAAGTAGTCGCCCCACAGAACGACCTCGATCTTCGATGACTTGCCGGGTTCGGCTCCGCGCCCAGGGGCCGGCACATTGCCGCGCGGCCGAGCGCGCCATTCGCCCAGAAAGCGCTCGAAGGCCCCAACGGGAACGACGTCGGGGGTCGGTGCTTGCCTGGCCAGCGCCTCGACGGCGCTCTTCAAAGCACCGGGTCGTTGCCAGTTCTGAAACTCGCGTCCATTGAGGAAGATCATGGGCGTGATCGACAGCCCCAGGCCGAGGGCCTCGCGTATGTCACCCTGGATCAAGGCTTCGGTGGCGGGCGAGTGAAGCGCCGCGAGGAAGGGCTGGACTTCGAACCCGAGCTTCCCGAGCTCGGGCTTCAATTCCTCCTCGGTAAAGGTCCCACCCCTGGCAAACAGCCATTCGTGCATGCGCTGGAAGCCGTCGTCGCCCCCCAGCGTGCCACCGGCCTCCGCGGCTCGGGCCGCCCAGCAGGCGTTGGGGTGGAGGTTCTTCTTTTGCCTGCGGGCCTTCTCGTTGCAGTCGGTCGAGATGGGGAAGTGCTTGATTGACAACGACACGTCGTCGCGCTCCTGAAGGAGTCCGCGGATTTCGTGGTCGACACGCAGACAATCTTCGCACTGAAAGTCGGAGAAGACGACCAAGCGCACCTTGGCCCCCCGCGCGCCTTGCAAATAGCGCCCCGTGAACCGCACGCCATTCTCGACCGGAGGATTCTCCGTCAGTTCCGTGCGTTCGTCCTCTTCACGTTGCGCTGCCTTCTCGTCGGATTGTTCCTTGGCGAAAAAGAGCGCGACACTCATCACGACGAAGATGAGCGTGAACAAGGGCAAGGCACGCGAGGTGGATGTCGGACGCCGCTCGCAGAAAGCCCAGAAAAGGAGATTGGCCCCATGCACACTGAGACAATAGGGGCACAGGTAACCTCCGCGCAGCATCTCGGCCGTGAACAAGAGCGACCCGATTGCGGCCAGCCTCTCGAGCCAGAGCACCTCCCGAGACATACGCCCGCGTGTTCCGACCCAGGCCGCAAGCAGGCCGCTGAAAAACGCGAGCCCCACGAAGGCCGTTGGCCAGGTTGCTACGTGACCCAGCCGACTGCCGAGAGCGCGTGCACACCCACTGTCGATCCCACAACCGACAAGTCGCGCTGTGCCCAGGTGATCGAGGGACAGCGCAAGGGAAGCTCCCCAGGCAATGAGGAGCAGCGCTACCGCCGGGAGATAGGAACGAATGGGCTCTTTCGACACGAACAACCTCTGGAACGAGAGGATCGCTTAATGCCTATCGGCGTGAAAGCCGCGGCCCTATCAGTTCGACGGTAAGACGAAGCCCGGCAGCGTGCTCGGCCACAGGGGCCGGGGCGGGCCACTCTCCGGCCAGACGAGAAACAGCGCACCGTTCTGCATCGTGAGAGACGCCACGACCGAGCCAAGGGGCGTGAAGCCTACCGTGGGGCCATACTCCGCCGCGTAGGGAACGAGCAGCGTTCCGCCCTGTCCAGCACTACCGACGCGGCCCAGATACTCGCCCCCGGCACTATCGGTCAGCACCGCGGCCAACCAACCGTTCTGGGTTCGCACAGCGTGGCGCGAAAGATGGAGCTCGGGAGCCGTCGCCACCGACACCGATCCATTCGGATCCACATCGAGGAGATTCGAGGGACCACTTTCCGAGAGCTGCACCTTCACGAGAGTGTGTGCACCCACGTTTTCCGCCCATTCGAGCTGATATGCCTGCTGGAAGAGGGTCTGCGGCCCCGCACTGGAGACGGAGATGATGGTGCCCGCCACCAGGGCGTCGCCAGGATCGTGAGCCAGGATTTCCCCCGTGCTGAGCATGAAGATTCCGTCCTCGGTCGTGAGTCGACCGTAATTGAAGGGCGGCTGGGTGCTGCTCAAGGTCTGCGACAGGTTGGCAACGGTGGGGTCGGAGGTCGAATCGGAGAAGTCCACGGAGAAGATCTCGGCCTCCTCGATCCCGGGAAGCGCCTCGCCATCGGATTCGCCGGCCACCAGCACCAGCTCTTCGAGGGAAACGAAGGCGATGACGCCCGAGTCGTTCAGGGTGTCTTCGAAGTTCTGGCCACGGGTCACATGGACATCCGTGGGAGTCGGAGCACCGGTGTTCACGACAAAGACCTCGCGCGAATCGGCCTGCTGAACAACCCAGGCTGCGATCTTGCCATCGGGCGAAAGAGCCATGCGAGGTCCCGCGGCCGTGCCGGGCAGGAAGCCTGCGTCGACGATCTGCTGGGGCGAATTGGAAATGCGCGTCGCATCTCCGGTCGCGTGGGCAACGTACACGAAGGCCCTGGTGGAACTGTCGCCCGCGGAAAAGGCGATCGTCGAGCCATTGGCCGAGCACACGATCTCGCCGCCGATCCAGGCGGGAGCAACGCCGGCGAAGCTCACCTGCGTCGCCTGGGCGTCGTGCGTCCGGTCGAAGCGCACCAGGCCGCCGTTGGTCAGAGCCGCTCCGAAGGACGCGGTCAAGCACAAGCCGTCGAGCTGATAGCGCTGCGCCGGCAGGGTTGCCGTCCGAAGCGTCCAGATACCGGTGTTCAGGTTCAACTCGTAGAGCTGTCCCCCACTCGCCATCCGCGTCGCGAGCAGGACGGAGTCGGCACTCGGCGACAGGGCCAGGCGCCCGACGAGCGGGTCCATGTCCCGCCCAGGACCGGTACCCGGCAGCTCGCCCAGGGGGCGCGCGCGTCCGGTCTCCTCGACGCTGAAATAACCGTATTGCACGCCGCCGGCCGGGAGGGCGCGGCTGTAGCGGTAGAGGCTGCGTCCCGAGGGCAGAACCACCCGGGACCCACCGGGGACCGTCAGAAGGTGGGGTGCATCCTGCCGCAAGTTGTTGAGCTGCGTGCGACCGACGACGTCGAGTGCGAGCAGCTGGATCCCCGTCAGCTCGGGGAGAATCGTCGGCGGCAGGGTCTGGACTTCGTTCAGGATCCAGACGTTGCCGGGAGCTCCGGCCGCGCCAACGAAGATCGTCACCTCGGCTGAAGAGGCGATGGAGAGGGCCAGAAGTAGAGGAGTGAGAGCTCGGAGTCGTATCATCGATCACCTACCGCGAGAAGGGGGTTGGCACGCGGAATGCGCAAGACCTGTTCCGGGGAATCCCCACCACTCGGAATTTCTTTCCTCGCCATTATAAAGCCGGCAGCGGGTCCCAGCGCGGAATTCAAATTGCAACATCCTGCGCACAACTACGAAGAGGCCTACGAACCCCCCCTTGATCCAACAATCAGACTATACTCCAATTTCTAGATAATCTCGTCCATTCCATGGATCAAGAATTAGACGCAATCCAACCCAACCTCCCGCCGGGATATCGCGCTGAGGCGCTGCTCTCCCAGCGCGCGGGAATCTGGGTCCTCCGGGCCTCGCGTAACGAGGCTGCAGGGGAGCGATCTGTCTTGCTGCGCCTGGACAAGAGCGAGGGGGCGGCCGAAGGCCTGGCCGAACTGGCGGTCCTCGCCGCGGTCGAGCATCCCGGAATCGCGGGCCTGATCGACCACGGAGCACTCCCCGGGGGGGGGCGCTTCATCGCCCGGGACTGGGTCGAGGGACACGACCTGGCGACCTGGGCGTCCCGCAACGCCCCCACACCGGCTGCGATCGGCTCCATGATCGCGCGCCTGACGCCGGCCCTGGACCACCTTCACCGCGGGGGCTTTATCCATGCGGATCTGAAGCCCGAGAACGTCATCGTGACACCCGACGAGCGCCCTGTCCTCGTGGACTTCGGCCTCGCCCGGGAACGGGGCTCCAGCCGCTCGGAAAGCGGCGTCAGCGGGTCGCTGTTCTTCCTCTCGCCGGAGGAATTGATGGGGCTCGAATTGACACATCTGGCGGATCTCTTCGCGCTCGGGGCCATGCTCCATCGACTCGTGTGCAACGTGCGCACCTCGCCGCGGGATTTCTATGCACGCTTCCCGGAGAGCTCGTTCCTCGATGCCTCGGGCACGGACCCCGAAGAGCTGCCCGAGTGGTCGCGGGATCTGATCGTCGGTCTGACCGCCCGCGATCCGGGACGCCGCCCGCACTCCGCGGGATCCGTCGGGCGGATGCTGGCGGATCGTCTGGGCGTCGAGCTCGATCAAGAAGAACTCGTGCTCAGCCTGCGCTGGCCCGTCGGCCAGGGTCGTGAGGCCTGGGTGGCCGAGTGGATGAATGCGCTCGAGGAGAACGACGAGCCGCCCATCTGGACGCGACTACCCGAAGGCGAGAGTCCGCGCCCCCTGTGGTCGCACCTGCGGCTCTACGCGGCCCTACGCGGCCGTCTCCTACGCGGAATCGATCTACGCGTCGAGCTCAGAAACATCCAGGGAGGCGTCGCTCTGGACCGCTGGGCCGAGGGCATCGTCAACGCTGGAGCGGAATGGATCGCCGTTCTCGCTGAAGACATCGACCCGTGGCGCAAGCGCGCCCTTCTGGCCCTCGAGCGAGCCGCCAATCTGGTGCGACGCAGACAGGAGAGCGAACAACCGATCGTCTTCTTCGTCAGCTCGGAACCCACGATCTCGGCGGACTTGAAAGAGAACCCGGTTCCGCAGGTCGAGCTGGCCTGGATTCAGGGCTTCGTCAAGCGCAACTTCCGCGGCGAGCCCATCGAGCGCAACGAACAGCTGGCACAGCGCCTGGCCGACGCCAGCAAAGGCTCCGCGACGCACCTCGACGAACTGCTCCACAACTGCGAAGCCTCGGGCTGGATCTTCTCGACCGGAGAAGGCTATCGGATCCGGCCGGGCGAGATCGGCGACCTGACGGCACTGCTCTCGGAGAGCACTTCCCTATCCACACTGAGCTCGGGCGAGGCCGACCTCGTTCGCGCGATCGACGTCTGCGGGGGTCGAGCCGATGCGAAACACCTGAGCCATCTGCTCGGCGATGCGAACTTCGGACAACGACTCCTCTCCACCCGCCAGGCCGGATGGCTGGACATCCTCCTCGAGGACGGCCGGAGCGAGGTCGCTCGCAAACGGAAGTTCGAGCCGACCGGCGCGGATCGCGAACGCATTCGTGAATTGCACGACCTGCGCGCTGAGGCACTGGCCGAGGCCTCCGATGCCCGGACCGTCGCGGACGAGCGCACGCCCGCGTGCATCGCGCTGCACCGCTGGCTCGCGCATCCTGACGACAAGCACATCGAGGCCCTGCGGACCGAACTCGAAACGCTCCTGGATCGCGGGCGCCCCGAAACCGCACTCGAAATCGGTGACCGTCTCGCGGAAGCCGCTCGAACGCTCGATATCGATCTCATCGAGACCGCTCCTCAAGCCCTCATCCAGCGCGCCCGGGCCTGGTGCGCTATCGGGCAAACCGAAATGGCCTTGCACGAAATCGAGGAGCCCCGACTCGCGAAGAACCCGCGCAACGCGGCTTTGGTTGAGCTGATTCGAGGCCTGGTTGCATCCCTTCGCCACGAAACCGACGCGGCCTTGCAATCCTTCGAGAGCGCGACCGCCCTGCATTCTTCGGTCAGCGTCGAAGCCACGGTCGGACGCATCCAGATCCTGCACACACAAGGCAAGGACGAAGAGGTCTGTGTTCTCGTCGACGCCCTCGACCCCGAAGGCCTCGTCGCCAAGGGCGAAATGCGCAGCCGCCACGGCACGTACGCGCGTTCGATGCAAGCCATGAGCGCACTGCGTCTGGGGCACGTGGACGAAGCTCGTACATCGACCGAAAAGCTGATCGAAGCGGTCCAGGAAAACAAACACGTCCAACTCGAAGCCGCGCTGCACATCAACCTCGCGATCATCGAACGACTCGGTGGTTCACTAACCCGCGCACGCCACGAGTTCGAAAGGGCGATCAGTCTCTACGATCGCGCGGGCATAACGACAGGCCTCGCCCACGCGCGTGCGACCCTCGGCGGTTTGCTTCGCGATCTGGGCGAGCTGGTAGAAGCCGAACCACTTCTCATCTCCGCCATGGAGATGCGCGAACGCTTGAACGATCACGAAGGCGCCGGGACGGCGCGCGGCATGCTTGCCTTGCTCTATTACGAACGTGGACACGCACGGGCCGCGATAGAAACGCTGGAGAGCACCGCCTCGGTGATGTCCGGAGCACAGAAGCGCCGTTACGCACCGCTGCTTCTGTCCAAGTCCATCGAGATGCGCAACCGCATCGGCGACTACACGCGCAACGATCAACTACCGGCCGACGACGAGAGTGTGGATCCGCGTATTCTCCTGGCACGAGCACGCATCGCATGGATCCGCGAGAATCCCGACGACGCCGTTCTCCTGGCGAAACGGTCCGTTTCCCTATCGGAGTCTCTCAAGCAAGAGCGGCTCGCGCGGGAGGCGCGCAAGCTGTCGGCTCGCTTGACGACGACGCCCCTCGAACTGGCGCCCCTACCGGCGGAGGACGAGTCCCTCAGCGCCCTCGACGAGCGCGTCTACGACATCTTGGACGTCAATCGCTTCGATGTGAATCTCGCACGCAAGTTGGCGATCTTCCTCGGCCAACGCGGTCGCGATGATCGAGCGGCTCGACTCTGGTTCGCCTTGGCGGCGCGCTACGACGACCTGGGTGAAGCCAAGGCTTGCCGGACGAAAGCCGAAGAATATCTCGACCGCTGTACCAGTGGTCTGACCGCCGTGGAAGTCGAGCGCTTCCGAGGCATGTTGCTGGGTGAGCCCGACCCCTGGCCGGGCGACTTTACGTTACGTTCCGACGATCGCGAATCGGACGAGGAGTTCGAAATGGAAGTCCTGCGCTTACTGGACATCAACAAGCAGCTCGTTCAACAACAGGATCTCGATTCGCTTCTCGGGATCATTGTTGAGCATGCGCTGTCCGTCACCGGGGCCGAACGTGGTTTCCTGGTACTCGAAGAACATGGCGAACTGCGTTTCGACACGGCTCTCGACTCTTGCCGCGGTGACATCGCCCAGCCCGAGTTCGAGATCTCCGGGTCGGTCGTGCGCGAAACGCTGGAGCGTATGGAACCGCTGCGCGTCAGCAACGCGGTCGACGATCCGATGCTGGCCCAGCAGAACTCGGTTGTGTCCCTGGAGCTACGCTCGATCCTGTGCGTACCAATCGCTATTTCCTCCGATCTCCGGGGAGCGATCTACGTGGATCACCGCTTGCGCAAGGGGGCCTTTGACGAACGATCGGAGAAGCTCTGCGCGCTGCTGGCCAACCAGGCCGCCGTTGCGATCCAGCAGATCAAGCGCATGGAGGAGATTCGCAACCTGAACCGCGAGCTGGAACGGCGCGTCGTTCAAAAGGAAACCGACCTCCAGAACGCGCGACGCGCGTTGCGCGAAGCCGGGGCCTCGGAACCCGGTCGGCTCGTCGGCAAGTCGCCCGCGATCCACCAGGTACAGGAGCTTCTGGCCAAGTGCGCGGGCAGCGACATGTCGGTTCTGATCACAGGCGAAAGTGGCACCGGCAAAGAAGTCGCAGCCAACTCCCTGCACGAACAATCGCCCCGAGCCCGCGGCCCCTTCGTTTCGGAGAACTGCGCGGCCCTTCCCTCGTCCCTCATCGAATCGGAACTCTTCGGTTATCGCCGCGGTGCCTTCACCGGCGCCGATCGCAACCGTGCGGGTCTCTTCGAGCAAGCGACCGGGGGGGCGCTGTTTCTCGACGAGATCGGCGAGCTGCCCCTGGATCTGCAAGCGAAGTTTCTGCGCGTGCTCGAAACGAGCGAGGTGCGACGCATCGGCGACGAAGAAACGCGGGTCGTCGACTTCCGTCTGATCGTGGCCACAAACAGGAATCTCGAGAAGGAGGTACGCGAGGGCCGCTTCCGCCAGGACCTCTTCTATCGGCTCGAAGGCCTGCGCGTGCAGATGCCGTCCCTGGCCGATCGGCCCGAGGACATAGAACTCCTCGCCGAACATTTCCTGCGCCAGGAGGAAGTCCGCGGTGGTTCCAAGCGTCGAATTTCGAAACGGGTCCTCAGTTCGCTGGCACGGCGCAACTGGCCCGGTAACGTGCGTGAACTGCGCAACGAGATCTCTCGGCTTTGCGTGCTCTGTGATGGTGACATCGACGACCCCAGCCTGGTCAGTAGCCCCGCCGCCCTCTTCAGCGAGATGGACGACAAGCGCGTCGTGCCTATCCTGGAGCTCGAACGCAGGGCGATTCGCAATGCGCTCGAACAGACCGGTGGCGACAAGCGTCGCGCCGCCGAAATGCTGGGTATCTCGCGGGCCAAAATCTATCAGCGGCTGAAGGAATGGCGCGACGAAGACGAGAACGCTCCGGGGGACTTGCCGTAGAACCTCGCTCTTTCGAGGAGCTCTTCCCGCTCCTGGAGTCCGGCGCACCCCGCGTCGGCGTGATCGGTCTCGGGTACATCGGACTGCCGCTGGCGGTCGCCTTCGCCGAGGCCGGGCTCGAGGTATTGGGCTTCGATATCGATGCAAAGAAAGCTCGAGCACTATCCACGGGCACGAGTTATCTCAGCACGATGCCCGCGGAGCGCATCGCCGAGGTCGTCGGTGCCGGACGGCTGCACGCCACCGACGACTTCGCGCGAATCAACGAATGCGATGCGCTTCTCGTCTGCGTTCCGACTCCCCTGAACGAGGCGAGTGAACCTGACATGCGTTTCGTCGAGGACACGATGCAGGCCATCGCGCGACACGGGCGTACGGGGCAGCTGGTCGTGCTTGAATCGACGACGTATCCGGGCACCACCGAGGAGTTCGTGCGCCCCATACTCGAACAGGCTGCGGGACGTCGCCTGGGAAAAACGCTGTGGATCGCCTTCTCTCCAGAGCGTCTGGATCCGGGCAACGCAGAATATGACCTCGTACGCATTCCGAAACTGGTCGGTGGGCTAGATGCATCCTCGGGGAAAGCGGCCACGGCCCTTTACAGCCGAGCCTTCGAGACCGTCGTGCCGGTATCGCACGCTCGTATCGCCGAGTCTGCAAAGCTGCTCGAAAACGTCTATCGCGCCGTCAACATCGCCTTCGTGAACGAGCTGGACGAGGTCTTCTCGAAGCTCGGCATCGACACGTGGGAAGTCATTCGCGCGGCGTCGACCAAGCCCTTCGGCTACCAGCCCTTCTACCCAGGTCCGGGATTGGGCGGTCACTGCCTTCCGATCGACCCGTTCTATCTCGCGTGGAAAGCCCGTGTCGCCGGAGCCCCCTCGCGCTTCATCGAGCTCGCCGGCGAGATCAACTCACGTACCCCGAAACGTATCCTCGAACGCGCGCTCGAGGCGCTGGAAGAGCGCAAGGTGACGGCCGCCGACGCCCATGTGCTCGTGCTGGGCGTGGCGTACAAGAGCGGCGTCTCGGACACCCGCGAGTCACCGGGGCTCGTGATTCTGAACGCCCTGGTGCGTTCGGGTGCCCGGGTATCGTACTTCGACCCCCTCGTACCTGAACTGCCGCAAACACGGCGCTCCGAGCTCTCGATGACCAGCGAGGACCTGGACGCCAAATCCATTGCAACGTTCGACCTGGTCATCCTCGTGACCGCCCAACCAGGTATGGATCTGGGAATGATCGCCCAGCACGCACGCGCGATCATCGACACGCGCAACGCCTTCGCAGCCTTCCCGCAGGCGAAGATCGTGCGTCCCTAAGAGGTCTTTACGCGCTCGCTCGTATCGGGCAGGAGACTGTCGGCCGACTCGGCATCGTGCTCCTTCCGCGGAGTGGCTTCCGCGATCTCGGAAGTTCGCAACGGGCGCGTGACGCGATTCAGGGTCGCGCAAAAGTCCTTCAAGTCGTCGCCGCGGCGAAGCACGCAGTCGGGCGGGTTCTCGCCGCGCTCGATCGACTCGAGGAACCGCTCAAAACGGTAGAGCGGACCCGCGATGCGGAAGGTCGTGATCGCGCCCACGATCAACGTCGCGGGAAGCAACGCTGCCAGGGTCACGAGGAGATTCTCCCGCAGAAGCGCGAACACCCTCTCCGAATCTCCCTCGGCGAAGGCCGTCAGAGAGTGGCTCATCAGCACCGATTGGATCCCCACCGCAAGGACAGAGATCACGAGGAACATGAAGACGATCTTGAGCTGGAGAGAGGGGTTGACGAGTTTCTTTCGTCGCTGGTTCTTCTTCATGCTCGTCATCCGGTCCTGGAAGGGGGAGGCCGTGGTTCTATCGGCGTATAGGCGCCCTGGCCTTAACACCCCTCCGCGAGGGATGACGGGCCGCTACAGCCATTCCGAGCACCTGCCGATGAAGCGAGGCGACGCGGTAGGCCATCGCGGCCCTTCCTGGAGACATGATGAGTAACGGCGGTGAGCGAACCCGGTCCCTGAGCCTGTGTGGGATCTTCTTTCTGTCGGGAGCCTCGGCCCTGATTTTCGAGACACTCTGGTTCCAGAGAGCCGGACTGGCCTTCGGCAACAGCGTGTGGGCGAGTGCTTTGGTGCTCTCGAGCTTCATGGCCGGACTTGCCCTGGGCAACGGGCTTTCGGCACGGATGGGCAAGCGCGTGCGCGAGCCCGAGAAACTCTATGCCTACGCCGAGCTGATCGTCGGCATCGTCGGCATGGCCGTCGTCGCCTTCCTTCCACAGCTCGGGTCGGCTCTGGCTCCGTTGTTCCGTTCGCTGGCGCCAGAGCCTGTCGCCTTGAACGCCATACGGCTCGGGCTCTCGTTCCTTCTGTTGATGGTCCCAGCAACCGCCATGGGCATGACGCTGCCTTTGCTCGTAAAGGCGCTGTTGAAAGGTACCGCTCGTGAGGGGCACCTGGGTGTAGCGCTGGGGCGCCTCTACGGATGGAACACGCTGGGTGCCGTCGCCGGGGCGCTCGTGGGTGAGACGATCCTGATCGGAGCCATGGGCATCATGGGCACGGGAGCCGTCGCCGCCTTCCTCAATGTGATCGCAGCCGTGGTTGCCCTCAAGCTCACACGAAGAAAAGCCACGCAGGGAGCACCACACCCGGTCGTCGTCAGCATGCGCAATCCCCTGTCGCGCCGCGCCCACGGGTTGCTCGCCGCGAGCTTCCTCTCGGGTGCGATACTGCTGGCTCTCGAGGTCGTTTGGTTCCGCTTTCTGCAGTTGTTCCTACCCGGAACGACGCTGACGTTTTCGATCATGCTTTCGGTCGTGCTCTTGGGCATCGGGCTCGGAGGGCTGATCGCCTCGCGATGGTTCAGGAAGAACGCCAACGCCCACATCCATGCATCCTCCATCGCCCTGGCCCTGGGCATCCTGGCACTTGCGACCTACGCGACCTTCGACTTCACGCTCGGCGACGCGCCGGTCGTCCGTATGGGCGGAGCCGAATCCCAAAGCGGCCTGGTGATCTGCTTCTTTCTGATGTTCCCGGTATCGCTCTTGTCCGGAATCCTCTACGCGCTCCTCGGCCATGCTCTCCACGAGGAGATCGCCCGCGGCGGCGAGGCCCACCCCATACGTTCGACGGGCCTGGCGACGATGGCCAACACCATCGGCGCGACCTTTGGGCCGTTGCTGGCCGGGTTCCTCCTGATCCCGCTGTGCGGCACGGAGCTCTCGCTGTTCGTCCTCGCCGTTGCCTACACGGCAATCGCCGCTCTGACCTGGCACACAGCCTCGCGGCACTTCACGCGTTCCGCATCGATCACGCGCTTCCTTCTGGCGAGCGTCGTTGCGATGACGGCCATCTTCTTCCCCTTCCAACGCATCGAGAGCTACATGCAGGTCGCGAGCGCGAAGTACCGCCAAGACGGCTCGGAGGTCGTCGCTGTGCGGGAAGGGGTCATCGAAACGCTCCAGTACCTCGAGAAGGGCTTCGCCGGCGAACCGCTCTACCATCGACTCGTCACGAACAGCTATTCGATGTCGGGTACGCACGTCCATGGCAAGCGGTACATGAAGTACTACGTGTACTGGCCCATGGCCGTCCACCCCGAGCCCCGGGAGGCGCTCCTGATCAGCTTCGGCACTGGCTCGACCGCCCGCGCCCTCGCCGATGCTCGCGAGCTCGAACACATCGACATCGTCGATATCTCGCCCGAGATCCTCGAGATGGCCGATGTCGTCTTCCCCAATGGCGACAACCCGCTTCAAGACCCGCGAGTCGACACCCACATCGAAGACGGTCGCTTCTTCCTGCAGACTAGCGACAAGCGCTTCGACATCATCACGTCGGAACCGCCGCCTTTGAAGATGGCGGGTGTCGTCAACCTGTACACCGAAGAATACTTCCAGCTGGTCCATGATCGCCTCGCGGCGGGCGGCATCGCGACGTACTGGTTGCCCGTGATCCAGCTGAGCGAAGAGGAGACCAAGGCCATCTGCCACGCCTGGCTCAATGTCTTCGGCACGGAAGCCACGCTCTGGTCCGGCTGTGGCCTGGACTGGATGCTCGTTGGAACGCGAGCAGGGCAAGCGCGCGCGAAAGAAGGACGCTTCATCGAACAGTGGTCCGAACCCCACATCAGGGACGAACTGCTCAAGCTCGGCTTCGAAGACCCGGGCCAGATCGGTGCCACGTTCTTGATGGGCTCCGAGGGCATGTTCTCCTGGACGAACGAAACCGAGCCCCTGGTCGACAACTACCCCCAGCGACTCTCGACGCACCTGGTCGCCGACCGCGATTCCCTCGCGACGTATCAGACGATCATGAACACCGAGGCGACGCAACGACGCTTCCTCGCTTCGACGTACATACGTAGGGTGTGGCCGCAGAGCATGCTCGAGCGCTCCGTCGGCTACTTCCCGATCCAGGGAGTTCTGAACGAGATCACCACCGCAGGCCCCGACAGCATGAGCTCAGGTAGTCTCGACCTGGGCTTCCTGCACCACCTGCTCTCGGAGACCGAGGTCAAGACACCGATTCTCTGGGCCTTCGGCAGCGGCTGGGACGAACAGAACATCATCGAACGCCAAACCACGCGCAACCCCACCGTCCTGGCGGACGACACCGGCGTCGCCTATCAAAGAGCTATCGGCGCCCTTGCCGATCGCGACTACGTCCTCGCCGAGCAACTCCTCGCCGAGTCCGCAGCCCACATGCTGGAGCTACGTCTCTACCTGCTCTGCATCAGCAACCGCGAGGTGGAGGCCCGCTCGCTCGTTTCGGAGAACAACAAGCGTTTTGGGACGGGCTTCCTGGATTGGATTACGCGGACGGGGGGGTTCGATCCGCGGCAGGAGGTGTAGGGGCCAATCGGCACCCTGGCGCAAGAGAAGAGGCCCAGCGCTGCATCTCGTTAAACGACTCACGGATCTGGGAAAAACTCCGATTCTGCGCAGCGCAGCTACCTTGGGAGCGCATCTTTCGCGGCATGATGCTCTCCATGTCCAACCTTCACTCGTGCCTGCTCGTCGCCCCTGTCCTGCTCGGTGTCGCCAACGGCCAGCCTGAGGAGGAAAGGGCGACGCCCAACATCTTGTTCATCATCGCCGATGACCAATCGCCATTGGACTTGCGCGTTTATGACCCGGCCTCACCTTTGGAATCGCCGACGTTGGATCGGTTGGCGGCGGAGGGAATGACGATCGATGGGGCCTATCACATGGGCTCCTGGTCGGGGGCGGTGTGCACGCCGTCGCGCCACATGGTGATGAGCGGTCGATCCGTCTGGCACCTGCCGAAGAACGGTATGCGCGGTGTCGACGCCAACCCTCTGTGCCCGCCGGATCTCCCCGAACACACGCTCGCGGCCGTCTTCAACAAGGCGGGGTGGTCGACAATGCGTACGTGCAAGCGCGGCAACAGCTACAAGGCGGCCAACGAGATGTTCACCGTACTTCACGATGAAGTGAGGCGCGGTGCAGCGGATGAAGACGGCAGTGCCTGGCATGCGGAGCGCGTGCTCTCCTATCTGGAGGATCGCGAAGAGAACGGGGACCAGGCCCCCTTCTTGATCTACTTCGGCTTCTCGCATCCACATGACCCGCGTTGGGCGAAGGAAGAACTCCTGGCGAAGTACGGCGCCGCCAATGACGATGTGCCGGAGATCGCACACCCTGAATCGCCTCCACTCCCTCCTAACTGGCTTCCACGTCACCCCTTCCATCACGGGCATCCCGGCCTGCGCGACGAGGTGAGCGTTCAGGGGGTACGAAAGCGACGCGACGAGCCGACGATTCGCAACGAGATCGGGCGTCAGTACGCGTGCAGCGAGAACATCGACAACCAGATCGCTCGCGTGCTGAAGAAACTCGAAGACCAGGGCGAACTCGACAACACCTACGTGATCTACACCGCCGATCACGGCATGGCGATCGGACGCCATGGACTGCAAGGCAAGCAGAATCTCTACGAACACACGTGGCGCGTGCCTCTGATCGTGAAAGGCCCGGGAATCGGCCCAGGGACGCGTGCCCAGGGCAACGTCTACCTCATGGATGTTCTGGCCACGCTGTGCGACCTGGGTGGAATCGAGGCACCGGAGACGAACGAGGGCACGAGCTTTCGCCGGGTCCTCGAAGGCAAACAGGACATGGTGCGCGACGTGCTCTACGGTGTCTATTCGGGAGGTACGAAGCCGGGCATACGCTGCGTGCGCAAGGGCGAATGGAAGTTGATCGTCCACGACGTTCTCGATGGCTTCGTCCAGGAGACCCAGCTGTTTAACCTCGAGCAGAACCCGCTGGAATTGTTGCGCGAACACCACACGCCCGAGGTCGTGGCCTTGACGGGATTACGGCCGTCACCGCACCAGCTGAATCTCGCGGACGATCCGCGCTACTCCGCGAAGCTCGCGGAAATGAAGGCTCTACTGCAGTCGGAAATGCAGCGCCTGGACGATCCCTATCCCCTGTGGGATCAGACGGCTGACTGACCCCGTTACGGTTTGACGAGGCGCACAGAGGTGAAATATGCGCCGTGCTCGGTACCGTCCTCGCGACGCAGGGTCGTTTTCAGCTCGCACGGCCCTGGCTTCAGGGACAGACGAAAGCTGGCCTTCGTAGCCGTCGTTTCGATGCGCTGTCCAACGCTGTCAACACCCGTGGAAACCGACGCATGGATCGCCCCCATGGCACGCTCGAGCTGCGCCGGCCAGCGGTAGAGCGTGACCTCATAGGTGCCAGCGCGCTCGACATCGACCATCCAAGGCCCGTTGACAACGAAGCCGTTGCGCACGTGATTCTGGTGCCATGGAACGCCCTGATCGCTCGTGTGCCAGTCGTGTGACATCAAGCGGACGGGGTTCTCCGCTCCACCGAGACCAATGCGTACGTATTCACCCAGTACCGGCTCGAGCGAGCTCCACCAGTCTTCGTATCGGTGACGCAGATCAGAGACGCGTGCGGGGTGTTCGGCAGCGACATCCGAGACCTGTTGCGGATCGGAGTGGAGATCGTAGAGCTCAACGCCGTTCACCAGGCGCCAGTCGCCCTGCATCACCGAGCACTTGCGCCATGGGCGCGGGTGCTCGATCCGTTGGGAGTGCACGAAGAGCGTGCGCTCGGGCAGAGCCTCTCCACCTCGCCGCAAACTCGCGGCCATGGAAATTCCATCGAGTGCTCGCTGGCCTGTTCGTTTCAAACCACACAACTGCGCCAACGTCGGCAACACGTCGACATGAGCCGTGAGCCCTTCGACATCCCACCCACCGCCGATGGCGCCTTCCGGCCACGTGACGAACATCGGCACCCGATGCCCGCCCTCGTACTCCGAGCCCTTCTTGCCCCGCATGCCCGCATTGAAACCGCTCCAGGTGCCCGTCTCTCCTCCACGCGGTGCGTTGCCTGCGGCCGTGCCGTTGTCGCTGGTGAAGACGAGAATCGTGTTGTCCGCCAGCCCCAGCTCTTCGAGCTTGGCCCGCAGGCGTCCGACGTTCTCGTCGATGTTCGTGATCATGCCGTAGAAGTTCGCCATCGTCGGCGACACTCCGGCCTCGAGATAGGGGTTGGCATAGGACTCCGGAACGAGAAACGGTCCGTGGGGTGCGTTGGTGGAGAGATACGCGAAAAAGGGGCGCTCGTCAGCCGCTTCCAGAAAGGCACAGGCTTCTCGGAACCAGACGTCCGTGCAGTACCCCTCGAAAGGGCGCCACTCGCCATTCACCTCATACGTGTCGTCGAAGTAGTCGTTGCCCCAGTAGTCGGGTCCCTGACCGACCCCGCCTCCGTGGTGCCAGACCACATGCTCGAAGCCTTGATCCTGCGGCCGGCTGGGATAGTTGTCCCCAAGGTGCCACTTGCCAAACATTCCCGTGCGATATCCGTGGGCCCGAAAGACCTCGGCCAGCGTCTCCTCTTCTGGATCGAGCAACGAGCGTCCCATGATCGTGTGCCACACACCGGTCCGCGTCGAATAGCGCCCGGTCATCAAGGCGCTGCGTGTCGGTGAGCACGTCGGATCGACGTGGTAGTTCGTCCAACGCACCGACTCCGCGTGAAGCCGATCGAGATGTGGTGTACGGATCATCTCATTTCCGTGGACCCCGACGTCGCCATAGCCTTGGTCGTCGGTGATGATCACGATGACATTTGGTCGCTCGAGCGAAGCCTGCGCCCCATCGTTCAGGCCCGGGGGAGTGCATGCCGCCAAGAGGAAGAAGCTGACGGGAGCCATGATCGAGGATGTGCGTTCGTCATTCGCCATGCCTAGACTCTAGCCCACGACAATGGCCTCTCGCGAGCGTCTCCGGTCACACGGCCTGGAAACAACCTGCCAGGGGAAGTGCGAGTTACTGAGGAGCCGTGACCAGGACCAGGCACAGCGCATCCAGTCGCGTGCGCACCTGCTGTAGCCCAAGGTCCAGATAGTCGAGCTCGGTCTCGGCGGCTTTGCACTCCGCGTTCGGAGCCGCGGCAGCGTTCGACGCCGGGCGTTGGATGGCCGTCAGCTCTCGCAGTCGCTCGACCGTCGGGCCGAGTTCCGCACGCATGCACTTGCGCGCGCCCTCCGCAATCTCCGGGGCGCGTGCTTCCGCCAACGCGCGCGCTCGATCGATCAGCATCAACAGCCGCTCGACGACCTGCGGGTTATCTTGAATTGGCACGCTCGTCGGGCGCAGATCGAGCGGTCCCGCGGGCACGAATTCGTGGCCGGCAGCATCGACGAAGACCTCCACCGGAGTCGCTGGCAGGAAGCGATCGGCACGGGCACTTGCCGGCAGAGTCGGCTCGACGATGTAGATGGCGCGCAACAGGAGACCAGGACGATCTCCGATGGCATGAGCCACGGCCGCGTTGCCCGTCTCGTTGGACAGTTGATCGTCGAGGATGTCCTGCAGCATGGGATGGTCCCAGGTCATCAGGATCCGTTCGGGGTGCTTGAGCCCGAGTTGTCGATCGAAGGTGAAGGCCATTTCGTCACCCACGAAACCGGGGAACGGCCGGTGCACATCCGGGCCTACGCGGACGGCGTAGCTGCGTGGGCCGATGTCCTCGACATCCAGGCCCGCGCGCTCGAACGAGTCGATCATGAAGCTCTCGAGCTCGGGGCCCTCTTCGGCAAGCTCGATGTGTTCGTTGAGCTCGCCGACGGCTTCGGGGTCGAAAGAGGTCAGCTCGAGCAAGCGGTCGCGACCACTTTCGAGCTCGCCCAGGATCTGCGTGTTGCGAGCCCGGCCACCTTGAATGAGGTTCTCGATCGGTCCCTCGTTCTCGGCGAGCAAGGCCTTGAACAACTCGGCACCAAACTCCCGATCGATCGCTGGCGAGCCATGCCAGGATCGACGAAAAACGTCGAGCGCCTCGTCGAACCAGCGCTTCAGTCGCGCCTGTGGCGTGCCCGGCAAGGTGGGAACGAAGACGCGCACTTCGTCTCCTTGACCGATGCGATCGATGCGGCCGATGAGTTGTTCCAGACGATCAGCGGACAAGGGCAGGTCCAGCAAGACCAGATTGCGAGCGACTTGAAAGTTGCGTCCCTCGGCACCGATGGCCGAGCTGATCAGCACCTGCGGCCCGTCCTTGTCCAGGAACCAGGCCGCTTGCCGATCCCGTTCGACCGAACTCATGCCTTCGTGGAAGCGAGCGACATCCGGCCGGCTGGATTCCAGAGCCTTGGAGAAGGCCTCGACCTTGGCTCGGCTGGTGCAAAGCACGAGCACGCGTTCGTCCTCGTGAACGTTGAGAAAATCCCTGAGCCACGCGAGGCGGGGGTCATCCTTCACACTCCGCAGCTGATAGCCATCGTCGTGCCCGACGTCGCTCAAGAACTCGCGTCGAAGCTTCGCGGGATCGCCCGTGAAGAGCTCCGCGGGAAGAACTCGACGAACGGGGAAGCCCGGTATGCGAGCGCGAACGTTTCGAAACATCACGCGGCCGAGCCCATGCAAGTCGAGCAGCCGGCGGAGAAGCCCTCGTCGCCCCTGGTCGCTGTGCAGTTCACCGGGATCGAAATCCCCCAGACGCTCGCGGAGCAGCTCCAGGTCTTCGACAGCCAGGTCCTCACCCTTCTTGAGGCGCTCGGCAACATTCGCCAGGGGTTGGTAGTGCGCCGCCTCGTTCCGGTAGGCCTCGGGATCGCTGAAGCGCTCGGGCTCGAGCAACGCCAACCTCCGGAAATGGGCCAGTTCACCATCCCGATCCGGCGTCGCACTGAGCATCACCGCGTGGGGCACGCGTACGACCAAATCGGATATCGCCGCGAAGGCCTCGCTGTCGGGCTCGAGGTGATGCGCTTCGTCGATGATGACGATGTCCCAGTCCCCCTGCTCGAGGTCGGCACGCCCTTCGTAATCGAGCGGACAGACGAACATCTGGGCGTCGCCCCAGGTCGAAGGCGCGTCGGGCCCGACCAGGTCCTCGCCACCGACCGTGTCCCGACCGATGACGCGCAGGATCATGTGAAAACGAAGATAGGCCTCCGCCAGCCACTGGTGCACCAACGCCGGAGGCACGATCACGAGGGCCCGTTCCACCCGCCCCGAAAGCAGCAATCTGTGCAGGATCAAGAGCGCCTCGATGGTCTTGCCCAACCCCACCTCGTCCGCAAGCAACACGCGCACGCGATGACGCTCGCAGACCTGATGCGCAATCGACAACTGATGCTCGAACAAACGGATCCGCCCGCCGAAGAAGCCACGCGCCGGTGAGCGCAACATGCGGTTCAAGATGCCAAGCGCCTCGCGCCGCAACTCAAAGTCCGCCGGACCATCCGTCACACCGGTCCGCATCCGGTTCTCGGGAGTTGCTACATCGACCTCAGCATCCAGCTGCGGCTCGGGCAACTCGTGGCCCCCACCACAATAGGTCAACACCCCACCGCTCTCGCGCACGTCATCGACGACGAAGCTCACGCCCGCCCCACGCGCCGTTTGCCCACGACTGAGATGGGCCCTCGCCAAGGGCGCTTCCGCGGCCTCGTACTGGCGAACGACCTCGCGCGCCGGAAAAGAAACCACCACATCCCGCCCCTCGACACGAACAATGATCCCGAGCCCAAGCTCGGGTTCGGTCAGGCTATACCAGCGCTGACCGGGCAAGTAGAGGGTCGAGAGGGAAGACACTTTTGCCGGGTAGATTCGCTGCGAAGTCAGGAGCATCGAAACTCGAATCCGACGAGCAGGCAGTTCTCACCGCTGCCCTCCACAGACTCCACGTACGCTCCCACGAAATGTCAGGCCAAGAAAGGTAGCCGCCCGAATTCGGCTCCACAAGAGGTGGCGTTACAGAACCAGGTTTATCACCACACTCCGATGATCCGTTGGGATGCGGCACTCTTGAGAGCAGGAGAATTTGTCCTGGCAGCGTATTGCACGTCTCACCACCGCAACGCCACCTACCCCCCGTAACCCAACGCGCGTAGCTCCGCCAACTCCTCCTCACTCAACTCCACCCCCTCCGAGACCGCCTTGGCACGCAAGAGCCCCTCCACCACCGGCTCCTGTCCACGAAGCAGAACACGCACCCACTCGACATCCTCCATCTGGAGATCATCAAGCTCAAACGGATCCCGATGCAGATCGAAAACCGCCTCCGAATCCCACTCCCCACCCTCCCCTACATCCATCCCCGCGAAGACCTTCCGATCCCCCACATGAAGCGTCATCCAACGCTCCCGCGGTCCGGAATTGAACGTGTAGACGATGCGCCCTTCCTGCAAACCCAATAGCGACTCCCCAACCCAGGACCGATGGCCAGGCACGCCGGCCAGGGAGGTGAAGGTCGGAGCCAGGTCGACGAGCGTCGCTGCGTGTTCGATGGTTTGCGGCAAGAGGTCGCGGCCGCGGATCAAGAGTGGGATGTGCGTCAGCTCTTCCCAGTGGCGATGACCGTGACCCATGCGGCCGTGCTCGAGGAGCTCGTCGCCATGGTCGCTGGTCATGATGAGGTAGCCGTTCTCGAAGAAACCCCCGTCTTCCAGATCCTGCAGCCATGGGCCCAGCGCCTCGTCGAGGGCAGAAACTCCTCCGTAGTAGAGCTCGCTCAGGCGACGCTGGAACTCCGCGGCTTTGCTCTTGCGGTCGGGACGGTCCTCCCACTGGGCCATCTCGGCCATCAAAGCACGGTAGGCATTGTCATCGGATTCCTGGCCCAACCGATAGGGCGTGTGCGCACGGTAGGTGTGCAGAAACAGAAACGTGGGGCGGCCGTCGTCGGCTTCGAGAAAGCTCGTTGCCTTCTCGAGCGTGTGCGGGAGGATGCCGAGGCTGTTCGCGAAGAACAGTTCGAAGCCCTGGTCGATGCCGTGACGGCGCGACACGAAGAGCCCCTCGGTGGCGGCCATGGTGCGATAGCCCTGCACACGTAGGTGCTCGGCCAGGGTCACATGGGCGGACGGCAGTGACTGATTCTCGTACAGAGCACCGTGCTGTTCGGGATGCAGACCGCTCATCATCGAGCCGTGGGAGGGCAGGGTCCACGAGGCCGACGACCAGGCGCGCGAGAAACGCACGCTCTCGTCGCTGAAGGCATTCAGGTTTGGTGCGACTTCGGGATCACCGCCGTAGAACTGGAGGCTGTCGGCGCGCAGCGTGTCGAGCACGACCAGCATCAGGTTTGGACGCCTGTCCCCTTCACGCTTTGTGGCGGCCCGAGGGCCCAGAGTCGGTTGGTAGAAGGCAGCGATGGCCGGAGGTCCAGCAACCGAAAATCGAAGGCGTGCATCACGCGCGCCCTCACCCGGCATGGCGAGTTCGTGCCAGCGCCCCTTGCCGATGCGGTGAACGAATTCGCTCTCCTCGAAGATCAGCTCGTCGTTCAGATGCACGCGGAAAGTCAAGCGACACTCTTCCAGCTGGCGGAAGCCGATCGCCAGTGGCTCACCCACGGCATGAAAGCGCAGGTAGGAACCGGGAAGCACATCGGTCACGATCTCGACCGCGGTCCCTGAAGGCACGGCCAAGCCCTGTCCGCTGTAGCCACCAACCAAGGGAGACCATTCGCCCCCACCGCGCTCGGCCAAGGGATAGCGTACGACCAGCCGCAGGTCTTTGGGCAAGCGCTCCCCCTTGCCGACACGCAGGTTCAGCTCGCTCGAGCGCAGAAAGAAACCCGCTTCACCGCCATCGAACTGCGCGCGTTCCAGCTCGGGTAGCGACATGTCGCCCGCGAAGAGCGTCGCGGACCGAGCCGGGAGGAAGCGAATGTCGAAACCGAGGAAGAACTCCGTCGAGTACACGCGCCTGCCCGGGGAGAACCAGCGCTCCGGCGGAAGGTCGAGCTCGATGTGAAAGGTCCCGGGTTGTTCACTCACGCGAACGCGGGCTCCCGAATCAGCGACCCACCCCTCCATGCAACGCACGGCGGCTTGTGCCGAGACGATTCCGCGCAGCTCTCGGTGGG
This sequence comes from Planctomycetota bacterium, assembly GCA_965662355.1. GTDB lineage: Bacteria > Planctomycetota > UBA1135 > UBA1135. Next base: position 10,783 of record CBFIHP010000022.1, on the reverse strand, counting down.
GCAATTCGATTTCCGTCCCGCACGCTACGGACAGGCAACCGAGCGCAAGCCCCACGAATTCGGCGCGCAATCGCGACCCGCTGGATCCACGTCCGGAGCCTCTGGTGTCCCGACATACAGGGGATGCGGATCGTCCGTTCGTCGCTGTCATTCCTCGAGCTGCTGCAACATGCTCTCGACGCCTTCCCCCTGGGCGGGTACGGCGCGGAGGTTGTGGAGCTCGTCGGGGTCTTCGGCCAGCGGAAACAGCTGGGTGTAGTCAATTCTCGGAGTTCCTAGCGACCGATGCGGTTCAAGACCAGCAGACGAATCTCCGTCATGTCTTCCATGGCGAAGCGCAAGCCCTCGCGCCCGAGCCCCGAGTCCTTGACGCCGCCGTAGGGCATGGAATCAACGCGCATCGAGGGCACGTCGTTGATGACGACGCCGCCGACTTCCAGTTCGTTGAAGGCCCGGAAGGCGTGGTGAATATCGCTGGTGAAAACCCCGGCTTGCAAGCCGAAGTCACTGTCGTTCACGACCTCGAGAGCGGCATCGAAATCGTCGAAAGGCTCCAGCGTCGTCACAGGTCCGAAGGCCTCCCGGCAGCTCACGTCCGCATCGCGTGGCACGTTTTCGAGGATCGTGGCATCGAAGAACACGCCGCTCCGGCGTCCGCCGACCAGCACGCTCGCGCCGCGTTCGACCGCGGTGTTCGTCCACTCCTCGAGACGCTTCGCATCCCCCTCGCTGATCAAGGGACCGAGGAACGTGTCATCGATCAACGGATCCCCTGACTTCAACTTGGCCGTTTCTTCCTTCAGCCGCTCGCATAGCTTCGCATAGATCGAGCGATGTCCGAGAATGCGCTGCACGCCGATGCAGCTCTGTCCCGACTGATAGAAGGCTCCGATGAGAATGCGCTTTACCGCATAGTCGAGGTCGGCACCGCGATCCACGATGCAAGCAGCGTTGCCACCCAATTCCAGGACGACCTTCTTCTTGCCCGCCTTGGACTTCAACATCCAGCCGACCTCCGGCGATCCAGTGAAGGACAGGAGCTTCAAGCGTTCGTCGGTGGTGAACAGATCCGCTCCCGCGCGCGAACACGGCAGGATGCTGAACGTTCCTTTCGGCAGGTCGGTCTCGGCCAGGATCTCCCCCAGGAGCAAGGCACCGATGGGGGTGCGCGATGCAGGCTTCAGCACGAACGAACATCCCACGGCCAAGGCCGGAGCGATCTTGTGTGCAACGAGATTGATCGGGAAGTTGAAAGGCGAGATGAAACTGCACGGCCCGACAGGGACGCGACGCCAGAGCGAATCGTAGCCATCAGCCCGCGGCGAGATGTCCAACGGCTGCACCTCTCCGTACATGCGCGTCGACTCCTCGGCCGCCAAGGTAAAGGTGTCGATCCCGCGGGTCACTTCGCCTCGGGCATCGCGAATCGGTTTGCCCGCTTCGACGGCGAGGACCTGAGAGAACTCCTCGTGTCGTTCGCCGAGCCGGCGCGCAACGTGTTCCAGGATCCCCTTGCGTTTCCAGGCCGGCCAACGTCGCAGCTCCTGGAAAGCCTCAACCGCAGCCACGATCCCGCGTTCGATCGTCTCAGGATCTGCGTAGGCGGTGCGCGTGGCCACCTGGCCCGTGAACTTGTCCAGCACTTCGAGATCACGATTCGGCTGGAGCGCTTCGTTCGCGACGTAGATCGGATATTCCCGGCGTAGGCCGCCACGTCCTTCGTTTGATTCCTGGCTCATGGGTGTGTTGGAACGGTAGAGGCATGCGGACCGTGAACGCAAGCTCGGAGGTGGCCCGCAGGCGAGGGAAGGGGTCGAAACGTACCGGACAGGTAAGTCACTGACGAGCGGTCACGAACGGCCGGGAGCAAGCGTATCCCTGGCGACAGACCCTCCTGAACCGAGGGGGACCACGCTGGGCCCCCGCCTCCTCTCTCTGTGGCTGGACCTCTCTTCCTCCAGCTGGCCCCCCGGCCGGAAAGGCGAGACCCCCCTCCGGGTCTCGCCTTTCTCTCACTCGGGCCTCGTCGACCTGGGCCTCGTCGATCCCGCTACGGGACAAGGCGCTCCGACACCAGCGAGCGCACACCGCCAGCCACGGCGTCGACCGTCAGATCTTCCATGCAAACGTGCCGGGGCTGCGAACAGTGGCGGTGTTCGCAGGGGGCGCAGCTCGGCAGCTCGCCGATGACACGGTGTCCCTTTCCGTAGGGCCCGGTACGGACCGGATCCGCGGCGCCGAAGAGCGCCACCACCGGTGTGCCGCGGGCGGCGGCGATGTGCATGGGACCGGTGTCGCAGGTGAGAAACAGCCGCGCTCGGCCGAGAAGCGCGATCAGCTGTGGCAGGTCCGTCCGACCGACGAGGTCGCGTAGCCCGCAGTCTCCCGCAGCCGCGAGTGCGCGATCGGCCAGTTCGCGATCCCCAGGTCCGCCGGTCAGGGCCAGGGGGATG
>CBFIHP010000022.1:0-8231 GCA_965662355.1 Planctomycetota bacterium | reverse complement strand
CTGAGCTCCGCGAGCTTGGCGGCCAGCTCGCCAAAGCGCTCGGGCTCCCAGCGATTGGCCGGTTTCGTCGCACCGAGATTGATCAAGAGCGGTGCCCCACCGAGCGAAGCGACACAGTCATCCGCCCAGGCCTCGGCCTCGGAATTCGCGGGGAAGTGGTGCAGGCCGCCCTCGGCACCGGCGTCCGTCGCCCCCAGGTAGCGGGCGAACTCGAGGTAGTGCTCGACCATATGGGCACGTGGGTCGCCCGGCTGGATGCGTTCGCTGGACCAGATCCAGCTGAGCTCCTTGGCGCGCTTTCTGTCGTAGCCCAGAACCCGCGGGGCTCCGGAAAAGCGCGCCAGGAGGGCGGACTTCTGAATGCGCTGTAGGTCCACCGCCAAGCCATAGCGCACGGAGCGCACTTCGTTCACGACACGGCGGAACTCGCGAAAGCCCGCGTGCCGCTGCCACACGTGCACGCGATCGACATGGGGATGGCCCTGGACGAGGGGCTCCACCAGGGGATGCACGACCCACCCGATCTCGACCTCGGGTCGTTCGCGCTTCAGGGCCGTGGCGAATACGAGGGCGTTCACGACGTCCCCGATCGCCCCGAGCCGACACACGAGAACCCGCGCCGGAATTCCGGCGCTGCGTTTCTTTTTCGGGGCTCCCCCTGTCTCTGCCGCTGACATGGCGTGGACCCTACCGGTAGACTCGAACGCCCGCCACAGGAGACCCCCCATGGAACTCGTTCGCTGCCCCAATTGCCTGTCCGTCTACGGTGACGTACAGGATAGCTGCCCCAACTGCTCGGCCGACCATTCCGGCCAGGGCGCCGAAATCGAGTTCGACAGCCAGATCCGGGCCGCCCTCACGAACCTCGGCGGGATCTACGGCGGCATCCTCGAGGGCCCACCCGGACCCTGGGTGCTCTGGTGCGAAAAGGGCGTCTGCCTCGTGGATCCGGAGGGCTATTTTCTCTGGAAAGCCCGCGTCCATGGCAAGGTCGATAACGTCGTCCTGAAAGACAAGGCAGTGCACGTCACCACCTCCGGCGGCGAGGTGCGGCTGGATCGCCAAGAAGGCTTCGAGCTGGAAGAGGCCTAGGGCCTCTCGCCTCCGGGATTATCTTTCGAAGGGCAGCGCCTTCAGCGCTTCGACTCTCGGGGCGCTCGCGCCTTCCTCGACCGTCAGTTTCCGATCCAACGGCAGGTCGTGAAAGCGCTGCTTCTGGCCTGTCGCCGGCCAGGTGATCTCCAGGACCTCGATCTTGCTGGCAGCGCCGAGCCCGATGTGCTGGACGTGCGGGTGCGCTCCGAAGCTGCCTCCGGTTCCCACTTGACGGTGAATCGAACGGGTACGGTTCCCCTCGCGAATCAAGACATGAACGCGCGCGCCGACGCCCAGGCGGTTCGAGCCGCGCCCCTGAAGCTCGAGCTTTAGCCAGTGGTTTCCGAAACCCGGGTTTTCGAAGAGCACGTTCCCGAAGGCGTCCGCACGGAAGGCGCCACCCATCTGCTCGAACACATCTTGATCGCCGTCATCATCGAGATCGGCAAAGGCGATACCGTGGCCCTTCTGCACGTGACCAAAGCCGCCCGCGAAGGTCACGTCGGCGAAGCGCTCCCCATCGAGGCTCTTGTACATGACGTTGGGCATCAGGCCGTCGTAGTACGGATAGCCCGTGCCCAGATAGAAATCCAACCAACCGTCGTTGTCGAGGTCACCGAAGTTGGCCCCCATCGGCATCGAGACCCGATCCAGACCGACCTGCGCGGCGACATCGACAAAGCGCCCCGCGCCATCGCCCCGATAGAGCCGCGCGGATTCGGCATCGTGCTCGAGCCCCAGGTAGTCGGCAACGACCGGATAGAGGCGCAGGCCTTCGGCACTGCCCTGGTTGTCGATGGCACCACCCTGGTAGTAGCTGCTGACGTAGAGGTCGAGGGCTCCATCGTTGTCGTAGTCCCAGAACCAACACGCAAAGCTGTCCCGGGGTTCGGCCACACCGATGAGCGCGGCTACGTCCTGGAAGTGCTTCCCGTTTTCGTTGCGGTAAAGCCGATTGCCCCCGCCCAGGTTGGAGACGTAAAGATCGCTCCAGCCATCGCGATCGATGTCGCCCCAGGCCACGCCCTTGGCATAGCGCATGTTCATGACGCCCGCTTCGCGCCCGATGTCCCTGAAGGAACCCTGGCCATCGTTCTCGAACAGCTGGGAACGGAAACGGAAGATCCGTGAGGCCTCATTGCCTATATACAGATCGAGATCACCGTCGTTGTCGTAATCGGCCCAACCCGCCGTTTGGGTCGGATAGTGCTCGTCACCAAGGCCGGCATCGAAGGTCACGTCGCGGAAACGTGCATGGCCATCGTTGCGCAGGAGTGAATTGGGTTGGCGCCCCTGGTCTCCACGAAGCCAAGCGCCGCGCAGGACCAGGACATCGGCATCGCCGTCGTTGTCGTAGTCCGCGTGGTTGATGTTCAAGCCACCGGTGATCCCGTCGAGGCCACTGTCGCCTTCGCGATCTACGAAGCTGCCGTCCGCGCCGCGCACGAAGAGCTGGAGCGACACTCCCGGATCCCAGCTGGAGCTGAGAACATCCAAGCGACCATCGCCGTCGAAGTCCTCGACGACCGCGCCGCCGGCCATGTCGAGGGCATCCAACCCAACTCGTGGGGCGACGTTCGTGAAGCGCGGGAAGGGAACGTCACTGGTGAACAGGCTGGCAGGGAGTCGGTGCTTCTCGGGCAGGCCCTCGGGAAATTCACCCAGGGCCATGGCGGCAATGTTTGCCAACCAACGTGCGGACGATACGCGTGGTGAACCGGAATTCTCCATGTCCGCAAATTCGAGAAAGAGCCGCAAGGCTTCGCGCGTCGAGGCTTTCTCCCTGTAACGCCCTTTGGGTCCGATCGGGAGAATGCAGCTTTGTTCGTTGTGGTGTGCGACGCAGTTCTGTGTTTCACCCAAGCGCAGGTTGGCGAGGGCCAACTGGAAACACATCCGTGAGCGCAGGCGTGGGAAGGCGCCATCACCCAAGGGAGCGAGATGCCCATATCCGCGACGCAACGCTTCCACGGCGCGCTCCAGATCACCGCTTCGAAGCTCCAGCAGACCCAGGGTCAAGAGCAAGCGGGCATGCTCGACGGGCGGCAGATCCTGCGCACCATCCAGGCGCACGCGGTACTCCTTGAGTCGGTCGGTCTCGAGATAGCTGTGGTCCCGGTCGGAATTCTCGGCGATACGCGTGAGCGCAGCGACCATCCGCTGGTGGGAATCCAGCTCCTGCGGCGGCCCTGACGCCACCGGCAACGCCGCGGTCACGCCCAATACCCCGGGCAGGCCGAGCACGCCCAGAAGGGCGTACGCGGGCAGCGTTGCAAACCGAGAACTGCGCTTTTCGAAGGACAAGGGGCGGGGGGTGGGAAGCAATCTGGAGACCGGGAGGGCTGCCACGGGTGGCGAATGTCGTAGATACGCGCCCTGGACCCACTTGTATCTCAATTTTGGAAGGATTCTGCGCCTCACAAGAGGCCTTCGGTGAGACGGAGGGACTCCATCGAAGTTCCCCCACCCGCGCTCGAAAAGCGTAAAATGGATGGGTCTTCGGGGATTCAAGGATGGGGATGCCGCTTCTTGCAGCCTGCGGCCTGTTGGCCGGTTCGACGCTGGGCTTTCTTTGCAGTTGTGATGCAAGCCCGCGCGCGGCCGAGGTCCAGGCAGGGACATCGGCGGCAGGGACCTCGAGCCCTGAGACGAAAGTGCTCAGCGGCGAAGTCGCGGGCGAAATTCTCGTTTCGAAGGTCGGAGAGCGTGCCAGGCACATCGCCCAGGAGGTGGATCTCTCCTGGCAACAGCACCTGGAGCTCCTCAACATTCTGCTACACGCGGAGGATCGGCTGGACGCCGCCCGGGAGGCGGAGAATGATCCAAGAATGCGCGAGGCGTTGGAGGATCACCGGCTCGAAGTCACGGAATGGACGGCGCGAAGAATTCGCCGTGTGCTGGGAGAGGTTGTCGCGATGAAGATTGTTGCGAGCTACGAATCCGAGGAGGCGGGGCGCGTCATCACCGCGCCGGCGTCGGCTCCAATGGATCGCTAGCGCATGCGCATCACTCACGTTTCTCCGACACCGGACACCCGCTGGTCGGAGTAGAAGCGGACTGAGATTCCCAGGGCTCGCCACCCTCCTCGGAGTCCGCGGCGGTACCATTCCCGCTTCCAACCCTCGCCCAGTCTTTCCGCATTGAAGATCGAAACCCGTTCCGACCGCATCAAAGTCGTCGAAGAGCAGTTCGACGCGTACCTGCAAGGCGCGCAGGCCGCCGAAACGCTCCTGGGCCCGAACGACGCCCTCCGGCCGAGCTCCAGCCTGACCGCGGCAGCAGCGCGCGAACTGTTCGAGGACCAGGTCACCAGCCGCACCCTGGATGTCGTGGCGCGCGAGTTGAAGCGCGATGGGGCCAGCTTCTATACGATCTCGAGTGCAGGGCACGAACAGAACGCGACACTGGGAGCCCAACTACGGACGGACGATCCGTGCTTCCTGCACTACCGCTCCGGCGCCCTCATGCAAGCTCGCTCGCGACGGGCACAATCCGGAACCGCGATCCGCGACGCGCTTCTCGGGTTGATGGCTTCCGCCGAGGATCCGACCTCCGGAGGCAGGCACAAGGTCTTCGGCAGCCGCGACATGTGGGTACCGCCCCAGACCAGCACGATCGGTTCGCACCTGCCCAAGGCCGTGGGCCTGGCCTTCGCGCTATCGCGTGCAAAGCGCATTGGCCTGGAGTTGCCGCTCTCCAGTGATGCGATCGTCTGTTGCTCGTTCGGCGATGCCTCCGCCAGCCACGCGACGGCCTTGTCGGCTTTGAACGCGGCGCGCTACGCCTTCCGCGGTGGACGGCCGACGCCGATCCTGTTCGTGTGCGAGGACAACCGGATCGGCATCTCGGTCGAGACTCCCAGCGGCTGGATCCGCGATCGTTTCTCATCGATGCGCAACCTGATGTACTTCGATGCCGAGGGCGAGCTCGACGAGGTCCACGATGCGGTCGGGCGCGCCATCCACGCTTGCCGCACGACACGCGGCCCGGTCTTCCTGCGCCTCTCGACGGTGCGCTTGTGGGGTCATGCGGGAAGCGATGTCGAGACCACCTATCACACGTGGGAGGAGATCTCCGCCATCGAGGCCCAGGATCCGCTCCTGGCCAACGCCAAACTGCTGATCGAATGCGGCGCCGCGGATCCCGCCGCGCTACGTGACGTTGTGGCCAAGGTACGCCAACGCGTGCGTGACGCGATCCCCTCCGCGCAGGCTACTCCGAAGCTCTCGGCCCGCTCAGAGGTCATGAAGCCCCTGGCGCCCTACGACGAAGGCAAGGTGCGTGCGGAGGCCTCCTGGGCCGAACGAGACGCGAAACGCAGCGAGGTGTTCGGCACGACCCTGCCCGAGAACAACGAGAGCCCGACGCGCCAGACGCTTGCGGCGCACATCAATTCGAGCCTCCAAGACGAGTTTCTCCACCGCCCCGAGACGATCGCCTTTGGCGAGGACGTGGCCAAGAAGGGCGGCGTCTACGGTGTGACCGCGCAGCTGCAAAAGCGCTTCGGACCCGCGCGCGTGTTCGACACGCTGCTCGATGAAACGACCATCCTCGGAGTCGCCCAAGGCTCCGCGCACATCGGCCTGTTGCCGATCCCCGAGATCCAGTACCTGGCCTACGTGCACAACGCGATCGATCAGATCCGCGGCGAAGCTTGTTCTCTGTCGTTCTTCTCCACCGGCCAGTTCACGAACCCCATGGTCATCCGTATCGCCGGGTTGGCCTACCAGAAGGGCTTCGGCGGACACTTCCACAACGACAACTCCATCGGCTCGCTACGCGAGATCCCGGGCATCACGATCGCCTGTCCCTCCAAGGGCGATGACGCGGCGCGCATGTTGCGCGGCTGCGTCGCCCTGGCACGATCCTGCGGACGCGTCGTCGTCTTCCTCGAGCCCATCGCGCTGTACCACGAACGCGATCTCCACGAAGCCGGCGATCAGGGCTGGCTGACTCGCTATCCCAAGCCCACGCCAGAGGCCTCGGGTGCACTCCTGCCCGGCGAGGTCGGTGTTTATCACGAAGACGCGAGCGATATCCTGATCGTCAGCTACGGCAACGGTCTGCGCCTCTCGCTCCGCGCCGCCAAGCACCTCCTCGAAGCGGGCATTCACGCCCGCGTCCTGGACCTGCGCTGGATCGCCCCCCTGCCCTTCGAGGCCATCGCGAAACACGCGGAGGCTTGTGGCGCAATGCTGGTCGCCGACGAATGCCGCGCAACCGGAGGAATCGCCGAGGCCGTCGTCGCCAACCTTGCGGAGAGCAGCTATAGCGGGCGCCTGGGCTCGGTGCGAGCCGCGGACTGCTATGTACCCCTGGGCCCCGCAAGCTCGACCGTACTGATCTCCGAAGAGGAGATCGCGCAGGCAGCGACCCGGCTACTCGCGCGCTGATCCGCTCAGCGTTTGGATTTCCCGCCGTCGGCGCGCCGAATGCGGGGCTGCGATCGATCGCGGCCATGAAGCCGTCGAGTGTTTGGGGAAAGAGCGCCCGGGCTTGCTTGCACGCCCGACATCAGACCTTCCCCATTCGGCGCGGGCGCGATTGGGGAGTAGAGTGCACGCAATGTTAATCGCCACCGCACTTCTCGCCCTCGCCCCCCTACCCCAGACGGAGCCGTACTACACGCTTCCCGACCCGCGGACGTTCATGGAGGACGGGATGCGCGACGCCGTTGCGCGCTACTCCACCGATCTGCGGGCCTTGAGGCGCTGGTGGGACGTTTCGGTTTCGCCCCAGAGGCGTCAACGCGAGCGGGAGTTTCTCGAAACGTGGGGAGCTGCACTCGATGGCCTGGACTTCGAGGGATTCGATATCGATGACCGCATCGATTGGCTGCTCCTGAGGAATAAGCTGGCCTATGAACTGCGCAAGGTTGCCCTGGGCGAGCTCAAGTGGAGTGAAACACGGGAGCTCTTGCCCTTCGCCGATACGATCATTCACCTGCAGGAATCCCGACGGGCGCTGGCGCCGCTCGATGGCGCGTGGGCCGCGGAGCAACTCAATGCCCTCGGCGAAGAAATCGACGAGTTGCGCAAACGTCTCGAGGCACCGGGCGAGGCGGATGCCGACGAGGACGAGATCGAAGTGCCGCGTCTCATCGCCAACCGTGCCGCATCCCAGACGCGTTCGCTACGGGACACGTTGAGGCGTTGGTACCGCTACTATTCCGGATACGACCCACTCTTCAGCTGGTGGTGCAAGACGCCGTACGACGCCGCGGACAAGGCCCTAACGTCGTACGCCAAGCACCTGCGCGAGAAGATCGCCGGTGTCGAGGAAGGCGACAAGGACACCATCCTCGGCGATCCTATCGGCGCGGATGCCCTCGCCATCGAACTGGCACGCGAGCTGCTTCCGTACTCGGCCAAGGAACTGGTTGCAATCGCCAAGAAGGAACTCGCCTGGTGCGATGAACAGATGCGTCTGGCTTCCAACGAACTCGGGTTCGGGGACGATTGGCGCGCCGCACAGGAACACGTCAAGACGCGCCACGTCTCCCCTGGCGAGCAACCGGAGTTGATCCGCACGTTGGCCCAGGAGGCCATCGATTTCCTCGAGTCCCACGAGCTTCTGACGATTCCCACCTTTGCCAAGAACGCGTGGCGCATGGAGATGATGAGTCCGGAACGCCAGAAACTCACGCCCTACTTCACGGGCGGTGAGGTCATCAGCGTTTCCTTCCCCACGGCGTCGATGGACCATGCCGACAAGCTGATGAGCATGCGCGGCAACAACGTGCACTTCTCGCGGGCCACCGTTCACCACGAGCTGATTCCGGGTCACCACCTGCAGCAGTTCATGAACTCGCGCTACCGTTCGTATCGAAGCCCCTTCCGTACGCCCTTTTGGGGCGAAGGTTGGGCGCTCTACTGGGAGATGCTGCTGTGGGACGAGGGTTTCGCCCAGTCCGCCGAGGACCGCGTCGGCATGCTCTTCTGGCGCAAGCACCGCTGCGCGCGCATCCTCTTTTCACTCGGCTTCCACCTGGGCGATCTCACCTCCGACGAGTGCATCGAGCTGCTCATCGAACGCGTCGGCCATGAACGCGCCAACGCCACCGCCGAGGTCCGCCGCTCCGTCCAGGGCGGCTATGGGCCGCTGTACCAGGCAGCGTACATGCTGGGCGGCCTCCA